>NZ_JAFFPU010000042.1 GCF_016919175.1 Leptospira ainlahdjerensis | reverse complement strand
GATTTACTAAATTCTTCCTTTATGCTACGGAAAATTCTCCCGATCTTTTCCCACCAGCCCACCTCCTCCACCCAACGAGGGTGGGGCATTTTTCTTTCACAGAAGATCGTCGTAACTACGACAAGTGTGGATTTGAGGATGACCCCGAGTTTCTTCGAATTCGCACTGCTTCCTTTAGAGACATAATTCTTTTATTTTCGCATAGATACTTGACTTTCCGACAAATCCTGGATACCAAGAGATAATTCCGAGCTTTCTATGATCGAAAAGAAATTTCATGAGAAAATAGACGTAATGTCTAAATACTTCCTGATTATGGATCGCACCGAGACGATCCGAAAATCAGGAAAGGTCATCCGTGTCTCTGGAAACGTCATCTATTCGGAAGGCCCTCCAGATTCTAAGATCGGCGAACTCATGGACGTTCAAAAGAGTGGAAAGGAAGGATATCTCCAATGTGAGATTGTCGGCTTTGAGGGACACGTCTATACTCTTATGCCGCTCGGCCCCGTGGAAGGAGTCTATCCCGAAGCCTTTGTCTTTTCTTCCGGTCGTAAACTTTCGATTCCGGTCGGGAAAGAACTCCTAGGTCGTGTTCTCAACGGTGTAGGACGGCCCATCGATAAAAAAGGTCATATTATCACAAAGGAAGAACGCCCCCCGGACGCCGAAGTGCCGAACCCTCTGGACCGACCGATCATCCGGGACATTCTCACGACAGGAGTTCGAGCCATCGATGGAATTCTTACGATTGGAAGAGGACAGAGGGTCGGAATTTTCTCCGGCTCCGGAGTCGGTAAATCCAGCCTCTTAGGAATGATCGCCCGTTATACGGATGCAGACGTAAACGTCATCGCACTCGTAGGAGAGCGCGGACGAGAAGTAAATGAATTCATAGAATTGGATCTTGGGAAAGAAGGACTTCAGAAATCAGTCGTCCTCGCGGCGACCTCGGATTCTCCCAAGATGGAACAGGTCAACTGCGCCCTCCTCGCAACGGCAATCGCGGAATACTTTCGCGACCAAGGAAAACACGTAAACCTGATGATGGATTCCTTGACAAGATTCGCGCAAGCAAATCGGGAAATTTCCGCTTCGAACCACGAACCTCCGATCACAAGAGGTTTTAGTTCTTCCGTATTTTCCAAACTTGCAAAACTCGTAGAACGTTCCGGAACTTCTAAATCCGGAGGAACCATCACCGGTTTTTATACTGTCTTAACCGAAGCTGATGAAATGGAAGATCCGGTTGCCGACGCGGTTCGAGGTTATATCGACGGGCATATCATTCTCAGTAGAAAACTCGCCGAAAGAAATCATTATCCGGCAGTGGATATTCCCGCTTCTCTCTCTCGAGTTATGGCAAGAATCGCCCCGGAAGATCAAAACTTGAGAGCGGGAATGATCCGAGAACTGATCAGCGTCTACAACTCTGCGGAAGAATTGATTCGTCTGAACGCGTACGTCTCCGGTTCCGATCCAAGAGTGGATATGGCGATCCGAAAAAAGGACAAAATCGATCGATATCTAAAACAAAAGATTCAGGAAAGAAGCGCTTTTTTACAAGCGGTCAAAGGTCTCAAAGAAATCTTAGAAGAAGAACAAGAAGACGAGGAATTCTAATCCTTTGAAACGTTTTGCATTCAACTTAGAACCCGTCCTCAACCTTAGAAAAAAAAAGGAAGATGAAAAACTAAAGGCGTTTTCCCTCGTCGCCGGCGAAATCAATCAGATTCGAAACGAGATTCTTCAGAACGAAAAACAGATCGATCTCCTTACAGGAGAATCCTATTCTCTTCACGGCGCTTCTTTAAGAGACTATCAATTACACCAAGGTTATATCCGCTCCCTCATCACTCAAAATGAAAACTTAGAATCGGATATCGATAAAAAAAAGCCCGAACTCGATTCCAAAAGAACCGAATTGATCCTTGCTCAGAAAGATCGAAAGATCCTGGAAATCCTAAAAGACAATCAATACAAAGAATACAGAAAGCTCTATTTTAAAAAAGAGAAGTTCGAATTAGAAGAACACTACAATCAACTAAAATCCATCCAATGGAGAGAAATCCGTGAATCCACTCAATCTGAACCGCCTCCGAGAATCTTTACATTCGATACGGGAACAAACTCTGAAAGCGCAAACGACGACGCAGGGCTTTCAGAGCTTAAAAAACTCTACGAACGATTCAAAAAATGATTCTTTCTTTCAGAAAATTCTAAACGCGGCGACGGGAAATTCTTCTTCTCCTCCGGATTCTATACTTAGCCTCCAGAAGAAAATTACCGATTTTCAAGTGAAGGCCGAAGAGTTGGAAAATAAGATCAGCAGGAATCGGATCGACCTAAAGGTTTAATATGGCATCGTTAAGCGACAAAGCAAGAGCAATCTATCTGGTTCTCCTTATCTTCTTCCTCTTGGGAATCGGTTTTTTTGTCTTTGATTACTTTCAAATCATCAACGCATCGGAAATTTTTCCTTTTCTCAGAAAGGAACCCGGCCTCGTAAATCAAGATAACGAGTCCCCTTCCGAACTTCAAAAGCTGGAGTTTACAAAAGCTCAAGAACGTTTCGCGGAAGAATTGGACGAGTTGGAAAAGAGAAAGGCAGAACTTCTCAACGAAAAAGCCAAACTCGATGCAGAGATGGAAAAACTCGAAGAGATGAGAAAAGGTCTTATCTCAAAAGAGAAGGACATGAAATCCGCCGAAGCGGAAAAGAACAGTAGACAAAAATTGGTCAAAGTCCTGGCCGATAAGGTCGGAAACATGCCTCCCGATTCTGCGGTTGGAATGCTTTTAAATTGGCCGGACGGTGACATCATCGACGTTTTCATTCAGATGGACAAAGACGCGGAAGACGACGGAAGACCTACGATCACAACTTATCTTTTGACCCTTTTTCCAGCGGATAGAAGAGCAATGATCACGAACAAATGGCTGAGTAGATCCGGCGGAATCAAAACCCCCGGAATTCCGGAAGACGCAGTCGAAACAAATCCATAACGGAGATTACGATGAAAAAATATTATAAAATTCTAATTCTTTTTTGTTTCTTTTTGACGGTCTTACCGATTCTCGGAAAAAAGAAGAACACACCTCCTCCGAAAGTCAGCGGATACGAGTTAGTCTCCAACCCGTCTGCCGCTTTTGGAAAGACGATTCAGATCGCAGGAACCGTTTCCGAAATTTTATACAAAGGAAATTCGATTCGTTTTGTGGTTTATTTTTCCGGAAAACCTGTAGCATTGGATTCGGATTCTCCTTCTTTGATTTCCAACGTCCAAGTGGGGAGTTCAGTTTCAGTTTGCGGTTTTTATCTCAAAGACCGCGAGCTCAAAGCCAACGGTGTGGCGACCTCAATGCCTTTTATTTTAGTCGATTCGCCTGATTGCAGATAACGCAGAAATTCGGTTCAAAAAAACAAAATGGCTTTTCCGCAAGATGGAAAGAAATATAAGAATTCGACCTTCTCGATCCATAAGATCGAATCGAAGTAGGATTTGTAATCAGGGGTTGAAGTCGTGTAAGATTTCCTCTTCTTCCTCTAAAAGACCGCCTTGATGTTTGTCGATTTCGTGAAGCCTACTCTCTAAAATTGAAAATTTCGATTCTTTACCTTTGGTGAAGATAAAAACTTCGTATTTTACCTCGACGAATCGATGTTCTTTCGAAGAACAGGTGGTAAAATGCCGGTAAGGGATTCCGATTTGATAAGACTTTTTGGCTTTCCTAAATTCCTTCGTAAGATTTTCCAGATAAGGATATGGATCCGGGATAGGATTTTTTTCCGCTAACTTTTTCGATTCCAGAAATAGGTTCGGAATTTCTTTGAGAAGTCTTAAAAACTCTTTAGAGTCCTTCTTGGTCATTTTTCTTTCACCCAATGAAATGGAAGATAGGAAAAGTAAGAAACTCGCTATCATCAAAAATGAATTTCTTGGAAGCATAAGATTTTTTGAAAAGAAGCCTAAAAAATAATTTCTCTCCGTTCGAAAAAAAGAAGGCATCCTTCCCTAAAAAACACCTAGTCGGAGCTACGGCTTCATCGAAAAAGCGCGCGGGCCCCACCCCAATCTTGTATAATCTTATCCACAAGTTAAGAGTAGATACAACGAGAATCGTCCCGAGAGAAAGGCATTTTGTGGGAATTCCTACAAAGGAATTTTTTCTTGCGAAAAGATTGATTTTATGATAGAGGAAACTCTCCGGAATTTTTCCACCACCCGCCCCTCCTCCCGAAATTTGGGCGGGGCGCGCGACTTTTACGGAAGAGTTGTAGGAGTTCCCACAAGTTATCTTCAGACCCAGACAACTTGTGGCTAAGGATAGGCTGATCTTGCGTAGATGGGAGAGGTGGCGGGAAAAATTCACAGAATCACCTATCTCAGAAAATTAAAATTCTTCAAGAAAAAATCCTGTAGCAAGTCTCTTCGGAACTCCTTCAAGAGCCCCGAAAAGAAATGGACCGAAAACTCCTATTTCGAATTCGAAAAGACGATTTTCTCCAATTCCTTCAAAGCCTTTTCCAAATCGTCATTCACAATTTTGAAATCGAATTCGTTTTGGCGTGCGAGCTCCGCTCTCCCATTCTTGATTCTTTTCAAGATATTTTCTTCCGAATCGGTCCCGCGTCCTCTCAGACGTTTCTCCCATTCTTCTTCGTTAGGCGGAAGAATAAAGATCGTTACGATTTTTTCCGGAAGTTTTTCTTTGATGATCTTAGCCCCTTGGACGTCAATATCCATAATCACAGACGCGCCCTTTTGAAACGCTTCTTCGATAAACTTGATAGGGGTTCCGTAATACTGATCGTGCACGATCGCCCATTCTAAGAAGGCGGATTCCGAAATTCCTTTTTCAAATTCTTCTTTGGATAAAAAATGATACGTTACTCCTTCTTGATCTCCTGGGCGAGGCAAACGAGTGGTACAGGAAATGGAGAACAAAATCTCGGGATGTTTCTGTCTCAGTTTTTGAATCAGAGTCGACTTCCCTCCTCCTGCGACGGAAGAGAGAACAAAAAGTTTAGGGGAATTCAGTCTATTTCTTCCTCTTCGGAGGCGATGGAATTATCGCGGGACTCGATTCTTCTCGTTAGAGATTCCACTCTCAGATTAGAAAGAATCAGATGATTGCTGTCTGTCACGATGATCGAACGGGTTTTTTTACCTTGAGTCGCATCGATCAAACTGTTGTTCGTTTTTGCCTCGTTTCGAATTCTTTTTGCTGACGCGGAATCCGAATGAATGATGCTTACGATCTTAGAAACCAGAACGATATTCCCGAATCCTACGTTCAATACGCTAAACTGGGACATCAGAACCTCCTATTTCTGTCTAACCTGAATCTTTCTATGATATCCACTTCTCCCAGCGCCAAATCCAGTGCGTCGGAAATTTCTTCATGGGAATATTTTCTTTTTAAAAGGAAAACAACTTTCTCGATTTTTGTGGCGTCGTCTCCAATTTCCATCAAGGCGGCTTCCGCCGAAATTTTAGCGGAATCCGGTTTCGGAGATTTGTATCCAGTTACGTTCTCCTGAAGAATTCTTCCAAAATCGGATTCTTTCGATTTGAGGTTATCCGTGAAAGAAGCTGTTCCGCCTAACGTGCTCGAACGTTCCTCGACGGGGGCAAAAGGATCATCGTCCAGGGAAATGTCGAGGGTGGTATTTCTAGTTCCGGGAAAATAGTCGCCTGCACTGGATTCTTCTTCCGCGATCGCCTTGATTTCTTGGATTCCGAAAAATCTCCTCACCCCCTTCCCGATCGTTTCCAATACTAAATTGGAAGTAGTGCCGGGAGTCGTCTTCTCGTTCATTTTCGAAACCGGGATTTCTTTTTTGGAAACTTGCGCTCTGGCTTGTGGTTTTTGAGAATAAGGATTTACCTGTGCCACTTGTGTCACGGTCGTTTTTTGAGTTTTTGGAATTTCGAACTCTATCTCTTCTTTGATCAAATCCAAATTCTCTTTGTAGATATTTCCAATCCCTTGCTGCACGGAACCCGATATACGAGCGTTCAATTTTTTTTCCGTAATCCCCTTTTCCGAATCGGGAACTTGTAAATTCTCCGATGGGGAAAAATCGGACTTTAAGCCGGAGGTTTCGCTTTGGAGCGGACTGAAAATGCCAGGAGTTGTGGCCTGTTCGATTCTTTTGACTAGTTCTTCGGCTTTCAAAGTCATTTCTTTAAACGTTAAAATTCTGGATCCGATCAGGTCCACTTGTCTCATCGACTCCGTTTCCAACTCGTCCACAAAGTCCCGAATTTCATCGTTGATCTTTTTCAACATATGAGTCCGGATTCTTTCCGTGACCTTGGAAGTGATCGTATAATAAAGCGCCACCGAAATGACGGCATTGATCGCTAAAACTGCAAAAAGCTCCATATCTTTTCCCCCGGAACCGTCTCCAACAACATTCCCACGGAAATAAGATTAAGCGAAGAATTCGATTCTACCTCGATTGGACGGTGCGTTAGTCGCCTTTGCACCTCCCTCCGAGTATGTGACTAGTTCAGAAGGACCGGGTAACGCGGGTTTGTATGTTTTGAGTTTATCCCGAATCTGGTCGATTTTCTGATTGCGAGCGGAGGCCATTTTTTCCCTGGATTCCGGAGAAAGAGAGAACACGTCGGTGTAAAGTTCGACCGCATATTTTCTGGTATCGTTATACTCTTTGACCACCCGTGCCGTTTCGGAGATCGTATGAGGCATGGTAAACGGATTTTCCACTTGTTGCCTCCGGATCATGTCCGGAGCTTGTCCATAGCCTAAAAGAGTATCGCTGAGGCGCATCCTATGGTTTAATTACCACGGTTTCGTTTTTTTCTCCAGTCTTTTTTATTATCCGGATCCGGATCTTCGTAAGGAACCTGCCGAATCATTCCGTTTTCTTCCACGAAAGTCTTATTCTTGATCTCGTTTCGAGTTTTAAAGTCGGAGTTTCGAATTTTCATCGTCACGCCGCCGTAAAGAACCTTTTCAATACTGATCTTCCCGTGAGAAGATTTTTCTTCCATATAACTTTTGAGATTGCTGATCTCGACCTCGAACTCCTTGATTCTGGAATCAAGTTTCTCCACCGCTTTTTGCATCTTCACCAACTGGTTCTGATGATCTTCCGTAAAGGAAGCAGGATCGGATTCTTTTCTTGCCTGAAGAGTTTTGAGACTCTTAAAAACCTGTTCGTGTTTGGACTGACTCTCATGCATCTTTGCTTCGTAGTCAGCGATCTGCTTGAGAACTTTTGGGTCGATTCCGACCACGAGTTCGGTCGCGGGGTTTGCGGAAGAACCGATACTTCTGGCTCCGATGAGTTCGGAAGCTCGCACCGTTCCGCCCACGATTTGCCCCCGTTTTCCGTTGCAGAGAATTTTTCCTCCAGCGCTTACGAAAGAATGAAGAATTCCTTCCTGAACAAGAACGTCCTTCTCCGTGATTACGGTCGCGCTCTGAATAAATTTAGCGATGACGTTTCCACCCGTGGATTCGATATGAGCCTCTTCTCTTCCTGAAATTCCTTGGCGAATGATGATATCTCCGTCCGCTTCCACTCTCGCCTTTTGAACGGTTCCGTAGATTTCGATATTGCCCGCAGCTTTTACGGAATAGTTATCTTCCACGTTACCCGTAATCACAATGGATCCGAGGAAGGTTACGTTACCGGTTTTAATACCGACGTCCCCGTTGACTCGGTAGACGGTTTCCACGGACAATCTTCCGGTCGCGTAGACAACCTGACCGTTGACCTCGGCGGTAAGTTTGCTCCTATCTTCCGAAAGAATGGTTCCCTTTCCTTGTTTGAGATCCGTGTCCACTCCGTCTTTCGCGGGAAGAAGTTCGTTAAAAAGAGTTCGTCCGTATTTTCCCTTTTCAGCGGGAATCTTTTCCGCGAGGAGTTGACCAACGACCACGTTTTCTATCAAATCGAGATCCTTGAAATCGACCCTTCCCGATTCGTCTTCTCGGAAGGAAACGTTTTTTGAAGTGCGGACGTGATAGATGATCTGAGCGTTTTTTCCGTTGATCGGATAATCTCCTTCTGCCGCAAGAAAGGGTTGGTTGAAATATTCTTCTTCGAGTCTTTTTTGAATCTCTTCTTCTTTGAATCCGTATTTGACACCGGCGTTCTTGAGATGATTGACGACGTCCTTCATATCCAAATCTCTTCCGCCCGGTCTTGGAGGAAGAATGGTGACCTTCGCTTTCATCTTATCAGGAGTGATATCCAAGATCATCTTGGCTTCCATTCCCTGTCTCGGTTTTTGTTCCGAGATCATCACGGCTTCTCCCTTGGCATCCTTTACGAGTTTGCGGATAAGTTTTTCGTCTTCTAAAGGAACCCCTTTCAGAGAAAGTTTTTTGGTAACCTCCTCCATTTCCACACGACGACCTTCGCCTAACGGCGGAAAAATGGTGAGATAAACTCCGTTTCTGAAAATTTGAACCAAGGACCGTCCGTCCTTGTCCTTGGGTTGTATGAATTCTTTCAGATCCTTGGAGACGAGTTTTCCGGAGCCGCCGGTCAACTTTTTGTCGAGTTCGGTCAGCTCGTCTAAGAAATTATCCTCCGGAAGAATCGAAACGCGGATATGCCAGGGCTCGTGACCGAAGAGTTTTTTCTTTCCTCGTTTGAGAACAACGTAATCGAGCTCGTGAATCTGTTTTTTGAGATGTTTTGCGGCGAGCTTGAGAGAATTTTCTAAGGTATCCCCGTAGACCTCCACCTGCTCTTTCTGGATTCGATCCAGTTCCCGGCTTTGATCTTCTAAGAATGGAATCAGGGAACCCATATAGATTTTTATCCTAGTAAATAAATTCTTTACTTACGAGTGATGACGGATTTCACTTTGCCGAGTTTGCTTCTCAGACGAGAAACCGCTCTGGTGTGAAGTTGGGAGATTCTAGATTCCGTTACTTCCAGAACTTCTCCGATCTCTTTCAGAGTGAGATCTTCGTAATAATACAATACGATGACTTTCTTTTCCTTTTCGGGAAGGGTTTTGATGGCTTCTACGATTACGTTTTTGATTTCTTCTTTTTCAATGATCGTATCCGGATTCATGTTCATCGGAGATTCGAGAGTTTCCATAAAGGAAACTTCGTCGTTCTCGTCGCCGAGAAACCAGATATCGTTTAAGGAGACAAGGGAAGTACCGCTGATCTTAGTAAGAAGAGTATTGTATTCCTCCATGGAAATACCCAACTCTTTCGCGATGGCTTCGTCGTCGACTTGCTGGCCTTCTTTGTTCTCCAGCATTCCGATAATCTGTTCGAGTTGTTTTGCTTTTTGACGAATCGATCTTGGAATCCAATCGATCGAACGAAGTTCGTCGAAGATACTTCCTCGAATCCGAGTCATCGCATAAGTTTTGAATTTGATCAGTCTTTCCGGATCGAATTTTTCGATCGCATCGAGAAGTCCGAAAACTCCGTACGAAACAAGATCGTCGAATTCGACGTTCTGTGGCATCCCGATCGCGATTCTACCCGCAACGTGTTTGACTAAGGGAGAATATTTCTCTACGAGGTAAGCTCGGATGTCCTGATCTTTGGTATCCCGATAGGATTTCCATAGTTCCGTCTCATCCTGCTGGTTATATTTATCATACTTTTTGGACATAAGCTCGGATCTGGAAAAACCTTGACCTTCATTCTAAAGTGTCGAGCTTCTCAGAAAATTGCAATAGCATTTTTTGAGGCAAAAACAGGGAAATCAAGCAGTTTTTTGTCTCATTGCAGTTCTCGGCCGTTTTGCCCGGTATTTAGGAAAGAAATTGTTACTTTTCTCCCATGTCGTCTTTTGCAAGCATCGTTCGGATCGCTTCCGCCATCAGTTTCGGTTCGTTTTTGATCGCTATATTTTCGACCATGATATGATCTCCAAAGTTGCCGTTTTTCTGACGTCTTGGTGTTGCAGAAGCAAAGACTTCGGAGGAGGAAGGACCGTCAGCAGAAGAAGAGCCAAACTCGGAATCCCCTCCTTGACTCGAATAATCTCGAAATCCCGCAGCCCCCGAACCTTCCTCTCCGGAAGAAGCCGATGAAAATTCTCCCGTAAGATTGGAAAGGAAATCTAAGAATTCAGGAACCTTCATTTCTAAGATGGCGTGAACCCCAAAACCAAAAACGGCAAACGCCGCTGTGGAAAGAATGGAGACTAAAAGGATGTGACCGACTTGATTTCCGGCGAGAAATCCGCAGATCGGGCTGACAATGAGCGCGATGACGGCAAAAACCGCGATGAATAAAACCTGAAGATTCAAGGACTATTCTTCGTCGTCCCTGAGTTCTTTTTCTCGGACATCCATAAAGTTGAAGAACTTCTTGAAAAAGCCGCTGATGCCGGCGTCTTCCAAAGGCTCCATTTCCTGATTCAAAAGAGAATACGTGATACGATTTAGACAGGCCGCCGCTTTACTTTTCGGAGAATTGATGATATACGGCTTTTGTTCGCGAATGCTCTTCTCCACTTCCTCGTCCTGAAAGATAAATCCGAGGTTTTCCACTTTCACTTCGAGAAATTGTCCGCTGATATCGATCACTCGATCCGCGACTTTTTTCCCTTCGATCGCGCTCCTCACTCGGTTCACGACCATCTTCAGATTCTTATCTCGGCTCTGAGATACGATGGCCTTGATCAGTCCGTAAGAATCCGTGATCGCGGTCGGCTCCGGAGTTGTGACGACGATGACGTCGTCCGCAGGAAGTGTAAGACCGATCACATTCGAACTGATTCCGGCTCCGGTATCGATGATCATAATATCATAATTGTCTAATTCTGAAAAACCTTTGATGAGGTTGTTTCTTTGTGTGTCGTTTAGATTGGCAAGCTGAGAATAACCGGAAGCTCCCGCAATGATATCCACACCTTCCGGAGTCTGAATGACGATGTCCTTCAGGCTCTTATGGCCCTTGACGACGTGATAGAGATTGTATTTGGGAATGATTCCAAGAATAACGTTCACGTTCGCAAGACCCAAGTCCCCGTCGAATACGAGGACTTTTTGTCCGGCTCTCGCCATAGAGATAGCAAGGTTTACGGAGATGGTACTCTTTCCCACTCCTCCCTTCCCGGACGCGATCGCAATGATCTTAGTCGTGGGCTTTCTGGATGACAGAACTTTTAGACTCGTGTTCCCCTCGGTGAGTTTCCGTAAATGAGTCGCCTGGTCCATTCTTTACCTCTTTCCAGCCTGATCGGGATCAACCACCGGCAACGGTGAAAACTTCTCCTCTCAGCTCAGCAATTTTCTCCGGAATTACAACACATTCGGCTAGGAGCCTTTTATCGGAAGGAAGAATATCAAAAGGAACTTCCTGCCCCACGCTAAAATATGTGAAACTCTTAGAGTATGTATCGGCCAGTTCGAGAAAACCACCTAAAAAATCCGCCTCGTCCAATTTGGTGAGAAGAATTCTTCGATAGTTCAAAGACTCATAGGCTTTCAATACCGCACTTGTATGATGATAGGAAGAAGTCGCGGAAAGGACAAGAAGATTTTCCACCGAGTCTTTTTCTCCAAAACAGGAAAGAAAAGAATTCATTCTTTCGAGTTGTTCCATGTTTCGATGGCTGTAGCCAGCTGTATCGATCAGGATCAGTTCGGATCCGTCTCGAGCCAGAGTTTCCTTAAACTTTTTTATGTCTTTTACCGGATAGAACGGCATTCCCATCGTGTCTGCGTAACGTTTGAGTTGTTCGATAGCCGCGATTCTATAATTGTCCGTCGTATAAAGCGAAACGGATTTTCCCATATGAAGAAAATATTTTGCCGCAAGTTTGGCAACACTGGTCGTCTTCCCGGAACCCGTCGGCCCCACTAAAAAGACAACCTTTCTCTGATTCTTGCCCGTGCCTCGGAAAAGATCGGAATCGACGCTGACCCTTTCTTTCAAAACCTCGATGGCTCTTTCGGAAACCGCATGATTACGGCCTTGATCGATCGGTGAAAGTCTCTCTTCTACTTTCGAAAGAATCTCATCCACATAACCTTGGCTCATTCCTTCGCGAACCCATCTCTCACCCAGTCTTGTTAAGGGAGAATCTTTTCTTCCGCGAACCGGGGAAGTTTCTTTGGACGTTCGGGAGTTCCGGTCCAAGAGTTCTTTCTCAAAGGAAATCCCCATTCTTTCGGGCTCGGTCGTGATCTCTTCCAAGTCCCAGTTGTCCTCCGCGGTCAACGTTGCGGTTTCTCTTTCTTCCAGAGTTCGAGAAAGAGGTTTTAAGGTCTGAAGAGTTTTTTTTCTTTCCGGAGCCGCGTAGGACTTTTGTTTGAGAAGGTCTTTTAAGTCCTGAAGTTTTCGTTCGATCTTTTCCCGGGAAGCCTGTTTTTCGGGAATTCCGATCTGAATTTCGATCACCTTCTTCGCGAGAAGTCCCGTGCCCATCACACCACCTTCCGTGACGACAGTCTGCGAAATCACGGTCGCCTCTGGACCGTATTTCATTTTCATTTCCATTAAACAGTCTTGGTAACTTTTTCCGCGAATTTTAGCAAACTCCATGTTTGACTCCTTGATTTTTCTGATTCAGAAAAATCGAATATTCTAATAATTTCATACTTCTTCCCCGACTCCGGCAGTCGCAGTCTGTGTTTGAGGAAGTTTGAGTTCCGCTTCGATCACCGAATCCACGGAAGAGTGAATTTCCTCGTAGGCAAGAACTCCGAAGTTGCGAGGTGGAAATTCCTTTGCGAGCAGATAAGAAAAAGGAAGTCTTACTTCTCTATTGACCACAAAGATCGGGAACTTTCCTTCCGTTCTAAAATTGCGGTAGAGTTCGGCGACCCCATCGATCAACCTTCTATAAAAATCGGGAGGAAGAGAAAGAACGTCTCTGTTCTCGATTCTATCCTGAGTGATCGACTTGTTCAGACGATCCAAAATTCTACTTTCTAATGTGATCACTCGCAATTTGCCGTCCATGGAAAGATAGTCTCGAACCACGGTTCTTGAAACCGACTGACGGACGAGTTCCGTGAGAATGTAAGGATTCTGATATTTGGAAAGATTGTTTGCGATCGATTCTAAGATTGGAACGAGGTTTCGAATTCCCAATCCTTCTCTGAGAAGATTCTGCAATACCTGTTGAATGATTCCCAAATTTCCCGGTTTGTCCGCGTCCAATTCATTGACGAGGGTCGGATACGTCGCTTTGTAGTGATCCAGAAGTTTTTTGACTTCTTCCCGACCGAGTAAGGTGGACGCGTGTGTCGCGAGGAGCTCCTTAAGATGCGTGACTACGACCGTAGAGGCGTCGACGACAGTGTAACCCTTTGCTTCCGCTTCGGACTTGTCTTCGGAGGAAATCCATTTTGCCTTTTGTCCAAAGGAAGGTTCCAGGAAATCTTCTCCTTGGATCGCTTCCGCATTTCCCGGACTCGTATTGAGGGCCATGAGTTTGTCCGGTTTTACGGTCGAAGCCCCTACTTCGGTTCCGTTAATCTTAATCGAATACGTATCCGGATTAAGATCAAGATTATCTAATATTCTTACCGGAGGAATGACGACCCCGTTGTCTTGAGCGAATTTTTTACGCAGGTTGCTGATCTGATCCAAAAGCGCCCCCCCCTGGGAAGCGTCAACTAACGGAATGAGATGATAACCGACTTCGATTTCGATCGGATCGGTTCGAAGCTCTTCGTAAAAATCCTTCGGCTTACGATCCTGACCGGATTCTTTTTCTTTTTTCTCGATCGACTCAAGTTGTTCTTTGACCGTTTGCTCGAGAGAATATCCTAAATAGGCGATTCCCGAAGAGAGAATGAGAAGAGGAAAGAAGGGAAGACCGGGTATAAATGCGGAGAATCCCAAACTTCCCGCAACTACATAGAGAACCTTAGAATTGCTAAAGAGCTGGTTTTTGAACTGAGTGGCAAGATCGGATTCGGAACCGGAACGAGTTACGATGATACCGGTTGCAACCGTTGTGAGAAGCGCAGGAATCTGAGAAACGAGACCGTCACCAATGGTAAACTTTCCGTAGGTTTCGATCGCTTGTGTGAAGGATTCTCCCCGGATAGAAGCTCCGATGATGACTCCACCTAACAGGTTAATGGCGGTAATGATCAGACCGGCTCGAACGTCCCCTTGGACGAACTTACTCGCTCCATCCATGGATCCGTAGAAATCAACTTCCGCTTCGATCTTCTTTCTTCTTTTTTTGGCCTCTTCTTCGTTGATATTTCCGGAAGAAAGTTCCATGTCGATCGCCATCTGCTTACCGGGCAAGGCGTCCAAAGTGAATCGGGCCGCAACTTCGGAGATCCGGGTCGCACCTTTTGTGATCACCAAAACCTGAACGAGAACCAAGATGATAAAGATGATAAAACCGACTACATATTTGGAAAGCCCCGACTCGCTTCCGATGATAAACGAACCGAAGGCGTCGATGATACTACTGTTCATCGCCGGACCTTTCGAAAGAATCTGACGAGTCGTAGAAACGTTGAGCGCAAGACGATACAAAGTAGTGATCAAAAGTAAACTCGGGAAGATCGAAAAATCAGCCGGTTCCTTTACGGAGAGTGAGGTCAAGAGGACCAAAAGTCCTATCGCCAAACTCACAATAATCAAAATATCTAATATAAATCCGGGGAGAGGAATGACCAACATGGCAACGATTGCCACGGCGCCCACTCCTAAAATTACATCGGACTGATTCCACCATTTCTTTTCCATAGTTTCCTCTTACACAGCTCTCCGGAAAGATTCAAGACGGGAGAGAATGGTTGCGATCGCGCGATAAAATTGTTGTGGAACTTCCGCGCCGAGTTCCACTTCCTCGTAAAGACCTCTTGCTTGCAGACGATCTTCAATCGTAGGAACGCCATTTTCTCTTGCGATACGAATGATCAGAAGTGCGAAGTCATCCACTCCCTTTGCGATTACGATCGGAGCTTTGTGAATTCCGGGTTTATATTCCAGAGCCACCGCAAAGTGAGTCGGGTTTGTGATGACCACGTCTGCCTCGGGAACTTTCGCGAGCATCTTACGTTTGTTCATCATATCTCTCGCAAGTTGTCTTCTTCTTGCTTGAAGAGAACGATCCCCGTCGGATTCCTTGGCCTCTCTTTTGGCTTCGGAAGGAGTCATCTTTAAGGATTCTTCATATTCGTATCTTTGATACAAATAATCCACGACGCTGATCGCGAGAAGAATGATTCCCACGACGAGGAAGATCTTAAAGGAAGTGCTCATGATAAGAGCCACCGCTTGTTCGAGTCCCATCTCTCCCGAAAGAAGGATCGGAAAAAAATCACGACTGATGATGATATAAGAAACCCAACCGATGAGTCCGACTTTCGCGAGCGATTTCCCCAAGTTAAAGAGCGTCTGACGCGTCGGGAGGACTTTCTTGAAATTGGGAGCCACTCTACTAAAATTAAAACTCAGGGCGCGAGGTGCGAACATGAATCCCACCTGAGCGACGTTTCCTATGACGGCCCCGACCAAAGTGATTCCGAGAAGAGGCCAGAGAAGAGTAAAAAGATCGGTGGATGCATTCTTTAAGAGTTCCGTTACGGATTCGGAGCTGATATCGGTGCGTTGTCCGACACCGTGAATGTATTTGCGAAGAATATAAAAAGTCCTCATGAAGAAATATTCTCCCATGAGATAGACGAGAATCACTCCCGCAAGGAGAACCACCGCCGCAGGAAGTTCCGGTGATTTGGGAACGTTTCCTTTTTCGCGTTCTTCTCTTCGCCTACGTTCGGATCCGGGCTCGGTTCGCCCCTCGTCTTCCGCCGCAAAGAGCTGGAGGTCGATCTTAAAATCGGACGCGTCAGACGAAACCGAAACGGGTTCGAAGTATCGAAAGAAGAACTCCGCTTCGATCCGAAAAAAATCGAGGATGGAAAGAAATATTTTTAGGAGCATGTGGGAACTCCTACAAGGTCGGAGAGGAAGAATTCTTCTTGAAAGAAGGGGGTTTTTGTGATAGAGAAAAATCCCCCGATTCTTCCCACCGCCTCACCCCACCACCCAAGATCAGGGCGGGGCGCGAAAGTTTCACGGGAAAGGTCGGAACTCCGACAGATTTGCAAAAGAAGTCTTCTCATTGTTGGGGCCACTCCTGAAGCATGAGATTCAACTTATCAAATGACAAATCGAACGCCGCTCCCATCTGAGAGACAAGATAAGGAATGATAAAGATCATCACGATCAAACCGATCGTCACCTTGATTGGAAAAGAAAGTTGAAGAATATTCAACTGCGGAGCGGCCTTCCCCATCAGAGCTTCCGAGACCGTCACCAAGAGAATGATCCCTAAAACAGGAAGCGATAACTTGAACGCGACAAGAAACATCGCTCCCACCGCATTTTCTATCGCCTTATAAATTCCGTTTTGAATTTCAGGAGCGAAGCTCAGCACCTGAATTTTTTCAAAAGAATATGCCAGGCTTTCGAACATGATCCGATAAGCGCCTAACGTCAAAAAGAGAATCATTCCCAAAAGATTTTTTAAAGTGCTGATCACAGGCAAACTCGTCTGAGTCACTGGGTCCAAAATCTCCGCGTAACCGAACCCCAACTGAACGTTAAAAAATTCTCCGGCCATCTGAAAGGATGCAAAGATCAAGCTGATCATAAATCCAAGAAGAACTCCGATCAAAGCCTCTCCGATGACAACGAGGCCGTAACTTCCCATATCTCCGGGAACGGGAGGCAAAAATCCCGCGGTTACCGGAAATAAAATGACCGAAACCAGAAAAGAAAAAATCATCTTCTGCGGAACGCTGATCGATGGATAAGAAAAGATCGGCGCAACCGACAAGAGTCCCATCAACCTCGAAAGGATGAGAAGGAACACTTGAAAATGATTGATAAAGTATTCCATAATATTCTAAAATTTCTCTATCATCATAAATAGGTTTCGAGTATAGTCCGTCATCGTCTGAATCATCCAAGACGAAAAGATCACGATCACGATAAAGATCGCGACGAGTTTTGGAACAAACGCGATCGTCTGCTCCTGAATGGAAGTGGTGGTTTGTAAAATCCCTATGATCAACCCCACGACTAAGGCCGTAAGAAGAATCGGAGAAGAAATCTTCAGAGTAATATAGAGTGCGTCTCGAATCAGAGACATCGCTTCCAGTTCCGTCATTTATAACTCCTCACGAGTTCGTAAACGATCAGATTCCACCCGTCCACAAGGACAAACAGAATCAACTTAAACGGAAGACTCACCATAACCGGAGGGAGCATCATCAAACCCATCGAAAGAAGAGCGGAAGCGACAACAAGATCGATTACGATAAACGGAATAAAGATGATGATCCCGATCCAAAAAGCTTTTTTGATTTCGCTTAGCATAAACGCGGGAATCAAGACGTAAGAAGGAACGTCGTCAAAGGATTCTACCTTTTCCACTTTTCCGATCTTCAAAAAAAGGGCAACGTCCTTCGCACCTGAAGTTCCGATCTGTCGCATCATAAATTCTCGAATCGGAACCATTCCCTTTTCAAAGAATGCGTTCGTATCGATCTTACCTTCGAGATAGGGGGTTAAGGCTCTTTCGTTCACGACATTCAAAGTCGGGGCCATAATAAAGAACGTCATAAAAAGAGCGAGGCCCATCATCACCTGATTCGGTGGAAGGTTCTGAATCGAAAGCGCCCTCCTCACAAAATCCAAAACGATCACGATCTTCGTGAACGAAGTCAGAGACATCACGATCGCAGGCGCGAGAGAAAGAATCGTAACGAGAAAGAGAACCATCAGAGAAAGACTCGTCTCTCTCGGGCTCTTCGCTTCGTTGACGTTGATATTCAAATTAGGAATCGGAATTCTTGTCCCGGAAGACTGCGCATCCAAAGTGAAAAAAGAACCCAAGGATAATCCCATCACGAGCAAGAGGATCCAAGTTACCTTCTTTATAATTTTTTTATGTCTCATTTTCACCTGAAGAATTTCCCTAAAACTTAAGTCCCTTGCTTACGATCTCAAATCGAAAAGCCCGCTTTCGAGCGAGCTTGTTTTTTCTTTGAGTTCATCGAGTTTTTTGCGGGTCTGCCTTCGTTTTTCTTCTCGGGCGGCCTCTGCTTTTTCCGTTCCTCCAGGTGGACCTTCCTGATTTCCGGAGATTCTCGAATTCAAGTCCTTGATCTGTTCGAGGACCGTTACCAAGAATCCGCCTTCCGGAGGATCAAAGGTTTCTTTCTTTTGAAGAATTCTATGTTTTACTTCCGGATCGGAAATTTCCGTGATCAAGTTGATCCCGTTGTCTGCGACGCCTAACACAAGAAGGCGACCGGAAACTTCTACGATCTGAAGTTGTTTGTTCGGTCCGAGCATAAGACTCGACAGTACGTTCATCTCGCCGCGAACGGGAAGACGACCTTCCCTATTTTTCGCAACGTATTTTAGAATATAATAAAGTCCTACACAAAGAAGAGCTAATATAAAGACGACTCGAAAGAGTGTTCCCGCGATTCCAGGACCTTCGTCACTGGTTTTATATCGTTCTGCGACCGGATTTGTCTCGGCGGATTCTCCGGAATTAGCTGGAGGTTTTACGACCGCTGAGGGATTTTCAGTCTTCGAGGAATCGTTCTTTTGGGATTCTTCTTTGGACGCGGAAGGTTGCCCCAATTCTTTTTTGAGAGCCTCGTCCATGAGTTCTCTTTCCGACTGAGCTTGTATGGAAGTAAAGAATAGAGTTGATGCGAGAAGAATCAGAAAAACAGAAACGATAGTTCTTCTGACATTCCGGAGAGCTTCCAGAGATTTCACTTACCCTCCGGCTTGATCCGATCGGTCGGGCTTACGATGTCAGTGACCCGCACCCCGAAGTTTTCGTCGATGACCACGACCTCGCCCTTGGCGATCAGCTTTCCGTTGACAAGAAGATCGACCGGCTCACCCGCGAGTTTGTCGAGCTCGATGATGGAACCTTCTCCCAAACCCAAGATGTCTTTGATATACATCTTGGTTCTTCCCAATTCTACCGTAACGCTCATCTGAACGTCCATGAGAAGATTTAAGTTCGGAGTGCTCGAGGCGCCGCTCGCGGTTCCTAAATTCGGAAACGCAACTGACTTCACGGACATGGAACCTGCGGACATTCCCATTCCACCCATGCCGCCCATTCCCATTCCACCCATATCCCCGCCACCACTTCCGGAACGACGATAAAGATTCAAAAGATCTGCGGCCGTAGAAAGGGAGAGTAAGAATTGAACTCGAAAAGAAGGAATACTTTCGATCGTAAGATTAAAAAAGACTCGAACGATACTTTCACCGTCCGGCAAAACCAAGGCAGCGGGAGATGTTACGTTTCTTGTTTCGGACGGAGAACCGTTGACTCCTCCTCCGGTCTTCGTACTGATCTGAGAAATCAGAGCCCCCATAACAGGAGTTAAAGAATCTCGAAGCGTCTGCATCTGTGCTTCGTCGAGATCTCCGGAATCAAAACCGCCCATCATAGAATTTGCGATCTTCACTGCGTTTTCGGCGGACATCGCAAGGACGACTCTTCCGTTTACACTTCCGGATAAGGTAGAATACAAAAGGAAGGATCCAGACTTGAGTTCGGATTCGATGTCCTTGCGCGACTTGGTTTCCGCATTTGGATTTAAGAATGCGGAAGAACGAGAAAGAACGGCGCCTAACGTGTTCCCTGCGACTTGAAAACAAGAAGAAAGTAGATCCGATAAAATGTCCCGGTCCACGGGGGACATTCCCGGAACATCTTTTTGTGCGGCTGTGGAAGCTACCGCCCCCGGGTCAAACGAATCGCTCGCTCCGGCTAGTAGTGCATCAATTTCTTCCTGTGAAAGGGAACCTTCGCCCATTTTGGGAACTCTCCCGGGAATTTTGGTTAATGGGACATAAGAAAAGGGTTTTTGTCACCTCATTTTTTTCTTCCCAACTGGATTCCACTGGGTTTTTGGGTTAAAACAACCCTTTTTCTAAAAAAAAGCTCTCTTTCAGAGAGTGAGATCTCCACCCAGTCCATCGGCGAGCATTCGAAGAGAATCAAACGAGTAAATTCCCGTTTGATGATTATCGCTCCAGACCGGATTGATCGCGTAACGTCCTACCTTATTGACTGCGTAAAGAGAAATCGTTTGGATTCCTCCGGTGGTAGTTCCTACTTTTCCACCGTGCCCGCCCTTGCAGACGACGCAGGGACAACGTTTTCTCAAGTCCAGAAGATCAAAGACGGAAGTGATCCCGTCTTTCCAGGTGATCTTCAAAGTTGTATCGTCAAAGTCGATCTGATCGGGAGTGGTCGCTTTTAAACTCAAGGGTTCCATTCTTTATCGCAAAGATCCTTGTAAGAGTTCCCACACATTCAAATCGACTTCATTCATTTTGGAAGTTTGCATTTTTTTTCGATGAACTTTCCAATCGGTGTTCCGTAGGTAATCTTCTCATTGAGAGGAAGAGAAGCAAACTGAAACGTTTCCTTTTCCATAAGAAGAATCACGGTGGATCCCATCTCGAATCTTCCGAGCTCCGCGCCCTTATCGATCATGATGGAAACGTCCTTATATTCCACGGTCCTCGCGCTTCGAATGAGAGTGTTCGTCACAATCTTATTGTCGTAGGTGACTCGGATTCTTCCCACATTGGATGCCCCCACTTTGATGACCGCGACTTTCCCGTATTCGGTTTGGAGATACGTGATCAACCTTTCATTCTTTGGAAAAAGTCCCCGGATTCCGAAAACGGCGAGTTCGTTGACCGGAAAGAGTTTTCCAGGTTCATAATAATATCCTAATATTCTTCCGTAAGCAGGAGAATGGATTCTATGATAGTCCTGAGGGGAAAGATAGAACGTGATGTATTTTCCGTTGGAGAAATCGTCCAGATATTTGGAAGCGCCTCCTCCTAAGAGTTCCTTCAGATTGTAATCCACACCCTTGGCTTGGATGATAATTCTCTGATTGATATCTCCGTATCCGGTGATCTTTGCGTCCACGGGGGAAACCATTTCGCTCTCTGCGGATTCGATGATTCTCGCTTCCGCCTTTAAGGCTCTTGTAAAGAATGCGTTGAGAGAATTGTATTCCTGAATTTCCAATTCCGCTTCGTCGAGATTGATCTTATACGCCCTTGAAAAAGCCTTTAGAATCGGAATCAGAATAAAACGGGGAAGTCTCGAAGACGCGAGAAGCCCGAATAAAAGGGAAAGTAAATTTTTAGGAACGATGGAAAGAACGAGAAGATAAAAATCCTTTAAGACCTCGTATCTCGCCCCACTTTCCGTAAGGAACCGTTTTAACTCGGCCCTTGCCAGTTTTTCCAAAAGAACCAACGAGATGAGAACCGGAACAGCCGTGATGATGGAAAGGGAATATCCAAGACCGAATGCGTCGTAAAGAATCGCTTCCCCATTCTTCACATAGAGATAGGCTGCGGAAAGGATCGTAACCAAGAAAAGAATTCGAAAGAAGTTTGCGAACTTTTCTCCGAGAATGTAGAGAGCGTTTTGTTCTCCGGTATAAAACCATCCCGTGATGGATACGACTCCGAAAAGAAGAAAGGATGTAAAGAAGGCCGCGTTGATCGGATTTGTATGTCCTTGAAAAAGAGTATTCAAGAAAAACATCTGTTCTTCCATCTTAAACGCTCCGTAAGAAGAAAGGGCGTAGATCACGAGAGTGGATATGATAAATCCTTCGAAAAAGGTCGCAAGCATACTTACGAGTCCTTGTTTTGCGGGATAATCCGTTCTCACGACGCCCGAAACCCCCGCGCTCTTTCCAATTCCGGTTTCGGTGGCGACAAAGAAAATTCCGGAAGCCATGCTGAAGGTTCTCGCAAGAACAAAACTTCCTCCCGCAATCGCAGTCACAGGTTGAAACGCTTCTTGAAGAGAAAGCCAGAGAAAATGCTGGAAGTTCATGAGAGAATTCTTAAAGAGAAAAAAATAACCCGCGAAAAAAAGGAGAATCCCGATCGGCGCGAGATACGCAGAAATCTTACCGACCCTTCTCACTCCTCCCAAAACGATAAAGACAAGAATCACGGACAATAAAAAAGGAACCGTCATTCCGGTGACTTCAAACGCTTTGCTTGCGATGTGAGTCACATACAACATCGGAACCGCGCCTCCCATCACAAGAACTGTAAAAAGTCCCGCAATGGAAAAACTCACTGCGAGCCAGCGTGCCTTGAGCGCCTTTTCGATAAAATACATCGGTCCGGAAAGATATCTTCCCGTCGCGGTTTTGGTTCGAAAACGAATCGCAAGTGTGGAGGAAACAAAACGAAGTGGCATGATGAGGAAGGTTGAAATCCAAATCCAGAGAAGAACTCCGGGCCCTCCGATCATAAGAGCGAGCGCGGATCCGATGATCGCACCCGGAAGAAGAGAGGATGCGGTTCCGGAAAAGAATGCCTGTGAATGAACAAGCCTTCCTCTGGAACCTTTGTAGTCCATATTGCCCGAAAAAATCTTCACGGCGAGGAAAAGAAACCGAACCTGTGGAAACCGAAGACGAAGGGTCAGATAGATTCCGATAAAACTCAAAAAGTAAAAGAAAGGTTTGAGTAAATCCCAATCGAAAAATTGAAAAAAATGAAGTTGAAACATGGTCCCCGCCCGATAGGAAAGAAAATCCGCTTTTTTTGGAAGTCCTTGCTAGAAATCCTGTAATTATGAGGGCTACCAGCAAAATTTTCGGGATCTCATTCCGCGTTCTACTTTTTTTCCCTTTTAGCCTGGCCTTCTGGCTTTCTCTTTCTTCTTTGGAAGCCCAGAATTCTTATCCAAAAACAAAGGAATATGGAAACAAGCCTCAGATCGAGTTGGAGAGCGAAGAAAAACTCTATTGGGAACTTGGACTCAGGGTCGGGTTCGGTTTTAAAGGAGAGGACAGACTCAATTCTTATCTAAGGGGTTTTACGGATACATACGATCCTAGAGTTTTTTCCAAAACCCAACTCGATCCTCCGAAATACGTCGCCCAAGGGGAGATTTTTCTCCGAAGAAAGATCGGCGCTGAGAGCAAGGTCGGATTTATCGGAGGTTACAGGGAATGGCAAAAATTCGGTCTGAAACAAATTTCCTCGGAGCCCTTTTATACAGACCTCAGTTTCAAACTCTCCAATCCTTATTTTCTCTTAATGTATTGGCAGGAATGGAACTACAAACGTTGGACCTTTGAAGGAGGTCTTGGCGTCGGTATGTCTCAGGTCTATTGGGATTCGACCGGTTTTGGTACTTCGGGAAAAGAATACTTTAAACAAGAAGGTTCCCTGACCGGAACCGGAATCGAATTTCGTGCTGAAGGGGCTGTGAGCCGAAAGGTCACAGACTCGACGAGTCTCCAACTCGGACTCGCGCTTTCTTGGATCAACATTCCTTCTCTTTCCGGAAACTTCAACGGGGAGACGGCGAGTTTTTATTTGAGAGAGGACGGACGCGTCACACCTCTTACGGAATCCACGAACCAAACCGCAATATTTGCTACCAATCAATTTTCAAGAAAGCTCGAATTCCAAGCTTTGACTACGACCTTGTTTTTTGGGGTCGCGCAGAAATTCTGAAGTTTTGTGAGAGTTCCCACGTTTTGAGAATTCTTTCGGGAATCGAACCTTTGTGAGAGTTCCCACGGATAAAAATTCTCAAACGTCGAAAGAAGTCTTTTCTCTCTTATAACGAAGCGGTTTTTTTAGATATTTGATCAAAAGAACCTTATTCCCTTTTTCGTTAAAACGAACGATATCAAAAACCCTCCGAGTCATCACGATCCCGCGCCCGTGGGTCAAACTCGTTTCGTTCAACTTCTCAATATCCAGGTTCAGAATTTTTTTAGAATCAAACCCTTCCCCTTCATCAGAGATCAAAAAGCCGATTCTTCTAGCGTTCAAAGAATAGGAAACCTTAACCGTTCGAAAATTATAGAACGGTTCCTTCTGACGTTTCTGGATAAATTCCAGATAACGACCTTCCGCGAGAGCTTCGGTTTTTTCGTCAAAACTGATCGCAAGATTTCCGTGTTCAATCGAATTGATGATGATTTCCCGAATACAAGTTCGGATCGCAATGATGATTTCGGTCCCCACCCAAGAGGAAAGATTCACCGTCAAAAGTCGGCTCAAAAGATCGGCGTTTCTCAAATAATTATTCAGCGTAAAGTGCATGGATTCGCTTACGATAAACTTGGAAAGAATATCCTCGTTTAACTCATAAGCTTTTCCTAATATACCTTTCTTTTCCCCTAAATCCAAGAGTTGAAGGCGCACACGGATCTGTCTCGGCTCCAAAACGTATTTTTGTCTAAATTCCACGGTAAACTCGGAACTTTTTTTGCGGCGTAAAAGTTCTTCGATTTTTTCCTTCGCGAGAATTTTTGGAAAAGAAGTTTCCACTCCGTTCTGAACATAGATCAGATCCAGAAAATTCCAACCGATCACTTCCTCCGGATCAAATCCCAAAAGACGTCCCAAAGATTTGTTGGCGCTTCGGATTCTTCCGTCAGTATCCATCGTAAACAAAAACTCTTCCGATTCTTCGAAGAGGTTTCGAAACCTTTTTTCGGAACGTTCCGCGACGAGTTTTGTGGATTCGAGTTCTTCGATCTTAGAAGACAAAACATCGGATAAAACTTTTACTCGATCCGCGAGTCCCAATCCCATTAAAACGACATGGAGAATCGAAACCAATTCTACGATCCAAAATCGAAAACTCCAATTCGGAAACCATCCGTTTTGCAGGAGCAAAAAAAGAACCGCACCGCCGCCCAAAACTGCCCAGGCAAAGAGAAAATAAAAAGCGCTTCCCTGATTCCAAAAGATGCTCCGAACTCCGTTGATAAAAAGAAGAATCACACAGATACAAGACAAAAGCAGACCGAAAAAAATACTGAATTTGGGCGGAACCCACAAAGAAATCATCGCCAAGAATAAAAAAAGAATCTGAGAAGTTTGAAAAAAACGATACGAGTTTCTGGAACGGTTTTTCAGATCCAGATAAACGTTCACAAACAAACACATCAAAGAAAGACAAATCAAAAAGAAGAATGGAACGCTCGGCCCCGTCCAACCAATCGCATTCGGCCAAAGAACTTGAAATCCGAAACCTTCCAGAACAAACTGAAAAAAAGTAAAACCCAGAATATAAATCGAAAAGAAAAGATAATTCTTTTCTTTTGTATAAACAAAAAGAAGAAAATTATAAAAAACAAGAATTAACATCGATCCAAAAAAAAGACCGAACAAAAGTTGCTCAAAAATTACTTTATTATAATACCCTAAAGCACTATAATAACGAAGCGCGATTTGAATCCTGGAAGTGGATTGAATTTTAAGAAAAACTTCTTTTCTAGAATTCGGAAGTCCGACGGAAGGAAACGCGGGCGTTCGATTTTGAACGGGTCTCACAGCAAAAGGAATCGAATCTCCGGCGCGGTAAAAAGGACTTTCCCCTTTTTTCTCGTCGTAGTATTCGATCAAATCGACGTTCGGAAACTGATATTCTACGATCCAGCGAATCGGAGTATCTGAAGAATTCTCCACTCGAACCCGAACCCAAATCGCGGCATTCGTATATCCCAAAAAACCGGCGCCGGCAACCGAAAACTTCCCCGCCCTTGCCAAACTTCGAATCTGAGAAAAACTCAAAGTTGAGTTCTCATCCGCGAAAAATTCGAGAGAATCCTCCTTTCCTATCGGAGAATCCTCGAGTCCGACCAGATCGATTCCGAACAAGGGAAATGAAATCAAACCGGAAAAAAGGACGGTTGCAAAGAATTGAATTTTTCGCTGAAACATTATTCCCGATCTTCGCTCTCAGGTCATCCTTTCAGAATGGATTCCACTTTCAATCCTGGTTCAAAGAAAAAAAAGAATCCAGGAAAGAATCGTCAGACCTGCCGCAAAAATTCCAATAGCTTTTTTTTGCAACGAGGCTCCTTCCAGAACTCGAGAAGTATGATGAAAACCGAAGATCAAATAAACGATCACCGGAAAAAGTTTCCAAAGCGCGACATTGCCCGATTTAAAAAAACGCAAAGCTAAAAGGGAAAGGATCGTCCAAACAAAAAATTCGAGAACACCCAAGATCGTTCTTACTTTCGAAACTGATGGATCGAATTTCGTATAACGTTTCCGATCGACTTCCTCGGGGAACAAGGAAGGACCGATGTTCACGGGACGCCAGCCCGGAGGTTTCAGGAGAATGAGAATTCTATCTTTCCAACTTTCGGTTTTTTTCATCAATTCCCCGATCTCTTCGTAAACATGAAGATTGGCGTAAACAGGATCGAAAGTGGTGAGCGGTTTGGTAAGTCCGTAGATCGGCTCCTCTTCTTCCCTCGCGAACGACCCGAAAATCCGGTCCCAAAATATCAAAATTCCTCCGTGATTTTTATCGATGTATTTAGGATCTCTTCCGTGATGCACCCTGTGATGTGCGGGGGTTACGAGAATTTCCTCCAAAAAACCGAGTTTTCCAATCAGACGAGTATGAACCCAAAACTGATAGATTTTTAGAATTCCGTGCGCCAAAAGAAACGCCTGCCAGGGAACTCCGCAGAAGGCGATGGAAAGATTGAACAGGTATTCGAAAATCCTCTGAAAACTGGATTGTCGGAGAGCCACGGAAAGATTAAATTCTTCACTCGAATGATGAGTAACGTGACAAGCCCAAAGAAAATTAACCTCGTGTGTAGCTCGATGAAACCAATAATAAACAAAATCGACTGCGATAAATACGAAAACCCAACCCGCAAAATCGGCGAAGTGAAACCGAAACTTTCCGCTCTCAAAAGTGAACGGGTTTCCCAGAGGAATCTCGGGAATTCCGAACAAAGATTGCAAAGAAAAGAATATTCTAAAATTCTCATATAACCAAAGAGAAAAGATCGTAACGAGGATTCCTGTGAGGGAAAAAAGAATTCCCGTGCTCAGATCCGCTACCGTATCGTTCCAACGGTATACTTTTCTTCCGGAAAAAAAGGAATAAAAAACCTCGATTCCGATAAGAACGAGAAAAAAGGGCACCGCTAAATCGATAATCGATCCTTGCATTTTTTTATCCGTTTTGATTTAAAAATTTTGCGATTTTACGGATGATAAATCGAGGAGTGATCCTCACGCTCTGCGCTAAAATTCGATTCAAAAAACCGGCCACTACTACGGGTTTTCCTTTTTTGAGTGCGCCGTATCCGATTTCGGCGACTTCTTTGGCGCTCATAACGGGCGCCATCGGGTTGTTCAAGAGTTTCGATTTTGTGATCTCGGCCCTTTCAAAAAATTCGGTTTTGGTAGGTCCCGGACAAAGTGTCGTTACCGTAACCCCGTCTTTACGAACGTCTTCGTAAATTCCTTCCGAAAGAGAAAGGACATAGGCTTTGGTCGCATAATAATTCGCCATATTCGGACCGGGTTGAAATGCCGCCGTCGATGCTACGTTGAGAATTTTGCCTGTCTTTCTTTCCACCATTCCTTGAAGAAAAAGATGTGTGAGTTCCGTAAGGGCCGTGACGTTTACCTGAATCATCGCGAGTTCTTTTTTAAGATCCATACGATCAAATCTTCCGCTCGTACCAAAACCCGCGTTGTTCACCAATACTTCCACCGTCGCTTTTGATTTTTTTGCGAAATCAAAAATTTTCTTCGGAGATTTCGGATCTGCGAGATCCAGTGAAAGAGTATCCACCTTAACCTTGTAAGACGATTCGATTTCCTTCTTAACGGATTTGAGAGTTTTTTCGTTTCTTGCCACAAGAATCAGATTGTATCCGTCCGCCGCGATCAGTTTGCTCAGTTCATAACCGATTCCTACGGTTCCGCCCGTAATGATTGCCGTTTTTGCCATGTTTAAGAATTCCTTTTGAAGGTCGAAATTATCGCAAGGAAAAATGAGAGAAAGGCTTTTTTGAAAAGAAAGAAAAAAGGAACGGAAGAGAAATCGGCGAACTGCAAAAAAAACTTTTCCTCGAAAGCAAAAGATAAATTCCTTTCTTATGATCAAACTTTACGGCGCCAGTATCAGCAATTATGTAAACAAGGTAAAACTCGGGATCTTAGAAAAGGGATTGGAATTCGAACAGGTCCGAGTGGCTCCTTCTCAGGAAGAGGATTTTTTAAAAATCAGTCCGATGGGAAAAATTCCTGTCTTGGAAGTGGAAGGAAAATTCATTTTCGAATCCGGAGCCATTTTAGAATTCTTAGATACGATCTTTCCGCAGGAGCCAAAACTCATTCCGAACGATCCTTGGGAAGCCGCGCGTGTGAGAGAGATTACGACGATGATAGAAACCTATCTGGATATCCCGGCAAGAAGAATCTATATCTCCTCATCGAGAGGAAAAGAAGTCGAACAAATTCTCCTAGACGAAATTCATATCGTATTGACGAAGGGAGTCAAAGCGCTTCAGAGGGTCGTCCGGTTTTCTCCTTATATTGCCGGAAAAACGTTTACGATGGCCGATTGTTCCGCATTCGCCAATCTTACCGTGATCGACGAGGAGCTCAGAAAATTCTATCCGAACAATCATCCCTTAGATGATCTCCAAGGTTGGAAAGAATACGTCGAGTTTATGAAAACAAAAGAAGGACCCGCGCTCGTAGAGAAGGAAAAAGAAAGACTTCGAAAGATCATCGAAAGGGCAAAAGTCAAAGTCGAATAAACCAAAGGAAATTCTTATTTTCCTCTTCTAAAATTGATTTGACTCCCTTGTTGCGGGAATTAGCCTGCTCTGGTCTTTATGGAACCAGAAAAAGTAATCTCCATCCCGATCCGGGAACTTCCTCATCTCAAAGTTCTATTGGCAGGCTGGTATAATTTTCTAAAAGAAAGTTACGATCAAAAACAGATCAGCCAGAACGAGTTCAAGGACGCTCTCAGAAGCAATGTGGTTTACAATATCGATCAAGATCAGGTGGAAGTGCTCTTGGCGGGAAAGGAATCCTTGCTTTTGAGTTTCAGAAAGAGCCTTTCCTGATTCTTCTTTAAGCCGCTTTCAGACCGTAGAGTTTGAGAAGCGAACTTACCTCTGGTTTTCTTCCTAAAAATCTCTGAAAAAGAATCATCGCGTTTTCGCTTCCACCCTTCTCCAAAATCTCCTTAAAATAAGCCTCGCTCAAAGCCGGATCAAAAATCCCCTTCTCGACGAACGCGAAAAATGCGTCCGCGCTCATAACCTCCGCCCACTTATAACTGTAATAACCGGCCGCGTAACCACCGGAAAAGATATGCGAAAATCCGTTTTGAAAACGATTGTAAGATGGAGGAATGACAACGCTTACCTCCTTTCTGACTTCCTGGAGAATCCGGTGCACTTCCTCTTCGGTATGACTCTTTCGGTGGATAAGAATGTCGAAAAGAGAAAACTCGAGTTGTCTCACGATTCCCATCGCTGAAAGAAAGTTTTTTGTCTCCTTCAATTTCGAAATCATAGAATCCGGAATCGTTTCTCCAGTTATATGATGTTTTCCGAATATTTTTAGGACTCCCGCTTCGGTCGCAAAATTCTCCAGAAACTGGGACGGAAATTCCACCGCGTCCCACTCCACTCCGTTGATCCCGCTTACAGGAGGTTCTTCGATCCTGGTGCAGAGATGATGCAGGGCGTGGCCCATCTCGTGAAAAAAGGTAACCACGTCGTTGTGTTTCAAAAGCGAAGGAGAATCGGAAGTTGAAATCGGAAAATTGCAGACTACAAACGCGGTCGGAAGTATCTCCTCACCGGAGATTCGGTTTCTGGAATACCAGTTGTGCATCCAGGCCCCGCCCTGTTTGTCTTTTCTTGCTTCGAGATCCAGATACAAACGGGAAAGAAGAACTCCGTTTTTATAAAGGTCAAAAACCTGGACCTTTTCCTCCCAGACTTTTGCCGAAGCCTTTCTGAATTCCAGACCCAAGAGTTGTTGCAAGAATTGGAATGTTCCCGAGACAACTTTTTCTTTTTGAAAATAAGGTCGTGTTTCTTCCTCGTCGAAGTCGTATCTCGCCTTCATGAGTTTTTCACTCGCATAAGCGGTGTCATAGGCTTGGAGAGAAGAAATTCCCAATGTTTTTGCGAACTCGGCGAGATCCGAAAATTCTTTTTGTGCGATCGGTTTTGCTTGTTGAGCGAGATCCCTCAAAAATTTGAGGACCGTGGTTTCGGAATCGGCGACTTTTGTAGCAAGAGAAAGTTCCACAAAATTTGCAAAGCCTAGAAGTTTTGAAAGTTCGTCCCGGAGCGCGAGGATCGATTCGATGAGTTTTCCATTCTGCGGAGCTCTTGTTGTATAAGCTTTATATAATGTTTCTCGAATGGATCGATTGGGACCGTGAGTCATATAAGCGATATAACTCGGCATCTGCAGTGTGAATTTGTATTTTCCTTCCTCGGTTTTTGCAGAATTCAGATCCGATTCCGGAATTCCTTCGACGTCCTCTTTTTTGTCCAGGATCAGTTCGTAGGAGTTGGTCGCATCCAGAAGATTCTGCGAGAATTGATTGTCAAGATCGCTCAGTTTAATGGAGATCTCTTGGATTCTTTTTTTCGTTTTTTCCGGAAGTCCGATCCCGCTCAGTTTGAACTGAAGGATCGCATCTTTTAGAACTTTTTTCCGAGAAACACTCAACGTAGATTCTTCTTGGATTAGAATTTCCTGATATACCCTGTTGAGTTCCTCGTTTTGTCCGAGGTCGGAATAAAAAGCCGTAATCTCCGGAAGAACCTCCGTATACAGAGCCTGAATTTCTTTCGAATTTTTTACGCTGTTGAGATGTGAAAGGACCGTGAACTCGATCTGCATCTCTTGAACGAGATTGTTCAATGGGCGAATGACGGTATCATAGGTTCGTTCTTTTGTTTCGAGAAGTTTTGGAAGTTCCTCTCGGATCGTTTTGATTTTTTGAAGAATTACGTTTTTTGTAAGTTCGGGTTGGTCTGCTTTGAATTCGGGTAACATCTCCACCAATCTCCTCCGGCCTTGGGAGACTTCATCCATTTTTTAAACAAGGAAACCCCGGTTTTTCCGGGAACGATTCGGAAAAATTCGAGAGACGATTTCCAAAGAGATTCGTATAGGTTTGAAAAAAAAGAGATTCCTAAAAGGAGGCCGAGAATCGTTTTTAAAGAGAATTCTTAAGAGCTTTTTCCCAAAACTGAAGCCGTGGAAAACCCGGGATGTAACTTTGAAAAGTCCGATCGAAAGTTCAGACGTCTCTAAAAAGAGGCAATCTGTGGGAACTCCCTCTTTTGATTCCGAGAACTGAAGCCGAGTAGGATCATCGAATTTTGGGAAGGTTCCGGAAGGGATCGTTCATCGGATTTTCAGGCGAGGAATTTGGAGAAAACGTTTCCGATTTGACCGAAACAAAGCTTCAACTAAAACACGAATCTATGTCCTTTCGCCAAATTCTTAACTTCTTTTTTTTCCTTTTCTGGATTTCCAATTGTAGCGTTGGAAAAAACGAACTCCCCGACCTTGGAGGAAACCCGGAGTGTAAGTCGGAAGAACTTCCGATTTTCGTCCAACCTAGGAAAGATATCGACGACGGAAATTCTCTGGAAGTTGTCTATTGTTCGGCAAGGGAAACCTCTTCCGGAAAAAGAATCGAATTGAGTCTTGTCTTTCGGGATGAGAGACATCCTTCTCCTTGGAAAGATTTTATTTATAGAATTTATAGAAAGTTTCGATACGGAAGATCGAAGGACATCGAAAGCCTTCGTGTTCAATTTTCCCAAAAGGGAGAATGGAGCGCCATTCATCTCAAGAACGTATACAGCGGAGATCAAACCTTCGACACCGATCCTGTGAAACATTTGGATTCGATTCTCAAACCCGATCTGATGAAGCTCGAGAAAAAGAGGCCGATTCTTTATGTGAACACTTGGAATCACATGTTCTCGGAAACGGATCAGAATCCTACTCTCGAAAAAAAGACCTTGTCCGATTTCGAAATCCGTTTCGGAGCCAGAGAGGCTTTAGACAATTTTTACGACCCGAAATAAATTCGAGTCGTGGTGTCAGTCATCTCAATCCTTTTTCCCAAATCGAATTTTGTCCTTGGAGACGGATTATTTTGTTTTTTCACCTCCGTCCTTCTTTCGAAATGATTTTGTAGGGAAAGATTTAGGGAGCGATTTGATCCAAACGTCTCCTCTTGCCTAAGAACGCAGGGCGTAGAAGCTTCCCTACAAGTTGTTGGGATTTTCGAAAGAATCTGTCGTAAATACGACAGTCTTCCGTGAAAGTCGCGGGCCCCGCCCTGAATTTCGGGTGGAGGGGCGGGTGGCGGAAAAAACCACAGCGGACTTTCCTATATCACAAAATTCTAATTTTGCAAGCAGAAATCTTCGTGTAGGAACTCCTAAAAAACCTTTTTAGGAGGACGATTCTCCTTGCCGTTCGTTCCTCTCAACTTGTGGGTGAGATAGGCTCAAAATGGGTGGAACCGGCGCGTCAACTCACAACGGCGCTCTCTACGTTTGCGTAAACTCAATACAAACAGAGCCCCGATGTGCCGCCCCCGGGAGAACGCGAGTTTTTATCGGAGATATCGGAACTACGACAATTCGAAAAAAAAATCCGAACTTTCAAAGGATGATTCTTACAATTCTTTGAGGTTCCTCGAGTTTTTTCTCACAACTCGGATTCGGAGAGGTATATACACGCTCCCCTCTTTTCCTTTGATAAGCGCCTCACTCCGAAGAATTCTTTAAATAAAAAAACTTTTCCGGAAGATCGGAAACAAAAGACTGGAAAAAACGAAAAAAGATCGAGAGGCCTATTGCTATGACCAAAGTTCCAAACAAACCCTTTGCCGAACTCGCACCCGGAACGCCCGTTTCCAAGGATCAGATAAAGAGAAATATCTACGGAAGATATTTGGAAGAATTTACCGAAGGTGAAATTTTCGAACACCCAAGGGAAATCACGATCGATCGTGCCTTTGCTCAGGAATTTGCCACAACCTTTATGGACGCAAACCCCCTTTTCCTTTCTTCCTCTTACGCGCAAGCTCACGGTTTTCAGGATATGCTCGTATCCTCTCTTCAAGTTTTTAATATCGCTCTTTCTCTTGGAGTTCAAAACGATTCCGAAAAAGCCCTCGCAAACCTCGGCTACTACAACGTACAATTTTTAAAACCCGTTTATCCGGGAGATACTCTTTCCGCAAAGACCAAAATTCTAAAGATTGATGATAAAGGACCGGACAAACCCGGGATTGTTAGCGTTCGTACGATCTGCTTAAATCAAAAGAAAGAATTGGTTCTTCAATACGAAAGAAAGATCATGATCTATCAATCCAACGGAAAACCGAAGGGGAATCCGAAACCGGTAGTCAAAGAAGCTTTTTTTCCGGAAACCGACGCTCCTGTAATCGAACTTCCCGCGTTGAAATTTCCGAACGACTTCAAGTCTGCGACCTGGTCCGACACATATTTTGAGAATTTCAAACCGGGACAAATTTACATCCACCAAAACGGAAGAACGATCACAGACGAACATTTTCCTTGGACTTATAGGGTGGGAAACACTCACCCTCTTCACTACGACAAACTTTATTCCGCTGGAATCTCAGGACCGATGGGCGGAGAACCCGTTGTCTACGGCGGGCTCGTCTTTGCATGGTTATGCGGAATGGCTTCCAGAGATATCACTGAAAACATGATCTGGGATCTCGGGTTTACCGAAGGATATCACACACAACCTTCTTTCAGTGGAGATACGGTGACCGCGATCACGAGAGTTCTTTCCGTGGAAGACAGAGGAAATGATTTTGGAATCCCTTCAGGTGCGGTGCATCTACAAATCATTGGTCTCAAAAACATAAAGGCAAACGATGCCTTTGAAAAATTCGGGGAAGACCTTTTTCTAAAAGAGAACGACAAGAAAAAACTTGGGAAAGAAAAACTCTCCGAGAAAATTTTCGAAATCGAAAGAAAAATTTTAGTCAAGAAAAAAGGCTAAACTTTTTTTTGCGAAGCCTCCGTTGTTCCAAACGGGGGCTTTTTTATACGTTGTCCAGGCCAAAGGTCGAATTTTTCTTTTCCAAAGATTCTTTTTTAGAATGTTTTAGAATTTGGATTTTCCTTGATCGAACCCTATTTTTAGGGTTTCGGAAACTTTTACTTTTTTTGTTCCTCTTTCTATTTAGAACTTCCCCCCAGAACTAAAAACAAAACCGCGGGAGTTCCCACAGTTCACGGCTTTAGAAAAAAACTTCCTTCGAATCCAGAAGGCACTTTTTCTGGGGAGTTCCCACAGAATTCTCAAACACCCCTTGTCCCAACAAACGATCTCTTGAAAAAAGCTGACCTCGGGTATTAAGGCCGTTCTCTGATCGAATCGACTCCCAGAGGAATTAGAATGAAAGTCGTTTCTACTTTTTCTTTCCTCCCAAAACCTCGATCATCTCCGCTTTGAGTTCTAAAAAGTATTCATTTTTTCCTGTGATTCGAAAGAGCTGCGAACTTCCCTGAAAGAGTTTCAGAATTTTTTTGGCTGCGGCCAGAGAGTCTAAAGAAGGATCTAAATTTCCCTTCTTCTTTTCCGATTCAAAATACAATTCAAAAATCCGAATCCAACCTTCTATGATTTTGTCCGCGACAATTTCAAAATCCTCGTTCTTTTCTTCCACGCTGTTGATAAAACGTGCGATCGGACAGCCTAAGAATTTCCCACTCTTCACCTGTTTCAAAAGAACCGCACTCCAAGTGGAAATAAATTCCTCCCAGGAAGGAGCACGCTCCATCATTCTTTGGAGACCATTCTCAAAATTTTCTCCCTGGAGTTTGAGATACTCCAAAGCGATTTCTTCTTTGGATTGAAAATAACGATAAAAGCTGGCTTTGTGAGTTCCGGAATCCGCGATCAGCTGGTTTGTAGAAGTTCCTGAATAACCTCTGTGATAGAATAGATCCAAGGCAGAGGTCATCAGCCGATCATAGGGATTGCTCTGTTTTTCAAAATTCTGAATCATACAATAGATCAGAGTTTCAGAAGCTAAAAAAAGTTCAAGAAAAACAAAAAATGATAGACTATTTAGTCTATATCCAATTCAAATCAGAATAGACCAAATAGTCTATTCAAGGGAAATTCCATGTCCGACCTGATTCTCACCGAAAAAAAAGGCCACGTTCTTCATATCGTTTTTAACAGACCCGAGGAACGAAACGCGTTCAACGTAGAGATGCTTTTTGCTCTCAGCCGCGCCTATGACCAAATGGAAGCGGATCCGGAAATCCGAGTCGGTCTTGTCTACGCAAACGGAAAACAATTCACACTCGGCTTGGATCTCAAGAACGTTGCGGAATTCCTAAAAAAAGAGAGAAGATTTCCATTACCCGAAGAGAGCGTAAATCCTTGGGGAACCACTGGAAAACACAGAACCAAACCGGTAGTCGTCGCGGTTCACGGAATGTGCATCACTCTTGGAATCGAACTCATGCTCGCGAGCGACATTCGAATTGCAGCGAAACGTTCAGTCTTCGCCCAAGTGGAAGTGCAAAGAGGAATTTTTCCTTTCGGCGGAGGAACGATGCGCTGGCCCGCCCAGTGCGGCTGGGGAAACGCCATGAAATACATTCTCACGGGAGAACCTTTCGAAGCGGAAGAAGCGCTCCGCATCGGGCTGATCCAGGAAATCGTGGAAAAAAACGAACTCGTCTCCAGAGGAATTCAACTCGCGGAAAAGATCGCGGCCCAGGCACCTCTCGGAGTTTTTGCAACCTTAAAGTCGGCGATAAATTCGGTGCAGAACGGAGAAAGCAAAGCCGCTGAGGATTTATTTCCCCAGCTCCTAGCGTTGATGGATTCCAAGGACGCGGAAGAAGGATTGAACTCCTTTGTGGAAAAAAGACAAGCAGTGTTCCAAGGATTTTGAATATTCTAATTTTAGAATTATATAAATAAACTCAGGGGATAAACTTTTTAAACAAGGCGGTTTTTAAAATCCAAACTTGTGACTGAAAGAACTCTTAAAACAAAAATGGACAAAAAGAATCGAATCCATATTCGTAAGAAGAGCATTCTAAAATCTAAAATTCCGCTCAGTCTTTTGAAGATCAAAAAAAATCGAAATCGATCCAATCCAGATACAAAGTAGAACAAAGGTGAACCATGAAACGAATCGTATTCAAAAAAAGAAATGTTTTAGAATGGGAAGAAGTTCCCGAACCATCGATCCAGGGGAAGAATCAAGCCCTCGTACGACCGCTCGCGGTCTCCCGATGCGACTTGGACATCCCCATTCTCCAAGGTCATACTCTAATGCGTCCCGGATTTCCGATCGGACACGAATTTGTGGGAGAAATTCTGGAAACAAGTTCTGAGATCTCAAACGAATATCCGAAAGGAACCAAGGTCATCATTCCGTTTCAGATCTCTTGCGGTTTTTGTCCGGATTGTATCGGAGGCCATTCGAAAGCCTGTTCATCGGTTCCTTTCGCGAGTCACTACGGGATGGGTTCGTCCGCAAAAGAATTCGGAGGCGCCCTTGCCGAAAAAATTTGGATTCCTTATGCAAATCAAATGCTCATTCCTCTGCCTCTCGGACTGGATCCGATCGCGCTCGCCGGAATCAGCGACAATATCGTGGAAGCGTGGAAGCTCGTCGGTCAGTGGTTGGAAAAAAAACCGAATTCACCGGTGATGATTCTCGGAGGATTCGCTTCCAGCATTTCTCTTTATTCAGCTTCTCTCGCCGTGGGAATGGGTTCTTCGGAAGTTTTGTATTTAGACAACGATCCGGAAAGACTGAAAATCGCTGAATCGCTCGGTGCGACCGCCGTTCCCTATTCTACGCTTCCAAAAGCCTGGGATAAAAAATTTCCTCTGATCGTAGACTGTCACGGTTTGAAAGAAGGGATGAACTTCGCACTCAAGTCTCTTTCCACCGAGGGAATCTACGGAAGCGCGGCCATTTTCTGGACCAATAAATTAGAAATTCCTTATTTAGAATTGTATAATACGGGTGTTACACTCAAAATCGGAAGGGTGGATTCCAGAGAACACATTCCTAAAATTTTAGAAAAAATCGAAGAGAAAAAAATCCAACCCGAAAAGGTGGTCACGGCTACATGCGATTTCGAAGACGCGATTCACGCCTGGCCGGAACCCGCCGTAAAGCTAGTCGTCAATATGAATTCTTAACCTTGCGGAACCGCTTTGCTCCTTCCGGAGAATTTTTTGTCCGGAAGGAGTTTTTTTTTAAACAAAAGAAAGTTGTCAGAGATTCGCTTCTTTCGAAAAGGATTTTCTCTTTAGAAGAACTTTTTTTGTGGCGGAGGAATTTTTTCGTAAAATTTACTGCCAGCGCTCGTTTAGGAGTATCCGATCCTTTTCACAACTTGAAAAAAGCTGAGTCTGAAAGGAATTTGTAAGAGTTCCTACACGGGGACTTTTTTCTTGTAAAATTAGAATTTTGTGATAAAGGAAAGTCCTCCGGAGTTTTCCCGCCCCCACTCCCCTCCACCCAAGATCAGGGTGGGGCCGGCGACATTCACAGAGGATCGTCGTAGTTACGACAGATCCTTCTTAAGATCCGGACAACTTCTGGGTTAAGCTTATGACAAGTTTAGAAGGGGTGCCGCGAGAATCGTCCCGAGAAGAGGGATTTGTAAGAGTTCCTACACGGGGATTTTTTTCTTGTAAAATTAGAATTTTGTGATATAGAAAAGTCCTCCGGAGTTTTCCCGCCCCCACTCCCCTCCACCCAAGATCAGGGCGGGGCCGGCGACATTCATAGAGGATCGTCGTAGTTACGACAGATCCTCGAACGGAAGTGGCTTTTGAAAATCGGTTTTTTTTTCTTATCTTTCGAGGGTGGCGCTCATCGATCCTTTCGAATTGGACATTCTCGGGTCAGCGCCGTAGGTGAGGATTCTTTCCTGAACGTGTTCTGCGTGTTCAAATTCTCCGGAAAAAACTACCGTTCTTTTTTCCTGATCCACTTGAACGGCGTGCAAGAACGCTTTTTCCACGGACATCGTGCAGATTTCCATAAGCATTTCGATTACGTATTCGTAGGTATGTTCATTGTCGTCCCAAAGAACCACTCTCCAAGGTCCTCCGGTAGACTTTGTGGATTCCTCGGTAATTTCGTTTAAGTCAGGAGTTTGTGTGCTCGCCATCTTTCAACTCAAAGCCCGAGAAAAGTAAAAGAAGAATTTCGATCTCGACCACTCTCTCTCAAACCGAGTGAGAGCGCCGATAAAAGGATGTCTTCCTTCTTCTTTCGCGATCCAAAGAATCTCAGTTTCTGAAAACTCCAAAGCCGACCGCAGAAGAATGGGAGAAAACATTATCCTTTGAGTTGAATCGCTTTTTTTGCAGTCTCAACGATATTTTTAGAACGAAGACCGAAATAATCCAGAAGTTCCTTCCAAGTTCCCGACTTTCCGAATTGATCCTTCATTCCAACTTTTAGGACGTGAACTGGATATTCTTCCGAAAGAAACTCGCTCACCGCAGAACCGAGTCCGCCGACAACGTTGTGTTCTTCACAGGTGACGACCGCTCTGCACTCTTTCGCGTATTTCAGGATGGCTTCTCTGTCGATCGGTTTGATCGTCGCCATGTTCAAAAGAGTCGCGGAAATCCCTTCTTTAGAAAGTTCTTCTACCGCTTTCATCGCTTCGCTTACGATCACTCCGTTTGCAATGATGAGAACGTCTTTCCCTTCTCTCATTACCTCGGCCTTACCGATTACAAATTGATAGTTCTCTCTTTCGATGACGGGAACATTCGGACGACCCACACGAACATAGACCGGACCTTTGTAGTCCGCGATCGCGTGAATGACTTGTTTGCATTCATTGTAATCGGCGGGACAGATTACCGTCATTTCAGGAATGGCTCTCATAATCGCGAAGTCTTCGATACACTGGTGGGACGCTCCGTCCTCACCGACTGTGATTCCGCCGTGAGAGGCTACTAATTTTACGTTTAAGAATGGATAAACGACGCTGTTACGGACCACTTCCCAGGCCCTTCCCGCGAGAAACATCGCAAAGGAAGAAGCGAACGGAGTCATACCGGAAAGTGCGAGTCCGGCCGCGTGTCCGACTAAGTTTTGTTCGGCGACTCCTACGTTGAAAAAACGTTCCGGAAATGCTTTCGCAAACTTATTCGTCTTTGTGGATCCGGAAAGATCCGCGTCCAGAACGACTACGTCCGGACGGGAAACCCCGAGTTCATGCAGCGCATCCCCGTAACCATCACGAGTTGCTTTTTCAGTCGCAGTTGCTGTACTAGGAGCTCCCATTTTTTTCTTATCCTTTTAAAGCCGCGGCTTTGTCGGTTTCTTCCCAAGTAAAGGTGGAGCCCTTTCTTCCGAAGTGACCGTAAGACGCAGTCTCTCTGTATTTTCTTCCTTTTTCTAGGAGTTTTAAGGATTCTATGATTCCTCTTGGAGTCAGTCTGAAGTTGGCGCGAATTCTTTTTACCAATTCTTCTTCGGAAATTTTTCCGGTTCCAAAAGTGTCTACGTGAACGGAAACGGGCTCCGCAACTCCGATCGCGTACGCAAGTTGCACTTCACACTTGTCCGCAAGGCCGGAAGCTACCACGTTCTTCGCGATATAACGTCCCATATACGCCGCAGAACGGTCCACTTTGGAAGGATCCTTTCCGGAGAAAGCTCCTCCTCCGTGTCTTCCGTATCCACCGTAAGTGTCCACGATGATCTTTCTTCCGGTCAAACCGGCGTCACCGTGAGGACCGCCGATGATGAACTGGCCGGTCGGGTTGATGAAATATTTCGTATCCTTGAGAAGATTTGCAGGAATGACCTTCTTGATACATTCTTCGATCAAAGACTCTTCGATCTGTTTGTGAGTTGCGTCCGGAGAATGTTGAGTGGAAATCACGACGGTATCGATTCTCACGGGCTTTCCGTCTTTGTATTCTACCGTAACCTGGGACTTCGCGTCCGGTCTTAAGAATTTGAGTTTATTAGAATGTCTGAGTTCCGCTAAGTATTTTACGAGTTCGTGAGAATAGTAGATCGGCATCGGCATGAGTTCCGGAGTCTCGTTGATCGCGAAACCGAACATCAAACCCTGGTCGCCGGCTCCTTGTTCTTTGAAAAGTCCTTCCCCTTCGGTCACCCCTTGAGAGATATCCGGACTCTGGGCATGAACGTGAGCGGAAACAACTGCGAAGTCCGCGTCAAAACCCATCGTAATGTCGTTATAACCGATATCACGGATTACGTTTCTTGCAATCTCTTGGGCGTCCACCTTACCTTTACTTGTAATTTCACCCGCGATCACGACTAAATTCGTGGTCACCAAGGTTTCACAAGCAACTCGAGACTTTGGATCTTGCTCCAAATACGCGTCTAGAATCGCATCGGAAATTTGGTCACAAACCTTATCTGGATGGCCTTCTCCGACCGATTCCGAAGTAAAAATAAAATCTTTTAAAGACATTTGTTCTTCCTGATGGTGAAATTGACTGAGTAACCGTACTGGATACCCGCTTTCATTCCAAAAACCTATGGATTCCTTCAGTGTCAAGAAGATCCAAACTATGTTCCCAACCGATTCTACAACAAATTGAACCGTTTCGAGCAGAATTGAATTGAATCGAGAGCCGCCCGAATATTTTTGAGAAACAATGAAAATCCGAGTCTCCGATATCAAAGTTAAGAATCGTATCCGAAAAGATTTGGGCGATCTTCGCCCCTTAAAAGAATCCATTCAGAAGTTGGGTCTTTTGCATCCGATTCTCATCGATCTCGACAATACCTTGATCTCGGGAGAAAGAAGACTCGAAAGCGTAAAACTACTCGGCTGGGAGTACGTGGACGTTCGGATCGTGGACATTCGAAATAAAAAAGAAAGGGTTCAGATGGAGGCCGAAGAAAACAATATCCGTTTAGAATTCACTTCGGAAGAACAGGAAAGAGTCCAAGAACTCCTTAAGAGGTATTCGTATTCAACAATCTTCGGAAGAATCCTTGCGTGGATTTTGGATCTCTGGGACTGGATCAAACGATTTTTTCAAAAAAATTGAATTCTCGCGCTTTCGATTTCCCGATTTACAATTTTTTTCCAAAAGAACACAGGAGACTTGAATCCGCTCGTGTTACGCGTCTTACGGATCTACGGAGACTTTTGATTCTCTTGAAAGTTCCTTTTTAATCGGATTCCATCACTTTCAGGTAAAAAATTATTCAATATTGATTTACAAAAAGTTCGCGAGTCCATACCGTGATTTTCCTAACTAAGGAGAGTCTATGAAAAAACTTTCGATTTTGGCTATCTCCGTCGCACTCTTTGCAAGCATCACAGCTTGTGGAGCATTCGGCGGTCTGCCAAGCCTAAAAAGCTCTTTTGTACTGAGCGAGAGCACCATCCCAGGGACAAATGAAACAGTAAAAACTTTACTGCCCTACGGGACTGTAATCCATTACTATGGATACATCAAGCCAGGACAAGCGCCAGACGGTTTAGTCGATGGAAGCAAAAAAGCATACTACCTCTACGTTTGGGTTCCTGCTGTTATCGCTGAGATGGGAGTTCGTATGATTTCCCCAACAGGCGAAATCGGTGAACCAGGCGACGGAGACCTAGTAAGTGACGCTTTCAAAGCTGCAACTCCAGAAGAAAAATCAATGCCAAGTTGGTTTGATACCTGGATTCGTGTTGAAAGAATGTCCGCTATTATGCCTGACCAAATCGCAAAAGCTGCGAAAGGAAAAGCACTTCAAAAGCTCGATGACGATGATGACGGAGATGATACTTACAAAGAAGAGAGACATGCAAAATACAACTCTCTTACAAGAATTACCATCCCTAATCCTCCAAAATCTTTTGACGAACTGAAAAGTATCGATACTAAAAAACTTTTAGTAAGAGGTCTTTACAGAATCGCTTTCACTACCTACAAACCAGGTGAAGTGAAAGGATCTTTCGTTGCATCAGTTGGTCTGCTCTTCCCACCAGGTATTCCAGGTGTGAGCCCACTGATTCACTCAAATCCTGAAGAACTGCAAAAACAAGCAGTAGCTGCCGAAGAGTCTTTGAAAAAAGCTGCAGCTGACGCTACTAAGTAATTCACACTTAGTTTTACAGTTGTTTAAGGTAAAAAGCCGCCGCAAGGCGGCTTTTTTTATTACATTCTCTTTTTAGAATACACTTCTTTTCTAAAGTGATTCTATCGAGAAGCCGTGGACGGCGACGCAATCGGTTTTTCAAAAATTCTTTCAAAATTCTCGACGAAGAAACCAATTCGGGAAATATAAAAAGAAGTTCTTGTTCTTGTTTGCAAAACGGCCTTTCGCGAAATTCATTCTGAAATTCTTACTTCCAACCCACCCGGTTTGCAGATAGTAAAAAAAAAATTCCCCTCGAGCCTTCCCGAAAGATTTTAAACGAACGAAGCATAAAATTTGTTCCTCCACAAAGTGATGATTTTTCGATAGAAAAAATCGACGGAGTTTTCCCTATCGAACCAATCTGTTCTGAATCGTCGGAACTACGACGCCCTCCGTAAAACCACCCGCCCCACCCTGATCTTGGGTGGCGGGGCGGGTGGTGGAAAGAATTGGGTGACTTTCCTCTATCACAAAATTCTAATTTTGCAAGCAAAATCTCCCCTTCTCAGTTCTGTCGGAACTACGACAATTAGGAGAATTTCCATTTCGAAAAAGAGCGCTCCCTTGCGGATAAAGATTTACCAAACTCTTTTCCCGGCCGAAATTTTACGACAGAATCTTGCGTTTCCTATAAATCCAGCCTAAGGATTCAAGAAATTTGAATCTTCGAATCTGAGATTACGCAGAAAAGAACCAGTCTCTTTAAAATTTCTTGAACACCGATCGCTTCCCATCGAAAGTAAGGAAGTCTTTTGGGTCCGGAAATTCTCCAAACGACGTTCGATAAGCAAGAATTTCGGTTTTCAGAGCGAGAATCCGACTCTGGAGTGGTAATAAGACTAAAATCACCCTGAACAAAAGTTCACAAAGGATTTGAAATGATAGAGAATAATTATTTTTCAGAAAACGCAGATCTTCAAGAAAACTTTCAATCGATCGTTGATTGGAAGGAAATCATAGACGGATTTGAAGGCGACTTCGAAGACCACAAAGAATATCAAAAAAACGGAAAAGACGAACTCGCGATGGCGCCCGGTTCCTATGAAGACGCATTAGAATATTATAAATCAATTTTAGAATCCGGAGGGGAAATCGCCGGAAAACAAATCGCCCCGCTCGCCAAAGACATGGATGTGGAGGGGCTCAAATATTCCTCCGGTAAGGTTACGTTTCCGGAAGCGATGGTAAAAGGAATCCATCAAGTCAAAGAAGCCGGAATTCTTCCTTACAGCATCGGAAGACATCACGGTGGACTCGGAATTCCCGCTACCGTTCAAACGATGATGATGGAGGTTTTTTCCAGAGCCGACGCTTCCTTTGCAATCACCCTGGGCTGTCTCAACCTCGCGGAAACGATCGAAAGATTCGGATCGAAAGAGATGATCGAAGAATACGTTCCTAAGATGGCACGCGGAGAACTCTTCGGAGCAATGGCTCTGACCGAACCCAACTACGGATCCGATCTACCGAATCTTCAGACCAAGGCGATCAAGGATACAAACGGAGTCTGGAGACTTACGGGTGCAAAACGTTTTATCACACACGGTTGCGGATTCGAAGGAATTCCAGCCGTGATTCTTACTCTTGCGAGAACCGGAACTCCGACGAGCGGCGCGAGAGGACTTTCCTTTTTCCTTGTAAAAAGTTCCGATGTCTTCATCGCTGGGATCGAAAAGAAGATGGGACTTCACTGTTCTCCGACTTGCGAAGTTGTCTATGAAAATTCTCCCGGAATTCTCATCGGGGAAGAAGGTTACGGTTTGGTGCGTTATTCCATGGCGATGATGAACGGAGCAAGACTTTCTATCGCGGCCCAAGCGATGGGAATCGCGACGGCGGCATACACAGAAGCGAAAAAATACGCCTCGGAAAGAGAACAATTCGGAAAAACCATCCAGAATATTCCTGCGGTGAAAAAGATGCTTTCTGCGATGGATCGCGAGATCGCGGGAATGAGAGCAATTCTTCTGGAAGCTTCCCGTTCGATCGACCTCTATCATTGGAAATCGGAACGCCTAAAGCTCAAAGGTGTGGACGAAAAAGAAATCCGCAAAGACGAAACGATTCGTAAATGGGAAAAACTGGCAAATCTTTTTACTCCATTATCGAAGTATTATATTACAGAACTTGCAAATAAAATCGCGTATGACGGACTTCAGATCCACGGCGGGGCGGGATTCACCTACGACTATGACATCTCCAGAATTTATAGAGACGTAAGAATCACGAACATCTACGAAGGAACCACACAACTTCAGGTAGTCGCCGCGATCGGAGGGATCGTTTCCGGAATGTCCGCAAAAGGTCATCTTCGTCAATACTTCGAGGAAGAATTCTCCAAAATTTCCCCCTCTTCCCTTTTGATCGAAAACAAGGAAACCTTCGAGAAAATCGTAGAGGCTTATACCTCCGTTGAAAATTCCTCTTTGAGAGACGAGATCGCTTTCGAAGTTGTCGAATCGACGGCTCGAATTTTGATCGGACTTCTTCTAGAAAGATCCGCCTCTCGTCTGAAAGGAGAATCCAAGGATAAAAAGGCACTTCTTGCAAAAGAATACAATCTGGAATCCAAGTCCATTCTCGCGGCAAACAAAATCGAAATTGAAAACCGACAAGGACAACTGAGCTTCGCCTAAGGATTGTTCCACGGTTCCGTTTCTGAAATTCCCAAAATTCGAATTTCAGAAACGGAGTTTGTTTTATTTTTTAGGGATCCTTCCAAATCCTAATTCGGTTTTAAGCGGATTCCCAAAGTCGAACGGCAAGAACGATTCAGTTTTTTCTCCGTCAAAAACGATCCTCTCGAATTTTATAAAAACGGAATTCTTACAAAACTTAAAAATGAAAAATCAACGATTTCCAATGGATTCGATTCGATCGGATTCTAAAATTCGGACTCCGCTCGGATCCTTCTGCGCGATTGTGACCATCGCTTTGGCAACGGTTCTTCCTTGAATCGATCTGTATTTTCTGGTTCCTCCCAAAAGGAAGGGATTGATCACCTTAAATAAAAAATGTCCGACGGTTTCACCGAGACGAACCTCCTCCCGCTCTCCCTCAAGCAAGGAAGGACGAAAGATCCCGGTAAAGGTAAAACCGACGTTCTCAAGATCTTTTTCCATTTCACCCTTGACTCGATTGTAAAAGACCATCGATTTTACATCGGCGCCGAGAGCGCTTACTACCAAAAAGGATTTTGCTCCGGCGGCTTTTGCGAGTTTCGCGAGTTTAAGAACGTACTTGTAATCGACTTTTCTAAAATTCTCCTGGCTTCCAGCCTTGGAGATTGTGGTTCCCAAAGCACAAAACACGTCCGTAATTCCTTTTGGAATCGATGTGGCAGATAACGTGTCATAATCTGCGGCGATTTCTTCGACTCCGGAAGTCGACCCCGATCTTCTTACGAGCGCATAGATCTTTGAATAATTACCGGAATGGGACAATTCTTCCAAAAGACACTTTCCGATCAGACCTGAAGCGCCGGCGACCAGCGCAATTTTTTGATTCATTCTTTCCCTTTCCCCCGAAACATATCCGGAAACTTTGTCTTTGTCCCTTTTTAATGAAAGAATTTTTTTCAAAAGAAGGCTCTTCTTACGGAAAGAATTGATTTCGAATCGTGAAATTTCTATCCTGAACTTTGTGAATCTATTTCATTCTTTTAAAAACGCGCTGCATACTTTGGACCGTAAGTCCATGCCGGAATCGGTCTTGGAAGTCCTAAAAAAAGAGGAAATGAACGGGATTATCATTACCAATTATTTCCGATATCTGATCGCCTTCTTTTTTGCGGTTCAGGTAATCGCCAACTTGGACGCGGGAAGTAAAACTACGAACCTAATCGCATTTTCGGCGTATTTGATTTTAACTGTAACTCATACGATCGTGATCCGAGCTTTTCCGGATTCTATCATTTCCATTTTTAACTATATCACCCTAATTGCCGAATACATCCTCATTCTACTCATTCTTTTATTTTATACGTTTACGATTCCCAATGTGGACTTCGGATTTACTTTAAAAAACCCGATCAATCTGTTTTATCTTTTTCCGATCATCTATTCTTTGTTACAATTCCGGATTCGTTTTGTTTTTATCGGGCTTTTTCTTTTTTATATATTCTACTTTTCGATTCTTTGGTTGGCCATAACTTCCGGAAAACTTACCTACGCAAAACATTGGGGCGAATATGTAAGCGGGCCCGCCGTTTTGCTTGAAGACATCTTTACTGGAAAACCGGCTTTGTATTTTTGTTTTTCCGTCGTGATCGCGATCGGAATTTTTAGAACGGTTTCCATGGTTAGAAGAATCGGGATCGCCGAAGGTCAAAAAACAGAACTCTCCAGATACTTTTCTCCGAAGATCGTAAACGAAATGATGGAGAATCCGAAAACTCTCCAGAGCGGAAATCGTCAGACGGTGAGTATTCTTTTTTTGGATATTCGAAATTTTACTTCTATGTCGGAAAATATGGACCCAAAGGATCTCAGCGAGCTTCTATCAGAATTTCGTAATATTATGATGGAATGTGTTTTTGAAAACAACGGTACCTTGGACAAGTATATTGGAGACGCGGTGATGGCTACTTTTGGAACTCCTCACCCTTCTCCTTCCGCCGAAGTTGACGCAAGAAACGCCGTTGGTTGCGGAGTGATTATGCAAAAACGTCTTTCCGAATGGAACTTCCAACGCAAGTCCGAAGGCAAAACTCCGATCGCAATCGGAATCGGAATTCATACGGGAGAAGTTTTTGCGGGTAATATCGGAAACGATCTCCACAGAGAATACACTGTCATCGGAGACGCAGTCAACACGGCTTCCCGGATCGAATCCCTTTGCAAACTTTTGAAAAAATCTTTTCTGATCTCCAAAGAAACCATGGAGCTGTTAGGCGGAAAATATACCCTCAATCGAATGCCCCGTGTCAAGGTCAAAGGCAAGGAAGAACCCATACAGGTTTACGAAGTTATGTGGGGCTAAGCGACCCGTAGGGAGCGCGTCGCCGTTGGCCTCAAGCGCAAGCTTGAGAAACGCGATCTGCAAATGCGATCCGAAGATTGAAAATGTAGGAACTCCTATAAAGGTCGAAGATCCAGAATGTGGGAACACCTAAGTTAGTAAAAATATTTCAAACATCCATTCTTTAATCGCCAAGGAAAAACATTTGAAATCACTCAAACGAACCGTCGATTTCAGGATCCGAATTCATCGCACGTTCACAATAGGCAAAGGGAGAAAGTCTGTCATTTTCGATAAATTGAAAAGAATCGACGAAGTCGATCTTGCGAATTTCACAGAGAAATTCAGGACTTGTTTTCGGATCGGCTCTAATTTCAAAAAGGATCGCTTCCTGCGGTTCTCCATAGGTCGCTTTTGCGATTTTCATCTCGATAAAACAAATCGATTCTCGGAGTTTACATTCGGCGGATTGTAAATCCGATCCCGTCCAAACGACTTCAAATTGATTTTCCTCGTCCTTTATGAGAAAGGAATGATTGCCCAAAACGATCCGCAGAGGTTTTCGATAAAACTCAGCATCGTAATCCCCGTCCGTAAAATGTTCTCGTTTCGCCCAACCGGAAAGAATCCCGTTTGTGACCTTAACAAAGGCTCGTAAGTCGTGACTCGGTTCCATTTCATCGATCAAACGCGCGTTCGTATTATAGGACAACTCTCCGATCTTTTTCGAATTTGGCTCCGGTTTTTCCTGAAGAACAATCCCCGGTTTTGTAAAAACTCGGATTTTTTTGTTATAGGACAAATCGTTGGAAGAAAGAAAAACCTCTCTTCCGTTCCAAAGACATTTTGTATAGAGCGAACCGTAAGTCCCCTTTGCGTTTTGTATTTCTCCGTCGGAATCGACTAACACCAAAATACGAGCCCCTTTCGGGACACGTTCAGCAAGATGTTCTCCATTTAAGTCAATTCCCGAACCGAAGCCGACCATAAACGTAACAGGACAGGAATTCGTTTTGCGACAATCGCCTTTAAAAAACGAACAAGAGGAAGGAATCGAAGAAGCGAGGATTAGAAAGAGAACTGAGGTGATTCTTCGAATTTGCATTCCGGAGAATGTGCATACTTTTGAATCTCTGTCAATGGAAAAGAAGAATGCGAAACGTGATTTGTCCAATCGAAGCAAGAAAGGTTTCTTGCGCGGGGGCAAGACGTTTACGTCTGCGAGAATGTTCGGATTTTATACCGAAGAAAACGGAACTTATAGGAAAAACCTTGTAAATTGCAAAGTTTCTATTTCGGAGCCACACTCACAAAAAGGTGGTTAGAATTTCAAGATCCTTTGTCGGAAATACGGCAACAATTCTACCTGGAAAGTCAATGCCTGCGTAAGCGACCCAAGCCAAAAGAAATTTTGGCCTCAGGTTTTGCATAGTCATTCATCTTATCCACTAAACACAATTCGGAATCGAGTAGATGGCAATCGCAAAGCCGATCCTTGTCGGATCTACGACAAAGGAATTTTTACTTGCAAAAAGTTTGATTTTGTGGTAGAGGAAAGTCCGTCGAGGTTTTTTCCCACCACCGCTCCCCTCCACCCAAGTTCAGGGTGGGGCCCGCAACTTTTACGGTGAAGTTGTCGGATCTACGACAAAGGAATTTTTACTTGCAAGAAGTTTGATTTTGTAGTAGAGAAAAGTCCGTCGAGGTTTTCTCCCACCACCGCTCCCCTCCACCCAAGTTCAGGGTGGGGCCCGCGACTTTTACGGTGAAGTTGTTGGATCTACGACAAACTTTTCTTAAGCTTACGTTCCTCTTGGGTGCGGCGGCAGTAGGTTTGCGAAAATGCTCTTCTAAAGATTCGTGTGAACTCTCTATGCGGCGCTTTTAAGCGAATCGCACCGCAAAAAAAGAAATCGAAAGAAGTTTATTTCTTACCGATCTTCTCGAGTTCTTTTCCGATCTGCCCGGTAAGAATGTAGAAATACATAACCCAATCACCCATAAACGATTTGAACGGATATGTAAAAGTTGCCGGACGATTCTTCTCAACAAAAAAATGACCGATCCAAGCGAAGAAGTAACCGGAAAAAAGCGCGGCGAATATGTAGTACGGATTTAAGTTGATGATCGCCGTTAGAATCCAACCGAGAGCGATGGAAGTTCCGATAAAGTGAAGAGTTCGGTTGAGTGGATGGGAATGTTCCCCCAAATAAAAGGGCCAAAATTCTTTAAACGTATCATAAGTCTTAGGCGCGGCTTCTGCGGTCATAGTAGTTCATCCTCTTTTTCTACGATTCTATCCGCTCCAGTTCTAAAATGCAAGCCATTTGAACTAAAACAACTTCGTGGAAATTCCTTCCAAGGAATCCACGTAATCAAAATACGATTGCAGTTTGAACTTCTTCGCGGTCGAATCCGATGACATATAACGAATGTTACCGAAAACATTTCTTTCCGGAAACCAGGGTCTGTCGAACAAGCCGAAACACCAAAGAATTCCGGTATAAGAATTCGGATCCCTTCCGTCATACGCGTATTTATTGTTCAAGTCTTCGAGAATCGTAAACGCGGTTTCATAGTCGGAAGTCCATTCGATCACCTTTTTTCCCCAGAGCATCCGAAGATAGTTGTGCATTCCTCCGGATAAAACCAATTCCCTCTGAGCGGCGTTCCAAACCACGTCATGCGTCCTTGCGTTCTCCAGATCTTCTTTTTTATAGAGAAATGGTCGTTTGTCCTTTCTGTGAAAATCCAGATTCTTCTGAATCCAATCCGGAAGAATGGAGAGATCTTTTCGAAACGAAGGTTCTTTCCAAAACATCAAAAAGCCGACGTCTCTCCAAGTGATGAGTTCGTCTAAGAATGAATTTACGTTTTCATCCGGATGAAAGTATCCCTCTCTTTTATTTTTATTTTCCGGAATGATGATCCCCGGATTCCAAGACGTTTCCAGATTCCAGTCGAGAACGGCGCTTACTACTTCTTCTTGTGCGATAGAACCGAAGTGCAGATACGGAGACAAAAGAGAAGAATTCGAATCCTCCGGTTTTTTCGGCTGACTTCTTTTTTCAGAGTATCCGGCCAATCCATCCTTTAAGAATCGTTTGAGAAGTCTGATGCCCTCCGCCCTACCTCCGATTTTTCCCTTTACGGGTAATACCTCCGGGCAAAGAAAATCAATTTTTTCGAATATTCTAAAATCAGAATTTTCTTCCGGATCAAACCAACGAACGGTCTTTAGCGGAGAATCCGGATTCTTTTCCAACCAGGATTCTCCTTTTTCTAAAAAAGGTTTCTCCGGTTTTTTCGAGGACCGGAAATTCCAGGCTTCCGGAAACAATCGATGTACTCGAGGCCTTAAGATTCTCGCGGCCGAAGCAAATTCTCCATAGGAAGTAAGCGGAATGATGGAATTGGAATCGACCGCGAGCAACTTTGTTTCGATTCGGGAAGAAACTTGTGAGAACATTTCAGGAATGATATAAGCGGGATAATCGTCGGTAACTACGAGAGCGGCTTTCTCAGTGAGTTTTCGAAACACATCGGCGATCGGATTGTCTTTTGTTTCGACAAAGGCTCGGTACGTTAGGCCTAACTTCTTAGCATCCCTTGCGTTAGTCGCCATTCCTTCCAATATAAATCGATGAAAGCGTGGAGAACTCCATGGATAATCCATCTTCAAAGGTTCGTAGATTAGAATTTCTTTTTTGTATTTTTTGGAAAGATGGATCGCGTAATCCAGTGAATGATTCCAAGCGAGTCGTCTCGCCATCGACATCCAATAGAGAATGTAAGGCTCTTCTTCTCGAACGGGTTTTTGGTTGCAATCTCGAACTCGGATGAGGTTTTCTTTTGGAAACATATTTCTCTTTTGTAAAGGATTCCACTTTAGACGGGCTTTAATCGGCGATTTACGAAATTCCACGTGATTCTCTCTTTTTTTGTTTTCGGAAATTAGCACTCTCAGGCCGTAAGTGCTTGACGAAAGAGCGACAGATTTTTTAATTGGAAATCTAAGTCAGCACTCTTCCTTGTATAGTGCTAATCAATATTTTAAGGAGTTAGTCTATGGCATCGATTAAACCTCTGGGCGACAGAGTCCTCGTAGAACCAAGACAGGAAGCCGAGGAAAAAATCGGCAGCATTTTCGTTCCTGATACAGCAAAAGAAAAACCTCAAGAAGGGAAAGTCGTAGAAGTCGGAAGCGGCAAATACGAAGACGGAAAGCTCATCCCTCTCGAAGTAAAAGTAGGCGATACCGTCCTTTACGGGAAATATTCCGGAACTGAAATCAAATCCGAAGGCAAAGAATACCTCATCATCCGTGAGAGCGATATTCTCGCCGTTGTTAAGAAATAATTTAGGAGTGAATCATGGCTAAAGAAATAGAATACAACGAAACAGCAAGACGTAAACTCCTCGAAGGTGTAAACAAACTCGCGAACGCGGTGAAAGTTACCCTCGGGCCTAAGGGTCGTAACGTAGTTATCGATAAAAAATTCGGCGCTCCCACCATCACAAAAGACGGTGTGACTGTTGCAAAAGAAATCGAACTCGAAGACGCTCTGGAAAACATGGGCGCGCAAATGGTAAAAGAAGTTTCCACGAAGACGAATGACGTCGCCGGAGACGGAACTACCACTGCTACGATTCTTGCTCAATCCATCATCAACGAAGGGTTGAAAAACGTTACTGCGGGTGCAAACCCAATGTCTCTGAAAAGAGGAATTGATAAAGCGGTAACAGCGGCAGTGGAAAGCATTCAAAAAAGAGCCGTTAAAATCGAAAACAAAAAAGACATCGCTAACGTTGCCACCATTTCTGCAAACAACGACAGTGCGATCGGAAATCTGATCGCTGACGCGATGGACAAAGTCGGTAAAGACGGAGTCATCACTGTAGAAGAAGCAAAGTCTATCGAAACCACTCTTGACGTGGTAGAAGGAATGCAATTCGACAGAGGATACATTTCACCTTATATGGTGACCGATCCTGAATCCATGATCGCAACTCTGAACGATCCGTTCATCCTCATCTATGACAAAAAGATCTCTTCTATGAAAGATCTGATTCACGTTTTGGAAAAAGTTGCTCAAGCTGGAAAACCTTTAGTAATCATCTCAGAAGAAGTGGAAGGAGAAGCGCTTGCTACGATCGTAGTAAACACTCTTAGAAAAACCATTTCTTGCGTTGCGGTGAAAGCTCCCGGTTTCGGTGACAGAAGAAAATCCATGTTGGAAGACATCGCGATTCTCACCGGCGGACAAGTGATCTCCGAAGACCTCGGAATGAAACTCGAAAACGCTACTCTTCAAATGCTCGGCCGTGCGAACAAAGTGACCGTAGACAAAGAAAACACTACGATCATCGAAGGCAAAGGCCAAACAAAAGATATTCAAGGAAGAATCGGTCAGATCAAAAAACAGATCGAAGATACTTCTTCTGAATACGATAGAGAAAAACTCCAAGAAAGACTCGCTAAACTCGCGGGTGGTGTTGCCGTGATTCACGTGGGCGCCGCTACCGAAGTAGAAATGAAAGAGAAAAAAGCTCGTGTAGAAGACGCTCTTTCCGCTACTCGCGCAGCCGTTGAAGAAGGAATCGTTCCTGGTGGTGGTTTGACTCTTCTAAAAGCTCAGGAAGCGGTTGCCGCTCTGAAACTAGAAGGCGACGAAGCGACCGGAGCAAAAATTATCTTCAGAGCTCTCGAAGAACCGATTCGTATGATCACGAATAACGCAGGCCTGGAAGGATCCGTTATCGTAGAACACGCGAAGAGCAAAAAAGGAAACGAAGGTTTCAACGCGCTCACTATGGTATGGGAAGATCTTCTCGTAGCCGGAGTCGTTGACCCTGCGAAAGTGGTTCGTTCCGCTCTCCAAAACGCTGCTTCCATCGGTTCTATGATCTTAACTACAGAAGTTACGATCACCGATAAACCTGAAAAAGACGGTCCTAACCCGATGGCGGGAATGGGCGGCGGTATGGGAGGAATGGGCGGAATGATGTAATTCATTCTTTCCTTTCTTTTGTTCACGCAAAAAAGGCGGGCGAGATTTTCTCTTCCGCCTTTTTTTTGTTTTCAAAGATTCCAACTCGAAAAAGAATTCCAAACATGATTCAACGTCTCTTAATCCTTTCTGCGTTATTCGTCCTTCCTTGGTTCGGAATCTTTTCCGAATCAAAACAAACCATCACAGTTTCGGGTAACGGTACCGCCGTCGTGGAAACCGATTTTATTCAAATTTCATTTTCCGTAGAAGTGGAGGATCCAAATCCGAAAATCGCTCAGGAAAAAAATCTTCAAAGAGTTACGAACGTAATCCAGTCCCTATCCAGAGAATTTAAAATTTCTTCCAAAGATATCCATAGCACGGATTACACGTTACAGAGACAATATTTGGACGATGGAAAACAAAGACCTTATCTGGCATCCTCCGGGATTCTTCTCAAACTTAGAAATATAAAAGTATATAAGGATTTACTGTTGGAGATTCAAAAACTCGGAGTAAACCAAGTGAGCGGAATCGAATTCAAATCTGACAATACCCAAAAACAGGAAAAGGAAGCGCTCGTGGCCGCTCTGGAAGACGCCAAAAACAAAGCCCTTGTTCTTGCTACGTCGATCGGAAAAACAAACGTGGTTCCGATTCGAATCATAGAATCGGATTCCAGCATCAATCCGTTGGTTGTTTATCAAATGAAGGGAAGAGAAAGTGACTCCTCGCCTCTTTCCGTCGGAGAAAGAAAGATCCAAGCCAGAGTCAGCGTAGAATTCGAACTTCCGTAAAACGTAGGAACTCACACAGTCCAGCGATTCACCGGGAAACAAACGAATTCAAAGCTTCCACTCATCCAGTTTAAATTTTCTTGATTTCCCGGAAGAATTCTCAACTACTGTTTCGCCATGAGCAAAGAAAAATTTGAAACTTCGAAACGGACCGGAATCCACAAGGAATTCGAAGCCTTTATCGGCGACTGGAAGGGTGTCGCCCAGATGATCTTCGAAGAAGGTAAGATCGCAGACGAATCTCCGATTGCGGGAAACATAAAACTCATCTTAGGCGGGAGATTTTTGTTTCACGAATACAAGGGAAGCTACGCGGGAGAACCCTTGGAAGGGATCGCGATCTACGGGTATCATATCGATCGAAAACGATACGAATCAGCGTGGATAGAAACCTTCGGAATGGGAAGCGGAATTCTTTTTTCCCAAGGAGAATCGGGCGCTTCCGAATTTTCCTTCACCGGTCATTACGCCGGAGAAACTCCGGAAACACAATGGGGATGGAAGACCCATCTCGAGAAAGACGGAGAAAACAAGCTCGTTATCTTTTCTCAGAACCTAACCCCGGATGGAAAAAAAGCCGGCGGAGTTCGAATTCTTTACGAACGAACCAACCAATCTTAAAAACGATCAGTCCAATTTTCGAGCATCCAAACGGAACGCTTCAGGATAAAAATGACAAAGACGACGACCCGGTGGATTCCCGAGAAACAATTAATTTCCACAACGATCAGCGGCAAAGTGGAAGTGCAGGATGTGGAGCTCTGGGAAAAGACACTTCTTGAAACTCTCGAAAAAATACCGGATAACGGAGTTTTCAAAATTTTCGTAAATCTTCACGGGTTCGAAGCTGCGAATCTGGAAGCTCACAAACGATTTCGTACGATCATCCCGAAAGTTCTTTCCGACTACGGATGGAAAGTCGGATATCTGAATCTTTTTGAAGAATCCAAACAAATGCAATTTCGAAATCTTCGCGGAATTCGTTGTATCGGCGCGGTTCACGTTCATCAAGACGAGACCAAAATAAATTCTTACGAAGAAAAGTTCGGAAGAGACAACGAACACTTCTATACCGATCCGAAGACAGCAGAGGATTGGATCTCTAATCTCGCCCTTCGCGTTTAAAAATCCTTTGACTTTCTTAGGGGATCCAAAGAAATACGAAGGGAAATGAAACAGAAGGGGTATTTTCTTTCCATAGGAGCCGGTATCAACCAAATACCTCTCATCTCCTCTGCGAGCCAATTGGGATACACTGTCATCGCAGTGGATCAAAACGATCGTGCACCGGGACTCGGCCTCGCTTCCCTTCGTATTTTAGAATCCGTAACAGAATATCGTAAAATTCTTAAGGCGGCTTCCGAACTTCCTCTGCAAGGTCGGATCGTCGGAGTGGGAACGCGCTCCTACGGGAAAGCGACCTACACAACTTCGTATATCGCCGATAAGATGAAACTGCGTTATGCGCCCCTTGACTCCGTTGAAATTTGCTCCGATAAGAATCTTCTCAATGAAGCAGCCCGAAGGGTCGGAATTTTAGTTCCGGAAAGAATCGATTTCCATTCAGCAATTTCAAAAACTCAATTTCCATTCGTCTTAAAACCGGCGCGGGGAAAAAGCAAAGAAGGAATTCATACCTTTTATCAACCGGAAGAATGGGAACACTATCTAAAGTCCAAAAAAAAACTTCCCGCAACCAAAACCTCATCCAAGAAAAAAACTTCTTCAAACACAACGGAAAAAGAAGAATGGATCGCGCAGGAATACATTCCCGGATTTGAGATTACGGTTTGCGGCCTCGTTCAAAACAAGGAATTCTTTCCGGCATCGATCTCTCACAAGGACGTAACTTCTTACACGCCTTATTTAGAAATCGCTCATACACTTCCCTTTTTACATCAGGAACTCGTGGGAGAAATTCTACTCAACTGTAGAGCCCTCGTCGCCGCGACAAAGATGAACAACTGTCCCTTTGTAGCCGAGTTTCGAATCAATCCTCTCGGAGAAATTTTTCTCATCGAAGCGGTCCCGGAAGTCGGAGGAGAATTTTTAGCGGACTTTCTCATTCCCAACTACTTCGGAACTCAATATTTCGAAAATCTGATTCGGGTTTTGGTCGGAGAAAAAATCAAACCGTTTCTTTCCTATTTCGAAGTTCCCAAAAAATACGGAGGAGTATTTTTTTCCGCTCCTCCGGAAGGAAAATCCAAGTTCGTGGAACATTCTTCTTTTGAAACCTTAGGAAAAGAAAAACTTATCTTCGATCTAAAATGGAAACAAACTGGCGAAGTCCTAAAAACAAACGAAGGGAATGCGGCGCGCACCCGGAGCATTGCACTCTTAGGGCCGGAACAAAACAATCAAAGTCTGGAAGAATGGAAAACCTCCGTGCACAAAAGACTGGAAGGCAAGTTTGAATCCGTCTGAACCGTCTTCCCGGTCGGCGTGGAACACACATTATACACGAAACAAATCCAGACTCGCATATCCGGATGAAAACCTGGTAAGAATACTTTCCAAAATCAAAGCGGATTCGGAGGGATCTTCAGTTCCCCAAAAGGCTTTGGATTTCGGAGCCGGTTCCGGAAGACATTCTCTTTTGTTAAACGAATTCGCTTATCAAGTCTTTGCGACGGATTATACGGAGAATTCTGTCCGGACAATTTCAAAAGACTATCCGTTTGTAAACGCATCGGTGACCGGAAATCCGCCCTTCCCTTTTGAAAACTCCTTCTTCGATTTAATCGTAAGTTGGGGAGTACTTCATTACAACACAGTCGAACTCGCAAAACAGATCTTAGACGAGAAAAAAAGAATCCTAAAACCCGGTGGATATCTTGCAGGATCCGTCCGCGCTGTCGGCGACACACACCTTCAGGCAAAAGGAACAACGATCCAAACCCCCGATCTCAAAGGCGCCTATTCGCGATTTTATACCCTGGAAGAATTAAAACAAGATCTGAACGGTTTTTCCCAAGTGGAATTCGGATACACAGAGCGAACTCCTCTCGGAAAACTCGAAGAAAGGATTTGTCATTGGATTTTCCTAGCCAAACTTTAGACGAAATCTGTCCTTGTTGCCGGAAAAGCAGCTGGGAATTCCTATATAATTCTACATTCAACCATTATAATATACCGATATTCTTATGCACTTCCTGCGGCTTACAAACGCAATTCCCGAGACCGGAAGCTTCCGATTTGTATACGGAAGAATATTATAGTGGGTCCGCCGATTTTTCCTACAGAGACGAAAGAAAAACAGAAAAGTTCGATCGTTATGTTTGGAAAGCCCGGATCAAAAACATTCTAAAATTCAAACCTACTAAGGGAGAATTTTTAGACGTGGGTTGTTCTTTCGGCGGATTCTTAAACTGCGCCAAGGAAGCAGGCTTCGGAGTGACCGGAGTCGAAATTTCTCCTTTTTCGGCCGAGGTCGCACAATCCAGAGGATTTAAGGTTTTTACCGGAGAATTCTTGGACGCAGCTCTTCCTGAAAATTTTTTTGACGTAGTCACCCTGATCGAAGTGATCGAACACCTCTCCGAACCTTTGCATGTTTTTGCGAAACTAAATCGGATTCTAAAACCCGGAGGCCTTCTTCTTCTTCAAACCGCAAACTTCGAAGGATGGCAGGCGCTCGAAGCGGGTCCCAGTTATCACTACTATCTTCCGGGACATTTTTATTATTATTCCGAATCCAATCTGAAAAAAATTCTTGATCAATCCGGTTTTACCGATCATATCACGTATCCCGGAGTCGACTTTTCTCTCTCGGCAAAGTTACTCAAATCCAGAGGTAGTTTCCGTTCCTGGTGCGATTATTGGAAATGGATTCGTATCGGAATCTATCACTGGAAAAGCAAATTCAAAAAGAAAGACAGACCGTTGACATCGTCGATGGTACTGTACAGCTTCAAGGTAGAATGAAGGATGTTACATTTTTTAAAACCGGGTTGGCTGACCGACTCCGAAAAGATTCCTGAAAGAGGATTCTTACGTTACTTCGTACTTTTCTTGAGGGTCATCGTCGGTTCCGCGTATCGTTTTATCAAAGACGATTGTCTGATGCAGGCTTCCGGAATTTCTTATACCACGATCGTTTCGCTCATTCCCATGTTGACCGTAGCTCTCTCCTTGATCACGATTACCTCCGGTTTGGAAAATCGAAAAGAGGAAATTTTTGATACGATCAACACTTTCATTCTGCAAAGTAATATCAACGTCGACATCAACACCTATTTGGAAGCGATCGGCGATTTGATCGACACCGCGTCACAGATCGGAGCCATCGGTTTTGTCATTCTTGTATTTTCCGCGACTGCGGTTTTACGCTCTCTCGAAAACGCCTTCAACGGGATTTGGAAAATTCAATCCAATCGGTCCTTATTTCAAAAATTGGTTTTTTATTTTTTTGTTTTGGCGATCGGGCCTCTTCTATTTGTAATCGGCGAAGGTGTTGCGGAAAAGACCATAGATTTTTTCAGACCTCCTCATTACTTTTCTATGGAAAAGGATTCTTCTGAAAAAATTTGGGTGAGCGGTGAGAATGGAACGTTGTTCCGAATGGATTCAAATCTAAAGAGAGAATATTCAATCCGCGAAGACGAGATCGATTTTGAAAACATGAAATGTTTGGATAATTTAGGAGGAAGACTCGACTTTTGCAAAAAACCGGATATCGGAGCCTCCGATTTTTTAAAGATTAGAATTCGGGACGGAATCATCTATGTCCTTTCCCAAAAAGGGGCCCTTCTCATAAAGCCGATAGAATCCTCGGTTTGGACGTTGACTTCCTTGGAAGGTGTTGAACTCAAAGACATCGAGGTTGTGGACGAAAACAATATTTTTATTGTATTCAAGAATGGTGAAGTTCTCCATTACATTCCCGAAGGAATCTCTTTTAAACCGATTTTCAAAGACAGATTGAAAATGAACGCGTCCAAAGTCTATTTTCCGGATCCGTTAAACGGTTATATCGCAGACGAATCGGGAACGGTCTGGACGAGCAACGACAAAGGTTTTACCTTCTATCCGAACCGTTTGACTCATTTATCCTTTCATGATATTCATAGAACCGAAAACGGAGACATTTTTTTAGCGGGAGAAAGAGGGGTCATCTACCGATCCAAGGACGGCGGAAACAGCTGGATCGAAACCAGTCACAAACGATACAATTTTATTCGGATCTGGTCCTTTACCGGAACGGATACGATGGAACTTTTCGCCATGGACAGCCTCGGTCACATCCTGATATCCACGGATGAGGGCGATCACTGGAATCCTTTTTACACTCCCCTCAACGGTAAACTCTGGGCCAATCTCCTTTTGGAAAGAAAGGAAAACGGAAAAATCCGAATGTTAAACGTGGGCGAATACAGGACGATCAGTATCACTGAATCCAAGGATCAGAAGTTTTCAACGACGCTTGTAACGGGAGGAGACAGCGTCTTTTCGATCTACTCCTTTTTAAGAATTCTTTTTCCGCTTTCCGGAATCTGGCTCTTTTTTTTGAGTCTATATTCTCTAATTCCGAATACAAAAGTTCCTCTCAAAGCTTCTTCGGTTGGCGCCGCGGTGACGGGTGTAATTTTTTTGATTTTTCTCTGGGGATTTCAAGTTTATCTTTCTTCGTTCAGCGAAACGACGATGATCATCTACAAAGCGTTAGCCGCAATCCCTATCTTTTTATTGGGAGTATATTCACTTTCTCTAATCGTATTATTCGGAGCGGAAATCACAGCTTCGCTACAATTTAAGGAAAGATATCTGGCGCCTCTTCAATCCTTGGAATCAATGCATTCTTCCACGAGCAACGAATTTAGAAAGCTGATCCTTACTTTGAAATCCGCGTATCAGATTCAGAAGGATAAAAAAATTCCATCCTCTTCGCACGAAATCGCTCTCATTTCCCGTTTGAAAGAGGAAGAAATTCCGGTTCTTACAAAAAAACTATGCGAATTGGGATTCTTATCGGAAACGAAAAAAAACGAATACGTTCCTATTGCCGCATCGGCGGATTTGAGCGTAGGCGACATTTATCGGAAAATTCCGGAACCTCTGTTGACTGGGGACGCGGGATTAAAACTATTTCCTTCCAATCTTCAATCCAAGGTGGAGAAGACTGAAGAAAAACTTCAGAACGATTTGGATACGATTAAATTTACCGACCTGATCGGCTAAGGCCGATCAGACTTTTTGATCCAATTTTTTGAGACCGGTTACGGGAGGAAGATTGGAAGCGAGAGATTGATAGATTTGTTCCGCGAGCCCGAGCGAGGAATTGGAAGAAAGATTTTTTGCATATTCGTCGTAGAGCATATCTTCGAAAATTTCTTCAGCGTGTCCACCGTCGATCAAACCCGATTTTTCCACGGTCTTTTTCATTTCGGTTAACATCATCTTTACGAAGATCGATTCGAATTCCACCGATGCCGAATACAATTTTTTGCGATAAGGGTCAGCTTGAATCTCCTCTTTGATGTTGTGAGGAAGACGGATTTCGGAGGAGCTGATCTTACCGGAGAGTTTTTCGTTAAATTCCTCCCGGAGCTGATCCGGAAAAGAGACGTTCTGTTTTCCCTTACTTGCGTTTTCGGCGTTGATTAGACTACGGACTTCCGACTTCTCAAGAAGATTTAACTTGTTTGTATAATCGTTGATAGAATCGATTTTCATTGGATCTCCAGTTCGGCGTGTAAGGCCCCCGATTTTTTGAGAGCTTCTAAAATTGCGATGATATCTCTCGTGGAAGCGCCCACTTTGTTCAAAGCTTCCACGACGTCGCCCACGCTTGTAGACTCTTCGATAAGAAAGGAACTTTTTACGGGTTCCTGTTCCTTTCCGAGCCAGTTGCGTTTTCTGTTTTTATCCGTTACGGAAAGATGCAAACCCGATCGCGAAACCGCGACTTCTTCGATCGTGATATTACCGCCCATTACGATTACACCGGTCCTTTCGTTGATAACAACCTTCGGTTTTACCTGGGTTTCTATCGTAAGATTTTCGATGTCGCTTAATAAAGTTAAGAATAAGTCCGATTTATTTTCAAAGGTTTTCCCGAGGACGATATTGATTTCCGAAGGAGAAACCGGAACTACCGACTCGGGACCGATTCCATGTTTTCCGGGAAGAATCGATCGAATCTGAGTGATCACCGCGTTCAAGGTAGTAAAGTCCTGATTGTCCAGTTGAATTTGTACCCTTTCCGAAGCATAAAAATTCTGATCTAACTCTTGTTCAACGATCGCTCCTCCGTGAATGAGACCGACCGTCTTTTTGTTTCCGCGTGCGCCGGATCCTCGTTCCTGTTCCTGCCTTCCGCCGAAGGAAATCACTCCGGACGCCACGGCAAAGGTTTTATCCCCCGCGGTTTTCAGCGGAGACTGGAGAAGAACTCCCCCTTCCAGGGACTTTGCGTCTCCGATCGAAGAGACCACAACGTTTAACTTATCACCTTTTCTCGCATAGGTGGGAATCGTCGCTGTGATGAGAACGGATGCGATGTTTCTCGTTTGATCCGGTTTTAGATTGGCTTCTACTCCGAGATTTTTGAGGTAGTTTTTCATACTTTCGGAAGTCAGAGGTGTTTTGCCGTCGCCTGTTCCGGGAAGGCCGACCACGATTCCGTACCCAGTGATTTGATTTTCACGAACCCCTTCTATTTTCGCGATGTCCTTCAATCGAAGTTCGGTTCCGGACAATGCAGAAAGCAGGGATAAAAATAATATAAAGAATATGGAATATTTAAATTTCATTGTGACTCCCCTAAAAGGCGATTGAGCTGATTCAGGATCAGCCTTTGTTTTTCCTCTTCTGAAAGTTCGGCCTTGATTGTCACGGATCCGTCCGGATTGGAGACGGTTTTGAGGGCGATCGGAGGAATCACCTGTTTTGGATTGATTCTACCGCTGTATGTTATCTGCAAATTTGCGATCTTATCCGAATTCAGGGAAGAATCCTTTTCGACAAACTCAGGGGCTACCGTTCCCCCGAGAATCAGGCTATTCTCTTCCCCGTTGATCACGCTCGCTTTCTGACCTTGAATCGTAAGAAGTCCCGTATTGGGATCGACCGAGGTTACGAGCGCGGTTAGATTTCCTTTGATCTTTCCGAGCGATTTGATCTTACCCTTATTTTTGCGCGTAATCGTACGATCGTTGTTATACGAAGGCATGTCGGGAATGATTTTTTTGTCGGGCATGGCCTTGAGGGTCAGGGTTTCGTCGGCGTTGGACTCGAGTTCGAACTCCGCCTGAAGTCCGTTCGTGATTCGGATATAGATCGGAGCCCCAACTTTGATATTCTGTCGTACCGAATATGGGTTTTTGTCGGTCCAGAGGGAGGAATCCTGAGCTCTCAGCTTGGATCCGTCCTCGATAAAAAGGAATAATATTAAAAAAACGTAAACCGTTCCTCCGAGGATTCCCGGAAAAAAATCGAAGAAGAGCTTTTTGACAGATTCGAATTTCATTCAGTAACCACCGTATTCTTATCCACGACCTTCGCTCTCATCTGCCCTTCTCTGGAATGGGTGGTAACCTGAACCTCGTCCCCGATGTTTCCCGAACTCAAGGCCTTCACTTTTGTCTTGAGGACAAGGCTACCCCTGTGATAGACCATAAGAATTTCTCCGCCTCTTTGGACGTCTGCGATCTTGCGGACGTGTTTTTTGCGGAAGATTTCACCCACGTTCATATCCTTCAAGAGAGTGGAACCCAGGAGTTCTTTTCCCGGAGAGTCCAATATTTCCTCGGGAGTCAGGATCTCTTCTTCCTGAAAGTCGTTTTCGGCGATTCTGATTCCCTTATTCAAAGACCTGACGGCTTTTTGAACGCGAACCTTTTGTTCCACTTGGAATCGAATTCTTAAAGTGTGCACTTTCTGATTTTGAAAAAAAATTTCCAAGGAGGCCATCACTTGTCCCGGATGAAGACGGGAGGAAAGATTGGCCCAGCGAAGTTCGACTCCTTCGGAGGGAACCTTGGTTTCACCGGATAAGAACGTTAGACGAAATTCTTCTCCCGGATGTTTCTTTTTGATTTCGTTCGAGAGGGAATCGGTGATTTCGGAAATTGCCAGAGTGTGATTGAGAGGGAGAACCAGCGTTTCTTTTCCTGTCACGATCGGATCCAGATCCCTGTAGACGTTCAGAATTTCCTTGGTGCCCACAAAGACCGGTTTTTTTAAATTTTTAAGAATGACTCGATCTTCGAGGCCGTCCGGAATTCTCGCGATGGCGGAAAGAAGAACCTCGTCCCCTTCCACAACCGCACGACCTTTTAGATAAATTCCGGAAACTCCCCGTCCCCAAAGAGGATTTAGAAACAAAATGAGAAAGAGGAGCGTTGTTGCGATCTTCATAAGAAATTTATAAAATTCTTATCTCTTGAGTGAAATCGCGGTCGAGAGCATGTTGTCCGAGGTTTGAATCGCCTTCGAATTGGATTCGTAAGCCCTTTGGGCCACGATCATGTTCACCATCTCTTCCACGATTTTCACGTTACTCATCTCTAAAAAACCCTGAAGGACGTTTCCAAAACCTTCCATTCCCGGAGTCCCAGGAATTTCGGGACCGGAAGCCATGGTTTCTTGGAATAAGTTTTTTCCGATTGCGGTGAGACCTGCAGGGTTTACAAAACGATAGAGTTCGACCTGACCGATGACTATCGGGCGAATGTCAGCCCCGACCTTTACGGTAACTTCTCCTTGTTCGGAGATCATAAGAGTATTTAAGATGGCGCCTTCGGGAAGAATGAGGGGAGGCTCCAGAAGATATCCGTTAGACGTCACAACCTGTTGATTGGAGTCGATCTTAAACGATCCGTCTCTGGAGAATGCAAAACTACCGTCCGGCATCTGGATTTTGAAAAATCCCATCTCACCCGTAATCGCCATATCCAGTTTGTTTCCGGTCGCTTGGAAGGAACCGATCTCGAAAAGTTTTTGAGAGGCCGCGGCACGAACCCCGTGACCGACATTCACTCCCGTAGGAATTTCACTTACGGAAGTGGCCGGAGTTCCGGCCAAAACCTGATGTTGATAGACCAAGTCTTCAAAGTCCGCGCGGTTCTTTTTAAAACCGGTCGTGTTCACGTTCGCCAAGTTGTTCGAAATCGTATCGATATGGAATTGCTGGGCAATCATACCCGTAGCCGCAGTCCAGAGTGAGCGCATCATAATCCGGTAACCCTCTTCTGTATTCAAGTTCGGAAGAATTACGAAATTGGTGAAGGGGAAAGCTTCTAAAAAGGGACAGAATTCGTAAAAAATGAAAGTTGAATGATTAGGGGGAAGTCTCCCCCTCGCTGCAGCCGCAAAGCGTCTTACGCTACCCCCTCTCCGGGCAGATCTCCCGCCATCGTACGGCCCGGACCCAAAATGCAATTCAAAGAGGATCATTTGGGTCGGGTTCCGATCAAAATGTTACCGGAAAACGAAGGAGTTCCCACACCGCAAGGGACACGAAGGGTTTAGTCTAAAACGCGCTGCTTCGGAAAACGTTGAACTTCTTAAAATTGACTTTGTCGCGTTTTAGACCGAGCGAGACTTCGCGAGCCCGGAGCGGCCCGACCGCGCAGCGGATGCGGCCAAAAAATTGTAGAAAGACCCCATCTTTTTTTTAGAAAAACGTTTCGGGAAACCATAGGAGTTCCCACACATTCTTCTATTTATAATTTCGAAACACGACACAACGATTCGAGTTGGTTCCTTTTTCGTTATTCGAGACGTTCCAACAGTTGGAAAGTTTTGTAAACTTCTGATCGTTGATAAACGTGGTCTCCCATTCTAAACCCGTTTTGTTCGCGGCTTGGATCACATATTCGTCCAGATTAAAGACGGTTCTTCCCTTTTTGATATCTCCGACTTCCATCACACAAACACCTTCAGGTTTGAGAACGCGGGAAAGCTCTTCCAAAGTTCCATGAATGAACTCGGTCCAACCGGAAAGTGTCGAGAAGATACTCGGCTTCTTATGGTCCGGAAGTTCGATCTCTAAAAACCAGTATCGAAGCCAGTTGTCCTCTTCGTAGTTCACCTTATCTAAAAAAGGCGGAGACGTTATGACAAGATCGGTAACCGAATCTTCCAGTGATTCCAGATGGAGAGAAGAATGATTCGTATAACGGTTTCTTCCGGAAAACTCGTGATAGAAGGGAGGAAGCGGAGTTTTTAGATCCCGTTTCATCTTCTGTAGAATTCTAGACTTGATCTCCTTGTATTCGGGACGAATCCCCTTCTTCTCGTTGTTGCGTTTCTGAGCGCTCGGAGGAATGGAAATCTGAGGAAAACTATAAACCGAAAAAAATCCGTCGCTGTGTCCGTGCAAACGAGAGAGCGCCGTGACACCGATGTATTGAATTTCAGGAGTTCCGTCCTTTGCGAGAATTCTCTTGAGATTTTTGATCTCGTTCAAAGTGTCTTTGTGATAGAACGCAAGAAGGTCCTTGTCTTCCTTTTCTTCGGCGGTTTTCTTTTTTAGATTCAGACCAGAAAGAATTTTCTCCATACTTTCGATGGAAGGAACGATCTGTCTGGACTTCGCAAGAAACAAAGACATCGGGCTGATATCGTTGTGAATCGCGGTATGTCCTTCGAGATTTGCTTGGATCGAAGTGGTTCCTCTTCCTCCAAACGGATCCAAAACAACTCCCTTATTTCCGGAAAGATATTTATCCAAAAAGAACGCGGGAAGTTCCGGTTTGAACGAGGCGCGGTAACTTACGCTATAATGAATGGAGTGAGATTGTCTCTGGCGGGAGGTCCAGAATTCTCCGGTTTGAATTTTTCTTTCTTTTCTTTTGAGTGCAGTCGACATCCAGGAGGCCTCGTATGAAAAGATTTTCGGTCTTCCCGCTCTTTTCCCCCTGAAGAAAAAGAAGAAGGAAAGATCGGACTCATTTTTTAAAAAACAAAGTTGCCTTCCTGTTGGTTATGTCTCCCCCGACCCCGCCTCTTCCCAAGCAGCGAAGAACGGCGAATCTTTTAGAATTTCACGAAAAAAACATCCCGGAAGATGAGAATTCTCAAACCTCCTTTTTGTTTCCCGGAAGCCGGATGTTTTGTAAAATGAGAACGGAGCGGCTCGAATTGATTTGTCATTTCGAGTGTAGAATTTTGGATGGATAGAAGAACCGAGAATATTCCTTTTTCTTAATTTACCCGATGACCCAAGACAAAACCGCCGCAGTCGCCTCCCTGGAATCCATTGATTTAGAATTCGACAAAGAAGTATTTTGGAATCGTTTTTTCGAAAGATCAGGACTCGTCCTCGGTTACGGGGCTTACTTGGTTTGTTTTATCATCGTCTTCGGTTTAAAAATGGAGGCGGTCAAATACGCGTCCCTCTTCTATCTGGGCCTTTTTACCCGTTTTTCAAGCCTTCTCATCGGAAAATTCTACGAAATTCCTTCCGTGTTTCGAAATCTTTTTTCGGACGATTCCGATCTTGTTTCCGCGAGTAAGGAATATCTAAAGGTCAATCGTGAAAAAGCGTTTCTCCGTCTGGCTTCGCGTTTGTATGGAATGAACGACGCCTCCGAACTCTACAACGCAAGCGAAGAAGAACTGATCGAACTTTTAGAACCAAAAATGCAGAAACCCTGGAAGAAAGCGGGAAGACTCTACTTCTTCTTTTTTTATCTCCCAGTTTCACTAATTTTGATTGGCATCTCGATTTTAAACTGATTGAGTCGATCTCAAATGAAGTTCTTAATTTCATTCCTTTGGATCGTTTTTACACTTTCCTTCTGCAAAACCGAGCCTACGTTATTCTCACCTCCTCCTATGCCCTTTTCGGAAAAAAATCTCGATTGGGACGGAAAATCCGTCTGCTCCGTGTTAGTTGATCTTACGGCGAGAACTAAAATCTACTTTCAAAAAGAAGAATGTTTTTTAAAATCCCCTCCGGCTTCTCTCTTTCATACCGTCATCGCTTTGAACGCTTTGGAGGGCGGTTATCTCAAAGAGGACCAATCCCTTTTTTTCTGGGATAAAACAAGACATCCTTATATCCGGTGGCAAAAGGATCAAAATCTAAGGTCGGCGCTTGAATATTCGGTGCATTGGTATTTTGCAAAACTTTGGAACGATATCGGTCCCGAAAAAGGAAAACAACTTTTGGAAAGGGGAAACACTTTCTCAAGTCCGGTGCCGATCTCAAGAAGTTCCTTTTGGCTCGACGGATCCTATACGATTTCCCCTTCCGAGTTCGTTGATTTCCTAACGCGTCTGCAAGAATCGAATCCGACCTTCCGACCGAAAACGATCCAGACCGTATTCGGTCTTTTAAAACGAGAAGCAGGATCTCTTTCCAACGCAAGCGGAAGCCACGACCTCCCCGGAAACTGGAACGGAATCGAAGAATACAAATCGGATTCGTCCTTTTACTACAATCAAGAAGAAGCGAACTCTTGGTTCTGGGCCTTATTTCAAAAAGATGGAAAGAGGTGGTTGATTTTAACCCGAGTCCGTACGACGGGACAACCGGCTGCTCCTCTGGAAGCGGCAAAACTCGCATCCAAAATTCTCCAAGAAGAATCCCTACTGTCCTCCCCTCCGCAGTAGTCGCATTTGTTAAACGAAGTCGATTTTAAGAACGATTCGTTTTACTCTTCGGAAAGAATAAAATACGACTCCTCCAATCTATAGAGAAAAGTGTTTCTTTTTTAAAATCCGAAATTTCCGAAAAGTAAAACGATAAAAGTCTCAATCCTGAAAGCTCAAAATCCAAATTAAAATCTGAATGACGAATCCAGAATTCGCGAAGAAACTGCTCTCAAGACAGGATTCCCCGAATGAAAAAAATATCGGTATTTTACATTTTTCTAATTTTCTCTTTTGTTTTTTCTCTCGCCTTTATCCTGCAGTCCGGAAAAGACCTGGAGCCGAAAAAGGAGAACTTTCATTCTTCTCAGGTTTCCGAAACGAATTCCGGAGATCAGAAAAAAAATCAGATCCAAAACGTTTTGGAAAGACCCGGATTACTCGATTTCAAATCGGTCGGTGAGATTTTTTCGGGACACCTCAAACAACCTCTTTCGAGATTATTACTGCAGCTTATCGTAATCATGCTTGCGGCGAGATTTTTCGGAAAAGTGGCGACTCTCGTAGGACAACCCGCCGTGATCGGAGAAATTTTGGCCGGAATTCTTTTGGGTCCTTCCTTACTCGGATTTTTGTTTCCAGAGGGATTTTCACTTCTTTTTCCGAAAGAATCCTTGTCCACACTCCAAATTCTCAGCCAACTGGGGCTTCTTCTTTTTATGTTTGTGATCGGAATGGAGTTGGATCTCAAAATTTTAAAAAACCAAGCCGAGTCCGCGATCGTAATCTCTCACTCGAGCATCATGTTTCCTTTTCTTTTGGGCGCAGGTCTCGCCTACTTTATCTACATTCCACTTGCACCGGAGAAAGTGGATTTTATGACCTTTTGTCTTTTTATGGGTATCGGAATGAGCATCACAGCCTTTCCGGTCCTCGCAAGAATCATTTTAGAGAAAGGTTGGACCAAAACCACGTTAGGCAGCCTTGCAATCACGGCGGCTGCCGCGGACGATGTTACCGCATGGTGTGTCCTCGCAGTGGTCGTGACGATCGTAAACGCAGGATCCTTCTCTTCCGGAATTCTTACAATTCTTATGTCCGTCACCTATATGATAGTTATGTGGAAAGCGATTCTTCCTCTGATGAGAAGAGCCGGTAACCTATACACGACCAAAGAATCGATGACCAAAACGATATCGGCGTTCTTTTTTCTTTTTATCTTTATCTCCTCTTGGATCACCGAAGCGATCGGCATACACGCGTTATTCGGCGCGTTCGTCGCGGGTGTGGTCATGCCCGACAAGAAGGAGCTCAGAAGCAATCTGGTGGATAAGATCGAAGACTTCAGCCTCACCGTTCTACTTCCCCTCTTTTTCGCGTTCACCGGACTTAGAACCAAGTTCGGCCTTCTTTCGAGTTCCGGTCTCTGGCCGATTTTCTTTTTGATCCTTTTTGTCGCGATCCTTGGAAAGTTAGGCGGAAGTGCGATCGCATCCAGATTGTCCGGCAAAAATTGGAAAGATTCGGTCTCCATCGGGATCCTCATGAACACGAGAGGATTGATGGAATTGATAGTTCTGAACATAGGTTATGACCTCGGAGTTTTGTCCGAGGAAATTTTTTCTATGATGGTTCTTATGGCCTTGACCACGACCGTTATGACCGGCCCCGGCCTAAAACTTGTAGATTGGTTTTTTTCCAAGGAGGAAACGTTTTTCGGATCCGGAAACGGGATTCTTATCTCTTTTGCACAACATTCCAGAGGTCTGGAACTATTAAAGATTGCTTATGGACTTTTTCCTGAAAGGAAAAAAGAAAGAGAGGTTACTGCGGTTCATCTTTCTCCCGATTCTAATATTTCAGAGTCCCACGCTGAAAAATACGAGGCCTCGAGTTTCACACCTTTAAAAGAACTCTCGAAAGATCTGGATATCCGTCTGAAAACGATCTACAAAACCTCCACGAATATCACAAAGGACATCATTCGAATCGTAGGAGACGGGAACTTTAAACTTCTTTTGATTGGCGCCGCGCGTTCCTTTTTTTCGGACGATATCCTCGGAGGAAAGATCCGTACAATTTTGAACGAAACTGATTGTAATACGGGAATTTTATTTTCATCACAGTTGGAAGACGTAAAAAACATTCACATTCTTTTCGGATCGGAAAAGGACTTGGCTCTTTTGCAAATTGCAAAAAGACTCGCGTCCAACTATAATTCCAAACTTTCGATCGTGGATTTGAACGGCTCCGTCGATCGGATTCCTTCCAAAATCAGACAAAACCTAAAACGGGATAAGGTAAAAATTCTGCAGCCGGGTTCGAGCGTTTCCGATTGGAAACAGTTTGATCTGATCCTTTGTGATTTGGATATCTGGGAAAATCATCCCGAGTTCCGAGTGGAGGAACTTCCCAAAGGGGGAGGACTTCTATTGATCCGATCCGTGGACGGTTTTCTTCTCGAAGTTTAATCGTCCAACGCGCGTTTCGTTTTAAAGAGCGTATAACGTGAAGATTATACTTTTTTTAAAAGCCTCCGTATGCTGGGACTTCTTCCAAACCGAGGATTCCGAATTCTTTTTTATGATCCTCCTTGTGTTGAAATATTCTCGCGTAAAATTCATCGGGTTCGACTACGGCCTAAAATCGAATCGAATCCCCCTTTTTCCAATCCGATAAGGTATGACGTTTTCGTTCAGCAAAGTATGTTCTCCGGGGGAAACTCTCGTGTCCTCGAACTCGGTTTCCAATTCTAAGTCTGTGACTCTGCCGATCGTTTTTTCGGAAAGAGGACGAAACACTTTCCCGTTTCGAATCCAACTCAGCGAAACGAAAATTTTCGGAACCGAATAAGTCGGTAATTTATGACCGGCGCCGGGGTTCGACAAAGAGCCAACGATTTCAAGTCGCTCCTTTTCCAACCTTAGGGTCAAGGAGGAAGTGATCGCTTTTTTGCGGTCTCCGGGATCGTGAATCCCTTTCCATTCATAGGATCGATTCTTTATATAAAAATTTTGGAATGTGTTTTTTTGCCATGCAAGACCATTCTTTCATTCGATTTCGGAGGTGTTGGTTCGATCGACTGTGCCGACAAACTCGCGTTCGGTGGCGGTCGCATTGTGTCTAACGTAGGCTTTCAAAACGGAAGAAGTCAGATCGCTAACTCCGGGCGCATTCGGATTTCTTACGATCTTTATCACGTTTTCAACGGGTTGAAACAAGAACGGAATTGTCGACGGTATGGAAATTTTTTACCGAGTAAGTTCCGTCGTGAGGCGGAGAACTTTCGGTTCAGGAAGGGGTTAGATCGGAGGCGAAGAATTGAGTATTGATAAGCCCGTCCAAAACTGCGACGTGCTTGTGGTCGGCTCGCCAGTAACGAAGCCAATTCAATCCTCAACCCAGAGTTCGATAGTTCCCACCCTTTGAAGCATAACCTTACCCACAAGCTAAGAGTAGATACAACGAAAATCGTCCTGAGACAAGGTTTTATAGGAGTTCCTACATGAGAACTTTTTCTTGCGAAAAGTGAAATTCTGTGATAGAGGAAATTCCGCCGAGGATTTTCCCGCCACCGCTCCCCACCACCCGAAATTTGGGTGGGGCCCGCGACTTTTACGGAAGAGTTGTCGTAATTCCGACAAATTATCTGAAGATCCCGAGAACTTGTGGGTAAGGATATGCTTTGGAGAAGCGGGAGTTCCCGCGCCGGAGCCGGAACTGGCCGCAAATACTACAAGATCTTTGGAGAGATCGATTCGATACAACTTTAAGAATGTATCGGTCCTTGCTCCGTCCGGAAGACCGGTCTTTTCGTTTTCAAACAAGTCGTTGTTTCCTTTTTGTCTAAAGCTGATATCGGTTCCGCCTCCTTTCGGCCAAGATAAAACATAAACACCGTTAGACGGTTTTATAAACTCCTGCCCTGCGCCGCCTTGATTGGATTGAAGAATGATGAGATTCCCAGTGATCGACGCCGGTTTTTGTCCCGCCCAATCCGACTTCCAACGTTTGATTGTTGTAGAGGTTACCAGACCGAATTCGATGTTGTCGTAGTTGTCATTCGATTCAACCACGAGCTCGCAAGCGGTGTTCACTTTAACTCCGTTCGTGATGATTCCGGCCAATGCCCCAAAGAAGTGTATCGTCTTTTTTATCCGAGAGCTTGCAGCTTCCGACAAAGATCACACAAGTCCGAACATACCAAATTTGCGTTTCATGGTATATTTCCTTTTATTGATTTCCTTCCTGCGGGGTTTCAATGCCCAAAGGAGATCTTCCAAAGTTCGGATTGGAGTTAAAGAATTTTAATTGATTTCTGTTTTAGCAGAATTGATATTTATCATACAGGACATATCTTTTGACAAGTTGAACAACATTGGATTCTTCATTTCGTCAAAAAGAAAATCAGAATTTAAAACCAACAGGAAAATCTAAAATTATAATTCGATATCAATCAGAAAGAGAAAGGATTTGGATCCGCAGAGGATCCTAACCTTAGAGATTTACGGAAGAGCTGATCCAAAAGAGAAGTGCTTTGGAAGGAGAAGGATTGAAAATTTCTTGGAGATCCTTTGCAAGAAAGACCGCGGTATCGCCCGGAGAGAGGAGATTCTTCTTTCCGCCAAAAACAAAACCGATCTCGCCGTGGACCAGAGAAACGGTCTGTGATTTCTGTTTCTGAAACCAAACCGGCGGAGGAAAATTTCCCGGAGCCAGTTCCACTTCCAAAAAGTCGAGGTGATTTTCGGGATCTTTATACAAAACACGAGCTCTCAACTTTTCTTTATATAGGCTTAGAATCTTTGATTCTTGCCTTTTAAAGACCTTGGGGGTGTGCAACGAAACGTCGGGTAAAAATTCGGCGACCTGGGTTCGCAACGCCTTAGATAACTTCCAGAGAATGGCGATACTGGGAGTCGTTTTTCCGGTTTCAATCAGACCCAACATTCCGCGGCTGACCGAGGCGATTTGAGAGACCTTTTCCATGGAAAGCCCCAACTCCAATCTTCGCTTTCGAATTTTATCCCCGAGAAAACTGGTCAAAAAATCATCCGGAACTTTTTCCGAAGATCTCGAATCTGAATTGTCTAAACTTCGAACCGTCATTGTTTGCTAAAGGAGCCTCTATCTTCTCTTACTTTTCGATTTCACTCTGTAATTTCGCTTTCCCCATTCTTAAAAAAAACCCGGGGCCCCCGGGGTGGAAAAGGGTCTTTTTCAGAGAAAGTTAGAGTTAGGACGAATCCAGTAAAGAACTCGCCAAGCAGAGGATTCTTCTAATATATTAGAAAGTCAATTATAATTTCATTATAGCATACTTTCATGTATTATATATTAGATATTTTTCTTAAAAAATAATCATTCCGCGAGAAATATTGGAATAATAAAAGAGATTCCGAGGAAAAAATACTTCAATATTAGAATCCAGAGCGGATTTCATACAATTGGAGTTTTGTAGAGGAAAGTGTCTTCCCGGAGAAGGTAGGACAAAACAAACCACTACACCCGAAAAAATGAGTCCTGGGATCAAAGAAGTTCGGATCCAAAAGAAGGGTGGCCGGAGCAAACACCACGGATGACGACCGGGCTCAAAAGAAAGAACCAAAGAAAACTTTCGGAAAGGGCCTTCTCTTCTCCACGAACGTATTTTTTCAAAGAATGAAAACCGATCCCCCCCAAAGCCCGAGACAAAAAACTACCTCCGACCAAGAAGGCCCTTGCGAGAACTTTCCTAAAAGTCACTTTAGAAAAGTGTAAAGTGAAGAATTAAACTCTCAGCTTTCCAGAAAAATCGAAAGCCCGTCTCGACCAATTACTCCTTGAGCCAAAAAAAAATAAGGAGGGGAGAACGCGGCAATCAATCCGAGCAGAAAAGAAATCCTTTTGTTTCGTATAGAACAAAAGGGCACTAAAATCCAGAAAAAGATTTTAATCCTGCAGGCGATTCCAAATAAAACTCCCGCGATCCAATTTTTTTTCTTTCGATGTAGAAATAGGCTCCGGCGAGAAAGACCAATCCTAAAATATCAGGATGCGCTCGGATATCAGTTTCTATGTTCAACATAGGAAATCAAAAAAGAATTCGAAACTCTTTTTGTGTGAAATTTTTTCGTTAATTCCACTAGCCTAAGATCTATATCAAAAAATAAAAACATTTCAAACCCCACTAAGATCCCGGAAAGAAAAACGCAGGGACACAAAATAAATTTTGCAGTACAGTCCCGTAGATCTTCGGCACCTCGGGATGATTGATACAACTCAGGATTTCTACACCATAGGAGGAATATTTTCATTTGAAAAAAAGGATGATGGACTTTTCCATACAGTGTTCCACTTTCCAGAGTTAGGATGCCGTCCCATAAAAATCGAGCACAGGCGTCTTCCAAAACCGGAAACCTCAGAAGAGCCGTTAGACGAAATAGGGTTCCTCAGATCCAAATCCCGATCCATCCGTTTTTCTCTTCCGAAATTTCATCCTCTTTAAAAACCAAAAAGAGGACCGTGCAAAAAAAGAACCGAATAGACGGAGAGAAAAACGATTCCGGAAATACCGAGTATCCTTTTCCAAAAAAGAAAAAGCGCTCCGTACGATAGAAAAGAGATCGGTCCGATAAAAAACGAAAAGGAGGAGGATAAAAACAAAAGTTGTCGTTTCATCACAGAAGTCTCCGTTGTTTTGAGTGGACAGAGAAACGGATCGATAGAATTCTATAGATTGAGTTATGAAGAGGACAATCCATCAAATCTTGAATCGAGATTCGAGAGACCCATTTCCTATCGATTCCGAAACCCTGGATTTGATTCTTACTTCTCCTCCGTATCCGATGATTGAAATGTGGGATGATCTTTTTTTCGGTTTTTCGGATTCGATCCGAGAAAATATTTCCGCAAATCCGCATATCTCCTTTGAGAAGATGCACCTGGAGTTGGACAAGGTTTGGAAAGAATCGTTTCGTGTTTTGAAGGAAGGCGGTTTTCTCGTGGTCAATATCGGCGACGCGACCAGAAAAGCGGATTCAGGTTTTCAAATTTTTATGAATCACGGCCGTGTGATTCAAGCTTGTAATTCTTTCGGTTTTCAAAGTCTTCCGGGAATTCTCTGGCGAAAACAGACAAATTCACCCAATAAATTCATGGGTTCCGGCATGTTGCCGGCCGGGGCGTACGTCACTCTAGAACATGAGCATATTCTAATATTCAGAAAAGGAAATAAAAGAAAGTTTTCATCCAAACAAGAGAAATTAGCAAGAGCGCAGAGCGCCTTTTTTTGGGAGGAGCGTAACCTCTGGTTTTCGGATCTTTGGGATTTTAAGGGAAAAAAACAAGGTTTGGATTCGCTCGCAGGAAGGGAAAGGAGCGCAGCGTATCCGTTGGAACTCGCGAATCGGATCATCCAAATGTATTCTCTCAAAGGAGATTTGGTTTTGGATCCGTTTCTCGGAACCGGAACGACAACACTTGCAGCCATCGGTAACTGTAGGAACTCCATCGGCTTTGATTTGGATTCGGGTCTTTTGCAAAATCCGTTTCAGAATCTCCTCTCCCTTTCAGAAGAACTCAATCGAATCGTCGAAAAAAGAAAATTGAATCATGATCTTTTTGTGAAATCGAGACTGGAAGAAGGAAAGTCTTTTCTTCATTTTAATCAAAATCTCCAAACTCCGGTCGTTACCAATCAGGAAAAATTTCTCACCCTGGATAGAATCACAAGGATCGAACGAAACAAGGAAAAGGACATCGAAGTCGACTATTCACCCCAGTTTTAAACAAGATCCTACCCACAAGTTGAAAGAACCTTTAAGAAGAATCTGTCGGAACTACGACAATTTTTCCGAAAAAGTCGCGCGCCCCGCCCGATTTTCGGGTGGTGGGGTGGGTGGCGGAAAAATTCCGGAGAACTTTCCTCTATCACAAAATCAAACGTTTCGCAAGAAAAAAATCCCACGTAGGAACTCCTACAAAACCCTTGTCTCGAGACCATTCTTGTTGTATCTCCTCTAAACTTGCGGGTCAGGTTATTCGATTTTCGGGTGGAGGGCGGGGATCAAAAAAATCTCGGCGAACTTTCCTCTATCACAGAATTCTAATTTTGCATGCACAAATCCCCGTGTAGAAACTCCGACAAAATTCGCCTAATGACAATTCTCGTTGCACTTCCTCTCAACTTTGAGGTACGGTTAGAGTTTCAAGCGGTGGCCCCTCCACAACTCGAACCCGCTCCCGCAGTACAACCGTAACAGTGATCGCCGACTCTGATTTTTCTTTTGTTTAAAAGATCTCCGTCGTAGTCTCTTATATTTCGAATTTCACTTTCCACCGTCAACTCCAACATCTGATTGAAGTCGCAATCATAAAGAGTTCCGTCATATCCAACACTCAGAGTGTTCTTACACATAACACCTAACGCGGCGGATGGGTTAAAGGAGGTTACGAGTTTTTCCAGATAATTCTCAAGATTCCCGCTTTCTTGCAGATATTCCAAATATCTAGAAATCGGCATATTCGTAATTGTGAATAAAGAATTGAACTCGATTCCGTGTTCTTTTCGAAGGGAACTCTTAAACTCCTTTTCGAGTGAATTTTGAGCTCCGGGCAAAAAAGCGCCAGCGGGGTTGTAGACAAGATTTAGGACGAGACCCGAATTCGGAATTCCGTATCCGACCGCGTTTAAACGTTTTAAAGCCTCGATCGAACGATCAAAAACCCCCTCCCCCCTCTGAGAATCCGTTCTTCTTTTTTCAAAGTAAGGTAGACTGGAAACGACTTCCACTTGGTTTTCGGCGTAAAATTGAGGAAGATCTGCATAACGTGTTCCGGCGAGAAGAATCGTCAAATTACAACGGACCAACACTTTTTTATCCAACTTTCGAAGCTCCTTTACAAGCCATCGAAATTCCGGATGCATTTCAGGAGCTCCTCCGGTGATATCCACGATCGAAACGGAATTTGTAGCAAGAACACTCAGACAGTGAAACATCGTATCCTTGCTCATACTTTCTTTCCGATCCGGCCCAGCGTCTACGTGACAGTGTTTGCAGGTTTGATTGCAGAGTTTACCGAGATTCATCTGAAAAATTTCGGTGGGGATCGGATGGAGAGTTCCGATTCCGGATTGGTCGAGTTTCTCCGAGAAGGAAGGAAGTTTTTTTTTGGTAAAAATCTCCTTCAACACGCCAAACTGTCGTTCCGGAGAAACCAGTTCACTTTCTCGAGACTGCAAGGACTTCATCATTCTTTCTCCAAAAACTTCTTCTAAGTCTACATCCCGAGTTCTTTGACCTTATTCATCATTTGAACCGAATGTACGAGAGAAGCTCCTCCGCGAATCGCAGCAGCGACGTGGACCGCTTCCATCAACCCCGCTTCGCTTACGCCCTTTTCAAGAGTATCTGTCGTATAAGCATCGATACAATATGGACATTGAATCGCGTGAGAAACCGCGAGGGCGATCAGTGATTTTTCTCGCGCCGTCAAAGCTCCGTCCGCAAAAACGTCTCCGTAGTAATCAAAAAACTTCTTAGCAAGATCGGGCTGAAATTCTCCGATACTTCCGAATTTTTTTAGGTCGTCGGGTACATAGTAACTTTCTTTAGACATATAGGATTCCTTTGATTGATTAGCGATTCGACAATAATAAATTCAGCTTATGGAAGCGATCTTCTTAAAATCGACCTTGCGGACAAGTTTGTAAAATCAATTCTTCGTGGTGAATGTGAGATTGTTACACTTTTCACAAACTTCTTTCGGAATCACTCCCCAACGCATCAGATATCCGAACACAAAACAACCGGCGCAAAAACCGACGATCGATTCCAGCGCGGCAAAAAAAGACAAAATTCCGAGCACAACTTGAAACGCAAAAACTTGTCCGAGAAAGAGTAGCATAAGCGATGTTAGGCTAAACAATAAGCCGCTCGCTTGTGCGAAACGTTTTGGCGGACCGGGTGTGGGCCGATCTCCTAAATGAAACAGAGGAACGATCCCATAAATCGCGAGTTTTGCGAACAGTGAAAATTTCGGTCCGTACAAAACACGGGCGCTAAAACCGTAGAACAAAACGAGGTTTAACCAAATCGATTGCGTGAACAGAGTAGCCAAACTAAGAGCCAGAACAAGACCTGCCACCGATCTTGCTGCGTATTCATTGACAGAATCCGGGAAATTTCCGATACGAATCATCCGTCCTCCTATCCTCTTGGATAACGACAGGTTTTATTCTTTTGACCTAATTTTTATTCTAAAAAAAGAGCAGTCAATTCTGCAATGATTTTAGATATTTTAATATAACAATGATTTTTCTGCTATAACGAATTATAACTTGTCGCAACGAAATTTCTAAATTCTCCTGGCAAAAAAGAAAATCCAGGTTTGTGAGCCTTCTCAATGATAGAATGAAAAGACTTCCCAAGCCGATCAGGAAAAGAACGATGAAACTTCAATCCGCATTTTTAACGATTTTATTGATCATACCAAGTTTCGTTTTTGGGCAAAAGTCGGAATCTTGGATTCTCACTCCGGGCGAAGCCCGCGCCTTACTGCCGAATAGCCTCGTTTTGGATACGAGGTCTCGTTCCATCTTTTATAGAGAACATATCAACGGCTCTCGTTGGGTTTCTTGGGAGGAATTTTCGGTTCCCAATCTTCCGTTTCGAGGAAACCTGCTCCCTTTCGAAATTCTTAAAAAAAAATTAGAATCCTACGGAGTCGACAACAACCAACCCGTACTCGTGGTCAGCGAACCTAAAAACAATTGGGGTGAGGACGGAAGAATCGTTTGGATGCTTCGTTATCTCGGACATCGTTCCGCATTTTTAGTGGACGGTGGCTATGCTGGTCTAAAAAATCTGGGAGCCCCCGTCTCCAACCAAGGAGAACCTAAAAATAAGGGTTCGTTATCGATCAAACCCGATGCAAAACTCACGGCGACTTCTTCCGAAATCAAATCCAATCTTAAAAATCGAAAGTACGTCTTTTTAGATACGAGAGAAGAAAGGGAATTTTTGGGTGAAACTCCGTATGGAGAATCCAGAGGGGGACATATCCCAGGAGCCAAACATCTCTATTACAAAAATCTGTTACACGAGAATGGTTCCATTTTATCTTCGGAAGAAATTTCAGAAAAGATCAAAGAACTGGGAATCGGAAGAGAAACGATTATCGTAGCTTATTGTACAGGCGGGATCCGCTCTGCTTGGGTAACCACGGTTCTTAGAAACGAAGGATACACCGCGAAAAACTACGCCGGCTCCATGTGGGAATGGTCGGCAGGAAACGAAAAAGACTTTCCTCTCACTGCAAAATGATTCACGAAAAAGTATTTTATTTTTTGAATATTCTAAAATCATGGAGAACCTACCGGATCTTACTCGGAATTTTAACTACTCTGTTTTCTTTTTACGTTTGTAAAAACGATTCCGAATTCACTTCAGTTCAAGATCGTTTTCCCGGTCGTGCTTGGGCGGAACCGATTAACGTCCAGAAATCTCTCCCCGGTCTAAACGGCCTCACGGCAAAGGATTGCGGCTCCTGTCACGAAGATCATTATAAAGATTGGAAAATCTCGGCCCATGCAAACGCGTTTACGGATCTTCAATTTCAAGCCGAACTTTCCAAACCCAATTCCCCACAATGGCTTTGCCTAAATTGTCATATCCCGTTGTCCGGTCAGCGAAAAGAAATTGCGACTCATCTCAAAGACGGGAACGTATTTCAACCCGTCCTTGTTCCCAACAAGAAGTTCGATCCGGCATGGGAAAAAGAAGGAATCAGCTGCGGAACCTGCCACCTCAAGTCCGATCCACAAGGAAATACGGTTTTGATCGGTCCTACAGGCGCCAAAGCTCCGCATCCGGTTGAAAAAAACAGGGAAGCCTTACACACGCGCTGCAATGATTGTCACAACCAAGATTACATACTCAACCTATCTTTGGTCTGTTATTTCAAAACCGGAGACGAATATAAAAAGAGCATCCACTTTCCAAAAGAAGACTGCGTTAGTTGTCACATGCCTTCGATCAATCGTCGCGTCGTTCTTCCCTCCTTTCAAATGGGAAAAAAGAATTCTCACAGACATACATTTATCGGTGGGGGGGTTCCGAAAACTTTCGCGCTCTTTGACGCCCAGTGGAAAGGATATCAAAGCGGTTTGAAAATCGGCGAACCCCGATGGGTTTTCTCGGAAAAGGAAGGGGTACGTTTGTCCCTTACACTTGAAAATACACTCGCGGGTCATAGCGTTCCGACCGGAGATCCCGAAAGACATCTGATGATGGAAGCGATTCTTCAAGACAAAGACGGAAAAGAAATCTCGAAAGAAATTCAAAAGATCGGACAAAATTGGGAATGGTATCCGGAAGCGAAACTCGTATCCGACAATCGGATCCGATCGGGGGAAAAAAGAAATATAGATTGGGTTCTAAAGACAAAACTCGTCTCCGAGCCAAAATTCGGTATTTTAAGAATTTTGCATGTTCGTTTAACAAAAGAAAACGCCGAACACATGAAGAAAAACTCGAACTTTGCCTCCTCCGAAATCGGGAAAAAAATAAAAAACATCGAACTCTACTATCCCTTTGCGAATATTTTCTATGAGTCAAAAATAGATCTGATTACCGGAAAGATCAGTCTCACTTCCAAGGATAAGCTGCTCGAAATCTCGAAACGGGGCGATCTGTGAGCCGAAATTCCGTGAGCGTCGTCATACCGGCGTTAAACGAAGAAAAATCCATCGCACTCGTTCTCGGCGACCTGAAAAGAATTCCCGGTGCAAACATTTTGGAAATCATCGTCGTCGACAACGGCTCCCGCGACAAAACCGCGGAAGTCGCCGTTCAAAACGGGGCCGTGGTATTAAAAGAAGTCGAAAAGGGTTACGGAGCCGCCTGTCTCAAGGGAATTCAAAGGATCTTAGAATCCTCGACTCCTCCGAATCTTGTGGCTTTTGTGGACGCCGACTATTCGGATTCTCCTTTTGAACTCGCAGATTTGTTAAACGAATTCCAAAATCCGAATATAGATCTCGTGATTGGTTCGAGGACCCTCGGTAAAGCGGAAAAGGGTTCGCTCTTGCCAGTCCAAAAATTCGGGAACTGGCTCTCCACGTTTTTAATCGGCATTTTATACGGTGTAAAATTTACGGATCTAGGTCCGTTTCGTGTGATCCGCTCCGACTCTCTCAAAAAATTGAATATGCAGGATCGGAATTTCGGTTGGACTGTGGAAATGCAGATCAAAGCCGCCAAATTCGGGATGACCTGTGTGGAAGTTCCGGTCAGTTATAAAAAAAGGATCGGGGTTTCCAAAGTCAGCGGAACGGTTTTTGGTTCGATTCGGGCCGGTTGGAAAATTCTTTATACGATCGCAAAACTTCAATTCACAAAATGAGCAAGGATTCGGTTCTATTCTTATTCTTTCTTCCGAGTGTCGCGTTTCAGATTTTCGGAGAAAGAAAAGATTTTGTTTTTTTGATCGCGGCCCATATCCCCGCCTTTGCCGCTTATTTTTGGATCCTATTTCCAAAAGAGATCGAGGATCGATTCCCACGTTTTAAAAAATCAGTTTCCAAAATTCTAATTTTTTTTTCAAACAATACAAACACTGAATTTTCGTTTCGAACCTGGATCTTTTTCGGATTATCCTTGAGGTTTGTAATGTTTTTTTCAAGGCCGGTTTTATCCGAAGACGCGATCCGTTTTTTATGGGACGGGCTTTTGGTTCACGAAGGAATTTCCCCGTTCTCAGTTCTTCCCAAAGAATTGGATCTTTCAATTTTCGAAAAGGCCGCTCGAATTTACGCGGAAGAATTGTTAAACGAAATGAATTCCGTGAAATTTTATTCAGTTTATCCTCCTTTACTCCAGTTTCTTTTTTTTCTGAGCGCAAAGGGAATGCTCTGGTTCCAAAACGTCGCCGCCGGAATCGCGATCTGGAAAACCATTTTGTTTTTTGCAGAGCTGGGTGTTCTTTTTCTCCTTTGCAAAATTTTAAAGGAAAACGGCCTTCCGCTTCGAAGAAGTCTGATCTATTGGCTGAACCCTCTCGTGATTTTAGAGATTTCGGGTAACGCACATCCTGAACCGGTTCTTCTTTTCTTTTTGATCGGCGCGGTCTATTTTCTTTGGAAATGGAACGAAAGACAAAAGACAGAGGACTTTCTCCTTCACGTTTTCTTTTTGTCTCTGGGAATTTTAACAAAGATCACTCCTCTCGTTCTTTTGCCCTGGACCGTCTTTATTTTAGTGGATCGAAAAAGATTCTCTCTCCTTTTTATTACTTCCTTTTTAGCGACGGTTATTGCGTTAGTCGCTCTTTTCTTTTTTCGGGAATCCTTTTTCGAAAAACAGTACGATTCAGGGATTGGCGTTTTTTTTCGCCTTTTCGAATTCAACGGAAGTTTTTACTATTTGCTGAGAGAATTTCTAAGAACGATCGGAGCCAATTTTTATCTGGCCGGCAAGATCTGCGGATGGGCCGCGTTGTTCTTCATTCTTACATTTTCGTTTCGAAGAAAAAAGAAAACCAAACTCGTGGATTTTTTTCGCTCCGCGGAAACGATCTATCTTTTCTTTTTTCTTTTTTCTACCACGATTCATCCCTGGTATATTCTTCCTTTGCTTGCTTTCGGCGTTTTTTCGGGAAAAATCTTTCCCCTTGTCTGGTCGGCTTTGATTCTTCTTTCGTATTCCACTTACGAGTCGTTTCCGTATCGGGATTCTTTTTTCTGGATCGGAATCGAGTATGGAATTCTATTCTTCTTTTTGCATATTGATTACAAACTCTTCTCTTCGCTGAATCCTTCTACAAGAAGTTCGACAACGACCTGATCGATCCAAAAAAGGTTCTTTTTTTATTCGGGTTCTGACAAACTTCCTTCAAAACATTCTTTCTAAAAAAACCTTTCATCTATGACCTTGCGAGGGTTTCCTGTCCATATCGTCTTTTTGAGAGTTCTTCGAAACACATGATTGATAAACTGATCCGCGCTTCCATTAAGAACAGAGCCTTGGTGTTGGTTCTCACATTTATGATCACCCTCGTTGGGATCTACAACGCCTATCATCTTTCCATCGACGCGATCCCGGACGTGACCAACGTTCAGGTTTCCGCTGTGACCGCTTCCCCCGGTCTTTCTCCTCTCGAAGTGGAACAGTTCATCACCTACCCGATCGAGATGGAGTTCACCGGTCTTCCGAACGTCACTGAGATTCGTTCCATTTCGAGAACGGGCGTGAGTTCGGTCACGGTAATCTTTAAGGACGGTACCGATATCTACTTCGCGAGACAACTCGTGAACGAAAGAATCAAACAAGCCGAGGCGATCATTCCTCCCGGTTACGGAAGACCGGAGCTTTCTCCGATCGCGACCGGTTTAGGAGACATCTACGAGTTCGTATTAACGTCCGATCGCCATTCTCCCGAAGAACTCAGAACTTATATGGAATGGGAACTGGCAAGAGAAGTAAAGTCCGTCGAAGGTGTCATCGATGTGAACATCATCGGAGGTCAGGTTCGTCAGTATCAAGTGAAGATCGATCCGAGAAGACTCGCGGTTCACAACCTGACCCTTTCCCAGATCTATGATAAGCTAGAATCCGCCAACCAGAACACGGGAGGCGGTTATATCACAAAGGGCGCGGAACAGATCGTAATCCGAGGGGAAAGTCAGTATAAATCGATCGAAGATTTAAGAAACACCGCGGTGACCACCGCCGGTGATGGAATCCCTCTTTTGCTAGGTCAGATCGCGGAGATCGAAATCGGTCCCGCTCTTCGTTTCGGATTGATTACTAAGGACGGTAAGGGCGAAGTCGTGGGCGCAACCGCAATGATGCTCATGGGTCAAAACTCCCTCGAGGTCGTAAAAAGGGTCAAAGTCAAGGTCGAAGACATCAAAAAAAGACTTCCTCCCGGAATGAGAATCGAAACCTTTTACGATCGTTCGGAGTTTATCGGAAGAACGTTAGGTACAATCTTCACGAACTTGGCCGAAGCCGCCGTACTTGTAGTCATCGTTTTGATCGTCGCTCTAGGAACGGTTAAGGGTGCGTTACTCGTCGCTTTGGCGATTCCTATCCCGATGCTCGTAGCCACGATTTTTATGAACGCTTTTGGGATCGTGGGAAACCTCATGTCCTTGGGCGCTCTCGACTTCGGTCTTCTCGTAGACGGGACGATCGTGATGTTGGAATCCATTCTTCACGCATTTATCCTAAAACGTTCCTTTTACGAGATGCAGACCAAACTGGAAGATAGGGAGATGGCGGCCGAAGAAATTATCACCGACGCCTGCGTTCGAGTCGGCCGAGCCGCGGCGTTTTCGGTCGCGATCATTATGCTCGTCTATCTTCCACTGATGAGTTTGGAAGGTGTGGAAGGAAGAATGTTCAAACCGATGGCGATCACGGTCGCTCTCGCACTCGGAGCCGCCCTTCTCTTCTCACTCACTACCTTTCCCGCTGCGGCGAGTATTCTTTTCAAAGAACCGGTCTTTCATCACAGCAAGTATTGGGACGTGATCACCGAAAAATACAAAGAACTTTTGGATTTCGGTATGACTCGGAAAAAAGAATTCTTATACGCAGGCGTCGGAGTTGTGGTATTCGCGCTTCTTTTGGGTTCGACTCTGGGTTCTGAATTCTTACCAAGAATCGACGAAGGAGAGATCGCAGTCGATATCAAACGGCTTCCTTCCACTTCCCTCAACTATTCCAGAGATACGAACTCGGACATGGAAACCGTTCTCAAAAAATTTCCGGAAGTGATCAGCGTCGTTTCCAAAATGGGACGAGGAGAATCCGCTGCGGAGCCGATCGGAACCGATGAAGGCGAGGCGATGGTGAAACTCAAACCCCGCAAAGAATGGGTCAGCGCCGACGACAGAGAAGAACTTATGACGAAGATGAAGGATGAAATTCTGAAATACATTCCTTCGAGTACGGTGAGTTTGTCGCAACCGATCGAGAACCGTGTAAACGCGCTTCTTTCGGGTTCAAAGGCGGATGTCGTAATCAAAATCTACGGAGACGACTTAGTCAAACTCAAGGATATCGCGGGACAATTCGCGGATAAGTTAAAGGGAGTGAAAGGAGTTGCGGACTTAAGAGTACAGAGAGTTTTGGGTCTTCCCCTTGTTGAAATCAAAGTAGATCGTGAAAACATGGCGCGTTACGGAGTTCAAGCAGAAGAAATTCTTGCGACCGTAGAGGCGCTTCGTCTCGGAAGAAACACCGGGAAAGTTTTCGAAGGTTTCAAACGTTTCGATCTTGTGGTTCGTCTAAAAATCGACGCTACCGATTTAGAACAGGTGGAGAATATTCCGGTCTTTACTTCTTCCGGTTCCACGGTTCCTCTCGGGCAGGTCGCGGAGATCAAACTCGTGGAAGGTCCGGCGGCCATCTACAGAGAATCCTTAAAAAGAAGAATTATGGTCGAGACGAACATCCGAGGAAGAGACCTCGTAGGTTTCGTAAACGAAGCTCAGAAAGTCACCGAAGAGATCGAAAAAAATCTCCCTCCGGGTTATAGGACGGATTGGGGTGGACAGTTCGAGAACTTCACAAGAGCGAAAGAAAGACTCGCGATGGTGGTTCCGATCGCACTTGCCATTATTTTCTTTATGCTGATGGCCGCGTTCGGAAGCATCTACTACGCGTTAGGCGTTTTTATCGTGGTTCCGCTTGCGGTTTCCGGTGGAATCATCGGTTTAGTTTTGAGAGGACTTCCGTTTAGTATTCCCGCCGGTGTGGGTTTTATCGCTGTGAGCGGGATCGCGGTTCTAAACGGGGTCGTCTACGCTTCGACATTACGAGAAGAATTGGAAAAGGGTGCTTCGATTGCAGACGCGGTTTATCTGGCCGGAATTCATTCTCTTCGTCCCGTTATGACGACCGAGGTCATAGCGGCCGTGGGTTTTATTCCGATGGCGATTTCTACGATGGCGGGCGCCGAAGTTCAGAGACCCCTTGCTACGGTGGTCATCTTCGGAGTGATCGTCGCAACCGTATTCTCCCGGGTTTTACTTCCGATCGTGATGGAATATCTTTTGAACGTCTATGAATCGCAGGAGAGAAAAAAATCCGCGAAGAGAGAACTCTTAGAAAAACAGACCTTCGGAGCGAACGCAAGTTTTGGAAGCGACAACAGAGACTGGATGCATTCTCACGCGGAAGCTACTGAAATTATAACGGAAGAAGAAGATTCTGAAAATGACTCCAAATCTCGATCTCCCAAATCGAAAAAGGCAAAGAAGAAAAAATGAGGAAGGCTTTTTAGAAAACCGGCTGTCGTCGGAACTCCGACAATCTTTCCGTGAAAGTCCCGCGCCCCGCCCTGATCTTGGGTGGAGGGGTGGGTGGTGGAAAAAACCACGAGCGACTTTTCTCTATCATAGAAAGACGCTTTTCGCAAGAAAAAATCCCCCCTTCTCAGTTCTGTCGGAACTCCCACAAACCTCGCTCTCTATGGATCGCGGTCTTTGTGTTTACAAAGAGCCAACGGCTACGCTCCGCGGCCTTTTGGCTAATTCGCTCTCTATGGATCGCGAATTATGTCCAAAAAAAGAGTTTCCGGTCCGCTTTCTCCCGCCAGGATTGTTCTACCGGGAATCCAAAATCCCGCCCGGAGAATCCGATGTTAACCCAAAAACCGATCGTTTCACTACTGGATCACAGCAAAGACCCTTTCAATCTTGCGATCGCAACGGCAAGAACCTGCTATTCTTCCAAAGGAATTCTTCTCCCTTCCGATATGGTTTCTTCGGAAAAGTCCATCGAGATCCGCGATCGTGTCGCAAAGTCTACCAAAAAGGCCGGGCATCTCACCACAAGACAACATCCTCAGTTCATCTTCACCCTGGATAAAGTCTCCCGACAATTCGTCTGGTCCTTCTTACACTCTCATCCATTTTATAACTCGGAACAAGTATCTCAAAGATATGTAGAAGTCAAAAAGGAAAATTACTACGTTCCTCCAGGACTCAGCGGAAAACTTTTAGAACTCTATTTGGACGCAGTCGACTTTGCAAGTCAGGCTTATTTTTCTTATAACGAAATTCTTCATCCTTTTATTCAGGAAGAATATTTTAATATCTACAAGGCCAGAGCCAACTATCCGGATAAATGGCAGGGACCGATCAAGAAAAAATGTCTCGAAGTGGCACGTTATCTGCTACCTCTCGGGACTTTTACGTATCTCTATCATTCTATCAATGGACTTACGCTCCATCGTTATTATCGATTGATGAATTCTTACGACGTCCCCGAAGAACAAAGAGCCGTCGTCACCGAAATGGTCAACCAAGTCCGCGCAGTAGATCCTCTCTACGCCGATGAGATGGACGATCCCCTTCCTCTCGAAGAAACGACCGAGTATCGTTTTTTTGATTCTATGTTCGGTACGGCAAAGAGAGAATTTCATCCGGAAGCCGCAGAGGCCTTTGTAAAAGAATACGACTCCGAACTCGAAGGAAGATATTCGAAACTAGTATCCCATTCTTCCAATGGACCTGAAATTCTCGCACAATCGGTTCGATCTATATTAGGAATTCCTAAATCTTCTCTCGGCGACCAGGACGCAATCGATCTCGTTTTAAATCCTTCAAAGAATAAGCACTTAACTTCCACTCTGAACGAAAGTTCCCTAAGTCCGATCACGAGGGCCCTCTTTAACGTTCAGTATTCTTTTCAAAAAAGAATCTCCCACACTGCCGACAGTCAAGATCAGAGACATAGAATGGTTCCTGGCGGAAGACCGGTCCTCATGTCTCAATATGCGGGAACTCCCGACTTCATCACTCCTCTCGTAGTTCAAAAATATCCTCAACTCAAAGAAAAATACGATTCCGATATGAATCAAATTTTCGAAAAGGTAAACCGATTCTTAGACGCGGGCGGTTCTCCCGAGTACGCGACCTATCTTTTGCCAAACGCATTCCCGATCCGTTTTTACGAAAGCGGGGATCTTCTCAACCTCCATCACAAATGGAGATCCAGAACTTGTTACAACGCCCAAGAAGAAATCTTCCAAGCATCCGTGGACGAACTCACTGACGTCATGAAAGTGCATCCCGAGATCGCAAAGTGGATCAAGGCCCCTTGTTGGATTCGACTTCAAGGCGAAGTAAAACCCTATTGTCCGGAAGGCGACCACTACTGCGGAACCCAGGTCTGGAAAAGAGAATTGTCGGAGTATTCCCGAGTGATCTAAAATTCTTTCCGAAAACGATTCTACGCTGTAGAATGGTCGAAGAAGTATGAAACTCACAGTGACCGACAGCCGAACCCAAGAACTCATTCGTTACCGAAGACAGATCCACAAACATCCAGAACTCCGTTACGAGGAAAATCAAACCGCCGGATTTGTGATCGATCATCTCAAGTCTCTCGGACTTTCCTTTCAGGATAAGATCGCAAAGACCGGAGTGGTCGCGTTAGTCGATTCCGGAAAACCGGGCAAAACTCTTCTCGTCCGTGCGGACATGGACGCACTCCCAATCTTTGAAGAATCCAAAGAGGAATACAAATCCGTTCACGACGGGGTTATGCACGCCTGCGGTCACGACGCACATACTTCTATTCTTATGGGTCTTGCCTCCGATATCAAAGAAGACATCCGTTCCATTCTTCCCAAAGGAAGAGTTCTTCTCGTCTTTCAACCCGCCGAAGAAGGCGGACAAGGCGCCGACAAGATGATCGAAGAAGGAATATTAGAAAAATATAACGTAGATGCGGCGCTCGCGCTTCACGTCTGGAATCATATCCCGGTGGGAAAGGTCGGAGTTGTAGACGGTCCGATGATGGCCGCAGTGGACGAATTTACGATTACGATCACGGGAATCAGCGGACACGGAGCGATGCCGCAACATACGATAGACCCCATCGTCGTCGGAGCTCAGATCGTAACGGCACTTCAAACGATCGTTTCTCGAAACACCGATCCGTTGGATTCTTGCGTCGTTACGGTTGGAAGTTTTCACTCAGGAAACGCGTTTAACGTGATTCCGGAAAACGCGGAACTCAAAGGTACGGTAAGAACCTATTCCAAGAAGATGTTTGAAGAAGTTCCCGGCAAACTCGAACGTGTTGTCAACGGAATTGCGTCCGCGCTCGGAGCCAAGGTTTCCATCCACTACGAAAGAACCAATCAACCCACGATCAACGATCCTTTTATGGCGAATATCGTCCGTAAGGCTTCGCTTAACATTCTCGGCGTCGACAGCGTAACCGAAGAACATACGAAGTCCATGGGTGGAGAAGATTTTTCTGCTTTTCTTATGAAAGTTCCCGGTTGTTATTTTTTTGTGGGTTCGATGAACGAATCCAAAGGACTCATTCATCCTCATCACAGCTCCAAATTCGATATCGACGAAGATTCTCTCTCCATCGGACTTTCCGTCTTAAAAGAAGCGATTCGAATCTATCTCGAGGAAAATTAGGATTCGTCTCTTCTAAAAATTTTAAACAGACTTCATTCGCGTCTTGGAATCTAAGAATTTTTGATCTTATACCTTTTGCAAAAGGATTCGATTGACAAAAGGATAAAAAACATAGTTCCCAAGAGGAGACAGGATACATTTTTTAGAAAAGAATCATCCGAAACGTTTTACTTTTCGATACGGACGATCCGTCAAACGACTTCCAGAGAATTTTTTACCTGCAGGGCCTTATTATTATTGGGGTCAATACGAAGCGCTCGTTCGATCAGTTCCTTTGCACGAGGAAGAATATTCAAAATTCTGTATATATCTGCGAGATTGATTAGGTTTCTTAATAGGGAAGGATCCTGTAAAAACGCCCTCTCTCCCAGATCCGCGGCCTTCTGATGGAACCTTAACATCTTGTAACAAAGAGACGCGTGATACAAAAAATCGCTCGAAGCGCCGTTCTGATCCAGGAGGGTTTCCCAGTAGCCTACCGACTTTGCGTAATCTTTTTCCCTGAGATAAAATCTTCCTAAAACCTTAAGAATCTGCTCGTTTTTCGGATGAAGTTCCAAGGCCCTTTCCAGAGTTTTCAATCCGTCTTGAACTCGATTTTTTTCGAGAAGCTCCTTACCACGATCCAAAGCATCCTGCAAAGATTGGATAGGAAGCGTTTGAAAGGAGGAAACTCTATCGTCCGGATGATAGGTAATCTTTAAAAGCGTAAAGTCGTCAACGAGTGCACCGAACTTTACAATTCGATCATATACTTCCTTTAGGTCCGCACCTCCTTCTTCTACCCTTCTTAAAAACTGCTCCTGATCCTCGTTGATGATCCGATCTTCAGCCTTTCCGATCAGAAGATCGTCTCTTCCGTCCGAACCGATCACGATCGTATCACCGGGAAGCATTCGAAAGGTTTTGATCGTAAGGTGTTGTTCGTTTTCGGGAATTCCGATCTTACGAAGAGTCAGCTCGTCTTCTATGTAAGAAGCAACCCTATCCCGATACAAAACAGTCCAAGGGTGTTCCGCATTGATATAATACAACAACCCCGAAGATTCTTCCACCAAACCGAGAACGATCGAGATATACATCGATCCGTCGAAGGATTCGAAAATTTTCTGAAGTTCTAAAAACGCTTCCTTCAGCCATCGTTCGGGAGATTTGTCTTTCTGAGAGCTGATCCCGGATCGAGTGAGGATCGTATTAAAGACGGTTCCCATAACCAACGCGCCGCCCGCCCCTTGGATAGACTTACCCATCGCGTCCCCATTAACAAAGACCACATAACGTTTCCCGCTCAGTTCCACGTTCCCGGATATAAGTATGTCTCCGCCGATCTCGTATGTCTTCCCTTTGAATTCGAAGGACTTTTTCTGTTTTGTATAAAACTCGGTCTTAACGACCGCGCTCGTATTTTTATTCGAAGAAAGAGGATTAATGAGAAGCGAAGTGAGAAAATAATCTGCGTCTTGTTGGACCTTGAGACGATTGACTTGTTCGAGAGATTGTTTCAGTTCTTCGGTTCTTTGTTCGACTTTTTTTTCAAGATCCTCGTTTAACTCTTCCACCTCTTCGTTCAAACGGACAAACTTATTCGCGAGAATCGTAGCGATGCTCAGGATAAAAAATAAAAATGCGTATCCGACCACTCTCGGAAAAACGATCACATTGCGAGCTCCGAGAGTATCCAAAACCCCGGCGATCACGACTACCAAAACACCCAACAGAATAAAAAGTGCGTCACGATCCTTTTGAATAATCCTTCGGATCAAATAATACGAAATCAGACAGACATAAACAATCCAGCCGTATTGAACCACGTGCTTGTTCAGATTATTGTAATGAATCACGTTGTTTGAAAAAAGATAAAATATCGTAAACGCCGCATAACTTCCGTCCAGAACGTTAAGAATCATATTTCTAGGATATTTAAAATACACCCGGACAAAATTGGCGAACAACGGAATCAGAACGGTGAGAATGATATATTCCACCTTTTTCATATAGATAAATTCGATACCTAGATCGTATTTGATCTGATTTCTTAAGAATTGGTAGATAAAAAACAGAATCGTAAAAAGACCATAATACAGATTTTCCCGATCCGATCGACGCCTAACGTATAAAAATAGAAAATACCCACCTACCGTGAGATAAATCATCAATAAGAATGTTTTAATATACTCGGCGCGAAGGAGGTCTTTTAGAACCAAGGAGCTGTCGCCGATCAATGTTCGATCCTGCTCGATCCCGAGTTCTCGATCAAAAAATTTCTGAACTTGTATAACGATTATATTTTTGTCTCCCCTCCTAATAAGCTCGTTTGCTATCGGATAAACACGAATCTTATCGTAAGCTTGAGGAAACTTAGAATTCAGATCTCCCGTAGCGCCAATCAAAGTTCCGTTGAGATAAGTTCTATCCTTATCGTTGATCGTCCCCAATCGAATCGAAAGACTTGTCGCATTCCATTCTTTCGGCGCTATAAATTTTTTAACGATATAAACCGTCCGAACCGATTCGTCCTTTAACTTGTGGATCCCGGGTGCCTTGTAGATTTCAAAAGGAATGGAATTCTTTTTTCCCTCCAAGTAATCTTTTGAAAATAAAACGGGATCGATCGCAGAAGGAGTAATTTCCCAACTTTGTTCCGAAGTAGAATCCAGGCTTGTCAGCGTATCAAAGGAAGTAATTTTTTGAATCGTCTCCGAATGGAGCGGAAAGAAAAAACAAGCACCGAGGAAGCAAAAACAAAAAAGTGGATCAATCCGGAATTTTCGAAAGAAAAGAATCCCACTGAGAAGGAGAGACGAAAAAGAAAGGGATTTCTTTGCAGAAATCGGACCGAGGGCCTGTTCGTATAAAAACATAAAAACTAATCTTCCTTAGTTCTGATTGGGTTTTATCAAAAAACCTTTTTATAAATTTAGAAATCGAAAGCCTTCGGAGCCTTCCTCCAAAATAAGAACATTGGTCGCATTCCATCCCGACTTCGAAAGACTTTCTCCCAAAGAAAAAGTCTTTCGAAGTCGAAAAAACAATCCAACTAACGTTCTAATTCCGGCTAAGACAAGGATAAATTTAGTTTTTTAAGAATATGGAACTTCTTTTTATAAAAGTATTCCTCAATCCGAGTAAAACGGAGACAACCGCGCCATTTTCAAAGGACTTCGGATTAATTTTTTAAAGCTTCGATCTCGGCAATTTCTTTCGGAATCATTCGGGTTAGATTGAGCGGGTCTTGACCTTGAACTAGAACGTCGTCCTCGATTCGAATCCCGATTCCACGAAAACGTTCCGGGATTTCAAGATCTTCCGGATCAAAATACAATCCGGGTTCGATCGTGATCACCTGGCCATTTTCCAGTTTTTTGGAAGATCCGCTTTGATAGTAAGTTCCTACGTCGTGAACATCCATTCCCAAATAATGACTTGTCCTGTGCATATAATATTTTTTGAATATTCCTTGCTCCATAATAGAATCCAAAGAACCCTCCAAGACACCCAGATCCTTTAGACCTTCACAAAGGGTTCTTACCGCTTGATTATGAATCGCGACAAATTCCACACCTTCTCTCGTATGTAAAACCGCTTCCTTCTGAGCCTTTAGAACGACTTCGTAGACTGCCTTTTGTTCGGGTGAGAATTTTTTTCCCACTGGAAAGTTACGCGTAACATCCGCGGTGTAATATCCTTTTTCTGCGCCGCTGTCGACTAAAACGAGCTCGCCTTCTTTCAACTGACAGTTGTTAGACGTATAGTGGAGAATCGTAGCATTTCTTCCGGTCGCAACGATATGCCCGTATCCTCCACCCCAGGCTCCGTGCCTGAGATATTCGGATTCTAAGATGGCTTCGAGTTCGTATTCAAACATTCCTGGCTTGGATTCTTTCATCAAACGTTCGTGACCGAGCGCGGTAATCCTCGCTGACTCCTGAATCGCCGAGATTTCAAAGGGAGTTTTGAACATTCTCATCCAGTGTAAAAAATCGGGAGACTCGATTCTTCTTGGACCGAATTTCCCTTCTCTCGAACGCTGATTGAGGGAATGGATCCATTGGATGAGTTTAGAATCTCGGACCAAGTCCCTTCCGAAAAAATGATAGAGAGTATGCTGATTAACGAGAATTTCGTCTAACTTGGATTCCCACTCATTGGTATCAAAGGATTCGTCGAGTCCGAGAAGAGATTTCGCTTTTTCCTTTCCGATCCGAATCCCGGTCCAGATTTCTTTTTCCTTATCCTTCGGAAGCATAAAGATGGATTTATAAGAATTCTTTAATATAAGAATCCCGTCCGCTTCGTCCAACCCGGTCAGATAATAATAATCCGAATCCTGACGAAACTTATACTCCACATCCCGATTTCTGATGGAATGAGAAGCCGCAAAGACGATCAAAACTTCTCCGTCTTTGAGTTTTTTCTGAACTTCTATGATTCGTTCTCGATAAATTGAATGTGTCATGGCTGAATTCCCTTTGCTAATTGGACTGCGATGGAAAACAATTTATCGGGATCCTGTTCCCTCATACAACGAAAATGTCCTTCCGGACAAACTCTTCCACCGTGAATTCCACAGGGTCGACAAGAAAGTCCCGAAATCCCGGAGACGTAGGAAAGGTCGGCCAACGGAGTATAACCGAAATCGGGAACGGTAGCTCCAAAGACGGCTAACGTGGGAATGTTAAACGCAGACGCGAAATGAATCGGAGAAGAATCGTTGCTGACCATCAAGGAGGCTTTGGAAACCAGAAACGAAAGTTCCTGAAGATTCGTCTTTCCGGCAAGATTGATTCCGAATCCTGAGCCGACTTCCTCGCAGAGTTCGAAATCCCCCTTGGATCCGATGAGAACGATTTTTTTTCCGGATTCTTTCGAGAGCCTTTCGCCTAGCGCGCGAAACTGAGACGCCGGCATTCGTTTTGTTTCCCAGACCGAACTCGGAGCGAGAAGAATGAAGTTGCCCGCTTCCAAACCGTTTTCTTTCATCAAAACCCGAACTCGGAAAACGGATTCTTCTTTCCAAAACAATTCCGGTCGTTTGGAAAGATTTGCGGATTCTTTCTCTTCGTAAATTAAGGAAAACAATTTTTCCACCTCGTGTTTTCCCCGCAAGGGACGAGGAATTTTCTTCGTAAGTAGAAAGGAAAAACCTGCGCTCTCGTAACCGATTCTTACCTTTGCTCCGCTTGCAAACCCAATCAACGTGGAACGAAAAGAAAAATGAGGAAGAAGACAAAGCGTATATTCTTCTTTTCTTATACTCCACAAAAATGAAATAAATTTCCAAAGGGATTTTTTGAATTCTTTTTTATCCAAAGGAATGAGACGATCAATATGAGGATTCGCCTCCAGAACGCCTTCGGTGCCTTTGTTGACAACGACCGTAAGACGAGAATTCGGATACTTTCGTTTTACTTCTCGAAAGAAAGCGGTGGTTAAGATCAAGTCGCCTAAGAACGCGGTTTGAATCAAAAGTATTTTTTCAGTCACTGGCTAATTCCATTCTTATCCTTTGGAAAGAATCGTCGCAAAGTTGTTCACTCCCAGTCCGCCGATGGAAAGGGCAAGTCCGTTTTGAAAACGGTTATCCTTGTGCATCCAAGTCTGAAGCTCGGCGATTTGTGCCAGACCCGATACACCTACCGGATGCCCTCTCGTTTTCAGTCCGCCCGACGCGTTGATCGGAAGTTGTCCTTCAGGATGCGTCTTTCCCTCTTTCACATAACGTAGCGCCTTTCCCTTCGGGAAAAGTCCTGCGTCCTCGGCTCCGATCAATTCAAAAGGAGTGAAGGCGTCGTGAAGTTCCGCGATGTGAATATTTTCGGGTTTTAGATTCGCCTCCTTGTACGCGCCCGCAAAGGCGGCGACACTTGAGGAAAAACTCAAATCCCCCGGAGCTGAGGAAAGATTTCCGATTCCGTGTCCTACTCCGGCGACCCTCAACGTTTTGGAAGAATTCTTTTTTTCGGAACTCAAAAGTACGGCGCAACTTCCGTCCGAGAGAGGGGAAATGTCGTACAAACAGAGCGGGCTTGTAAAAAGCGGAGATTTAAAATATTCTTCTTCCGTAATATTCTTTCGGATATGAGCATTCTGGTTTTGAAGTCCGTTGTCGTGGAGTTTTTTGGAAAGCGCGTAAAGATCCTTTCGATCGTATCCGTGTTCGTAAAGATAACGAGTCGCGATCATTCCTCCGCCTTGCGCCATCGACATCGCGAACCCTCTTTGACGATCGGACAAGACACTTCCCAAAAGAAGATTGTTTTCCTCCCTTTCGAGTCGACTCATAACTTCGGTCGCGACGACCATTCCCCTTTGAAACGCTCCCGATCGAAGAAGATAAGTCGCCGTATGCAACGCGCTAGCACCGCTCGAAGATGCGGTCTCCGTGCGGATGACAAAAAGATTTTTAAGACCTAAACTTTCTTTGATTCTTGCGGGAAGAAAAATCTCTCCCGTATATCGTTCGGGAGCCATAGCCGCGAAAATAAGAAATTGAGGTTCAAACTCAGGATTTCGTTCGAGAAGTTGTATCGCGGTTTGATAAGAAAGAGAATGATAATCAAGTTCAGTTTTACCGAAACGACTGAGTTGAGAATCGATGAGAAATACGGATGAAGACACGATAGTCTATGTTTTTGAAAATTGTGAGATTGAAAATCAAAAAAATTAAATCAATGTGGAGAAGAACGACTTTTCAGGAGACTTTTGAAACTATCCTTGCAAATTTAAGAATGTTTTTTATACTGAAAGGATAGAAGGGGAAATACGATGAAAGGAAATAAAGAAGTTCTAGAAATTCTTGGCGAAGTTCTTGCCGCAGAACTCACAGCAATCAATCAATATTTTATTCACGCGAAGATGAACAAAAACTGGGGTTTCAAAAAGCTCGCCGATTTTATGAAACACGAATCCATTGACGAGATGAAACATGCGGACGAAGTTATCGATCGAATTCTCTATCTAGACGGGGTTCCCGATCTTCAGAGATACATGAAGGTAAACGTCGGAAACAACATCCAAGAGATCCTCAAAGCCGATCTAGAATTGGAATACGCCGCGGTGGAAAGATTCAATCGAGGAATCGCGATCGCCGTCAAAAACAACGATAACGGCACCCGAGAACTTTTTGAAAAAATCCTGATTTCGGAAGAAGAACACGTGGACTGGATCGAAGCACAACAGGAAATCATTCGTCAGATCGGCGTTGAAAACTATCTGGCGCAACAAATCGAGTGACGAATTTTAGAAACCCCGCTCCCAAAAAATCGCTGAGATTCAAAGTTCGAAAGCCCGAAGGGCGTTCTTCTTCGGATCATACGAAAGAAAAGGAAACACCGTCCAAAACGGAATGGGACTTTTCAAAACCGGAAACGTTTGAATACCACGCTTCTTGTCCGGACGGACTCTCCGGTTTACTTCGGGAAGAAATCTTAGAAGCGAGACTGACGGTTCTCGCGGAGAATCGCGGCGGGGTTTTCTTTCAAGGCTCCGCAAAGGCATTGAAGGATTTTATTCTCACAACCGGAATCGCCTCGGGGATCAGCATTTCTCTGCGCTACTGGAGAGTCGATAGCCCGGAAGATCTTTATAACCAAGCGCTTCAATTTCCTTTTGAGAAGATCATCAGTCCCGAACAATCCTTTCGGATCGATTCTACGACAAAAGATTCTCTCAAAGACTCGCGTTATGCGACTTACAAGCTCAAAGACGCTATGTTCGATCGTTTTCGCTCGAAGGGAAAAGAAACTCCGCAGGTTTCCAGAGACGAACCCGATTTTTTATTCTATCTTCGCTCCCATTCCGATCACGCTAAACTTTCTCTGGGCTTGAATACAAGACCCCTCCAACAAAGAGGTCATGGAAGAATCGGAGGCGACGCTCCGATGCGGGAGATTCTCGCGTCCGCCCTCGTTCGTTATTCCGGCTGGGACACCAAATCTGTGTTATACGACCCATTCTGCGGATCTGGAACGATCGTCATCGAGGCGGCTTTGAAACTTTTATACGGAGGTTACACGAACTACAGAAGTCTGGATTCTTCCCTTCCGTTTAAAAAACTCTTCGGAGAACCCAAACTCAAAGAAGAAGCCGGAAAGATTTCAAAAACACTTATATTTGCCTCGGATCAGGACGAAAAGGCCCTGAATCTCGCGAAATTAAATGCGAGGAACGCCGGCGTAGATCATCTGATCGAGTTCTTCAACGCGGATGCCACGGTTTCGGAAAACGAAAAAGGAATTCAAAACGGCTTTATCGTTACAAATCCTCCGTACGGAGTCCGTTTAGGAACCAAGGAAGAAGCCAAAGAAATCTACTTGTCCTGGGGCAAGAAACTCAAAGATCATTTTGCCGGGAACGTTCTCGCCATCGTCTGCGGAGATACTTCTCTTTTAGGTTTTCTAAAATTGAAAAAAGATAAAGAACAATCGCTCACAATCGGCAAGCTGAAGGGAAAATTAGTTGCCTACACTCTCGGCAAATAATCCAATCGAATCGGAATGAAACATCAGGAAATTCTTCTTAAACTTTTAGAAGTAACTGAGAACACGAAGGATTCATTCCAATTTCTAAAACTCTTCCGCTCCATCGAGCCTGAAAAGTTCGCGGTGATCTACGCGGATTCGGGAACTCTGATGGAGTCTGCGGAAGCGCTTCTCTACAATCTCAAACTTCTGCACAAACTCGAACTCTATCCTGTTGTCGTTTTGGATAAGGACGGAATATCTTATACCAATCTTTTTTATCAAAATCAAACCAAAGAAGAAGAGGAATCGACTCTTCCGGGTAAGCTCTTTCGTCACTTCAATGAATTGGAGACCTCGGTAGCATCGGCTCTGAACGAAAAAAAACTTCCGATTTTTATTTCGGAAGAAAGCGGTAGCGGTCTTTTTGAATTTCTAAACAATCTCTGCTCCTCTTTGAAAACGAAAAAGCTCATCTACTTGAATCCTCGAGGGGGAATTTATTCCGGAGGAGAAAAAATCTCCATCTACGACGTGGATTCGACGATCGAACCGGACCCGATCGATTCCGTTCTTTTTCACGCGTGCAATCAACTTTACAAAAACGTAATGGATCCCGACTTCGGGATAGCAATCACCTCGGCCTCCTCTCTTCTGAAAGAATTATTCACGATCAAAGGAAGCGGAACCCTCCTTCGAAAGAAAAATCGAATCGACTTTGTATCCGATCTCAATTCGGTTCCGAAAGAAAAGATCAACCACCTCATCGAAAGGTCGTTTCAAAGACCTTTGAAGAAGAATTTTTGGGATCAAGAGTTTGCCGGAATTCTTCTCGAATCGGAATTCAAGGGTTGTGCCTTAGTCAAGAACACTCCTTACGGCTCTTTTCTTTCTAAGTTCGCGGTAGACGAAATCGCGAGAGGGGAAGGAGTGGGAAGGGACATCTGGGATCAGTTGGTTCAAAGATTTCCGGTCCTTTTTTGGAGGGCCAGAAAGGAAAATTCGATATCGAAGTGGTATATGAAAGTCTGCGATGGTATGCAAAAGGAAGGGATCTGGATTTATTTTTGGATCGGAGTTTTGGAAGAACATATCCAACCCATTTGCACTTTTTTAAGAAATCTTCCCCAGGATCTGGAAGCGCCGTCTAACAATACAAAGTAGTCGGTGGATTTTTTTTATACCTGCTTGCAGAACATAAGAATTTTGTAAATTGTAAAAAGGAAAGTCAGGAGGAGTTCCTACAGGGAGAATGTTACTTGCAAAAAGTATGTTTTTCTGACAGGGAGATTTTGCTTGGAGGTTTTCCGCAACCACTTCCCTGCGAGCACCCCAAAGGAAGCGACACACTGAGTTTCCCAAGATCCGCATACTTACCCACAAGTTGTGAGAGGAGATACAACGAGAATCGTCCCGAGACAAGGGTTTTGTAGGAATTCCTACATGAGAATTTTTTCTTGCGAAAAGTTTGATTTTGTGATAGAGGAAAGTTTCCGGAATTTTTCCACCACCCACCCCACCACCCGAAAATCGGGCGGGGCACGTGACTTTTACGAAAAAAAAAAAATGTCGGAGTTCCGACAATTTTTCTGAAAATGCAGACAACCTTTCGGGTAAGGATAGGTAAGATCAAAGCCGGGCAGCAAAAGTTTCGCGGTGAATGTCGGAATCACGAAAAGAAGAATTCAAATTTTATTATACAACGAATAGAGAAAAAAAATGAACGCACTGGTCTTCTTATACGATGGAGATTGCGCTTTTTGCACAAACCTGGCACAAAAGCTCCATTCCTACAACCTCAATCCGAAGATTCGTTTTAAATCCTTTCGAGAATTTTCTGAAAAAGAACTGCGAGAAATTCATCCCAGTTTGAACATCCAAGTCGCTCAGGGAAACGTTCAGATGATCGCGGACGGAAGAAGATATCCGGGGTTTTTTGCGGTCCGAAAACTGAGCCATTCCCTCAAAGGATTTCGTTGGGTCGCTCCCCTTCTTTACCTTCCCTTGGTTCCCATTTTCGGAATGATCGGAATGAATGTTCTAAAATCCCTGAAGAGCCGATAATCCTTCGTAAAAGACAAGTCTTGCGTCCAAGGCCAGCCGATTCCCTTCCATCACACTTTTTCTCTTTTCATCCGTGTCTGCTACGGACTCTATCAAACGAAAGAGTTTTTCGGCGTGAGATTCATCGGCGTCCAGGTTGACCTGAAAGAACTTGCCTTCGGGCAAGAAAACTCTTTCTTTTAGCTCCTTGTAAGACATAAACATTCTAGAATATTCTAATTTTAGCAAGTATTCGTTCGCTGGACCGAGGGCCCCGAGAGCGGAATAAAAATCGCTAGTCGTGATTCTTTGCATAAGATCAAGATAAGCCTTTGTCTCCGGTAGACGATGCGATTCAAAAACGTTTTCTCCCATCTCGGAAAGAAATTTTTTAAGAATGGAAACGTGAGAATCTTCGGCTTTCCCCTCTCCCAATTCTTCCCAGATATTCTGAACGAGGACGATCTTTGCGTCCAGATTGTCGCTGATCGCCGCGGTGTTTAAAAACCAATTTACAAAGTCGACGCTCACGAAGTATTCCTGACGCAACCAAAGAAGAAGGTCTTCTTTTTCCATTCTTCTTTCTTTGGATTCCAACCAAAGATTGGCCGTTAGGACGGGATGATTCCGAACCGATTCTTCCAAAGAAGTCCGAAAAGAAACCGCGTTCTGTGAGGAATGAAACGTTTGCATAAATTTCTTTTTTATTTTTTCGAAAGGATGGAATTGGTCTTTAACTTAGAATATAAAAATCGAGGAGATTCTAATTCCAAACGTGCGTTCAGGAGAATCTCTGAAAACAAGGATTTTTCCTCCCCTAAGCCCTGACGATAACAAATCGGAAAGGTAGAATAAAACGGAGACAAACCCGGAGTCAGGTTGATTTCCAAAAAGAAAGGTTCACCCGCCTCGTCGCATTTCCAATCCAATCGCGCAGGTCCGGAAGTTCCCAAGGCCTTACAAAAAGAAAGACTCTGTTCCTGAAGGAACAATTCCCTTTCTACTGGACAGTCAAAGACCAAAGTTTCCGGCATCGCATTCTTAGACTTTGTCTTTTGTCCGTAGACTTCCTCTACTTTCAAATCCTCTCGCAAAATCAGACGTCCTGCACGGCTCGCACGATAACCCGATTTCAATGAACCCATTACAGAAATTGTATATTCAGAACCACTCAAGTATCCCTCAACCAAATAGGGAAAGTATTCTTCCGGCAGATCGCGCGTCAGCGAACGAAGTTCTTTTTCGTTTTGCACGATACTTTTTTCTCCGATCCCGAGGCTCGACCCCTCTCCGGAAGGTTTTAAAAAACAGGGAAACACGACCTCTTTCGGAAGAGTAAAATTCTTTCGAGCCTCATATTCAATGGAGAATCCCGGGGCCACCGGAATTCCGAGAGAATTTGCAAAGATCTTCGTTAAATTTTTATCCAAAGAAACACTTTGAGCAAATGCGTCCGATCCGGTGTGCGGAAATCCAAACAGTTCGGCCGTCGCAGGGATCAAGGCCTCTCTGTTCCGAGAACGAAAACCTTCCATCAGATGAAAAATCACCGGTCGATCCTTAAAACCTAAGGAAGAATATTGATTCAATTTTTCTAATAGATCTTTCGGCGTCGTCACGAGTTCTGAAACTTCCCCGAGTTCGTTTAACAATTCAAGAATTCTCTCAACGGAAGCGGAAGATTCCCATTCTTGTTTGTAAGAATCCGGAAATTCGCCCGTAAACTCGTGGAGATCGGCGTAGACGATTACGGTGGAAATCGTCTCACTCATAGGATTTTTTTTCTTTTGCACCCAGGCTTTCCGGAGAAATTCTTTCCCAGGTTTCCAAAGTGATCTCAGGATAACTATCTTCCATCGTAGAATCGGGAGGCTCCGGACTGACGTGATAGGTTCCGCGTAACGCGGATCGAAATACGTGCATCCTCTCCGGTTTATAATAACCCAGATACCAATCCGGAGTCAGAGTGATCTTGCCTCCGCCTCCGGGAAGATCGTTTACGAACTGAGGAATTCCCATTCCCGCGATTTTTCCCCGAAGATAACCCACGATCTCGATTCCTTTTGCAAGAGGAGTTCTAAAACCTCGGGAACCCGGAATCAATTCCGGATCATACATATAATATGCACGGATTCGAAGTTCTAACAGCTTTTTATGAAGTTCTAACATAGCCTCTCCGGAATCGTTGATTCCTTTTAGGAGAACACATTGATTCCCGACGCTCACTCCCGCTTTAAGAAGTTTTAGGACCGCTTCCTTCGCTTCGGAGGTGCATTCCTTTGAGTGATTGAATTGCGTATTACAAAAGATGGACAACCTCTCCGTATTGTGAGATTCGATTATATTACAAAGTTCGTATGTGATTCGAAACGGAAGTGTGACCGGGTTCCGTGTTCCGAGTCTGCAGATTTTTACGTGTTCGATTTTTTCGAGCCTTTCCAAAATCCAATCGATCTTAGAATCGCTCAAGTTCAGAGGATCTCCTCCTGACAAAACCACATCCCTGATTTCAGGATGGGATTCTATGTATTCAAAACAGGCTTCAAGATCTTCGGAAAGCATTCTCTCCTTGGAATCGGAAACCTTTCTTCCCCGCATACAATGTCTGCAATAGACCGAACATTCGTGATTGGTAAAAAGAAGAACTCGATCGGGATACATGTGTGTAAGTCCCTTCACGGGAGAAAGTCTTTCCTCGTGAAGAGGATCAATTGATTCTTCCGGAGAAAAGATCGTCTCCGCTTCCCTCGGGAGAATCATCTTTCGAATCGGATCTTCTATGTCTTCCGGATCTGTAAGAGAAATGTAATATGGTGTAGCCGAGACGTTTAGTCGAATCGTGTCTTGTAATCCGATTCTTTCGCTCGGAGTCAGTTGAAAGTAACGCTCCAGTTTTTCACCTTGGACGCGATTTTGCAACTGGGCCTTGTAGTCGGTCCAGGCAAAGGACGAAAAAAGCTCCGAACGATTCTGCAAAATTTTTTGCGGAGAGGAAGCGCCGGTTTGACTGAGATCCGAAGTTTTCATGGAGGAGATACTTCCTATTTTCTCCGCGTCCGGGGAAAATCAAGCAAAGGGAAAAAGAAAATGCCAAAAGGACCCGTTTTCAGAAACTGTCCTCAGAAATGACTTCCTTTTCCAGCGATTCTCTCCAAGCTCTTGCCTTCGACGTAGACGGAACCTTGTTCTCTTCGGAGGAGATCATTCTCCAAGTTTATAAGGATTCAATCGAACATTTTTCGCAAAGCTCCGGAATTCCCCTCGAATTGCCTTCGAGAGAAAGAATCATGGACGAGATCGGAAAGCCGGTCAAAACCATTTTCCTAAACCTCCTTCCCCAACTCGAAGAAGAACAAAGGGATACGATCTCCGACAGCGTTCTTCGATTCTTATGTCAGAGAATCCGAAACGGAGAGGGAGAATTTTATCCTCAGGTAAAAGAGACGATCGAGGCTCTTTCCAGAAAGGGATTTCGTATTTTAGCGGCTTCCAACGGAAGAAGACCCTATGTTGAAACTATTCTCGACGTTGCAGGAGTGCTTCCCCTCTTTGATCCGATTCTCGTCATAGACAACGAAAGGATCAAAACCAAGGGAGGAATTCTCAAAGAATACGTAAAACTCTACGGACTCGAACCCGAAAAAATTCTCATGATCGGAGACAGACTTTCGGACTACGAAGCGGCCCGTCAAAATGGTTGTCCTTTTGCGTTCTGCACCTATGGACACGCCAATCCCGGAGAAATTCCGGACTTCGAGATGGAGCTCAAAAACCTTTCGGATCTCACAAAACTCCTCTGATTTTTGCCTCCATAGAATCCGAATTCTTTCCGAAAATGTTAGAGTGCCGGATTCGGAAAAAAGAAAAAATCTCATCTTCATTCTAACAGGGATTATCTTTACGTTAGTACTTTTGGATAAAAGTTCCGGCTCGGGATTTTCTCTTTCCGGAACGGGATTTCAGGGTTTTAGAAACATTGGAAAGATGAATCCGGAATCTCAAAATTCCAATCGGGGAAATCTCAATCACAAAGAAATGATGGATCAGGCCGAAGACGAAATCCTCGGTGAACTCCTACAAAACGGAGACGTTCAAACCTCGTCTTCCGAAAATTCAAACACGATCGAAGAAGACCTAAACGAAGAAAATCTTGTTCCCGTGATGGATCCTCAGATTTCCGAAACCCAAGGAAAAGAATCCGCAACCGCACTTCCTACTGAAAAAGGAGAATTGTCCCTCTACTTTCTTAAGTTTTATGGAAAGGGGAGCAAAAGTCATTCCAGACTTGTAAAGGTTCTACGACTTTCCAAGGGCGGTGATCGTGTGAAGCTTGTCTTAAATTCCCTCATCGCAGGTCCGGTTGTCGCGGAAAAGGAAAAAGGAATTCTCAATTCGATTCCGTCGAGTCTCAGTTACGACCCGGATTATAGGATCGAAGACGGAGTTCTTAAAATTTCTCTGAGTGCCGATTTGGAAAGAAGCGCCGGTCCCGAAATTCTCAAAGATAGAATCGACCAGCTTACCTACAGCCTGATGGAGAATCTTCCGATTCGGGGAGTTCAACTGAGGATCAACGGAAAATCGGTGCGTTCTCTCGGCGGAGAAGGAATGCCTTTGCCCTCCGTTCTGACAAAAAATCCTAGAAAGATCGTAGTTTTTTAATATTCGACATCGTTATTTTTTTCCAAATTCGGTCGAATTCCTATGTCAAGGAAGCCCTAACAAATCCTGATTGTTTAAACAGAGCCGTTTTTAAAATGGGGAAGCAAGATTCTTTCGTCGTTCGCAAATCAATGAGACATTCATTCGGTAATAATCAAAAAGCAAAACTCCTCGCTCGGAGAGTTTTTTTCAATCCTTTCCCGGATGATTATCTGAAGATCTATCAACCGGATATTCAAAGAGCGACCGTCATTTATTTTTTTCTCTGTATCGGAATCAGCGTACTTTCGGCTTTGGTTCCGGACGGAGCCAATCCTCTCGGAGAAGAAAACAGAATTCTTGTTTACTCTCGTTTAGCAGTTATTCTGTTATCCGGTTTTTTTGCATTCTTACTTATAAAATGGAAAACCTTTTTTAGAAAGGGAATCGAGAGATTCAGCATTCTTTCTTCGGGAACAATTGTTTTTTCCGTGCTTCCGTTTATCTTTTTGGATCCAGAAAGAATGGGGCTTTACTTTCATTTTTTTACCGCCTTGGTTGTGAGCGGGAATATTCTTCTCTGGTTTACGGGAACCACCGTAATTTTTTTCAATTCCCTCTTCTATTTTTCACTCGTTCTTTGTACGACGTTTACTGGTTTTGCGATGCCTTTGCAACACGACTTTGCGATCATATTGATTTATCTTACTACGGGAGTGATCGGGAATCTTCTGATCAATTTCTGGAGGGTGATGGATCACCGTGCGAAGAAAAAATTGCAGAAGGCGGTGCATAAACTCCGGGACAAAAATATTCAGATCGAAAAAATTTCGAAGGTAGACGAACTCACACGTCTTTATAACAGAAGATATCTGATCGAACAATTTGAACTTTTTTTAAAAAGGGCCCAACGTTATAAATTTTCTCTCGCGATGATTATCTTGGACATGGACTATCTCAAAGAGATCAACGATTCCTACGGGCATCTCGCCGGAGATTTGTCCTTACGAACGATTTCGGAAGTAATGAAACACAGAGTGAGGGCCACCGATATCTGTTCGAGAATCGGAGGGGATGAATTTTGTATTCTTCTCGACGCGATCAAAAGGGAGGATCTTTCCCAACTCTGCGAAAAACTAAGACGGGACGTTTCCCAAAAGGAACTTTCCTATCGAACGAAAACGGGAGACCCTGTCAAGATCACTGTTTCCATCGGAGCCTGCATCTTCGGCCCCGAAGAAGAATTCAGTTTTGACGATATCTATCACTCGATCGATTCGGCGCTTTATGAATCCAAAAAGAAGGGAAGAAACAGAGTCTCCTTTATAGAACCGATCCGATACTTTCCCAAAGAAAACCCGAGAACTTTTACTTCTTAGGTGTCGGAAGTTCGTAGTGATAAGTGATCTCACAGTAAACCCCCTCTTCCAAATACTTCGTATTCTTTAACTCTAAAAAAAACTGTCTATTTTTTTGATCGGGTTCCAGCTCTTCCAATTTTCGGGTTGCGATCGTTTTCGCCGCCGTGCAGGAAGTGTTTTGCATCTTGAACTTATCGTTTTCTTCGATCGAAGAAGCCGAAGCTTGTCCGATCGAAACGAGTTCGTAATTATGAGGTCCGAGAGTTTTTACGGTAACACCCGTATCTACGTGAATCCTTTCCTTCACCTCGTGGGCGCAGGAAGTAAAAGCCAATACAAACACCAGAATACAATTTAGAATCTTCATCTTTTTCTCCTCATCGTCTTTTTTTAGAAAAGACGTTCTCTCATTTCAGACCTTTTCTATTAATAAAAACGGATTCTTCTCTTTTCATTTCTTATCTCTAAATCCTAAAAAAAGAGCCAACCTTGGTTTCGAAAAATCTTTCTTTCAATTCGAAATGGATCCGGATTTTCATCCCGTTTGAAAGTAGAATCCGGTAAGTCCTCTCTCTAAGAACAGGAAAAAAATTCGAACACTTCTCGAAACTTGAGATCGCAGGTTCGTTTTTAAGATAAATTTTTCCCATTCTTAGAATGGAAAAACAAAACGAGTCGTTTCAAGAAAAATTTTTAGAGACTTCCAGCCAATTCGTTCCCATAACGATCGTAGTTGTAAAGAAGATCTCTTCGTTTTGGAACAAATCCTCCTTCCTTCAAAAACTTGATCGCTTCTTTTTCGGTCTTGAGTCCGTAAGAACGAAGGACATTTTCTTCGATGACGACGGAAGAGATGTCGTCGGCCCCGCTCGTGAGCGCCAACTGCCCGACTCCCTTTCCGAGAACCATTACGGAGGTTTCGATATGAGGAATGTTGTCTAAGAAAATTCTACAAATCCCCAGAACCTTTAGATATTCCTGCGTGGAAACCGCGCGGACCTTAAAACGTTTTGTCTGAGGCTGAAACGTCCAAGGAATAAAGGATAAGAATCCTCCGGTTCGATCTTGGAGGTTTCGCACAACGCTCAAGTGTTCGATCACTTCTTCTTTTGTTTCCTCAGAACCGAAAACGATGTTTGCACTTCCCGGAAGTCCCGCTTCGTGACAGGTTTCCATTGCGCGAACCCATTCTTCCGTGGTAGCCTTTTTGGGAGAAATGATATTGCGCATCCGATCCGTAAGAATTTCCGCTCCCGCTCCGGGAACGGAATCGAGACCGGCTTGTTTCAAAATTTGTAATACTTCTTTGAGAGGAAGTCCCGTGATTTTTTCTAAGTTGATGATTTCCACGGGAGAAAAAGCCCGGATATGCATGTCAGGATATTTCTTTTTTACGGAAGAAATGACCTTTAGATAATAGTCGAACGGAAGATCCGGATATACTCCGCCTTGGAGAAACATCTGATCCGCGCCTTCGCTCACAGCGTAATCCATCTTTTCCAAAATTTCTTCCGCGCTCAGGACGTAACCTTTTCCGCTTCCGATCTCATCCATAAAAGAACAAAAACTACATTCTACATTGCAGAAGTTTGTGTAGTTCACGACGCGAAACATCGTATAACTCGCTTGTGTATGAGGGAGAATTTTTTCTCTCAAGGTTCTGGCGGTCGCCATGATCTTCAGATGATCCGCATCCTTGTAAAGAGAGAGAGCCTCTTCCGGAGAAATTCGAACTCCGTCCAGGGCTTTTTCTAAAATCGAATCTGTCGGATGAGAGGAAAAAATTGAGGCCACTTGTGCTCCTGTATTCGGGCGTTCCCAAAAAGGGATTCTCCTTCAATCATTGGACTGATTCTTTATTTGGCATCTTCTTTTTAAGGAGAATTTTGGTTCCTCAGAACGAGTCCTTTCTCTAAAAGAGACTTTGTCTCAACAAAGTTGCAACCCTGTTTTCAAAAGAAGGAACGGGGAGTTCCCACACTTCTCTGGAGGACAAAGTTGCAGCCCTGTTTTCAAAGGAAAGAACGGCGAGTTCCCACACTTCTCTGGAGGACAAAGTTGCAACCCTGTTTTCAAAGGAAAGAACGGGGAGTTCCCACACTTCTCTGGAGGACAAAGTTGCAACCCTGTTTTCAAAAGAAAGAACGGGGAGTTCCCACACTTCTCCCTCTTTTCTAAGAAAAGTTGGAACGCTCACAAATTTCGGTCTTATTCAAAACCATTGAGTTTCAATCTCAAGAACGATCGTTCTACCGAAGGTCCCTGATTTGAAAATTCCTCGACAGGCAGGTTCTAGATTCCTACGCTGTAAATCAAATCACCAATCCAAAAGAAAGGGTAACTCATCAATATGGCAATTTCACAAATCGCCTTTCACGTGATCTTTACGATCCTCTTCGTCGTCGCGAATGTAGTTTTTATCCGTGCGATTCTTTATCGCCTTCAACTGATCTTCAACGCAAGAAAAGCGGCGGGAACAGAGAACTTTCTGGAAAACCCGAACTGGGGATTTAGAATCAACAGTTTTCTCCAGAACGTGATTCTTCAGAAGAAAAACTTCAAAGAACCTCTTCGCGGAATCATGCACGCGTTTATCTTTTACGGTTTCGTAACCTATCTGCTTCATACCACGAGTCAGATGATCTCCGGTATGTTCGGATACGGAATGGATGATCCTTACAAATTCTCCCTGATCGGTTTTCTTTTTGGAGAAAGTATCGGACATCTGTATGAATCCATCGTTCAGGTGGTTTCGATTTTTGTTTTGATCGGTCTCGGATTTTTTGCTTGGAGAAGATGGATTCAAAAAGCAAAAGGACTCGATGTTCATTCTCCCGCTTCCGCAGTCGTAATCTCTATGATTTCCATTCTGATGATCTCCACACTTTTGGGTGAAGGTGCCAAAGCAGTGGGCGCAGTTTACGATAGCCCGACTGAAAACGCTTCTTTTATCGCCGCCGGAATCGGAGCCGTTTGGAAATCCATCGGAGTGGAATATTCCACCGCAGACTTGGTCGTTCAGATCATGTGGTGGGTCCACATTCTTTCCGTATTCGCTTTTATGCTCTACGTTCCGACTTCGAAACACGCGCATTTAATCTTCGCTCCATTCAATTACTTCCTTCAATCCGATACTCCGAAGGGCGCTCTTTCTAAAATCAATTTAGAAGATGAGAATGTGGTCTGGGGTGTTAACCGTGTGGAAGACTTTCCTTGGCCGAATCTGCTCGACGGGATGTCCTGTATCGAGTGCGGACGTTGCCAGGTTCAGTGCCCTGCAAACAGAACCGGAAAAGTTCTAAACCCAAAAGCTATCATCGTAGAACTCAAACATGCACTTCTTGAAAAAATGCCGGAAGTGGCAAAGATTCGTTTGGAAGAATCCGACGCTGGAGTTGCCGCAGAAAAAGTTGCAGCACTGGATACGGCTGTGATCAACAACTACGAAGGCCTTTCTGAAGAAGCCCTTTGGGGTTGTACGACTTGTTACGCTTGTGTCGAAGCTTGTCCTGTTGGAAACAACCAGGTCAACGCGATCATGGAAATGAGAAGACACTTGGTTCTTGCAGAATCCAAATTCCCCGTCGAACTTCAAAACGCATTCGTGAACATGGAAAACAACTCCAACCCTTGGGGTGTAGGAGCTCACACGAGAGCGGATTGGGCGGATGGACTGGGTGTAAAAACTATGGCGGAAGATTCCAACGTAGACGTTCTCTACTGGGTCGGCTGCGCCGGAGCTTTTGACGAGAGAAACAAGAGCATCGCTAAATCTTTCGTAAAAATTCTCCAGAAAGCGGACGTGAAGTTTGGAATTTTAGGAACCGAAGAAAACTGTTCCGGAGACTCCGCAAGAAGAGGCGGTAACGAATACCTCTACCAAACTCTTGCACAAACAAACGTGGATACGATGAACGGATACAACGTCAAAAAAGTTGTGACCGCTTGTCCACACTGCTACAACACAATCAAAAACGAATATCCTCAATTCGGAGGAAACTTCGAAGTCGTTCACCATTCCGAGTTTATCAACGACCTCGTAAAAGAGAAAAAGCTGGATGTAAAAACCGCTGAAGACGCATCTTCCGGAAAATACACCTATCACGATTCTTGCTACATCGGCCGTTACAATGATAACTACGAAAATCCAAGAGACGTTGTTAAAAAAGTCGCAGGTGGAAAACTCGCTGAACCTTCCGATCACCACACAAAAGGTCTTTGTTGTGGAGCGGGCGGGGCTCAGATGTGGATGGAAGAACAGAACAACGATCGTGTCAACGTCAAAAGAACAAAACAACTTTTGGATACCGGTGCCACTACGATCGCAACCGCTTGTCCTTTTTGTGTGACCATGATCACAGACGGTGTGAAACACGAGGGAAAAGTAGAAGAAGTAAAAGTAAAAGACATTGCGGAATTGGTCGCGGACAATCTTGCCTAAACGATTCTAATTTAGAATTTACACTTCAAAAGCCGGTCTTCAAAAGCCGGCTTTTTTTATTTTCTCTCTTTTTTCAAATCACAAAAATCCAAACTTTCTTTTTAAGGCTCTTTCCCTTTCTGCCTCCAATCGTTGAGTCCTTCTGAAATCCTTTCGATTTCCTCAGTTCTTTTTTCCAGCGAAGAATTTTTGAAAATCGAAGGACCTTTTGTGCTGTCTCGAATATTTCTCCAAAGCCGACTTTCGTTTTTCTAGGAAAGCGATTGTTTGTTGTAAGAAAAGAAATCAAATTCCAGAATCGGACCTGAAGGAAGAAAGGAATTTATTGAAATGCTAACTTGAGAAGCCAGTTTTTCTGATTTTAGCGCTTCGAGAGGTCGGTTTTTTCGTAACAGAAGTAAGAGTTCCCACACTTAGAGTTTCAGAGCAAAGTTTTACTTTAAAAGTTTTCAAAAGTAAGAGTTCCCACGCTTAGAGATTTCGCAGGAGACAACACTGAACGAATTTCAATTTCGGATCGACTCAATCCTAATGAAACCGCTTACTTTCGAAGTTTGATTTACTTCGAAAACCTCACATCGTTTTTGTTTCAATGCAAATGTATTTCTACTTTTCCTTCGAATTTTGTCGGAAGGTATAAAATTTTAAAAAAAACAGAGCTACGATTTTTAGGAAGATTGACTTTCACAGAGGGCCGAAAATTCGTTGGAGCTGCAACCATAAGTCAGGAGAATCCATGAAGAAGATTCCGATTCGAACACTCAGAAAGAATTCCAAACTCCCAGAACAATTCCTCTCCGCAAACGATTATCACTTAATCCTTGAAACAGTGGAAGAATTTCCCTGGGTGAACCCGCATCTAATGACCCAGATTCGAAGCCTCTTTCGAGAGAAAGCGGAAGAAGTGAACGTAAAAACTTATCTCGTAAACAGAACCAAGAACCAGGTCCACGCCCTTCTCTCGGTTCCATCCACGATCGGAGTTCCTGCTTTGGTGCGCCGTCTCAAGGGATATTCTTCCAAAATTTTAGGAAGAAATACCTTTTGGAAGAAAGGTTATCAGATCCAAACCGTGGGTGAAAAAGACTTTCATTCCACCTTCCGCTTTCTAAAAAATCGAGTCGGTGATTTCGACCTACAAAGGGAAAATCGGGAATTCCAGAACACCCAAAATGCAGCTTAGATTTCCCAAGATTTTTGATTCCTTTTCATTGGGTCTTTATAGCAAAAGAGGCCGATTTTTTAGAATTCCATTGACGCTTCCAAAGAAAATCCTTAGAAAAGAGCCTTCTCTATCCTGCAAAAAGGGATTTTACAAAAAAATAGGCGAAGGGGTCCAAAGACCGCTTCGCCTCAAAGACATCTGGTGCAAATACGTTTCTTAAGACTCTAAAAATTTTCAGATTCTTACTTCCCTAAGTCTCTTTTTTTAAGAATCTAGAAATGTTTTTTCGTTCTGAAACAAAATTCAGTTTTAAAAGGGAGAAATAAAGAAGAGGTTCTTTTCTTTGAAAGGCAGGCTTTTGTGGGAACTCCCCAAAAAGCGGAGAATTCTGTTTGAGAGATTCTCCAAAAACAAAAAAAGAACGGGGCTTGAAACCTTCTCAGATCTGAAAAAAGAATGTTTCCTGTTTTGGGAAATTTAGACCGAAGGTGGATAATCCAAAAGAGTTATTTCCGGATTCTTCTTTTGAAAGTAACCCTTGTCCCATTCCGTATCAAAGAGAAGAGCAGCGCGTCCTCCCCGATCGGAGACAAGATTCGCCGAAGAAGGAACTTTTGAAAGATCTTCCTGCGCAATCCAACAAGAGATCGCATACGGAAGAATCGTGATTGTAGAGGGCGCATTGTATTCGTCCATAAGCCTTCTTTTGAAAACTTCGAACTGGAGTTGTCCCATCGCTCCGATGATCGGCAATCCTCCGCCGACGGTCTGTGAAGAAAAGAGATGCAGAATTCCCTCTTCAGCGAGCTGATCGATACCTTTTCGAAAACTCTTCATACTCGCCGTGTCGGAAGACGAAATCGTTGCAAAGAGTTCCGGAGCAAATACCGGAAGTCCTTTCAGATCCGGAACCTTGGAAGTCGCGACGATATCTCCGATCGCGTAGGTTCCGGGATTTACGAGTCCGATGATATCTCCGGGATACGCTTCGTCGACCGTGTTTCGATCCTGTCCAAAAAAAGCAAAAGAAGAAGAGAGTTTAACAGATTTTCCTAATCTTCCGTGAAGGACGTTGAGTCCTCTTTCAAATTTTCCGGACGTTACTCTTAAGAATGCGATTCGATCCCGATGTTGACGATTCATGTTCGCTTGAACCTTAAAGATAAATCCGCTAAAAGGAGTATGAATCGGATCGAGTTTGGATCCGTCTTTCAGAGGGAAAAACATGGGAGGTGGTGCGATTTTTATAAATTCATCCAAGAACAATTGAATCCCAAAGTTGTTCACCGCTGAACCGAAAAATACGGGTGTGATCTTGGATTCTAAAAAGTCTTCTTTGTTAAACTCGGAAATGCCACCTTCTACGAGTTCCAATTCTTCTCGGAATGCTTTGATGACCCAATCCTCAAATCGAGAATCCAATTCGGGGTCGTTGATTCCGGATGTTTGGAAGGAAGATTTTTGACTTCCTCCGGGTGTTTTGTCATAGGTAAGAATGGATTTATCTTTTCGAGAATAGACTCCGCTGAAATCAACTCCAGTTCCGATCGGCCATACCATCGGAACCGCTGCAATTCCTAGAACCTTTTCGATCTCATCCAAGAGTACAAAGAGATTTTTTGTAGGTCGGTCCATTTTGTTGATGAAGGTTACGATCGGAATTCCTCTATCTCTACAGACCTTGAAGAGTTTGATCGTCTGAGGTTCGACCCCTTTTCCGGCGTCGAGTACCATCACTGCAGTATCCGCCGCGATGAGAGTTCGGTAGGTATCTTCGGAGAAGTCTTCGTGACCGGGAGTATCTAAGAGATTGAGGACGTGTCCGCTGTATTCAAATTGAAGTGCGGCGGATGTGATGGAGATCCCTTTCTCTTTTTCCATCTCCATCCAGTCGGAAGTAGCGGCCTTCCGATTCTTTCTTGCCTTTACGGCTCCGGCGAGTTGGATCGCGCCTCCGTAGAGGAGAAGTTTTTCAGTGAGGGTTGTTTTCCCTGCATCGGGGTGAGCGATGATCGCGAAGGTTCTTCTTCGCCGGGTTTCTTCTTCTATGCTTTGATTTTGTTTCTGCGCTATCGTCTCGCTCATAGAATTTGCCCTACCCAATTCCAGATTTTTCTTTCAAATCGGAGTGTCAGCAATTAAACTCGGATTCGAAACGAGTGAACTTTGTTTGGATAGAGGGATTGAAAGAATCAGAGCTTGTATTTTAAGAGCGCGCCTCGTCGTAGTTCCGACATTCCTCTGTGAAAGTCGCGGGCCCCACCCTGATCTTGGGCGGAGGGGAGCGGTGGCGGGAAAAATCGGACGACTTTCCTCTATCACAGAATTCTAATTTTGCAAGCCCTAATCCCAGTGTAGGAACTCCTAAAAAGCTTCTCTTCTCGGGGCGATTCTCGTTACAGTTCCTCTCAGCTTGTGGGTAAGTTATGGATTTTCGGGTATCGAGGCGGAAAAATTCCGGAAACTTTCGTAGATCACAAAAAAGCCAATTCCGCAACCAAATTTCGAACCTAAAAGAATTTTGTCGGAACTCCGGCAAAATTCTCCCATAACGCTTTCCATTCTGAGCAGCCCCCTCGCCTTTTTCGATTTCAACTCCCTCGATTCTTTCAAAGAATTTCCAATGCCGACTTTTCTTTTTTCTCACGATCGTATTGAACGGGTAAATCGATTGTAACAGGAATGGATTACATTCTTACTCATCTTACAAATACAAAGGTGTTTTATGGAAGGGATTCCCCTCACTCCATCCAGAGTTCTCAAAGGATTGACTCTTCAAATAGACGGACTCGAAGAATCTTTTGAAATTCTAAAAATCAGAGAAGAAGGAATCACGGTTTCCTCTTCCTCGGAACTCAATCTTCTCGTCGGATCTCCCCTAAGCGGACAGATCGCTTCCCAAAGTCTAAATCTTCAATTTCGATTCCAAGGGAGTTTGCAAAGACAAGTCCTCAGACCGGATCAAAATGGATTTATCCTGGGCATTCAATTCCATCAGACCACAAGGTATCCCGATCTCCTCATCGCACTGGAACTCGCTTCATAGTTTCCCTTTTTTTTTTGCATTCGTTCCCGACAAACCATGAACCTTAAAGGGGCGCTTTTGGCCCCGTTTTTTTAATCCCAACCCGCTAAACTACCTTGCCCCCTACGGGCAAGTTCGGCGGATCCACATTCATCTATTTTCATTTACGAAACAACTTCCGTTTTGTTTTCTGTACATATTCCTTATGTCTGAAAGCAACGTGAAACATCTGATTTCCTGGGAAGATTGGTCGGATTCTGAAATTGTCGATTTGCTCAACTTTGCGATCCATGTTAAGAAGAATCGTGTCAACTACGCGGGTCATCTCAGCGGGCGAAGTCTCGCGATGCTCTTTCAGAAAACTTCCACAAGAACCAGAGTTTCTTTCGAGGTCGCGATGACCGAGATGGGAGGTCACGGAATTTATCTGGATTGGATGGCGTCTAACTTTCAACTTTCCGATATCGATCTGGAAGCGAGATATCTTTCCAGAAACGTCTCCGTCATCATGGCACGTCTCAAAAAACATGAAGACCTCTTGGCGATGAGAAACGGATCCCAGGTTCCGGTCATCAATGGTTGCGACAATATGTTTCATCCATGTCAATCCCTCGCCGATATCATGACGATCGCCTTGGACAAACCGGACCGTCCTCTGAATCAAGTAAAACTCACTTACATCGGAGTTCATAACAACGTAGTCAATTCTCTCATCGGAATCACTGCGGCCTTGGGAATTCATCTGACTCTTGCAACGCCGATCGCGGAAAAAGAAAACATCCACGAAGGCACCGTAGAAAGAGCCAAGTCAAAAGGAACCCTCGCTTGGGAGAAGAATCTCGAGAAGGCAGTGAAAGACGCGGATTATATCTACACAGATACCTGGCTCGATATGGAATTCTTCAACGATCCTTCGTACGCGGATAAGAAAAAGGAAAGAATGGAACTCATGATGCCATATCAGATCAATTCTTCTCTTATGGAAAAAACGAACGCAAAGGTCATGCACGACATGCCGATCCACGCGGGTTACGAGATCACACGAGACGTCGTCTTAAGTCCACGATCCATCATCTTTCAGCAGGCGGAGAATCGTCTGGACGCTCAAAAAGCAGTCATTCTAAAACTCCTCGAAGCATAACCTTCCGAAAATCGGTTTACCAGAGGCGTATCCTTTCCAAACCTGTATTTAGAGCCTTTTCACCCTCACTTGCGGGCTCGAATAAGAATTAAAGGTATCTCTATGTCTAAATTGACTCATCCAAGAGAGGCGCTCTTCGAAGGAGAAAAGCCTTTCCCTATCATTCCTGCCTGCGAACACTTCGCCGGTTCCGAAAAGCTGATTACAAAAGCCCTTGAACTCCAGAACAAACTCGGCGGTCTCTTCGACATCACGATGGACTGCGAAGACGGAGCACAGACCGGAAAAGAAAAAGAACACGCTGAATTGATCGTTCGCCTTCAGAACAGCGAGCTCAACAAACACAACATGAGCGGCGTGAGAATTCACGATTATACAAACGCATACTGGAAACAAGACGTAGACATCATCGTTCCAGGCGCAGGCGCAAAAATCGCATACATCACAATTCCAAAACCGACTCGCGCGGCTCAAGTGGAAGAGATGATCACTTATATCCAAAAAGCGGTTCAGAAAGCGGGAATCAAAAGAGAAATTCCGATCCACGTTCTCATCGAAACCAACGGAGCGCTTCAGGAAATCGAAAAGATCGCTGCTCTTCCTTGGTTGCAAGTTCTTGACTTCGGATTGATGGACTTCATCTCCGGGCACCACGGAGCGATCCCAGCTTCTTGTATGAAAAGCCCGGGTCAGTTCGACCACGAACTCTTAAGAAGAGGAAAGGCAAACTTAGTGGCGGCCGCTCTCGCAAACGGAGTCATCCCCGCGCACAACGTAACCCTGGATTTGAAAAATCAGTATCAAACTTACAAGGACGCAAAACGCGCTCACGACGATTTCGGCTTTTTAAGAATGTGGTCCATCTACCCGACTCAGATCCAAGCGATCCTCGACGCGATGGCTCCGGATTACAGCGAAGTGCAGACCGCGTCTGAAATTCTCATCCAAGCTCAAAATGCAGAATGGGGACCGATTCAGTATGCGGGCGATCTTCACGACCGCGCGACTTACAGATACTTCTGGGAAATTCTTCAAAAAGCAAAACTGACCGGAATTCCGGTTTCGGAAGAAGCTTCCAAAAGATTCTTTAGCTAATCGGATTTACAAAAAACGATATTCAAAAAGCCGCAAGTGATTGCGGCTTTTTTTATTTCTTCAATGAGGTTTGGAAAAAGAGAGGCGAGATGGAATATTCTTTTCTGATTATTTAACGAATTTTTCCAAAAGTTTAGCGATCAGTTCGTTTAAACTTTTTTCAACGTAGTCCCAGGATTTTTTATTCATGGGTTCGAGAGGCATTTTTTTATTGAGTTGTTTGAAACGATCAAAACTTTCTCTCGCATAGTCGAGATACTTCCTAGGTTCTATCCCAAGCCGATCCAGATGGCCTTCATTCTTATTGTAGATGCCGGCGACTTTCTCTCTGTATTCGTCTTCCAAAAAATAGTAACGAATATCCAATTTGATTTCATCCATGGCCTTATAAATCTTCATTCCCTGCCCTTCTTTTTTTTCGGTTGGAGCAGTCTTCTCAACGGGATTATCCGAGCGGGAAGTTTTCGGACTCTCTTTCGGACCGGCGATCTTGGAAGCGGAATTTTGATTTCCTTTGATCAACTTCTCAAGTTTTTCTCGTTTTAAAATATCAAATAAAGCGCTCTTCTTGTTCTTAGTCACGATCAAAATCCTACTATGCTTAACTTGCACCAAACCCGAATTAGACTCGAACCATCGGCGTCACCGAACGTAAGAATTCTTTTTCAAGGAAAGATTCTAATATTCTTATCGGAATATACGTGTATCCAGTCCATAACTAACGGTTTATGAGACGATTTTTCTTATAAAAAAGGAAGATTTTCCTAACAGCGAATTGGAAACAATTAATTACCAAAATTCTCACCCGTCCGAATCTTTCTCAAAGCACAGTTCGGCAACCATTCACAACGAAGACAAAAAGGATCCTCGGGTTGAAATGTTGAAGGAGGACATAAATTCACGTTTGTCTGTTGCAAAGGAGTCAGAAGTGTTTCTCTCTCGGAAACAGAATCGATCTTGGAAAGCTGCGCTAAAAGTTCCCGATTCTTTCTCGTTTGAGTGTCCAGATCTTCGTTCAAAGAACGCACTGTCGGAACCGGAGGGGATGATTCTTTCTCCTGCCGTTTAGGAAAGATTTTTCCAGAATCAAGAAGATTTCCCTTTAAGATCCACGGAGCAACGAGAGTCGCACCGATCGCTCCACCCAAATGACAGGAGTTACTGATAAAAAACGGAGAATGAAAATAGTATAAGGAGATCAGATCTGCCGCATAGCCCACACCCACGATGATCCAAGGAGCGTAACGAGCTTTCATTCGAAAAAAGATCAGGAAAACTTCGGTCTCAGGAAATAAAATTCCAAAAAGAACCAGAATCCCTGTGATCCCGCCACTTGCCCCCAAGGTCATAGTCTGAAAAAGATCCATCGGATAGGGAATTCCTAAAACATGAAGAATCACCGGAGCAAGTGCGACGGTAAGACCTCCCACCAAAATCGAAACAACATAGATGACGGAAAATTTCCAAGCGGGAATATATTTACAGATCAACCCACCGAACATCACAAGAACATACATATTCAAAAAAAGGTGAACAAACGGGGTTCCGTGAACGTCGTGAAGAAAGCCGTAAGAAAAAATCTGCCAATAATCTCCTCGAAAAAAACGTCCCGGAGTCAAGGCAAAGTAGTATTCAAGAATTCCGGTTCCACCCGCAAAAAGTTGAAGAATGTATATGAGTACGTTTGCTAAGAGGAACAGATTGATCGGATGAAAAATGGAATAACCGAAAAGCGAGATTCCGTTTCGGTATTTTCTTTTTGCCATATAGGATAGAATACGAACTGTGGTCAGAGAGTCAAGCAGGCAAAGCCGGGGCAAAAAATCACCCCGGGTTTCCCCATTCTCCGGGAGAAGGAGAATGATTTTCAATCACTCTCTTTAAATCGAAAAAAAAGCCCTCATCCTTTATAGCCGGGAACAAAAAAAATGCAAGAATCAGGATTAAAACCAATTCTTTGGAAAAACCGAGAACTCACCCTTTTGGATCAAAGAGTTCTTCCCGGCACGACATCGTTTTTAATCGCGAAAACGATGGAAGATTGTATTTTTGCAATCAGAGAAATGGTGGTTCGAGGAGCTCCGGCCATTGCTATCACGGGGGCTTTTGGAATTGCCCTCTATCTCAACGGACTTTCCTCCAAACCTACTCTTTCCGAATTGAAAAAAAAACTCGGAGATCTCTTAGAATCAAGACCAACGGCGGTAAACCTCAGACTCGCGATCGAAGAATTCTTTTCGCGCTTTCCGGAAACTGAATATTCATCTTTTCACTTGGAGGATCTCCAAAGAGGCGCCGAAAAGTTCGCGCTCTTTATGCTCGAAGAAGATCTAAGCAACAATCTCGCTCTTTCTAAAAATGCACTGAGTCTCTTTCCGAAAAATCCTTCTTCCTTAAACATCATCACTCATTGTAATACCGGAGCGTTAGCGACCGCGGGTCACGGGACTGCGTTAGGTGTTATACGATCGCTCCGGGATGCGGGGCATTCTCTCACGGTATACGCGGATGAAACCAGACCTTATCTTCAAGGTGCAAGACTCACGGCCTGGGAACTCAAAGAAGAAGGAATCCCCGCATATCTGATCACGGATAGTATGGCCGGGTGGGTCATGTCGTCCCGAAAGATCGACGCGGTAGTAGTCGGCGCCGATCGAATCGCGTCTAACGGAGACACAGCGAATAAGATCGGGACTTATCCGTTGGCGATCGTAGCCAAACACCACGGAGTTCCTTTTTACGTAGCCGCGACCGAAAAGAGTATGGATTTTAGAATCCCGGATGGAACTCAGATTCCGATCGAGATGAGAAAGGAAGAAGAAGTCACCTCTTTCGGATTTTTAAAAGACGCGGACGGAAAACCTTTTTTGAGCGAAGGAGTAATCGCGCCCAAAGGAATGCCCGCACTCAATCCTTCTTTCGATGTGACACCCGCCTCTTTGATCACGGGGATTATCACCGAAAGAGGAATTATCTCTCCGGTTACGGAAGAAAATCTAAAAAAAGTTTTCGGCTCTTAAAAATCGCTCCCGCTTTTTAAAGTTTTTGATTCTTTTTAAAACAATCTTTAAAAGGATACTATCTTTTTAAAAAAATTCATTCTTTTGATTCGAATTTGTCCATCGAAAGAGAATACAATCCTCTCGACGTTTTATCGAAAGTAGGAAAATAAACCCGACCTCCAAAGGGAACGGCGACCGAAATATCGGTGATCTTAGAACCGTCGTGCATCCAATAATACAACGCTCGTTTTGCATCCGAATCCAAAACAAGAACTCCCGTTTTTTTGGAGATGGGTAAAATTCCTTGAGGAAGAGACAAAAGAAAGGATTTGATCCAAGGATTTTTATGAACGAAGTTGATCAGTCCCGACCTTCGTTTGATGATTCCCACCCAAATTCTTCCCTTCTCGTCTCTTTCCATTCCGTCAGCCAAACCGGGAAGGTTTTCAAAAAGAACCTCGGACCTTCCCTCGTTCTTTCCGGATAAAAAAGCTCGAAGAATTCTAAACTTTGTTGTCTCGGTAAAAACTACAGACTCCTCTCCTTTTGTTTTTCCTTCTTCCAATAGAATTCCGTCCACAAAGGTAAAGCCACCTAACACAAGCGAGATGGTCTGCTCTTTACGATCCAACATCCAAAGTTTCCCGTGCGGAAAAAGTCCGATCGCTTCCGGAACCGCCCCGCTCCCCATTGCCGCGTCGGATCGTTCAAAGGGTTCGGTGATGTAAACACGATTCCCGTCCTTGGAAACGGCAAGATCGTTACAAAGTGAAAACGGCCTCGAGTTCGAGGCGTTTAAATCCTTTAAAAGAAAAGATTTTCTTTCGGAGAGAGTATAAACTTTTTCGAACTCTTCCACTTCCGTTTTTGGCAGATCGAGAACCAGAGGTTTAACGATTTGTGTTTTTATGTCGACCTCATACAAGCCTACCTTGTCTTTTTCTTCGTAGGTTTCTCCGCCCAATCGGGAAGCACATACAAGAATTTTGTCTTTTTTCGAGTTTGTGTATTGTATTCCGGCCGGATTGACCGGAGGACGCAACCATCGGACCGCCTTTCCCGTGGTTGTTTCCAACTTCCAAATCCATCCGTCCATTCCGGAAGCGTAGCCGACTTTTTTTTCGAAATCGAAAATCAAATCGTCGTGACCGGGGAGATCGTTTTCCTCCACTTTCAATCCTTCCAAGAAGGGATCTTCCTTTGTTTCAACTTCTAAAATTCCGGAAGGGGTCTCTCCTAATGTAAACGTTTCTCCGATTTTGATTTTTCCCGGATTACAAGCGATTCCGAAAGACATCAGGAAGAATATAAGTATAGTATGTTTTACTTTCATATCAATACCTCTGGCTCCTTTCCTTTGATTACGTGAGGAACCTCGTCGTCCAACCAATAAGCTCCTTCTTTTTCCACTACCAGAATCTCTTCGAATTTAAAACCGGTTTTTCCTCTGCCGAGATGCGGCTCGATCGCCCACAATCCGATTTTATCTCCTTCGTGGTCCGGAGTTAGGAGTTCCGGTAGGACTTTGTGCGTCAGAAATTCGTATGACCCTTGCAGACTAAACCAACTCGCAAAACTGACCGGCAACAGGGGAAATGAAAAATTGGGAAGATGCACTTTATAGACTCGATGCCCTAAAACCGCAAACGGATATAAAGAATGAACGTTATCAAAGCCGTTCTCTTTCGCGTCCCGATCGATCTTCCACCAAATTTCGGAAGCGCTCATAGACGATGAAAAGTATTCGGGAATTTCCTTTCGAAGTTTGAGAAGATATTCCATTCCCAAATCCAATTCCTGATTTGGGACCAAGGAAGAAGAATAACCGATATCACCGATATAACCGTCCACTACGGGGGAGACGTCGAGGATAAACGATTCCTGAGACGTTAGTCGCTTCTTTCCAGGATGAAACTGGGTGAAACGTTTGTAACCGTCAAACCTCGCGTGTTCTCCGAACCAGGCAAAGGGTCTGTGCAGAAATACTTTTACGCCGTGGTCCTTCAAAAATTCTTCCATCCGTTTTGCGGTTTGAATTTCGGTCCAACCTTCCCGCATTTCTTTTTCAGTTTCGGTCACACATTGATATGCCAACCTTTGCGCTTTTAAAAAACCCGCCTTCTCTTCTTCGCTCGGAGTTTTAATCGACTTCGAGTTGTATCTCGAAATTTTTGAGGAAACTTTGGATAAGAATCCCTTTTCTGTTTCTACTGGCATAATTTCTTCCCTAGGTTCGATAGGAGAAAGACTAACAGAAAGGGTTCGATTTGAATTGAACGATTCCGGTATCGACGTGATTTTTCGAAAGGAAATTCAGTCGGACTCGCAGAATCGTACTTCGATCGATTTGAGATGACCGAAAAAAAGAGAAGGAACAAATCCGAAATTCTCCTTAAACGTTCTGGTAAAGTGAGCCGAATCGGAAAAACCCGCGGCGTGCGCCGCTTCGGTTATATTTTTACCTTCTTTCAGGAGTTTCACCGTGCTCAAAATTCGAACCCAGAGTAAATAACGTCGGAGAGGAATTCCTAAATTCTCCTTAAAAAGCCGAATCAATCGATCCTCTGAGATGGAAAAGTCTTTTCCAATCTCTTTCATCCGAATGCTATCCGGAAGTTCGGTCCGAATTTTATACGCGATCCTGCGAATTCTTTCGTCTATGTTTTTTTCCAATCTTCGAAAGGGAAACACACATTGAAGAAGATCCAGATGTAATCCCCATGCGTCTTCGTTATTTAGATTTCCGTTATATAGATTCCATAACCTTTCCATCAGAGGAAGAAACGCCGTTATCCCCAGCCTTTTTACTTCCCCCGTCTTGATTCCATCGGATATGGATCTGTATTCGTAAGTTTCCGGATCGATCAATAAGGCGATCATTTCCACTCCGGGCGAAACGGTCCGATGATAAGTATTCGGTCCGACCAAGGCTACACGATATTCTTCTTTTCCGAGTTCGGTTTCGATGCTGATATTCGTTTTTAAAGCGATCGCCAGAGTTGCGGCGTAGTGTTCGTGAAAGTCCGTCTGCATCGCGTTAGTCGCGTACATTACCCGGCTGTTCCAGAGATAAAGAATGTCCTTATGGGAAACGTCCAACTATCGGGACTCCGTGTTTAGAATCCTAATTCTGAATCCGCGAGAATTCCATTCGATTTCGTTTTTAGAATTCGGATCAAACACTAAAAAACGAATGCCGGTTTTTAAAATCGAATCTTTGCACATTTCGGAAAAAATGATTCTTCAATACAACGCAGGTTTATCAAGAGAAAAATTGGAATTCTTCCCGCGTTGTTTTTCACTTTTTCGAAAGGAATCGGTTTTGTTGTTTCCAGTTTAAACACTTTCTCGTTCAATTTTTCCGCTCCTTTCCTTTTTTTATCAGCTCCTCGTATAGACCTCCATCGAACGTTTCTTTTCCTTCGATTCAAAAAAAATCAGATCGGATAGGGAATCCCAATCAATCCCTTGTGATCCTTTTTGTAGACCGAAAGATAAATTCGTTTTTTGCCCGGAACCACTACGATGAGCGTAGAAAAAAGGGATCCGTTATGGATCGCGTAATAAAGCGGTTTTTTTGCATCCTTTGACAAAACGAGCAAACCCGTCTTTTTCGATACGGGTTGAAAATTTTCGGGAATATACAGAACTAAGTTTTTCCAAAAAGGATGTTTGTGCAACCAGGTGATCAATTTGGATCTTTCCACCGGCAAAGCGATCCAGATTCTCCCTTGCGGATCCCGATCCATTCCGTCCGGAAAACCGGGTAGACCTTCGATTACGATTTCATCTTCACCGGATCTTTCACCTAACAAATGCAAACGAATCAATCGGAATTTGGAAAGTTCATTGAGAAGAATCGAAGATTCTTTTCTCGAATCGGACCCGTACTCGAGTAGAATTCCATCCAGATACGAATAATCCTGAGCGACCAGACTCGCCGTATTTTCTTTTAAATCATACTTCCAAAGATTTCCGTTTTTGCCTAAGGTGAGAGCTTCGTTCCGGGATTGTTCGCTCACTCCCAATAGGGCGCCCGCGTGGTCGTAAGGCTCCGTGAAATAAATTCTTTCTCCGTCGTTGCTGATCGCGAGGTCGTCCGCCTTTTCCACCGCTCTGCTGTTCTCGTCAGTCATATCGGTAAAACGAAGAGTCGGTTGTTTTTCAGGAGAATAGAATTTTCCTAAAAGACTGTGTTCATTCTTCGCTTCCGATTCCGGAATTTTGGGAACACGCGTTCCTATCTTTCGAATTTGTTTATTAGAAATTCTTAATTCGTAAATTCCGGGTCCATTCGGTTCGGTGATATCCTCCTTTTTTCCTCGAGACGCACAAAAGTAAATCAGGTCCGGTTTTTTCGGATTGGCTACCATTCCTCCCGGAAGCAAAGGTGTTTTCACAAACCGTGTAGACGTGTTGTTTTTCAGATCCACGATCCAAATATAACCGTCGATCGAAGCGACAAAGGCCCTATTCAATTCTTCTTGTAAAAGTATTTCATCTTGGGCGGGGACATCGGGGACTAAAATTTCTATTCCTTTCGAGCTTAGGTCCCGAGGATCCCGGACCTTCTCGATTTCGGCGTTGTAAGGAAACTCAACCGATTCTTGAATTTGTTTTTTAAAATGATCTTCGGGGGAAGCGAGAGAATTCCACAATCCGATTCCCAAGAAAATGGGAATCAAAAGGAATAAAGTTCTTTTACGATTCATAAAAACAATCGTAACCGAAAGAACCAAAATCCGCTTGAACGAATCCGGTATTTATCTTTGTAAAATTATTTTTATATCGAAGCTCTAAGACTGCTATTTCTGAAGAGAAACCATCATCGCTTTGTCCTGACCGGGTTCAAAAACCATCATAAAAGAGGATTGAAACTTAGTGATCTTTTCGATCTGTCTTCGATAATGAATCACCGCTCCGGGATAAGCGCCCTTCTGAACCGCCAACCTTACCGAACCCGGATTAAAACGCGCTCCTTTTAAGGCGTCCTGTTTGTATTTGAGCATATTCAAAATTTTTAATTTTTTGTTATAATCTTCGAACACCGCCTTAAAGGCCGCTTTTTTGTCGTCCGGAAGATTTCCTCTTGAGCGCTGAACCAAATGTTTGATCTGTTGAATTTTCGGAAGAATTTTCTCCATCTCTTTTTCGCCCAATTGAATTTTACGCGTGATGTCTTGGAAGGAGCGGTCGTTTTTATAATGAAAGCCGAGTTCGATACTCACGTCCAATTCCGCACTGGAACCTAAGGAACTCAAAGATATTCCCTCGTTTGTTCGAACCTTACTGGAAACGAGGTTTCCGTTCGTACCGTTTAGAATGATGGAACCCAAAGTATCGATCGTCGAGTTGAGAATGGCTCCTTCGATGATGATATCCCCTTCCGTTTCCAAACGAGCGTTTTCGATAAACTTCGCCTGAACCCTTCCGATAACTTGGATGATATCCTCGCTCCCTCCTTTAATTCCGCCGTGAACGATCAAATCTTGACCGACTTTGATCGTATTACTTTCCAAGTTTCCGTAGATGACTAAGGAGCCGGAACATTCCACTACCGAGCCGGGTTCGATATCACCTCGCACAATGACGTTCCCGTCGAATTGAATATTCCCTGTGGAAAGACCCACGTTACCCGCAATCTGTAATTCCGGAGAAACATTGATCGAAGATTCGGTGACAAAGATTACACCGTTGCTTGTTGCGTGATATTCTTGGAGTTCTTTTCCATCTTCCGTGACCTTACGTTCTTCGATATGATTCCCGATTACGAGTTTCGGACGTTTGATCGCCGGAGGAGGAATGATGTTTCCAAAAACGTCAAAACCGGGAATCCCCGGAGTTCCTTCGAACTTAGTCGCGAGTTTTTCACCGATCTTTACGTTGATATATCGATCGATGTTCCTAAAATCAGCTCTTCCATCTTCGAGAAGTTTGACACGTTTTGCCATCGGATGATAGAAACGAACCCAACCGTTTTCGCCCGGAGTCGGAGGCACACCTTTTGCAACCTCCACTTTGATCGGAGTAAAGTCGTTCTTTTTGCCGGCTTCGTCCAAGAGAGTAAGAATTTTTCGAATCTCATCGGTTAACATTCTTTCTCTGTGGATCCCCCATTCGAGGATGATACTCCAAAGTTTATCCTTGGATACGGTTTCCCCTTTGAGATTATAAGGTCTTACCGTGAGGATTGCGGAAAGTTGGTCCGGGGAAATCGCAATGCTGATTGCCGATTCCACCGAAATCGGTGAAACTTGAGATTCGGGCGTTGGTGTGTTCATAGGTTCGTCGTTCGCATTCATAGTATTTCAATCTTTGATCTTGGGAGACCAAGGTTCTTCTCTCTCTAATTTCGACTGAAAGAGAAGGAACTTAAATGTAGTATATAAAGTTCTCTTGAATTGAAACTTTTTTTTACTTATATTAGGATGAAATCATAAATAAAAAGAAGATCCCAAACAAACAACAACCCGGACTCCGATTTCTTCCCATACATCCTAACACCTATTCGCAATATTGCGAGCAAGTATTCATATCCGAAAGGATGAATCAGATCCGGATTTGGCCGTGCATGAGACGATGGCGTATATAAGATTCCACGCCTAAAAATGATTTCGTGAAGAAAAAAGATAACTTCCCCAGAATTCAGCCATAGGAAGAATCTCCGTCAAACGCGAGTAAAACGGTAAATGATCGCCGTGGGTCAAAAGACTGGTCTCCAGAAACATCGCCGAAGCGGCTTGGTTATTGAGGATCAGCTTTTGGAGGTCTTTGGATTCCTCCGGAGAAATGACGGGATCATCGTTTCCGTGAAGCAAAAAACAGGGTTTGATACAACGATCGGCAAAAAACGCGGGTGAGGTTTCTTCGATAAACGAATCAGGGACCTGGGATTTTAATTGTTTGGAAGCGTTGATTCGAAACTCAGGATTCTCCAAAAAATTCTGAACAAACTTTCGGTCCTCTTCGTTGAGAGAACGAAAGATCTGCGGCCCTTTTTTAGAATTTCCTTCTCTGGAAAGTCCATTGTCGAGAGCGGATTCGAAGAAGTATTGCTTCAAAAGTTCGACGTTAGAACGGATGAGATGAATATAATTGAACATCATCACGTTGACCGCATAACTTTCCTTTTCGTAATTCTTAAGAATATAAGAAAAGGTTTGTCCGAAATCCGCATACGAACCGATCAAAAGGATCGAGGAAAGAATCTTTTGGCACTGCGAATTTGCTAATGCGACAAAGCCCATTCCCGCAGAAAAACTGGCCGACAGATATGAGATAGGGCGTTTTTCCAAGGCGTGGATTTGCAGGAATGAGGCTCGTATGTTAGAGACGGTTTCGGCCGTCATGATCAGAGATTTTACTTCCGGAAGTTCGGGAAGATAAACCCGAAAACCTCGGTTTACAAGATTGGTTCCGAGCGCGAGAATTCTCGGATCGTCGATCCCACGGACGCTCATCCCGTGTTGAAGATAAACGATCGGCGCGGCTGGATTGTTTTCTCTTTCGAGAATTTTAGTCCGAAGCAAAACGGAATTCGGAAGTTTCAACGCGATCTCCGTTATACGCGCTTCCTTTGGATTTTTGAGACCGGAGTAGTCTATTAAAAACGGAAGTCCTTTCCAGAGGTGTAAAGAATTCATTGCAAATTAAGGTTTAAGGCGCTGTAAAAATCTCCACAAAATTTTTTTAACCGGAACGGATTTTTTAACAAATTCCAGAAAGTGAACTTTTGAATTCAATCCTTCGAATCCTAAAAAGGATTCGGTCCTTTGAAAAAAAATTGAATGAGGGTTCAAAAAGAAAAAAATTAGATTCGAAGCCGAGACGGTTCAAAACTTTTTCATCAGTAGAATGAGATAGATTCTTCCCAAATAACGTTTTTCTTTCGCGTCCTTTAGAAAATAAATGAGGATATATTGGCGATAGGTTTCAAGATCGACCGCGACGAGTTTGTGATTGAGAATTTCAGGAGCAAGGAGTTCAGTTTCGAATCTTCCGAGTCTCATCTCCGAGATCAAAGCCCCACAGATCTGGTTTGCAAACTCCATAAGAATCGAAGGTGCGTCGGCGCGAACGGTCGGATCGATGTGAAAGGATCTCGCGATCAAAGGAAGTAATTTCAGTTTTGTATAGCCGTCCATCGCAAGAAATAATTTCCCTTCGATCTCCCCTTTGAACTCGACCATCGTACAGTTTTCATAACACAGACCTTCGTTTTTGGAAGGCCCGAACGCCTCGCGCATCGCTGTCACGTTCAAGGTCTTATCCAGATATTCCGGGAAGATCTGGGAAATGGTAAGAATGAATTTTTCGTCGAGTAAGGGATCGATGCTCACAGACAGATATACCTATTCGGTCCTTGTTCGATCGAATGACCGAGCGCCTTTCTCGCGTTAGAAACCCATCCTTCCCTACTTTCCTCCAGAATGGAAACCCCAAGATTCAAATCGACCCTGTGACTTTCCTTTTGTAAGGATTCGATGAGTTCCTTTAGATTTTTACTGAACTGTTCCCAGTCTTCGGGGGACAAAAAGAAGGCGACCCGATCTTGGCGGATTCTATAAAAACGGATTTGTTTTCGGAGAATTTTGGAAGTCCACAAAGACATCCATTTTAAAACGTAGGGAAGCGAAGACGCAGTCGTTATACTTGCAAAAATTAGAATATTCTCCTGAACCCGGATCTTATCGATTTCGAAAGCGTGAATATTTCCGAAACCGGTTTCAGAATCGGAAGATTCAAACTGAATCGATACCTGCTCCTCGTATTCCTCTTTCCAAGCTTGAAATTCTCTCGGGTTCAAAAGTTTCCAATCGTTCGAGGAAAGTTTGAGATATCCAAAAGGTTGGATCCCCGTGGCGAGAGGAATGTATACAAACCCTTCCTGGAAGCCGATTCTTCCTTGATGGATTTCTTTGAAAGTTTTTTCGGAAAGATTCCATTCCTCCGCCGACTCCGGGAGATGAAATAATTTTCCTCTTTTGGAAGCCAAAAGAAGGGAAACGTCCCCACTCAAAAAATAGATCTCCGCGTTTTGAATTTTGAAACCCAGTTGTTCCAAAAATTTTTGATGAGCAAGAATGAACTCTGGATGAGCGGGAACTTCCCTTTTCCACACGATCTGAGATTTGATTTGTCTTGGAGTCGGCGAGTTCGTATTCAAAAAACGATCGGGCGTCTTTTGGGATAGGACCGAATTCTCCAGTTGCGGTTTTGGTCCCGCCGTCGAAGCGGATATACTTTTTATTTCCGGTGATTCTTCTTCGATTCTTTTTTTAGCCGCTACCGGTCTGTGTACACTTTCTTTGAGAACCAGACCAAAAAGAAAAAGAAGTGAAATCGAAATTCCTCCCAAAACCAAGGTGTCACCGGTTAGAAATTCCTGAGAAAGACCAACTTGTTTGGCTTGGGCAAAAATGGATCGATTAAAAAAAACTAAAATGATTCCGAAATATTGGATTTTCATAAGCTGAGTGCCGTTAATATAGTTAACGGGCAGATTCCGATACCTCTGAACCAATTTTTATGAAGTTGTACAACGAACTCGCAGAATTCTACTTTGATATCGAAAAACCGGCTCGCAAGATCGATTCCGAAGCTAAGTTTTTGGATCGCCTTTTCCGCAAACACAGAATCATGACGATTTTGGATATGGGCTGCGGCACCGGAGAACACGTCCGTTATTTTCAGTCTCTCGGTTATAGACCGAAGGGCATCGATTCCTCCTCTCGGATGATCGACGTCGCAAAAAAAAGATATTCTCACTGTAAGTTCGACGTTGCTCCGATGCAAAAGTATCAATCCGGTTTTCTTTTGGATTGTGTGGTCAGTCTTTTCGGATCGTTTAACTATCTCTTAACGAACGAAGAAATCGATTCCACGCTCAAACTCATCGAACAAAATCTAAAACCGGCCGGCCTTGCCGTTTTGGAAGTCTGGAACGCGGAACCTCTCCGAGCGATCAAAAGAAAACCGATCACTCCCGTAGCCCAGATCAAATCCCAGAACGCTACGATCCAAAGAAACAGGGGTTTTCGTCTGGTCAGGGCCGATACCTCGACGATGGTGGAAGTCAACTATATCTATCAGATCAATACTCGTGAAATCAGAGACAAACACGTTATGCGCGTTTTCTATCTTCCCGAGATCGAAAAGATGATCCTCAGACATAAATTCGAAATCATGCACGTCTACTCCGGCTTTAACGAAACCAAGTTTAAAAATTCCGCCGGAAGAATGATTCTTGTTCTAAAACGTAAAAGCGCTTAGTTCCGTTTTCCTCAAAAATGTTCCATTCTTATTTTGGAATCGTCACTTCCCAACGATAGAGTTGCGATCGGATTCCAAGAAAGAAATACGGGAATATCCGATAGGTGAACCCGATCGTGAACGGAAACGTCGGCCCCACAATTTTTCCCCAGAACGTATAAGTAGTCCCTGCTTTCAAATTATAGTGTTCGGCGACTCTTTCGTCGTTTAGACTCGGATCATCCCAACTCTCTCCGCCATCTCCCATTTCCAACGGTATCTTAAAAAGATATTCGAATTCTTTAGCCGATTTAGAACCTATGGATGTTATCATTTCTTCTTCCGCGATTCCCTCTTCCGAGTAATTGGATTTATAAATGGAAAATGTTGGCCTGGAACGACTTCGAGCGAAATCAAATTGCCTCTTCACTCCGGATTCATCCACAGGAAATTCCTTTTTCAGTGAGCCTTTACCGATCAAAACTGTACGTTTCGGATTTCCTCTTTCGATCGGATAAAATTCAAAACGAAGAAAACAGTGGTAACCTTTGCATTCTCGTTTGTCCAAAAAGTCGATATCCGTGATCAAACGAAAATAAAGATTGTTCGCTTCTTTTCTTTCCAGTTTTACGGAATGAATTTTAAATTCCGTTGCGGCGCAGTTTGTTAAAAGTAAAAGAAGAATCGCAAAGACGATTTTTAGGATCGCAGGCGTTTTTCGTTTTTTTGGATTGAGACCTTTTTTCAATCGATTCTCCCGTTTCTATCTCGCATCGAATTTCGATTTAAATAACAAGTCAAGATTCGAGATCGACAATTGTTTTCACTTTTCTCCGAAAATAAGATACTCCGAATTCCTTCAAAAAAATGGATTTCTTTCTTTTCGAAAAGGAAGAAGAGGATTCGATTCTTTCAAAAAGTCCTTGCCCAATGTAGAGAAAGACTCATCTAATAACTCGGGAGAATTTTATGCCAGAATCCTACGATCTTACCGTCATCGGAGCGGGGCCGGGCGGTTACGTCGCCGCCATCCGAGGCGCTCAATTGGGAATGAACGTCTGTATCCTTGAAAAAGATAGACCCGGCGGAATCTGTCTCAACTGGGGGTGTATTCCCACAAAAGCGCTTTTGGAATCGGCTCATCTTTTGGAGAAAATACATTCCGCAAAAGAATTCGGAATCGATTCGAACGGAGCCAAACCCGATTTTCCAACGATCATCCAGCGCTCCCGAAAAGTAGCGGACCAGATGGCCTCGGGTGTGGAATTTCTTTTAAATAAAAATAAGATCACAAGAAAAAAGGGGACAGCCGTATTCAAAGATTCGAATACGATTTGGCTGCCGGATACTTCCAAAGAAGAAATCGTCTCCAAGTATTTTATCATCGCGACGGGCGCGAGAGCCCGCGAACTTCCGGGTCTTCCTTTCGACGGAAAGACTGTTTTATCTTCGAGAAGCGCGATGGTGTTGGAAAAAATTCCCGAATCCCTTTTGATCGTCGGAGCCGGTGCGATCGGGGTCGAGTTCGCCGACTTCTATTCCGCGATGGGAACCAAGGTCACGTTAGTCGAAATGCTGGACCAGATTCTTCCCGTAGAAGACAAAGATGTTTCGACATTCTTAGAAAAGTCTTTTGTAAAAAGAGCCATCCGTGTTTTGACCGGTGTTGGAGTTTCCAATCCGGAACTAAAGGACGGAAAAGTCAAAGTTCTTTTAAAAGGAAAAAATCTGCCGGAAACCGGAGAAATCTTAGAGGTCGAAAAAATTCTCGTTTCGATCGGTGTTGTTCCTAACACCGATTCGATGAACTTAGAAGAGATCGGAGTTTTTTTACAAAAAGGTTTTGTAAAAACCGATACAAAATACAAAACGAGCGTTTCTCATATCTACGCGATCGGAGACTGCAACGGTCCCCCTCTTCTCGCACACGTCGCATCCTTGGAAGGAATCAAAGCCGCGGAAGCGATTTCGATCCACGCAGGAAATCCGCATAACCTCAGTTATACGCCCGTCGATTACAATGCGATCCCCGGTTGTACGTATTGTCATCCGGAAGTAGCTTCCATCGGTTTTACAGAACAAAGGGCCATCGACCTCGGATATAAGATCCGCGTCGGAAAGTTTCCGTTTATCGGAAACGGACGCGCGCGCGCAATGGGAGACGTCGGTGGTTTTACAAAGGTGATCGTGGATCAAAATTCGGGGGAAATCTTAGGAGCTCATCTGATCGGTCCCGGTGTAACCGAACTCCTTCCCGCGGTTGTGCTTGGAATCACTCAGGAATTGACGGCGAAAGAAATCGCCTCTACGATCTTCGCCCATCCCACACTTTCCGAAACCGTAATGGAATCCTTCGGAGTGGCCTTGGGAGAAGCGATCAATCTTTGAGTTTAAAATCCAGATTTCCGGTAAGCAGGATGTCGGTCTTGTTTACTCGAAACTCGGCGGGAAGATCAGAACTGAGAGAAAGAAGAGAAGGATCGATATCGTGGAATTTTCCGGAAGCCTCGTCGAAGAAGTGATAGTGATCCACGATATTGCTGTCATAGACCGACTTTCCCAAACAGGAGAATTTGAACTCTCTCAGAAGTCCCGCACTCACGAGAACGTTTAACGTATTGTAGACGGTCGCAAGACTCATTTTAAAAGAGCGACTGTCGACCCATTCTTTTACTTCTTCAGCGGTGGGATGATCGGCTTCGCAGAGAACATACTGGCAAATCGAAATTCTCTGCATAGTGGGTTGGATGGAAACGGACTTCAATCTCTGTTCGATCTCGTTCGGGGTCAAACAGGCCTTCTTTGTAAATAACGCTTCCATTCTTTTTAATTCCCTTTAAGGGAAGAACCTTCTATCCATCTGACATCCGCAAACTTCGTTTTTGCACAATTTATTTGCGGTACCGCTTAAGAAACCATTCTCTTTCTTGAAAAATTCTGCAATCCAAAAAAGTTCGCAAAATGGAATGCCACAAATCGGAAAAAAAAGGCAAAGAGATTCTTTTTCCTTTTACTCTTGCTTCTAAATCCTGAAAATGTCTAAAAATTCTTCAGATGATACGAGCTATGAAACAAAAACTTACTTCCGTCCTTCTGGCGATCCTTCTTACTCTGCCCGCAGCGGCGCTCTTGGCCGACGAACCCGCCGGAGAAACACAACCTCAGATTCAGTCCAGCGAGAATCACGATTCTTCTCATAACGAGGCGACCGGCGGCGGTCACCATGAAGTGAAAGGGGAAGATCTTCCTTACTGGAGTGTGATTCCGTTTGTTCTGATTCTTCTGAGCATCGCGCTCCTCCCCATCGTTTCCCACACAACTTCTCACTGGTGGGAAAGTAACACGAATAAGCTGATTTTAGCTTTGGGTCTGGCTGCGATCTCTTTTGTGATCCTGGTTCTCCACGGTTGGTTTGGAAAGATCGTTCACACTCTCGTCTTTGAGTATGTGCCCTTTATCATTCTACTCGGCGCCCTCTTTTATATCTCCGGCGGAATCCGTCTGAAAGGTGATATCGAAGCGACTCCGGTTAACAACACGATCTTTTTGATCTTAGGAACCTTCCTTGCTTCCTTTATCGGAACCACGGGAGCTTCTATGCTTTTGATCCGTCCGATTCTGAAAACGAACTCGGAAAGAAAATACGTTGTTCATACGGTGATCTTTTTTATCTTTCTGGTTTCGAACATCGGCGGTTCCTTGACTCCGCTCGGAGATCCTCCTCTTTTCCTCGGTTATTTGATCGGAGTTCCGTTCACCTGGACCTTTAAGCTTCTTCCTGAATTGTTAGTCGCCGGAATTCTTCTCCTCGTGGCGTATTTTATTTGGGATACGATCGCTTATAAAAAGGAAACTCCAAAGGATCTCAAAAAAGATCGCGCTCACAAACATCCGATCAGCCTAGAAGGTCAGGTAAATTTTATCTGGCTCTTGGGAGTCGTTTTGTCGGTCGCGTTTATCAATCAGAACTACATTCCTCAGATTTCTGAAAATCCTTATCTTGCGTTTATCAGAGAAGCGGTTTTGATCGGTTTGATTGTCGTTTCCAAACTTACCACAAGAGGACACGTGAGAGAACACAACAAGTTTACGCTCCATCCGATCCAGGAAGTAGCGTATCTTTTTATCGGGATTTTCATTACGATGATTCCGGCTCTGATTCTCTTAGAGCACAACGGAAAGAATTTGGGAGTGACACAACCTTGGCAGTTCTTTTGGGTTACGGGGCTTTTCTCCGGGGTTTTGGACAATGCGCCGACCTATCTCACTTTCCTATCTTTGGCAAAAGGAACTCTCGGAATGAGCGACGTCGCTCAGATCCTGGCGGATCCTTATGCGGAAAGTCTTCTGAAAGCGATTTCAGTCGGAGCCGTCTTTATGGGAGCGCTCACTTATATCGGAAATGCGCCTAACTTTATGGTGAAATCCGTAGCCGAAGAAAACAACGTAAAGATGCCAAGTTTCGGAGGATACGTTTTATATTCGTTCTCCATTTTGATTCCGACGTTTATTCTTCTCACCTTTATTTTCTTTCGTTAAAAAAGGTTTTTTCTACGTGCCTCTCTCGTTCTTCGAGAGAGGCACTTGCTGAGTTCCTACACGGGAATTTTTTTTTTGCAAAATTAGAATTTTGTGATATAGAAAAGTCTCCCGAGTTTTTTCCCGCCCCCCACCCCTCCACCCGAAATTTGGGCGGGGCGCACTGCTTTCACGGTGGGGGCGTCGGAGTTCCGACAGATTTTTCCTTGAGAATCAAATTTGCAGACAAGCGGAAGTGGAAGAAAGAGATTCCTTTTGAAAAAAAGACTCTAAAAACTAAAATTCAATCCAGCGCCCCAATTCCAAGAAAGAAGAAACGAATTCTAAATTTTCATCTTGAAAGATTTTCGCAGAATGTCCTTCATGAGCCATTCCTAAAAAACGTAAACCGGCTCCCAAAGATGCGGTCGCATCGCCCAGGGTATCCCCGATATAGAGAATTTCGGAGGAATCAAGTTCTCTCCTTTTTGCCTCCTCTAATATCGGAAGAAAAACCTTTGGGTTGGGTTTGTGCACTTTCGTATCCTCCGCCGTTTGGATTGCAAAAAAAGAATCCTTGGAAAAGGAAAAATATTCCATTTCTTTCAAGACCCGTCTTCCACTCGAAGAAGAAAGGATTCCAAAATGAAACGTAGAACCATATTTTTGTAGGAAGTCCTCCACACCCGGAAATGTGAGATTCGGATCCCTTTCACAAAAGGAATTGTAAACTTCCCAGAGACTTTCCAGGTCTTCTGAAAATTTTCCATAGACCCTCCTTAAAAAATCGTCTCCGGGCAACCCCCAAGCGTCGTCGATATGCGAATCCTTCAATTCAAACTGAAATATTTCTCTTGCGAGATCTTTCAGGGTTCCGTAACGGATCTTTCTTGTTTGCACCAAGGTGTCGTCATAATCAAAAAGAATGGCCTTGATTTTCATTTTTGGAGTTCCCACACTGCCCATTTCTTCCGTTCCAAAAACGTGTTCTATATTCAAAAAATACAATTCCTTTTTTAAAAAAGGATGGAAGCCGCACTTAAGACCAGAGTCTGAAAACAAAAATCGCTTCTAAGATTCAGGTCAGCTTGTAATCAAAACGCAAGAGTTCCCACAGGACTTCCCGAATTCGGCTTCTAAATTTAAGGACTGAATTCTCTCGGTCAATTCTTAGGGGAGTTCCCACACTACTCATTTCTTCCGGTCCAAAAACGTGTTCTACATTCAAAAAATACAATTCCTTTTTAGAAAAGGATGGAAGCCGCACTGAAAGGCCGCACCAAAATCGAATTACAAATCAAAGTCTTCTCCAGAAAAAAGAATCCTCAAAAAAACATTCCATTTTTAGAGTCTATCCGATGCCTTCGGTTTGAGAAAAATTCTTCGTTTGAAGAATCGAAAACACCCTCCCTTATCTTTTCGATTCCTCCGGAGGAAGAAAGATTACGGAATCGATTTTTTTTCCTTTTTCCGAATCGACGTAGTTGATTTCGATTTTTCTCTCCGAAGCCGGTTTGTAAAGAATCAAGGCGGAAATCATATCGTAAACGGTTAACGAATAATCGATCGCTGTGACAACTGCTTGAAAGGCGAGAAATCTCGACTTTGTAACTGGTTTGACCTCTCTTTCCTTTCCAGCGGCCATCCACTTGTAGATCCGAGTAGAACGATTCATTCCTTTTAAAGATTCCAGATCCAATTTTGCTTCGGGAAGGACGGCTTCGGTCTGACGAAACGAAACCTTTACCGGAACCATTTTGTCCCTGGATTCTTTCAAAGCCTGGGAAAGTTGTAAATCAAAGGTATCGTCGTCCAGATATTCAATCTCGTTACAATTCGCAAAGACCGTATTACAAATATCTCCGTATTTCCGATGAACAAAATAGACGAGAAAGATATTTAAAGTTTCCGGATGATACAAAACCTTCGCGTGATAGTCGGAAGTTCTTCGATAATAGATCTTTTTATAAATTCTCTTAAAAACATCCCAGCCAACAAGACCAAGATCTTTTAAGAATGGGGGTTCCGGAAGTTGAAAAGAACGGATCGCGATATGGAGTCTTTCAATCGCAACCTTCCCGTCCCTCTTGGAAATCTCCTCCAATACGGTACGAACGTCGTCCAAATCTTCCGAATCGATCTTTCGCGCGGAGCCGGAGGTATCGATCAGAATTTTCCCAGCATTCTCCGACATCAGTCGAGAAATTTTTGACTTCACACCTTCTTCGAGAATATCTTCGAGTTTTAAGGAAATACAATCCTCCGGATGACAGGAAATTTGTTCTTCATAAACCGAATCCGGATTGGCCGATGAGACGGGTAAACTCTCCGCCTCTAAATAAGAATGGAATAAAAAAGAAACGATAAACGCGAAAAGAAAAACGGTCCTGAAATAAAACGGGTAACACATTCTTTTGTCTGTCCTAAAAGGAATTATCCAAAGGATTCTCCTTTGCGGACAAAGAATGGAAAGATCTTTTTTACGAAATCAATTGATTTCGTCTCTGTAATCCATCACCAGATACATCAAAGTTTCTTGGTCCGTCGGATTGGAATACTCGTGAGGAATATCGGCCCTAAAAAAGACGGAATCCTTCGGTTCCAGTTCTACGATTTTTTCCCCGACACGAAGACGGAGTTTTCCGGAAACAACGACGATATTTTCAGTCGTTCCGGATTGATGCGGCTCGGCAATCTCGATACCACCGGGCTTTAAGATGAGTTCATAAAATTCGGTCTTTCGATTTCCGTTATACGGAAAAAGCGCCCGGCTGGAAAAAACTTTGGAACTGGAAAACAAAACCTTCGTGCTTTCGGCCTTCATCACGATGACACCTTCGGTTCCTTTTTCTTTCAGAAGTTCGCTGAACGGAACATTCAGACCGTTTGCGATCTTCCAGAGAACCGATATGGTAGGAACACTCTTTCCCTGTTCGATTTGAGAGAGCATGGCCCGACTGACTCCACAACGGGAGGCCAGTTTATCCAAGGAAAACCCCTTTGTATGACGGATGAGTTTAAGATTTTCTTTAACGACTTCTGTGATGTGCTCGCTGGAAGGAAGTTCCTTCCCTGCTTCCAATTCTTCCGTGGCTGGGTTCATTTCCTTTTTTTTGTCTAATATAGCAGAATTTTGTCAATCTAAAACTCCCTTCCCTCGAAAAATAGACCGATTCTTATCACTACAATTGCAAAAATCACGAATCCAATCTTCCCGAAGAACGCGGTAAAACGGATACGGCGGGAAGAAATCACAAAAGCAAGTCCTACAAACTCTGAAAAGTATAGCAAAGATGTTTCCAATTGGAGAAACCGAGATTCCAAAATCGAAGAATCATTTTGGAAAGGAGAATTCAAAGCGGGTTCCAAGGAGTCCTCAAACCGAAAGGAAGACCGAAAACTTAGCTTGAACGAACAGAGGTGAAAGAGGAATTTTTTTCTTCAGATCCCACAAATCTTTTACTCTCCCGATTGGGATTCGACAGCGAACTGTTTCCCGCAAATCCGGGAGCGTTGTTTTTGCCGCACGGTTCCATTTTCGGAACCGTTTTCCTTTTTATTCTCGCGAGTGATCGGAAATAAAATTCGAGAAGGATGAACCGGAGCCTTACAATATCTCGCAAAACGTAAGGAAACGCTTTGAATCGGTCCAGGGAAGTTTTTTAGTCGGTTCTTGTCGAAGCTGCGATCCAAAAGAAGGACAGGAACTCGCCGTCCTGGAAATCGAAATCACTTCTATAAATCACTTTCCAAATTTATTTAGTAGCAATTCCTAATATACTGGGTCCGGGAGAACCGGCATCTCCTTGTGTGACGACGGTCCAATCCGATGGAAGCCCGGTTTTGGAAAATCCAAACGCAGTGGGAATATTCGTCGACACACTTCCTCCAGAGACGAACAAATCCAATGTGGAATTGTATGTGGAAGACATCCAATCCAGACCGGAACACTGACTCATATTGGGAGAAGCAGCAGGGTGCCAAACTTGAAGGGTAAGATCGTAATAATCCAAGGCGCACTGATTCCCAAAAACGACGATCTTGTCCTTACCTTCTACGGCCGAATTGATAAAACCGGGTACCGCCGTATTGAAAGTTCCACTCGAAGCGACGGTCAAAACCGTATTTCCGATTTTTGCAAAACTTGCGGTTGGGTTCACATCCGTATTTCCCCCAAAGACAAAAACCTTACCAGATTTGAGAGCCAAAACTCCGTTTTTCGAAGAAGGAGTGGAAATAGAGACATCAGAGTTTGTCAAAGAAGGAAGAGAAAACTGAGCCAACTCCGAATTTACGCTATGAAAGCCGCTGAAGTAGATTTCAGAATTAGCCGCGCTATAAGTGCTGAAAGAAAAGTAATCAGTCCCGATGTAAGTCGATCCGTCGGGAATGGCAAGAAATTGCCAGCTCTTCCCGTCGTTTGAGATTTGTCCAAAAAATCCGACCCCTGTTTGGGCAGCAATATGATCTCCCGCCGCAAAAAAACGTCCTCCCCCAAAAGTGACTGTATAGAGATTTCGGATCACCGAAGTCGGAGTGCCGCTGATTGTAATCATACCGGCCCCGCAAGAAGATTGAGTCCAGGTTTCCCCGTCTTGGCTGGACCAGATTCCACAACCAGTGGTTCCCGTAAGAGTTCCCACAGCAACCCAGGTTCCGTTGCCGTAGGCTACGCTATAGACGGATCCGTTCGTACATCCGGGAAAACGGGTCGCGCTGTATTTCCAAGTGGTCCCGTCCCCACTCGTCCAAGAAGAACAATTGCTTCCAACCGCCACAAATTCAAGCGCGCCGGCTCCCTTGGGAGGAACCAAACCCAAACTCCAACCGAATTGAACAAGCATCGCCAGAGGATTGGAGTTATCAAAACTAGATTTCTCCGCTTCCGCGCAGGAACTAAGTAGAAGAATGAGAAACAACGCTCTGATTTTATTTTTCATAGCCGCCTCTTATAAAATAACAACAATCCCATTTTTTTTATCGGAAAAATTAAGAACGGATCCAATTCGAAATCAATCGAATTCTATGGCAAGAATTGAAATTAGAAAAGCGCAAAACACAAAAAAAAGGGATAGAAGCGAAAATTCATTCTCCTGAAAGGATCTTAAAAAGCCTTTGTTTCCAAACACCCATCAAACACTGCAAGCGCTGAGGGCGGTATCATCACGCGGACCGGTTTGGTGAGAAACACAATCTCACTTTACAATCCCGGTTCCCATCTTAGAATGAAACCGGCATTTAAAAAAAGGTTATGAAATCTAAATCCATATTCAAAGTAGAAAAGACGGAGGGAAGCGCTGGTTTTCTTTTTTGGCAGATCACAAATCTATGGCGAAAAAAAATTCGGGAATACCTCCTCTCTTTGGATCGTCCCCGCGTACAATTTGTTCTCTTCGAAAATTTGGGTTGGTTGGAAGAAACCGACCCAAATAGTAACTCAGATAAGGCTCGCCGAACACGCAAAAACGGACTTGATGATGACTTCCAAAGGGATCCGAAGTGTGGAATCGAAATGACTTCCGACTCGAACACCGGATCCGGAGGACTTTCGGATCCATTGTCTTTTTTGATTTCCGAAAAAAAGGAACTCATCGGAACAACGGTTCCGATCGTGAAAACGACGGACCTTTTTTTTCCATTCTTAAGGATGAAAAGAATTTCAGAAGTTCGCTTTTGGATCTAAGACAAAAGAATGCCTAAAGAACATTCCAATTTTAGAATATTCTACCAATCGGATTCTTTTCTTTTTGCCGAAAAACCCGCCGGGATTCCTGTTCACGCAACCAAGGATTCGAAAAGGGAGAATTTTTCCGATCTCCTTCAAAAAGAATTAGGACTTCCTTTTTTAAGAACCGTAAATCGACTCGATCTGGATACAAGCGGTCTCGTATTCTTCTGTAAGGATCCTGAAAAAAATAAGGAAGCCGATAAAATTTTAAAAACGTCCGTAAAAATTTATCTCTGCATTGCTACGGGAATCGTTCCCGAAGATCGTTTTACGGAAACCTGTTATCTCAAGGACGGAAACAAAAGGGTCAAAAAAGTATTTTCCGGAGGAGACAAGGCCGTGACTGAGTTTGTCGTTCTAAAACGGAATTCGAAAGAAAACTATTCGGTCCTTCTCGCAAAACTTCAAACCGGAAGAAGACATCAGATTCGGTTTCATCTAAGCGAAAAGGGATTTCCTATCGTTGGAGATCACGTCTACGGATTTTCCGATAAATCTTTGTTAGGCGATCAGAAACAAAAATCCAAAACGAATGGCAATCCTTTTCCGCGAGCCAAACGGTCGCTTTTGCACGCGACCGGGGTTTCCTTTTTTGAAAAAGAGGGAATCGAAGAAAAAATTCTTTGTCCACCTCCGCAAGACTTCCAAAAATTTTTAGAAGGAATATCGATCGATCCTTCTCTTTTTTCCGAATTCTCCTTAAAATAGAAAGACAAAGAACTCTTCTTAAGAACCATCTCCTGCGAACGGAGAATTTTCATGTCAAAAAATGCACTCATCATCGGAACGAGCGGAGTGGCCGGACAAAGCGCTGTGGAAGCAGTCCGAGAATTCGCAAAGACAAAAAACGAGAACTGGAAAGTTATCGCCACAACGAGTAAGGACTCTTCTCTTCCCGAAGCGGATCTCACGATCACAAAGATCAACTTGGAAGATCCAAAATCGTCCCTCGAACTTTTGTACGAAGGTTTGAAGAAGAATGGAATCGAGAAGATCGACCTTTTTGTATACACTCCCGCAAGAGGGAACCTGGGTTATCCGGTTTCCGAAACTCCCGAAAACGATATCAAGGAAGCCGCGAAATTTTGTTTGGATCCGATGATCGCGATCGAAGAAAAATTAAAACCGGATCTGAGCGTAGGTTACTCCGCTTATTATTACAGACCTCATCTTCAACCCTTTTATGGTTCTCTTGCATTTGTCAAAAGAAAGATGGAAGAATGGGCGATTCAAAAACCGTCTCGCCGAAAGATTATCCGCGCGGGTTCGTTTTTTAGCCAGAGCGTTCGAGGAATTACGATCATCCTTCAGAGAATGGGGAAAAAATCGCTGGACAAGGATCTGCAAGAACTTCTCAAACAGCAAAAAGAATCGGGAATGAGTTTTCCCGACTTTTTTCTTCAATACGTCGCCAAACAGGAACAATCGTCTTTTTCTTCCAAGTTTCCGGACGTTCCGTTCCGGCTGACTTCACAAGACGATCTTAAAAAAGCGTTAGTCGCCATCTTGAACGGCGAAACGGCTCCGATCGTTTCGCTCGTCGGAGACTGGGTTTGGACGGAAACCGTTTTGCCGGAAATGCCAGAATACTTAAAGAAATTCTAATATTCAAGATTTGAAAGTAAAAACAAATCTGACCCTTTGACAAGGGCCCTGACTTCGGATCAAAAGGGTCCGCGCAATCTACGAACAAAATGTTCGAAAAAAATTATAGATATACAAACCAAAGCGTCCACAAAAATCCCCTTTCTCCCTCAAGTTTGCCGTTTTAAAATCGACAATCATCCTATGAAACGTTTTTTGACTATTCCTTCGATTCTTATTTTTTTTCTTCTAAAACCCGTAATGGCGGAAACGGATCCGAGCGATCCGACATTGAGTCCCGAAGAAAGGATGAAGATCATTCAGAGTCAGGAAACTCGGTGGGAAATCGGAAAATCATCTACGAATCAGACACCCTTCGGCTTTTCGATTTTAAAACCTTTTGTAGATTTTTTTTCTACGGATTTAGAATCCGTAATGGATATCGGAAGCCTAAGACTGACGATTCCTCCGCGTTCTTTTTCAAAAACGGAACAAGTGGAAGTTAGAATCATAACCTTAAACAAACACGCCGATTTTCTCTTTGCCGGAATTCCCACACAGATCGGCTCGAACCGTTCTCCCGCTCTTCTTCTGGAATCTACGGGAATGTTTTATGTTTCTTTTTTTAACGAAGATGGAAAACGAATCGAACCCAAAAAAAATCTGAAGGTGGAATTACTTCCTCTCACGGATCCAAACGGTTCGAATGTATATCGTTATACAAAGGGAAACTGGGATTTGATTTCCCAAAAACAGGAAAGCTCCGCGATATCCGAAATCGAAGGATCGGATTGGATTCCTTTTCAAATCTATTCCAAAATCGATTCCTCAGGCTGGTGGAACTTCGACAAACCAAAACCGGAATTCACCTGCGTAACTGGAAAAATCCTCGCAAAAAATCCGGAAGAATTTTTGATCCAAGGAGTTGGAATCGATTATTTCGGAACGAGCTACGGCGTAGTGGAACCTTCCGGTGTTTTTAGAATCAACGTATTAAAAAACTCGAATGTGAAAATTTTCGCCTTGTTTACCCCAAAAAATAAGAATGCTAAAAGGGAAATCGGATTTTTTCCGACCTTTCGAACACAAGAGCGCACAACATTTTCTTCCGAAAAAAATCCTCGGTGTCAAAAAGTTTCCGAAATTTCTACATTCCCGATCGAGGAATCCATATTTCAAAACAGAGCCCGATTCTTAAAAACTATTGACATGCCGGATATTTAATATTCTCAATTTAGAATTTACTTTTTTAGATACGTTTCGATTTCAGCCTTAGTATTATCTTGGATAAAAAAACTATCTTTTATTTTTCGGTTTTTGCGTTTTCTTTTTGGGAAACGTTTTTGGATCCTTCCTAAAAACCGATCCTCCCTTTCTCTGAGAAACGACGATCACAGGATTTCCTTTCGGAAGCGAATCCAGAATTTTCAGAAGTTCGGAAAGTTTTCCACGAAATTGAAATTCGGATTCTAAGGTAAGATCCAAACAAAGAAAAATCTGTCTTTCCTCGCCGGATTCTTTTAAAACGAAATCTAAGTCGTGAAGAACCGCCTTATAACGATAAGGTGTTTCGTAAAACACGATCGTATGACCCGGTTTTAAAAAACGATCCAATTCCTTTCTACGATCCGGAGATTCTCTGGAAAGAAAACCGCAGAATGTAAACGGAGAAATTTTGAATCCGGAAATGCTAAGAGCCGCCCCAAAAGCGATGGCACCGGGCGCGCTCTGGACAGTTCCTCCTTTTCTCAAAACTTCTTGGACGAGTTCCCTACCCGGGTCTTCGATCCCCGGAGTTCCAGCGTCCGAAATCAGGGCGGTACAATCGGCGCCGATCACCTTTTCTCCCAAAAAGCGAATGTCTTCGGGAGTCGAATGTTCATTGCAGAGAAAGAATTCCTTTTCGATGGAAAGCGATTTGAGAAGAGTGGAAGTCGTTCTAGATTCTTCCCCTATGAGTATATCAGAATGTTCTAATATTTTTTTTGCTCTCTGAGTAAGGTCGCCCGGATTTCCAAGCGATACAGAGACAAGGATCAAAACTCCCTTCGGGTTCGAATTCATACTTCAGATCAAAACTCCTTCGAGAACGTTCCATCCTCGAAGACTTTGGATCCTCGTTCCCTGCGGAGGGACGGTTCCTTTTTCTCGATCCAAAAAAACTCCGAGCTTTGCGGATTCCAAAAGAGGAAAGTCGTTTACCGAATCTCCGAAGGCGAGATCGGGCAACGCACCGACCGCGTTTTGAAAACGTTTCACTTTCCCCTTTCCATAGGTAAACGGTTCTAAAATTTCAGAAGAATGAATTCCATCCTCAAGAGAAAGTTGCATTCCTAAAACCTTCTCTTCCGGAATTCCAAAAAGGGTCGAAACGGATTGGATGATTTCTTGAGGAGAAGCGGTCACGATCCAAACGTCCCAACCGGAAGACTGTAAGTGATGTACCAATTCTTTCATCGGTTCGTAGATCTTTACGGAAAGTGAATCGGAATCCGCAGAGTGCTCGTTCCAGACCGACCTGGAAATCGTCTTTAATTCCTCGGGAGAATGTCCGGAAAAGATCCAGGAGCTCCAGCGATAAGAAGCTTCCAAACCCGATTCTCTTTGGATCGATTCGTATTCCTCTAAAACGAGGGAACGGAACAAGAGAGGATCTTTGAATCTTGAAGAGAGAATTCGTTCCCGATTCTTCTCCGAAAAAAAAGAAGCGATGTCTTTTTGATACGCCGGAACTCCTTGCGAAAGAAAAAGCTCCATCACGGCTTCCCCAAAATCGTTTCTTACAAGAGTATTATCAAAATCGAATGCAGCTTTCCCGGGAGAAAGCCGGGAAAGGGTTTCGAAGAGCTCCGGATTCCAAAAATCCCGGCGAATGAACACTTTAAGGTTCGATGGTCTCCCGCGCGATCGCCACACGACCCTCGGAAGATGATTGAAAGACCGGAAGGTAGTGTTCCGGATTTAAAACTACGTTTTGATAGCGGACTTCGAAGTGAAGGTGAGGCCCGGTTGTATGTCCCGTGTTTCCGGAAAGAGCAATGATCTGCCCTTTTTTGACCTTATCCCCTTCTTTTACATAAAGAAGAGAATTGTGAGCGTAGAGAGTGTTGATCTGATTGATTCCGGGATGGGAAAGAAGAATTTTATTTCCATATCCCCCGTCCTTTTTGGATTCCAGAACCACTCCGTCCGCCGCCGCGATGACGATCGATCCGGTAGGACAGGCGATATCCACTCCGGAATGCATCGCGTTCCATCTTCTTCCCAGACGAGAAGTTACGAAAGAATGTTTGAAACTGATCGGCCAGATAAATTCTCTCTGATCGGTACGGAGAATTTCTCTTCCTTTGTCCTCGAGAAGGAGACTTCTTGTATAATTTTCGTTATAAGGGAAGAATACGGGTTCGTTGACGGGAATTCTTTCGTTGTCCGGGATTCCGTTGACCCGTTTGATCTCGTGCTCTGTGGTTCCAAAGTTGTGGACCAGGTCGCTTACGGATTCTTTCACACGATTGGGGACAATCCAGATTCCTTCCGTGCCTCTGTAGGTCTGAAGATACTGATTGTCCAACTTGATTTCTTCTAAATTTGTATTGGCGAAGGATTTGATGCTGAACAGTAGCCCAAGAACAAGCAATCCCGCCAGTATGTAGCCAGTTTTTCTTTTCATATTGTAAATTCCAAAATATGTCGCCAAAAAGCCGCGGAGTCCGGGCCTATTCCAAAGGTCGGCAACGGAAAACAACTTCTAAAGTCAGTCTTCTCCATTGGGGATTCCATTCAAGAATTTTTCGGCTCGATTCCCAAAGCAAGAATGAACGATAAAGGAAGATTCTTTATAGATTTTAGAATTTTTTGAAAGCATAGTTTAAATTTTAGACTATTTTTCCCATTTTTAGACTTTTAGCCTCCGTTATTGAGATTGGATTCTTATTTGGGAAAGAAGGAGTTCCTACTTTTTTAAAGGTTTTTCTGTGCAGTCCAAAAATTCTTGAGGGGACTTCGCTCGAAGGAAAAAGGAAACCGGTAAACACTTCATTCTTATTTGAGAATTGATGCGTTGCAAAAAAAACGAGACAATCGTTCTGTTATTCGGATTCTAAAAAGCGGGATTTGTATTCCGGACTCGGGATTCTACAAGCTTCGCTCTTTCCAAACCACCGGTATCGATTTTTTGCGATCCAATCATAGACGAAGTCCCGTAAAGAGGCGGGAATCCATCGAAAGATCTGTGCCAGGTTCCAGGGAAAGGAAAGATGAGTTGCGATCTTCAGAACCGCAGTCGATTTTTCGTAAAGAACCCCCTTCTCCAAAAAAAGAACGGAGGATGGAGAATCCTTCGGAAGAACTTTTTTTCCAAGAATCCGTTCCGCGCCTTTTGATTGAAGGCTCGCAAATCGAAGATTTTTTCCGGGGTTATGATCCAAGAAGAATAGAACGGTTCCGTTACAGAGATTGCATACTCCGTCAAAAAAGACGATCGAAGTTTCCCGTTTCTCGAAAATAGAATCCATCCTTGTTTAGACTCTTTGTTACTCGCTTTTCGTTGTCAATGGAAGAATCAAAGCGCTTCTTCTTCGGAAAATGATACCCTTTTGATCCTTTGATCCTTTGATCCTTTGATCCTTTGATCCTTTGATCCTTTGATCCTTTGATCCTTTGATCCTTTGATCCTTTGAAG
>NZ_JAFFPU010000068.1 GCF_016919175.1 Leptospira ainlahdjerensis | reverse complement strand
ATCCTTTTTCGTGGAGGATTCGATAATGTTTATCGGTCAATTTTTTTTTGAAAAATACCAAAACGTTTGAACCTCAACTCAGGACGTTTTTGTTTTCATAAAAAGAAACGATATCCGAAACGAGTGAAAAAAAGTTTCTACTTTTTTCGAAAGATGAGACTTCCGTTTTCTATAATCAGCGTTTGATCCTTGATTTTTTGATTCCATCTTTCTTTTCCAAAAGAAATAGAATCGAGTTCCATACTCAGACAAGAAAGGGTCGTGCCCGGTTCAATCACGGCCCTTGTCATCGTCTGAAATTTTTTCGAATCGTTCTCCTTGAAAAGAATCCGAAAACCTTTTACGTTCTCCCTCTGAGAAACCGGGACGATTCCGTTTTTCATTGCCTTTGTAGACTTCTTCACAAAACAGATCTGAGAAGACGGGCTCATGCTCTCCGTATAAACGATCGTATGAGAAACTTTGTCCCGATTGATCAAGTGAACTCCGGTTTTAAATTCCTGAGCGGTCAATGCGGAAGAAAAAAGAATCGATACAAAAAAAAGCTTCTTATTAAGACCCCTTCCAAAACCGGCACAAAGCCCTGCAATCAAATCGTTCCTGCAAAATGGATGCAACTTTTCGAATATTCTATTCATCACTTTCACTGAAAAACCTCGTTGTTCCGGTTTTTTTGTATTTAGATCTCGATCCCAAAGAATCATCTTTCGCGTTCCGCAACGTGTTTCATTACCATTTCTTATGAGATACATTACTGACTATATTTTTAGATAACCGCTATAAATTTGGAAACAGTGTCCATAAATTTTCGCACAATCAAAATTTGAGAAAAACTTCGTTCTGCGATCAAGCCAAAAGCCGTCCCGTTTCTAACTTAAATGTCTGTTACTTTTCCAGAATCAACTTCCAATTTGATAAAGTCTCGGTCTCTCCGACTTTTATGAAATTATTTTTTTCAAGAACCTTATAAGATGCCGCATTCGTTTTGTCTGTCGAAGCGGTTACAGATTTCACGCTCGGTTGCATTCCAGCCCAACCAATCATTCCGTTCACAACTTCAGTCATAAATCCGTTGTTTCGAAATTCGTCGTAAGTCCCGTAACCAATTTCAATTTCGCCATCTGCGTTTGGCTCTCCTACTATAAGCAAATCACCTATCATTTTATTTTCTTCCTTTGAAATTGCCGTCCAAAGCGTGAAATACAAATAGTTTCTACTCTTGTTGGCCACATTAGGAAGAATAGTATGCTCAAAGGCTTCTTTTAATTCAGGAGAAATCGTTCTTGAACTTTCATTCAAGTGCAGCTCTTTTTCTAAAGAGTTATCGCATTTTATATATTTCAATAGTTGCTCATAGGTTAATGGCTTTATAAAAAGTCTTCTCGTTTCTATCATATTGTTTGATTTTATTCTTATAATTCGTCTTCTGCGGTCAACTAAAGTAAATAATTTATTTTTCTTAGTTCATTTATACATCTCTTAACAAAAACATTCTGTATGGATATTATTATAATTATCTCAAGGCGCAATCTGTCTTATCTTTTTCTCCGTCAAGAGTGACAAAACGATCCGCCAAAGTTTTTTGGAAGACAAATGCAGAAAGAATAAAACGGTTCGAAAATTCCTATAAGTCCTTTTTCTCTTCGTTATACATATAATCATACAAGAACTTTATCAAATAAACGATCACAAAAATGAAAAGTAAAAGGAATAGAACCACTGAAGTTAAATTGATCACGGTCACTATTCCTTCTTTTAAAGTTAAGGAAGATATTGACCAACAACCTCCATTGCCAATCCGTCTATTACATGTCTCTTCATAGGTAATCAGCATTACCTCAGAGATCAAGTAAACGGAAAAGCAAGCAAACATTCCCGCAAAAGGGAAAATTATAAATTTCTTATCCAGTATCAGAGTAAGCAATTGTAATAGGAAAAATAAACAGATTGATACGATCCCAAAGAACCAAGTGTTATCAATGTCACCATCGCGAGCCGGCGCACATTCACATTGAAGCAAGAGAGGCATTATAACTATACCGTCCAAGAGCTTACTGACTTTTTGCTTTGATTTACTCTTTCTTAATAAATCTTCTACTCCTTGTGATAAGCAATTATTAAGTGACCTTAAAAAAAAGGAGAGACTTCCGGACATTTGCATTTTAGTAAAATTTGTGAACGAAAGGCGTTGCAGGATGTTCGAATATATACCTGGGGGACTACAAGACAACCGCATAAAAGGCCGTATTGTGCCACAAACAAATCTAAGAATCAAAATCAAAGCATTACACCAATTCAATTTTAAAAAAAATATTCGGAGAATTCAGTGGCCGCGGCCTGCATCTGAAAGAGACCCAATAAAATCTTTACAGCCGGATCACCCCTTCCATTCTTCTTATCGATGTGATAATTTCTTCGTCAGAGATTCCACATTCTTATCTTTGCTAAATCAAATTTAATTCCAATCTTTTCTCAACTTGTATGTCTATATATTTGAATTTCGAGTAATCGATAATATAAAAAAAGAATATCATCATCCTTCCCTTGCCATACATCACTCGACCTCGATTAAAATTAACATTTCAATAGTTCTAAAATTTCAAATAAGAAGCATAAATTTAATATTTCTGTTCATAAACATGAGTTTGGTCGCATTAAAACTCTCGAGATCAGGAGTCCCTCAGTAATATAAATGAGACTAACGTAAATAGACGGCCAAATAATCGACTCTATCCGAAAGAAAGTAGGACATCCAGGTTTGCGAAAAGGAAATAGGAGAGTAAAAAAATGAGGTCAAGAATTACTTTTGAAAAACCACCAGATAATTCCTCTATGTTTTGCGTATAGGAAAAACGGCAAAAAGGGTCGGTTCCGACTGGGCCTGTTTGTAACAAATCATAGAAGGAAAATCTTCAAATAGAAAGCAAAATAGAGAAGACGGGATATTTTTCAAAATAATGAATCAACACACTCTAATATAAATAATTCATCATATCATCATTCACCTTACATCCTCTGAATAGCGATTTTAGAAATTAAAAAATTATTTCTTACTATTTGCAAGAAGACTTATCTCAAATTTCTAGTCGTACAGAATCTCAATAAAATCTCCATAATTATATTAAGTTTAATCAATGTTTTCGAAAATTAGGAAGAGAAAATTTAGTAATTGTTTACATAACCGGACATTGTATATATACGAATGCAAATCAAGATAGTCCAAAATTATTTATAATCTTGAATCAGGGATGACACCCTCTTTTCCGATTTTGCTTGTAATGTGCAAAATCAAAAGAAAGTCCCAAACGAGGGAAAACGTACTTGAAAGTGATCCAAGCGGATGTGGCCGAAATTAGAAAAAATGATCTCCAAAAGTATATCCTAAAAAATCAAAACAGGTAAAAAACTCTAAATCCGGTGCTTTGATTGTTTGAAGAGAACTTTTCACAAGTTTTTATCCTATGAAACTATAAATACACTATCCAAGTTAGAGATTCTCAATAATTACGATACATACTTTCAAGCGATAAAACCACCTTACAATTAAAACATTTTCGAGGAACGACAAGCAGGAAAGATATTTTTTCTCCACACTCTCGGATGAAGTCTTCTCTATCGAGTGCTGAGCGCCGATTCTTCTAATTCTGATTGATTTGAAATTATAGATTAGCATTTTGCCTTACTTGTAAAAATAAATTGTTGTATCGGAATGCTAAGTAGTAATGTAAGAAAAATCCTCAAGATCGTTTCTTATGTAGACTGACTGATGGTTGCCATTCATAGAAAGCGCGAATTTCGAAGATATTCTACGCGAGGGCAAAAATGGGCCTAAATTCTTAATGCCGATTTCGTTTCCAGAGTTCTCTTAATGTTTTTATTCGAGAAAGAAATTCCGATTCTGCGGATTTGAATTGAGAAGTTATTTTCGTATCAAAATATAGAATTGACTTCAAGTAGCACTGGTTTTGTTAAAAGGCGTGCACAACTCCTCGGATTTGATCCGAATCGAATCTACTCAAACACCTCCGAAAGATCGATCGGAATCGATTTTTTGGGAAACGAATCGGGGCTCGATAATTCTTCTTTGAAAATTATTTCATAGGGAAGATAGGAGTCTTTTTCTTCATCGAAATTCGTATTACAAATATTTAATTCTCCGACCTTTCGATTTCGAACCCCTGCCCTTTCTAACATTTATTTGAAATCGGCAGAAAGTTGCGATTCGTTTTTCTCTTACTGGAATAGACGTAGAAAAAAATTACAACGGGCGAATACACAAACGGATCTATATTTATTTTTTAGAATATTCTTCCGTTTGATTCCGATTCCCGCAACACCTTCTATTTCCTTAACTTTCTTTTTCTTCGTTTATCGTTTGAAAGGAAGAAGAGCGCGCCTCAGCTTGTGGGACCAAACCCCGTGCTTCCTTAAAAAGATCGCGGGGCTACCCAAAGGACTTTCCACCTCGATCTCTTGTTTTCCGATAAAAATTTTTCCAGTCCAGAGATGTTCCCATTCTCCTTCGGGAAGATATCCTTCTACGGTGATTTCTCCCTTTTGTAAAACGGGTATGACCAAAAGATCTTCTCCCAATAAAAATTCGTTTTTGATCTCGTGTGTTCGGCGATCGTTTGGATAGTGTAGATACAACGGACGAACCACGGGTAGTCCGGTGAGAGAAGCTTCTTTTACGAGAGCTTGCAGATATTCTTTTAATGCGAAGTGCATCTTTCCGTATCTCGCGAATTCTCGAATTGTTTCTTCGTCACTGTAGGCTTGATGGTTTTTTTCGGGGCGATTTCCTTCGTGTGTTCGAAAGGCGGGACTAAAGACGTTCAATTCCGCCCAACGTAGAAACAACTCCTTCGAACGGTGGTAATCTCTGATCGGGTTGTTGATCGTCGTATAACCACCGATATCGCTGTGATTGAGAGAAATTCCGCTAAGGCCCCCGGATAAAAGACCCGTAAGAGCGGAGATAAGACCGTCGTGTTCTCCCCAACTCACCATCTGATCCCCTTCCCAAAAGAGAGTGGAATGTTTCATCGATTCGCTGTAACCCGCTCTTGTAAAGAATACGATCTTTCCTTCCTTGCCCGCTTGCCGGATCGCTTCTCGATTGATTCGGGCCCATTCGACCGGATACACGTTATGATAGCTTTCAGCGTTTACGCCCGAATACAAAACCGCGTCGAGAGGCAACCATTCTCCAAAGTCTGCCATCCAGCCCGAAAGCCCGGCTCCGATCATATTTTTTTGGATGATTCCCTGAATCCATTTCACGGCTTCCGGGTTTGTAAGATCGAGCAAGTAAGCAGGAAAACCCGCGGTCGCGATCTCGTAGTCCTTTCCGTTTTTGTTTTTTACGAGGTAATTCTTTTTAACCGCCTCTTCGAAAAGAGGCCCTTCGTTTGCCAAAAAAGGATTCAAATATCCTAATACAGAAATCCCTTGTGCGTTTAAGTCGGAACAGAATTTTTTAAAATCGGGATAAGACTTTTCATCCGCGATCCATCTCCACCAGAGCTGGGAACCGAAGCTTGTCTTTCTTCTTCCCACCCAATCCTGGATCCAAAGTGCGGTGATCGGGTTTCCTGCTTTTTTCGCGTCTTCGATATGTTTTAATACGACTTCCTTTCCGCCTTGGACTCCGAGCCAAGTTCCATAGGCCCAATCCGGAAGTATCGGAGCCTTCCCCGTTTTCAGAGCAAATTTCTGAACGAGTTTTACGGGAGAAACGTCTTTCCAGATCGTTCCTTTGAGGCCGTTCTCTCGAAACGAGATCGTGATCTCTTCCGGTTTAGAAAAATCGAATATAGAATACGAAGTGTTTTCAAAATAGAGAGATCGATTTTTGGAAGTCAGAAAGAATGGAATCGGGGTATAAGTGGAATATTCGTTTCCTCCCGCGCCCGCCATAAGATTGGCTCCTGCGGTGATGGGTTGATCTCCCCTTCCCAAACCTTGTTCCTCGGTAAACAAAAACGGAGTTTTTCCCTTTAAATTAAAATGGGAGAATTGTTCTCCGAGTCCGAAGATATTTTCAGTCTCTTCCGAAAGAATCCGTATGTAAGAACGATTCAAAGAAGAATCCGAAAATACTACCTTAAATTCCAGGGCCGTTTCGTCTAACGAAACAAAACGAATCTCATAGTAACTCTTACAATTTTCTCCTTCGAGTTTTCCGGAAATTATGAGTTCCTTTTCATTGGAAAAAATCGCATCGATGCTCTGAGAATTACAACGAACTTGGATTTGATCTTTGATTTCAAAAGAAGCAAATTTCGATTTTACTTTTTGTTCTCCCTTAGCGGCGGATAAGAAAGGAGATCGTAAAGAGAGTTCCAGAAAAATTCCCTGAGAAGAACGAATTTCCAAAACTTCCTCTTTTTGAACTGCTTCAAATCCTTTTCCAAAACGGAATTGTTTCTCCGTCGGAAGCGAAAGTCTGGTGTAATTTGCGAAAGGACGATTGCAGAATGAAAAACAAAAAAGAACCGCAAGAATCGATAACGACCGTAAGAACATGGAAACTCCCGATAAAAAGATACTACCGAAGTATCAGGGATCTCACAAAAATCCAGTTCTAATTTATTTCCAACCTTCTTTCCGAAAGGACATCGCTAAAGAATGGAATACAAAAGATTCTGGGACTCCCCGGAAGAACTCTCAATGTGGGAACTCACACGATCTTCGATGATACGAAAAATCTGAAATTTTGCAAATCGGCGGATGGATATCCGCGACCCCGAAAACTTTTTTTTGAACTCCCGAAAGAAACCCAAATGCGGGAACTCACACAAAGATTAAAATTCGCAAAAAAGATTTTTATCTTCTTTCTCGATTTTGCGATGATTCTTGATGGAAAACAAAGGACAAATCCGCTTCCTTACATAAAAAAAAGGATTCGTTTCCGAATCCTTTTTACTTTTTTATAATACGTCAAACGCGAGTTTTATAGCTCGCTCGAAACGTTCTTAAAAAATCCTTTTTAGGATTTACGATCGGTTCCACCGATTCTCGGAGCAGCCGCGCTGGAACCACTTTGTCCATAAACGGAGACGGCTTGTTTGGGAAGACTGGATCTTCTCCACTCAAACCAAGAACCTTGATACGTGTGAACATCCAAATAACCGACCTCGCGTAACATCAATGCAAGAAGGGAAGATCTCGCGCCGTTGTAATCGTAAATCACGGTGGTCCGTTCCGCCATGAACGGAAACGATCTCAGCTTTTTGTTAAACTGAGTTTTTTCGATCAGATTTCCCTGACCGTCATAAAGAATTCTCCAGTCCCAAAGAAAGGCTCCGGGAAGACGGCCGCACAAAGAACCGGGTTCCGGAGCCGTGAGTCTTGGAAGTTTTCCTTCGTATTCTTCCTGAGTTCTCGTATCAAAAATTTGAAGACGAGTTAAATTCTTTTCAAGGAAAGCCTTATCCACCACTCCTTCGAGTTTTTTCGGTTTGTCTCCGGGGCCGACCTCTATTTCTTTCGAACCTTTTTCCAAAGCCACTCCCTGGGAAGGCCAACGGCTCCCATAGAGAAAAGCGTTCTGATATCCGGCGGCTCTCAAAAGAAAAACCATTCTCGACGCAAACATACCCATTCCTTCATCAAAGGCGATAACACGCGTCGATCCTTCTTTCTGTATGAGTTTCAAAATTTCTTCTATGGGACCGGTCATCTTCTTTTGAGATTCCGGATCCGATGCGAATGCCTTCTTAATAAAAGGAAAGCTATAGGCTCCTCTCAGAGTAGATTCTTGATAAGCCGCAGACGAACGGCAATCGATCAAAAAGTCTTTCTCGTTGAGATCAGTTTTAATAAAATTCCAGCTGGACAAGCTAACCTACCCTATCTATCGAAATGAGTCTTATTCTTTGGATTTAACCATTATTTTTAGCCAGAGATTTCCGATGTACTTTTTTTTAAAAAAGATTAGAATTTTGGGACATAAGAGAAGAATAAAAATCATCCTCTTCGTTGATCGCCGATCATCCGAAATCGGGAAGAATCTCGGAATTCTTCTCTAAAAACAAATCCGAAATCGATTTCGTCGATCTCTTTGCCAGAGAGGATTTAATATCGGGGGGAGCAAAGACCGATATTCTTAACAATGATAAGAGAATTCAGGAAAGATCGTACTCTGAGATCCGATTCTTCGAAAAAATTTCGAAAGAAATGGATTCCCTTTGTCTGGATTCTTCTTTTCCTCATCCTGAATTCGCGCAGAATTTCCGCCGAACCCGATCCAACGCGCGGCGCGCAGGAAGAATTCAAACTCTTTCTCAAAGAATTTCAGAAAAGCCCTTCGGAATTTTTAGCCGTATCTTTTCGAAGAAAACACAATTCAGTTCCCGTAAGTCCTTGCATATTTGAAGAATCCGGTCGTTTTGAAAAAGTGATTTATCTCTCTTACAATTGTAAGGAGGAAAAATTTCCCGGTTTTATCTATCTCGGTTCTCAGTGGAGTTCTTGGAAAAACAATCCCGAAAGAATTTCTCTGGGTGAAGTTTTAAAAATCGGTAAGAAAGTCTATCTCGAAGTAAAACCTTCCTACGATCTCGGAGTCGAAGAACATTCTTCTTGGGATCCGAAAAAGAAACCGAACAAAGAAACTCATTCCGAAAAAATCCGTCCTCCAAAAGACTATAAGGACAACTTCGGTCTCCAATATTTCTTAAGCATCGCCAAACACCCGGCGAAAAGAAGCTTAAATTCCGGAAAGGAAATTTTCTTCGATTCTTCTTGTCCTCTTATCTTTTTAAAAAAGGATTCCGATTTTTACTGGGACAAGGCCACGTATTTTTCGTTTCAGGCGAGTTGTATTCCTTCTTCTCCGTATTCTTTTATCCGTATCAAATCCGACTTCTTGGGAAAAATCCGTCTGGATGATAAGGACACGGATCAGATCCAGGAAGGAGCGAAATATCTCGGAAAATTGAAAATCCATTCCATCGAACCGGATAAAATCGTCTGGCAAGACGCGGAAATCTACAATGAATAAAAATACGCTTCACAATATTCTACTTTTCTTAAGTATCACTTTGGGTTCCTCTCTTTCCGCTCAAAACGGAAATTCCGCAGACTTAAAGGCCCTACTCGACAGCGTCGTAATCATCCGTAGCGACACGTTTTCCGAAAAGGAAGAACAATCCGGTTATTCGGAAAAGTCCATCAACCGGGACGCCGGCACAGGTATGATCATCTCTGGAAACCGAATTCTTACGAACGCTCACGTGGTTTCCAATTCGAGTTATCTCAAGGTGAAACATTTTAATTCGAGCAAATTTTACAAAGCAAAAGTTCAATACATCGGCTTCGACTGCGATCTCGCGATCCTACAAGTCGAGGACGAAGAATTTTTCAACGGGATCGAAGCCTTGGAAATCGCCGAGAACTCCCCCGCGCTCGGAAGTAATCTTTTGATCTTAGGTTATCCTGGAGGAGACGACAATATCACATTAGAAAACGGGAATGTTTCCCGATTCGAAAGGGTTCGTTATTCCTTTACAGGTTTGGATTATAGAAAGGCGATTCGAGTCAATGCAAACATCGTTCCCGGTTATTCCGGCGGCCCGGCGATCCAAAACGGAAAAGTTTCGGGGGTTACGTTTCAAGTCAGTCAATCGCAAGGCAACGTGGCTTATCTGATTCCGCCGGAAATTATCAATCACTTCCTAAAGGATGTGGAAGACGAAACGTATCACGGTTTTCCATTTCCGGGTTTTAGTTTTCAAAACGGCTATTCTTCTTCCTTAAAAAACTATCTCAAAATTCCGGAAGGATTGAACGGAATTTTGATCAATACGGTTTATCCGGATTCTTCTTTTTCGGATCTTTTAAAACCGGAGGATTTCGTTTATAAAATCGACGAAGCCTACTTGAACGACGAAGGCGGAATTTTGGATCCGAGCGGCGTTTTTATAGGCGAGATGATCGAGAACAAGTTCATCGGCGATCCGGTTAAGATCTTCTTTTATCGAAACGGAAAAAATTACAAAGTGGAAGGTACTCTCAAACGTGTCCCTTCTCTGGATCTTTACAGACAACAAGGAAGCGGAACTAGTTTTCTTTCCGGCGGTTTTTTGTTTCAACCCGTGAACCGCGCGCTCGCAGGAGGAGATTCCAAACGTCTGGAAAGTTCCCTTCGTTATCACTACAGTTATTATATCCAAGACGAACTCTATCGATTTACGGACCGCGACATCATTCTTTCCGGAGTTTATCCGGACCCTTTGAATTCTAAATATGCGGGTTATCGTTATAAGATCTTAGAATCCATCAACGATCGAACTCCTTCGAGTCTGGAGGATTTTAAATCCCTCTGGAAAAAATTCTACGGTGGAACGATCAGCCTGAAATTTCGAGGTGTGAATCTTCCGATCGTTCTCGACCGGGAAACCCTAGACCGGATCAATGTCCGCATCAAAAAACGCTTCGACGCGGAGGCGGACGAATGATCGTATTCCAGTTTTTATCCAGACATCTTTGTTTTAGAATGTTGCCGGTTTTTCTTCTGGCTTTTTTGTTTTCAGATTCTCTGAATGCGGAGACGATCCTCGTTCACTTTCGTAAGTTTTCGCATCAGAATCCTTGGCAAAAAGGCGCGCACTATGAAAGAAAAGTTCCGGCTATCATCGCGAATCCGGATTTTATTCTCGCGTTACTTCCTCCGGGAGAACTTCCTCTTTTTTCCGAAATGAATCCGGAAACAAAACCGGGAACCCGTTTGTATATTTTCAAACACGATCCGGAGACGGGCCTCGCGCTTTTTTCCCAAAGAGGAAAATTCTCCGAAAAAAAACGCGCTCATTTCGCAGGCGTCCACCAATCCGGGTGCTCTCATTTTTTTCCGAAGTTGGAATGGGCCAATCCGGATTTTTCACATTCGATCCTTAGGATGAGTAAACATCAAAAAGAGGAATCGAGTGAAAGAAAATTCTTATATTCTAAAAATGGAATCTGCGGTTATTCGGACGGCCGTTGGAACATTCCCTCGGAATATCTAAGTTCCTTTCTTCTCGGAGCTTCGAGCAATCCGATCACTCATCCTGGATTTTATTTCGACGACGCGCTCACGGTTCCTGAAAAAAACTTCTATTTTCCCGATTCTTCCCACGGAATCGTAGTTTCGGAAGTACTTCCGGGAATCGGCCCGGTCCACAATTTATTTCCGGGCGACGCGATCTATAGCATCAACGGTCAGGGATTTTCCACTCCTCCGAACCGTCAGGAAGTTTATTCGAGAATTCTTTCCCGAAATCATCATCATTCTCCGCCGGGAACTCAAATCACCTTCGGAATTTTTCGCGCCGGGAAAAAAAGGGAAATCTCCTACAATCTAAAACCGTATACGGAAGAATTCTTTTTTATCCCTTCCAAGTCCGGAAACAAACCTCCTTCTTATCTCATCGCAGGAGGTCTTTTTTTCACCGAACTCACGGGAGCGTATTTGAAGGAATCCGGCGATAAATACAGAGAGAATTCGGATAAAAAACTTCTCTACCTCTACGAATCCTATAACAAGAAATCGCACCCGGAAAAAAACCGTCTCGTCTTTATCAGCAGAGTGTTCCCGGACGCGGAAAACCAAGGATTTCACGATTTCCAAGACCAAATCTTAGAATCCGCAAACGACAAACGTGTACGTTCTCTCGCGGATTTAAAGGAAATCTTAAATGAAAGTAAGGACGAATTCGTAGTTTTTCGTTTTTCAGGCAATCGGATTGCGACGTTTCAAAAAGAACAATTGCAATCCCTAAATCAGAAGATTCTTTCAAACTATAATCTGGACAAACTCGACAATTTAGACTGATAATCTCTTGACGGATCCATTCCGAAAATGTAATTTTTGATTCCGGAATGATCCTATGCGAATCCTATTCTTAGATGACGAAGAAGTAATTCGAGATTTATTCCGAGAAATATTCGGTTCCTTGCATGATCTTACTTTGGCAGGAACGGCCGAAGAAGCCCTGGAAATCTGTAAAAACCACTCTTTTGATCTGATCGTGACCGACGTTCGGCTTCCAAAGATGAGCGGAATCGACTTTGTTTCCAGACTCAGAGATATGGGAGTCGAAACTCCTTTTATCGTAATCACCGGAAATCAGGACATCGACGTTTCGATCCGCGCTCTTCGTCTCGGGGCAGTCGACTTTTTTATCAAACCGTTTCGAATGGACGCGATCCGTCATTCTCTCCAGAAATTCGAGAATCTTTTTATTTCCAGCCAGGAATTGATCAGTAAGAATCACTTTCAACTCACCGAATCCAAACAACAATTCGCGATCAAGCCGAGCCTTAAAAATCTAAATCAATACGTGAATCTCGTGATGCGTTCGATTTCCCTGATTCCCGGGATTCATACGGACGATATTTTAGCGATCAAACTCGCTTTGTATGAACTTCTCGGCAATTCGATCGAACACGGTTCCGCGGGCATCAACTACGAAAAGAAATCAACGCTTCTTTCCTCGGACGTAAATTATTTTGATCACGTGGATAAAATCTGCGACGCACTCAACGACGTAGTTCAGTTGGAAATCAGTTTTGAAAATCAGAAAATTTACGTTTTGCTAAAGGACCACGGGGCCGGTTTTGATCCTTCGAAAGTTCCCGATCCGGTCACCGACCCGAACGCGAGCCACCTTTCCGGAAGAGGAATCTTTTTGGTGAGAATGAACGTGGATGAGTTGATCTACAATGAAATCGGAAACGAAGTTCGGTTTAGCAAAACTCTAAAAAAAGCCGTGGAAGCTCAATCAAAAGTAAAAACCGGCTGAGAGATAAATTCTGGAATATTCCTTTTTATCGGCTTTTTTTGTCCATTCGTCGAACAGAACTTTCTCCTCTTTTTGAGGGTCCACGATCGCATACGAAAGACTCGTTAGAATATAAGAATGTTCTGATTGAAACCCCGCCGTTCCGATTCCTTCCCAACCCCTTCCCATCGGAGAAGAAGAAGTGAGAATCGTCGCCTGGGCCGTCCATCGTTTCTCCCAAGTTTTACGAGTTCCGGCTTGAAAGAGTTGAAGCCCTTTGTTTTCGTAGTTTGGTCGTAAAGAAGTTCCATCCTCTTGAAAAACGGTTCCCTCTTGGAGCAGCAGACTCTCCATCAATAGAAAGGATGTTTTTCCGCCGTAACCCCTCGGGTCGGTTCGAATTCCGGAAAATCCGTTCGAGTCCGAATCGGTTTTCAGGTTCGGATCCTTCGATGTATAAAGGCCTCCTAGAAAGTAAGTAGCCTCCGATCTTTCCCAGTTTAGCTTCGATCCGAGCAGAGTTCCAAAAGTCGACAACGAAGTCCCGTAACTCTGAAACGCATTTGTTCCATATTCCCGAAAACCGCTCACGACGATTCCGTCCAGATCCAAACTCCATCCGGAAATTTTCGCCGTTGAAACTTCGAATCCATAGTATTGGTAACGACCGTAAGGACGAAGCGGACTTTCCTTTTGAAACAAATCCCCTTTGATCGCTTCTTGTCTCGACTCTTGATAGAGATAGTAGAATATTCTAAAATTCTCAATTCCTAATTTTTCAGAGAGGGATAAACTTCCTCCCGAAATTCTTCGGGGAGATTCGTCCGGATTTTTTTCGGAATACAAATTCGAGTTTTGCATCCGCGCCCCGATCGCGGAAAAGGAAAGCCCGATCGGCTTCCACCTCGCTAAAAATTCTCCGTAGTTTAAAAATCCCACAAAAAGAAATCCGTTTCGATCGAGTCTTTGATAGCCCCTTCCGGCTTCGATTCCGATCCTCCACGTCGGAGTTTCCCATCCGCTCAGATACAAAACTTCCCCGTCCGCGCCTCTCGTTACCGTTTTGGTTCCAAGGATCGATTCCTCGTATTGGATAAACGGAGAGATTAGAATTTTCTGATAGAATCTGTTTTTTTTCTGCGCCCATCCGAACTCGGGACTTACGGTCCCTCTCGAAAAACTTCTCTGAGCCTGCTCTTCCCTTTTTCCGCCGTTTTGCGTAAGTCCTCTGTAAATTACGGCGGCGTTGAGATAAAAAGAAGAATCGTTTTTTTTTGAATCTGGATCTTGGCCCGTGGAATGTTCCGGTTTCAAATTCGAACCGGTAGAATACGATCCTTCTTTTTCGACTTGTACATCGGTTTCAAAAACGTTCTCCGTTTCTTTTTTTGTAGAATCGGAAGTTTCTTTTTTGGGAAATGTAAACCTTCCCTTTCCTTTGAGTTCCCTCTTCCCTTCCTGCAAAAAAAGAAGATCGTCCAGCCTATATTCCGGAAAGGATTCGGAGTTCATCGTCGAAAAGGGCAATACGATCCAAATCAGAAAGATGAATTTTCGATGAATGTTTTTTTTGTTTCGGTTCCGCGGTAGGGATCGACGCGGGATCAATAAATTGATTGTTAGATTCAGATTCCCTAAATTAGAAATTCTGAATTTATTGATCGGAGCGAAGAGCCCGGTCCGCGCAGCGGAACCGCCCCGATTTTTTCCTTCGAGGAAAACCCGTTTGTCATCTCCGGAAGAATGCAAGAAAATATCCGGTCAGTATGAGCCAGGATACGATCTGACCCAAAAAGTAGGAAGACGCGGCCCCAGTCGGTCCGTATTCGGGGATCAACAAATTGGCGAGCACAAGTCCGCAAACCAATCGTAATAACGCTAAGAAAGCGAGCATCCTCGGTTGCCCAAGCGCGAATAACGCAATTCCCAACGGTGAAAACACGAGTTGTAACATATAGTTCGGATAGAGGATCTGAAATACTCCGATTGAATCCGCGTATTTTCCTCGAAACAATAGATTTAAGATCCATTCCGCGAGAAAAAATCCGGGCGACAACAATACCGCCATTCCTACCGCGAGGAGCATCGACTTCCAAAGAAACTTCGGAAATTCCTCCGAATCCACGAGGCGGGACAGTTTTGGATAAATGAGAGAATTGATCACCGAAAACAAAATCACAAATCCGCTGAACAACTGTAAGGCGGTCCCATAGACCGCCGCCGACTCCTGGGAATGATACCACTTTAAAAAGAAAATCTCCATCCGATCCGAAATCATCGCGAATATCGACGCCAAAAACGCGTATCCGTTAAACGAAGTCAAAGTGGACGTCATCTCCTTCACCTGCTCCCTTGCCCCGCTCCAGTAGAGTTGATTTCTCGGAAACACAAAGAAAAAAAGAACCAATACGAACAGAGGAGAAGCCGTAAAGATCGCGAGGATGTCCAGATGTCCGAGCGCCCTTTGGAATAAATGATCGGCCGCATACAACACAAGAAGCCTCACCAGATTCGGAAGCGGATTCCAAAACGACAAAGATATATAATTTCCAAAACAGATAAAGATACTTTCAAAAAAAGAATTGAACGATAGGACAAAACTCCCCAATACGAGAAGCGCGATTACAATCGAACTCTCTCTCAAAAGTACGGCGCCGATCAGACTGATCAAAACAAGCGCCCCCAGAGCTCCCAATTTGATCCACATCGAAGAAGACAATAAAACCCCGATCTTTTGTTTGTCTCCCGTGACCGGAGCTAAAAATTTCACCAAAGCGGCCGGAAGTCCGAATTCGGCGATCGCAAGAAGCACCGGTAAAAATCCGGCGTAGTATTGAAAAAGTCCGTTCTCGCTTTTTGTGAGTATGTTTACGGAGTAAACCATAAACACAAGATTGAGTAGAGAGGAGATCGCTTTGGAAATGCTGACAAACAGGGAGGATTTAAACATTCCGGATTTCCGGAACTGAACCACAAGGTTAGAAACTTTTTTCACCTTCCCTGAAAGTTTTAACATTCTATTTTTTGAAATCTGTTTTCTCTCTCCAAAGCGCCAATAGATAAACGGAGAAAAAACCGATGTAACTGCTAACGATCCCGTACCTGAGATATCTTGCAACCGGATTTTCTGGGAGAAACTTTTGCACGAGAACACCCGGTAAAAAGTAAAAAAGCAAAACTCCCACGATCAAAATCCCCGTTCTTTTTCCGGTTTCATTCCAGGTTTTCATCGGCTTCCAATCCAAGGAATGATATTTCGATATCAGAATTCCGATCGCAAATCCGGCAAGCGCTCCACAAGCCGAAATCACTTGCTCGTAAGACTTCACTTTTTCAATCCCATTCTTCTCCGAATACAAAAGAACCGATGGAAGAGTCACCACTACGATGATCAGAGATAAAGTTTTTGTATTGGAAAGATTCTGCCCCGGAAACGGACGCGGAGCTTCGAGCTCCGGAACCATTCGAAACAAAAGTTGAACCGATAATAGTCCGAGAAGTCCCAAAACGAATCCCCCCAATACGTCTCCCGGAAAATGAACTCCCGCATACATTCTAGAAAACGGCATCAGAAGAATTACGATTCCCGAAAGCCATTGAAGCGGTTTCGATTTCGAATTGAGAAGAAGAAGACCCCAGATCACAACCGAAGTCTGCACGTGACCCGATGGAAATCCGTATGCAAATTCCGTTAAACTTCCGGGACCGATCCAAGCAAGCAAGGGTCTCGGACTTTCAAAATAGGCTTTCGCGAGTCCGTTTACGATTCCGGAAGTAAGAAGTCCCACTCCGAGTCGTATCCCAAGTTTGCGATCCCAGAAAATATAAACGCTCGAAAGAAGAATCATAAAAAAAAGATTCCCTCCGAGATGATGAAACAAAAGACTCACCCAACCCAAGGTCGGAGCCAGAGAAGCCCCAGCCCCGCGTAACGTTTCTAAAAAACCATTCCCAAACCAAAAAGAGTCTTGAAACCAACTCATACTTTCACCTTTCTCCTAACGTATTTCTTTTCGAAATCGATCCCGAATTCGGATTTTTTTTACGCTCTTTCCTTTTTGATAATACAAGCGGATTCTTCGAAAACGCCGGAAAGTTCAAGCCGCTTTCTAAAAATCCAACTTGATGAATTCGATTCCATTCGGTACAATGAATTCTAAATCCAATATTTATTGAACACTTGTTCTAAAAGCAGTCTTTGCATGGAAACCCAAACAGAATCCGACCTTCTTGAAAGCCTTTTCCTCATTCCCAGAGAACCCGTAAAACAATTTCTCAGAACCCTTCTCAACCTCGTTTATTCGGTGGAAGTTACGGGCCTCGAAAACGTTCCCGAATCCGGCGGCGCCGTTCTCATTTCCAATCACACCGACAACCTGGATGTGATCGTACAAGGTACGTCGGTTTTAAGAAAAGTGATTTATCTCGGAAAATACGAATTGTTTCATCCTCAGGAAACCGTCCTCGAACTTCTTAACGATCCGGATTCTCCCTTAAATACGTTTCCCCTAAGTCTGATGAAACAAACTCTTGTCACCGCACTCAACGCTCTCGGCGGAATTCAAGGAAAACAATTGATGCACTGGGGAGGTCATCCCATCCTAAGAGCGCATAACGTGAAGGACGCGAAGTCCGCCGCGACCTATTACGAAAACCTGGAAAACTATATGGTGGAGTTGATCCAAAAAGGGGAACTTATCTCGGTATATCCGCAAGGGACCAGAGTCGAAAACTTGGAACCCGGCTCCTTCAAGGCCCTATCCGCAAAACTCGCGATCCGCGCCGGAGTTCCCATCATCCCGAGCGGGATCAACGGAGCCTGGAGAATGTTAAAACCGGAATCCTTTCTGACAGGAAAAGCTTTCGGTTCCAAAATCACTTACAATATCGGAAAACCCATCTATCCGGATCAGTTTCCAAAAGAACCCCTAAAAAAAGCCGCAAAAATGGTCACTGAAGAATTAGAGAACCGCGTGAGAAAACTCATCGACTCTCCCGAAAGCTAAATTCAATTTTTTGAATCTATTATAGAAGAATCAATATGGAAACACAAGTCTACACTCCCAAATACAAGGTTCGTTTTATCACGGCGGCCTCCCTTTTCGACGGACACGACGCGTCGATCAACATCATGAGGAGAATTCTGCAAGCCTCCGGAGTGGAAGTCATTCATCTCGGTCATAACCGTTCGGTAAAGGAAATCGTCGAATGTGCGATCCAAGAAGACGCGCAGGGAATCGCGATCACGAGCTACCAAGGCGGTCACGTAGAATATTTCAAATATATGATAGACCTTTTGAAAGAAAAAGGTGCGGCTCATATCAAGGTCTTCGGAGGCGGAGGAGGAACCATTCTTCCATCCGAGATCAAAGAACTCGAAGCCTATGGAGTCGCAAGAATCTATTCTCCGGACGACGGAAGAGAACTCGGATTGCAAGGAATGATCAACGACCTCATCTCCAAATCCGACTTCATCCCTCCTCTGAGTTTTAACGGAACCCTACACGCATCTCTCAAAGAAAAAAATCCGCTTGCGATCGCACAAACGATCACTTTGGTCGAAAACACTTTTGAAAGAGAAGAATTGGAAAAGTCGGCTCTCACCGAAAAACTTCAGTTCCCCGCCTCCTCCAAAAAAGTCCCGATCCTCGGAATCACCGGAACTGGAGGAGCGGGAAAATCCTCCCTTACGGACGAACTGGTTCGAAGATTTTTGATCGACTTTCCTGATAAAACGATCGCGATCCTTTCCGTGGATCCTTCCAAAAGAAAAACCGGAGGGGCGCTTCTCGGGGATAGAATTCGAATGAATTCGATTTCTCACGAAAGGGTTTATATGAGATCCTTCGCTACGAGAGAAGCAAACATTGCGCTTAACAAAAACGTTAAACGGAGCATTGAAGTTTTAAAAAGTGCGGGTTTTGATCTGATCATCGTAGAAACCGCGGGGATCGGTCAGAGCGATTCCGAAATCACCGAAGTCGCCGACGTTTCTCTTTACGTGATGACCCCCGAATACGGAGCCGCTACCCAGCTCGAAAAGATCGACATGATCGACTACGCCGACTTAATCGCGATCAACAAGTTCGACAAACGAGGCGCGCTCGACGCGATTCGAGACGTTAAAAAACAATACCAAAGATCCAGACAGCTGTTTCAAGAAAACGTGGATACGATGCCCGTCTTTGGAACGATCGCTTCTCAGTTCAACGATCCGGGAACAAACAGTCTTTATAGCAACGTCATTCACGCGGTTTCCGAAAAGTTAGAACTCGGATGGACGAGTACCTACGGAAAAGAGGCCGGAATGAGCGAAAAGATCTTCATCATTCCTCCGGACCGGGTGCGTTACTTGGCGGAGATTCGCGAAGAATGCAACCGTTACGACCAGATGACCGAAAAGGAATCCTCAAAAGCGAGAAAACTCTTTCAGCTCGCCGGCGCACAGGAAGTCCTAAAGTCCTCAGGTCAGGACACAAAAATTATAGAATTAGAATATTCTAAAATTGAAAGTTCTCTGAGTGCGGAGGCAAAACAGATTCTCGCAACCTGGGAAGAAAAGTTAAAAAACTACCAGGGAGAAAGTTTTACTTATAAGGTCCGAGACAAAGAGATCAAGGTCGCAAACAAAACGGAATCTCTGAGTCATTTACAAATCCCTAAGGTGGCGACTCCTAAGTTCAAGGACTGGGGAGAAATCGTTCGCTGGTCGTTTCAGGAAAATTTTCCGGGAGAATTTCCTTATACCGCCGGCGTGTTTCCTTTTAAAAGAACCGGAGAAGACCCGACCCGTATGTTTGCGGGAGAAGGTGGTCCCGAAAGAACCAACGCGCGCTTTCACTACGTTAGTTTGGGAATGCCCGCACAACGTCTTTCCACCGCCTTCGATTCTGTGACACTCTACGGAGAAGATCCGGGAGAAAGACCGGACATCTACGGAAAGATCGGGAACTCGGGCGTGAGCATCGCGACGCTCGACGACGCTAAAAAACTCTATTCCGGTTTTGATCTCTGCAACCCTACTACTTCGGTTTCGATGACAATCAACGGTCCGGCTCCGATGGTCCTCGCTTTTTTTATGAACACGGCGATCGATCAAGCCTGCGAAAAATATATCAAAGCGCAAGGAATCGAAACGGAGATTCGTAAAAAGATAGAATCGATCTACAAAGAAAAAAATCTTCCGGTTCCCAAATACAACGCGGCGATCCCCGAAGGAAACGACGGTCTCGGTTTGATGCTTCTCGGAGTCACGGGAGATCAGGTTTTGGAAAAGGAAGTTTACGAGGCAATCAAAAAAGAAACTCTAAAAGTAGTCAGAGGAACGGTGCAAGCCGATATTCTCAAAGAAGATCAAGCTCAAAACACTTGTATCTTCTCGACGGAATTCGCGCTGAAGATGATGGGAGACATTCAGGAATTTTTTATCACAAAACAAGTGAGAAACTTTTATTCGGTTTCCATCTCGGGTTATCATATCGCGGAAGCCGGAGCGAATCCGATCACACAGGTCGCGTTCACTCTTGCAAACGGCCTGACTTATGTGGAATATTTTCTAAGTAGAGGAATGAAAATCGACGACTTCGCACCCAACCTTTCCTTCTTCTTTTCGAACGGAATCGATCCGGAATACGCGGTCATAGGACGAGTTGCGAGAAGAATCTGGGCTAAGGCAATGAAATACAAATACGGAGCCAACGAACGTTCTTCGATGCTCAAGTATCATATTCAGACATCGGGAAGATCCCTACACGCGCAAGAGATCGCATTCAACGATATCCGAACCACCTTACAAGCGTTATACGCAATCTTCGACAACTGTAACTCCCTACATACGAACGCCTATGACGAAGCGATCACGACCCCGACGGAAGAATCCGTTCGTAGAGCGATGGCGATTCAGCTCATCATCAACCGCGAATTCGGACTCGCAAAAAACGAAAACCCGGGACAAGGCGCCTTTATCATCGAAGAACTGACCGACTTGGTCGAACAAGCGATCCTGGAAGAATTCCATAGAATTTCCGAAAGAGGAGGAGTTCTCGGAGCGATGGAGATGATGTATCAGAGAAACAAGATCCAAGAAGAATCTCTCTATTACGAATCTCTAAAGCACAATGGAGAATTTCCCGTAATCGGAGTAAACACGTTCTTAAGCAAGGAAGGATCTCCTACGATCATTCCCGAAGAAGTGATTCGTTCGACCGACGCCGAAAAACAGGATCAGATCAAGGCCCTGAGAGAATTTCAGGAAAGAAATAAAAACGTGAGCGCGCTCCGTCTGGAAGAGTTGAAAAAAACGAGCCTCACTAACGGTAACATCTTTCAAGAGTTGATGGAAACTTCCAAAGTCGCTTCTCTCGGTCAGATGACCCATTCTCTCTACGAGGTCGGCGGACAGTATCGTAGAAGTATGTAAGAAAGTCACATTCTAAATTTAGAATATTGATTCTAAATCGGAATCAATATTCTATAACGATAAATTTAAATTCTCCGGAAATAAAGCCTAACAAGCGAGCGGCCTATCGGTTTTATTTTTTTTGAACTCATTTTGCCTTTTTTGATTGACTAAATCCACAAACTCGGATCTCATTCGCCTTCTACGTTTCAAAAAATATATCCGTTAGAGAGTCGAGTTTTCTTCATTCAAATTAGAACTGGAGAAAATTTATGAAGAGAAGATGGGATAAATCCAGGATCCGTTTCCTTTTTCGGAAAGCCGGGATTACAATATTGGTCACGTTCGCCCTGTTCGTTACTCAGTCCGTGAGTGCGGCCTACGAAAGAACGGTTTTAACTTACGATGTGATCGGTCGTAATTTTTATACCGGAGAGACAACTCACTACTCATTAAACGTAATCAAATACAAGAAAACGGGGATCATCTTAGATCCAAAACTGAAAAGTGTTTTGTGTGTTCACGGTTTCGGTGACAACAGCACGATCTACGAGCCGCTTGCCAAGGAGTTGATCAATCAGTCTAAGGCTCACACCGTTTACATACTGGATTTACCGGGACATGGGGAAAGTATCGTGGGCCAGGGTTCCGCTTCCTTGCCGAAATATGCAAGCGATCTTACTTTGATTCACTACGCCGATGCGCTTCGCGCTTTGTTATCTCAAATGACAGGGACCGAGGGGAAAAAGATTCATACGATCGTAGGTCATAGTTTAGGCGGACTTGTCATTCAGATCGTTCAAAATCAATTTGTCACAAGAGGCTGGGGTGGAAATCTTCTTTCCAGTTTCGGAATCGAAAATACGATTCTAATCGCAAGTGATATCCCGTCTCCGTTGCCTTGGTATCCGGGAGATACGGATATGAGCGATCCGAATTCCGCCAAAAGTCTGGTCTGGAATTATAAAATTCAAAAGATCGTAGAATTCGAACCCTATCCGCCGGTCTTAGCCTTTGGAAATTTTGTACAAAGCCCGAATGATTTCTTTCTGGGTACGAAATATTCAGTCAACGGTGTGCCCGTATCCGGAGCGCCTACTCCCGGTGAAATTCCGCTCATGAATAATTTGGAGCCGTATCCCGCCGGAGCAAACGTAGTCGGTTTGGATCCATCGGGGGAAACGACCCAATCCCGTCCTCGGATACAAATTTCACCGAATATCTGGGCCGGATTTAATCTCAAAGTTGTATGGCTGGACAAAGACCCATTCTTCAGTCACTCCGAACTACAGGGTTTGGCTCAATATCTCAAAACCGGTTTGGACGTGATTACGATTTCCGATCCTGAGGCGGTACACGGAACTCCGTATTCCAAACCGAGCCTGTTGGTTCCCTTGTTTTGAACTTGCACGGATGGATGTGTCACTTTTATTAAAAGTCGCACTCCAACAATAGGAAGGTTGGATTCTTCCAAAAGAAACGTTTCCGGACTCTTTTGGAAGAACGGTCCAAAACGATCGTTTGTTTTTTCAAAGCAGATTCCTGATACTTCGCGTTCTGAGTCGATTGGAGAAACCATTGGAATTCATTAGAACCTCTGTCTTGTAACGAGGTTCGACGATTTCCAAAACGCAAGTCCCACAAACGGAAATATCTTTCAAGAAAGGGACATTTCCGCACAACCTGCGCCTTTTGGTTTGTTGTAAAAATAACTCTTGTCGAAGGAGATTTTTCGATCCTTGGACGAGGGATTTTTAAAGACCTTAGAAGTAAAATCAAGAGGTCGTAAACAACGGACTGTGATTATGAACCGCCAATTTTTCTTTTTCTTCATTTTAATCGTTTCCTTTCCCCTGTTTTCCGAAACGGAAAATAAGACGATCGAAGAGATCATTCTCAAAAGAAACGAACTCTTCGCCAAACAAGGTCTTAAATTCAAAAACACGAAACTGGATTCTTATTTTAAAAAATTCGACTGGTATCGTCCGAAATCGAAATCCGTAAAGTTGCCCAAACAGGACCAGGAACTCGCCGAAAAATACTTACGTTTGGAAAAGGAGAACTCCCTTCGATACTCCGCGTTTTTATCGAACGGAATTATCTGGGACGATTCTAAATTAGAATATTATGAAAATGTAGAGCGTTCCTTTATCAAAAACGATTCGGTTCAAAACCAAATCGACAAACGAACCGAGGATGTCCCTTATCGTTCCGAAGAGATTTTTATCACCGGGATACGAGTTTCCGGAAAACCGAACGATGAAAAGTTACTCGCTTCGATTCAAACGGCAAAAAGCGGCGAACTCGAATTCAAAAAATATTATACGCTTACACCTTCTCAGGACGGAAAATTCTCCAGAATTTCAGATTGTTCGATGGACTCGATCAACCAGGAGATTTGTTCCACACGGTATGTTTTGGAAAAGGAAAGACTTCTTTCGGTTCTACAAATCGTTCCGCAAACAAGTTACGTTTCCGAGTGGATCTATATCTATCTCGAAGGAAGTCTATTCAGCACGAGATTCTACTTTAAAAGTATGGGGCAAGTGGAAAAGGAAGTAGTAGTCAACAACGAATAAAGCCAAAGCTTCGTTTTCAGAAAGGACTTTATTTTTAGTTTTGTTCACGTTCGGCGATTTTCCGTAGGACGTCCTCGAATTCTCCTTCGAACAAAAGTCCCCGATCTTCGATCGCATACTGCAACATCAAGTTGATGGAATTGCCGAAGTCTTCGTTTAACAAATAACCTTCCTCGTCGATCTCGTAACCCGAAGAATGAGGAAAGGTCCGGATTCTTCCTTTTACGTTTTCGGGCAACGGCGGTAGCGATTTTGCAAAACCGTAAATTTTTTTCCCGAGAGAATAAGCGTAACCGATTTCAAACGAGGTCCCGTCGTCTACGAGCGGACCTCGAAACGGATTACAATTCGCGAGTACGATATCGGCTCTGCGTATCAAATCCAGATTTCCATAAAAAATCCTTCGCGCAAGATCCTGATTTTTTTCCACGTTATCCGGAATTGCGGAATCAAAGGGAGAAAGCGCTAAAAAACCCCGAGATAGACAGAGGGACTTTTTATCCTGAAGAATAGAACCCGCTTCTGGTAAAAAAACTTCCGGTCCAGCAAGATAGATCGTTTTCAAAGCAGATTCGTGATCGCCCCGTTGGACGCGGACTGAACCAACTTCGCGTATTTCGCGAGTACGCCTGACTTGTAACGCGGTTCGATCGGCTTCCAACTTCTCAATCGTTTGTCGATTTCTTCCTGGGAAATCTCCACTTGGAGAAGATTTTTGGACGAATCGATGGTAACTTTATCTCCGTTTTGAACGATCGCGATCGGACCTCCGTCGAACGCCTCCGGTGAAACATGTCCAACCACAAGACCGTGGGTTCCTCCGCTAAAACGTCCGTCCGTCAGAAGTCCGACCTCTTCCCCAAGCCCTTTTCCGACAAGAGCCGAAGTGACCGCGAGCATTTCTCTCATTCCGGGTCCGCCCTTCGGGCCTTCGTAACGAATGATGATAACGTCTCCGGGTTTGATTTGGTCCTTTAGAATCGCGTCAAAACAATCCCCTTCGGATTCAAACACCTTCGCCGGGCCGGTGATCGAAATTTTTTTGAGTCCTGAAATTTTTGCCACGGCTCCTTCGGGCGCCAAGTTTCCCTTAAGAATCACAAGAGGTCCGGACGGATGTAAGGCTTCTGACTTCTTTTTAACGATGGTTTGTCCAGGGACGAGATCCGATACGTCTTTTAGATTTTCTGCAAGTGTTTTTCCGGTGACGGTGAGACAATCTCCGTGGAGCATTCCTTCTTTCAAAAGATATTTCATCACACCCTGAACTCCACCGACTCTATCGAGATCGGTCATCGCGTATTTCCCTCCGGGTTTTAGATCCGCGAGGTGGGGCGTTTTTTTACCAATTCTATCAAAGTCCTCCAGAGTCAGATCGACTCCGATCTCTTTTGCGATTGCGATCAAATGAAGAACCGCGTTCGTGGATCCGCCTAACACAAGAACTACGGTGATCGCGTTTTCAAACGCTTTTTTTGTGAGAATTTTTTTCGGTGTGATGTCCTTTCGGATCAATTCCATCAGAGCCTTTCCCGCCTCGTAACAATCGTTCGACTTTCGCGAACTTACCGCGGGCATGGACGCCGAACCGGGAAGACTCATCCCCAAGGCTTCGATCGCGGAGGACATCGTATTTGCAGTATACATTCCTCCACAACTTCCCGCGCCGGGACAAGCGTTCTCTTCGATTCGGATAAATTCTTCTCTTGAAATTTTTCCCGCGTTGAACTTACCGACCGCCTCGAAAATGGAAACGATATCCACGTCTTGACCGTCGCAGTTTCCCGGAAGAATCGTCCCGCCGTAAACAAAGATGGACGGGACGTTGACGCGGCAAAGAGCCATCAAACAACCCGGCATATTCTTATCACAACCGCCGATCGCGATCACACCGTCATGTCTCATCGCGTTTGAGACGATCTCGATCGAATCCGCGATCACTTCTCTGGAAGGAAGAGAATAGTGCATTCCCTCGTGCCCCATTGCGATTCCGTCCGAGACGGTGATCGTTCCGTAAATCTGAGGCATCCCTCCGGCGGTTCGAACTCCTTCTTTGACTTTTTCCGCGAGTCTGTTGATATGAATGTTGCAAGGAGTGACTTCGCTCCAAGTCGAAGCGATACCGATCATCGGTTTTTGAAAGTCTTCGTCCGTAAACCCGACGGCGCGGAGCATCGCACGATTCGGAGCGCGATTGTCTCCGTCAGTCGTCATAGAACTTCTTTTTTTTAAGGGATCACTCATAGTTTTCAATCCAATCGGAAACCTATCTCCGGTTTAGAAACCGCCTTTTTTGTTTTATGAATCTTTAAAAAGTCGCGAAACCTTCGAGATAGGCGAATGTAAATACCATCCCGCCGATTCTTCCCGCAGTCAAATGGAAAAGTCAAAAACGATCGAAAGAATGTTTCGACTCCGAACGCCGACACTCTCCTATAAATTCGACCTTTTTGTTTCTTCAGAATCGAATCCGATTCTGAAATAGTATAACTTCCGTTTAAAAAAAGAAATACAAACTTTACGGAGTCAAAAAGATGTTTCTCAAAGAATCGAAGTTTCCAAAAGGATGATCGACTCGGTGTCGAAACAATCCAATCTCGAAAATGGAAACGGGAAAAGGTGCGGAGAATTCAGATTGGAAAAATATGTTAAAGTTTTTGGGATGAACGTTTCCGGAAATTGCCATAAGGTAAAATCCATTCTCACACTTTTGGATCTCCCTTTTGAATGGGTGGAACTGGATACTCGAAAAGGGGAAACGAGAACGACAGAATTTTTAAAGATCAATCCTAACGGAAAAATACCGGTGCTTCAACTTATCGACGGAACCAATATCCGGGAGAGCAACGCGATTCTTTATTATCTCGCGAGAGATACAAAATTCTTTTCCAACGATCTTTTGGAACAAACTCGAATCTTAGAATGGCTTTTTTTCGAACAATACAGTCACGAACCGTTTGTAGCCGTCAATCGGTGGCTTCTCAAATTTGTACCGGGAGATACGATCGATCAAAAACAGATCGAAAACAATCACACAAAAGGAATGAAGGCGTTTTCAGTGATGGAGACCCATCTTGCGGATAAGGACTTTTTTGTGGGGAACCGACTCACGATCGCCGATCTTGCGTTATACGCCTATTCACACGTAGCGGAAGACGGAGGTTTTTCCGTAAAAACTTTTCCGTCCGTAGTCAGATGGCTGCAAAACGTGAAGACTTATCCAAAGATGATTTCCATCGATACTTACGAGTAATTTATATGCCTACGATCCTGACTCATACCGCCGTTCCGATTTCTCTCTGGATCGCATTCGGAAAAAAGAGAATCCCGTTCCAACTTCTACTCCTCGGGATTGCATTCTGTGTTCTTCCGGACGCGGACGTAATCGCTTTTAAATTAGGAATTCCTTATGAACACGACCTAGGACACCGAGGTTTGAGTCACTCGATTCTGTTCGCATTCTCACTTTCCATTCTCGCGTATGTTCTCACCCGAAAATTCCAAGTAAAGGCGCGGGTTCTAATTCCGTTTTTATTTTTTTCGATTTTGTCCCACGGACTTCTGGACGCGATGACAAGCGGAGGTTTGGGAGTGGGTTTTCTGATCCCCTATTCTTCCGAACGATTCTTTTTCGACTACAGGCCGATCCGTGTTTCCCCGATCGGAATCAAAAACTTTTTGACTGCGAGAGGATTGGTCGTATTAAAATCGGAATTCTTTTTTGTATGGATTCCTTTGTTCGCAGCTTCATTCGCAATTTTATTGATTCGGCTTCTTTGGGGCAAAAAAAAATAGCAATCAATCGAAACGGGTTTTTCGTTTTGGAAAGAACATTTTTCGATCAAAGAGGATAAAACCGCACTTGGTTAAAATGGAAAAAATCATCATTTCCAATTTCTAAAAAATATCTCTCGCTTTTACGAACTTTCATCCAAAGAACAAAGATCTCACGGGAAGTTTTTCGAAGAAGGATCGCCGAAGAAATTCGATTTTTAGAATTCTTAGAATTCAATCCGGCTAAAAACAATCGACAGAGAAGGACACTTCTAAATTTTGAAAAAGGAAATTCGGATTTTTTTAGGAATCAAAAATGAAACAATTTATCGTAGTACTTCGTTATCTAACACCCATTGAAATCGTAGATCAACACGTGATCGAACACAGAGCCTTTCTTTCCAAGGGTTACGAACAAAAAATTCTTCTCGCTTCCGGACCGCAAGAACCCAGAACGGGTGGAATCTTGATCGCAAGGGCGGAGACGAGAAAGGACCTTGAGGCGTTCTGCCACCAAGATCCTTTTTATACAAACGGAGTCGCCGAATACCAAATCTTAGAATGGTCTCCGGTCAAATACCAGAAAGAATTCGAATTCTGGCTTTAGAGTTTCGCGAGCTCGTAAACATCCACGGGCTCTTCTCTTCCCTTTACGTGAATCGAGGAAAGATGTCTTCCAGGAACCTTGTCTTTTACGTTGTCAAAGACGGCCTGTGTGACTAAAAATTTGGTCCCGAATTCCTTGTTCAACGATTCCACGCGGGAAGCGAGATTTACGACGTCTCCTATGATTGTGTATTCCTTACGAGCTTCGGATCCTACGTTACCTGTCATTGCTTCGCCCGAATGCAAACCGATTCCGATATTCGTCTCCGGAATTTTTCCTTCCAGGTTGAGTTGTTCTACTTTCTTTAGAATGGCCAAAGATGCGTTCACCGCGTTGTGAATGTCGTTGGCCCCGTCCGAGATAGGAGCTCCGAAAACCGCCATAAAACCGTCGCCTAAAAATTTATTGATCATCCCGTTGTGCATGTTTACGATATCGATCAGATGAGTGAAAAGATAATTGAGATAATCGATCACTTCACCGGGAGATCGTTTCTCCGAGAATCTCGTAAAGTTTCGAATATCCAAAAACATCACACAGACGTGTTTGAACTCGGAGAAATTTTCGTTTTTCTGTTCGAGAAGACGATCCACGACCTCCGGAGAAACATACTGGCCGAACATACCGACTACCTTATTCTTCTCCTGAACCGCGTCGGTCGCCGAAATCAGAGTTCTTTTGAGTTGGACCGCGACCAAACCGGAAACGACGCCGCCCATCAACAACAGAATTCCCTTTCCTAAAAACGGCATAAACGAATTGAAAAATTGAATCGAAAGTTTTGTTTCATTCGCCGGAATATAAACAAACGCCATTCCGAACAATTCCAAACCGGCGACCAAACCTGTAAAAACACTCAGAGAAAATTCAAGACGCAACACAGAAAGAATGATAAAAATCGAATAGATATAAGGCGCGGGAGAATAGAGCGGAATCAAAGGAGAACCAAAAGAATTGATATTCAACCAGATGAGCAACGTAACAAAGGAGACCTCGATGAACGCGTTTCCAAAACGCGCTGGTGGAAAGATGATCTTCCTTTTTTTCTGAAACAGAAGAAACATTCTGTAAACCACATATTCGTAAAACGAAATCCCGAAACCGGTAAGAACGATCGCTTCAAAGGGAAGGCGTACTCCGACTTCCTTCGTCATCCTTTCACCAAAGATATAATAAACGATTCCCACCACAAAACTGGCCACAAAAAAGAAACGAAACAAGATCCGAGTACGAACGATTTCACTTTTTAAAACTTCAAAAGAAAGAGCGTCCATAACGATCATTCTTTTTCTCTGAATGAGTTCCTGAAAACCTTTGAGCATCTAATTTTCTCCGATGGACCTTTTTGCATACGATACGATCCAAGTTGGAAAACCATTTCACGAACGTAAAAAAAGGAAACCAGAAATCAAATCGGATCCAAAAAACGAAAAAAAGAATTTAGAATCTTGTCCAGTTTTCATTTGTAAGCAAAAACTTTTGAATGGATATACCGGACCGAGAAGATAAACCGGAACGAATCGTTTCTTCCCAAAGAGAATCCAATTCCGAAATCCAAAGATTTCTTTTGATCCTTCCTTGTTTTAAAAGATTCCACTTTATAAACAGAATTGCCTTTGCTTGCTCTTCCTGTTTTAACGTCAATCGATGGGTACTTAATAATTTTAGAATGGAGTAAATCCGGAATCGATCCATCACCGGGTATTGAAAGGAAAGTTGATCCTCATGACCTCCGTAACGAATCAGAAGTTCTTCGTTTAACAAAAAGACCGGATTTTGAGAACTGATCCTCAACCAAAGATCGTAGTCTTCACAAGCGGGTAAGGCTTCGTCCATTCCTCCCGATTCCAAAAAAAGTTTTTTTTGCAGGATCACAGACGAAGGAGTGACGGCGCAGAATTCCAGGCTTTCCTCAAAAATCCATCCCCCTTTTTTTTGCAAATGGGCCGGAGGATTGACCCTTTTCCCGTTTCGGATCCAGACTTCTAAGGATTGAAGAATTCTTACATCCGCATTTTTTTGTAAAAACTCCCATTGTCTTTCTAACTTTTTCGGAAACCACTCGTCGTCCGAATCTAAAAACGCAACCCAGTCGGTTTTTGCAATTTCGACTCCCCGGTTTCTCGCATAACTCACACCTCGATGTTGCAAGGTTAGAATCCGGATCGTTTCCAAAAAATCAGAAAATCGTTCTTGTATGTTTGAAATCGTGCCGTCCGTAGAACCGTCGTCAACGACAAGAATCTCCTCGGGCAATCGAGTCTGCTTTAACACACTTTCAATCGCTGTCAGAATTTTTTGTTCTCGGTTATAGGTGGGAATAACGACCGAGATCGGAAGATGAATCATAGAAAATGTTTCTCGATCAAAATTCTACCGCAGATCTTTCGAGGTTCCGGATCCAGAATCCGAGATTTCCAGAATACAAACTTCTCCAATTCATTTCTCTCGGTTCCTAAACCACATTCCAATTTTAGAATATTCTCACCTTCCACCGTTCTAAAAATTAAAACATCCTGACGATCCGTCGACTTTGGGAACGACCGGGATTGAAGATATCCGCCTTTTATATCGATCTTAGAAATTCCGTCCGGATCATCCGATTGTGGAAAAACGGAATAAGAATCGGGTTCGTTTACTAAGACGATCGAACTTCGGCCTTCCAAAATCCAGGCCGTACGCGGTTTCCCTTCCGGCGGCAATTCTACTCCCGGAGGAAAATAAACCCCGGACCGAAACAACCTCGTCGGAAAAAAACAAACCGAAACGACCAAAAGAACAAAAGCAAAAAAAACAACTCCTAAAACACTTATATTTTTGAATATTTTAATATTGTAATTTATTTTTCCTCGAGATCCAAATCCGAAAAATACGAACAAAGCAATCCATTGTAAATAAACGCCTCTTATATAGAACCATTCCTGAAAAAAAGAATATACGAAAATCGCTACGAACGAACCGAAATAGAGCGCACGAGCGCCGATCGATTCTTCTTTTTTTTCCCTCGGAAATCCGATCGCATCCAAAAGAAATGCCCAGAGAGCTCCGAAAATTATTCCTCCAAAAACGCCGAGCCCGGAAAGAATCTGCAACCACTGGTTGTGAGTCGTATGAAACGGGCTTTCTCTTCCGATTTGACTGAGACAACATTCGTTGTACCATCCATAGGATTCGAAACCTCCTCCTAACAACGGTTTGGCTAAAAAAAGTTTCCATCCGGCTCTAAAATGGGAAAGTCGTTCCGGATCTCCCGCCCCTAATTTTGTGTAGATGATCAGGATCGGAAATCCGATTCCGCAAAAAATAAAAAATAGAATGAACGAACGAAACAGAGTCTTTCGTATCGATTCCTTTTGAATCGTACGAAAAAAAAGAAAAAACACCCCAGCCGCAATCCAAAGAACCGCGAAAGAAAACATTCCTCCTCTCGCTCCGATCCAAAGAAAGGTCAAACCTAGGACAAGGAAAATTCCGGAAAGAACAAGGATTCGAATTCGATTCCGGCGTCTGGAGATTCTAACATATTCTTCGTTAGTTTTCTCTTGCGAAAGGATTTGATCGCCGCTTCGATTGAGTAAATAGAATAAAAAGGGAAGAGCTGAAATCAAAGTAACGGCGAACCAACTCCGATTCCAAAACAAGGATTGAATCGCAAAAGGAGCCTGTAGTTTCTGCATCCACGGAAAAAACGCATGAGGCTTCGCAACGAGTTTGTATCCGTCCAACCAAAGGTGATAAACGTCTAACTTCGATTTTACGAAAGGGAAAAAATATTCCAACCAACCTGCGAAAACCGCGATTCCGAGACCGATTCCGATTCCTAATGCGTAAAAAATCAAAAGTTGATCCTGGTTTTGACTTTCGCTCAACCATTCCCTTCTTGCGTTCAAGCCGATCCAAAATAAAATTCCGATCGTAAGAAGTTTGATCGGATACCAGGGTTCGAGCTCTGTGGAATGTAAAAACCAAAACCATCCCTTTTGATAAAAACGGAGGTCGGATACGAGTTCCGGATTCGCGAGAAGACTCAAAAATCCGGATGCAAAAAAACAAAGAAGTAAAACTCCGAGCGGACGTTTCCAAAATTCCAGAGTGAAAACGGAACTTCCTGAAAACTTGAGCTCCACTATTCCTCGGACGGACCAAAAGATCCAAAGCGAATCCTGGAATTCTAAAAATCTTCCTCCCGGATGATTTCCAAAAAAGACGGAAGTCCCCGCGAGGATCGCTGTGGCGACTAACGGAGAAAACAAATCGATCAGAACGAACAAAAATATCGAAAGGACAAAAACGATTCTATACTTCCAGGGATAAAACCCCAAAAGAGGAACCAGAAGTAGAAGTGAAAATCCGATCCAAAAGAAGATCTTCCACGCGGGAATCCGTATGAAGGAGAAGAATGGATTTTGCTTCCGATTTTGCATAAGGATACAGAAATTCAAAAGGATTTTTTCCGAAACGATAAATTCGATCTTTTGGAATCGAGATTTGGATTCCGATCTCGGAAGAGTTTTTTTGTTTCCAGGAAAAACTCGCTTCTGAAATAGTTGTATGGAAGTTCCCTTTTATGCAACGACTGGAAGAATCCACCATCTACCCCGATAAAAAACTGTTCCGCGTGGAATTTCGTAAGAATATCTGTTCCGTGGAATCGGAGGAAATCGAGATCATCCTTTCTCAGATCCGTGAAATCCGTCCGGAAGCGGTGGCATTGGATCTGACTCCCGTTGTCGCGATTCCATCCATGGTTCTCAACCGGATTCTAAAATTCATTTCGGATCTCAAGAAGGAACAAATCCAGATTTCAGAAGTCAAATTGAGCGAAGGATTACAATTGGTTCTTTCCAAACTCAAGATCAATTTGGGATGAAACGCCTTCTTTCCATTTATCTCTCGACCGCAATTCTCTTTCAAACAATCGTATTTTCGAGCGGCCTTTTCGGTTGTGTGTTGGCCGAACAGGCCAAAATCTGCGAATGCAACCACGGAAGCCGGGCCCAAAAACACAAGGACCGCGAGGACGATCGTTTTGCAAAGACGGTTCGTTCCGATTCGAAAGAATCGCATTCTTCCAAAAAACTCCCGGACTGCCACTCAGCTAAATCGGGGGAAACACATACCTGCGCCTGCAAAAAATCAGAGAACAAGGTCGCACAACTCAGCGTGTTTTATTCCACACTTTTTAGCCCGGGAGCCATTTTGATCGCAGGGCCGGTTTCCGAATTTCTTGAAATTATAATATTCAAAGAATGGAATACAGGAATCCAATCCTCCTTTTCACTTCTTCGTCCGCCCCGATTCTCCTAAATTTCGATTCCACCGAGGAAAGGCCGCCGAAGCATTCCTTTGGTTAATCAATCGGTATTTAACTATTTTAGGAGAATTCTCATGACTAAAAAATTTTTAGTTTCACTTTTTATAATATTCCTCGGTTTTACTTTTATCCATTGTCCTTGGGATAAAAAAAAGGAAGACGACAATCTTCTTTCCATCGCCTCGATCGTTGCCTTGAATACCACACCCGGCATTCAATTTTCCGCATACGCAGGATCGCAAAAGTTAGAATGTGGTCAAACCCTCAAAGGTCACGCGCTCACTCTGGAAACGGCTCCCTTTATTCCGACAGCACATATCGCCGAAAGCGTAACCTTCCAACTGCATGACTTTCGGCTTTTTGTCTACGGGGTTACTCTGATCGCGGCGGACGGAACCGAAATTCCCCTGAATCTAAATCAGGACGGAAAGTTTCAAAACGGAAACATCGCTCTTCTGGATTTCGAAGACAAAACCGGAAAGTGCAACGGCACATCCGAAACGAACAATATGGTTTCCGCGATGATTCCGGGAGGAACCTATAAGGGGCTCAAGTTTACGATCGGACTTCCGGAAGAAAAAAATCACCTGAACGCGGATAGCCAACCTTCTCCATTGAATACGACCGGAATGTTCTGGAGTTGGACCGCCGGTTACAAATTCTTAAAACTGGATTTTGAAACCGCAGAAACCGGTGCTGCCGGAACCTCGGTTCATATCGGATCCGGAGATTGCACGGGAACGGGGAGCGCAAGCACCTGTGTTCGCGCCAATCGAATCCCGGTTACCCTGACTCCGGAAGGAGGTTTCAATCCGGCCGCTCAAACCGTCAAAATCAACGTGCAGGCGCTTTTACAAGGAATCGATCTGACAGCCAATGCGAACGGTGCGATGTGTATGTCAGGAACCGCAGGAATGATGTCCGTAGGTTGCCCTACTATCTTCCCGAATATCGGATTGAATCTCGCAACCGGCGTATCGATCACTCCGGTTCAGACAGTTTTTTCGATCATCTCCAAATAACCGACACGAACGCCCGAAAATTTCGGGCGTTCTAAGGAGAAGTATATGAAATTTTTAGTATATTCTATTTTTATATTTTTTTTGATTCAGTGCGGATCCGGAATCCTTCCGATCGATCCTTTTAAAAAGAAAGAATCCAAAAACGAGGACTTGTTGTTTCTTTTGCTACTTCCGCAAAATTCTTATGTCTGGAATCTTCCTCCCGGATTTCCGGTTCCTCTAGTTCCCGCTTCCAACCCGATGACCCAGGAAAAAGTAGACCTAGGCAGATTCTTATTTTTTGATAAGCGACTTTCCGGAAATCAAACCCAGTCCTGCGGATCCTGCCACAAACAAGCCAAGGCGTTTACGGACGGACTTGCCACGGGAATCGGCTCCACGGGAGACGTTCATCCCAGAAATTCCCAAGGGATCATCAACGTCGCCTACAATCTCCGTCAGACTTGGGTGAATCCGAATCTGAGGGACTTAGAAGAACAGATGTTGGTCCCCATCTTCGGAGAACACCCCGTGGAACTCGGTCTTGCGAATAAAGAAAACGAAATGTTGGATCGCCTTCGATCGGATAACCGTTATCAGGCGATGTTCGCGCGGGCCTTCCCCGGAGGAGATCCTTTTTCAACGGGTAACGTAGTAAAGGCGATCGCGAGTTTTGAACGGACTCTGATCTCAGGACGTTCTCCTTATGACAAATATCTCTACGACGGTGACGTCGCCGCACTCGGGAGCTCCACACAAAGGGCTTCGATTTTGAGAGGCGCCCAGATATTCTTCTCCGAAAAAGGGGAATGTTTTCACTGCCACGGCGGTTTTAATCTCGCTTCGACGAGCGTTCACGTTGGAACGGTGTTAGAGGAAGTCACGTTTCACAATAACGGACTCTATAACGTCGGTGGAACCGGAAGTTATCCGGCTGGAAACCAAGGGCTTTTTGAATTCACAGGACTTGCTTCCGACAAGGGAAAATTCAGAGCCCCTTCGATCCGAAACATAGAATTGACCGCGCCATATATGCACGACGGTTCGATCGATACGCTGGAGAATATCGTGGAACATTACAACAACGGCGGAAGAAACGTCACGGTCGGACCAAATGCTGGAGACGGAAGGGCCAATCCGAATAAGAACGGTTTCGTCTTTACGATCGGACTTACCGCAGGTGAAAAGACGGACCTCGTGAATTTTCTCAAAAGTTTAACCGATACGGAATTCGTAACCAATGCGAAACACAGCGATCCTTTTTAGTTTTTTTTGCACATCCCTCTTTTTCGGATCCTGCACGTTCGGTTCCGTAGGAAATGCAAAAGAGGAGGAAGCAAAAACGGTTCAAAAACTTCTGACACTTTTTAGTCAGAGAACTTCCTCGTTCCAAACCGGAATTTATTTTACGGACGATCAGCAAGACGCCAATATCGGACTTTTTAGTCTTGTTTCAGGAGGTATTACCTACAACTTACAGTTGTTAGCCGGATCGAAGATCGTTTGGGACGGAGTCTCCATCCGAGTAAATCCGAATCCGGTTCCTACCATACCGAATCAGTCCAGTACGATCGACAGAGACGAACATTCCTCGGCGTCACATACTCCTTACACGGTTCCTTTGGATCTACCGGTTTCTTCTCCCTATGGAGCGGAATATGGAACTCCTTCGTTTACGGATTCGAGTCTGGAAATAGTAAACGGATCGATACTCACGGGGGACGTTCATTCTTCCGTTGTTCCTAACATCCAAGGGATTCCTTCGGGTTATCTTGCCTCGGTAAAGTATAAGGTCCAATCCTTGGATCTAACGTTTCAAATCACAGCTCCCGTCAATACGACGGTAAGAATTCAACTTGCCCCCTTCGTTGTGGAATTGTTTCCGAGATGCAGATTCGATATCGTTCCGGAAAAACTCGGAAACTTTCCGGTAACCTGGAACTTCACCGGAATCTTACAAGATCAGGGTGGAATTTCGATCCTCGGAACGATCGCGCCCTTACCCAATCCGGTCAACATCAACCCATACCAAAACACAGACCTCTATAATCGAATCGTGGCGAACTTTCAACAACAGGATAGGGTTTTGTATCAGACGGGGTGCGGGGTATTTTAATGAAACGGAATATTCTAATTTTATGGATTTTTTGTATTATTTCGATCTCTCGTTCGACCTTCGCGCATCACACGGGAATGGGAGGAAGCGATCAGGCGTCCACGCGTTTTGTGGATCCTTTCACCGGAAAGAGGGAAAAACCGGCGAACTATTTCGTACTCACCCAGGATTTTTATAAACAGACAAACGAAAACAGCAACATCCATACGACCACTTTCTTTGGGGAGATGAACCTGAAAAACGGAATGTTTGCGATCAACCTAAGTACTCCTTACACATACTACGAACAAAAAGATCGATCGGACGCGGCGAGAATCGGAAAAACATACATCGGTTTGAAATATCTTCCCTTGATAGACTTCCAAAAAAACTATTTCGTGGTTTTGAGCGCAAACGTCGGCTTCCCATCGGGACCGGACACGGATAAGTTCACGGGAGGGAATTACTATTCCGGAATTCCGGGTGTTACTTTCGGTTATCTTTGGGGAAAGTTTAGCTTTGTAACGAGACTCAGCGGAATCATTCCTATCTCCAGATCCAGACCTAACAACTTGCAGGACAACGACGGAATCGTATACTGGCTTAGGGATCCTTCTTCGACTCCGCCGGAAGAAACGTATTTGCTTAAAAAAACCACGATGATTTCGGGATATGTTACCTGGCTTTGGAAACCGGGGCTTTCCTTCTTTACGGGTTATCTGTATCGAACTCCATACGAAGGAGTCGATCTCAAAAAAACCGATCAAGGAAAGGTTCCTTCGATTTTTAGAGAAGTCAGCATCGGAATTTCGGCTAACGTTTCGGAAAAACTCACCTTCAATGTTGCGTATCGTTATCCATTACTTCGAGGAGAAGAACAACGCTTGTATGATTACGCTATCACCGCGGCGGTATCAATTGAAATCTCCGCATTGGACGACGGAGAGTCCGAAATCAAAAAGGACAACGATTCTAAAGAAGAATTTCGTAAGAATTCCGAAACAAAAAACGACTCGACCGGGGAAGCCGAGAAGTAAACGGGAAATAAGAATAAAAAGTGAAAAGACAAACCTTTGTAGAAATACGATCCGCAACGTTAGAAACGAAAATCGGCAACCTTAGATTGCAAAAGGAGAAATCGGTTATTTCGTTTTCTTTCTTAGAATTCCTTCGTAACCGTTCGGAGGTTCCAAATCCAGGGAATCCATCGCTTTTAAAGAATATTGTATGGATCTTCCATACAATACGATCGCGTAAAAATCATTCCGATCCCGATCAAACTTCTCGGCTTGATTGAATTCTTCTTTGGCCATTCGAAAGTAATTAGAGGATTTTTCTTCGTCCTTCTGAGAGAGCGGAGTTTCCTCCGGATGATTCTTTTTTTGTAAATATCTTTCCGAATAATGGATGATCAGATTTTTAGCGGAAACTTTTCCTTCGGCGGCTAAATCCGTCGTGATCCGAGGAACCGCTCTTTCCAAAAGGAGCAAGGATTCTTCTCTTTCCTGAAGGCTTCCGGAACGGGCGAAGTTTTGAAAACGTTCTTTTAGATTTTGAAGTTTTGTCCAGTTCTCATCCTGTTTGTGATAAGGAATCGCCTTCTTAGATTCTTCCAAAATTTTGATTTTTCTTTCGATTGATTTTTTCTTTTCTCGAAAGGAAAGGGTTCCCGCTTCCAAAAAACCTTGAAAGAGAAGAATCAAAACGATAAAACTAAAGAGCGAACTTTTTTGGGATCGATTCATGAATCTATTCCTTTTCGAGAATCGAATTTAGTTTCCGGTTTTGGCCGGAATCGGCGGAAGTGTTTCCTTCTGAATCATATCGTCCGTTTTGATCTCGTCGTTGCTCATATCCATAAAAGAAACTCTTCCGGAGGTGATAAACGAATAATTATCATCATGAATTTCTAATATATCAATTGATTTGTCTTTCGATTCTCCGGCGGGAATTATTTTTCTCTGAATGAGATCGTTATCGATATAATTGATCATGGTATTTCGGATTCTTTCGTAATCGGAAATATTCTCTTTTTCAGCCGCGGCTTTGATGTCGTCCAGATTTACAAATTGATATTCCGGTTTGTCTTCGGCTGGAGTTTTGGAGGCGATCATGGCGAGTAACGCGAATCGTCTCGCTCTTCTTGCGATTTTAATTCCTTCGCTATGAAGCAGAAGTTTATACCGAAACTGATAAGGAGCCGAATTGTAAGCGGTCGTAAAATGATCTTCCGAACTTTTGAGATCTCTAAATCCGAGACGGAGGAGATGTTGTGCGATCTTATCGTTGCTTCTAACGATCAAAGGAGAGGCGTATTCCAAAATCGCCCTTGAGTTCTGGAGATATTGTTCGTGGGTGGCTTGATAAAGATCCTTCATCTCGCCCTGGGCACCGCGAAGATTTTTAAAGGAAAGGGAATAATTGCTCTGATAATACCACATATTTCCGTTAAAATCGAATTGATTTGCTTTTTTCAGACTTGTATAAGACGGAAGAGCGTTTAACTTTTTGTAAACCTCTTCTTTTCCCCCGGTATTCTGGACCGAAGTCGAAGCGTTGGTCGCGGTTCCCGCCTCCGCCTTTGTGTTGTTTGGCGGTGTTTTATCTCCGCCCGCACCTTCTTCCAAAGCCGGTGCGAGATTGCTCACGCAGATATTGATGAACTTGAGATTGACTTTATTTTCACCAATCAAAATTCCTAAATTCGTTTGATCCGGAGAAACGGCCCACAAAAGGCCGCCGGAAAGGGAGATAATTACGATCAGTGCTGTTTGAATTCTGGAAACCATGGCTTTCTCTCCTTTTTATATCGGCCTACCGCCCTTTTTCCCAGGAAAAAAAGCTAGAAATTCCGGGTTTTGGAGACTCGGAAATCTGTGCTGAAAAAAGAATCCCCTCTCAAAATCATCCTCTTACCCGCAGGCATTTTGCATCTCAAGAAGAATCAGTTGGAACTACGACGTTCTTCTGTAAAAGTCGCGCGCCCCACCCAAATTTCGGGTGGTGGGGAGCGGTGGCGGGAAAAATTCCGGGGACATTCCTATATCACAAAAACATAATTTTGCAAGAAAAAATTCTCATGTAGGAACTCCTGCAAAATACCTTGTCTCGGGACGATTCTTGTTGTATCTACTCTTAACTTGTCGGTAAGGTTATGGATTTTTCGGGTGGTGGGGAGCGATGGCGAAAGAAACCGCGGCGGACTTTCCTCTCTCAGAAAATTCTAATTTCGTAAGCGCAAATCCCCGTGTAGGAACTCCTAAAACCCCTCTTCAAGAGACGATTCTCGATTTCAACTTTCTCTTAACTTTAGGCAAGGGAAACGGAATCACATTCGGGGGAAAAGTTAGAAAGGAACACAAAATTCTTTACTTTCATGCAGTCTTTAAAAATATTGGATCCAAAAATCTAATTTATTAGATTTTTGTTCGCTTTGTTGTAGAAATGAATCCAGGAAGGATCCAAATGAACTCAAAAATAGCAAAACTGACCCTGACCGCAATTCTTCTCTTAACGGCTTCTTCCAGCCTCCTTTCACAAACGAAACTTCTAAACGTGTCTTACGATCCGACTCGAGAACTCTATTCTCAAATTAACAAACTTTTCATCGCACAATGGAAAAAACAAACCGGAGAAGACTTGGTCATCAACCAATCTCACGGAGGTTCGGGCAAACAGGCCAGAGCCGTGATCGACGGACTCGAAGCCGACGTAGTCACTCTCGCACTCGCCCAGGATATCGAAGCTATCGCCGAAAAATCAAAATTGCTTTCAACAGATTGGGAAAATCTTCTTCCACACCAAAGCTCTCCATATACATCCGCGATCGTATTTCTGGTAAGAAAAGGGAATCCGAAAGGAATCAAAGACTGGGACGATCTAATAAAGCCGGGAATCGGAGTTGTAACTCCCAATCCGAAAACGGGAGGCGGCGCAAGATGGAATTACCTCGCGGCCTGGGGTTTTGCGAAAGGCAAATACGGTTCCGAAGAAAAAGCAAAGGGTTTTGTTAAAAATCTCTATAAGAACGTTCTTGTTTTGGATTCGGGAGCCAGAGGATCTCTAACAACTTTCGTACAAAGAGGAATCGGGGACGTTTTGATATCCTGGGAAAACGAAGCCCATCTTGCCCTCCGAGAAACCGCAAACCAACCGAACTCTCAAGTGGAAATTGTCTTTCCTTCGCTCAGTATCCTCGCCGAACCTTCCGTCGCGGTTGTTACAAAAAACGCGGAAAAACACAGAACGTCGAGGGTGGCCGAGAGCTATCTGAAATTCTTATATACACCGGAAGGACAGGAAGTGATTGCGAAAAATTACTATCGACCGACCGACTCTAAAGTATTAGCAAAGTATAAAAGTATATTCAAAAATTTGAAACTGTTTACGATTCGGGATCTGGAAGGTTCTTGGAAAAAGGCGCAGGAAAAACATTTCGCGGAAGGCGGAATTTTCGACCAAGTCTATTCGAAGTAGATCGTTTCAAAAAAAGGGAAACCCAGTGTCCATTTTGAACGTAAGAACCAAACCCTACGGAAAGTCAGCTTTCGGAATCAGCCTCGGACTCACCGTCACCTACCTGAGTCTTTTGGTGATCATTCCCTTAGGCGCGCTCTTTCTCAAAAGTACGGGAATCGGATGGGGAGGTTTTTGGAAACTACTCTCGAACGAAAGAATTTTATCAGCTCTTTACTTGAGCTTTGGTGCGGGGGCGATCGCCGCGTTTTTGAATCTATTTATAGGATTTTTATTCGCGTGGGTTCTCGTTCGATACGAATTCCCTGGAAAATCGCTTTTGGATTCCTTGGTGGATCTTCCCTTTATGCTACCAACCGCCGTTGCCGGAATCGCGTTAACCACCATCTATACAAAGAACGGAATCATCGGAAAACTTTTAGACCCCTATGGGATCAAAATCGCTTACACGCCGATCGGCATCGTAATTGCACTCGTCTTTATAGGATTTCCTTTCGTGGTCAGAACCATCCAACCTGTATTGGAGGAATTCCCAAAGGAACTGGAAGAATCCGCATACTGTCTCGGAGCGAATCGTTGGCAAATTTTTAGAAGAATCATCTTACCCGAACTCGTTCCCCCGATGGTAACCGGGGCCGCGATGGCGTTCGCGAGAGGGATCGGAGAATACGGATCTGTGGTTTTTATCTCAGGAAATCTTCCCGGTAAGACCGAAATTCTTCCTTTGTTGATCGTGACAAAACTCGAACAATACGAATACGAAGAGGCCACAGGAATCGCATTTATCATGTTGGTAATCTCTTTTAGTATATTATTAGGTATTAATATTCTTCAGACGATATCCGTTAGGAGAAAGGGATGAGACAAGAATCCTTATTAACTCGTAGTATTCTGATCGGCTTGGTCTTTTTATTTACAGGTTTGATTTTACTACTTCCGATTTACACAGTTTTTCACGAAGCGTTCTCAAAAGGAATCGGCGCTTATCTGGAAGGGATACAGGAACCGGATACGATTTCCGCGTTTAAACTTACGTTATTGGTCGTTGTCATCGCGGTTCCGTTAAACACCTTCTTCGGTATAGTTTCGTCCTTCGCCGTGACAAGGTTCGAGTTTCCCGGAAAGAGTTGGCTTTTGACCGTCATCGATTCACCGTTTTCGGTTTCGCCCGTGATCTCCGGTCTGATCTTCATTCTTCTATTTGGAAGACAGGGGTGGTTCGGTCCTTTTCTCGAGGAAATGGATATCAGGATCGTCTTCAACACACCCGGACTCGTAATTGCGACCGTTTTTATCACTCTTCCCTTCGTCACAAGAGAATTGATACCCGTGCTCGAGTCGCAGGGAGTCGAAGAGGAAGAAGCGGGATTGTTACTCGGAGCATCCGCCCTCAAAGTTTTTTTAAAGATCGTAGTGCCCGGAATCAAATACGGACTGTTATACGGAATCATACTCTGCAACGCAAGAGCCATGGGAGAATTCGGAGCCGTATCCGTTTTATCAGGACATATCCGTGGACAAACGAATACGTTGCCGTTACAGATCGAAGTACTTTATAACGAATACAACTCGGTGGGCGCGTTCTCAGCCGCCTCCCTTCTCGTATTCTTATCCTTAATCACACTCGTAGCAAAGCAGATCCTGGAAAGAAAAATCAAGGTCACCAAAAAAGAAACATTGCTCCAAGAGAAGGTATAATCATGGGAATCAAAGTTCAGAATATCGTAAAACGATTTGGAAACTTCACAGCAATCGACAACTTATCTCTGGAGGTTCCTTCCGGAGATCTGGTCGCTCTCCTTGGTCCGTCCGGTTCAGGAAAGACCACACTTTTAAGAATCATCGCGGGACTCGAAGACGCGGATTCCGGAGAGGTGATCTTCGAAGGAAAGGAAGTAGGAAAGAAAAACGCAAAAGATAGAGGAGTCGGTTTTGTATTTCAGCACTACGCACTCTTTAGGCACATGACGATTTTTGAAAATATCGCGTTCGGATTGGAGGTAAGAAAAAGATCGGAACGACCGAGTAAGGAAGCGATACGAGATAAGGTTATGAGTCTTTTAAAACTCGTTCAGCTGGAGAATTTTCACAATCACTACCCGGCCGAACTTTCCGGAGGACAAAGACAAAGAATCGCACTCGCGAGAGCTCTCGCGATCGAACCTCGTTTTTTATTGTTAGACGAGCCCTTTGGTGCACTTGACGCAAAGGTAAGAAAAGAACTCCGGAACTGGCTTCGCCGTCTTCACGACGAAATCCATATCACGAGCGTGTTTGTAACCCACGATCAGGAAGAAGCCTTAGAAGTTTCAGACAAGGTAGTCATCCTGCGTTCTGGAAAGATCGAACAAGTCGGAACTCCGGACGAGGTTTACAATCATCCGAAAAACTCCTTTGTGTTTCATTTTCTGGGAGACGTTATTCTTTTCCACGGAAGAGTAGAAAGCGGGCAAGCACAACTCGGAGAAATCAAAGTGGATGCCCCCGAACACGCGGAGGTTGAAAACGCAAACGCGGTGGGATATGTACGTCCTTACGACGTAGAAATATTAAGGGAATCGATTCCCGCTCAGACGATTCCTGCCGAAATTCAATATATTCATTCGACCGGAAGAATTGTAAGGGTGGACCTCAAGCGTTTGGATACGGGCACACTCTTAGAATCTCAATTGAATTCCAACGATTTTCAAACCCTAAACCTATTGCCTGGAGAAACGGTTCATATTCGTTTTCGAAAAGTGAAAGTATATGTAGAAGACTACGTGGAAGACTATACGATTTAGAATTCGGTTCCTCGGTCTTGAATGTTCTTTTTTCGATTCCGTCTTGATTTCCGACTCGAAGAATTCTTTTCCTCTCGATCGAAGGTCCCCAAATTTACAAAGGACTTTAAATCCGAATTCGAGATTCCAAAAAATCGATTCTCATTTTGATCGAAAAAGCAAATCCTCAAAAAATAATTAAACTTTGCGACCGGCTCTCCTTTCTCTAAAAGGATTTATTTTTTTGAATATAGTTCCGTTTTCGATCGAGAGCGTTTCTCCTGAAAAAAAAGTAGAATCGTTTCGATCATGTGAAACGATCAGAACAGGAATTTGATAGAGCTTTTGAATCCTTACCAACTCCTCTCTCATTCTGTTTTTTAGTTCCGAATTGAGAGCGGCAAAGGGTTCGTCTAAAAGAAGGAGGTCTGGTTTTTTTACAAGCGCGCGGGCGAGAGCCACCCTTTGTTTTTGTCCACCGGAAAGATTTTTTGGATAACTTTCGGAAAGATTCGCAATTTCAAATAATTCTAATATTTCACCGACTCTTTTTTGATCCGAATCTTTCAGTTTCCAGCGAAACGTTTTTTTCAAACCAAACTCCAAATTCCTTCTTACGGAAAGATGGGGAAAAAGAGAATAACCTTGAGGGAGATAACCGACGTTTCGTTTCTGTACGGGAAGATCAAACTTTTTATCTCCGTCAAAAAAAACCTTCTTACAAAACGAAATATTCCCTTGATCGGGGCGAATCAAGCCGGCGATCGTTTTCAAAGTCAGAGTTTTTCCGGATCCGGAAGGTCCGTAGATCAATAAAAAATTTTTTTGAAATGAAAAATCAAGATCCAGAAGAAAATTTCGATCCCCATCCCGGAACGTTTTGTGAATTTTTATTTCAAGAGACAATCGGTTTTACTCATCTTTGATTTCCTATAAAATTTTTCACACTTTGAAAACCGTTAATTCGACTCTTTTCCGATTTCAAAATGATACTTTTCAAATATTTTACGAGCTTCCGGGGATGATACAAATTCAATAAAAAGTTTGGACTCTTTCGGCAGGGAAGTTTTGGATACGATGACGATCGGATAAAGAATCGGTTTGGTTTTTAGAACGTCCGTCACAATTCGAACCTTCTCCTTTTTAAGAATCGCGTCCGTCCTGTAAACAAAACCCGCATCCACTTCTCCCCTCGCAACGTATTCTAAAACCTGTCTCACGTTTTCACCCGGGATGAATTTATCTTTCAGAACCTCGTATATTTTTTCATTCTCGAGAAACTCTTTCGCATATTTTCCAGCGGGAACCGTCGACGGATTCCCGAGTGCGATTTTCCGAACGAAGTTTTCCTTAAGTTGAAAGACGGACTCTATCACCGAAGTGGCTTCTTTCGGAACGACGAGAACCAATCGATTTCTTACAAAATTTCTCTTGGATTTTCGATCAAAGAGCTGGTTCTCCAATCCGCTTTCCACACTCTCCTGATCTGCGGACGCAAAAACATCGGCAGGAGCTCCGTTTTCGATTTGTCGAAGTAAAATCCCGGAAGCTGAAAAATTAAAAACAACTTTTCTGGAATGTTTTTTTTCGAATTCCTTTCCTATTTCGGAAAAAACTTGGGATAGACTCGAAGCCGCGAAAACCAGAAGTTGAGGTTCTTCTTCTGCAAAAAGGGAAGTAAATAAAATTAATTTCATTAAAGAAAAAATAAATACAATTTTTAGAATATTCATTTTTTATGAATCTTACCAGTGAGGTTTTTTTAAGAGTTTTGTAGACGTCGTGAGAATAACGACGGAAAGAATCGAAGTCAAAACTACAAGATAAAACGCTACGGCTTCATTCCCGGATTGGACAGCCTCGTAAATTGCAAGAGAAAGCGTTTGAGTCCTTTCGGGAATATTCCCTGCGATCATGAGCGTCGCTCCGAATTCTCCCATCCCTCTTGCGTAAGCAAGCATTGCCCCGGCAAGGATTCCTCTCCAAGAAAGTGGAAGAAGAATTTCCCAAAAGACTGCGAAATTCCCCTTTCCTAAAGTTTTCGCCGTATCCTCCAGATCAGGATCCACTTCCTCAAAAGCCGCTCTTGCAGACCGGTAGACGAGCGGAAAGGAAACCAAAACCGAAGCGATCACCGCGCCAGACCAATGAAACAAAACGCTAAAATGAAAATAATCCGTTAAGAAGGATCCTACGAATCCTTTTTTTCCAAAAAGAACCAAAAGATAATAACCAAGTACGGTCGGCGGCAGAACCAGCGGTAGCGTAAGAATCGAATCCAACAACTCCTTTCCAATAAATCTACTCTTGCACAATAGATAGGCGCCTAACACTCCTAAGATGGTGGCGAACGAAGTTGAGAGAGCGCTTACGCTCAAGGTCAATAAAACCGGATGTCGAATGTTTTCCCAATCCAGCAAAGTCATTGACGGATAGATAAACTCGTAACACTTATGAGGTCAAGAAGAGAAAGGATTCCATCCGAAAGATCTCACTGAAATCGGTAGGAAACTCCGAACAGAATCGCAGGCACATCCGATTGTAAGGACTGAGAATAATTAAGAACTCGAATGTCGTTCGGACCGAATACGGAATGCAACACGGCCCAGTCGTTTCCTTGTGACGCGACTATCTTTTTTGAAAAAAGATAGTTGAGAGCGAGATCAAAACTCCAGCTTCCGGAAAGAAAACTGAGACCGAGAGTAGCCAATTGTTGAACCATGATCCCCGCCTGTAAAGCGCTCATCCCTTCCGAACGAACGACACCCGTATTGTAACGATACCCCGTTCGATATGCAAAAGAGTCGGACTTATATTCGAAACCGACAGCCCCCGCCCACGCATCGTGATACGCAATATTTTGCGAGACCGTATTCGTTTTTCCGAACGCAGTCGGAAACCAAGGATCTTCCAATGTCTGTTTAAAACTTTGATTATATGAATTGTAATTGTAGTAGAGAAAATCTATGCCTAAACAAAAATTCTCATTCCCAAAAGAAAAACCGACGCCGTGTTTCTCCGGTAGATTAAAGGTCGCGGAAACCCCGGTTCTTCTGTAATTGTTTACGTCCCCGATTCCAACCTGCATTCCGCCGTCCAGAGGAAGAATATTTCTAGTTTGATAGGAATATCCGGCTTTGAACCAATCTGTAAACGTATAATTGAAACCGAATATAGCGCCCATAGAATACGCGTTTCTGCTTCGATAATCGAAACCTTGTCCCGGAACCTCCAACGTATGAGTGATATCGTAAAATCTTTGATAGGCGATCTGTCTCGAATAAATCGCTTCGATACCAAGACCGACCGAAAGATTCCCGAACTTATACGCAAGCGCGTTAGTCATCTTTACAACGTAAAAGGTAGTCAAAAGATCTTCCTTGATCTTTCTACTGTCTCCGATCGGACCTGGAATATCGATTCCGGACCAATCGCGAAAAGATTGTCCGTTAGGCGTCACCCGGAGAATCCCGTCGACTTGACCGTTTCCACCGCCGGGGATATAGACTCCGATTCCGTAATTCAATCGATTTGTGATAGGAACGTTAAGGCCGAAATAAGGCAACGGTGCAAGTATATTATAATTTTGAGAATTTGTATAAGCGTAGTCGGCGTTTGTGTCGGAGAGGCGATCCTTGTAAGTGGAGCGAATATAAGGAAGCCCGATGCCGAATTCTAATCCGCCCTTTGGATTGACTGTAAGATTAGCCGGATTGGTCGCAATATCCATAGAAGAGCCGCCGATCGCGAGATTGACTCCTGCCATTCCCGCGTAGCGCGTATTATGCGAAGGTTGAAAAAGGCCGACCCCGAGCAGGGAAGAAAAACTCATCAGAAAAACGATACATACAAAAAGAATTATTTTAGAATGTTTTAGAAAATTGATATTCGCATTTTGCATTGGCAAACTCTTTTTAATTTTAGAATTTTGGAAAGTTATTTTTCTTTTCACCGTATCCAGGATATGGAAACTTTGTGACTCGAATAAGGAAAGTTCATGCAAAATTTTACGAAATACAGAACCATTACCGATCCTTACGCGGATCAGACCTTGAAAGATTATTTTCAATCCGGCGATCAAGAGAAACTTAAAAGTTTAGCACTTTTCAATACACTCACAAAGAACTTAGCACCAATCCCATCCGAACTTCCAAACTATTTTAAGGACTACTTAGAAAAGACGAGCGTATTACCAGAGTGGGCCGATCCAAAACAGATCGTAATCGCTGAAAAGATTTTTACCACTTTCGGTCCTCAGATTTTAATGATCCTTTGTTGTAAGTCCTTGCCGATGAGTTACACTTGTGGAAACGGAGCGGAAGTCCTCGTTCAAACCGGAAGGTTGGTCGAACAGAATGGATCCACGGACAAGGTCTATCGAAGACTTATGGAAACGACTCAGTTCGTAGTTTCCGTCTTACAAGAAGGAGGTCTTTCTCCACAAGGAGACGGAATTCGAGTGGCACAGAAGGTAAGACTCATGCACGCGTCCATCCGGCATTTTATAAAAGAGTCGGGTCAATGGAATTCGGAATGGGGAGAGCCCATCAACCAAGAAGATATGGCTGGAACCCTTCAATCTTTTTCGAGTTTGATCTTGGACGGCCTATCCTTTTCCGGTATCGTTCTTTCAACGGATGAAAAAAACGCATTCATACATCACTGGAGAGTTGTGGGACATATCCTCGGAGTTCTCCCCGAACTATCTCCCGAAAAATACGAGGATGCTTATTCTCTGGGACTTTCGATCTTCCAAGAACAAAGAAGACCTTCGCAGGCCGGAAAAATTCTTACGAAATCTCTTTTGGATTTTATGGAATACATGTTGCCTGGAAATTTATTGGACGGAGTTCCCGTTTATTTTCTTCAACGTTATTTAGGGAAGGAAAACTGTATCATCTTGGGAATTCCCTGGGAAGAGAAAGAAATGATCGGAGAATTACTTGAGAAAATCATGATAGACTTTGATAAAACCCTTGGTAAAAACGATCATTTTCAAAAACTTGTTTCTCATTTTTCATCCAAACTTATCTTAGGGATGGATCATTTTTACTATAAAGGTAAAAAAGCGAAATTTCAAATTCCGCCTTCTCTGAAGGGAAACTGGGGAGTATAAACGATGGAATTCTGGCAAAAAATACTGACGGACCCGTATTATCTCGGAAAATTCTCTCCGCTTGAAAATTTCTTCCTATTTGTAGGAGTGATTTTTTGGGCCTACGTTTATTACGCGCTGATAGCCGATTCCAATCGGAAACAATTTATTGAAATGCCGGTATTTATAGCCTGTGGAAATATCGTTTGGGAATTCCTCTGGGGTTTCGTAATCCAAGAAGACATGGGGATCGTTCTAAACTGGGGTTATAAAATCGCGTTTATTCTGGACATCTTCATCTTCATCAACGTGATACGATTCGGACAAAAACAATTCAGAATACCCATAAGTATTTTAGAATATAGAGTTTTACTGTTTGTCTTATTGATTTCCTGGGGCGCCCTGATCTATACTTATTACATAAATCGGTACGATCTTTTTACCGGATCGAATTCCGCATACATCCTCAATCTTTTTATTTCGGCGATTTATCCGGTTTTATTTTTGAGCATGGACGATTCTAAATTATTCTCATATCCGATCGCCTGGTGCAAGTTTTTAGGAACCGTATTCTTTACCGTATTCTTATTCTTATACTTTCCGAATGAATACTTCGTATTATGCCTTGGAATTTTGGTTTTTATCGCGGATGCATATTACGTTTATATATTTTCAAAACGCAGAATTTAAAAGATGTCCTTTCGAACGGAAACAAAGTTTTCTTCCATCCGAATCAGGGAGGTATTACTGGAAGACCATGTTTCCACCGTTTGTAGAGGAGTCTTGGAAGAAGAATCCGAAACCAAAATTCTACGGATACAAAGAGAGAAAATAAAAGAAGAGGATTCTTTCTATTTTCTAAACGAATATGAAATCGGAAAGTTAGTAGACGACGATCAAATCCTGACGCCGCAGAGGATTTTAAGAATCCAAGACAAGTATTGTCTCGTCTACGAAAACATCGAATCTTCACTATTAGGAGATCATTTAAAAAAAACGGGCTCGCTTCCGGTTCAGGAGTTTTTGCAGATCGCGATTTCGATCACTGAAAATTTAATCACCCTTCATTCCAAAGGAATCCTTCATAACCAGATCAGTCCGGATTCTTTCTTTTACGATTCCAATTCAAGAAAGTCGAAGCTTGCGTGGCTCGGTTCCTCCTCACTCCTCATCGGAGAAAAAGGAAACCTCGCACCACTCCAAATTTCGCCTACGTTACTCGCTTATTGTTCTCCGGAAAGAACCGGACGAATCAATCGAACCGTAGATTTCCGCTCCGACGGTTATTCCTTAGGTGCTCTTTTTTATCAGATTCTTACCGGTAAACCTCCGTTCGAATCCAACGATCCGCTTGAAATCATCCATTCCCATATCGCGAGAGCTCCGGTTCCCTTACACACAAAAAAATCCGAAATCCCGATCCAGATTTCAAACCTGGTAATGAAACTTCTTTCGAAGATGCCGGAAGAAAGGTATTTCGCCCTAGAAACACTTTGCAATGATTTGAAAATTTTATACGACTCGATCCGTTCGAGCCAAAGTATTTTAGAATTTATCCCGGCCTCCGCCGAAAGGAAAGACAAGTTTCGAATCTCCGAAAAATTATACGGAAGAGATAAGGAAAAAAAAATCATCGAGGATTCGATCGCTTCGATCTATGCGGGTGTAAGAGCCTCCATTCTGATCAAAGGAAAATCCGGCACGGGCAAAACCTCTCTTATGATGGACTCCGTGTTTTCGACGGATTTTAATGCACTGAAAATTTTTAAAGGAAAGTTCGACGCTGACAAGAAGGAAATCCCCTACTATGCTCTCAGGCAAATCCTTGTGGAACTTTCCAATCATCTTTTGAGTCAATCCGAATATGAAATTCAGAGTTTGAGAAGAGGATTGAGAGAGACTCTCGGTGAAAACATTCAGCTTCTGGTCCAACTGATCCCGGAAATCCGAAGTCTGATCGGCATTTCCGAGACCTCCTTGGAAAGTCCGAGTCAAAAGGACGATCAGTTTTTGTTTATCGTAATTCTCCGTTTTCTTTCGATTTGTTTCAATAGAAAAAGTCCCGCCTTGCTTGTGTTAGATGACATTCAATGGGCCGACCCCGCCTCGATAACTCTGATAGAATTTATTTCAAAACAAACCGACTGGGAAGGAATACTTTTCGTTTTTATATGTAGAAGCGAAGATGAAAATTCAGAATTTTTAAATCAGTTTAGAAATAGATTATTGAGTTCAGAAATTTTATTACAGGAAATTTCCTTAAAACCGCTCGATCGAAAGATGATCCATAATTTTGTTTCCGACAGTTTGGTATTAATGCCCGAGGACTCGGAAAAACTCGCTGACATTCTCTACCAAAAAACAAACGGCAATCCTTTCTTTCTCAATCAATTCTTTAACACTCTTTATTCCGAATCCTTTATACGATATCAGGAAGCGTCCGGAATCTGGAGTTTGGACTGGGATGGAATCGTTAAAAAAACCGTCACCGAAAACGTCTTGGATCTACTTACCGAAGAAATTAAAAGACTCCCCGAGGAGACTCGAAAATTTCTGAAAGTCGCGGCCTGTATAGGAGGTCTTTTTGATCTTGGAACCCTATCTCGTTATTTTCAGGATTCACCAGAAATTATAGAAACAGGAATACGAAATTGTATCAAAAAAGGAATCATCATCTTTCAGGAATCACAAGTTAGTCTTTATCCGATTCTGCAAATTCTTAAAAATGGAACCGAAGAGGAAAGGAAGCAGGATTCCATTTTTGAAGGAATCACGTTTCGCTTTTCTCACGATAAGATCAATCAGGTCATCAGCGAATCGATCGCTGATGAAGATCGCGCGGAGATTCACAAAAATTTGGCTTTGATCCTGATTCAAACGGATCGAAATTTTCCCAAACAGGAAAGGATCCCTCAGATAGCGAATCACCTAATCCGATCACAGAAAATTCTTAACTCGAAAGAAGAAATCGATCTTTTTATACATTATATTCTTCTCGCTGGAAACGCTGCGAAACTTTCAGCGGCGTTTAACACCGCTTATTCGCTTTTTACCCTTCTCAAGAAAAGAATCACGAAAGAATCCTGGAAAGAGAAAAAGATTCAAACCGTTCAAATTTATAAATCCCTCGCAGAATCCGCCTACTTTCTTTCCAAAACAACGGAAGCCGAAAACGCAATCCAGGTTTTACTCGATAACCTAAACGATCGTATTGACATCGCAGACGTGCGTCTAATGCAACTGGAGGTAATGAACGCAAAGAACGACCTCGAAGGAGCATACAAGGTAGGAATCAAAACCCTACAGTCTATGGGGGAAGACTTCCCGGAGAAACCGGGGGTGTTCGTTCTTCTTTTTGAATTTCTCAAGATGGTCTATTATCAAAGAGGAAGAAGCCCGGAAACATTAGAAAATGCTAAAAAGAATCAAGATCCGTATAAGATTGAAGTGATCAACATTCTTACAAACATGTTGAACTATGGAAAACATTTCGATAGTAAACTTTTCGTTTTTTTATTCTTAAAACTCATGAACATTACTCTCAAGGAGGGAAATTCTCCAGTGAGTTTTTTCGGTTACGCTGGATTCGGCTCTCTCGTTTTTGCTGTTACGGGCAACTTCAAAACCTCGCTTCGCTATTGGAAACTCGGAGAAAAAATTCTTACCCTTTTTAATACGGATCGTCTGCGGGGACGGTTTTTACTCGGAAAAAATATGCTCTTGGATTATTTCCAAAATCCTTTTTCGAAACTTGTCCTTTTAGCCGAAGAAGCGTATCAAAAAAACATTCAATACGGAGATTATCTTTGGGCGGCTTTTTCTCTGATATCACATTCGATCTATCAATTGTATCATTCTGAAAATGCGGATAGTTACCGCGAGATTCTGATCAAGGACGCAAAACGTGGTGAAAATCTAAACTATGAAATAACGTATTCGGTACTCGCCAGTTCGGATTATTTTATTCGAAGTTTGGAAGGAACCGAAAAACCGAACGTCTTCTACAAAGATCAGGAAATTTCTTTGGAAACTTTCGAAAATAAAATTCTGATACCGAGTGGAAATGGAACCGCGTTCGCCTGGTATGCGGTTCTAAGGGGTAAGGAAACCTTTCTTCACGGAAAATGGGAAGAAGGTCTGAACACGTTTGCAAGATTTAAGGAGGATCTGGAAAGATCCAGAACCTTATTTATCTATTCGGAGTATAGGTTCTATCGTTCCTTACATCTGATTCGCGCCGAGGAAAACGGAAGAAAGACTTCCTTTTGGGATCGTCTTTTTATCAGCGGTTCGATCTCCCTTTTTAAAACCTGGTCCAAGGTCTACCCGTCAAACTTCACGACCCGTTATTACATCCTAAAAGCAGAATATTCAAATGTTAGTAAGGACTTTAAAACTGCGGAGTTCTATTTTGAATCAGCCCTCTCTTCCCTTTCAAAGACAGATAACAATCTGAAAAAAGCGATCGTCAATGAACTCGCCGGCTCTTGGGAGATTTCCAGAGGAAAAAACCAATACGGGAACTATCTCTTAAAACTCGCTCAAAAACAATATCGTTCCTGGGGAGCTTTAAAAAAGGCGGATCTTATTCAGGCGAGCAGGGATTCTATCCAAGACGATACTGGATTTTTACTTCATACGAGAGAGGAAGCCTTACTCGATACGATTCTAAAATCGGCGGACAATCTCGATCTGAGAAGTGTTCTCAAATCTTCCCAATCGATATCCGGAATCATCGAACAAGACGAACTGCTTAAGAAGATGATGCGAACCATCATGGAAAATGCCGGAGCCACGAGAGGTTTTTTGATTCTTCCCAGACAAAACGGACTCTACGTAGAAACGGGACAAGACATTGAAGAGTCGGAAAACGTCTTACCGGAACCCTTACTTTTAGAAGCGGCGGGTGAACTTCTGCCGATCGAACTCGTTTACTATTGTTATCGATCCGGTCAAAGAACCCTTCTTGGAAACGTTTCGAAAGAATCCTTGTATTCCCTGAATTCTTACATCGCCACCCATCAACCGAAGTCCCTTCTCTGCTTACCGATCACAAAACAAGGTAGAATTTTGAGCGTCCTTTATCTGGAGAATCGGTTGACCTACGGAGTTTTCGACGAACACAGATTAGAGATTCTCGAAATCCTTTCCTCACAAGCAGCGATTTCATTAGAAAATGCTAAACTATACGAGGACATCACCCGACTGAATTCGGAGTTGGAAAAAAAAGTGGAATCCAGAACCCAAGAGTTGATGCAGTCTTTAAAAATCATTCGAAAGGATCTCCTTTATTCTAAAAAGATCCAGAGGAGTATTCTTCCGGAACATCCGGTCCTTGCCGGAATTTTATATTCAGTTTCGTATCAACCTATGGACGAGGTCGGCGGGGACTTTTACGATCTTTTCGAGTTCAAACCCGGAGTGTATCGTTTTTTCGTCGCGGACGCTACGGGACACGGCGTACAAGCAGCGCTGATTACGATGGCGATCAAAAGCGAGTATGAACATCTCAAAAAGATTCATAAATCTCCCGCCGCTCTTTTGAAGGAATTGAATTTTGTAATTCTCGAAAAATTCAAGACATTGTATCTAACGTGTATCGTCGCCGATATCAACATAAAATCTCACACGCTAGAATATTCTTCAGCAGGTCATCCGGCTCAAATTCTTCTTAGAGAGGGAAAGGCGGAATGGATGCACAAGACCGGAGCGATCCTGGGACTAAAAAAGGATTACGAGTATTATTCCGAAAAACTGAAGCTGAGAACCGGTGATCGAATTTTTCTTTTTACGGACGGCGTCTACGAACAATTCAACGGTGGTAAGAATGAATACGGGGAGATCCGTTTTTTTGAATCGATCCGCTCCTCCGATCTTTCCACTCCGGAAAAACAACTTTCAAGAATTCAAAAAGATCTCAACGAGTTTCTACAAGGATCCGCGATTCAGGACGATCTCACCCTGATCATCGTCGAAGTCCTCTGATTCTTCAGATTTCTTTCTTCCATCTTCAATTTTATTAAGAATCGTTTTTTCCTGGAAAAGAAACGTTCCTTAACGAACAGTAAAGATTTTTTTTAAAACGAAAAACGAATTCTAATTTTTACTTTTACTTTCGGACGATCCAAGTTTTCTGAAATGAAATGACTTCCAAAATCGCAGACATTCGTAAAAGTTATACCCTTTCCTCTTTGGACATCTCGGACACCGGAGAGGATCCGATTCTATTTTTTCAGAAATGGTTTCAGGAAGCGGTTTTATCCGAAGTTTTCGAAGTCAACGCGATGACGTTGGCAACGGCTTCTAAGGATGGAAAGCCGGATGCAAGAACGGTTCTTCTAAAAGGAATCAGCGAGGATTCTTTTCTATTCTTTACGAATTATGAAAGTAGAAAGGGAAAAGAATTGGAGGAGAATCCGAAAGCATGTCTTGTGTTCTTTTGGTCCGAACTGGAACGTCAGGTTCGAATCGAAGGAAGTGTGAAAAAAGTTTCCAGAGACGAATCCAGAGAATACTTTCATTCCAGACCGAGAGAATCTCAGATCGGCGCTCATTCTTCCCCTCAGAGTCAGGTCATCCCCGATCGGAAATTCTTAGAGGAGAGGTTTCAAAAATTCTCAGAACAGTTCGAAGGAAAGGAAGTGGAACTCCCGGTGCATTGGGGAGGTTATGCCGTTGAACCGGAAAGGATCGAATTTTGGCAAGGAAGATCGAGCCGGCTTCACGATCGAATCGTGTTTGAGAAAAATTCAGATTCTTCTTGGAAGAAGTTTAGAGTAGCTCCTTAATATCGGTCTTTGATTCTTTTTTTGTTTTTACCTTCTTTTCCATCGGAATTCGAAAACTCGAATTTATAATTTATTTTTAGAGTTGTAATCGGAACCTTTTCTAAGAGAATTTCGGTCCTTCCGTATGTTAAAGTATTGGAAAGCAATTTGGATCCGGAGAATCACCTTGAAACAATCGATTTTATTCTTACTTGCACTTTGTCTTGTCGCGTTCGTTGCGTGTAGCAAAGAAAAAAATTCCAACGCAGAACTTGCGGACGCCGAAAAAACAGCGACAAGAAGCAGAGGCGCCGATGATTCCAATCAACTCGGAGCTCCGATGCCTCCTTCGGAAGAGGCCAAAAAGGTCTCGAACGACAAGGACGGAAGCGGCTTCCAGGATTCCTTTGACAAAGCGGAAAACCAACTCGGTAAAGTTTTTACTCCCGTTGCGATGACGACGGAAAGACTGCTGGAATACAACATTCTACTTTCTTATCAATGCAACGATCTTGTTAAGACGAGAAAAGAACTCTTAGAATATATCGCCAAATACGGCTATTTGGAAAGTAGTTCCGCTGTCAATTCCACGACTCCTTATATGAGCGTGAAAATTCACGTCCGTTCCGCGAAGTTATACGAGGCGCTTTTGGATCTAGACAAGCTCGGGGTTTTGATTTCCGAAGAGATCTCGACGATCGATCATACGGAAGGAATGGTCTGGCAAAAACGAAAGACCAATCGGGAAAAAATTCGTCTTTCCAGAAGGAATGTTGCAAATCAACAGATCGGCGCCGGTTCCAGAAACTGGGAGGTGGTCGAAGAATCGATCGAAAGAAGCGAAGACCAACTCGACCTCGCGGAACAAGAAACTTGGAAAATCAAGGACCGAGTCAGTTGGGCTACAGTCACCGTAAGTTTCGGAACCCCCACTCCTCCGGATGCAATCCAGATCCCGGAATACAGAAACGCACTCGTCGGACTTCTGAACGCGTTTTTACAACTGAGCTACTATTTGTTGTGGATTCTTCCCTTTGCGGCAATCGCATCCGTTTTCGTTTATTACGGAAGTGTTGTGTTTCAGAATTTGAGAAAGAAGCTCGGCAAGTAAGAATTTTCAGAGAAGACTTTGAAGTCGGAAGCTTTTGTCGTAGTTACGACTTTTCCGTAAAACTCACGCGCCCCACCCTGATCTTGGGTGGAGGGGTGGGTGGTGGAAAAAAATCCGCGAATTTCTTCTCTATCAGAAAATCAAACTTTTCGCAAGAATAATCTCGATCTCACAATTCCGTCGGAACACCGACAGACCTTTCCGGGAAAGTCGCGCGCCCCACCCTGATCTTGGGTGGAGGGGTGGGTGGCGGGAAAAACTCCGCAAATTTCTCTCTATCAGAAAATCAAACTTTTCGCAAGAAAAATCTCGATCTCACAATTCCGTCGGAACTCCGACAAACTTTTCCGTAAAACTCACGCGCCCCACCCTGATCTTGGGTGGTGGGAAAAAATCCGCGAGCGACTTTCCTTTATCACAAAATTCTAATCTTGCAAGAAAAAATTCTCATGTAGGAACTCCTACAAAATCCTAATCTCAGGACGATTCTCGTTGTATCCCTCTCAACTTGTCGGCAAGGTTATTCTGATTGGATGGAGGTGGCGAGGAACACTCGGAGATTTTTCTCTATCAGAACCTTCTACTTTTTGCATACACAATTCTCTCTCAAAACCTTTCTCGGAATTCCGACACCGCAAAAACCCGGGATCCTCTCGATTCCAAAAATGAAACACAAGAAACCTTCTTTCGAAAGAACTTCGTTTCACGAGATCGGATCTCCACACAATTCTTAGATTGAAAAACCGTTTCTCCGCCATCACGAAGGTAGGTAATTTCTCTCATCGGAAAATTGCCGGAACCTTGGATCTTCGAAATCACCTTCTGTCGTTTCCCATTCTCAATCGTTCGAATCTGAAACGCGGTAGTTTGAAGTGTAAGACAGAACTTTTCCTTTTTTACTGGTTGCAGTAGATACCAGTCGCGATTCTTGGAAGGTGTGGAGTCGATCAGCCAAAAACTCCCATCGGAAAACGTCGTCTTCTTTGTTTTGAGATTTTCGTCACGAGAACCAGTAGGACCTCCAATCGATTCGATCCATTGATTCAGCGAAGAATAACAGGTTCCTACAAATCCGTTCGGATTCTGAGCCGGTAAAGGACCGGGTTTCCAAAGAAAAAGAAAACAAGAAACCGTCATCAGCGGGAAAACAAAACGCGGCTTCATATTCTATGCAGGATTGTTTTTTTGGGGAGAGGTGAAATTCTTTTTAGATCCGGTTAAATCCCGTTTATCTGAGAACTTTGACAAAAGGATTCTTTGTAGGATCTTCTCTAAAGTGTGAGTTCCTACCTTTTTTAGAATCGCTCAGGCATTTAGGTCGATCAGATAACCTCTCCGAGTCGCTTGATCGTCGGTGTTTACTCCCACCTTTGCGATGTTTCTCGCTCCGGAATTTACGCTTTCCAATTCGGAAAGAGGATGAAGACGATCGGGCATATTCCGAATCGTGAATTCGGATTTCGAAAATTGGCGAGCGCCCGGTGAACTTTGAAGTGCAAAATTGATTTCTTTGAGCATGACCTGCGAATGTCCTTTTCTTTCAAGGGAACGACAAATTTAGAACTTTGTAAAGCGAAAATCCTTATTTTGTTTCAAGACCGGAATTCTTATAACCCATCAAAATTAAAATTTTCAGGATTTCCTTCCTCTTCATCCGTTTCCATTTCTTTCAGCACCGTCTTTTTTTCCGGATCTTTCTTTCTTTGAGGTAACACTTCCAATTCGTCTTCCTCTTTTGTTTTCATAAGAAGGGAAAAACCTTTCGGCTCCCTTACAAATTCGGGGAAGTATTCGTAGAATAACTTTGCCGATACGACCCGGAACTTGTAAGGATAAGCTCCCTTATAAGTGGAAGAAAATTCCACGTCCGGTAACTGCTGAAACTGGATTCTATCTTCGAAGTCGTTAAACTCTTGTTTGGTGTAGACCGGAAGACGTTCGGTGATCAAGTCCTTTAAAATGATCCAATCCAGTTTAAAACGCATTCGAAAACCTTGAAATGCGCTCGATCTTTGTATCAGATTTACAAGTCTTTTGAGAGGATAATCCCGTTTTGCATACGGAGTCAGATAGATCAGAAGATATCTCTGAGAAAAACCAAGCGGCTCCCAAACCCTTTCCGGATACAACTTTCCTTCTTCGTCTTTTAAGTCGTCGAGAATAGATTGTAACTCGGGAACAACTTCCGAATGTTCCGAATAAAATTCCTGCTTTTCGACTTCTCCAAATTCTCCGTAGTAGAGCCATTTGTAAAGATCCGCGATTTCAAAGACGGGATGATAAATCAAAAACCGATCTAAGATTTCGATTTTTTCTTCTCGAGTTTTGTTATCGTCGATTTCTCTCTGAATCACTTTTTTGATCCTCGTTTTTGACCGCAAACAACTCGGACTGATTTAAAATCCGAAGTATGTTCTCTCTATGAGTCAGTATGATCCCGATAGAGATAAAAATCATGGTCCCTAAGACCCAATACGAAACTTCTTCGTGTAAAAGAAGAACCGAGGAAAAAGCATAAACGAGTGGAAGCGTTAGGGAAGCAAAAATTGATCCCAGAGAAACAAATTTAAAAAATTTATAAACCGCTAAAAAGACGATCACCGCACCCAGACACGCAATTGGAGTCAAAACCAAAAAAACGCCTAACGCGGTCGCAACTCCCTTCCCGCCTTTAAAGTTTAAGAATGGAGAAAACATGTGCCCGAGGACCGCCAAAACTCCGCAAAGAAGTTGAAACGGAATCCCTGCTTCCGGGAGATATTGACCGGAAAGATAAACCGGAAGCGCTCCTTTGGCGACGTCCAAAACCAAAACCGGAAACCCGTATCTCCAACCTACCAGACGGCCCACGTTCGTCGCGCCAATGTTCTTACTTCCGGATTTACGAATGTCCACTCCGGCCAATCGAAACGCGATCCAATATCCAAAAGGAATGGAACCCGCGGCAAAACTTACAATGGAGAATAAAAGAAAATTCATTTTCGATCCGAGCGAAACTCCAATTGAACCGGAATTCCTTGGAGTTCATAGGTTTCTGTCAGTTTCTTTTTCAAAAAAGAAACGAGGTTCGGTTTGAAGTAGTCCACGTGATTTACAAACAGAATGAGATGAAACGGAGAAGTCGACACTTGAGTGCAATACAACATCTTCGGAGGTTGGTGCGCGGAAAAAGATCTTCCTGCGAGTCCCATCCACGACTTGAGATTTTTGTTCAACTCGGAAGTGCTTACCTTTCTCTGGGAACGAGTCGCGAGATCAAAGGCGAGATCCACCAGTTTTTTGACCCGGAGTTTTTCGGTCGCGCTGATCGTGATGATCGGGACTTCGTTTAACAATGGAAACCGACTAAAGAGTTTTTCCTTATATTCTTTGAACGTTTTGTCGCTCTTGTCTTCGATGGAATCCCATTTGTTGACCGCGATCAAAAACGGTTTTCCCTTTTCCTGCAAAAGTGAGGTGATCTTTTTATCAAAATCCCCGAATCCTTTTTTCGCGTCCAAAAGATGGATCACAAGATCGCTTCCGTCTATTGCCTTGAGAGTTCTCTGATACGAATAAAATTCAAGAGCTTCGGCGGATTTACTGTGTCTTCGGATCCCGGCCGTGTCCGTCAAAAGCAAACGTCTATCACCAAATTCTAATAGAGTATCGACCGAGTCGCGTGTGGTTCCGGCGACGGCGCTCACAACGGCTCTTTCGTAACCGCAGATCGCGTTTAACAAACTGGATTTTCCAGAATTCGGTTTTCCGACGATCGCGAGACGGAATTCGTAGTCTTCTTCCGCGAGAGGAAGCGGTTGTGCGTCCTTCTTCTTCGCCGGATTCATCTTTTCGATCCAGACTTTTCCGAGCTTTCTTCCGCTTAAGAAAAATTTAATCTTTTCAAGGAGAAGTCCGAGATTCTTTCTTCCCACCGCTGAGATCGGAAGTACTTCGGCGAGCCCCATTCTATAGAATTCTTCGAGATCGAACTCGTCGAGTTCCTTGTCCGCTTTGTTTACGCAGTAGATGATCGGCTTACTCGCGACTTCCGGTTCCCTTCTTAGATAACCGAGAAGAGTATGATCCGCCGGCGTGACCTCGTTCTTATCCAATAAAAAGATGATGAGATCGGAGGCTTTGAGTTGTCTATAAGCTGCTTCTAATATGGATTGAGCGAGCGTATCCGGATTGTCTATATCGAGTCCCGGAGTATCGCAGAGATAAAAATCCAAGTCCTTGTCTTCTTGATAGATTCTGGCGGAAAGAACGTCACGCGTCACACCGGGATAATCTTCGGTGATCGCTAATTTCTTTTTTAAGAGCGCGTTGAATAGCGTGGACTTTCCGACGTTCTGTCTTCCCACGATCGATACTACGGGAATAATTTCACCGGGTTCTTTTCGGGGAGCTTTGATCGGAACGATTTCGTCCGATTCTTCGGTTGTTTTTTTTCTGGCTTTAGCCATATAGATCCTAATTTGAACTGCCTAAGAATCGTAACGATTGGAAGATTTTAAGGCGCGTGCGATTTCTTGCTGCGCGTCTTTTTTCTGCATGTCATCCCGTTTATCGTGTATCTTCTTCGGCTTGGCGACGGCGATCTCCACTTTCACTCGAAGGTTATTCTTAAAATAAACCTTGGTGGCGACGAGAACCAAACCCTTCTCTTTTACCTGACGATCCAACTTTTCGATTTCCCTCTTATGCAGAAGAAGTTTGCGAGCTCGGATCTCCGGATGATTGGCGTAACCTCCGTTTTTATACGGAGTGATGGAAAAGTTTTCCAAAAAGATTTCGCCGTTTTTGATCTTGGCGAACGCGTCGGTAAGATTTCCTTTTTTTTCACGAAGACTTTTGACTTCGGATCCGGTCAAAACGATGCCCGCTTCGATGAATGAAATCAATTCGAAGTTGAACTTGGCCTTTTTGTTGACCAAGGGCGAATGCCCGGATTCTTCTTTTTTGTCTGCCATCTTACTTTGTTAAACCGTCTTCGCGGGCGGTTCTTTGTTTCATCGACCTGGGTCGTAAATACTTTGTCGATTCTTTCCCGAATCAAATGAATCGATAAAAAGCCGTTGCGATTTTCCGTTTCAAAAAACGCGTCCCGGCTTAATCTCCGCCGCGACTTCGGATTAATTTCTCATGCTATGATGCGTGAGAATCAATCTGCCTAGTTCGGTCCCGATCAGGTTGGGCATATTGTAAAAATTATCCGAAGTGATCTGGATGGAATCCTGAAACAGATGTTCCGCTATGTATCGTCTTCCGAGACCGACTCCCAGAAAGACGTAGTTCCGATTCTGGTTTTTCAGAATTTCGGCGTGGAGTTTGCGGTTGTCCCGAGAATTGATTTCGTCGGAAACTTCTGCTTTGCCCCTTTGTCCCCGAAAATCGGAGATCATTACCACAATTTTCGTCTGTGCCTCTGGCGAAAAGTACGATTCTACTTTTTCGAGAAGTTGATACTCTTCTACGGAGTCTCCTTGCCAGTCCGTTCTGAGATAATTGAACATTTCCTCTTCTTTGGCGTCGTCGTAATCTTCGTCGAGGCGTTTGATCGGAACGAGATCGATCCGATCCTTCTTATTGTTTCGATCCGAGTAAGCGTGAATCGAAAAATCCACCTCGTGTTCCTTGAGAATATAGGCGGAAGAAAGCATCGCCGAAATCACTGCGACCGCGTATTCAAAGTTGAAGATCCTTCTCGACTTGGAGACGAGAAACGCGACTTCCACACCTTTGAGTTTTTCTTCGTTCTTATCGATGATCGTACGATCGAAAACTTTCGAGTCCCCTCTTCCGGATAAGAATGAAATATATTTCCGAGTATCGATCCGATTTCCTTCGTTTCGATACATTCTCGTGATGTCGATCTCCGGATCAAAGAGACGATCGAGATTGAGTTCGATATCTTCCAAACTCTGACCGAATACTTCTTTGAATTCCTTTAAAGAAACTTGGATCGTGTAGTCCCAGAGGATCTTACGTTTGGCAAGAAATTGTTTATAAAGTTCTTCGGTGCGATAACCCCAGGCTCCGCCTCCACCTGCGGGTTCTCCCTGACCTTTGTTGCCTCGAGTGTCCTGACCATACCAAGCGTCGGCGCCTTCCTTCATCTGACCGCCTGTTTCCGGAGTGTCGATTTCGATTCCACGTTTGAGAGGATTGCCCGAGTTGAGAAGTTTCGCCTTTCCGGTTAACGCTTCTCTTTTATGAAGTTCGGGATTCCACCAACGTTTTTTTTCAATGTCGGTGGCCGTTGTTAGAGTTTTTTTTTTCTTATCCTCAAGAACCTTGAAGAAATCCGACTCTACTTCGATGCCTGACATTTGGAAATCTAAGATTTTTTCGAGTTCCTGTCTTTCCTTCGGATCTGCGATCTGATTTGTATAAGCGATCTTACCGCCTCGCACCGCGGTTTCCTTCAAGCCGGCTTCTCCCGTTTTTTCATCCGCGTAACGAAGAATATGGTCCTTCCAAAAAAGAAGATTGGAAAGACCGAACAGATACGGCAATAAATTCGCGGAACCGATGGTTCTCTTTTTTGCGAGATCGCGGATCTTTGTGTGAAAGGTCACCATCTTCGAAATCAAACTGCTTCCCGGAAGATAAAAGGAAAGAATTTCGGTTAACGTGGATTCGTCTTCGAGGTCCGGAAACAAGACGCTCGTAAAACGATTTCGAAACGCGCGGGAAATCGTAGCGGTCGATTTTGACTTTCTAAAAAGTTTGAGAGCAAAGATGCGGGAATCTCCGGTCAACTGAATCGGTTCGCTTCTTCCCGCTTCGGGAGGAAGTGTGAGAGATCTCGCGTCGTCTGTGAGCATATTCAATTTTTCTACTAGTTCGGCTCCGGCCGCTTCCAGGTTTGTAATAAGAATATTTCCGCCTTCTCGGATTCCACGAGTGAGAGGACCGTCCACCCAATCCACCTTAGAACCGCTGATCGGTTTTAAAGCTCCGATGATATCCGAAGTATGAATTCCCTTACACAAACTTACGGTCTCCAGAGGAAGACCCGAAATTTCAGTGAAGAGCGGAAGAAGAATCTGAGGGTCCTGTTCTTCCGAATATTCGATCAAAACGTTTTCCTGAAACTGAACCGCGGTAAAAATCTTTTCGGAAAATTCGCGAAGTTTCAGAGGAAGAGGAACGCTGCTCAAAAGATTCTTCGCTTTGTTTTCATCCACAACGGGAAAAGCCTTATCGTTACAATATAAGAATCCTTTGTGAACCTGAAAGCTCGGTTCCGGAAGTTCCGGAGTCATCTTGAGTCCGGTTTCGCTTAACAAAAGCTCGACTTGAAGGTCTCTGTCTTCCTTTTTACGGAACGGTTCCACATAAAAATTCCAGAACTCACGAAACTGAAGTTCGCTCGTTTCGGCCTTTAAACCGAGAATACGATTACAGAGTTTTTTGAGATTTCGAATGTTGAAGTGATACTTTTCCAGATCGCCTTTTCCGAGTTTTCCGGTGATCACACGATTCTCCGTTTCCAAAGAAATACGAATGCAGGATTGAAGAAGGGACTCGCTCAAGGCCGGATAAAGTTTTTTCAGAATAAAAAGAATTTCATCGGGAGTATGAGGATCGATAAAAATTACGGAGAAGAATCGGGTGATGTCGAACGGAAGCGGTTTTCTTCCTTCAAACCCTTCGGACGGGTTCTGGGTTCCGATAAAATTAAAACCGTCGCCGCAGGAAATTCTTGAGCCGTCTCCTTCGATTAACTCTAAATAGGCGGACTCGTAAACGGTGGAGAATCGTTTGATGATATGCGGAGGACAAAGATTCATCTCGTCGGCCACAAAACTCTGCCCCGAACGAATCGCCGCAGTCAAAGGCCCGTCCGACCAAGCAAAACCTTGACCGTCCATGAGGATTCGATACGACCCGATCAGATCTTCCGGAAGTGTATCCTCGTTAAAACTAAAACGAGAAGTGGGATGTTTTCTCATGAAGTTGATATAATAGATGAGAGCGTTTTTTCCCACGCCGGCGTCTCCCACGAGGAGGACGGGTTTTCCTTCCAGAAGTGGATAGAGAATATTGGATAGATTACGAACGGTGGAGTCGGTCTCAACGAGATCGGATCCAAGACTTCCTGTGTTGATTCCCGACTTAGAAACGGGAACATTCAGACCGGCGATTTTTACGGTTTCCATGACTCAAAGATTATCAGGTAGAATCCTCTGGCAACCTGAATTCCCGAAATTATATTTTGAACGGTTTGAATTGTTTGACTACCAAATCAACTTTTCGAGATGATTCTTTTGATGAGACAGTTTTCCACTGGTTCTCTCGGATGGAAATTTCAAAAAGGATCTAGTATGAGTCAGAATCCATTAGAATATGTTTTAGCAAATCGAATCCAAGGCCTCGACACTTCCGCGATCCGCAAAGCGTTCGAACTCGCGGGAAGTTTAAAAAATCCGATCAATCTTTCCATCGGTCAGCCACATTTCCCTTGTCCCGCAAATATTATCGAAGCAGGTTGTAAGGCGCTCAGAGACGGGAAAACGGCTTATACTCTCACGGGAGGAATTCCGGAACTTCGTTCGGCGCTTGCGGAAAAATACAAGACGACTAACGGTATCTCCTACGCGACACCCGAAAGAATTTTGGTCACTTCCGGAATCAGCTCCGCATTCTTACTCTTATTCAACGCGTTGTTAAACGAAGGAGACGAATGTCTCGTAGTTACGCCTCACTTTTTGATGTATCCCGCGTACATCAAGATCTACGGGGGAAAGATGAACACGGTGCATCAATCCTTTGAACCGGAAGATCTAAAGGAATTCTCCAATAAAAAACTGAAGATCATCATCTATTCTTCTCCTTCCAATCCTACCGGTAAAATTCTTTCCAGAAAACAATTGGAAGCACTTGCGGAACTCGCCGAGAAAACCGGAGCCTATTTGATTTCGGATGAGATCTACGAACTCTTTGATTATGATAAGAAGTTTATTTCGGCCGGTTCATTTTACGAGAAGACAATCACTCTTTCCGGTTTTTCCAAAACTTACAGTATGACTGGACTCCGTCTGTCCTCCATTCTCGCGCCGGAACCCATTACAAAAGCCTTAACGACTCTGCAACAATACACGATCGTCTGCGCTCCTTCGGTCACTCAGTGGATGGGAATCGAAGCACTCAAAACGGATATGAGTTCCTACATAGCAGACTACAAAGAAAAAAGGGACTTCGTCTACGATTCTTTGAAAGATCACTACGAAGTGGAAAAGAGCGAAGGCGCATTCTACTTCTTTATCAAGATCAAAGAAAAGGACGATGATTTTATCCTAAGAGCCATCAAAGAGAAGGAATTGATCTTGGTTCCGGGTTATATCTTTGCCGATTCTAAAAATTACATTCGGATCAGCTTTGCTTCCGAATGGGATAATTTGAAGAAGGGAATTTCCGCGCTTGTTTCACTCGCTTGATCCGTTGAGCTTCTGGATCTTTTTGGGATTCGGAAGTTTCGGCGCGGCTTCCTTGGGAAGTTTTTACGTCACCCTCGGTTATCGAATCTTAGAATACTATTACGGTAAAAAGAGAAAGTCCCTTTCTTTTCGAGAGAAGTGGAAACAGATTTTCACTTCTCCGAGCGCTTGCGATTATTGCGGAAAGGAAATCCGTTATCCGGAACTTCTTCCCGTGGTTGGATATCTGATTACAAAAGGAAAATGCAAAGAATGTAAAAAGCCGATCCGTGTGATCTTTCCTCTGGTTGAATTTTCTTTTTTTTCTATCTTTGTTTTTTGTTTTGTTCTTACCCAAAATCCAGCTTTCAGTTTTGTCTTTTTGTTTTTATGCGGGCATCTTCTGATTTCCTGTCTGACCGATGCGTATCATTTCTCTTTGGACTATGAGAATCTTCCTTGGATTGTATTCTTCGGTTTGACCGCAGTTTATCTTTTGAACGGCAAACTCCCTGGTTGGAACGAGGTCTTTGTCTTCGGAGGTTTTTTTGCCGCGTTTCTGATCTTGTTTTTTTTCTTTCCGGGTGGAATCGGTTTTGGAGACGTTCTCTTTGCACCGGTTCTTGCGATGATCGCCGGTCATCCCTGGTGGATGTTTTTTTTAAACGCCTCTTATATTCCTGCGGTTTTGTTTACGGTCGCACTTCGTAAAAAAGGGGAAAACCTTCGAAAAACTCCGATTCCGATGGGTTTGTATTTTGCCTTAGGTACAGTTCTAACTTTTTTTGGTAAGATCCTTTTTGAATCGGAGCTCTTTTTGATTCCGATCTTTTCCGATCTTTTGGACCAGAACCCGCAATAAAAAAATCGGAGAACATTCGAAGGACCGGTGATGGGTCTTTAGAAAAAAACACAGATATCAAATCTAAGTATTTGAATTTTAGAATATTCTAATTTATCAATCCACTCCAATTTTCCCTTCCTAAGACGACCTCTTTTTTGAGCGAAACTTTTCACTGAGACCGAATTAAAATGAGGATTCCTTCTTGCTTCCATCTTTTGAGAACCGAATCTCTTCGTGATAAGTAAATTTCTATCCGCAAGCCTAAGGAGGGCATTGGAACGATAAGGATCCTTGTCGTAGTTCCGACGAAAGGAATTTTACTTGCAAGAAGCACAATTTTGTGATAGAGGAAAGTCTCCAGAGTTTTCCCACGAGCCCGCCTCCTCCACCCAATCAGGGTGGGGCCGCGCGAGTTTCACAGAAGATCTTGTCGTAGTTCCGACGAAAGGAATTTTACTTGCAAGAAGCGCGATTTTGTGATAGAGGAAAGTCTCCCGAGTTTTCCCGCGAGCCCGCCTCCTCCACCCAATCAGGGTGGGGCCCGCGAGTTTCACAGAAGAGCCGTCGTAGTTCCGACGAGAGGAATCTTACTTGCAAGAAGCGCAATTTTGTGATAGAGGAAAGTCTCCCGAGTTTTCCCACGAGCCCGCCTCCTCCGCCCAATCAGGGTGGGGCCCGCGAGTTTCACGGAAGAGCCGTCGTAGTTCCGACAGCCTTCTAAAAAAATTCAATCTCACAGTGAGGAATCGGGAAATTCTCGAGAGCGAGCTTTGAAGTCCGACCGCAGACCATTCTCTAAAAAGCAATTTTGTCGGAATCAGATGCACAAAGCCGATTAGATCGGATAAAAAAAGAGTCCGCAAAAAAAGAGAATCAACCAAAAACCCGTCTCAATCGTTTCGCTGAGGGGTTGAATCCTTCGAATTCCTCCATACGCGTGGACGAGAACCATCAAGCCAAAACATCCCAGAAGAATATTGAAGTAAAACGGCTGCACCGTTCGATCTCCTGCCGCCACAAAACCCATATAACAAAGAACGCTCATCACGCTCGCGAGACAACGACCGTAATAAATGGACAAGTTTCCTTGAGCCGGAATTTCCCAACCCAAAACGGCGGCCCAACGAAGAGGCACTAAAAACATCGGAAGCGCAAACACAAAGAATGTCGCACCCACGAGCACGTATAAGAATAAACTGGATTCAGCTCCCCAGATTCCGATCATAACCAACTCCTCTCAAAAGTTTCCGATTTCTTTTTCGGTAGAACACGACAACCCCTCTGGAAATCTTCGCGTAAGACGAAACCGCCTCTTTCATTCCTCAAGACACAGAGGACATATTTAATCAAAATATGTCATAAATCTTACGTCATTGACTCAAAAATCTGTAAAGAACAATATTTTTGTTCAAAATAAAATTAAGAATACAGGAAGAATCTTTCGGTTCGATCTTACGCCCTTTCCCATCCGCGTTTGAAAGAAAAGATAAGGATCGAATTCCCAAAAAATAAATCGAAGCGAATTCAAATCCCTACTTATAATTCAGAGCTTATTTGTGTTCTCGAATGCCTCTTCGCTTCTTCGTTCAAAAAGGTTACTTTTTTCTAATATGATTTGAGAAAGTTTTAGATGAAGTTTTCGTAGATTCTCGCGAAATTTTTTAAGAATTTTACCATTCTCTGTAACCTTTAAAAAACTCTTTCTGTAAGCCAAAAGAAGCGACAATCGTATCGGGGGAATACTTCGTTAAGAAACGGTTTTTAGAAGTCCGACCTCGACCTCGTTGCCATTTTTAAAAAACAGGAACGCCTTCGTTCTCCAGAAAGAAGGAACGAAAAAACTTGTCTCTGAAAAGTTTAGAATCCGTTCCAATACAAAAAATCGAAGAATGATTTTTGGAAGAAAAAGATCTTATCTTTTTACGTGATGCGGTTTTGAAAAGCGATGAAAACCCTTTCGGATGAGCCCCTTTGTCAAACCTTAACTTTTGCGAAAAGTTGATGGAGAATTCTTAAAATGGAAGTTTATCTCTTTCGAATTTTTTTTTCTAAAAATAAACAACCCTCAGATCCACACCGCCGTGAGTCACGTGGATCGTATCGGTCTTGATTCCCATATTCCGATTGAGAATGGACCAAGAATCTTCGTCCGGACAAAGAATCAATCCGCTGATTTCCACGGGGAGTTCCCACCAAAGTTTGAGTTTTTCACCCAACTTTTTGTAGAACGCGTTAGTCGCTCCCGTCTCCATTCTCAGACCGTAAGGAGGATTGAGGGGCATCCAGATTCGTTTCGGCTTCCCGACACTTTCCCAGATATCTTTTGGAGAACCTGCAAAAAAATCTCCCTGCCATTCCTGCATCGAAACCAAGTCCAGGATCGCCGAGTCCTTTAGAAAAGTTTGATATTGAGCCATTCTTTTCTGCGTGTATTGAAACGTTTCTTCGTTCAGTTCGTTCCACCAGACCGCGATCGGATTTTTACCCGGAGGTTTTAGAGTTTTCTTTTTTAGAAATTCCCAAGTGGACTCGGGGAATTCACCCATCTCTTGAAACAAAAAAGTTCTCTGATAATGAGGAAAGCCGACTCCAAAAATAGAATCCACCGATTCTCTGATAAGGGTTCCAGTCCCCGCAAAAGGAACAAAAACAGCGTCCGGGTTCGGAAGAATCTTGTGCATTCTCTGAATCAAAAATCTCGCGAGGTCTTCCCGGATCGGAGCCGACTTAGAAAGAGGTTTGAACTTACCTCTTTGATTGAGAGGTTCTCCCGCGAGACTCACGTTCATCACAATCTCGTCGTCCATGATCATCGCGCTGAGTTCGGTCGTCCTTTTTCCGTTCGTCGGATTGGTATGTTCCGTTTCCCAGAGTCTTCGTAGATCTTCCGGAGTCCATTCGGTTGCGCCCTTGACCTGAGGATGAAACTGAAGATCCCAATCCGGCGGAAGAACCTCCGACTTACGAAGAGAGTTTTCGAATTCTTTAAAATCAAAAGAACGTTTTAAGGGATACATCCCCAAGTTAAGTCTAAAATCTCGAACCCAAGGAATTCTTACCAAAAGTTCAAGAGCCTGACGAAAGTTCGCATTCTCGAGCAGAATCTTCCCGGGTAGAACTTTGAGAAACGGCGTAGACATTTTCGGAAGATAAGAATCGCTGATGATTCTCTTCGCCGTTTGTTCGGTTTCCTTCGCGGATCCCGTGGGGAGCAGATATTCCCATCTCCTCAGTTGGCCCGACTTAAATTTAGGAAACTTCCATAGCATGGTAGTAGAATTTAATATCGCTTCCGTACGGCCTATCTCAAAACTTTCTCAAATTCAAATAATCAACGTCCTCCTTTCGAAACCTTCTGGATTGCCTCCCATTCCTTGCCGGAAACGATTCTTCCATCCACGAGATGGATCTGCCTTTTGGCCCTCGCCGCAAAATCCGGATCGTGTGTCACCACGACGATCGTGGTTTTTCTCTCCTCATTCACCTTCGCAAGAATATTCATCACCACTTTGGTGTTCGCCGAGTCCAAGGCTCCCGTGGGTTCGTCCGCAAAGATATACTTAGGGCTCATCACAAGCGCACGGGCGATCGCTACCCTTTGGGCCTGACCTCCGGAAAGTCGGTTGATTCGATAGTCCATCCTATCTTTCAGATCGAATTCTTCAAGAAGGTGTTCCGCATAACTTTGATGTTCATTCAAAAGGCCGGCCTTTCTCGCGGGCATCAAAACGTTTTCGAGGGCAGTAAACTCGGGAAGTAGATAGTGAAATTGAAAGATAAAACCCATTCTTTTGTTTCGAAACTCGTGGATTTCCTCTTCGTCCATCCGATAAATATCTTTTCCGTCGATATGAATCGCACCCAGACTCGGAGGATCCAAAGAACTGATCATATAAAGAAGTGTGCTCTTTCCGGAGCCGGACTTTCCGGTGAGAGAAACATAATCTCCTTCTTGGATATCGAGGCTAACCCCTTTGATGATTTCCGAATTTCCAAACATCTTCTGAAGATTGAAAACGGAGATTCCATTTTGAACTGCGGCCTGCATTCTTATTCTCCTCTTATGATCTCGATCGGAGAAAGTTTTCCCGCGGACCTCGCCGGAATCCAACTCGCAATCAATGTGGCGACCATTGATTGTAAAAAGGCTTGAAAGTAGATGGAGGGCGCAAAGGAAACCACCATCGAACTCGCTCCCGCCGAAAATAAGGGATTTGAAAACGGAAGGGATTCGATTCTCAAGCAGACTAAAAATCCAACGATGAGTCCTATGATTCCACCAACGATGCCGAGAATCATTCCCTGCATCAAAAAGATCATAAGAACTTCTTTGGGTCGAAATCCAATCGAACGAAGAATGGCGATTTCTCTTTTCTTTTGGTTGATAATTACATTCAAAATATTGTATATTCCGAATCCTGCCACCACAAGAATCGCCGCGGTCATCGAATACCGGATCGCGTCCTGCAACTTAAAGATCGCGAAAAAACTAGAATTTGCTTCCTGCCAGCTTTGAATTTTTTCGTCTCCGATCTTCCTCCACTCCACGGCTTTCTGTATAGATTGATTTACGTCCTTTAGACGAACCGCAATGTCCGTAATCATTCCGGATTGTCCCGTCAACTGTTGAACTTCGGATAACAGTCCATAGGCGATGCTGTCGTCCAAGGCCTTGTTTCCGGAACGGAAAATTCCGGAAATACGAAACGGAGTTTTTTCCTGCAACCCCGCGGTGATCCAGACCGTTTTGTTCAAACTCAGTCCCAAAAGTTTAGAAAGCCCTTCTCCCAGAATGAGCCTGTTTCCGGCAGCAAGGGATTCTACACTTCCTTCCGTAATGTAATCCGCGAGAGGAGTGATTAAAATCTGTCTCGAAGGGCTGATGCCTACGATCTTACCGGCTTCTTGATTGGAACCGGAATAGAGAAAGATCCTTCCGCTTACCTGCGGAGAATAGGCCTCCACTTCCGGGTCTCGATCCAACCTTTCATACCAGAGACTCGCCTGGTTCAAATGAGTGGATCCTCGTTTACCGGAAGGAGGAGAAAGCCAGAACACGTTTTCGTTGGGAAAAAGATCGTCCATAGAATTGGCCTGAATGATTTCTTGTCTGGGCGAAATTCGAACGTGGCAGTCCGCGTTGATCAATTGATCGATGAGATATCCTCGAAATCCGAGCAAAACCCCGGAGATGATGATAAACGCAGCGGTTCCCAAAACGATTCCGGAAAGAGTCGTCAAGGTCTGCTTCCCTCGGACGAGCATCTGCCGAAGGGCGATAAACAACATCAGGGCGCCTCGGAGAGTCGATCTCCCGGTAGGACGTCCCCTTCTATGACTTCTATATATCGTTCGGACCTGAGCCCCGGCCTAAAGGAAACGACCGACGTTTTACCGTTTCTGAATATTCTAATTTTCTGTTTCTTTTCGTATTTCCGAGGGAGCAAAAGCGCGTCTTCCCGTTTGCCGATTTCGATCGCAACGTCTGCGGTCATTCCCGGAAGAACTCCTTCCGGAAAACGGGCGGCTTCGATCCTCGCAAAAAATTGCCCCGCGTGAGAAAAGGTTCCTTGAACCTTGCCTTGGACGACTTCATTCGGTTTTCCTTCAAAGCGGATGAGCGCCGACTGTCCCTTTTTTATCGAAAGAAGAATCTGTTCGTCCAGAGCCACGACGAGGTATTTCGCCCCGACTCCCAAAACCTCTACGGCTTGCATCGTTTGAAACGCGACCTCTCCCTCGTGATAACCGATATCCGAAACGATTCCTCGAATCGGAGATCGAACTGTGGTAAGACCTTCCAACTGCAAAAGACTCTGGCCCGGAAAGACTTCGTCTCCTTCCAAAACAAAAACCTTGGTTACTTTTGTGGGAACCCCAACTCGAAATCGAAACGTATCCAAGGAATGGACGGTTCCCAATCCGTAGGCTTTTTCCGATATCGGACCTACGACGGCGACGTCCTCCGTTTTCGGTTTGTTTCTAAATTGTAAAATCAAAACCAAAGCAAAAAAGGGAAGAACGATAAAAAGAATTCGATACGGAAGGCGTAAAGATTTATAAATTTTCACCAAGGATCTGAGTGTTCTTACGATCACGTTCATTCTCAACTAACTCCAACTTACTTTTTTTTCTTCTTCTTTGAAGTTTTAGGGATCGTTTTCTTTTTTTTCGCTTTTGGTCTTGCAATCGGAGAGACCGCGTTATGAGGCGCGAGTCCGGCCGCGATAAAATCGATGGTCCTTTTTAACTCCGCCTCTCCGTCCCAATCTTCTTCCGGCTGAAAGAATATTTCGGTAAGAAGAATGTAACCGGAAAGGTTTGTAGCGATGAGACGAAATGCTGAAGAAACCGGAATGTCTTTGATGAGCCCCTTGTCTTGAAACGCCTTCAGACGTTCCACGATCAAGGGAGCGAGTTTTTGTTTGAAAACCCTTTCTAAGATCGAACGAATTTCAGGTGAGATCATCGCTTCTTGAACGATGATGCGAATGAGATTTTTATTGTTTCGGATAAAAGCGATTCTCTCTTCAAAAACCGCTCGCAGGAATTCTTCCAGAGTTGCATAGTCTTGGGAAAAAACGACCTTCAACCGCTTCAGAGTCAGGGGCGCGATAAAACTTTCCAAAATCGGCATCGCAAGACTCAAAAGAAGTTCTTTCTTATTCTTAAAGTGTTTGAAGATCAGCCCTTCCGCGACACCGGCCTTCTTTGCAATTTCGATCGTCGTTGTCGCCGAAAAACCCTTTTCTGCAAAAATTTCCATCGCAGCCAAAAAGATCTTTTTCTGGCCCTCCGGCCAAACCGGGTTCAGCTCTATATTTTCTCTAATTTCTTTCATGGTGAGTGATTACTCACTCATAATTGACAAAGTTACTTTTTTGTCAAGCCCGGAACGAACGATCCGAAGTTTTCTTTCAAAAATGCAAACGTAAGAATCGGACGAGTTCGGGTTCACAAACTGAATTTTTAAATCCATTCAAACCTGGAACCGCGTCCCAAAAAAAGTCCGCAGTTAGGAAAGTTTCGGACTTCTCTCGTAAGAGATTTGTAATAGAAGCATCGTGATTCTTTTCTTTCGTTTTTGACTTGAGCGCCTGCCTCCGTTTCTCTTATGATAAGAATCGGGTTCGGCTCCTTGAACATCGTTTCGATCCCGCATCCGAGAAAAAAATAAAAGAGTCAGAATGTTTCCAAAAATCCCCACTCATCTCAAATTGATTTTTAGCTACGTCGTCTACTTCGCAGTCATATTACTCTTATACAAGATCGCGTTTTTATCGGTTTATTGGTATCGATTGCATGGAGTTCCTTTGGACGAGATTGCGGTCGCGTTTTTTTTGGGTTTTCGATTCGACTTTGCGGTGATCGGAATGACCCTCGGAGTTTTTGCGTTCCTTTCGGTTCTTCCGTTTTTGAATCGTTTCAAAGTGTATCGTTTTTTTTGGGGTTACACCCCGATTCTTTTGGGAATTTGGATGATCGCACATTTGATCGCCGATATCATCTACTTTGAAAACGCGAACAAACACATCGGTTACGAAGGTTTTGTTTTTATCGGAAAAGATTTGGGAGTGATTCTCAAATCCGCGCTGGAACAAAACACGACTACGTTTATCATAGGAATCGGATTCTTACTGATTTTTCTTCCGCTTTCGACCTGGCTTTTTCTCAAATACAATCCTTACGAATACAAAAGAGAATCTTGGAAAACATACGGAGCTCACATAGGAATCGTATTGGTTCTTACGATCATAGCGATCCGCGGGGGAATTCAGGAATCTCCGATCCGTGCAACGAATGCAATCGTCTCCGGAAACAACTTCGTCAACAACATCGCGTTAAACGGAGTTTTCACTTCGATCATGGATTTGAAAAGCCAGTCGATTCCTAAGTTCTTAAAATTAGAAACGGAAGAAGCGGTCAAGATAGTTCGAAAAGAAATTGATTATCCGGGAGCGGAATTCGTAAGCGAGAAGTATCCAATCCTAAGAGTTCAAAAAGAAACCAGAGCGGGCACTCCACCTAACATCGTTTTGATTATGCTCGAGAATTGGACGGGCAAATTCATAAGACCGATTTCCGACGGACTCGTAGACGGAAAGGAAGTGGCCCCGCACTTCAACCAACTCCTAAAAAAAGGAAGATTTTACAATCGATTCATCGCGTCCGGTGGAAGAACTACAAACGGAATGATGTCGATTCTTACGGGAATCCCCGATCGTCCGGGGTTGACCGTGGTTAGAACCCATCAGGTGCTCGGAAATTTTTCCGGAATCGGAAGTATCTTCAAAAGAATGGGTTACGAGACTTTTTTTGTTACCGGAGGGGACTTAAGTTTTGATAACAAAAGTACACTCATGCCTCATTGGGGTTTTGATACCGTGATGGGAGAAAAGGAAATCACTAAACTCGGAAGATTTAAACTCGGAGCCTGGGGTTACGACGACGCAGACGTATTACAGTTATTGCATGAACGAATCTCAGCGTCTAAAAAACCGATTTTGGGACTTGCGCTGACCCTCACGACCCACTACCCGTACCGAACTCCTTCCGAGAGGTTTAGAATTTTCGGACCCGAAACCAGAGACTACGATTTTCTCAACGTCTACAACTACGCTGACTGGGCCGTTCATAACTTTATCACACAAGCCGAGAAATCCGGTTATTTTAAGAATACGATTTTTGTCTTTGTCGCGGATCATACTCATCACCGTTATCTGGATTATTACGAGGATAGAAACGTACCGTTTTTGATCTACGCGCCCGGAAGAATCGCGCCTGCGTTAGACGAAACTATCGCTTCGCAGCTGGACGTAATTCCAACCATCCTCGGACTCGTAGGAAAAAAGGTCGCGTTTTCTGCGATGGGTAGAAACCTTCTTGCTCCCGGAAGATCCAAAACCGCATATTTCGCTTATGGGAATCTCTTCGGCTGGATCGAGAACGAACATTTTTATCTGAGATTTTTCGACGGGAAGGAAGATCTTTCTTACAATATCCTTCCACCTCGGGAAAAAAATAATTTCTGCGAAAAAGATCCGACCGTTTGTGAGGAGATGAGCAAAAAAGCGAAGGCCTATCTCAATTTGAGTTACGACTTATTAAACAGAAACGTAGTCTTTCCTTCCGAAACGGAACTGATCCGAGAAATCAAACCTTAGAGCCGCTCAAAACGAAAAAAAGATAGGACCGTTCTTTTAAATCCATGTAGGATTCCCTCCAAAGAACGCGAGTGTCGTGGCTTCAGGTGTATGTTCCCTTTTCGGCGGGGGTTTTACAATCCTAACTTTTGCGCTTTCAGAAAGCGATACGAGAGGATCCCGAAATGTCGAAAGCCCTTCCCGTTTTGTGAGGGAACAAAACGAAAGATCCGACTGCGAACGATTATTTCCGGAAAAACTTTGCCGGAAATAATTTTCTTCCTTCCAAAAAAATCGACAAAGGTTAAGCAGACGTTTTCAAAACGTTTCAAAAACTTTCGCAAAGAAGAATCAAAATTCCCCCTGCAAGTCAGAGTTTGATTCCCGAAGTGGAATACAAATCCTGACAGAGACTACAGGCCTCCAGTTGTTTGCGGATTTCCTTTTTCTTTTCCGAACTAAAACTCGACCAGAGATTATTTTTCTCATTGGGATCCACTTGAATGTCGTAAGCTTCCTCGTCGGGCGGGAACGCGTTTAAACGCAACATGTAGTGAAGATTCCCTTGAATATAACTCATCCCGACTCTATAGAGGGATGTTTCGTTATTGTTGGCTATAAAGATACGGCGATCGTCCGGAAGATTGGAAAAAAGGGAACGGCCTTCCAACTTGGAAAGATAACCTTTTACCTCAGGTTGATTAGAAACTTCTAATATATCTGCAACAGTGGGAATCAAATCCGTATTGGAAACGTTTCTTTCAGCGTTTTTTTTCAGACGATCTATAGGGACCGTTTTTTTTAAAGAATCCGGAACGAAAAAAACCATCGGAATTGCGACCGTCTCGATATGATTGCTCTCGATATGACCGATATAATCGTGTTCAAAAATACCCTCTCCGTGATCGGAAGTAAAGATCACTAACGTATTCTTAGTAAGTTCCTCTTGCTGTAAAAATTGAAATACGTTCCGCAAAAGTTCGTCCAGATAATGAACCGAGTTGTCATAAGGAGCGTACGCATCCTTTCCGATCGGAAAAACAATCGATTCTTCCGGGATGATATAAGGAAAGTGATTTGTGTTCAGATGGAGAACACCCGCAAAGTTCCGTTTTTTTTTCTTAAGATCTTTCACATGAAGTTGAAACTCTTCCACCGTTTTACGATCGTCGATTCCGATATCGTTAAAAACGCTATAACCGCTGATCTCTTTGTTCCATAAAAAGTCGATCCCCGCATTCTTAAAAAAGCCGGAAAAGTTATTCCAACGAAAGCTATGACTGGAAATGTAAAACGTGGAAAGGCCGGCCGCTTGCCCGTATTCCCAAAATAAAGGAGCGCTATGTGTTAAAGACACGGGTTGAATCGGAGAAACCCCGGACAACAGACTCGGAACCGAAATCAATGTTGAACTCGAATTCGAAAACGCATTCTTAAAAACGACCACGGAACCGTTTCCCGAATTTTTAGACCAACGATCCAGAAAGGGCGTCGTGTCCCTTTCGTATCCGTAAAGTCCCATATTCTTTCTTCTCAGACTTTCGCTCAAGATTACGAGCAGATTCATTTTAGGAGAATTGGAGCTTGGATTTAAAAAAGGTTTATTTCGGGACTGCAATCCGGCGGAGCCGAGTCTATCACCGGTCAGGATATTATAGAGATTACGATTGATAAACGAAATGGAATTTGCATCGGAAACATAGATTTGATCGTTAAATCGGGTGTTGTTGTGAAAAAAAGCCGCAAAAAGAAGAATCACGACGGCCAAGGAAGCGAACCTGCTTTTTAAAAAACGAGAAGGTTTTTGGAACGAGGACGCAATCTTTAGGGTTACGAATAAGAATAAAAAAAGAAGAATAAACCCGATCAAACTCCCGAACGTTAACCCTCCTCTAAAGATGGTCCAACTGTTGAAAGGTTCCTGAAACATATAAGAGAATACGAAAAAGTTCGGCATGATTCCGGAATACAAATAATAACCGTAAGAGCCGACGATACAGATCGTGTATCCGAGACTTATATAAACGAGAAAACCCCAGTAATAACGTTTTTTCGAAAAAGAAAGAAAAAGATTGAGGGTCAAAAGAAGAAACGAATAGATCAATATCGAATAGAAAAAGGAAAGAAGGTAATAAGACCACTGGAGCCTTTCCATTTGACTTACGATTTTCCAACGGATGATTAAATCCGACAGAAGGATGAGCGATGGAAGAATAAAAATCGTAACGATTTTGAATTGGAAATCGGAAACGAAAACGTTCCATTTCTTTTTGAAAAGTGAAAACAAAGAGACCACCCCGTTCTTGATCGAAACCCGAAAAAAGGAATTTTTCTATTTCTTCCGGACAAAGTCCAAAAGCCTTTTCTGGTGTATTATAGTAAGCAACTGCTTACTTGTTTATTTTTAGAATGCCTCTACAAATCAAGTTTTTTTCCCCGCAAATGAGAAAAATAACCCACAAATCAGAATTCGCATCCGATTTTATATAGAATGTAGGATTTTATAAAAATCATTCTCAACGTTTTTAGAAAGAGCTTCCAGGAAACTTCCTTTTTTTTAGAAAAAAGAATTCGGCTTTCTTTTCAAGTTTCGTGAATCCATTTCCTTTTTTTCTTTTTATAGAATGGAAAGGGCTCTTATTTTTGCACAAAATTCTTCCCAATCTCGCGAGGTTCGGAGCTTCCGCTTTGGAACCCATCGAATTCTTCTCTAAAATTCCAAAAAGAGAAAGAATGATAAACAACGGATTTGCCATAGAACAGAGGAAAGACGGTTTCAAAAAAGGAGGTTCTGATTTCAGAGTTTTTCCCAAAACCGGAAAATGTAGGAACTCCAAGGTTTCAAAATAAAATTCCGTTTGAAAATTCAAAAGCCACTTCCGGGTTAGAATTTGCCGGATCTCCGACGTTTTACATGAAGTTTACTGAATACTGAAAAGTTTCCTTTCTTCCGGTTTTGGGATCTGTTCTCATTTAAAAAAAAGAGCGAGGATTCTTTTTTCCCCAATCTAGCGTTCAAAGCCGCGACCAAATCGAATGGACAAAATAGCCTAAGCAGGTAAGGATTGATTGTGTTCTTTGAATCCCTTTCCAATACGAGCATCCTCACTGGGATGATCACTCCTGCAGTGATGATTACCGCTTGCGCCAGCTTAATTTTCTCAACAGCGAACCGTTTGGGAAGAATCTTCGATCGGGTCAATCTCCTAAAAGCCGAGGTCGAAGGTGTTCTTTCCGGAAAACTACTCTTCCCTTCCGAAAGAATGGAAAGTCTCAAAACGCAACTCCGAATCCAAAGGATCCGCGCCATTCTAATCCAGAGATCGATGGCGTTTTTATACACGGCAACTTCCCTTTTTGTACTCTCGAGCCTTGGTTTCGCGTTTTCTCAGGCCCTTTCTCAGGAGTATTCCTGGTTTGCAACTTTGACCGCACTTTTGGGTGGTGTTTTTCTTTTTATCGCAACGATCTTTCTTCTTTATGAGAGTCGTTATAATTTGAAATTTATCAAGGGTCTCATCGATCTCACGGAATTTTTAGGGAGCAAAATCCCCGATTCCGATTCTTCTTCTTAACCGAAACCTCGATTCGATCAGATCCGGCGCTGGAATCGGAAAGATTCCGCGTTTCCTTTTTTTTCAATCCCTCCCCATTTAAGAATCAGCGTCTCCCTGCTCAAAAAATTCCGTCCCTTTTCTAAAAATTTTCACCTCGCGATTTTTTATCTAAAAATATTTCGAACTTTTCAAAACCAGGGGGTCTAAAAAGAAAGTAAGCAGTTACTTACCAAAATGAAACGAATCCTTTCCATCACAGGCCTATTGCCGTTTTTATTCTTGTTCTTGGATATCCTGCCCTCGGTTTCGCTAAACGCATTCGGACCGGCGGGATCTTTCAATCATATTCGAATTCTTAAAGAATCGTTTCGAGATTTTACCGAAAAAACCGGTTATGAAATCCGCGCGGATTGCCAAGAAATGATCGTTCAGGGAAATCTACGTTCCGACTCTGAGTTTATGGAGGAAGCAAGTTTTCACTGTGATGACAACAATCTCTTCGGATGTGGAATCGAACTCGGAAACCTAAAATCGAAATCGGAGAAGGCGGCGCTTTTTTCGGACTCGATGCGATACATGGGTCACGCGACTCATATCATTCAGGATTTTTACGCCCACAGCAATTGGGCGGAAAATCATCCCGATCAAATCGCGATCGCTCCATTGGAGGAACCTTGGCTCCTTCTTTCCAAACCCGAGATCCAAACCGGCTACTACGATCTAACCCCGGTCATTCATCACGAGGAAGAAGCGCTTGAATGCCTGAGCCTCTCCTTTGATGAGATGAAATCCTTTCAACCGTTTGCCACACATCTTTGTCTCAATAAGGATTCTGAAAAAAGTCTTCGCGGTGGGAATCCGGTGCCGAACAATCCGAACGTCAATCTGCACGAATGGTCGGGATTACACGCAGTGGAACACACGACTCAGTATTTAGTCGATGCCTATCATAAGAATCATAAAAATCTGAGACTTTGCCTGATTCCAAAAAAGGCGAGCTTTTCCTGCAACAACACAACGTTCCGAATGAGAACCGAATAACGTCCTCCGAGAGAATCGATTTCTAAACGGCAAGAATTCCTCTTTTGTCTCCGATCAATCCGTAGAAGCGCGAATAGAACCGAATTTTCTACGTAGTTTCCGAAGTTCGCTCAAAATACTTTCTATGATACATTGTGATCGATCACCGTTTACACGGTGAATATCGAGAAGGGGTTTTGAAATGAAAAAAATGATCGTATTGATTGAGGCGGCCACTCTTTTGTTTCTCCTTTCCGCCTGCAAAAAAGGCGGATCCGACGACGATACGACTTCCCTAATTTCCATGTTTACCGTCCTGAATTCGGAAACCGGTGCCGACTTTTATCCCGAACTTGGAATCCCCGGCAGTACAACGACGATTACGGGAAATGAATTCTCAGGAATCTCCTCTCAGTATTCGGTTACGATTAACGGAGTCGGAGCGACGGGAATCAATTTAGTAAATTCGAATACGCTTACTTTCACGATGCCGACACTTTCCGATATATCGGAGAACAAGTCGGTTCCAATCGTTATTTCTAGATCCGGTTCGAACATTCTTTCGAAAACGATCCGTTATCGACCCGCACCCGTGGTCGCTCTCAATCAACCGAACGCTCTGATCGGCAGAGTCTCCTCCAAAGACGTAAGCAGTTTTTACACTTTCACAACACCCGTAACCGGGGACCATATCGTCAATATCTTCGGATATATAGGCGCGAATTTGGATCTATACTACTATACTTCTCCGTCTTCCGTTCCTACCGTGCTCGCAACAGGGACGGCGATCGATTCCGAATTTGAAAAGGTCCATCTGGCCGCGGGGACTTATATCGTTCAGATTAAATTCATTTCCGGCGCGGTCGCTACCAACTTTAAAACTCACATTGCCAACGGGCAAATTACCCCTGCTTCCACTTTCAATGAAATAGATAGCCAAAGAAGGTGTTACGATTATATGGGAACGGGAACGACCGCTAACGTCGCCGCAGGGTGTAATACCGTAAATGCCGCATCCATCGCGACTGGGAGAACGGGACGATGCACCTATCCGTCCTCCTCCGGTCTGACTACGAGGAGCTATTATTCCATAGACGGATTCGGATTCGATCCTATGTATGCGGAACAAACTTGTACACAGGAAGGTTTCGATTCACCGAATCCAAGCAAAGCTATTTTCCAATCTCTTTGATCCTCAAAATCCTCCGAAAGAACGGTCCTCGAATATTCGAAAACCGTTCTTCTTCAACCAAACGAAAACGCCTCTTTCTTATAATTAAATTCCCGAAAAACAATAAGCGAGCTTTCGCCACTCGGCTTTCGGTCAAATTTGACACAATCTTGAAAATACGGAGACAATTTTAGAATAGTAGAATGTTATTTTATTCGTAAATTCGCATCCTCTTCAGTAAATCGAGGTCCCTTTGATGTTCGAAAAAGAAACCGCAGAATTAGTCAGACCCAAGGCTCTACCATTCTCGTCCGATGTTTTAGAACGAATTCTGAAACAGAGTCAAACAGGAACTCCTGAAGTCTCCGCAATCGATTCTCTCCGTGCCAAAAATCGCCCGATGCTCAAGACCGAGTTTTATCTGGACGAGAAAATTTATTCTTCCGAATTGATTCTTTTCGAGGAAAGAGCGGCGGTTGCCGGTTTTCAAGACCAAGTTCGATCTCCCGGAGATCACCTCGTTTGTAGGATTCGGGACCGGGAACTCATCGTTTTGCGGGACGAAAAAAACGCTCTGAGAGCATATTATAATTCCTGCATACATCGAGGAACAAGATTGCTTTCTGCAAAAAAGGAAGGTCTCTTAAAAAAAATTGTTTGTCCTTATCACAGTTGGACCTATGCCCTCGACGGAAAATTACTCACTTCCGATTGTAAGGTTCCGGAAAGAGGACTTCGAGAATTGCCGATTCGCGACTTTGCGGGAATTCTGTTCGTAGGTTTTCAAAAAAACGCACTCGACCGGTTGGAGCCTGTTTTTCGAGAATTGAAAAATTTCGAGTTCGACTCGTATGTTCCCTATGAAATCAAAATCACGGAAGGGAATTACAACTGGAAAGTCGGTGTGGAGATTTTTCTGGAATCTTATCACATCTCCACCGTCCATAAGAGCTCGGTGGCAGCAGTGATTCCGAAAAACGCTTCTATCTTCGATCCAATCGGTGAACATGGAAGGATTTTAATCCCGAATCGTTCCTTTGAGAATGCTTCCCCGCCCACGAGAAAAGATCTAATCATCACCTATTTTTTATTTCCTTCTACTCTTCTTGTAATCTTTAGGGACCATTTCGCAATGATTCATTTTCAACCGATCTCCAGAGAAAAGACTGTCTGCACACAAGCCATTCTCATCCCACAAAAATCGAAAACTCCAAGGATGACTCCTCACTGGGATTTTAACTCGGAGTTCTTTTTTCGTACGATCTCGGAGGATTTGGCGTTAGCGGAAGAAATTCAATTCGGATTAAAAAGAGAAGGTTTTATCTTTCCGAGTTCTTGGGAGCCGGGTATCTTTCATTTTCATCGGTCCTTAGAAGGCGAGAAATAAAATCAGAATGGTGAACTCTCTTACAATCCTTGCCTTCTTTCGGTTTCGAGAGAAGCCTTTTCGTGTCTGCTCGTCCATTTTGTTTCGAACTTTCTTTATGAATTTGAATCGCCGAAAGAACACTCTTTCTCTGGACCCTACTTTTAGAAGAGCCTGTTACGCTTAAAAAAACCTCGGATCCAATCTTCCAATCTCGAAAACTATTTTCTGAAATAAAAAAGCCCGGCAATTTCTTACCGGGCTTTTTTGAGATTTTGAACACAGAAAAAGTAGCGTGACCTAACACCCCGGATCCTTCCTTGCGAAAGGATCCGGTTTTT
>NZ_JAFFPU010000022.1 GCF_016919175.1 Leptospira ainlahdjerensis | reverse complement strand
AATCCTCTTCTAAAAAGTAGGAACTCCTTCGTTTTCACAATCCTCTTCTAAAAAGTAGGAACTCCTTCGTTTTCACAATCCTCTTCTAAAAAGTAGGAACTCCTTCGTTTTCACAATCCTCTTCTAAAAAGTAGGAACTCCTTCGTTTTCACAATCCTCTTCTAAAAAGTAGGAACTCCTTCGTTTTCACAATCCTCTTCTAAAAAGTAGGAACTCCTTCGTTTTCACAATCCTCTTCTAAAAAGTAGGAACTCCTTCGTTTTCACAGTCTTCTTCTAAAAAGTAGGAACTCCTTCGTTTTCAGTCACAGGTTCCAATTCTCGGAAGCAAACATTTCTCTTACGATTGCCGATTTCCAATCAGCAGAAGTATCTTTTCCGGAAAGGCCGTTTCGAACGCGAAAAAAAGAGAGGAATTTTCTTCCCGTCCGGAAAATAAGAGTATTCTGACGCCGATTCGGCATTTGAGAATCTCTCATCGTCCATGAAAATAGAAGCCCTCTACAGATACTTTCTCATCACACCCGCGACTCATCTTCCCGTGGTCAACGAGTCCGGAGATCTCGTGGGGCTTCTATCTCGCAAATTGATTCAGATGGAAATGGCGGACCTGAGTTCCTCCGACCGGGAATACTCTCAACTGCCGGATTCTTTTTTAGAAACGGAAATACCGGAATCCTTTTTTCAATACTTTCAAAGACAGAAATCCATCCCCGTCCTCGGACAAAGCGGAGAAAAAAAAGAGGAATGGGATAAGGTCCAGGTTATGGCCGGACTCGGAAAACTAGTTTCTGCAACACGACCGGTCGAAGTTCCGACCGAAGAAAAAACACAAGAACTGGAGCAGAGTTCCCGTTCTTGGTTTATGGAGTTGATCCTCCAGAATTTTCCGGACGGACTTTTGGCGACGGATCTCGATGGAAGTTCTATCTTTTACAACGAAACGTTTGAGCAGACGATTCTTACAAAAAAATACTTTCGAGATTCGATTCTCCAGGCGGAGAGACTTCTCAAGGAAATGAGTAAGAATCTTCTGGCGAATTACTTAAAGACCAACGAACTTCGTCTCGAAGGAAATTCTCCCTTTTCTCTTCAGACTTACGTAAACGAGCTCGAATGCAACGTGAGAATCATCGTCCTCAAACAAGGCTCGAAGATCGTAGGATATCTCTATCACTTCGTTTCTCCTCGATCCGGGTTGGGACAACAGGATGAGAATGGATTGGAATTCCCATCGGTAAGTGACGCATTTCTCCAGAAACTTCCTCTCGAAACGCTGCTCAAGGAAGTGGAGAGCGCTTTTATCTTTCATTCTTTGAAGCGAAATCAGGACAATATTTCGCATACCGCGCTTGAGTTAGGAGTTCCTAGGACCACTCTTCAGAATCGGATCAAGTTTTTGGAATTGCAGAGCCGTTATTCGCTTTCCAGGGAGAATCCGATTCCCCGAAAAAAAGCGAATGTTTCTCCGATATCTGAAACCGCTTCTCCTGAAAAAGCCGCAAAGAATACGGAACCTTCCGCCGTAACAAAACATTCTTCTTCCTCCAAGAAAAAAGCGAAGAATGTTTCGAAATCTTCCGTTCTTCCGAAGAAAACTTCTTCTTCGAAGTCGGCTTCGTCCAAGGCTCTTGCAAAAAAAAGAAAGCATCGTTGAATAATTTCGTTGACAACGTTCCCTTCCATCCTTTATCTCAAGAGTAGAGCCGGTCTTAGCAGATCTCTCATTCCACCCTGTATTCTCAAAAATAAAATCTCAAAAAGGCGAATCCTTCCCCTTTTTTAAACTCAAGTAGCTCCTTATGGCAACAGCAAGACGAGACAATAAAAACAGACACCACCACCAAAATAATAACCACAACCAAAACGATTCCGAAACCACCGAATCCGTTGAAGAAGAAATCACGGGACAAGAATCCCAAGAATTTGAATCTTCAGACAACGCGGATCATCGTGCTCGGAAACGCAAAAGAGGCGGTTATGACGGTCCCACTCCTTCTCCGATCGATCTCGTAGAACTCAAGAAAAAAGCAATCGGTGACTTGATCGAAGTCGCAAAAGGGTTGGGCGTTGAAAACACGGGTGGGCTTAAAAAGCAGAACTTAATCTTCGCCATTCTTCAAGCACAAGCCGAAAGAGACGGTCAAGTGCACGCCGCGGGCGTCATGGAAAAACTTCCGGACGGTTACGGCTTTTTACGTTCTCCCGATTATAACTATGTTCCGGGTCCGGATGATATCTACGTTTCTCCTTCTCAGATCAAACTCTTTGGGTTGAGAACGGGAGATACGGTAGAAGGTCAGATCCGTCCGCCGAAAGAATCCGAGCGATTCTTCGCGATGCTCCGTGTGGAAACCGTAAACGGTTATACTCCGGATGTCGCGGGCAAACGGGCTCTTTTTGACAACTTAACTCCTCTCTATCCGAACGAAAGACTCAAGATGGAATACGATCCATCCATGTTGGATACGAGAATTCTCGATCTCATGTGTCCGATCGGAAAAGGACAAAGAGCTCTCATCGTAGCTCCTCCGAGAACCGGTAAAACGATTTTGATGCAGAACATCGCAAACGCGATCACATCCAATCATCCGGAATGTACTCTGATCGTTCTTCTCATCGACGAACGTCCGGAAGAAGTGACCGACATGGCGCGTCACGTCCGGGGAGAAGTGGTTTCTTCCACATTCGACGAACCGGCTCAGAGACACGTTCAGGTCGCCGAGATGGTCATCGAAAAAGCGAAACGTCTCGTAGAACACGGTAAAGACGTCGTCATTCTTCTGGATTCGATTACGAGATTGGCGAGAGCCTATAACCAAGTGATCCCGACTTCCGGTAAAATTCTTTCGGGTGGGGTGGATTCCAACGCGCTCCACAAACCGAAACGATTCTTCGGAGCCGCGAGAAACATCGAAGAGGGGGGTTCTCTTACCATCATCGCGACCGCATTGATCGACACCGGATCCAAGATGGACGAAGTAATCTTTGAAGAATTCAAAGGAACCGGTAACATGGAAATCCACCTGGATCGGAAACTCTCCGACAAACGGATTTTCCCCGCCATCGACATCAACAAGTCCGGAACTCGTAAGGAAGAACTCCTGATCGCAAGAGACGTTCTTCAGAAAGTGTTTGTTCTGAGAAAAGTACTTTCTCCTATGAGCATCACGGAAAGCATGGAATTATTGCTGGAGAAAATGAGGCTTTCGAAGACAAATGATGCCTTTTTAGCCAGCATGAACACCCAGTAACCGCTAAAAAAAGGGAAACTATGAAAACTGGAATTCATCCAAACTATAGAGTAGCTAAAATCAGCTGTGCGTCCTGTGGAACCGTCTACGAAACGAGAACTTCCATCGGCGATATCAACATTGAAATTTGCTCCGCTTGCCACCCGTTCTTTACCGGAAAATCCAAACTTGTGGATACGACCGGTCGGGTTGATAAGTTCAAGAAAAAATACAAGATGCAGTAAGAGTTTTCACTCTCGCTATCTTTTTTATGCCGTCTAAACACCGGGCAGGAGAAATTTCATGAGCGTAATGGACTTTGCACGGTACAAACAAATCAACGACGACCGCGTCAACTATCGTGAGATGGAAGATGCGACTGTCGTTTCTAATTACAGAAACGTTGGTTGCGGGGACGGCTACCGCATTTATCTCAAAATCGACTCCTCCGATCATATCACCGACGCAAGTTATACAACGACCGGTTGCGGTTTTGGAATCGTCGCGCTCGCGATGGCGACGGAATACGCAAAAGGGAAAACCGTAGATCAAATCAAATCCGTAACTCCTTCCGATATCGAGCAGATGTTTGAATTTCCGGAAAGAAGAAAGAATTATCCCGAGTCTGCGGTCGCCGCACTTTTACAAGCAGTGAAAGATTATGAAAGCGGAGAAGGGGTTCCGAAAGAAAAACGAATCACCGCTTCGAAGGCACTCGAAATTCTAAATGAAAAAGGTTCTCTGAAAGGAGAAGATCTTTCGAGCATTATATTAGAAAAACAGAATTTTGACGGGGTCGATTTTTCGGGCGCCAATTTGGGTCACGCATTCTTACAAAATTCTTCCTTTGTAGGTGCGAATTTCGAAGGGGCAAAACTCAGAGGTTCTTTTTTGAACAACGCCGATCTGAGAAACTCGAACTTCAGAGGAGCCGATCTTCGTTGGGCGAAACTCGCGGGTGCAAACGTGGAAGGCGCCGACTTTACCGATGCGATCTACGATATCGGAACTCGCTTGGATCAAAAACAAATTCATCTATTCAGTGTTATGAAAAAAGAAGGGAAAGATCTTTATCTCAACAAAGAGGCGGAATGAAACCGGGCGACAAAGTTAAAATCACCAAACGTACCTTTCTCCACAACGGAATTTTTGTTCATACCAATTCGATCGTAGAAGTCATTTCTTTTGAAAACGACAAACTCGTAGTCCTCTTTCACGATAAAGAAGGTTTTACTCACAATATCGAATCTCTCACGCCTGCGGACGTCGTTCCCGTTTAAGAATTTTTCGAACTAAATCCTCTTTTTGAGTTTTCCTTTCGATTCGCTTTCGCCAGGGTTTCTTTGTTTTTCGTTCGCAGGATTTCATCTTCTTCTCGGCAATGAACCCTCCTTTGAGAGGTTGGCGGCTCGACTTTGCGATCAGCTCGCTACCTTGATTTTAGATTCTTCCCTGGTATAAAAATAAAACGTTTCCCAATGTTTCGTCAGTAAGATAAATAAGATAACATTGAATAATATCAGCAATCCGTAAATTCCATAGGCGATTGGGTAAATCAACTCGGTGCTTTCATTCATAAAAATCCAGAACGTCTTTTGTGCGAGATTGCAAAGAAAAAAGAATGTGATCAACAATCGATTCTTCTGCTGAGTGAAGAATGAAACGAATTTTTTGAAGAGATCTTTGTGATCTCTCGAACCGATTGTTAGGAGTAGAAACAGAAAATAGGTTACCTGAAAAAAAGTCGAAAGAATCACTAAAGGAGGTTTATTGAAATCTTGCTTCGCAAATAATCCATAGCTATATCCGATTAAAAGTACGATGATGAACGGAATGATATATAGAATGTATTTTAGATGAAATTTGACTAGGAGAAAAAGAAAACTTCGAAACGGAGTTCCCACTCCTTGAATCGAAGGTGTGAGAATTATATGGGAAAGTTTCAATAAAGCGTATATGGGGTAAATCACCAGGAGCAAGGAGATGAACGAAATCAGGAAAGATAAGATTCCGAACGATACGAGTATGCTTTTGTTTTGAAAGACGATGGATTGAAAAATAAAAGAACCGATAACCCCCAAAAAATGAAGGTTTTTGACGACCTCGAAAAAGAGTTTTTTGATTATCTTTAAGCTTTCCATATTCTATTATCCTAATTTACTGTTTTTGAGAGTGCATTTCGAGGAGCGAAAGTAAGCAAGTTTTGATTTTATGGAAGGAATTGAGTGTGTTTTGGAACGACTCGTTTTCTTTTTCAAGAGAAGACCGGGAAAAATTCTCAAAAACCAAATCTTCGTTCTAGGTTTCGTTCCGCGATCTTTCCTGACGACTACGAATTCGCTCTCTATGAAACGATCTCTTACATTCTTAGGAATTCTCTTTGTTCCTGGTCCTCGCGCTCCCGTCTGCGTTTTTCCTTTTCTTGTTTTTGAATTTCCTCCGGAGTCAATTCACGGGGAGGTTTCGGTTTTTTTACTTCTTGGTAAGTGGACGCGCCCGACTTAGTTTCCGTCTTTGACTCCGACTTAGAGCTTTCCGTTTTACTTTTAGGAGCGCTCGGGTCCGATTTTTCTTGGATCTTGTTTTGCTCATACTTCTGTTTTCCGAGATAATCTCCCGGGTCGTAACCGGTTTTGGATGCGCCGCTTCCGTTGTTTTGGTTGTTCTTATTTTTATTTTCCGACTGAGCATTCCCGGAGTTTGTTTTTTCGAGTTTTAATCCGGACTTTGTATTGATTCCAGTTTGTCCGTTTCCTGCCGGATTTCCGGAGTTGGAATTAGAATTCCCATCGGAACCGGCAGAGTTTCTGTAATTCGGATTTCCATTATCATACTTTCCATAGTTTGGATCTTTTGTGGGATCCGAAGAATTTGCAGAAGATGCGTTTGGGTTGGAGGTTGAATTGGAAGAATTCGTCGAGCTGGAAGAGCTGTTGTAAGAAGAATTGCTCGATCCCGTATTTCCTGTTGAAGAAGAATTCGTCGTCGCTGATTGAATACTTTCTGCGGTTTGCAGGTTTGCGGAAACAGGAAATAATTTTTCAAATCCTTCCAAGGATTTTTTGGGATATAAAAGAACCGGGTTGCTCGGGTCGGCTTTGATACTTCCCGAAAGAACGGCGTATTCCAAATTCTTCTGATTCTTTTTCTTTTCGACGTTTACGATTCCTTCCACGAGTTTTAAAACCCCGTCTCCGGAACGAATTCCCAATGAGGAAGGATTCTCCTTGTTCTCCGGTCTTCTTGTAACCTGCAATCCCCCCACGGAAATCTCAAGATTAGCTCGGTTGTCGAGATAATCGATGAAGATCATGGAATTCTCAGCGATTAAAATTTCGGTCCCGTCCAGAAGTTTCAGCTTTGCTTGAGAACCTTCCGTGGTTAGGATTGTGTCTCTGTTCTGAATGGAATTTCCTGCGTCGATGTCTTTCCAAACGACTTCGGAATCGAATTTTCTCTGAATCGTATTGGATTTATAAAGAATAGTTCCTATAACTTTTTGATTTCCTTTGTATCCGTACTGAGTATAATCATATAAGAATATACTGGTAAACAAAACTATGTTGAAGACCAGAAGAACCAGAATGAGTCGATCGCCTGAAAGAAAGCTTCCTTTCGTCATTCTTACTTCGACCCGCCCGCTTTGAATTCCATGCCGATTTGTTTTCTCAATTCTTTCAAATTTTTGGGACAATTCTTATCTTTGGAATGTCCTAACACCGCATAGATCGTCTGAAGAGATTTTTTACCTTTGACCTTAATCGGTTTCAACTTTTCTAATACGAAAATTCCTTTTACTTTTTCGTAAGAATTTCCGGTGATCAGAATATCGGCTCCGAAAACTTTTGTCAGAGATTCTACTCTGGAAGCGAGGTTTACCGTATCACCGATGACCGTGTATTCCAATCGATCTTCGGAACCGATCTGACCCGCGATAACTTCGCCGGTGTTGATTCCGATTCCGATAAAAATTTTCGGTTTTTTATCGGTTCCCCGATTCTTATTGAATTGAACAAGACTCTTACGCATATCGAGTGCGGCTTGGATCGCTTTTTCCGTATCGAATTCCGTATGTCCCAATTCTCCCCATACGGCCATGATCGCGTCTCCTATGTATTTGTTAACGCTTCCGCCGTTGGCGTTGATACATTTCACCATCGCTGTGAAGTATTGGTTTAAGAATTCGACGACGAGTTCCGGTTCGATCTTCTCGGAAAGGGAAGTAAAGTTTCTGATATCGGAAAAAAGAATCACACATTCCCTTTTGTCTCCTCCGAGTTTTACTTCTCCTTTGAGAACCATCTCCGCGATGTCCTTGTTTACGAACTTCCCGAAGGCGTCCTTCATTTTGTCGCGATCGGAAAGTCCCTTTCCCATTTCTACGAAAGAGGTCGTGAGTTTTCCGATCTCGTCTCCGGATTCCGCTTCGAGAGTCAGTTGAAAGTTTCCCTTTTCGATTTCTTTGGAAGCGTCCACGAGTTTGAGAATCGGTCTTGTCAATCTTCTGGAATAAAAGAAGACGAATAGAATCGAAACGTTTACGACGACGAACATCAGATAGAGATTTCTCTTTTGAATGTTATAAACCTCTTCGAACGCTTTTTTCTCCGAAGTACTGGAGATCACTCCAAGTCCGGCGTATCCGATTCTTCTAAAAGAACCTAAGTAGTACTGATTGTCTTTTCCTTTGTAACGGGTTTGTCCGTTGCTGATCGAACTTTCCAAAAGATTTTTTACGATCGGATCATCTGCTAAACTCGTAGGCTCGAGAATGAGTTTAGGATCGGAGTGTGCGATCAGTTTTCCGTCAGCTCCCACGAGGAAGAACTGGGTGATTCCGGATGTTTTGAAAGAATCCAAGATGGAATCCATTTTCACCAAGGAAACGATCACCGCCGAATTGACTCCGTCTCCCAAGGCGACGGAAAGAAAAAGAACCGGTTTGTGAAAGTCAGGAGAAACGTTGTAGACGACCGGTTTTCCGATCTGAGCCTTTTTTTGCCCGTTGAGATATTTTCGAACGATTTTGTCCGCGTCCTCTCCGGAAATTTTGTATTCTCTGAGCGAGGCTTCGCTCGCGATTCTTTTTACCCCGTTATAGTCTCCGTTTTCTTTTCGGAAAATTTTCAGATAAAAGATATCGTCTTCGCTTTCCAAGATATTGTTCGATTCTTCAGAGCCCGCGACCGATCTCGCGAGGAGGAGAGAACGTTTTGTAAGAGAGGAAATATCGGATCTTACTTTCTGACTGATGACGTCCGTCAGCTTTAAGTTGTTTTCTTTAATCCGAACTTCGTTATCCGATTTGAAAAAGTAGGTTGCAAGAGCGATGATCACTCCCAAAGAAACCAGGATGATGAATGATATGATCACCATCAGCTTCTGACGAATGTTCCAATTGTATAGATTGAGAAATGAATTCATAACGTTTCCGTTCGTGTGTTGTCGGTTAATAAATTGAGTCTATCTCATTCAGCCAAACTTATAAAACAACACTAATTTAGGGATTCTCTTAAAATGATCGGATTTTGGACTTTCAGAATCGAGTAAATAACTACTTAGGACTAAGATTGCGTCTTATAAGAAAAGGCTGATTTTAAAAAATGGAAGATGGATCCGATGGCCTTTGCATAACTTTTGTGTTCCGCACTCGAAAAGAGGCGGTTTTGAAATCCGATTCCTTTCTGTTTTTTTAGGTTTTTGACCTGGGGGAATTCAATCCGATCTCCCTAAAGACGAGGTTTGCCGAAGGGGATTTCGAATTTTTAAAAATCAGGATCGGATTTGAAAAAGGAAATAAATTCTTTTTGAGAAGGGGGTTTTTGGGGAAGGAACCGCAAAAAAAAAGGAACGTCACTCGTGCTTGAGGCGTCTCCAAGGCCGTTTTCCGACGCCATCCCGCCGAAAGAACCGTGCCCAGATGTTCTCCGATCGAACGAGAATCTGTCGGAACTCCGACGCCCTTCCGTGAAAGTCGCAGGCCCCGCCCTGATCTTGGGTGGTGGAGGCGGGTCCGTGGGAAAAACCTCGGAGGACTTTCCTCTATCACAGAATTTCACTTTTCGCAAACACATATCTTAGTGTAGGAACTCTTACAAAACCGGACGATTCTCCTTGCAGTGCAATCCTTACCCACAGATGAATTGAATCTCCTGCGAGAATCTGTCGGAACTCCGACGCCCTTCCGTGAAAGTCGCAGGCCCCGCCCTGATCTTGGGTGGTGGAGGCGGGTCCGTGGGAAAAACCACGGAGACTTTCCTCTATCACAGAATTTCACTTTTCGCAAGCACAAATCTCGGTGTAGGAATTCCCACAAAACCCTCTTCTACCGACGATTTTCGTTGTATTCTCCTCTTACTCGTGAGTAAGGTTATAGCGATAAAAAACGGCTATTTTTCTGGATTCCAACTCGATAGAGGGAAGATCCTCTTGGATTTGTATTCCAGGCGCTCATTTCAGCTTCGCAGCGATGGGCAATTCGCTTCCAAACTTAGGGAATCTCTCTTCGGATCGCAATTCAGGAATTGGATTCTTGCCAGAGGCCGTTGTTTTTGATCAACTCCACGAGTTTTTCGTCCGCGACTTCGCTCGGAACGTTTTTCATCACAATCTCCTTTCCTCGGTAGAGATGGACCTTGCCAGGACCGGCACCCACATAGCCGAAATCTGCGTCGGCCATTTCTCCCGGTCCGTTGACGATACAACCCATCACCGCGATTTTCACACCTTTGAGATGTCCGGTTCTGGCCTTGATTCTCGCGGTCGTTTCCTGAAGGTCGAAGAGGGTTCTTCCGCAGGAAGGACAGGAAATGTATTCCGTTTTTGTTAAACGAAGTCGCGTTCCCTGAAGGAGATCGTAAGAGAGTTGAAAAATTTCCTCGAGATCGTTCGAGCCGGAGGTTTGGATCCGTATCAGATCCCCGATCCCGTCTATCAAAAGCCCCCCGATTCCGATCGCAGAATCGTAGAGAGCGGATTCGGCATCGGAAAACGTTCCATGAAGAAGAATCGGAAACTCAAAATGGCTCAGAATCGTTCCGAGTTTTCTGTAGTCGTAGAGAATTTCCTTCGACTCCAAGGAGAAAAGAACGTTTTTGATTCCCATTTCGACTAACGTTTCCGGAAGACCTTTGAGGGATTCGATTCTTTCTGCGCTCGTATGAATTTCCGTATAAAGTCCGGCGGATTGCCTGTCCTTTAGAAATGAGAGCATCTTTTCTCCATCCTGAAATTGTAAGAACGGATCAAAGACAACTTTGGAAAAACGTCTGAGTTCTTTTTGGAATTTTTCATTCAGAGAAATATTTTTCCCCAGAAGAATTCCGACCGGAATGGAAAGCGCTTGCGCGGCTTCGGAAATTTCTTCGAGCTGATTCGGTTCGGGAGAATCCACCAAGATACTTTCCGGTTCTAAGGAAAGGGGTTTTCCGTATTGATAGAGTTTGGCGACGTTTGCTAAAAATGAATTGGAATTCTCAAATGGAAGGATCGTCTCCACACGGACCGGATGATTGTCTCCCGCTTCGAACGTTCCGATTTGGATCGGACTGCTGTAGAATCTTTGATAAGTAAAGGGGTTTCGAAATTCGGAATATCCCTTTGTATTTTGATCCTGGGTTTTTCTTCCGTTGAATTTATCGGCGAGAAGTTTTGCAACCGGCACTTCGAGCACGGGATCTTCCGTCAGAGAAACTCGGATCGTGTCTCCGAGTCCGTCTTCTAAAAGGGATCCGATTCCGATTGCGGATTTGATTCTTCCGTCCTTACCGTCTCCGGCCTCGGTGACTCCGAGGTGAAGAGGATAGTCCATACGGAGTTCTCCGAATCGGGAAGCGAGCATTCGATAGGCTTGCACCATCACCTGAGGATTCGAGGCTTTCATGCTTACAATAATATTATAATAATTTAAACTTTCGGCGATGCGGATAAATTCGATCGCGGATTCCACCATTCCCTGGGGTGTGTCCCCGTAACGGTTCATGATACGGTCTGAAAGGGAACCGTGATTGGTTCCGATTCTCATCGCCACCCCGAGTTCCTTGCAACGAAGGACGAGAGGCGAGAAAACTTCCGAAATTCTTTCCAATTCCTCGTCGTATTGAGAATCCGTATAATCTCGGACCGCGAACTTCTTCTTATCCGCGAAATTTCCCGGATTGATTCTTACCTTTTCGACGTATTCGACAGCCTTCATCGCGACGCTCGGAGTAAAGTGAATGTCCGCGACGAGGGGAACGCGGCTTCCCGCTTTTTTGAGCTCGTTTCGGATGTTGATCAGGTTGTCCGCGTCTGCTTGAGAGGGAACCGTGAGTCTTACGATCTCGCAACCCGAGCGCTCGAGTTCGAGGATTTGTTTTACGGAAGCCTCCGTATCGGTTGTGTCGCTGTTGATCATGGACTGGATCCGAATCGGATTTTCAGCGCCGACTCCGACGTCTCCGATCTTGACTTCTCTCGTTTTTCTTCTCTGATAACCGAAGGGTGTCTGATTATATCTAAAGTTCATGCGGCTTAGAATTTCCGATTTTTTACCGGATTTCCTCTCTTGATAAGACAGTCTTCCCGAGAATTCCCGCGCCGTCATTCTCGATTTTTGTAAGAATCCGGACTCTATTTTTTACTTCCGGATTTGATTCGAGCTAACGGAACTCCGATATATACAAACACAGCCCTGGAAATAAATTGAATATGGATTTTCCTTCTTTGCAACCCAACGAGACTTATAGAATTCGGGTCACCGTTGCGATCTACCGCGGTAACATTCTGTCTTATAAAAACGACGTCATCATTCCCTCCGAATATTCCCGGAGAACCGAGGCAAGGGCTCACATTCAAAAAGAGCTCGGCGAACGTCTTTTGCATTCCAACTTCTTTCGTTCCCCGAGACCGGACTACGATCTCGTGCGTTATACGGAAGAGGCGACTTGTAACACATTCCTACGATATAGAATTCTTTCCCTAAAGTCCGGAGAGAGTCTGGTAAAAGAAAGAATCTAAGATTTTCAAAAAGGGTTTTTCCCTCTTTTCCTTTTTTTGGAATCCTGTTTTCGGATTCCAAAAATTTCTCCTCGAAAGAAATCAAAATCATTTGTTGAAAAGGGATCGGAGGAAAGATGAAAAACCTATCCCGGAAACGAACGACCGCTTCTCGAAACTTTCTTAATTTTTTTAAAAACACAAAACACAAACACCGTAATTCTGTTCGATGGATTTCCTTCGTATTCGTTTTTCTCATCTCAAACTCTGGGGGCTGGGCGACGGAACTCAGATACGGGGAATTGTTGTTCAAGTGTCGATCGGAGAAAACCCGTTGTTCCGCGCGCGAAATCTGCGTCGTAGAAGTGTTCGGTCATCCGAAAGACGGTTCATATCTGGATCTTTTTGTCTCCCTTTATCAAGGTGAGGAGAAGAATATCAAAGATCCTGAATATAATTACGACACAAAGATCGTCCTTCCGGCGACTTACGATGTAAAGGCGGGAAAATACACGATCCGAGTGAATGCCTCCGAATTCCCTCTGAATTTCTTTTTGGAAATTCTTACCAACCCCAAAAAACCCGAACTTGCTTCGACCGGGTTTTTTCGTGAAAATCCGGGCGATGATCCAATCCGCTATTACTGTCGTCAGTTAAAGTCGGGATATTGATTTCGAATCGGTTCCGTAAGTAGGGAGGATTTTTCTTCGTTGTCTGTACGATTTTCAAAGATGGAGATCCGCAACGATTCGATTTTTATAACGAATCGGACTGGACGTATTTTTCTCAGTGAGATTTTTATTTTTTTAATCAAGAGGTGCATCTGATATGTTTCGAAAATATTTTGTTCCGGTTTTGACGACTACTCTTTGGATCGCCGTATCCGAATTTATTCGAAACGAAATCTTATTCAAATCCTATTGGGTTATGCACTACGAAAGTAAGGGCCTCCGTTTTCCTTCGGAACCGATCAACGGAACGTTTTGGGTGCTTTGGTCCTTTCTTTTTGCGATCGTTCTTTTTGTTCTTTCTCGAAAGTTTACGCTCCTCGAGACTTTTTTGTTCGGTTGGTTTATCGTTTTTGTTTTGATGTGGATCGTAGTTTGGAATTTGGGAATGTTACCCTTGGCTTTGTTGATCTATGCGGTTCCGTTGAGTCTTTTGGAAGTCTTTCTCGGAGCTGCTTTTGTCAAACGTTTGTCTAAAGCGTAAGAAAGTCGTTATGAGTTCCTTAGAAAAGAATGGAATTTTCGTATCGGATCTTCGAGCGCGAAGTTTTGTTTCTAATATTCCTTTTTTCTAAAGTGATCGAGTAATCTTAGAATGAATCGTATCGAAGCGGTCTACAACCGTTCTTTTTATTCGGCGGAAGAACACCTCGATATTCGGATCGACGGTGAAATCTTATCTTCGTTTTTGAATCGAAAACTTCCGGAACATCAGCTGTCCGGATTGGTTCCAACCTTGTTGGATTGGCTCGAAAATGAAGAAGAAAGAAAAATCGTCCGAGAAAGAATTCTTCCTTCCACCGGAGAATCCGTAGTCGCCCCGATTCTAATGTGTCCTGACGATTGCGATTTTTTTTGCACTTTGGTCGTCGCTGAAATCGAAAGACTGGGAGATTTCGTTTTTTGGAAACGTCTTGGATTGGACGATTCCGAGTTTGAGATCACCGATCTTTCGTCGATCGGAAGTAAGGTGCATTGGTTTTCGGGTTTAGAAGAGCGTCGGTTTCCAATCGGGGACTACGTCTCATTCTTAAATCGATTCAAGCCGAAATCATAGAGGATCGGATTTCGATTTTTAAAAGAGGATTTGCGAACGAGTCTTTCTTTTTATTCTCTAAGGGTTGATTCTGCTGGAAATATTTTATTGATCATGGTGGCTTTTTTTTTGTTTTCATTCTTAGAAATAAAAAAAGAATTTTAGGAAGTTACCGGGCCGTTTCGACTTCGAGCTTTGTGATAGACGCCGGGAATTTTGGTTCGGTTCTGGAGTTTTTCCGATTTTCAGGGATGGTTCACGCAGAAATCTCCGGACATTCTCCGATGGATCGGGTCGGTTTAAAATTCTTGATCGGCCTTGATTCGATCCAAACAAAATCAAAGTTTCGAAAGAATCCGCCGTAACGAGGGAACAAAAGCCCTTTCTATGAATACGAACGTCCTTTGTGGAATTTTTGGATCCGAGGTTTTTCTTTTTTAGTCTCTTTTTTGTGAGTTGTTTCGGAATGGATCGGAAGGTTCGATCTTTCGAAATGTCTTGAATTCCTGAAAACGAAAGGAAAACTGGCGAAGGTTTACCATAACCGCAGCCTGGGATCGGTTTGTAAGAATCGATCGGACGGAAGAATCGGAAACTTGGCGGCTTTTGAAAAGTTAGAATGATATGACGGGAACTGATAAGAAAATTATTGAACAGAATTCTCACGGTGAATACGAACTCACCGCGTATGGAGAATTTTTGAGCTATTTTCACACTCACATTCAGTTGTTCAACGGTCTTATTTCCGGAAAAAAAATCCCCCCTACGGAACAGGAAGTTCTCAAACAAAAAGTTCGTTCTTATATCGTAAACAACATTCAAAAAACCGAACAGTTCTTCGATCATCTTCCTAAGTTCGCGGAATATCTCGGAGTTTCCCAAACCGAACTTTCGGCCTTCATGAATAAAAATTTCATGAACACTCATACCGGAATCAAAAACAAACTCATTGAGCAAGAAAAGTCTAACGCGGGTAAGCCGAGAAAGAAAAAATACGGTCGTATCTCCGAAGAGATCGTGGAAACCTTCGGAACCTTGGTTCCTCCCGGAAAACGTTTTATAGGAATGGAAGGTTATGTCGTTCTCAGAGACGACGCGACCGGCAAAGACCAAGAACCTTCCGCTTCTTCTTTTGGAGAAGCCCCCAAAGCGGACGCACCCGGCGCGCCCAAAAGGGTAGTCGCGCCTCCGCCTCCTTTGAAGAAGGGGCCGGAGACTTTGATTCTTACGGAGATCGTTCAAAAGTTCGGTTCCGATTTTTCAGGGAAACCTCTGGTTCTTCAAAAGGAAGAATTGGATGAGGAGGATTCTCCCGCTCCGGTTTCCGTTTCCGGAGGAGACGAATTGTTAAGCGACGTGGAGGATCTTCAGTTCGGAGGTTTTGAAGAACCTTCCTTTATCGAAGAAGACAAGCCGATCGAAGTTTCAGAACCTCCTGTGATCATTCCGTTTTCCAAATATATGGAAAGTATAAACCGTGTTCGACAGTTTCAAAAAGACGGTCAAGCGGACGCTTATAAGAAGTGGGTGATGACTCTTCCTCCGGAACTCAGTTCTCTGGTTCAACTTCATACTTATGTTTTGAAAGAAATGAAAAACGAACCCGTCGATTGGAACTCGATCGTATCTTCTCTTTCTTCAAGGAGCGGACTCAAGGATTCGAGACTTTGGAAAGTTTTAGAACTGACTCGAACGTTTGCCGATCTTAGAGCCGGATTGGAAAGGTCTTTCGTGGCTGCGCGAACTTCCGGTCCTGGAATGGAAGAACTCGTAAAAAAAGCCTGGCCTCATATTCTCAAACTCTTTGAAGAATATCCGGACACCGCTTCTCTGCGTCAAAAGATGGATCAGCTCTTTACAAGAATCCCGGATACGGCTCAGAGAAAAAAACTTAACGATCTTTTTCTTCCGATCGTTCAGAAGCTCTAATTTTTTTTAGTTCTTCTTCTCTTGCCTTCTTGATTGGGATCAATGATTTTCTTGTGCCGTCTGCTTAAAGTTCGAGCAGTTTGTATCCATGCAAAGGATTCTTTTTCATTCTTCCCGATGGATTCAGTCTAATCATTGACGATTCGTTTTTTTTGGAACGGATCGTCTTGCGGATCCGCGTTCTCATCTTGTTTGATCGGGAGGAATTTTATTTCAAACCTATCTTTTAAAAGAATGTTTTCAATTTACGCAACTCTCAATTTACTGGCTTGTAACTGGGGAATTTTGCTGAAATTTCAGCCATAGGCGTGCCCGACGCTTGTTTGTAACCAGGGAATTAGGATCACGAGGGATTTCGGCAGATGAATGAAGTAAAAGAACAACTAAAACTCCAAAATTATCTAGAGGAAAACGGCCTTTATGAAAAGTCGTTCGAACATGATAACTGCGGGGTAGGATTTGTTGCCTCCTTTCAAGGAGAGAGCAGTCACAGAATCGTATCCATGGGTCTGAAGGCCGTAGCCTGTTTGACACACAGAGGGGCGGTGGACGCCGATATGGTGACCGGCGACGGAGCCGGAATCATGATCCAGATTCCTAAGAAGTTGTTTGCGACATACATCGAAGACATGGGTCATCGTAGACCCGAAGAAGATTCCATCGGGGTCGGAATGATCTTTTTGCCGAGAGAAGATATCGATAAACAGGATATGTGCCGCAGTCTTGTCGAGTCCGCGCTCATGGAGTTTAACTTTAAACTTTACGCATGGAGATACGTTCCCGTAAATCCGGAAGTTCTCGGACCAAAGGCGAATCAATCCAGACCTCAGATCGAACAAGTCCTCATCGGAAAACCGGAAGGTATGTCCGCGGAAGACTTCGAAACGAAATTATTCTTAATTCAAAAGAAACTGATGAGAGACGCGGATCGTCTTTCCCTCGCGGGAGATTTGTATATCTGTTCTCTTTCTTCCGAAAGAATCGTCTTCAAAGGATTGTTCAACGGAAATCAGGTTTCTCAGTTCTACGAAGATCTCAACTCGGAAGATATGATTTCTCCGTATTGTATCTTTCACCAGAGATATTCCACAAACACGTTTCCTTCTTGGGCTCTCGCTCAGCCTTTTAGAATTTTAGCTCACAACGGCGAGATCAATACGATTGTTGGGAATAGAATTTGGATGCTCGCGCGCGAAGAAGAACTCGAATGTAAAAAATGGGGAGAATATCAAAAAGAAATTCACCCGATCATTCGTCCTCACATGAGCGACTCCGCGAGTTTGGACAACGCGATGGAAGCCATCGTTCGTTCGGGCAAGGACGTTCTTCAGGCGAAAGCGATGCTCGTTCCGAACGCGTGGTCTAAAAATCTCACGATGTCCGAAGAGCTCAAAAGCTTTTACGAATATAATAATACTTTAATAGAACCTTGGGACGGTCCCGCCGCACTCGCATTCGCGGAAGGCGATTGGATCGGAGGCGCTCTGGATAGAAACGGTCTTCGTCCGGCTCGTTACGTGATCACCGAAGACGGACTTTTGATCATGGGATCCGAAGCCGGTCTTGTTCAGGTGGACGAGGAAATCATCACGAAAAAGGGACGTCTCGGTCCCGGCGAGATGATCGGGATCAATCTCAAAGAGAAAAAACTCTATCACAACGAAGACATTAACGCTCTTTTCGAAAAACGTTACGACTACAGAGAATGGTCCAAAGAGAACGTAACGTATCTCAATCAGGATCTGGATTCTTCCATGAAGGATACGATCACCTACAAAGGCGACGATCTTAAAAGAAGACAGGTGTTGTTTGCGTATTCTCCGTTTAAACAAAAATCGGTGATCAAACCGCAGGCAAGTCTTGGAAAAGAAGCGATCAGTTCGATGGGAGACGATACCCCTCTGTCGATTCTGATGCTTTCCAGAATCGGGCTTTACACGTATTTCCGTCAGAGATTCGCGCAGGTAACCAATCCTCCGATCGACTACATTCGTGAAAAAGGCGTGACTTCTCTTTACACTCGTCTTGTGAAAAAGATGAACCTGTTCGGAGACGAAAAACCTCAGAACTGTTTGGTTCTTTCTCATCCGTATCTTACGAACCTGGATCTGAAAAGAATCCGCGAGATGGACGGAAAACCTTACAAAATTCTCACGTTAGACGCCACCTTTGAGGCTCACGTAGAATCGAATACGGCTTTTAATTATTTGGAAAAAGCCCTGGATGCACTTTTGGAATCCGCTCTCCAAGCGGCGAAGTCCGGCACCAACATCCTCGTTCTTTCCGACAAAAAACTTTCGAAAGAAAGGGCTCCGATTCCGATGGAATTGGCGGTGGCCGCGGTTCACAACCATTTGATCCGTAACAAAACCCGTTCAGCGGTTTCGATTCTTGTGGAAACGGGATCTGCATTCGAAATTCATAATGTGGCCGTGTTGCTAGGTTACGGAGCTTCCGGAGTGAACAGTTATCTAATCTGGGACACGTTATACGACATCTGGGAAAAGGGAGAATTTGATTCCGAAGACGGACAACGTCCCGAGTTTCACACGATCTGCGGAAACTATCGTTACGGTGTGGACGACGGACTTCTGAAGATCATGTCTAAGATGGGAATTTCGATTCTTTCTTCTTACGTGGGCGGTCAGGTTTTCGAAGCCATCGGTCTTTCCAGAACTCTCGTTTCGAAATACTTTCCAGGAACGTATTCCAGAATTTCGGGAATCGGTCTGGGCGGAATCGAACAGAATATTCTCAGAAACCACGAACAAGCATTTTACAAAGAACTCAATCCGGACGATTTTATCTCCGAAAAAGACGATCAACCTCACCGTTGGTCTCCGAGAGTCGTTAAGTTTTTAAGAAAGGCCGCGGTTGACAACGACTACGAAGCTTTTAAAGAAGCGACTAAAATTCTCAAAGAAAGTGATCCGATCAATATCCGGGACCTTTTTGACTTCGTCGCGAGAAAACCGATCCCGATCGAAGAAGTGGAGACCGTCACCGAGATTCAAAAACGATTCTTAACTCCGGGAATGTCTCACGGTGCGCTTTCCATCGAAGCGCATACCGATCTTGCGATCGCCATGAACCGGTTAGGCGCTAAATCTTCTTCCGGGGAAGGTGGAGAACATCCTTCTCGTTACGTCGTGAATGAAAACGGAGATCTCGCGAATTCTTCCATCAAGCAGATCGCTTCGGGAAGATTCGGTGTTACGTCCGAGTATTTGAATTCTGCGACCGAGATCGAAATCAAAATCGCACAAGGTGCAAAACCGGGCGAGGGTGGTCAGCTTCCGGGTAAGAAGAATAACGAGGAGATCGCGACCAACCGTCATACTCCGATGGGAATCGATTTGATTTCTCCTCCTCCTCACCACGATATCTATTCGATCGAGGATTTATCTCAGCTCATTTACGATTTGAAGATGGCCAATCACAAGGCGCAAGTTTCCGTAAAACTCGTTTCCGAAGCTGGTGTGGGAACGATCGCGGCCGGAGTTGCAAAAGCGAACGCGGATGTGATTCTTATTTCGGGTCACGTGGGTGGAACGGGAGCGGCTCCGATCACTTCGATCAAGTATGCGGGTTCTCCTTGGGAGCTCGGTCTTTCCGAAACACATCAAGTTTTAGTAATGAACGGACTCAGAGACCGCGTCGTCCTTAGAACCGACGGTGGAATCGTTTCCGGAAGAGACGTGATCATAGCGGCTTGTTTGGGTGCGGAAGAATACGGAGTAGGAACAGCGTCGCTTGTCGCTCTTGGTTGTATCATGGCGAGAAAATGCCACTTGAACAACTGTCCTACCGGTATCGCAACTCAGGACATCAAGTTCCGCGCTAAATACAAAGGATCTCCGGATCAACTCGTGAACTTGTTTACTTGTTTGGCTCTGGAAGTCAGAGAGTATCTCGCAGAACTCGGATTCCGTTCCATCGACGAAGTCATCGGAAGAACTGACCTCTTAAAACAAATCACACGTTATGATAGGGATCGTTTGGATTCACTCGATCTCAATCCGATTTTGGTGCGTCTGCCCCTGTTTTACGATCCTGCAAAACAGAAAAAAGACAGATCCGTTCGCAAAGAACCGATTGGAGAAGTTTTGGATGATCGTATCATCAAAGACGCGGAGAAAGCGTTGGAAGGAAAGTCTTCGATGGCTCTTTCCTATGTCGTACGCAATACGAACAGAACCGTAGGAGCGAAGATCTCCGGTTTGATCGCGAGAAAATACGGATCGAAAGGACTTCCCGGAAAACTGGAAATCATTCTCGAAGGAACCGCCGGACAATCCTTGGGGGCTTGGCTCGTCAAGGGTGTTCAGATCACTCTTTCCGGAGACGCGAACGACTACGTCGGTAAGGGTCTTTGTGGCGGTGTGATCGTTGTTAAAAAACATCGCAAGTCCAAACTCAAAGCGTATGACAATACGATTCTTGGAAACACCTGTCTCTACGGTGCAACCTCCGGAAAACTTTTCTGCTCGGGAAGAGCGGGAGAACGTTTTGGAGTTCGTAACTCCGGAGCGGAAGCCGTGGTCGGCGGAGCGGGGGATCACTTCCTCGAATACATGACCAGCGGAACCATCGTCTGCCTCGGAAGCGTAGGGAAGAATATGGGAGCGGGAATGACCGGTGGTAGCGCGTATTTCTTCCAAAAGGGATGGGACATTCAACCTCTTTTGAACAAGGAATACGTGAAGACCGTGGATCTGGAACAAGGTGATTATGAGATCATCAAAAATCTGATCGGCGAACATTCCAAACTCACCGGATCCGATCTTTCCGAAGGAATTCTGAAGGACTTTGAAGGGAACAAAAATTATTTCGTGAAGGTAGTTCCGAAATAACGAGCGTAAGAAAAGAATCCTTTCGAAAGAAGGTCTTAACTTGCGTTAGGCGATCTTCCGGAAGGATTTAGCTCTTTTTCGAATAGAATCTTCTCATTGAAGAATTTTCTAAGAGGCCGGAATACCGGTTTCTTTTCTGGAAAAATACAATGTTAAGAATACACATAGCACTCGCTTTTTTTGCCACGATTCTTCTTTTTGCGGTCGCAAACCGACAGCAGAAGAAGGAAATCAATCCCATCGATTTTAAATTTCCGGAAGCGGAAGACGCGGTTTTGGATCCGGTATCCGGAATCAAAATTCCGGTCACAAGATTCTCCTTTGCCGATCTCAAAAAAAAGGCGAGAAGTATGGCTCATGGACGTTATGTGAAACCGCAGTTTGTATCGACTCATTTTTTACAGGGTCTGAGCTGGGAACAATACAAGAACATCCGTTTTAAACCGGAAGCCTCCCTATGGAAAAAAGAAGGAAATCCGTTTCAGGTTCAATTCTTTCATCCGGGACATCTTTACAACACGAACGTTTCTTTGCACGAAGTGCGATCCGATTTTGCGAGGGAAATTCCCTACGACGAGAGTTATTTTGATCTTTCCAAATTGAAAATTTCCGGAGAGATTCCGCCTAACCTAGGATATTCGGGATTTAAGATTCACTATCCTCTTAACACGGAAGAACACACCGACGAGTTTACGGTTTTTCAAGGCGCGAGTTATTATAGAATGGTTTCCAAAAAACAAGTCTACGGACTTTCCGCGCGCGGAATCGCGATCAATACCGGAATGCCTTATCCCGAAGATTTTCCCGGCTTTACACATTTCTGGATCGTTCATCCGGACAAAACGGATTCCACCATCTTCGTTTATGCGTTGTTAGATGGTAGAACCGCGACCGGAGCTTACGAATTTCAGATCAGTCCCGGGAAGGTTTCTTCGGTTCACGTAAACGCGGAAGTCACCTTACGAACGAAAGTCGATCGTTTTGGAATCGCACCCCTGACCTCGATGTATTGGTATTCCGAAACAAAAGGAATTCCGGAGGGCCAGGCCTATCCCGAGTCTCACGATTCGGACGGACTTATGGTGGAATCCGGAAAAGGGGAGTGGATTTGGAGACCATTGGATAATCCGAAACGATCTACGATCTACAGTTTTTCGGATGAAAATCCGAAGGCCTTCGGTTTGATACAAAGGGATCGAAATTTCGCCTCTTACCAAGATAACACGATGAAATATCACCTTCGTCCTTCCGCTTGGGTGGAACCCGAGGGAAACTGGGGGAAGGGTAGCGTTCAATTGTTGTTAAATCCGACGATCCAAGACTCCGACGACAATGTAGGAGCCTTTTGGGTTCCGGCTAACGTTCCACAACCTTTGGAACCTTATGAATTCAGTTACACCATACGCTGGTTAAACGACGATCCGCTTCCTGACGCTTTGGCAAAAACCGTTTCCACGAGAATCGCTCCCGTGCCGGGGGAATCCGATATGCGAGTTTTTTACGTCGATTTTTCAAACGAAAAACTGAAAGAAATGGACGCTTCCACTTATTTGCAGGCGGCGATCGATACGGGAGAAAACGCAGAATTAGCGGATTATAATATTCAAAAAATTGAAGAGACGGGAGTTTGGAGACTCACATTTCGAGTCGTTCAGAAGAATAAAAACAAACCCGCCGAACTCAAGGCGGTTCTGAAAAAAAATCAGGAAGACCTGAGCGAAATCTGGACGTTTACTCTTGAATCCTCGATCTGAGAACAAAACTAAATTCTCCAAAAATTCGGAAGCTCTTTCCAGGGTTTTCGCAAAAGTGGAATTGTATTGTATAGCCTCCGGAATCGTCGATCCTATTTTATTACACGAAAAGCTCGATCAGTTTCTTCGTCTTTTGGAAAACCACAAACCGAGTCTTGAAAAAAAGGACGAAACCGCTTTCGAATCGGAAGCGATGCGTGTTTTTTTAGATTCTGGGATTCTCGGATCTCAAAAAAATAAATCCCTACAACTTCCGGAGCTGGAACCGTCCCGTATGATCCCAAGTCCCGTTGACTTTGGTCCTCTCGGAGTTCTCGCAGAACCCAAAGAGCGATGGGAGCCGATCCCTCTGATTCTTTCCGTTATTTTTTGGGGAAGCGTTTATTCTTTTTTACTCTACGGACTTTTGCGGTGAGACAAAAAGAGAGAGAGACTTTCGGATTTTTGATCGATTCCAAAACTCTGACTTATAGACGTTTGAGTTTCGGGGGTCTCGTTTTTTTCTTCGTCATTATCGGAGTTTTTTTAGAAGTTCAATTTCTTTCCTTTCAGTCAATCAGTCCGTTTGAATGGGCGACCCTCATTCTATTTTGCGTTTTGTTTCCAATCATTTCCTTCGGCGCTGCGACCGCGTTGATCGGGTTTGTTCAAAGACTAAGAGGAGGTGATCCGCTTCGTATTTCTAGAATATTAGAAAAAACTGATTCTTTGGAAAATGAGGACCCTCCCGTCGCCGTCGTGATGCCGATTCATTGCGAGGATGTCTCCCGTATTTTTGCAGGCGTCGAGTTGATGCTAAAGGATATCGAAGAAAACGGTCTTTCTAAAACGGTGGATTTTTTTATTCTATCCGACACTTCCGATCCCAATCTTTGGGCGCAGGAGGAAAAGGCATTTTCAATTTTAAGCCAAAAGGTGGAGAATAAGGATAGAATCTACTATCGAAAACGAAGACTCAATCTGAATAAAAAATCCGGAAACATCGCCGACTTCTGCAGGAGATGGGGAAAACGATATAAATACATGATCATCCTGGACGCCGATAGTATCGTGACCGGAGAATGTATGAAAAAGTTAATCCGTCTTATGGAAAAAATTCCGGATGCGGGCATCATTCAAACCGTTCCGGAAGTGATTCGAGCGCGTTCGATCTTTCAAAGATTATCCGCATTCGCTGCCTGGGTCGGCAATCCAGTGTTTGGCGCCGGTTCTTTTTTCTGGCAACTCAGATCGGGGCCGTTTTGGGGACACAATGCGATCATTCGCCTTCAGCCGTTTATGAAATATTGCGGTCTCCCCGGTTTACCCGGGGAAAGCGCAATCGGGGGAAAGATCCTGAGTCACGATACGATCGAAGCTGCTTTGTTTCGAAAGGCTGGTTATAGCGTTTGGTTTGCGAGCGATCTCAAAGGATCCTATGAAGAAGCACCGCCTAACGTGCTCGAAGCGTTAAAGCGCGATAATCGTTGGTGCCAGGGAAATCTTCAGCATTTTTGGTTTCTGTTCGGCGGCAAACTTCGTTTTTCGAGCCGCCTTCAAATTTTACTCGGAATTTTTTCTTATTTCAGTTCTCCACTCTGGGCCTTGCTCCTCGTTTCTTCTTCTCTGACGACGATTGAGGACGTCGATTTTTTTCGTTTGGCTTTATTACCCGAGGATTGGATTGCATTTCGGGACGATCTCTATCTTCCAGTCGCCTATACGTTGCAAGGTTATACTCTACTGGTACTTTTTCTTCCTCGAATCGTTTCCTTTATGGAAGTTGTTTTGTTTCGCAGGAAGGAATGGAAAGGAAGTATTTTTTCCTGGTCATTTTCTTTTTTTCTGGAATTCTTTCATTCCGTTTTGATGGCTCCGGTATATATGGTTCAGTACAGCCGATTCATTCTTCTTACATTCTTAAATCGTAAAATAGAATGGGGGCCTCAAAATAGAAACGCGTCTTCTGGGTTGGATTTACAAGCCCTTGCTTATACGGTTTTACCCGCGTCCTTTTACGGTTTCGGAATCGGATCCTGGATGTTCTTTACATATCCGGTGCTTTTTTTCTGGTTTTTACCTTTGCTCGCAGGCTGGGTTTTTGCTTATCCGCTCGCCCTCTTGACTTCGTACATCCCGAAAGAAAAAAAAGGAATTTCGATTTTATCGAACCCTCCCGAAGTCTTGGAACGAAAAATTTGGAATCGTTTGGAATCATTGGAACGAAACTATGAGGAGAGTTTAGGATCCGTCGAGAATCATCACGGAATTTTTTGGTTGATAGCGGATCCTTCCTTAAACGGATTTCATCTTTCGAGATTGAGAAAGAGAAAAAAGGAAACCCCGGGAAGAAGGCAGTATCTAGAGGATCTTCGAGATAGAATCAAAAAAGAAGGGCCGAATTCTTTTAAGAATCAGGAACTCCAAAGAATCCTCTGGGATTATGATTCCGTTTTAGAACTTCATCAGTGGTTTTGGACGGCAAATCTGGATCCAATCTCGCCCTGGTGGAATTTATCCTTTGCGGATTATCAGAAAGAAATTTTGTTAAGCGAAGTCAAACTTTCCTTTTTGAATCGTTGAACGGCCGGAGAAAACTTTTTTAAACATTCTAAATCGAATCGTCGTCGTTTTCGCGTTAAAAAAAGATCCGTTCGTTTCGGTTTTTTTTCTTCAAATGAAAAAGCTCTTTTACGACCATCTCCTCTAAGTACTCGGGAAAAAAGTCGACTTCGAATCTAAGATCTTAAAAATTCCGGCGGGCTTTTAGGCAAAAAGGCAGAACAAAAAATAATTGAAATTGAACTTCAAATTCTTTTCCTATAGGAATCATCGAGGATCACTTTATGAAATCACAGTTTCGCTCTCTTTCGAATACGGCGCTCTTTTTTTTAACGATTTGGGTTTTTCCTCTCCGATCGGACGATTTTGAAGGAATTTATAGGATCGGAAATCGTGAATGTAGGGTAAAACCCATCAAAATGGCGTTCGAAGTTTTTTGTAAACCTGCAAAAAACACTGAAATATATTTTTACGGAGGAGAGGAAGATAACGGAAATCGAATATTCCAAACTGACAATGGAGCTTCTTCCTCACGATTCGTTTTTGACGACGCTTCTCTGAAAACCGGAATCTTGATTCAAGGAGACGGGAAACGATGGAAAGTAAAAAAGAAATAGGAAATTTTCTTAAATCAAGAACGAACGCCAGAATCAACCGAGCCAAAGCCTGCCTCTTTTTGGATGAGGATCAAAATCGATTCTTAGACCAATTTTAAAAAAACTGAAACGGCGTGTTGTACGTCTTCTCTGCCGTCCTTTTCAAAGCGAGGAGAGGGTTTTCCTTTCCAGGTTTTTGCGTTTTCAATCGTTCTGTCAAATTGAAACGAAAACAATTCTTCATTGGAAAGATAAGCGGAAGGTATTTCCTCTTTGAGGGCGCGGTGCAGATAAGGAACCTCCGGAAAATTTCCCCGATCTGTGTAAAGCAAAGGCGTTTCTGCGTAAATACTTTCACTCAGGATTCCGTAACCGGGTTTTGTGATCACATAATCGCAAGCAGTCAAAAGATCCGGATAGTGGACGTTCGCAAAGCTAAGAATTCCTTCTTTTTGTTTTTCCGGAATTTGCGAAAGATCAAAATCAGTCCCTCCGGAGATCACGATTCGATATCGATTCGGGTCCAATTCTTTCCAATGAAAATGGTCGGTTGCCACGCCGTAAGCGCCGAATGAAAAGAGAAGATTGATTTTGTCGTTCGGAAGTTTAAAAAATTCTTTCGCATTTGCCTTATCGAGGTTAGGTCTTCGACCCACTAACCCTATATTCTTTTGCTCCGGAAGAGAATTCGCGGGGCAAGCAAAGGGAAGGAGAAGTCCGAACGTGGCTAGATAGTATTCCTCGAATAAGGCGGCGGCCGTTTGGGAAAGAAGCGGAGATTCTTTTTGATAACCTCCATAGATAAAATCCCATGTAAAGTTTCCGATAAACAAAGACGGAATTTTGAGTTTGTCCGCGACGTTAAACGGAAGAGAAGCGGAGTCCGAGATGATAAGATCAGTTTCAAAGTCGAGACAGGCCTCTATTTCTGAAATCTGAAGATACGATTTTTGAGTATTGAATTCTTCAATTGCAATTTCAGTTCCTCGGATGTCGATCGAGAGCGAATCCTTTTGGATCATCCCTACGTCCATGTTTTTTTTTCGAGTTCTAAGTCGCTTTAAAAAAAGAGAATCGCTCTCTCCGAGCGCTAACGTTTTTAAGAATTCTTCCCGCATCGTAACGAGATCGATTTCCAATTCCGGAAAACTTCGGAGCAGATAGAGAATGATTTCCATCGATCGGCTGATATGACCAAAGCCGTGCGAACTAACGTAATATGTAATTTTCATTTGGAAGAACCCTGACGAATGACCTCGTACATTACGATTCCTGCGGACATCGCGAGATTAAGTGAATCCGCTTCTCCGAACATCGGAAGGGAAAGATACTCGTCGGAATGACTTCTCGCAAAGGGTGAAAGTCCGTATTGTTCCGAACCGAAGACGAGTGCGATCTTTCCTCTGAGGTCGGAATCGAAGTATAACTTTTTTGCTTCTGGTGTTACGGCTAACGTTCTATATCCGTTCTCTTTGAGAATGGAATAAATCGTTTCCGTTTCCCCAAGATAGACTTCGAGAGTAAAAAGCGCTCCTGTGGAAGCGCGGATAACGTTCGGATTAAAAAGATCGAGTCTCGGATCCGCCACTAGAACGGTATGAAAGCCCGCACCTTCCGCGGTTCGTAGGATCGTTCCGAGGTTACCGGGTTTTTCCACACCTTCGATGACGAGGATCGGTTTTCCTTTTTTGAGTTGAACCGATTCTTTTGGAAATGTGTCGATTCCAGTCGAAAAGAAATGTGCGGTTGCGATGAGCCCGTCCGGTCGATCTCTGTACGAAATCTTTTCAAAAACTTTTTTCGGAACCTTGATTGCCTTGGCTCCGATGGCCCGAATGAGGTCGTATTCGTTTTCTCCTAAAAAACATTCGGGAGAATAGAGGACGTTTTGAAACTTCACCTTTCCCGATTTGGATGCGCGTGAGATTTCTCGGTAGCCTTCTATAAAAAAAAGTCCGTTTGTCTCTCGATGCTTTTTCTCTTTTAGATTGGAGATATTCTTGAGTTTCTCATTGGAGAAACTCGTGATCTCTAAAAAAGAAATTCCTTGTTCCGGGTTCAAAGCGAAAGTCTCTCCGATGTATAGATACAGTTGGATCCGGAAGGATAGAGTTTTCCGCTCTGTTCCGGAATGGAAAGTTCTCCTAGGTAAAACTTTCCGTTGTTCTTGATTCTACCTTGCAAAATTCTTTGTAAGGCGAGGGGACTAAAACCGGTGGAGTGACAAGTTAGAACGATGAAGTCCGGTTTGGACCCGCAGAGTTCCATGAGAAGATCCATGAGTTCGGGAAGATCTTTTTCGATCTTAAACACTTCTCCGCTAGCGCCCCTTCCGAAGGTCGGCGGATCGAGAATGAATCCCCGGTAATCCTTTCCTCTTTTGATTTCTCGTTTTAAAAATTTCAAAACGTCTTCCACCATCCAACGGATTTTTTTATCCGCGAGCCCTGACGCGGTCGCATTCTCGCGAGCCCAGTCCACCATTCCTTTTGAGGCGTCCAAATGACAAGCGGAGGCTCCTCCATCCAAAACAGCGAGAGTGGAAATTCCGGAATAGGCGAAAAGATTGAGAACCTCTTCCTCTTTTTTGAGCTGAGAAGAAAGTTTTTGGATCTTTTTCCAATTTTCCAACTGTTCCGCAAAAATACCTAAGTGGCCGAAGGGAGTAAACTTTATTTTAATTGAATATTCTAATATTTGAACAAAGAATTCTTCTTCTACTTTTTTATTCCAGTTCCAGGCGCCTCCGCCCTTGTCCGAGCGTACGTATTCTCCGTGGACGTTTTTCCAGAGAGCCGGTTTGGATTCCGGCCATGCCGAAACCGGAGACGGACGGATGATCGTATAAGGTCCGATTTGTTCGAGTTTACGAAAGTTTCCCGAGTCCAGGAGAGAATAGGTTCCGTCGAGGCTTTCAGCTTGTTTTACAATTTTCATAGATATGTACCTTAAAATAATTTCCTTCTGGGAACTGACTTCTTACCGGATGATCGTCTTCCGGTTTTAAGCTTTCAAACTTCTCGTATCTCCAACCCTTGGACTGAAGAATGTTCTTTGCAAGAGATTCTAATTCTTCCGAACCGATTCTTCCGGAACAAGAACAAAGGATGATAGTTCCGGATTCTTGGAGTGACGATAGAGAACTTCCGAATAGATGTGCATAGGTCTTGAGTGCGTTCTTTTTCGACTTCGCATCCGGAGTCAGGTTCGGGGGATCGATCACGATCAGTCCGAATTTTTGATCCTTCAATACTTCTTCCAATTCTCTAAAAAGATTTTTCTGAACGAATCTGTGTTTGCAAGAACTTCCGTCTTTTTTTAAACTCAGAACTCTTTGAAATGCATCCAAAGCTTCTTTGGAACCGTCGACGGACGTCACGGAACGCGCTCCCGCAGAATCCATACAGATCGAAGTGAGTCCCGTATGTGAGAAAAGATGAAGACAATCTTTTCCTTTGGAGATTTCCTTTTTGTCCAAGAGAAATTTTCTAAGGTTTCGAAGATCCAAAAAGATTCCTCCCTTTTGTCCGGGAAGTTCCACAGGAAATTTCAAGTTTTGTAAAGTGATCGTTTCTCGGATGAGGATCGGGTTTGTGTCTTTTCCATGTTTGGGGCCTCTCCAGATTCTTTCGGAGAGTTTTTTATCGTTTCCGGTTTTTTCGGGAGGATCGAAAAGAATTTTCGTGGGAAGAGGTTCTCCTACTTTAGAATTCTTGCATAGATCGTATAAGTTCCAGACGACCCATCGTCCGTATGCAAGAAGAGAAGAAGAATAGATCCTCACGACCCAAGTTCCGCCGATTTTATCCACGGTCACTCCGGGGAAGAGATCGTTTTCCCCGTGAAGGATTCGATACGCGTTAGTCGTCTTTCGCACTTCTTTTCTTTTGTGAAGAGAAGAGATTAGATTCTCGCGAACTTTTTCTTTTGAGAATTCGGGAAGGTTTTGTATGACTCGGATTCGTATGAGTCCGTTCTTGGAATAGATTCCCGTTGCGATCGGATGATTTTCCGTCGAGAACAGCGTCAGCCATTCTCCATTTGCAAAGGGTGTTACCGCGGAAGAAAGATTACCGCTAAAGATCCAAGGATGTTTTCGTTTTACGGAGAGTTCGCTCTTCCGGTTCAGCTGATATCTTCGGAACCGGAAGGCGGGGGAAGAAGGAATGTTCAGGCTTTTTTCTTGGCCTCTTTGTAAGACGTCTCCGTTGCTCCTACATAGATTTGCCTTGGACGACCGATCTTCATATCGGCGGATTCTATCATTTCTTTCCACTGAGCGATCCAACCCGGAAGGCGACCCATCGCAAACATAACAGTGAACATGTTCACTGGAATTCCTAATGCACGGTAGATGATTCCGGAGTAGAAGTCCACGTTCGGATACAGTTTTCTTTCCACGAAGTAAGGATCGTGAAGTGCGGCTTCTTCGAGTTCTTTAGCAATGTCTAATAGAGGATCTTGGATTCCGAGACGTTTGAGAACTGAGTCGCAGGCTTTTTTGATGATCTTTGCGCGTGGATCAAAATTCTTATAAACCCTGTGACCAAATCCGGAAAGACGGAAGGAATCGTTTTTGTCCTTCGCTTTTTCCACGATCTTTTTCACAGGCAATCCGCTCGCTTGAATTTCTTGGAGCATCTCCAATACTTCTTGGTTAGCTCCTCCGTGTCTTGGTCCCCAGAGCGCGCAGATTCCCGCTGAAACGGCGCCGTAGAGATTTGCAAGAGAGGATCCCACCAAACGCACCGTAGACGTTGAACAGTTTTGTTCGTGGTCGGCGTGTAGAATCAAGAGTAGGTTGAGGGCCTTTACGATTTCAGGATCAATCTTATAGTCTTCGCTCGGAACCGAAAACATCATGTTCATGAAGTTTCCGCAGTAGTCCAAGCTGTTCAATGGATGGATCGTCGGTTGACCGATCGACTTCTTAAAAGCGAAAGCGGCGATTGTTGGAAACTTCGCAAGAAGACGGATCATGGAGATATGTCTGTGTTCCGCGTTTTCAGGATCGTAAGAATCTTGGTAGTAAGTAGAAAGAGATCCGATCATCGAAGACATGATCGCCATCGGGTGACCGTCTTTTGGAAATCCGTTGTAGAGACGTTTGAGATCCTCATGGATCAAAGTGTGCATGGTGAGTTCTTCGTTCCATGTCTTGAGTTCCGCATCCGATGGAAGTTTGCCGTAGATGAGTAAGTAGGCGACTTCGGTGAACGTGGAATTTTCGGCGAGTTGTTCGATCGGGATTCCTCTATATCTTAGAATTCCGAGCTCTCCATCCAAGAAAGTGACCGCGCTTGTACAAGCGCCGGTGTTCAGATATCCGTTGTCTAGAGTGACATACCCGGTTTGTTGACGGAGTTTTGATATATCGACCGCTTTTTCGTTTTCGCTGCCCACGATGATCGGGAGTTCGTATTCTTTCCCGTCTATCTTCAGAATTGCTACCTCAGCCATGTTCCTCTCCTGGAAAAATATAAATTATCATGCCGGATCTAATAAGGAGTCCGGTCGTTCAAGTGCGTTGAAATCGATTCAGATTCCTATCCTATTCTTTCTATCAGAGAGACAATCCAAAAAATCAAAACGAATAAGAACTTGTTCAGAAGATTCAATTTTCATTTTAGAATTCTTGAATACTAAACGGGTGATTAGTTTTCTTGCGTGCGAAAAATTTAATAAACTTCAAAGTCAAGTTGTGCCTAAGGGATTCTAAATCAACGGTTACAATTTTTTTTCGTTTAACTTACTTTCCTCGTTTGCCCCCCACAATTCCCGAGCAAAAAAAAATATCAGTGGCGGCGGAATCGGGCTTCACTGGGAAGAAATCGACGAAGATAGAAGTGTGATCGGACTTCTTTTGGAGCTTGGATCTCAAACCAAAAAGATCTTCACATTAGAGATTCTTATACCTTCTCAGATTTTGATAATTGTAATAGTTGGAAGAAACGATTCTACAATAGTCGCGGGGTTCCTTAACCGGGAGTTCTTCCAAGAAATGATTGAAGTCCCCGTGGTAGTGATTGCGTTTCCATTTGCGGAGATTGCCGGGGCCGCCGTTGTAGGCGATGGATGCCCACTGCAAACTGTTGTCGTTCGAGGCCACTAAGTAACGTAAAAAACGAGCTCCCATTTCGATCGATACTTCCGGATCAAAAAGGGAATAAGAATCCAGATTCATTCTTTTTGCGAGTTCTCTTCCGGTCGGTCCCATGATTTGCATGAGTCCCCTCGCGTTCGAAACCGAAGTCGCGTTTTCCTTGAAAAAAGATTCCTGACGCATGATCGCATAGACGATGTCTTCGTCGATTCCCACGTTTTTAGAAATGCTCGCAACCAAACCTCTATGAGGTCTTGGATAGATTCTCGCAGCGAGTTTGGATGGAAGAAGAATTACGTCGTCGCTGAGTTTTTCTTTTTTCATCAGCGCCCTCGTATGAAAGACAGTGAGATACGGAGTTCCGGTTTGTTCTCCCAGCGCCGCGAGAATTTCTTCCTTTTCGTTTTCTCCGATTCCTTGTTGCAGTTTGTATCTTTGGACGAGTGTGAGCGCGTGGCTCATCTCTCCGACTTCGAGATATTCTTTTGCCGATTGCAGATAACGATTCCCTCGAATCTTAGAATGTGCGGAATCGATTCTCGCGCCGAGTTGGAACGCGGAAGGCTGCATCGCAAAGTCCAAATCTCTTCCTAAAATTTTTCCGGAGAGATCTGGAATCCCCGCGGTAAGAGAAAGATATTCAAAAAGAGTGTCGCGGTTTCGAGTCGGATTGGACGGAAGAGGAAGGTTTGCTATCTCTTCCTGAAATTCTTCCCGAATCACTCTTGTGTAATAAGATCCCGGGATATGTCTGTAATACGTTTTCAACCAATTGGTGAGTTCTTCCTTTCTTTCGGATTTTTTGAGAAGACGAAGATACCAATAGACAAGTCTTCCTTTTACGGGAAGATCCGGAATTTTTCGAAGAGCGTCCTGCCAATAAGCGTCCCCTAAAAAGTGTTCGTGATTTCCGGTGAGAAGATCGATGAGTTCGTCTTGTCGTATTAAATTTGTGGGACTTTTTTCGAGAGAGTCGATTAGATTTCTGAAATAGAGATCCTTGTGTCCCTGTTTTTTATATGCGCGCGCATAACTATAAAGAACCTCGTCGTTTTTTTCCGCACCGGAGTCGTTTAACAATTCCAAACCTTTTCCGGGGAGGCTTTGGTTTGTAAGTTCTCTCGACATAGAAGCGGTGAAGTCGTGATGGGTTCGTGCGTGATTGGTATTCTTTCTAAAAAAACCGGGAAGAGATTCGGGTTCGACGGAGACGATCGCTCTCGCCGTGTTTCGAAAGGGTTCGGCTTTGGAAAATGAAACACGTTCCAGATCCTTGTAAGATAAGAGATGTTTTTTTTCCGAGTTGTTTAGGAAGGGAAGAAAAAGAGCCGCGTGTTCCGGAGTTTGGGAAAGATAAAAATGAGTTCCTTTCCAAACCTGAAGATCTTCAAAGATGAATTTTTTGATCGAAGATACGATGGAAGGATCTTCGAGAATCGTATAAAAGATCGATTCTGCCCGTTCCGTGTTCCCCGATTTGTAGAGAGATTTCGCATAACGATATAAAATCATCGGAGAAAAAATTTCTGCCTGTTCTTTGTCGCTAAAACTTTTCGCAAAATCGAGACATTCCCGGATCATTCCGGCTTCGTAGTAGATTCTAAAAATTTCGGAGATCGCGTTTTGAGAGACGGGATCGTTTTCTCTGGGAAATTTTTTTAGAAGTCCGACGAGTTCCTCTTTTCCGAGAATCTTTCTACTTGCAGCTTCTTCATAGAGTTTCCAGAGGGAAAGTCTTGTGATGACGGAAGAGGAAGGCATGGGCGAGGAAATAATTTCCAGAAGATCCTGTCGTCCGGGAGACAAAACCATTCTTCCTTTGAGAAGGGAAACGAGATAGGCGAACTTTTTCTCGTGGCTTCCGTCTGGATGTTCTTCGTGATAACGGACCAGGGAGTAGACCTCGGATTCGGTTCCGGGGACTCGATCTCGGAAAATACGATGTATTTTTTGAAGACTGTAGGATTTGATCAGATATTTGAGATCATCGTTTGCGGGAAGACTGCCGAAAATCAGAAGGAGTAGGCTGATCAGTGCGAATTTTTTCATTCGTTGTTGCTCTATTTTCTTTTCGGCCTAAGGATTCAATCGCAAGAAGGAAATTCCAATGCAGACCCTGGAAAAAGACAAAACAACCGGAGCGTGGCCGGAAATTACTCTCTCTTCCTTTACGGAGAAAATCGTTCCTAGGAAAAAAGGGCCCGAGGGTCCGGCTCCTAGAAATCCTGAAATCCTCAGACTCAAATCGAAAATTTTAGAATACTTCTCCGGCGCTCTCAACAAGGTTCATTCTCCATTTTCCAATTTAAGAATCGATCTCTTCGGAGAATTTCGTTTTTATGCCGATGCAACTTCTCCTTTCGAAGAGGAAGGTCTTTCCGAGAGGGAAAAGAATCTTCTGAAAATTTTCTTCGAAGAATTGTATGAGAGGGCGATCGAAGATCATCAATCCGATCCTGAAATCTTTCAAGTTTTAGAATCGTATCTTCTCCACGAACAAGAGTTGGACGAATATCTCGAGCTGACTCACGTTTTCGACGAAGATCTTCCGTTTATCGTGGAAGCGAGGCAGGTCCTCGCATTGATGGGAAAAATTGAATATTCAGATTCTCTAAAGAAGGAAGGGAACTCTCGTTTTCAGAAATACGGTTTTCGTTGGAAGTTCGGCGGTTTGGAATTGGAGGACCGAGAGACGATCTACGACCTCGTTGTAACCGGGGAGGAACCCGGACTTTTGGGACTCGCCTGGGTTTTGTACAAACACGAGACTTCCGGTTTTCGAACCGTTTTTCCGATCGAAAGAAGAATTCTTTCCGTGATCGAGACGTTTACTTCCGAAGAAAAGGAATCCTTTTTCAAAGCGTATTCTTCCCGTCACGGTTATCTCGAAAATTATTTCGTCTTAAAGCAATTCCGTCCAAGAGAATACAGAAAGGCCTGGCTCGAAGGGGAAAAAAAGAAAAACGGGAGATCCGTTTTGTTGGGTTCCTTGCAGGACAATATTCTCGCGGGTCAGGACGATTCTTTGGAGAAACGTTATACGCTCTTGAAGGAGAACCATCTCGTTTATACTTTGTCTCCATTCGAACTTTTGATTCTTTTGAATTCTACGGAGTCTTCGAACGTGGAGCACGAGATCGCGGGTGTAAAGGAAAAACTTCCGGATTCTTATCTTACAAAACGCGCTCAACTCGTTCTTCGTTTTTTCAAGAAGAATTTCGAAGAATTCCTGAATACGATCGAACAGTGTGGTCGTTTTCGCTTTACTCCTGAGATGATCTATCTTCATGGAATCGCTCTGGTGGAGACCGGGAAGGCGGAAGAAGGAATCGGTCTTTTGGAGAGTCTTTTGTTTCGTTTTCCGGATTCGGATTATCTGCGGCTTGTTTTGGAACGTTATAAGAAGAATTGAAAAGAACGTGGGAACTCTCACAGTTTTCCTGAAAGAGAAAAGTTTTGCTTTGAAAAGAACGTGGGAACTCTCACAGTTTTCCTGAAAGAGTAAAGTTTTGCTTTGAAAAGAACGTGGGAACTCTCACAGTTTTCCTGAAAGAGCAAAGTTTTGCTTTGAAAAGAACGTGGGAACTCTCACAGTTTTTCTGAAAGAGAAAAGTTTTGCTTTGAAAAGAACGTGGGAACTCCTTGACAAAAGCTGGTCTTTCAAACAAAACTTAGAAAATCTTCTAAGAACTTCCAATCAAGGAAAAAGTCCGTATCGAGGAGAACAAAAATGGCAATCAGTCACGAACAGATTCTTGAACTCCAAAAATACCAGAAGATGATTCATCAATTGGAAAAGATCTCCAGAGGATCGAAGAACGACGAACAACGTTATCGAGTTTCTCGGGACCTCGAAAAATACAGGACGAAGATGAAGGACATTTCACCGGAAGGAATTCCCGACAATCTCGACGTCGCCGCGGAACAGATCAAACGATTCAAGGACAACCCTCACGAGGTCGGACGCATTCTCGCCAAATACCCGGTCATGAAAATTTCTCCCAATTCAAACGACGCGGAAGTCAACCAGATCGGAACTTGGATCAACGTTATGGATCGGGAATATCTCCCCGTCCTAAACGAAACTCACGTACGATTCGATTTTTCTCATAGCAATGAAAAAGACGGGGTCGTAAAGTATATGGAGAATATTCGGAGAAACATCAAGGTTCTCACGGAAACCATAGAAGAATTTCACGCCGCGGAAAAGCAGGAGTTTAGAGAACAGCTCAGCCGGATGAAAAACAAACAAACTCGGATCTTTATCGCGGAAGCCTTTGAGATGTTCCAGAAATTCAACGAATTCTTAAATAAAGTTTTGAAAGAGGCGAAGGAAGTCGGAGGAGTCATCATGAACATAGAAGATTCCATCCATTTCAATTCTAGATTCGAAAGGGCCACGGAGTTGGAAGGAAAGAGCATCATGGACGCGCTTCGAGAATTTCAGGATTTCACGGCCGAGGCGCTGGAGAGGATCAACGTTCCGAACATCCGGAATTGATCCATTCCTCCGCATTCCGGCAATTTTCAAGCCGGAAGCCTGAAAAATTCTTTTCCCTCTGATGGGATCTGCATATTTAGTGAATTTAACTCCCTCCGGAAACCACATACAGGAAAGACAGGCGCATGGCACTCGTTAAAAATTCATCCGAAGTTACTAACTCCACCATCGGAGAAAATTCCTACTTCAGCGGAAAATTCTTTATCAACGGATCTCTCAAGATCGACGGAAAATTCGAAGGTAAATCTTTGCAGGCAGAACAGCTCTACATCGGTGTTACCGGAAAGGTAAAAACCAATATCACAGCCGCCAGCGTTATCATAGAAGGAATCGTAATCGGAAACATCACGGCAAGAAACCGAGTGATGCTCCTTCCGACTTCCAAAATTTTGGGAGATATCAGAACTCCGGAATTGATCATCCAGAACGGAGTGATTCTGGAAGGACGTTGTATGATCTCCAACGACCTCAAACATTCCGCAAAGGATTTGATCGACCTCGAATATTCCAAAGACGCTCTGAGCGTTGAAAAAATCTTCGGAAAACAATCCGGCGCGAAAGAATAATGAATCCAACTTTTGATACGGGTCTTCTTCTCGTATCAAAAGGAATTCTCTTAATAAAGTGAACCGGATCCTGATTACAGAAGGCGATCCCTGCGGAATCAGTCCGGAACTTTTCCTCACTACATTTTCTTATCTCAAAAAAATCTCTAAGGCAAGACCGGTTCTCTACTTTCACTGCGGACGTTATCCGCTTCCGAAAGACTTCATTCCCATATCCACTTCTTCTCAAGTTGAGGAAAGAGGACTTTATTCCATCGTTCCGGATTCTCTTTCCAAAAAGGAAACCGCTTCCTTTACGCCGGGAAAACCTTCCGTTCTTTCCGGAAGGTCGGCTCTTGCTTCTCTTTCCTCTGCAATCGAATTTCAGAAAGAAGGAGGAGGGGATTTGATCACACTTCCTCTCAGCAAAGAATGGGTGATCGCGTCGGGAGCTTCTACGTTTCGAGGTCATACGGAATTTCTCGCGGATGCGTATCAAAAAAAAACGTATATGCTCATGTCCGGAAACGATTTGCAGGTCCTTCCTCTTACGACTCACGTTCCTCTGGTAACGGTTCCGGAACATCTTCGAAGAATCGATCTTCCTTCTCTGACGGACGCGATTCTTTCCTGTGATCGAATCGATCGAAAAAAGCCGGTGGCCTTTCTCGGACTCAACCCGCATGCGGGAGAAGGGGGAAAGGTGGGGAAGGAAGAATCTGAAATTTTGGAACCGATGATCCAATTCTTAAAAAAGAAAGGTTTGAAAGTGGAAGGTCCGCTATCCGCCGATTCTATGTTTGGCGAACAGGAGAGAAAAAAATACGGTCTTCATCTCGCGTGTTATCACGATCAAGGTTTGATTCCTTTTAAGATGTGGGAAGGGAAGAAGGGTGTGAATGTTACATTGGGTCTTTCCTTTCTTCGGGTTTCTCCGGATCACGGGACCGCGTTTGACATCGCCGGGAAAGGGCTTGCAGATTCAGCCAGCTTTGTAGAATGTCTGCACCGGGTTCAGGGAAATCCGGATTCTATTTCGGAAACGAGGTAACATGCCGGGACTTTTAGAACAGATCGTATTTCCCATCTTCCTCTTCTGGTTCTGCGGACTTACTCTTGTGCTCTTTCGTTCCGACTTTGAATTTGTCTGGAAGATCATCTTCGTTTTTATTTTTATTTTTTACTTCTTCCAATACTTTCCGGAATTAAAGACGAGCTACGAACGTCTCACGGTGAGTTATCCCGTCGAAATTCTTTCCTGGATTTACGGAATGGGAAGAGGAACCTACTTTTTTCTTCTCTTCCTCTGGCCCGTGGCTCTGATTAGAATTTTTTATTCCGCTTCTCCGCAAGTAAGTAAATCTTTGGCGAAGGCGCTTGTGAGCGTGACTCTGATCTATTGGGGCGGTTTTATTCTTTATAATAACTTTTCTCCCGAAGTGGACGCATTTTTAAACGGAACGTTTCTGAAATTCTTGAAGTTTTCTTCCAAATAAGGAAGGTCTAAGAGGAAGAATGAATCCAATCTACTTACAATCGTTCGGAGAATCGGAAGAAGCAAAGAAACATTTTTTGAAGGCCTATGATTATCAAACCAAAGGCAATCTGAAACTCGCCTCTTTGCATTATAGAAAGTCTATTTCTGCTAAACCGACTGCCGAAGCATGGACTTTTTTAGGATGGTCTTATTCCCTTGCCGGAAAATTGGATCGCGCCATCGAATTTTGTAAGAAAGCGATCGAGACCGATTCCAGTCTTGGAAATCCTTTCAATGATATCGGGGTTTATCTTCTCCAACAAAAACGTTATGAGGAAGCCCTTCCTTGGTTTGAGAAAGCGAAATTCGCTCCTCGATACGAGGTCCCGGTTTATCCTTATTTTAACGCAGGCTCTTGTCTGGAAATTTTAGGTCATATCGAATTGGCTCGTCTCGAATACGAAAAAGCGGTCCAGATCCAACCGAATTATCCTCCGGCTAATCTTGCTCTCAAAAGAATCTACGTTCGCTACAACTGATCTTTTTCGCGTAAAAGAGCGGGCCGAAGGCAAGTTGCTGCAAGAAGAATTTTTTAGTCGAATAAGTTTGTCGGACCATGTGAATGGATTGGGTCAGATTTCCTTTGAGGAAGAATTTTCTTTTCACGTTTTTTGCTCGAAGTCTTTTGTTTATTTTTTTCTGGTTTGTTTTATTTGAAATCGATGTGGGAACTCTCACAATTTTTCTATGAACGGAGCTCGACTTCGGGCAGATGTTTGTTTCCTTTTGGAAATGAAAGTAGGAACTCCATCTTTTGTTTAAATTGATCTGCCAAATGTAAAAAGGAGAACCGAATCAATTTCTAAAAATCAATATAGGATTTTCTCAAGTTGCGAAACCGAATCGCAAAGAAAAATTCTTCACGAAAGTTTGGAATTCTTTTACTTTGGAAATGAAAGTAGGAACTCCATCTTTTTCACAGAGGAAATCTATTAACTCTTGGATGTTCGGAATCCGGGCTCTTGTAGATTTTTGTGGGAACTCTCACAGATTTCAGAAGAAAATCTTTTCAGGGATTCGATATCTGAGCGAGAAGTTGTTTGTTTTTGAAATTAATGTAGGAACTCCTCCGTTCGGGTCTGGGAAAAACGAATCTTAGAATTTTTTTTTAAGGAGGACCCTGACTTTCCTGAAAAGTGTAGGAACTCTCACGAATTCGGTTTTCAAAGAAACTTCACCCTCGACCGGAACATTTGTTTAACCCTAAAACAAAAAGAAGAATTCGGATCTTTGGTGAAAGAATCGCGAAATTTCAAAAGCAGAAACTCATACCCCGCCTGAAATCATAACCTTACACACAAGTTAAGAGAAAATACGATGTGAATCGTCGCGAGAAAAAGGGTTTTGCAGGAGTTCCTACACGGGGGTTTTTGCTTGCAAAATTAGAATTTTGTGATAGAGGAAAATTTCCGGAATTTTTCCACCACCCACCCCTCCACCCTAAATTTGGGTGGGGCCAGCGACTTTTACAGGAGGACGTCGTAACTCCGACAGATTTTTTTAAGATCCTTTCAACTTCTGGGTGGGTTACGCTGAAATCAGCGCTCACTCCGGTTTTCTCTTTCGTTTCCCACTTGCAGCTCTGAGCGTTTTGGTTTTTTTCTCCGGTGCATCTGATCTTTCCTCAAAGTGAAAATAGAATTCGAAGGGTTTTTTCAAAAGATTGAAGATTCTCCAGAACTCGATCACGTCGAGCCTTCGTTCCCCGGATTCGATTTTCGAAATGTAGGATTGGGGTTCGCCTAAAAGATTTGCAACATCGACCTGAGTCAGTCCCGCAGATTTTCTCGCAGCGATCAGATTCTTACAAAAGATTTTTGCTTCCTTGGAATGCAGAGACTTGAACAAAACAACTCAATTCTACATCCTGAATTGGAATATGCCAAAATAGGATATTTTATAAAACGCAAAGTCACTCATTTCAAAATTCTTTTGAATTGAAGACCGAAGATTTAATTCCTATCAAAAATAGGAATATCAAACCTTGAATTCTATAACTTGAAAATCAAGTTTTAAAAAGGAAATCAAATTCGAAATTGAATTTTGAATTATTTTTTTTGCATTCATTCAAGAGCAACAAAAATAGAAAGAGAGGCAGAAGGTGTTCTTTGGAAAGCAATCTGAAACAGTGATAGTTTGTCCCAAAGCTTGAAAGACGAAGAAAAATCTTGTTTTGAAAATTCGAACCTTCTGTAAGAGTTCCTACAAATTTCGCCATGGCGCGTTCGATTGGGATCTTGAATCCTTCTCTTTTACCCGGCGGAAGTGTGAGTTCCCACATTTCAAATTTTGAGACAAGCCTAACTCTTCAAATCAGAAAGGAAAAACGCGGGAAAGAAGACAAAGCCCCACATTTTTATAGAGTTCTTTTCTCGCGAAATGGGTTTGTCGAATTCAAACCTAAGAGTTCCCACAAATTTGACTATGTCTTCGTTCGATTGGGATCTTGAATAGTTCTGTTCACCCGTCGAGGTGTGAGTTCCTACATTTTAATTTTTGAGCCAGGTCGGCAGTTCCTTTCTTGCGAAATGGGCTTGTCGATTTCAAACGTGTGAGTTCCCACATCTCAGATCTTGGGGAAAGGCCCTGGAACGGTTCAAAGAAATTAGAATCGGTCGACGATTCAACCGATCTTCCGTAGAAAGCTCAGATATTCTTAGTAGATTTAACTCTTCCAAAAATAAAAAAGTAAAGCGACGCATAAACCACAACTGAAATCCAAAAGATAAGACTTCCCGGAATACTCACCTCTCTGTGAATTCCAAAAAAAATCATCGCGGGTAAATTCGCGGCCGTGAAAGCAATCGACACGAGCCCTTTTTTTTCCGTTCTTACGGCAACGAGTTGATAGAGATGTCTCCTGTGCGCCCTCAGAATATTCTCCTTATCTTTTAGGCGAAGAAGAATCGTTAGAATCCCATCCACAAAAAAAACGGGAAGCAAGAAGAATGCGGAAGTGATCTCAAACGAAGGCCAATTCTTCTCGTTGATAAAAAGAAGCGGTAAAACGGCGATCGCGTAACCGAGAGGAAGCGAACCCGCGTCTCCCATAAACAGATGAGCCTTGGGAAGATTGAAAACAAGGAAACCGAAAACTCCGGCGCAGATCCAGAGATAGATCGGAGGCAAAGAAGAATGAAATAAAAACGGGAAAGCAAAGACCGCGAGTAAAAAATGAGAAGAAAGAAAAGAATCCAAACCATCCATGAAGTTGCATACGTTAACGACGAACAACACGTAGACGATCAAAACGCACGTTGAAGCTCCCGGGATTCCATCGAGTTTCCAACCGAGAAGAGTGAAGTTCACGGGCAAGAGTTGAAAGAAAAAAATCAAAAACGCGACTTCCAACAACAGACGAATTCCCGCGCCGAGAGAAAGTAGGTCGTCCGCGAGTCCGATTACAAAAAAGAAAACGAGACCCGCGAAAAATAAGAGCACCTTGTCCTCCGCATTCTCAAAACCGCCGAACCAAACCAAGGCGATGGAGAATACGGAAAGAAAAATCCAGATTCCTCCTGACTTTTTGGTCACTCCGCTGTGCATACTTCTCTCGTTGGAGACGTCTGCGATTCCAAATGACTCCGAACGGACGTAAATCCAAGAAAGGATTGCGGTGATAAGAAAGAGAAGGACGGAAAGAATTCCCGGGTTCCAGAAGTTTGCGATTTGATCCACTGGCATTCCAGATTGGACGAAACCTTCTCTTTCGCAATCAGAAATCGAACCGATTTTGATTGCCAAATCAGGCCAAACTTGGGAACGTCACTATATGTTCCAGGGCGTCTATACAGCGATTATCACACCATTCAAAAACGGAAAAATTGATTACGATAGCTATTTCAAACTTCTGGAAAAACAAATCAAGGCCGGGGTCAACGGAGTGGTTCCTTGTGGAACGACCGGAGAATCTCCGACTCTTTCCCACGTAGAACACGCGGAGCTCATCCGTGAAACCGTCAAGGCGGTAAAAAATAGAATCCAGGTCGTGGCCGGAACCGGTTCCAATTCCACTCAGGAAGCGATCGAACTCACCGAGGCAGCGTGTAAGGACGGAGTGGACGGGATTCTTTCCGTAAATCCGTATTACAACAAGCCGACCCAAGAAGGACTCTTTCAACACTTCAAAGCGATCGCAGAACATTCTTCCGTTCCGGTAATGCTTTATAATATTCCCGGAAGAACCTCCGTAAATCTTCTTCCGGAAACCGTTCTTCGTCTAAGCGAAGTAAAACACATTCGTTCGATGAAGGAAGCGACGGGGGACCTCGGTCAGATGTCCAAGTTGATTTCTCTCGTAGGTCACAAGATGACCGTTCTTTCCGGAGACGACAATCTTACACTTCCACTTCTTGCGATCGGCGGTGTCGGGGTTGTCTCCGTGGTTTCCAATTTATTTCCAAAGGCTTTGGTTGAGCTCGTTCAAAATTTTCACGACGGAAAAATTGCGGAAGCTAGAAAGATTCATTATGATTTTATAGAAGTCTTTGCGCTTGCCTTTATGGAAACCAATCCGATTCCGATCAAAGCCGCGATGAGTTGGTTCGGACATTGTTCTTCCGAGATTCGTCTTCCGATGACTCCGCTCACGCAGAATGAAACGAGCGCGAAATTTCGAAAAGTCCTCGAAAGTCTGAAAGAAAAAGGATACGAGTGACCATGTCCGAGAAAAAATTTCAGATCGCACTCATCGGAGGCTCTGGAAGAATGGGGCGCGCCATCATCACGGTTCTCTCCACGTCTTCCAAGTCGGAATTGTCTTCTTCCGTCGTCAGTTCCGGTTCCGTTTTTTTAGGAATGGATTCGGGTTTGCATTCGGGAATCAAGCAGAACGGAGTTTCCTTTACGTCGGATATTCACGCCGCAGTTCAAGGTGCGGATTGTGTGATCGATTTTAGCACACATCAGAATTTGGATGTTACTCTCAAGGCTTGTGTCTCATTAAAAAAACCTTTGGTCGTCGGCATCACCGGTCTTACGGAATTACAAAAGGATTCTCTTCGAGTCGCATCGAAAGAAATCGCGATCGTATTTTCACCGAACATGTCCATCGGTGTGAATCTTCTTTTTAAGTTAACCGAAATCGCGGCCAAGGTGATGGGAGAAATTTCCGACATCGAAATCCAAGACATTCATCATCGTCATAAAAAGGACGCTCCTTCCGGAACCGCCGAAAAATTAAAAAGTATTCTTCTCGAAACGTTAGGCAGAACGGAGAAGAATGTAGTGCACGGAAGACACGGAATTCTCAAAGAAAGGGACTCAAAGGAAATCGGAATTCATACCCTCCGCGCCGGAGAAGTGATCGGAGATCACACGGTTTATTTTTTTACACCCGAAGAAAGAATCGAAATCACACACAAGGCCCAGGATCGGAAGACCTTCGCGGTCGGGTCCGTTCACGCCGCTGAATTTTTGGTCGGCCGCAAACCAGGACTTTACGATATGTTTGCGGTTTTAGGATTGTAAGGAGAAGGGGACGTTTTGTTTTTTTTCAAGAACATATCCCTTTTTCCTCTCGGTAAAAATCCGTTTATCATCATTCTCGACGTCCTCATCGTCAGCGTTCTTATCTATCAATTCTACACGACGATTCGAAGAACCCGCGGGATTCAACTTCTCCTCGGAGTCGCACTTATCTGGCTCTTGGGAATTTTTGCGAGTTACTTCGAGCTCGAACTCCTCGACTGGATCATAGAAAACATCCGCCCGGCTCTCGTCTTTGCGATCATCGTTTTGCTTCAACCCGAACTCAGAAAGATCACCGCCGATCTTTCCAAGATGAAAATCTTTCAACCCTTTTTATTAAAGCAGATGACCGATCTGGAAGAGATCACCGAAGCCGTAAAGATCATGGCGAAGAATAAGACCGGTTCCCTCATCGCGATCGTTCGTGAAAACAGTCTGAAAGAAATCATCGATCAGTCCGTACAATTGGACGCGATCATCTCGACCAGTTTGCTCCTTACGATTTTTAAAAAGAATTCGGCGCTTCACGACGGGGCCGTGATCATCGAACAAAACCGAATCGCATGCGCGGGTGCGTTCTTACCGATGACTCAGAATTTGGACGACGCGAGAATGGGTGCAAGGCACAGGGCCGCACTCGGAATTTCGGAAGAATCGGATTCGATCGTGATCGTTACTTCCGAGGAGACCGGAGAAATTTCGGTTTGTTACGACGGAGAAATGACTCATCCGGTCAAACCCATAGAGCTTAAGAATTTCGTGAATACGATCCTTCAAAAAAGAGTTACGGGTTCGGAGAAGCACAGTCTTGCTTCGGACGATAAGACGGGTTAACCAAGATGCTGAAACGAATCTTCAACAACTGGCAGGCAAAACTCGGATCGATTCTTCTCGCGATTCTTTTTTACGTAAATTTACAAAATTCTAAAATACTCGTAAAAGAAATCAATATCCCGATCGAATATCCGAAGTTAGGCGGCTCTCTTACCGTTTCCAAAACTTCGGACAAAACCTTTCCGGTAAAAGTGGAAGGGGTTAGGGAATACGTGAACTATTATTCCCAATTCTTAAAAGCGCACGTAAGCGCCGCCGATCTCAAACCCGGAGAAAATTCGGTTTCCCTTCATCGGATTTCGGGGGCTCCGGCCGGACTTCGCATTACAAAACTCAAGGATAAGGTCAAAGTAACCGTAGAATCGAACTCCGGAAAATTTCTTCCCATCGACGTGAAGTTTACCGGGGATCTTCCGCCTAACTATGTTAAGACGGGACCCTTTATTTCTCCTTCGGTGATTCACGTCAGCGGTCCTCCGGGAGTTTTGGACGACCTGGGAAAAATCAACTTTCCTGCGATTTCTCTCAAAGACAAAACCGAGTCGTTTACGATCAAACACAAACTTCCGGATTTTCCGGCGAGCGTGAAGGTAAGGGATAACGTAAAGGAAGTCACGATTCGAGTGAACATCTTTGCAAGCGCGTCTAACGCGGGTGAAACCCTTCTTCTCGGAATTCCGATCAAATGCCAGAGTTTGGATAAGAATCTGGAGGCAGAATTCTCAGAGCCGGAAGTTTCCGTAAAACTCCAGTCGAAAACTCCTCTAAAGAGTATTCAAGTCATCAAGGGGCTTTCTGCGAGCGTCGTCTGTTCTCATAAATATGATCCGAAGACCAAGAAAATTCTCCCGGACAACAAACCGGTTTTTGCAAAGATCAAGTTGACCAAGGCCCCTTCCTTAAAGGCGGTCGATATCCTCGGAGTTTTTCCGGATCGAATTTCGATTCTTTATAAGATCAAACCCGATAAGGACAAATCCGGCGGCGAAGAAGGGGACAACGGAGAAGAAGAGAATACGATCGAACCCGATTCCAATCCGGAGCTCCTCGAAGAAGAATGAAAATTTCCGTCGGCAACGATATCGTTGAAAACTCTAGAATCCGAGAACTTTTGGAAAAACACGGGGACCGTTTTTTAAAACGGGTCTTTTCCGAATCCGAAAGAGAATACTGCAGCAATCGTAAGGATCCGATTCCTCATCTCAGCGGAAGGTTTTGCGTAAAGGAAGCCTTTATCAAAGCGATCGAACCCGGAGACAAAGTGATTTTAGATATGCGTGAAATCGAACTTTTCGGAAAGGAATTTGGAAAAAAAGAATTGGTACTCCACGGAAAATCCAAAGAATTGTTTCTTACCAAAGGGTACAGCGGATGTTCGGTTTCGATCAGCCACGCCGAGAATTATTCCACCGCAGTCGTAGTGCTTTATAGGGAGTAAAAGATGATCTCTGAAACGATGAAACAAACCATTCAATTTTACAACGAAGGTTTGAGCTTATACAAAACCAGAAAGTTTGCGGAAGCCCTCGAAAAGTTTCAAAAGGCGACCGAACTTTCTCCCGAAGACGGTCCTTCTAAAAAATACATCGGCCGTTGCCAGGCTTTTATCACAACTCCTCCTCCAGACGACTGGGACGGAGTTTTTGAAATGAAAACTAAATAAGAGAATCCATGTCTAAAAAACCCGTAACCAGAACCGCTCGTCCGATCACAGAATACGGAGCGATTTCCACAGTTCTCGGAAAAGAAACTTCCTTTTCCGGGATTCTAAACTTCCAAAAACCGCTCGAGATCTCGGGCGAGTTCCAAGGAGAGATCGAATCCGAAGGTTTTCTTCTCGTGAGCGAAGGAGCCAAAGTGCGCGCCAACATCAAAGCGGGCACCGTGATCGTCGGCGGCGAGATTACCGGCAACGTAATCGCGACTCAAAAGCTGGAAATGTTGTCTACGGGCAAGGTAAACGGGAATATCAAAACTTCCAAACTTCAAATTGCAGACGGAGTGATCTTTGACGGGAACTGTGAGATGATCCAGCCCAATAAAGATTGACCCACGCTTAAACCAGTAAAAAGTGGTATCTGCTAACCCGAAAAAGCCTACGGACAGGGCTGAGATAGGCAAAATCGCCCTCATTCTGCTCCTTGGATTTTTCGCAGGAGCCGTGACGGGAGTCATTCTCGATCGCCTAACAGGCGTTTCTTTTTTTTCTTCCTACCTGCTCCGAGAAGCAATCAAATTTGAACTCTACGTAATCAAGGTTGAGATACAATTTACCCCTGCTAGTCTGATAGGACTCGTAGCGACGTTGTATTTCATACTAAAAAAGGGGTAAAACATGTCAGTGATTTCAATGAAAAACCTTCTGGAAACCGGAGTACACTTCGGACACCAGACTCGCAAATGGAATCCCAAAATGGCGCCGTATGTATTTACGGCAAGAAACGGGATTCACATCATCGATCTTCAAAAGACCGTTCAAAAAGCAAAAGAAGCTTACGACGCTCTGAAAAAACAAACTTCAGACGGCAAAAAAGTTCTTTTTGTGGGAACGAAGAAACAAGCGAGAGGCGCGATCGAAAGAGAAGCCATCCGCTCTAATATGTTCTTTATCAATAACCGCTGGCCGGGCGGACTCTTAACCAACTGGAACACGGTTAAAAAGAGTATTGCTCGTCTCAAAAAACTCGAAGGAATGGAAGCGGACAACAGCTTCGAGAAAGAAGTAAAAACGAAAAAAGAAATCCTCACTCTGAGAAGAGAGTTGGATAAACTTCGTAAAACTCTCGGTGGAATCAAAGACATGGCTACCATTCCGGAAATCATGTTCGTGATCGATCCTAAGAAAGAGGAAATCGCTGTAAAAGAAGCGAGAAAACTCGGTCTTACGATTTTCGCGGTAGTGGACACCAACTGTGATCCTGAATTAATCGACTTCCCGATTCCGGGTAACGACGACGCGATCCGTGCGATCTCTCTCTTCCTCGAAACTATGGCCAACGCAGTGATCGAAGGAACGGGTGGAGTTGTAGAACAACCTCGATTCAGTGAAGATCTGGATTCCGAAGCTCTGGCTCTGGAATATCAAGGAGAATATGATGAGAGTGGAAAGTTCATCATGGACGAAGATCCTGAATCTAAAAAATCTAAGGCTGCGGCGGCAGCTGCAGCAGCGGCTGCTTTGGAAGCCGGCACGACTACTCCGGTAGTAACTCCGGAAGAGCCTGCTACTACTACGATCGAAGTAGACAAGAACGAGTAAGGAATTCTACGAAATGGCAGTATCTACAGATTTAATCAGAGAACTCAGAGAGAGAACGAGCGCAGGGATGATGGACTGCAAAAAAGCTCTCGAAGAAAACAACGCAGATATCGAAAAAGCGATTACTTGGCTCCGTGAGAAAGGAATCGCGAAGGCGGCTAAGAAAGCCGGAAGAGAAACCAAAGAAGGAAGAGTGGTTTCTTACATTCACGGGAACGGAAAAATCGGAGTTTTGGTTGAACTCAACTCCGAGACTGACTTCGTTTCTAAGAATGAAGACTTCGAAGCCCTTGGAAAAGAAATCTGCATGCAAATCGCCGCGATGAATCCTCTCTATTTGAACGAAGAATCGATTCCTGCCGAAGATCTGGAAAAAGAAAAAGGAATTATGAGAGCGCAGCTGGAAGCCGAAGGCAAAAAAGCGGAGCAGATCGACAAGATTCTTCCTGGAAAGATTAAGAAATATATTTCCGAAGCTTGCCTCGTAAACCAAGCGTTTTTCAAAGACGATTCTAAAACGATAGACGACCTAGTCAAGGAAGCGATCTCAAAATTCGGCGAGAATATTCTGATCGCTCGTTTTGTCCGCTTTCAGGTAGGTGGACTCTAAGTTTTGGCAGCAGAAGCGAAGTATAAAAGAATTCTGATCAAACTCTCCGGAGAGGCGCTCGCCGGGGAGGGAGAATTCGGGATTGATACCAATAAGGCCCATTCTCTCGCAGAAGAAATCAAAGAAGTTCACGATCTCGGCGTCGAGATCGCTCTGGTTGTCGGCGGTGGAAACATCATCCGAGGAACCAATCTTGCCAAAGCGGGAATCGACCGAGCTACCGCGGATTATATGGGAATGCTCGCGACCATCCAGAACGCGCTCGCACTTCAAGACGCTTGTGAAAAAAAAGGACTCTATACAAGAGTTCAGTCTGCGATCGAAATCAATTCCATTGCAGAGAGTTATATTCGCCGTCGCGCGGTTCGTCACTTGGAAAAGTCAAGAATCGTAATCTTCGCGGGTGGAACCGGAAATCCTTATTTCACCACGGATACGACCGCGAGTCTTCGCGCTGTGGAAGTAGGCTGCGACGTGATTCTCAAGGCCACAAAGGTGGACGGAGTTTACACCGCGGATCCGAAAAAAGACAACACTGCAAAACGTTATTCTCAAATTTCATTTATGGAATCGATCAATCGTCGATTGAAGGTGATGGATTCTACCGCTCTTAGTTTGTGTATGGAAAACAATATGTCCATTATTGTTTTTGATATCTTCAAAAGAGGGAATCTAAAAGACCTCGTTGCCGGAACCAACATCGGAACCCTGATCTCTAATTCGGAGGACATAAAAATCGATGGCCAGTGAAGAAATCATCTCAGGAATGAAAACGAAGATGGATAAAACCATAGACCTCGTAAAAAAGGACTTTGGTACCATCCGCACCGGAAGAGCGAACCCTTCCCTTGTGGAAGACATTCGAGTGGATTATTACGGAACTCAAACTCCGATCAATCAGCTCGGAAACATTTCAGTTCCGGAACCGAGAACTCTTACGATCTCCCCTTACGATAAGGGAATCATGAAGGATATCGAGAAAGCGATTCAGACTTCGGGTCTGGGTTTACAACCTTCGAACGACGGAGTTGTGATTCGTATCATCATTCCCGAGTTGACCGGAGAAAGACGGAAAGAACTTGCAAAAGTTGTAAAATCTAAGTCCGAAGAAAAGAAAGTCGCGATCCGAAATATCCGCAGAGATTCTATGGAAGATCTGAAAAGACATACCGAAGGGATGTCTCAGGACGAAATCAAAACAGTTCAGGATCAGATTCAAAAAATCACCGATTCTTATATCGAAAAAATTTCCGCTCTGACCGTAGAGAAGGAAAAGGAAATCACGACGATCTAACGTGGGCTTCCTCAAGTCCAATCTCCCGAAACATATCGCCGTTATCATGGATGGCAACGGTCGCTGGGCCACGGCTCGGGGAAAGTCGAGGTCCGAAGGTCATCGAGAAGGCGCTCAAGCGATCGATCGTCTTATGGACGCAAGTCTCGAACTCGGTCTTCAGAATATTTCTCTCTATGCGTTTTCTACGGAGAATTGGAAACGCCCGATCACAGAGATTCGTTCCATCTTCAATCTTCTCATCGAATTTATAGAAACCCGTTTGGATACGATCCATGCGCGAGGAATTCGGATCCATCATTCCGGGAGCAGAAAACGTCTGACTCGAGGGGTTTTGGACAAGATCGACTTCGCGATCGATAAAACAAAAAAGAATAAGAATCTCACAGTTAACTTTTGTTTGAATTACGGATCGAGGGATGAACTTTTAAGAGCGGCTCAAGAGGTTTTTTTAGAAAGAAAACGTTCGAAAGTCTCTTTTGAAAAGCCGTTGAAAGAAAAAGAACTCGAAAAATTTTTATATACGTCCACCCTTCCTCCCGTAGATTTACTGATCAGAACGGCCGGAGAACAAAGACTCTCTAATTTTCTACTTTGGCAGTCCGCCTATGCGGAACTGTATTTTACCGATACTCTCTGGCCCGACTTTGACAAAAATTCTCTGGTGGATTCCTTAAAATGGTATGAAACCAGAACCCGGAAATTCGGAGGACTGGAGAATGGGTGAAACTTCCAAAAGAATCGCGTCTGCCGCGGTATTAGTAGTATTTTATCTTTTTATGATATTCTATGCGGATTTTTATTATCTGCAGTCTTATTTGATTCTTCTTTTGGGCGGTTTTATAGGAATCAAAGAATTCTATAATTTGGCGGATCGAGGCGACGAAGGAAGACCGTTTCGCGGAACGGGAACATTTTTTATGTTCGTCATTCTTACGTTTTATTATTTCCGTTTTATCGCTTCTCAGAACAAGTTCGATCCCCCTTTATTCTTTCTTCAATACATCAAATATTTTGTGCCTCCGTTTGATCCGGTTCCGGTCGCGTTTCTTCTTTTATTTATCATCATCTTTACTCTTCAGATCACCAGACGCCCGTTAGACGGAGCGATCTTTTCGGTTTCGTCCACGTTCCTCGGCGTGTTTTATACGGCGGTTCCTCTCGGACATCTTCTTCTTCTTTTGGGAATGGGGCAGGGGATCTACTATATCATTCTCGTTTCCGTCATCACGTTCTTGACCGATGCGGGAGCGTATTTTGGAGGAAGATGGTTCGGTCGACATCCGGCTGGCCTTGCGATCTCTCCTAAAAAAACTTGGGAAGGTTACGCGACTGGGATCGTTACCGCGATCGTTTCCGTTTTTATCTTCAACGCGATCTGGGAGAATTCTACCGGAACCCGATCCGCTATTAGCGGAGTGGAAGTGTTTTTGATTTCCGTGATCATTTCTCTCGTGAGCGTGATCGGAGACTTACTCGAGTCCGCGATGAAACGCGACGCGAAGATCAAGGATTCGGGTTCTTTGATTCCAGGGCACGGCGGAGTTTTGGATTTGGCCGACGCTCTTTTGATCACGATTCCAGTGTTATATTATTATCTCCAGATCAAGGGGAATCTTGGTTTCCAAGTCTAATTGGATATGGCAACCTCCGTCTGTCTTCTGGGCGCTTCGGGTTCGGTAGGAGAATCCACTCTCAAGGTTCTACGCACCTTTCCGGAAGAATTTAGACTTCATTCTTTCAGCGTTCATTCCAATCTCCAGAAAGCTCTGGAGATTCAGAAAGAATTTTCTCCTTCGTTTATATGCGTAAGCTCGGAAAGCGCGGATCGATCCGTTCTCGGAAACAAAATCGGAAAGACTGAAATTCTGTATGGAGAATCCGCTCTCACCGAGCTTGTCAAAGATTCTTCCATCGAAATCGTGATCACCGCCATCGTAGGTTCCGTGGGTTTACGTCCAACGATCGCTGCGATCACCTCCGGGAAAAGATTAGGAATCGCTAATAAAGAAACATTAGTCACATCCGGTCCCCTAATCAATTCCCTGATTCGTAAACATAGTACAAAAGTGGTGCCGGTCGATTCGGAACACAACGCTCTCTTTCAACTTTTGGAATCCATAAAACCCGATTCTGTGGATAAAATCATTCTCACCGCATCGGGCGGTTCCTTTCGGGATTTGCCCATTGATCAGTTGCCTTTGATCACAAAGGAACAGGCGCTCCACCATCCGACCTGGAGCATGGGCCCTAAGATTACGATCGACTCCAACGGAATGATCAACAAAGGACTCGAGGTCATCGAAGCTCATTTTCTTTTCGGATTCCCTTACGAGAAGATCGGGGTCGTCATTCATCCGCAGAGCATCGCCCACGGACTCGTGGAACTGAAAGACGGCGCTTCTTTTGTTTACGCTTCTTATCCCGATATGATCTTTCCGATCGCACATTCTCTCTTTCATCCGGAACCCGTGCCTAAGATTTTACGGTCTCATCCTGCGAAGGATTGGGGAAAATTGGAATTTAGGGAACCGGATCTGAAACGTTATCCTGGCTTGGCCCTCGCGTTCGAAGCCGGGAAGACAGGTGGAACGGCTCCTTCTATTTTTAACGCGGCCAACGAGGCGGCGGTAGAATTGTTTTTAAAAGACGAGATTCGTTTTGTGGACATTCCCCAATACATCTCCGCCGCGTTAGACGAAATTCCAATCACGTATCCTGACACCCTGGAAGGTTACGAAGACGCAGATCGTGTTGCCAGGGAGACCGTCAGAAATCTGAAATCAAGGAAGGCTTTATCCGCATGTTGATCATGGTATTAGGCGCCGTATTTATGTTGGCAATTTCTATTTTTATCCACGAGCTGGGACACCTTCTCTGTGGAATGCTCGTCGGTGTGAAGGCGAGAATCTTTTCGATCGGATATGGAAGAGGAATCTGGAAGAAGAAGATCGGAGAAACGACTTATCAGATCACCGCGATCCCGGTCGGAGGTTACGTTCTTTTTAAAGGCGACGACTACGGCGGAGAAATCAAAGGAGAACCCGGAGAACTATTATCCACTCCGCCTCTCAAAAGAATGATTCCCGTGCTCGGCGGTCCTCTTTTCAATTTGTTTCTCGGTTTTGGTTTATTACTGATTTTGAATTTTCTCGGACACAATCCTCCGGGAAACAGAATCTTTATCGATCCCGCAGATCAGGAATTCTCCGCCGCGTATCAATCCGGTCTTAGAACTGGAGACCGAATTCTTAGCATCAATGGAAACAAAACCGAAAAGTTTGAAGACATCGTAACCGGCGTCGGACTTTCTTCGGGTGCGGCGTTGAAACTCGAAGGAGAAAGAGAAGGAAATAAGCTGGAATGGATCGTGACCCCTCGTATCGTCTACAATCCAAAACGAGCTTCCGGAATTCCCACGATCGGAGTCGAACCCTTCGGAGATAGAAGGGTCGTCGCGACATTCAGTTATTCCGAACAATTTCAACACTGGCTTTCCTCCAAGTTGGACAAAACTCATGAAGCCGAGAACTACTACCAAGAGCGTCTGAAAAAGGCGGTCGAAGGAAGAGACATTCCCGCGGAAGTTCTTTTGGAAAAGGAGAAAGAAGAAAAAGAAAGTCTCCTTCGTTCTCGAGCTTTGACGTATTTAAACGACGGCGACGTGATCCAGACGATCAACGGAAGAGCCGTTTCCACCGTAGGCGAACTACAGAAAATTCTGGGAGAATATCAGAATCAAACCGTAAAGATCGTGGTCGATCGTAAGACCTATCCGTTGGTCAATCCTTGGTCCACCGAAATTGCAAACGTGGACGTTCCCGTTCTCGGAGCAAACATATTAGAATTTAAGAATCTAAGAGACAAAAGATTTCCAGAACTCGGACTTGAATCGTATCAATTCGCGAGTTACGATCCCGAGCTCGGACAAAAACTTCTCAACTTGGCCGTGGATGGAAAAACCTTTCCGAGTTTTGAAGAACTTCTCGCATACGTTAAAGGTAAAAATGGAGAATCCGTAACCGTAGACATGGGAAATCTGAGACTCGAAGCCGAGCCGAAGGTAAGACCGATCGGACTTCTCGGATTCAGGCCGAACATGAAATTCAATCCGGAACCGATGGCCAGAGAACTCGGATTTTTAGAATCCTTTGTCGTCGCGGGAACAGACGTCTATGAGAATGTGGAAACCACTCTTAAAGGAATCGGCATGTTGTTTTCCGGAATTCTTTCCGTAAAGGACAGCCTTTCCGGCCCCGTTGGAATCGTATCTTACGCCGGAATCAGTTTGGAAATCGGTTGGCAGACTTACTTGGAGTTTGTCGCGAGGATCTCGATCGCTCTGATGATAATGAATTTACTTCCCATTCCGATGGCTGACGGTGGACATATCGTATTGTACGCGTATGAAGCGATCACCGGAAGACCTCTTCCGGGTAAAGTGATCGAGTCGATTTTTAGAATTGGATTTTTATTCTTACTCGGACTCGGACTCTACGTCACCTTCAACGATGTAACGCGATTTTTCTAAAACGCATGAAAGCATCGAAATATATTTTACCCACAGAAAAAGAAAATCCTGCGGACGCGGTTGTCGCGTCCCACCGACTGATGATCCGCGCCGGCTTGGTTCGTAAATCCTCAGCCGGTCTTTACTTCTATCTCCCTCTTGGTGTGAGAATTCTTCAAAAGATCAAGCAGATCGTAAGAGAAGAAATGAACGCAACCGGGGCCTTGGAATTCGATCTTCCCATTCTCACTCCTTCTGAACTCTGGGAACAGAGCGGAAGATGGAACGCGATGGGAAAAGAAATGTTTCGGATCCAAGATCGACACGACCTCAAATACGCGCTCGGGCCAACTCACGAAGAATCTTTTAGTTATCTCGTAAAGCCGCTTTTGAAATCTTATAAGGATCTTCCGATCAACGTCTATCAGATCCAGACGAAGTTTCGGGATGAGATTCGTCCTCGATTCGGAGTGATTCGTTCGAGAGAGTTTATTATGAAAGATGCATATTCTTTTCATATAGACGACGCTTCTTTGGACGAAACCTATCAAGCGATGAGAGTCGCGTATCGAAAAATGTTCGATCGTTGCGGCCTCAAGACCATTCCCGTTCTTGCAGATTCCGGAAGTATGGGCGGTTCGACTTCCGAAGAATTTATGGTCGTATCTCCGATCGGAGAAGAAACCCTGCTTCTTTGCGCGAAGTGCGATTACAGTTCGAACAGCGAAAAGACTCCTCTTGTATTAGAAAAAGAGAATATTCCTTCTGCGCTTCCCGAAAAAAAGGAAGTTTCGACTCCGGGTAAAAAGACCATCGAAGAAGTGAGTCAGTTTCTCGGAATTTCCGCGAAGGAAACGATCAAGGCAGTAGCTTTAAAATCTGAGAAGAAAAAAATTCTCGTGTATCTCCGCGGAGATCTGGAACTCAATCTTCACAAACTTCATTCTCTTCTGAGAATTGTGGATACGGAGCCGATGAGCGATTTGGAAATCGGAGAACTCGGGCTGGTTCCCGGTTTTATTCAGCCGATTTCGCCGAATGAAAAAGTAAAGGTTTTATACGATCGTTCCTTGCAAAAAGAACTTCCGTATGTCGTCGGTGGAGGGAAGGAAGATCTTCATATCCAAGGTTTTATCTTGGAAAAGGAGATCTCCAATCTTCCCGAATTTGCGGATGTCGCATTAGCAAGAGAAGGGGATCTTTGTCCGAATTGTAATTCTCCCTTAAAAGCTGAAAAAGGAATCGAGGTTGGGCATATCTTCAAACTCGGAGAAAAATACACTAAGGCTTTCGGGATTCAAGTCCTGGATCAAAGCGGAAAAGCGAGAACGCTTACGATGGGCTGTTACGGAATCGGGGTCAACAGAACTCTCGCGACCGTGATCGAACAGTGTAACGACGAGAAGGGGATTTTTTGGCCGATCAGCATCGCGCCTTTCGAAGTGACTCTTGTGAGCATCACGAAAGGTGAAGAACAATACGCAAAAGCAGAAGAATTTTATAATGTTCTAAAGAATGAAGGTGTCGAAGTTTTCTGGGACGACCGCGATCTCGGCCCGGGATTTAAACTAAAAGATTCCGAACTCATCGGTTTTCCGATCCGAGTCACGATCGGAAAAAAATTCTTCGAAAACGGAGAACTTTCGATCTACAATCGCAAAAAGGATAAAGAAGAATCCTTTGTTTTTACCGATTTTGAAGATTTTACAACTCGAGTAGAATCGCTTCGCCAAGAACTCTTTGCAGAGTTGGAGTAGGTATGGGAAAAGAATCAAAACATTCCGAGAAGGAAGGATACTTCGGGGAATTCGGCGGACGTTATTCTCCTGAAATTCTTCACGACGCTCTCGTGGAACTCGAAGCCACGTACAAGAAGTTAAAGAAGAACAAACACTTCAAAAAAGAACTCGAATACTATCGTAAGAATTATATCGGAAGACCTTCTCCGCTGACTTATGCGGAACGTCTAACAAAGGCCTGGGGTGGCGCGAGAATCTGGCTCAAGAGAGAAGATCTCAATCATACCGGAGCGCATAAGATCAACAATACGATCGGTCAGGTTCTGATCGCAAAAGCGATGGGAAAAACAAGAATCATCGCCGAAACCGGAGCGGGTCAGCACGGCGTTGCGACCGCGACCGTGGGAGCGATGTTCCAGTTGGAAACCGTCGTTTACATGGGCGACGAGGATTTGCGTCGTCAAGAACTCAATGCGATTCGCATGAGAATGATGGGCGCGAAGGTCGTAGGCGTTTCCGCGGGAACCGCCACTCTCAAAGACGCCACCAGCGAGGCGATGAGAGACTGGGCATTAAATGTTTCTAATACACACTATATCGTGGGTTCTTCGATCGGACCGCATCCGTTTCCGACGATCGTAAGAGACTTTCAATCCGTGATCGGAATCGAATCCAGAAAACAATTTAAAAAAGAGAATGGAAAACTTCCGAACGCGGTCGTTGCCTGCGTCGGAGGCGGTTCCAACGCGATCGGGATGTTTTATGGTTTTATCAAAGATAAAAAAGTAAAACTCTACGGTGTCGAGGCCGGAGGCTATTCTTCTACGCCTGGTTCTCACTCAGCAACTATGGCGTTTGGAAAAACCGGATTCTTACACGGAACCAAAACTCTGGTGATTCAGGACGAATTCGGTCAGATCGTTCCCGCTCATTCCGTTTCGGCTGGACTTGATTATCCAGGAGTAGGCCCGGAACACGCGTATCTTCATCAGAGCGGAAGAGTGACATACGCGAACGTAAACGACGAAGGTGCGTTAGACGCCTTTTTAGAAGTTTGTCGCATCGAAGGAATCATTCCCGCATTAGAGACAGCTCACGCTTTTCAATATGCAAAAAGTCTCGCGAAAGAGATGGGAAAGAAGGAAGACATTCTAATTTGTTTATCTGGAAGAGGGGACAAGGACGTAGCCGAAGTGGCGAGACTGAGAAAAGGAGAATTTTCTTGAGCGCGATATCTGCCGTATTCTCGGATGAGAAAAGTGTTTTTATCCCCTATATCTCGTTAGGCGATCCCGATTACGATTCTTCAGTAGTTTGGGCGGATGCGCTCATACGGGGTGGAGCCGGTATCTTAGAATTGGGGATTCCGTTTACAGATCCTGTGGCCGATGGGCCCGTGATTCAGAAGGCTTTTAAAAGGGCATTAGCTCATCCGTTTTCGATGAAGAAAATTTTGGAAGTGACCGCCGCGATTCATAAGTTGCACCCGGAAACGCCTCTTGTTTATCTGACTTATTTTAATCCTCTGTATTCTATGGGTTTGGAAGTTTTTACGGAGATGGCGAAGAATTCCGGTATTCAAGGTTTGATCATTCCCGATCTTCCGTACGATACCCCGGAAGCGGAAGAATTTTTTACTCAACTCGAAAAGAGGAAGATTGATTTTATTCACCTTGTGACTCCGGCCACAACGGAAGAGAGAATTCGTTCTATGAAGTCGCTTGCTTCCGGTTTTATCTACTACGTGACTTCTTACGGTGTTACCGGAGAAAGAAGAGCTCTCTCAGAAGGTCTGGAAGAAAGAATCAAGTTTGTGAAGAAAGTGGTTTCCCTTCCTGTTTGCGCCGGCTTTGGGATTTCTTCTGCAGATCAAGCCAAGGAAATTTCGAGATACGCCGACGGTGTAATCATCGGTTCGGCGGTGCAGAGGATCATTGAAGAGAACGGGAGTGACAAGGATGGTTGTGGAGAAAAGTTATTTTTGTATGCTTCAGAGGTTCGTTCTTCTATGAGATAAAAGACGGGTATGCTCCGAACAAATCGAAGCTCCGTTTGGGAAACGATGGGAAGGAATCGGTTCTTTTTTTACGTTGGATGGCTCCGTGATTTGCGGATTTCGCTCGAAATTTCTTTTTTTAAAAAGATCAACTTTCTTGTAATAGAAAGGGTTGTTGGAACTCCAGTCGTTTTTGTTTTACGGTGATTCATTAATTCACTATCCAATTCTAATAAAATAGAAAAAAGAAGGCAACGGGACACACCCAATCCCCAAGCCAGGATTCCTAACTTTACCCAATCCTCCTCAAAAGGCCGAAAATTCATCTTCTTCAGGTTGAGATCCTCCTCCTGGTATCTCGCATAAACCAACCTCTTCCCCAAAAACTTTTTTCGAATCAAAACCTCATCAAACCGAAACAAAAGATCCCTCAAAGACGACCTCAGAAATCTCGCCTCCAAACCTCTCGAAATCACGAACGCATCCGGAATGAGGAGCGTGCAAAGATTCCCCTTTCTCCGAATTTCGCAAGAAGTAACACCAGACCTTAAAGAAGAATTCCCCATACAAAGGACGGTTCCGCTCCAAAGTCTCCCGGAGAAAAAAGCGTCAAAAAATTGACAAAACGGAAAAATAAAACCCGAAACGAACTGAAAAAAGGAAACAAAAGACAAAAACAACCTCGAAGAGGGAACCCTCGAAACCGGAAAATATTGACGAATCGCAGACCGATAGGATACTGATCCCCGATCTCTTCCCGGAGGAAACAATGAGCGAAGCCAAATTTAAGATCAGACCCTTGCAGATACTCTTTATCATCTTAGGAATTTTAGGAATCCTTCTCATCAGCTTTACGGCATTTTTCCCAAACTTTTCCCAGAACACGGAATTTCTCTTAGGTGGATTCGCGGCGCTCATCTTGTCAGCGTATCCGATTTATAAGTTCATCGCCGAGAATACGCCGGACAAACAGAGATCTGGGAGTATCTGGCTTGCGGTGGTCGTCTCCTTGGTGATGTTTTTTCTCTATCAGATCTTCACGCCACTCTCGGAGTTGGAAGAATCTTCGGTCTCTTGGCGATTTACACTCTTAAGAGCGGGGGTAAACAAGAGCGAAAAGGAATCGGAAGAAGGAACGATCGAGTACACACGTTACAACCCGCCACCGGGAGCCAGACAGGACATCCAGATCATCGGGATCACGACTACTTCTCTAGAAAAATTACAGGGAAGATGGCCGCTTCCTTGGAAATATTACGCAAACATAATAGACATATTTAAGAATACCTCGAATCAGCTAATGTTCGATATTTTCTTCGTGGATTACAAGCCGGGACAGACGGAAGAAATGGCGGAAGCGTTAGCCAAAAATCCTCAGGTCATGTTTGACTACCCGATGGAAACGAGTTTAGAATCCAAGAGTTCAATACTCAATTTGGAAAATCGGATCGACGTATTGAGAAAATTCAAATTGGAGAATGTGGAAGATCCGGGAGATCTCGGAAGATCCTGGTTAAAATTTCCGCAACCTCCGATTGAACCCGTAGCGGAAAAAGCGTCCGGATTAGGATTTGCGAATATTAAAAAAGACGAAAGTGGTCTCAATCGAAGAATGCCTCTCGTGGCAAAACTGCTAAACGCGGGACCGCTGAGAGAAACCGAATACTATCCTTCGATCGACTTGATGATCGCGTGCAATTATCTCGGGGTCGACGTAAAAAAAGACGTGGAAGTCGTGATGGGAAAGTATGTGAAGATCAAGAACATACCTCAGAAGACGCTTACGAGTTTTAATCGGAAGTCCTTAAAGATGGAAACCAAGGACATCATGAATCGACCGAACGAAAAGAGGGAGATCAAGATTCCGATCGACGAAGACGGGCAGATGCAGATCAACTTTCCGGGCGGACTTTATTCCTTCCGGGCGCACGAGGTTTTCGAGGCGGCGACCGAATGGAATGAGGAGACGGCATCTCAATTTCAAAATACGATTTTCCTAGTCGCGATGTATTATGCGACCGGTGCAGGCGCCGCAAAGGATACGCACTTATCTCCGTTCGGAGATATGTCAGGGATCGAGCACCACGCCGCGGCGATCAATACGATTCTCAATCAAGACTTTCTCTTTGAATTGCCTCTCTGGGGAGAATTTTTGATTCTAATCATCGTCGGAATTTTGGCGGGGATCATCCAACCGAGGCTAAAGACGTGGCTTGCGTTTATCTTTTTCTTAGCGACGGCGTTTCTTTATTCCGTAGTAACGCTGGTAAACTTTTCGGAATTCAATTTGGTGCACCTCTATCCATCCGTGATCTTAGAACAGTTGTTTATCTTCATCGGATTGATCGGATTTAGAATTTTGACGGAAGAAGAGAACGTAAAATATATCCGAAGTACATTCTCCAAATTCGTATCCAAAGACGTAGTGGACGAATTACTTAAGAATCCTGAGAACCTCAACTTAGGAGGATCGAAGCGAGACATTACGATCTTCTTCTCCGATATCCGGGGATTTACGACAATGTCCGAAAAAATGGGACCGGAAGAACTCGTTCAATTCTTGAACCAATACTTATCGGAGATGACGGAGATCATCATTGAATTCAAGGGAACGATTGATAAATACATGGGGGATGCGATCATGGCATTTTGGGGGGCGCCCGTGCCTCTGGAAGACCACGCTTACTATGGATGCGCGGCGGGATTGGCTCAGATGAGAAGACTCGCGACACTCAAGGAAGAATGGAAAGCTCGGGATCTACCTCAAATGGATATCGGAATCGGACTCAATTCGGGACCTGCGGTCGTCGGAAACATGGGGAGTTCCCACAGGATGGATTATACCTGTATGGGAGACACCATCAATCTTGGATCCAGATTGGAAGGAACGAACAAGGAATACGGAACCCATATTATTATCTCTGAGTACACCTACGAAAAGGTAAAGGACAGGGTCATCGCAAGAGAACTGGACTTGATTAAAGTAAAGGGAAAGACTCAGCCGGTTCGGATCTATGAACTTCTGGACTTGGTAAACGAGGAAGACCTAAAACTATTAAGAAAACCTTTGCAGGCAGGCTGAGAATTTTATAAAATTAGAATAGAAAGTTTTCATGCAACAGGAACCAACTCTGCTGGATAGAATCAACTATCCGGCCGATCTCCGAAGCGTTCCACTGGAAAAACTTCCGGTGGTCTGCGAAGAGGTTCGAAATTACATCATCGACACTCTCTCGGGAGTGGGCGGGCATTTCGCAAGCAATCTGGGAGTTGTAGAACTCACGGTTGCTCTTCACTATGTGTTCGATACTCCGAAGGACCGTCTTGTCTGGGATGTAGGACATCAAACCTATCCACATAAAATCTTAACCGGAAGAAAAGACCGACTTAACACGGTACGAAAATTCAACGGACTTTCCGGATTTCCAAAACGGGAAGAATCGCCGTACGACCTCTACAATACGGGACACGCGGGAACTTCCATATCTCAAGCGCTCGGCGAGGCGGCCGCGAGGGATTTGACAGGGGGGGACTACAACGTAGTCGCCATCATAGGAGACGCGTCGATCGCGACAGGAATGGCGTTGGAAGCGATGAACCACGCGGGACATTTGAAAAAAGACATGATCGTGATTCTAAACGATAACTACATGTCGATCTCCAAAAACGTAGGATCCATATCCAACTATCTCAACAACATCATCACATCCCATTTTTACAACCACTGGAAGAGAATCTTTTATACATTCTTAAAATGGCTTCCAATCATCGGACCGGCGACGGAGCGATTTTTTAAGAAGGTGGAAAAGGGATTCAAGGACGTTTTAACACCGGGCGGGCTTTTCGAAGATTTAGGATTTGGATATATTGGCCCGGAAGACGGACACGACGTGATTCGGCTCGTAAAGATGCTCGAGAAGGTGAAGAAGATGAAGGGTCCGATTCTTCTTCACTTGATCACACAAAAAGGAAAAGGATACGATCCGGCGGAAAGGGATCCGATCAAGTATCACGGAGTGACGCCGTTTCGAAAAGAAGACGGGGCGATGGAAAGCGGGGATTCTACTAAGATCGCATATAGCAAGATCGTAGGAAAGATGCTCACGATTCTCACCGAAAAAAATCCGAAGATTGCGGCGATTACGCCCGCGATGATTGAGGGAAGTGGACTTAAGGAATACGCAGAGAAATTTCCGGAACATCTTTTCGACGTGGGAATCGCGGAACAACATTCTGTGGCGTTCGCGGGAGCGATGACAAACGGAAACGTGATACCTTATATGTGTATCTATTCCACGTTTTTGACGAGAGGAATGGATCAACTCGTGGAAGACGTCTCGCTGATGAATCTTCCGGTCCGTTTTGTGATCGATCGTGCGGGATGTGTGGGCCCGGACGGAGAAACTCATCAGGGTTTATTCGATCTAAGTTATCTACTAGGATTGCCTCACATGGATGTATTCGTGCCGTCGAACGGACAGGATCTGATCGATTCTTTGAGGCTTATGGAACACTACGATCAGGAACCGATCGCGATTCGATTTCCGAAAGCGAGCGTGGATGTAAAAAGCCTCGATTTTCATAGAAAACCGGAATTGGTACCCGGGACGTTCCGAGTTCTTAAGAAAGGAACCGATGTCGCATTATTATCGATCGGTTCCATGTTGGACGAGGCAAAAAAAGCGACTGAAATCTTAGAATCATCCGGATTGAGTGTGACTTTGATCGATCTCGTCTGGTTGAGACCGCTCGGAACGGAAGCATTGAACGAAGAACTGTCGAATGTAAGACAGTTTGCAATCTTAGACGAGAGTTATGTCGACGCGGGAGCTTCCGGATATCTACTCAATCGGATTGCACCGGAGCAATTGTCGAAATACATCAAAACATTCGGATTTCCGCCGGAACCGATCCATCACGGAGAGAGGAAGGAAATTTTTCAGGCTTACAAATTGGATGCACCGTCGATTGCGGAAACGGTGGCAGAGGCGTTAAAAAAAAACTTAATCAAGCCTTAGTGATTCCAAACCGAAAATCAAAGTAAAAACGGGTTATGGAATTGGACAACTTTACTCCCTCTGATTTTCTGGAAGCGGCAAAATATTTTTACAAAACGGGCGACTCTGATAGAGCCGAATACCTGTTCAAACTTACACTGGAAGAAGAGGAACACCACGAGGCATATTTCTTTTTAGGTCTTATGGAAAATCAGAAGGGGAACCACGAAAAGGGGTTGCTCCACTTCTACAAATCCGTCGAAGTCAATCAGAACTACGGAAATCCTTGCAACGAAATCGGAATCATACTCTTAAGAGCGGGAAAAGAAACGGAAGCCGTCTATTGGTTGAAAAAATCTTTACGTTGCGACTTAAACGACGCGCCTCACATCTCCCTCTACAATCTTGCAACACTCTATAAAATCTGGAATCGGCCCGAGCGCTCTCTGCAATACTTGCACCGGGCGATACAAATCAAACCTGACTTCGAAGAAGCAAGAAAACTCAAAGAAGAACTGGGATCCGCTATCTAACTTTTTTTTCAGGGCGTGCCTCTGCTACGCAGAGTCGCGCTCTACGCTCCAATCTGCAAAGCGCCATAGAATCGTTTTTAAAAGACCGAAAAGAGTTTTTTTTTCAATGGCGCATTGCAGTATTTCCGCTTCGATCGCTCACGCAATGAAGAAAGTTTGTAGAGTTTTCAAAAACTCGAAAATCCGCCGAAGTTAAAGGTTTGTCTTTTGAAATTCCGAAAGAGGAAAACTATTCGAAGGATCCATTTCAAAAAGGATTCATAATTTCTAATTTATCCGAAAGAGAAGAACATATACTGTTTCTTTGGACACGGGGAGTTTGTGCGAAGTTCGCCTAAACGCAGAGTTTTACTGAAATTCGTCGTCATAATTCCGACGGAACTCGCGAAAGAAAACTGAATCCTGGCCGAAGGAGTTTTACGAAGTTCAGCCTAAACGCAGGCTGCGAGAAGCTTCAATCCTCGTAATTCCGACAACTGAACTTAAAAAAAAGTTTAATCGTCCTACGCGGGGGAGTTTTCCGAAGTTCGTATAAATGCAGAGTTTTACTGAAATTCTTCGTCGTAGTTTCGACAGAGTTAGCAAAGGAAAGCTGAATTCTTATCGAAGGAGTTATACGAAGTTCGTATAAATACAGAGTTTTACTGAAATTATTCGTCGTAGTTTCGACAGAGTTAGCAAAGGAAAGCTGAATTCTTATCGAAGGAGTTATACGAAGTTCGTATAAATACAGAGTTTTACTGAAATTCTTCGTCGTAGTTTCGACAGAGTTAGCAAAGGAAAGCTGAATTCTTATCGAAGGAGTTTGTGCGAAGTTCGCCTAAACGCAAAGTTCACTGAAATTCTTCGTCGTAGTTTCGACATTGAATGTAAAAAGCATCGACCATTCTCGGTTTTATGGAATTATGCGAAGTTCGGCCTAAACGCGGGCTGCGAGAAGCTTCAATCCTCGTAATTCCGACAACTGAACTTAAAAAAAAGTTTAATCGTCCTACGCGGGGGAGTTATACGAAGTTCGCCTAAGCGCAAAGTTCACTGAAATTCTTCGTCCTATCTCCGACAAATTCGTGGAAGGAATGGTTATACTGCTTCGACGCGGATTGGAATTATACGAAGTTCGCATAAACGCAGAGTTCACAAAAAATCATTTTTGCAGATCACACAAATCACAGAAGCGTTGATTTTTCTCTATTTTTGCCCGTGAGGGGTTTATCTGAAGTTCGTCTAAACACGATTCCTTTTTAGAAAGTCGCTTATTAAAAAAAATGGGTTTATTGATTCAATTTCAGTCTCCATTTCAAAGAGAAAGTGTTTCATTGATTTTTCCTTTTTTGAATAAAATCCAAATGTTGAAAAAGGGAATAAGAAGATTCAGAAAACGAAAAAAAAATAAAACGGGGTGAGGTTATTTTTTAAGAAAGAGAAGAACTAAATTCAATCGGAATCGGCACTTTCGGCGATTCTCCGGAATCGGGAATTGCAATTCTAACACCTTGAAAATGGATTTCGATTCCATCCTTTGTTTCTTCGAGGAAAACGCTGAGATCCGAAAGACAATTACGATCCGGTCTGAATTTCAATTTGCGATTATTTGCGGTTCTTGCAAAGAGGCAACCGTTTACGTCTAACGCGAAGGATAGTTCTCCGAGTGAAAAAATAACTTCGGTCTCGGAAAGGAAGACTAACGTTCCTCCTGATTTTTTGCAAGAAGTGAGATGAATCGGGTATCCTTCCAATTCTAAATAACCATTTTCGGAAAGTTCTCCGAAACGATTATCTATAAAAATTCCGAATTCGTCCTCGCGAAGATTTTTACGAAAGTAGTTGAGGACTTCCTTTTGGATGATCCGATTTCCGTTAAAGATCCAGCGATCTTCGGAGTCAACGTAGATCTCGCTATTAAATCTACGCGGTGGATTTTTACTTTTTTCATTCATCTATGACTTACCTTCGGTCTTCCTTGTAGCGGTAAGCTACCCCTTCGATCACTCCCATTTCATTATTCACATAACCGATAGCGATAGTGTTGCCGTCTCCATTTCCGGATTGCACAAGAGTGGGAGGAACGCTCACGATTCCTTTTCCGGTGAAGATGACTCCGTCCATATGATTCTCGAAGAGTTCTTTTTTGAGAGTTGAAATTAGATAATTAGGAACCTTTCCATTGACAAAGGTTCGGATAAGAATTTTTCCATAGGTTCGATACGGTTTCGGAGGAGAAGAAGTTCGGATTTCGATTTCTTCCCAGGAGGACTTATGAGAAAAACCAAATTCTTCTCTAAGAACGGTTTCCGGGATAAATTCTACTGACTCGCAAGAAAAAAGAGTGGAAAGTAGAATCGGTACCGGAAGAATCTTCGCAATCCGTAAAAAGAAGCGAAATCGGGACAATTTTTCCGTTTCCGGATGCATGATTCCATTCAGAAAAAATGGAAATAAGGCGCAAGTGTTTTAATCTTGTTTCTCGATTGGAGAGAAGCGGGTTGTTCAAAATAAATTAAATGTTATGATAAAATGGGATAAGGGTAACTAGTTCGGATCTCGAGAATCGAGTCGTGCCATCCCTAAAACTTCAAATGGAAGATACAGAGTTAGAGAAAAGGTCAAGAGAGAACGTATTGAAGATCGGATACTGTTCTTTAGATGAGATCGAAGAAAAAGTAAAGGCGTTTCGAGTGATGAATCAGAACGCAGCAAAAAAGAGATATCTTATAACAAGAGAACCGATTCTTGATTCGAATGGAAAGGCCCTTTTTGCAAAGGCCGCAGAAATTGACATTTCAGCGGCAAAACTTCTGAGAAGGCAATTCAAAGGGAATCAGATGTTTAAGACATTTCAGCCGGACGAGGGAATCGTAATCATCTCCGATATGACTTCTGCGGAGGGGGTTTCCTTTACGATGGATATCGTAACACAGATTATGAACCTCGGCGGGGGAGCTTACGAAGGTTTTATCGATCGCGTGGATAGTTTTGGGGAATTCATCAATCTTTTGAAAAAATCTCTTTTCCCCAAGCTCATCATTGTCGGTTATATTCCTCAGAGCCAGGTTCAAGCGGAACTTTTGAACTTTGTCCGGGTAAAAAGAGTGGATAATTACCTACGTGCCATTGAGCTCTCTCACAGCCTTTTTAAGCCGCAGCCATATTTCCCGAAAATCAAACAAATTGAAATTTCCCAGAATGATCCTAAAAGCTGGGGTCGTTTTGTCGTGGAGATTATCCGAGAATACACACGTCCTTACCTTTTGGAAGATATCTAAAAAGCGATATATAGCTCCTAAATTTTCTAAAAAAGAAACAACGAATTTCAAATCCGATAAAGGGAATTTTTCCTTTATCTTTTAAAAAGTCAAAAACAGACTCTTGTCATTGGAAACGATCAGCACGTTTCCGTTCTAAACTTCTTTTTTAAGAATCCAATTATTTTCTAATTATTTTTTTTCGACCGTACTAAAAGAAATCGAAGAGCTAAGACCCACTCCCAAAAAAGAAATTAATGTAGCGTTGAGAAAAGAGAAATTGCGAATTGTTTTCTCTTCCATTGCATCTTCTAAAAAAATATTTTCTTCGAATCGGATGATAATTCCCCTTTTCACGAAAGGAAAAGATTTATTTTTAGAAATTGAAACTTGAATATCGTTGTGTAGGGCCCTTGGTATTTTTGCTCATTTCTGTATTTGTCGGGAATTTTATGATTCTTGAAGTAAGATGTTTACGCAAAATTTATAATAAAATATTTCTGGATTCCTTTCAGCTTCGTAACAAAAGAATAAAATTTTTAAGAATTCTATACTATTTATTTCCATGCTCGATCCGGTTTTGAAGGCTCATTTAGGGGAAAATTAATAATTTTAAAGAATCCGATTTAATGACCCTTTCTAAAAAAAAGAAATCTATCTCGGAAAAAAGGAACTCACTTACTCTTCTTTGGAGTTTGGAAGAAGGATTTTAGCCTCCCAATAAGCCAAGCCTAAGACGTAGATCGCTTCGAAACCGAGATGTAAGAGTCCAAGAATAGAAGAACTACTTTGAAGATAAAAAATTTGAGTAAGACAATATCCTCCCCAGAGGCTGTTTGCAATGATCAATAGAATAATGATTTCTTTGGCAACTAAATTTCCCGTTATGAATCGGAAGCTGATAAATCCGGAATAAAATCCGTAAAGCATATTCACCATCCCGATGAATAGAATTAGATGAAGGGGCCAACGATACCATTCGCAAAGGAATGAAGAGAATATTAATGTGAAAGCTCCTGCTATAAAAGCGGAAACTGAATCGGCGAGTGCGATCTTTTTTTGTGTTTTCATATCTTTGATTCAGATTCTTTCGTTGTTCCGTCTATTCAATCCTTTTTAGAAAGAAAATATTGGATCGGATCTTTTCTTGGATTTCGATCTAAAGGAATTCAGACAACGATGAGTTGATCGGATCGTTTTACAATTTTATAAATTGATGGAAGGGTTGTTTTTTTCAAGCGGTTAAAATCCCTCGTATTAAATTTTAGAATAAAAATCCATTGCCGGTCACAAGATACTTTTCTGAATTCGTTTCCCATCGTGCGTTTAGAGGAACTTCGCATAAACGCAAGCACTGTAATCCACGATCAAAATCAGCGTTTGAGCGAAGGTAAGCTGGATCGGATTGGAATTAGCGAGGAGAATTTTCTAAAAATCGGAAATTATGAATTCGATGAAGACGCTTTTTCTTGATCCGAATGATTCCGCGAATTTTGTATAAATACAGGAGTTCGAAAATAGGTTTTGTGCGGTCATTTACCCCCTCTGATTTCTGATCAAAATTGTTTTCCTTTTTACTGTGATTTAACTATGCGAAGTTCGCTTAAACGCGAGTAAGTTGAGAGAAGCTTGAGTCGTCGTAACACCGACAACTGAAATTAAAAAAAGTTGAATCGTTCGTTCTACGCGGGGGGAATTATGCGAAGTTCGCCTAAACGCAGGGATTTCCAAAAATCCATCATCGAATTTCCGACAACCCATTGTTGGATTGTCTTTTCGTTATTTTTGCGCGAGAGAGGGTATGCGAAGTTCGCGTAAACGCAGATTATCACTGAAATTCATCGTCGTAACACCGACAGTGTTTGCAAAGGAAAGCTGAATTCTTATCGAAGGAGTTATGCGAAGTTCGCCTAAACGCAGGGATTTCCAAAAATCCATCATCGAATTTCCGACAACCCATTGTTGGATTGTCTTTTCGTTATTTTTGC
>NZ_JAFFPU010000011.1 GCF_016919175.1 Leptospira ainlahdjerensis | reverse complement strand
TCATCGTCGTAACACCGACAGTGTTTGCAAAGGAAAGCTGAATTCTTATCGAAGGAGTTATGCGAAGTTCGCCTAAACGTAGGAATTTCCAAAATCCATCATCGTAGCTCTGACGGAACTCGCAAAAGGAAAGCTGAGTTCTTATCGAAGGATTTATCCGAAGTTCGTGTAAGCACGCCTAAGTTACTCACAATGAAAAGAGTTTCACGCGTTTTTTTTGCCCAGAAATCCGAATTCCCTTTTTGAACTTCTTCATGTATTCAGAGATGCTTTCATAAATTCAAAAGTTATTGTTTTCGGATGAAATTTCGCAATTAGGAATCGGAGTTTCTGGGCTGAAATATTCCAAATTCATCTTCCTTTTTTCAAAGAAAAGAAAGAGACCTTTCAATTCTTTAGGATTTGCTAAAGAATTAGAACCTCCTCTTAAGGGAGGTATTCAAACTACAAGGATCTACAAAGAGATCTCCTTAAACACGGTAGAAATCCAAATTCTCACGTAAAGGATCCGGAAGGGAGCCTAACGCGTTGAGATATTTTTTATATCTATTTTCTAATTCCGTATATTTGCGATTTCGAATGTTGATGAAACGATTATGAATTTCTCCGAAGGCCGGCGTTTTTGCGACTTTCTCTCGGATAGGTCTGCTAAAAGGAATGTGACGATAAAAGATACTTCTTACAACTTTATTGAGTCTCTGAACACCGTCAGATTCGTATTTGATCCAGAGTTGATAGTCGTTTGCAAAGATATCCCTGTCGTTCCGGAAACGTTTGAAGTCTCCCGCAAGTTTCTCCTTGATCTCCATGGAAAGGTCTTTATTCTTCTTAAAGAATTGGATATAGTCGGTGTAATCTGCCGTGATCGAAGGATTCCCTACGTTGTTCCATTCCGCTCCGAGAATGGATTTTGTGAGTTCCCAACGGAAAGCAGCAAGTGCATCGGAGATCATCGTTTTCAGATCTCCTTGAGAAAAGATAGGGACCACAATTCTTCCCGGGCTTTCTTTAGAGCCGGCTCCTCTATGAACCGAAAGATCCTGCCACATCATCACTTTGGTTCCGATGGAAGGTACCAAGATAAAATCGGGTATCACACATTTCTGGATGAATTCTTTCGTGATCCCCAACTCGTTGTTATTGTAGATGACTTCTCTGTGAAAAACGGAGTAATCGATAGCCATTAAATCGTGGATCACGTCGGTAAGAATTTTCTTTGAAACGTAAGACTTATCGATCGCCATCTGACTATGGAACTTTGTAAGAATCGGAAAGTGGGTAGCCGGACTTCCAGAAGTGAGTCTAACGTTGGCCTCGTAAAGAGAAGCAAACTCAAACTTTAATCTTGTATCCGGATTATCAAGTTCAGGAGGAATATCGGATTCTTTTTTAATGTTGATCGTTCGATTCTCCATCTTCACTTTTTCAAAGAAGTTTTGTCCCATCTCGTCCAAAGAAGTCGGAATTTCTCTTTTATAAATTCTCTCCAGCCATTCCGTTCCTAAAGAAATCGGAATATCCGAAGTGAAATTCATCGTATCCTGATGAGAATACATAAAGGCGATTTGAGAATCGTCCACCATGGTTTCGTCGAAAAAGCCGTATTTCAACATGAGATCGACCGCTTTCGGAACGTTGCGGTTTGAATTCATGTATTTCATATAACAGGCTTGATACATGTCCCAATAGTGTCTTCCTAAAGTTCTCCGGACTTTTCGAATGTCCCCTTCTGGATCCAGAGGATTTTTTAGACTTTTTACTTTCACCATGAGAGCGGAGAATTCTTTTACTCTCTCTGCGTCCAAACCTGAAAACTGAATGATAACGGAAGCCGAGTTGTCGAGTTCTTTGCGAATCGCTTCCACATCCACTCCGGCTGTGATTGCGGACGAAGTAGGGGCGGCTGTTTTGGGAGCGGTCTCCTCCATCTTCTTTGCGAGCGAGCCCGCCTTGGAAAGAAAAGCAGCCGCGTTAGGAGAAATACCTGCGACCGGCACTCCAAATAGCGCTTGATGACCATTCCTATACTTTTCAATCTTTCCGGCTGCGGCTCCCAAAACTGGAATTACGAATTCTGCGGGTGCGGTTCCGTAACCGGAAGAAGTGATATCCAGGATGAGATAAAATTTTTCCACGAGGCTATTCTCACCCACAAAAAAGAGTCGGAAGGCCTCATCCAGATCCGAAAGACAGGTTTTGAGAATTCCGGAAATTTGTTCTAAAACGTTCGCGAGTTTTATACAAACGTAGGTGAGCATCGAAGGATCGGCCGTAAAAAGTGCGTTTAGGATCTTCGGATCCTGGAGAACAAGCTTGCGGATGAAGTTGAATTCTCCGTCCTGAAAATCGATCTCTTCCGGATAGAGCCTTGTGAGTTGCGATTCGTGCTCTTCTTCTAGGAACTGCGGACTCGGTCGATCTGGAAGAAGGCCACCGTTGTCAAAAAATAATTTCAGATTCTCTCGGCAGAGACGCATCACCGGATCCACAACGTCCGAAGATACTTCGGGAATCGGAGATCCCGGTTTGATATCGGGAAAAACGCTCGGATTGAATTGATAGTAAAGAATGGAAAGGTTATCGTTTACCTTTTCAATTTCAGAAGTGATCTTTCGGATCTGATTCGCTTTTTTAAAAAGTTCAGTGACCTCTCTTAGGAGGGTCCTTGCGACCATCATTCCTAAAGAAATTCTCGAACCTATACTCTTCGCTATGGTTTGAGAATTCATGGCGTAAGTGGAAATTACACACGCTTCTTCCGCTTGGAGATGGAAGGGATATCTTCCATTCGTGAAAAGAGCAACGGAACCTGGGGTGAGATTGGCGCCGTTGAGTTTGAAAAGTTCTAATTTTCTTCCACTGGGGACTTCGGTTAAATAACGAACCGTTCCACTGTGAAGCACGTTCAATGTATTTGCTGGAGAACCCTCCGGGAAAAGGAGCGTTCCTGCGGGAGCCTGGGCTTGTTGTTGTGGAACTGAAGGATCAAATGCCATAGTTGATTATCGAAGGTTAAATGAAAAAGAAACTATTCCTAATCCATACGGAAAACACTTTTTTTCAAGACTCGAGAAAAAACCAGTTTTCAATGAGAAGAATCGAGTTGGATTCTTGGAAAACTTGACTCTTTATGCCTCTTGAAAACCATAAAGAACGATGAATAAAATCGAAAAACTTCTTCGTGTGTCCAGAATCGGAATGATCACAAATCAGAGCGCCTTCGGGCTCGATGGGGAATATCATTTTCGGACGATTCACAAAAGATACGATCTAAAAAAAATCTTTGTCCCCGAACACGGACTTTTCGCGGAGCTTCAGGATCAGGTTTCCGGTTCTCATCTTAGATACAATTTGGAAGGTGTGGAATTTATCAATCTTTACGGAGATCATGAGTCCAGTCTCGTTCCTGATTCCATATCCCTGGAAGGACTGGATCTCGTGATCGTCGATATTCGGGACACGGGCGCGCGTTACTATACTTTCCTAACTACGGCTTATTATTTTTTGGAAGAGATCAGTAAGTGGAACAACGCAGGGAAAGAAGAAATTTCCGTTCTGGTTTTGGATTCTTCCAATCCTGCGGGAAGAAAAATCGAAGGAACCCCCCTTCAGGAAGATTACGAATCCTTCGTGGGAGTCAGGAGCGTTTTACACAGGCATGGGCTTACTCCGGGAGAATTGCTCAAATATTATAAGGAAGAATTTTCTCTGAACCTGAAGATAAAAATCGTAAAGGATGGCTGGTATTCGAAAAATGATTCAGAATTTTTATGGATTCCTCCTTCTCCGAACATTCCGTTTATCTCCACTTGTTACGTTTATTCAGGACAATGTCTTTTGGAAGGGACGAATCTTTCCGAAGGTCGCGGAACTACGCGTCCTTTTGAAATTTTCGGTGCTCCTTATATTCGAGAAGAAAACGAGAGACTAAAAAAAGAATTGGAGAATTTTCAAAAGGAAAGTTTTGTTCTTCGTCCTTTAAAATTCATTCCTACATTTCATAAGCATAAGGATGAAATCTGCGGAGGTTATCAGATTCTTTTAAAGAGACCGGAGAAATTTCACAGTCTGTTTTTTTCCTTAAAGCTGATTCGATTACTGAGGGAGGAATATCCGAAAGAATTCGCCTATCGCGACGGAGCCTACGAATTTCGATCGGATCGACCTGCGATCGAATTGTTGGTCGGAGATCGTTTTCTTTTGGATTATTTAAACGGAGTATATTCAGATTTTATGGTATTTGAATATTTGAAAGAAGAGGAGGTGATCTGGAAGAAAAAGTGTAAGCGGGTTTTGGATAGAATTTAGAATTGAAAATTTAGTCTTATTTTCGCAAAATACACTTTCGAAGATTTGACGAACGTTTCTTTTTTACGATTTTGTCGACATGGGTTTTATTAGCGTTTATGCGAAGTTCGTCTAAACGCGCGCAAGAAGCGTCGGTTCAGTTGTCGTATCTCCGATAAAACCCTGCGGTTATGCGAAGTTCGTCTAAACGCGCGCGAGAAGCGTCGGTTCAGTTGTCGCATTTCCGACAAAACTCTCGCGGTTATGCGAAGTTCGTCTAAACGTTTAAGAAAGGCCGGCGCAAGTTTGGTGAGAAAATGTGCGTGTCCCTCGTTCTTGCATCGAGACTCCATGATTTCGAACTCCACATAAACACTAAAATTTCGAGAGAAGCATTCAAACATTCTTTTCCGAATTCGGGAATAATTTTCATTCAACATTTGCGAATGAGAAGACTGCGATTTGTAAATGAATCTCCCCCAAAGTGTCTCTCAAAAATCGCTAAATGGTAGAATTAAAGCGGATTCAGAAAGGAAAAATTGATTCAAACCTTCGTCCCGTCTTTTTCAGCGAAAGAATGATCCTTTCTCATTCTGAAATTTCCCAAAAAAATAGAGAGAAAAGGGGGAGTCTGGATTTATTTCCCATTTTTCGGCTGAATATTCCCCGATAAAAATCTTTTAAGCCTGGCACAAATTTTCGGTCCATTTCGTTTTCTAAGCGGGATATTAGGAGATAAATATGAACACACATTTGCAAAAATCGGTGAGGGGTTTGGTCTTGTTGGCGGTCTTGTATTCTCTACTGCATTGTGGAGGCGAAAAAAAGGAAGATATTTCCACTTCCTTGTTCTTATTGAATGCAATTGGTTCTTCCGAAACGAGCGGAACCGCTGATACCGAAGAATTTTTAACAACTTCGAAATCGGAGAGTTCAAATGGGAGCCTTGCTAATTCAATAGGAAGTCAAGATCTTCCTGATTTGACTCTTATAAATCCGCCGCTTTTTTCCTCCTGGAGAGACGAGCACAATCAACATAAGACTCGTTGTATGACTTCCTTGATTCTTCGGATAAGGAATATCGGTAAAGGCTCCTTTCGTCTGAATGATTCCCAATCTTCTTTTGTGATTACGAAGGCGAATCTTAAATCGAATCACGGTAAGAATCCTACGGATAGAAAAAATTTGAAGGATTTACTTCCCGGAGAATCTCTAACGGTCGAATTTAATACCGAATACTTTATTCCGGATATCGATGATCCTCTTCAGGAATTAAAGATTACTGCAGAGCTCGTAGGAATCGATAATGAGTCGTCTTCCAATAACAATATGATTTCAGTTTCTTCAAAAGGGTGCGGGATTCAAAGTGAAACGGATTTGCCCGATCTAACGATAAGTTTGGATGTGAATGATAGGGTCACACCTGGAGAAGAAATCAGTTCTAAGATAATCGCAAAGGTAGCAAACTTTGGAAACGGTTTTGCTCTTGGAAATGGTCCAGCTAACGAAGGCTATATGGTCGATTATATCATTTCGAAAGATCAAATCGTACCGGAAGGTTATGCCGTCTATTCGTCTACATTTAAGGAAGACGCTTTGTTACGCGGTGGAAGAATCAGCAACACACCCGATCGTCCGGCAGGAAGTTATTCTCTACTGGCGCGGGAAGCGATGTATCTTCCGAACGACATCCCTCTTGGAAAGTATTATTTTTGCGCAAGAATTGATCCAGGTAAGAAGGCGAACGAATCCGATGAAACGAACAACGCATATTGTAGAACGATCGAAGTTATCTCCGATATGTTACCGGACCTTACAATCATAAACGCATCCATTAGTCTCAGCGGAGAATGTCATCCTCAGGCTCCCGTTCTTTTGGTCACTGCTGATATAAAAAATATCGGAAAAACGGCAAGCGAGGAGCGATTGGATGTGGGAATGATCTCCGCGATGCATACGGATGTTCGTAATGTCAATTGGGGAAATGGCGCAGGCATTCCAGCCATTCTTCCCGGCCAGACGATCAGGGTTACTTTTCCTATCTATTATTTGATGGGGAATCCTTCTTACATGGAAGGAAGTCATTCTTTCCAATTAGAAGTAAACCGCAGTCATTGGATCGACGATTGGAATCCAAATAACAACCGCTATCACGTGTATCCGGAAATTACGATTCCTTCTGGTCTTTGCATCCGTTAATGGAGATAAACTGGAAAATTTTTCTAATTCAAAAATTCGCTCCTGATTTCTCGAGCGGATTTTTGAATTTAGAATGGTCGACTTAAGAATTGTAAAAAGCCGGAAGTCGTTTCTTTATATTCAATTTATAGGTTAAATCCGCGGTAGCCTCTCACAAATAGTTTCCTTTTTAACTTCATTTCTCGACAAGTTGTGGAAGCCAAAAAGAGATATTGTATATGGTCATAGGAATTCTGGAATAACGATTCCCAAATGATGCAACCTTCGTCTAAAGAAAAAGACTTCTCTACGTTCGAGTCGCAGGGACTCTCGTGCGCAAACGAGTTAACGGAGGTTTGTGCGAGCCTTGTTGAGCGTCTCGCAAGCCGAATGTCATAGCAAATGTGACGAACCTCGTAGTGAGGTACGAGCGAGCGCCGTGAGTGACGAACGACGCGGGAAAACGCGCACAAGTCACCTCATTTCACAAAGTCCCGCGCTTTCACGAAGTTCGCCTAAACACGCACAAATCGCCTCGTTTCACAAACCCCCGTGCTTTCACGAAGTTCGCCTAAACGCGCACAAATCGCCTCGTTTCACAAACCCCCGCGCTTTCACGAAGTTCGCCTAAACGCGCACAAATCGACTCATTTCACAAACCCCCGTGCTTTCACGAAGTTCGCCTAAACACGCACAAGGAATTCACTGATTTCTATGGACAACCCTCCTACCGATAAAGCGGATCAGAGAACGTCTGAAAACAAAGAAGTCAGGAATTTTTTAATGCGTTCGAGAGTTCAAAGGTTTTGAATTGTAAGAATTTTTTCTTCGCTTTTTTCCGAAATCCGGATCTCGACGTTCAAACCGCTCTTGGAAGAGGTTCTCCGGAAAATTCTTTCCAAAAAGCTGGCTTCGGGTTGGATCCTACAGTCGCTCGGGAGCGAAACAAAGTCGTATTCTTTAAATTGAAATCTTGCGAATTCTATCTTACCGGGATCTAAATTTCTCTCCTCTATTTCCCAGTTCTCTTCCAGACATTTCAAACCTTCTCCGGTACTTAAGAGAATTCTAAACTTTGTTTTTGCATCGGGGAAACGAAGTTCTTTGGAATCACTTTCGTTTTTCATAAACAAAAAGAAAGTAGGAACTCCCTCTTTTCCTTCCCGGCTTGATTTTGCATAAACGAGAGCCGATCCGATTCTTAATTTTGAAGACGAGGATTGAACCGCAAACGCACCGGGTGTCATTGTTCTTACGACCATCCCAATGACCAAAACTATCAAAACCAAATTGAGGACAAAGATCAACTTAACTCGCGAAAATTTACCGGAACTGGAACGTTTGCGACTTTCCTCTAAGAATTTTTTAAATTCTTCCGGAGAACGAGAATGATAACCGCCGCTCATTTTTTAGTTTCCTCCTTTTAGTAAACGTTTCCGAATTTCGGAAGCCGTTGGAAAACCTTTAGATCGTTTTGCCGCGTTCGTCAGCAAGGAAAAGGAAAGTTGGGTCGAATTCGGAATCGAAAAACCTCTCGAAAGAAAAAACGCGAGAATTCCCGCCAAAAGATCCCCCGTTCCCATCACCGCCAATTTGGGTTCCGTTTTTTCCCAAACAAACAAATTCCCCTTTGGATCTATTAGAAAAGAAGAATGTCTTTTCCATAAAATGTGAACTCGAAACGATTTCGCATAATCTTTTGCAAGAGAAATTCCTTCCGAAACGGTTTTGATCTTTTGGTTTAGAAGTGTTTCCAATTCACCAGTGTGAGGGGTCATGAGAACTTTTTCATGTAAAATTTTTTCTTTGTAAACCTCAAGAGCGCCGGCGTCGAGCACGCAAAATTTATCTTTCGGCAAATCCAAAATCGGACATTCATCCGTTCTTAATCCGGGTCCGAGTAAAAAAACGGAAGCTATTTTAACAAAGGGCTTTGAAAGAACAGTGGAAGAATCTTCAATTCGATCGATCATCAGGGAAGGATCTTTTTTGAGAACGGAACGCACCGTTTTTTCGGAGGGGCTGAGGAGCAAGGAAATTCCACCGCCTAACTCGTGAAAGGCGAAAAGCGAAGAAAGAGCCGCGCCCGCCATCCCCTGAGAACCTCCGATCAAAAGAAGAGAACCGTTTTTATATTTATGAGAATCTTCTTTTCTCTTAAGGCATTCCTTTAAGTAAGAATCCGGAATTATTTTCCAAAGAATTTTGCCAAACGATTCCGGATTTGGATCGTCCTTTTTCCCGATCGGGAATCCTATTCTATGAAATGTTTTTTTGATCTCGTTCGGTAAAAAACGGTTTCTCCATTTTTTCATCCCGATTTCGGCTAACGCATCCACTTCAAAAGGAACCGGTAAATTTTCGGAAAAACCGGAAATGACGTCTATACTCAGGATAAAAGTTCTCTTAGGGCTTTTCCTTTTTTGCTTTTGGATCTTTTCCAGGACTTCTCCGTATGGGTCTCTGATCGGAGGTTGAAAACCCGTTCCCAAAAGTGCGTCGATGATACAAATGTTCTCGCCTTCAAAGAAAAGAGGATCGGATTCTAAGTTTAGAATCGTACCTCCGGCTCGTAATAGTAGATTTTTATAATATGCGGATTCTTCCGAAAGGCTTCCTTCTTTTAAAAAAACTTTGGATTCTTTTCCTTCCTGGATCAAAAAAAAGGCGAGGGCAAGTCCGTCTCCTCCGTTGTTTCCGTTTCCACAAAGGATAAAAACGGAATCGGATCTTAGGATTTTTTTTCGATAGTTTTGATAGATGGAAAGGGCCGCAAAGCCCATGAGGTGAGAACCGGAAATTCCGGTTTTGAGAATCGTTTTCCGATCCAGATCCCTGCTTTCCTTATCGTCAAACAGAGGTTCCGAATATTCGGAAAACCTTATTTCCATTTATGAATTTCCAGATATCCGGATTTGATTCTGGCGGAATAGATCTCGTCGTTTAGATCCATCCAGGTTTCTCTCCAAAGCCCCCTTGGAGGAAGGTAGTTCAAACGAATGTTGTTTACGTGATTTCCGTCGTCGTCGTGCACTTGGAGACGGATCGAACTCTCCTCCTCGGTTTCGGTTTCCCAGAGAAAAAAGTTATTATCCTTTAAAATCCAATACAAGGATTCGGAAGGATCCTGTATTTCCTTGATCAGATTCGCGGACTTCGTTTCAAAATCATACTTGAAAATTTTTCTGGATTTAAAACGGGAATTCTTTTTATCAAAAATGCTAAACGAAGCGACCGCGTATTTGCCTTCCTGATGCGGAAGAATCGTCTCCAAACGAACTTGTGTGGAATCCGAATCCGAGATAACGTTTGAAAAATTGGACGCGCCGATTGAGCGTAAGAGCGCACCCTTCTCATAAACGGAAAATTTCATCTCTCCGTTCAATCTATGAAAGACAAAAAGAAGATCGTCTTCTCCGGTTTCCATTCTTTCAATGTATCCGAAAGGAGTGTTTCCGGAGGTTCCTTCCACGTAGATCGTATTTAATAATTTTCCTGTGTCGGAAAAATGAAGAATTGCCGAAGGAGTCGCTTCTCTGTATTCCGTATCAAACGAACCGCTTTTTTTTAAGAAGATATCCTCCGTTGCAGGATCCATCTTGGGTTGTTCTTCCTTTCCGGTTCGAGATTGAAGATAAATGTCCTCGCGTCCGTTCACGGCGATCAGTCCTATCTTTCCAATCTTCGCTGGAAAAAATTTATATTTATCTCCCGCCTTTTCCTTCAAAATTCCTAATATGAATTTTAATTCCCCATCGGTGGAGAATACTTTCAATAAGGATTGTTCGAAATCGGGAACGTAAACATTGCCTCCGACCACGGGTAACGTCTGAGGAAGATTGGTGGGAACTCCGTTCAAAATTTTTGCCTGAACGTCTGCGAGAGTGTGACCCAACTTAATTCTTCCATAAAGATAAGAATTGTAATTGTCCACTTTGAATCGAGTGCAACTTGCGATGGCGACGACGAACAAAAGAATTCCAAAAGAAAGAATAAAAATTCTTCTATGATGGGAGCGAATGCGGGAGATTGGATTGAGATTTCTCATGAAAACCTGGTTGGATCTGGGAATGTAACGATACCATTCCAATGGATCGATTGGAAAACAAGCAATAATCCAAGGAATTCAATCGGTCGCGGAATCCGTGGCTTTTTTTACTTTACACTGTAGCCAAATTTGAATAGTTTGATTAGGATATCAGGAAAAATTCAATCATTTGTGAGTTTTCTCTCTATAAGGCCGGGGTTTGACAGTAAGCAAGGAAGAAATCGAGACGATTCTGGATGGAGCCTTGCATTTGCCTGTCAAGCTGTACTCATTAAAGGTCAACCAAAGGCCTAACCACTCGTTGATCGAGGTTGTCTTGGACAATCTCGAACATCCGTATGGTTCAGTCAGCCTTCTGGAATGTGAGCAAGTTTCCAGAAAACTGAAAGAAGAGTTAGAACGGATCTCACCGGATCTCGACTACACTCTGAAAGTTTCCTCCGCCGGGGCGGAAAGGAAGCTTGACCTTCCGGGCGACCTGGATCGATTCCGGGGAATACCGGTTCGTCTGGTTTTTCTATCCGGAGAATCAGAGAATCCTCAGGAAGGAATTTTCCGGATATTGGATCGAGTTGAGGATCAGGTGATTCTGGAAAAATTCCAGAAGGGTAAAAAATCTGCCGGAAAAAAGCAGACGACCCTGAAGCTCAAGGATATACTGAAAGGGAATCTCTACGTAAGTATTTGATATGGCAGTTAAGAAGACACAATCGGAAGGAAATCTGTTGGAAGCAATCCAGCAATTTTGTGCGGACAAGTCCCTGGATAGGGAAGCCGTTATGGGAGTCATACGTGATTCTCTTATAACCGCCTATAAGAAAAAGTCCGGACTGGAAGGATTGGAAGAATCCGAAGAATCGGATATACCTTCTCCTGTCACAGTAGAGTTTGCATCCGGCAAAGACAGCGTCGTTATAGCAATAGCAAAAAAGGTAGTGGAAGGAGCCGCGTCTTCTCCACTCGAAATCGGTTTAGAAGAAGCGAAAGCGATCGATCCTTCCGCAGAAGTCGGATCCGTCGTTTCCTTTCGCGAAAAACCCGTCGAACTTTCTCGAATCATCTCGAGCCAAGCAAAGCAGATGGTTTTCCAAAGACTCAAAGATATGGAGAAAGAACTTCTCTATAATGAGTATAAGGCGAAAGAAGGGGAACTCACACACGGATATTTCCAGAGATGGAAAAAAGACGCGATGAGTATCGACCTCGGGAAAGTGGAAGGAATCATGCCTCGCAGGGAACAAAATCCCGGTGAAAAGTATCACAGCGGAGACAGACTCAAAGCAATCATTCAAAGAGTGGAACTTCGTCCGAGAGAGCCGATTCCAGTCATTACCCTTTCGAGAGCTTCCGCGGATTTCGTTCGGAAACTTTTTGAAATGGAGATTCCTGAAATTTATGACGGACTCGTTGAGATCATCAACGTTGCGAGACAACCTTCCATCAGAACGAAAGTTGTGGTACGTGCGACTCGCGGAGACATCGATCCAGTCGGCGCTTGTGTCGGTATGAAAGGGGTTCGGATTCAATCCATCGTAAGAGAACTTGGAAACGAAAGAATCGACATCGTAGAAGCGTCCGATGATCCATCCGAATTTATCGCAAACGCAATTTCTCCCGCAAAACCTGTGGAAGTCAAAGTGGACGGTTCCGGAAGAGAGGCGATGGTTGTCGTTCCTGACGATCAACTTTCCCTCGCGATCGGAATCAACGGATCCAACGTGAAGCTCGCTTCCCAGTTGGCCGGTTATAAAATCGATATCAAAACCGTAGCGCAGTACAACGCCGAGTTGGCTTCTCCGGAAGCGAGAGAAAGGTTGGAAAGACTTTTCTATTCTCCTTCCGAAGAATCTAAGGCTCAAGCGGAACAAGAAGAAGAGGATGAAGGCCTGACTCCTCTCGAAGATCTTCCCGGTCTCTCAGCCCGTATCGTGGGAATCCTGAAGAGTGAAGGAATTAAGGATCTGGAAACCCTGATCGAATACAGTCAAGACGATCTGGCAAAACTGCAAGGAATCGGACATACAACCGCCGGACAGATTCTCAAACTTTTAAGAGAATCCGTAGAATGGGTGGAAGATAACTGAGAAAACCCGAAGGGTTTTTCTCAGAGCCGGAGCTTTTAGTGACTCCGGAAAGCCAGGGTATCAATTATGGAAGATAAAAATAAGACGATCAAGGAAACGCTCCAGGGCGCGGCGGATGCGGGAAAACGCAAGAAGCTGATCATTAAGAAGAAAGGGGACGAAGCACCTTCGTCACCTTCCGCCTCTGCATCTCCTAAAAAAGAAACGACGGCAGAATCCTCTGCTCCGTCCAAACCGGTGACACCGCTTCCTCCGAGAGGGGATTCCGGTCAGTCGCCGATTGTTCGTCAGGCGCCTTCTTCTCAAAGAGAAGTCAAAAACGAAGAAACTCCGAGAAGACCAGAGTCGGGAACTCCTCAGAGATCTCCTCGCGATCCTCAAGGACAAGGAGGAGATTCTTCCTATCCTCCATCTCCCTCTCCTTTTCAAAAAGAAGATTCGAGTATTATCGTATCCAGGCCGATCGCAAGACCGGCCCCTCGTCCGAATACGGGCGGAGGTTATCAAGGCAATCGCGGACCAGGTCAAGGCGGTGGTTACCAAGGTGGCGGAGGCTATCAAGGAAGTCGTCCTCCGGGTCAGGGTGGCGGTTACCAAGGCAATCGCGGACCGGGTCAAGGCGGCGGAACGGGTTACCAAGGAAGTCGTCCTCCGGGTCAGGGTGGCGGTTATCAAGGCAATCGCGGACCAGGTCAAGGCGGCGGTGGCGGTTATCAAGGAAATCGTGGTCCAGGACAAGCTCCCGGACCGGGCAATCGTTTTGGTGGCAGTGGTCCGGGAAATCGTTCCGGTGGACCGGGCGGACGTCCGATGCCGATTACTTCTGCGGAAGTGGAACTCTCTCAGGCAAGAGGTGCCGCAGGCGCGAGTAAGAAGAAAGGGCACGACAAGGAAAAATCTTCCTCTGATAAGAGGGATTTTTCCGGTGCGGAGAATACGAAATTTTTCAAACAAAGATTCAAGAAATCGAAAGTTGTGGGAGTTTCCGGAATCTCAGTTCCCAAAGAAATTACTATATTAGAAAATGTTCAAGTAGGCGAACTCGCCAAAAAGATGAACCTGAAACCGGGGGATGTCATCGGAAAACTCATGAAGATGGGAATGATGGTGACGATCAACAATATCATCGACGCGGAAACCGCGGGCCTTTTGGCGGATGAATACGGTTGTAAGGTAAAAGTGGTTTCCCTCTATGAAGAAACCATCATCGAAGAAGAAAAAGACAGTCCTGAAGATTATATCAATCGTCCTCCGGTAGTTACCATCATGGGTCACGTCGACCACGGGAAGACCAAATTGTTGGATACGATCCGAACCAGTTCCGTGATCGACACCGAGTCCGGTGGAATCACACAACATATCGGAGCGTATCAGGTAAAAACCGCAAGAGGACTCATTACATTCTTAGATACCCCGGGTCACGAAGCGTTTACTTCGATGAGAGCGCGGGGAGCTAAGATTACGGATATCGTTGTCTTGGTAGTCGCAGCGGACGACGGGGTGATGCCTCAGACTCTCGAAGCGATCAGCCACGCCAAAGCCGCAGAAGTTCCGATCATCGTCGCTATCAACAAGATCGATCTTCCGACTGCAAATCCGGATAAGATCATGCAAGAATTGGCCAACCACGGACTTCAAACGGAAGAATGGGGCGGTCAGACGATGTATGTCAAAATTTCCGCGAAGGAAAATATCGGAATCGATAAACTTTTAGAAATGATCCTTCTCCAAGCAGAAGTGATGGATCTCAAATCGAATCCAAAACGGAAAGCAAAAGGAACGATCATCGAAGCAAAACTGGATCCCGGACGCGGTTCGGTTGCGACCGTTCTCATTCAAAATGGAACGTTACGAGTGGGCGATCCGTTTGTCGCAGGAATTTTCTCAGGTCGAGTTCGGGCGATGTACAACGATCACGGTCAAGCGATTGAAGAAGCAGGGCCAGCATTTCCGGCTCAGGTGACGGGTATCGACGGCGTTCCCGACGCAGGAGCTCCTTTTGACGCGATGGCGGATGAAAAAGAAGCGAGAAATATTTCTCAACATAGAATTGAATTCGAAAGAATCGGAAACGCGGGTGCCGCAGCCGGATCCGCTTCGAAAGTCACTCTTGAGAATATGAACGAGTTTATCAAACAAGGCGCTTTGAAAGAACTCAAGGTCATCATCAAGGCGGACGTTCGCGGTTCTGCGGAAGCGATCAAGGAATCTTTGGAAAAACTTTCCACTCCGGAAGTAAAGCTGAACGTAATTCAATCCGGCGCCGGTGCGATCGTGGATATGGACGTGATGCTCGCATCCGCTTCGAACGCTCTGATCATCGGTTTCCACGTTCGTGCGAATCCGAAGACCATCGCTCTTGCGGAAAAAGAACAGGTTCAGATCAAGTATTACAATATTATCTATCAAGTTGTGGATGAGATCAAACTCGCGATGGAAGGACTTCTCGAACCCGAAAAGATCGAAGAAGTCATCGGAACCGCGGAGATCCGAGAAATTTTCAAAGTCTCCAAGGTCGGAAATATCGCGGGTTGTATGGTTACTTCCGGAAAAATCGCGAAGTCCGCCAATGTGCGCGTGATCAGCGAAGGTGTGATCAAGTTCGACGGGAAACTCAAGTCTCTCAAACGGGTCAAAGACGACGTCAACGACGTGGTTTCCGGATTCGAGTGCGGGATTCAAGTGGACGGATTTAACGATTTCAAATCCGGAGATATCATCGAAGCTTACAACGTTACCGTCATCAAGCGTAAGCTTGAGTAACCGGGGTAACGGACTGTGAATCCGATCCGAAGAAAAAAAATCGAAGCGGAAGCAGTTCGAACCGTAGCGATGATGATCCTTTCCGGCAAGATCAAGGATCCGAGGGTACACATGGTTTCCGTTCACAGAGCGGAGATCTCCGAAGACGGAAAGAATATGCGAATCTTTGTAACCGCGATCTGTACTCCGAAAAAGCAGATCAAGGTATTAGCGGGACTCAACAGCGCCGCCGGCGTTTTTCAGACGACGTTATCGGGAAAGTTAAGTTTAAGAATCGCGCCAAGAATTCAGTTCCTCTGGGATGAGGAATACATTCAGAGTTTGGATGAATCACTCAGACTTACCAGAAAGCCTACCAATCCGGACTGAGTCCGGATTCTTAATCATTCACAAACCCGAGGGAATGACTTCTTCGGATCTTGTGGTGGTAGCGCGTAAAAAACTGCGTTTAAAAAAAGTCGGTCACACGGGGACTCTGGATCGAGCCGCAAGCGGACTCATGATTCTTCCCATAGGAAGTTGTACTAGTTTTTCCAGCGTATTCTTAGAAAAAGAAAAATCCTACGAGGCCTGGGTAAAACCCGGAGAATCCACCGATTCCGGAGACAAGGAAGGAGAGATCTTAGAATCCCTTCCCAAAGAACAAACCGCCGCGTGGTTCCAAGAAAATCAAAATCTCTTAAAAGAACTTTTTCTTGAGGTGCCCACCTGGGAAACCCAGGAAGCCCCGGACGTTTCCGCTCTCAAGGTGAATGGACGGAGAAGGTCCGACCTTTTTCGAGAAGGTGTGGCCTTGGTTCCTGCAATTCGAAAGATTCGCGTCTATCAGTACGAACTCGGAGACTTTAGCGCAGAATCGATTCAATTTAAGATTCGGGTTTCCGCCGGAACGTATATCCGAAAGATCGTAATGGACATTTCGGATCGAGCGGGGTTTCCTCTTCGTCTCGAAAGACTGGTTCGCACGAGCATCGGAAAGATCCATCTGAACCAAGCGGATTCTTATGAGAATCTTTTGGAAGGAAAGGTCAAAATCCATCCTCCGGAGGCGATCTTAGAATTTCCAACCCTCGAAATTCCCGGGACGGAAGTCCGAAACGTTCTCAATGGAAGAAAGACCAAGTTGGAATGGATTCCTCCCACCGAATTCTTACTCGTTTCTCCGGAAGGAGAGATTCTCGCTTGGTGTAAGAAAGAAGAACATGGAATCCATGAGTTAGATTATAAATATTTAAGAGTCTTCCCTAAAAATTAGCTTTAAAGGGGGGCCTATGACCTGAAAAATGGTAAAAAGGTATATTCACGATATGATAGCTACTGAACAGAAAAAAACAATTATCAGTAATTTTGCCCGTAAAGCGGGAGACACTGGGTCCACAGAAGTGCAAGTCGCATTGATTGACGCAAGAATCAAAGAACTCAACGAACATTTTAAATCTCATAAAAAGGATTTTCATTCTAAAACAGGTCTTTTGAGACTTGTGAGCAAAAGAAAGAAACTTCTGGATTATCTTAAAAGAACCGAACTAGACCGTTATAAAAAACTGATCGAAACTCTCGGCCTTCGTAAGTAAGCGAGTCCGACATGACACATACAATTTCCGGTCAGTACGGCCGTGATTCTATCGTTTTAGAAACCGGTAACTGGGCGAAACAGGCTCATGGGTCCGTAGTTTATAAGTCTGGTAATCTGGTTTTATTAGCCACCGTTTGCGCGGCCGATGATGCAAAAGAGGGGCAAGATTTTTTCCCTCTTACTTGCGAATATACCGAGAAACTTTATTCCGTCGGTCGTTTTCCAGGCGGCTATTTCAAAAGAGAAGCCAAACCTCCTGAACACGAAGTTCTAACTTCTAGAATCATCGACAGACCGATCCGTCCCTTATTTCCGGAAGGATATTTCTGCGAAGTGCAATTGCAAGTGCAGGTTCTTTCCGCAGACGGAGACGTTACCGTTGCGGGACACGCGTTAAACGCGGCGAGCGCTGCATTAGCAGTTTCTGATATTCCATTCAATGGTCCTATCGGCGGCGCAAGAATCGGAAGAATCAACGGAGAACTCGTTCTCAATCCAACCAACAAAGAACTTTTAAATTCGGATTTGGATCTCGTTGTAGCCGGAACTAAAACTCATATCGTAATGATCGAAGGAGAAGCGAAGGAACTCAGCAATGAGGAAATGCTCGCGGCTCTTCGTTTTGCTCAAAAGCACATCGCCGAATTCGTTGCGCTTCAGGAAGAATTCGCTAAAAAGATCGGCGTCGTCAAAAGAGAAGTAAAACTCAGAAAGAAAGACGAAGAACTTCTTACAAAAGTGAAAGATTACGCTTTTGAAAAATTAAAAGCGGCAAATCAAACTTCCGATAAAACTTCTCGTAACAAAGAAATCTCAAACGTAAACAAAGAAGTCGTAGAATTCTTTAAACAAACCGTAGAAGAATCCGAGAAGATCAAAGATATCAAATCCTATCTTCACGAATTGGAATATGAAATCGTTCGCGAACAAGTTTTAACACAAGGAACTCGTTTTGACGGAAGAAAGTTAGACGAAATTCGTCCGATTTCAGTTGAAATCAATCCTCTTCCGGGTCCTCACGGATCATCCGTTTTTACAAGAGGTCAAACCCAGTCTCTGGGAGTTGTGACTCTTGGAACCGGATCCGACAATCAGAGATACGAAACCCTCGAAGGACAAAAAGAAAAGTCCTTTATGCTTCACTATAACTTCCCTGCGTTTTCCGTAGGTGAGGTTCGCAGATCTTCCGGTCCTGGAAGAAGAGAAATTGGTCACGGAAATTTGGCGGAAAGAGCGTTAAAACTCGTTCTTCCAAAACCGGATGAATTTCCTTACGTTATCCGCGTTGTATCCGAAATTTTAGAATCCAACGGTTCCAGTTCTATGGCCTCCGTTTGTTCCGGTTCTCTCGCGCTGATGGCGGCGGGTGTTCCGATTAAGGGGAGCGTTTCCGGAATCGCGATGGGACTTTTTTCCGATACGTCCGGAAAGTTCGCAGTACTTTCCGATATCGCAGGTTTGGAAGACCATTTCGGAGATATGGATTGTAAGATTGCGGGAACCAGAAAAGGGATCACCGCGTTCCAGATGGACTTGAAAGTTACCGGAGTGAGTTTTGACGTTCTCGAAAGCGTTTTTACTCAGGCTCAAAAAGGTAGATTCCATATTCTTGATATTATGGAGAAACATATCGCCAAAGCTGCGGATCATCTTGCGGGAACCGCTCCGAGAATTATCGTGAGAAATATTCCTAAAGATAGAATCGGGGAATTGATCGGTCCCGGCGGTAAGAACGTTCGTGGCATCAGCGAACTCACAGGCGCAGAACTCTATATCGAAGACGACGGTCGTGTAACGATTTCCGGTGCGAACCAAGAGTCCGCGGAAAAAGCCGCGAAGATGGTCGATGGATTCTTTACGGAAGTGGAAGTCGGAAAGATCTACGAAGGAAAGGTGAAACGTATCGCCGACTTCGGAGCCTTTGTCGAAATTCTTCCCGGAAAAGAAGGTCTCTGTCATATCTCTAAGATCGATTTTAAGAGAGTCAATTCCGTTAAGGATATCGTAAAGGAAGGAGATATCATCCGTGTGAAAGTCCTCAATGTGGACAAAACCGGAAAGATCGACCTTTCCAGAAAAGACGCGCTCGAAGAAGAGCAAGTCTAAGATTTCAAAAGCGCCCTTGGAGCAAGAACCTTCACAGCAAGTCTATAGGAAAGTTCTTCCCGGGGGCATCACGGTCCTCTTTCAAAAAGCTCCTCATACAGTCAGTGTCTCCGCCGGCGTTTTTGTCCGAGTCGGTTCCAGACACGAATCTCCGAAGAACGCAGGCTATTGTCACTTTTTAGAGCACATGCTCTTCAAAGACACGGCGAAACGCACCGCGAAAGAACAAGCAGAAGACATCGAAAGGGTCGGCGGTTTTACGAACGCGGCGACTTCCAGAGAATACACTTACTTTCACGTTACAGTTGCGGGTAAACACCTGGATCTAGGATTAGAATTGTTATCCGAAATGATCTACCAGCCTCTGCTCAAACAATCGGATATTGAAAACGAGGCAGGTGTGATCTTGGAAGAACTCCAAGGTTATGAAGATTCTCCGGAAGATTATATCCACGACTTTTATTATCAGAATTTTTTTCCTAAGAATCCTTTAGGACGAGATATCATCGGAACTAGAGAATCCATCTCCAAGGTGAGTCATAAGAGTTTATTAGAATTCTATGATACGAATTACCACACTGAAAATATGTTTCTTTCCGTTTCCGGAAACTTCGAACCGGATGAAATATTTTCCATCGTTGGGAAACATTTTAACAAACCCAGAAATAAAAAGAAAGAAGGGAACGACCTGATTCTTCCCAAAAAGAAATGGGGATACTTTCCAAAAAAAAAGAAGCTGGAACAGGTTTATTTTATTTTGGGCGGCGAGGGCTTTCAAAGAGAGTTTCACAACGCTTCCAAAGCGAGTTTGTTCACTCATATCTTAGGCGGTGGAACTTCTTCCCGACTTTTTCAAAAAGTGCGAGAAGAGAAAGGACTTTGTTATCAGATCACGGCGTATCCTTCTTCGTATGCGGATGTTGGGATCAACAGTATCGTTTGTTCCACTTCAAAAGACAAATTCATCACTTGTATGGAAACCATCTCCGACGAACTCAAATCGATCCTGGACCACGGCATCACGGAAAAAGAACTGCGAGACGCCCAGACCAACCACGAGGGAACGCTATCCATCAGCTACGAGCAAACGGAATCTCGAATGAATACAATTGCTCTGATGGAACTCTACTATGGAAGAAATTATACTTACGAAGAAAGGGTAAAGGAGATCTATTCCATTACTCTGGACGATCTCAACAACTTTGCAAAATCCGTTTTTGGAATTCCAAAACTCCATCTTTCCGCTCTTGGTAATCTTGGCGTCAAAGAAGAAAAAGCGGCGATAAAGCTTTTTTCTCTCTAAGTTTTTCAATTTTTTCTATTCGCCCTTTTTCAAATCTACTTTTCATTTTTTACCGATATTCCTTTTGCCAGACAAGCATTCTTTACTTCTCTTTGCATTTTGGCAGTTGTAAAACAATTTGAAGTTCTTGTTTTCGGTTTTTGAGTCGGAAGTTCTCTGAATGTAGGTTTCTCGCCTTTTGGTTTCGGAGAGCGCGAAAGCGATCCGTTTGTGTGAGGTTCGTATAATTTATCGATGCGAAAGGGTTGTAGTTCCGTCCTGACGAGTGGCAGCGATTCTAAGAAGTTCGCCTAATTTAACTGTAAGGATTTTTGTAGGAACTCTCACAGGTTTGCGACTTCTCCGATTCTGCGAAGTTCGCCTAATCTCACCGTGGGGATTTTTGTAGGAACTCTCACAGGTTTGCGACTTCTCCGATTCTGCGAAGTTCGCCTAATTTCACTGTTGGGATCGTTGTGGGAACTCTCACAGGTTTGCGACTTCTCCGATTCTGCGAAGTTTGCCTAATCTCACTGTTGGGATCGTTGTGGGAACTCTTACAGATTTGCGATTTCTTCGTTTTTGCGAAGTTCGCCTAATTGCACTGTGGGGATTTTTGTGGGAACTCTTACAGATTTGCGATTTCTTCGTTTTTGCGAAGTTCGCCTAATTGCACTGTAAGGATTTTTGTGGGAACTCTTACAGATTTGTGATTTCTCCGATTCTGCGAAGTTCGCCTAATTGCACTGTAAGGATTTTTGTAGGAACTCTTACAGATTTGTGACTTCTCCGATTCTACGAAGTTCGCCTAATTTCATTCGATAAAAGATTGTGGCTGAGATTCTGATAAGAATCATGGAAATCTCTTTCTTTAGAAAAAATCTTTAAGAGAGGGGATTCACAAAAGAATGAAAATCTCAGTTAAAAAATTAAAACCAAACGCCGAACTTCCCGGATTACAAACGATTCATTCGGCGGGTTATGACGTGCACGCGTGTCTGGATTCCAATCTAACCCTCGAACCGGGGAAGATTATTTTGGTTCCAACAGGGCTCTCTTTTGCGATTCCTCCGGAATATCATTTTGAAATTCGTCCACGATCGGGCTTCTCGACTAAAAATCGAATTCTCATTCCGAATTCTCCCGGTACGATCGACAGTGATTATAGAGGAGAGTTGATGATTCCTCTTTTGAATTTAGGAGATTCTCCCTATGTCGTCGAGCACGGAATGAGAGTTGCTCAGCTGCTCATTCGTAAAACATGGTATGCGGAATGGTCCCTCGTCGAAGAATTCCCAGATCAAACCGAGCGAGGCGCAGGCGGTTTCGGTTCAACGGGTGTATAACGTTCTATTCTTATAAGCTGATTTGATATTCGGAGATTCAAAACGAAAAAAGCGTAGAATTCTAAACGACGGATTGTTGTTTTTGGAAGACTTCTCGTTTTCAGAGAGCGGAAGTTATCCTAAGGCGACGGATGGAAGAAGAAAACAGTTTTTCTCGTTGGTTTCATATTCTCAGGATTTTATTGGGCTTCGGTATATCCTCCGGATACTTTCTTGTGAAAGCGAAACGAGAATGGTCCGATCCAGTGTCCTCTTCTTTGGCAATTCTCTTCGCTTGCGTTGCTTTTGCCGTGGCGATCGTTTGGATTTTACGTTCTTATCCGAAGCTAAGAATAGGATCGGATCGAAAATTGCGTTTTTTCGTTTTGACAAGTTTTCTCTTTTTTGTATTATTCTTTCTTTTTGAAATAATTCAAAATAAATATAGGTTTTTGAATATTCTAAATAAAGAATATTTTGCATCAAATCCGTTTTTTGAATTTGCGATATTTTCGATTGTGCTAACGTTTTCTTCCTTTTTGGAAATAAAAATTTTGGAGAGCGTCTTCGGAAAAAGTCTTCCTTCCGAATCAAAAAGGAACGCCGTCCTTCTTTCCATTCTTCCTTGTTTGACCGTTTTTGTCGCGGATCATGAATGGACGCGGTCGATCGCAAGGGGTTTGAAAATTTTAGAGGATGGGTCCGAAGACCTTGTCAAAGGCCAAGATTTAACTTCGGCTTTCGCATTTTTTTTTTGGCATTTAAATATAGGATTCTATGCGGTTCGCCTATTTGAAAGCAAAACGTATAGCAAGCCTTTTGTTGATCGGGAAATTGGAGAAAGAATCAATTGAAGAATAAAAACCAATATCTTTTGGATTGTTATCAAGCCGCGTTTGGAACGGTCCTTCCCTCGGCTTTGAGCGAAAGAATTCTTAACGGAGAATTTATTAAGTTCTCAAATAAAGAATTTTTAGAAAAAAAAACGAATCAGCTTTTCGAGATCGAATTGATCAAGGACATAGGGAATCGGATGGGAGGGTTGGTTGATCAGAGCATTCGGCTTGCGATCGCGGAAGCTCTTGATACGGATGAACCGATCGCCTTTGCTGAATTGAAATCGGAATTTGTCAAAGACTCCTTCACTTATAACCTCGTTCTGTTCCCGACGTATGATCCCGAGGATCCTTGTGCGGTTTATCTCCTCAAACATAAGGGTTACCCAGGCGATGAATTTGAAGACGAGGATGAAGACGAAGATGTTTTTGAGAGCGATCTTGAGTTTGAGATGGAGCCCGCATTTGATTCTTTGGCCGATCTCTTTTCTTTGCCTGAAAAAAGAAAAGTACCGTAAAAAATAAGCTTATCTTCGAATTTAGAGTAGGCTCTAAACTCGAATGATTCTTTGTTTTTGATTTCCATTGATTTTAAAACTTGTCTAACTCTTAAAGAGATCGGAGTTTTAGAATTCTATGGAAATGATGTTAAAAGGAAAGACCGCGCTGATTTCTGGCTCGACGGCGGGTATCGGTTTTGCGATCGCAAAACGGCTGCTAAACGAAGGTGCAAACGTATTTATAAACGGAAGAACTGAGTCCCGTGTGGATCAAGCGATCGCTCAATTGAAGAATGAGATTCCGAACGGAAACGTAAAAGGATTGATCGCCGACTTTGGAAAAAAGCAAGAGATCGATTCGATTTTGAAAGAATTACCCGAGGTCGATATTCTTATCAACAACGTGGGAATTTTCGAACCGAAGGACTTTGCGGAAATTCCTGACGAAGATTGGTTTCGTTTTTTGGAAATAAATCTCTTAAGCGGTGTAAGACTCTCCAGATTCTATCTTCCTAAAATGCTAAAGAAAAATTGGGGAAGAATCCTTTTTATCTCGAGCGAATCCGGAGTTCAAATTCCGGAAGAGATGATTCACTACGGAGTCACGAAGAGCGCGCAGATCTCTCTCGCAAGGGGACTCGCCGAACTGACAAAGGGAACTAACGTTACCGTGAATTCAGTTCTTCCTGGACCCACTCGTTCGGAAGGCGTTGGAGGGTTTATAGAGAATCTCGCTTCCAATCAAAAGGTTTCCACCGAAACCGTTGAAAAAGAATTTTTTAAGAATGTGCGCCCGTCTTCTCTTCTTCAAAGATTTGAGAGTGTGGATGAAATTGCAAATATAGTGGTTTACCTCTCTAACCCTCTCTCTTCCGGAACGAATGGCGCCGCTATTCGAGTCGACGGGGGAGTCATTAAATCGGCATTTTAAGTATGAAATTAAGCGTACTGGATCAATCTCCGATTCGAAAGGGCGGTTCTGCAAGACAGGCCGTCCAGGAAACGATTGAACTCGCAAAACTCGCGGACGAATTAGGTTACACACGATTTTGGGTATCAGAACATCATAATATTCAAGGACTTGCAGGTTCTACTCCCGAGGTTTTGATTTCACATCTCGCAGGGATCACGAAAAATATTCGCGTCGGCGCGGGAGGTGTGATGCTTCCCAATCACAGCGCCTTAAAAGTCGCCGAGAATTTTAGAATGTTGGAAACCCTCTTTCCGGGAAGAATCGACTTGGGATTGGGAAGAGCTTCTGGAAGCGATCGATTGACCGCTTCGATTTTAAATCCGGGATCACAATTCATTCGAAACGATTTTGGTCAGCAACTCTTGGATCTTCAGTGTTATCTTACGGACCGAGCCGAGGAAGATTCGATTCAGATGAAGGTTAAGGCGATCCCGAAAGCGGATACGGTTCCGGAGTTGTGGATTCTTACATCGAGCGGGGAGAGCGGTTTGCTCGCGGCTCATTTCGGTTTAGCGCTTTCTTTTGCTCATTTTATCAATCCTCTTGGCGGACCGAATGCGGTGAGGGCTTATAAGGATCGTTTTTGTCCTTCGGAATCTTTGGCTTTTCCACAAGCGAGTTTAGGAATTTTTGTTCTCTGCGCGGAGAGCGAAGAAAAAGCGGAAGAGTTAAGGACCGTAATGGATCGGCAGTTGTTGAATATCGGAAAAGGAATCAGCGAAGGAGTATTGTCTTATGAAGAAGTGATCAAAAGTCAATATACCGAGTTTGAGAAGGCGGTCATCCTGCAAAATCGCGGGAGGATGGTCGCGGGAACCCCCGATCAAGTGAAAGAAGAGATTCTTCGATTAACAGAAGAATACGAAGTGGAAGAGGTTGTTGTGACGACGATTACCTATGATTTTGAAGATAGACTTCGTTCCTATCGTCTTCTTGCAAATGAGTTTGATCTAAAGCCGATTCTTTCGATTTAAAAAAATGTCCGATCTTCGGACAAACAATTCTCTTTTCTATCAAATGACAAAATTAGAATCAAATTCTTTGTATCTGAAAAGTAAGAATTTTAGAATCAAGGGAAAAGACTGTATAAGGAGATTCTAAAATGTTTAAGAATGAAGAAGAACTTGATAAGGATTTTTTCTGGAAGAATCCTCCGAAATTCGAGATTAAAAATCATAGATTGTTTTTTAAAACTTCTCCGGATACGGATTTTTGGCAGAGGACACATTACGGCTTTCGAAGGGACAACGGTCATTGTCTTTTGAAAAATATTACGGCCGATTTTTCACTTTCCGTAAGAACTGAATTTTATCCAAAGAAACAATACGATCAGTGTGGTCTGATCGTTAGAATCGATTCTGAAAATTGGATCAAAACTTCCATAGAATATGAAACTTCCGATCATTCGCGCCTGGGTTCCGTTGTTACAAACCTCGGCTATTCCGATTGGGCCACTCTCGATATCCACTCTAAGATCTATACGATGTGGTATCGAATTCAAAACAAAGAAAACGATTTTTTATTAGAATATTCTGAAAATGGAATGGACTGGAAACAGCTTCGGATGACTCATTTGCTTTCGAATCGTCGACCGTTTGCCGTTGGAATCTATGCTTGTAGTCCGATGGAAAGTTCCTTTGATTGTATCTTTGATCATTTTGAACTGGGTGCTTCCGAATGGCCGGTCTGATTTTCTAATTCGAACTTCGCGTTGAGTTGTGGATGTTTTATAGGACCTGAAGTTTTGCGTTTATACGAAGTTTGCCTAAGCGCCGGACTTGTTTCTTGAGAGTTATGTAGGAACTCCAGCTGCTTTTTTGCGTTTATACGAAGTTCGGCTAAACGCCGGACTTGTTTCTTGAGAGTGATGTAGGAACTCCAGCTGCTTTTTGCGTTTATGCGAAGTTCGCCTAAACGCATGGACTTGTTTCTTGAGAGTGATGTAGGAACTCCAACCGCTTTTTTGCATTTATGCGAAGTTCGCCTAAGCGCGCGGACTTGTTTCTTGAGAGTGATGTAGGAACTCCAACTGCTTTTTTGCGTTTATACGAAGTTCGGCTAAACGCCGGACTTGTTTCCTGAGAGTGATGTAGGAACTCCATCTGCTTTTTGCGTTTATACGAAGTTCGGCTAAACGCCGGATTTCTTCCCGAAAAACACCCGGTCGACTCCAGATATGAGAATTCTCAGAGCTTTGTGATCCGAGAAATAAATTCTTCTTTTAGGAACATCGTAATTGATTTCATCGATTCTCCTCGAAAAGGAAATAGAGAATTCAAAGTGGTAGTTCCTACAATTCTTTTCAAAAAAGCGGGGTCCGGGGTTTTCATCCGGAAGAAGTTCCCCGGAAAGGGGGTAGCGTAAGACGCGAAAGCGTCTGGAGCGAGGGGGACTTTTCCCCCTCCATGCGGCTCAAAAGTAGGAACTCACACAAACCGATTCCCCTTTTCTAAAAGGTGAAAAAATTCCAAAATTAAGTCTCTTTTCTTTTTCTGGGCAGTTTCCGATACAAATAGCATGGAATCCAAAGACTTCAAACCAGCCTGGAACCTACAGAATGGGAAAAAGATTCTTCCCTATGTCTTACTTTTTTCGGGGATTATTCTGACCCTTTCCCTCGGGTCTTTCGACGCCGGTGAGCAGGGAATCGAGCACAACTTCTTCGGAAGACTCGGATTCTATCTTTCTTACGGAATGTTTTTTATGTTCGGGGCCGCTTCGTTTCTGCCCGGACTTTTTGCCATCGGTCTTGGATCCCTTCGTCTTGTGAAAGACGAGTTTGACTTAACGAACAGACTCTTCTCACTTCCCGTTTTCTTATTCTCTTTTACGGTCACCCTTCAAGTGACCGGACACGTTTCTACGATTCCTTTCGGTTCCCAAGGAGGATTCGTTGGACAATTACTTTCTTCGGGACTGGAATTTATTTTCGGATCCACGGGGAAAATTCTCATCCATCTTGTTTTTTACTTCTACGGTTTAATACTTTTGTTAAACGAATCTCCTCTTCATTTTTTTGGAAGAGTTCTCGGGACCGCCGGAGCTAAATATAAAGAAGGATTTCAATCCGGCTTGGGAAAAGGCGGTTCGAGTTTGGGAACCCTCTTTCAATCTGCGGTTGAGAAAATTCAAAAAAGGGAATCCAGTCCTCCGTGGTTTATTTCCCTTTCGAGCGCGAACCATTCCCCGGAAGAACTTTTTCAGCAGATGCATTCTCAAAAAAAAGGCGTTGTAAGAATGGAGCCTTCTCCTTTGCAGACGGCTCTTCATTCTACCTTTGGAAAAGAAGGAAGACTTTCGGATCTACTTTCAAAAGTGGATTCCGGATCCCTTGTTTCCAAGGAAAGTTCTCGGATTCGTTTTCAAAATCAGGGCGCCTTTTCTGGAAATTTCGAAGAGGAGGGAAAAGTTTTTCGTTTCCAATCGGTTTCTTCCGCCCTCTCTGAAAAAATAAGAGATGAAAAAAGTTTTCAAGAATCCTCTTCAAGCTGGGAAATCATAGATTTCAGAACTGGAGACTCAAAAAATCCTTTTGCAAAAAAAGAAAACACGATCCTGGCGGTTTCTCCTCCGAAGGAGGAATCCATTTCTTCTTTGGAGGAAGAAGAGGGAGAATGGATCGAAAATTCTTCGGAAGATATGGAAGAGGAATTTTACGAGGACACTTTTGAGGAAGAAGAATCGGAAGCTCCTCCGGAAGAAGAGTCGATAAAATCTCTGGAAGAAGCCAGCAAAGTTCCGGAAGATAAAAATTTCATTCCTCTCTCTCCGATTGCGAATTTGGTCCCAAGTTTTGAAACAAAAGAAAGGAAGTCGGAACAGGTCCTTCCCTTTCCTCCCGTGACGTTGATCCCGGAAGTAAAGTCGAAACGTTCCATCTATCACGTTCCTCTTAAGAGTTTAAAAACGACTACTACCAAAATTCAAGACCCTCTTTTTAAGATCGAGAGCGACAAGGTCGCAAGAAAGATCGAGGAAATCATTCGTCAATACGGATACGAATCTCAGGTCGTTTCTATGGAGAGAGGGCCGATTATCACTCGATACGAACTTACTCCTCCCCCCGGAGTAAAGCTGGGAAGAATTACTTCTCTTGCTGACGAACTTCGTCTTTATCTCGCCGTCAAAAACATTCGTATCGTCGCTCCGATTCCTGGAAAATCTACGATCGGGATCGAAGTTCCGAACACGATTCGAGAAGATGTTTTTCTCGGAGACATTCTCCATCAAAACTTAAGCCTGAGACCGAAGAAGGATCTTTCGATTCTCATTGGAAAAGATATTTCAGGAAAGTTAGTCAGCATTGATCTCAATAAACTTCCGCATCTTCTCGTTGCGGGGACGACCGGTTCCGGTAAATCGGTTTGTTTGAATTCTATGATTTCTTCTCTCGTGGTTCATCTTTCTCCGGAAGAAGTTCGTTTTATCATGATCGATCCGAAGATGGTGGAACTTACGCTCTACGAAGACATTCCTCATCTTCTAATGCCGGTGATCACCGATCCGAAAAAAGCGACACGAGCTCTTGCTTGGGCGATTCAAGAGATGGAAGCTCGTTATCATTCCGTTTCAAAACTCAAGTGTAGAGATTTTAAAACTTATAATGAGAAAGTGGAACAGGGAGCGCATAGAGATGGATATAAGAAGATGCCTTATATCGTAATCTTTATAGACGAGCTTGCGGATCTGATGATGGTTTCCGGAAAAGATCTGGAAGACGCGATCACGAGAATCACGCAGAAGTCTCGTGCGGTCGGGATCCATCTGATCATGGCGACACAACGTCCTTCCGTCGACGTGATCACGGGTCTTATCAAAGCAAACTGCCCTGCGAGAATGGCGTTCCATGTTGCACAGAAGACGGATTCTAAAATTATCTTGGATCAGAACGGTGCGGAATCTCTTCTCGGAAAAGGGGACTTTTTATACAAGTCTCCGACCGCTGCGGATCTTGTGAGAATTCAATCCCCTTATGTTTCGGAAGAGGAGATCGAGAAGATCGTAGAAGAAGCAAGGAAGTTTGGAAAACCTTCTTATGTGGATTTTGATCTGGATGAAGAAACGGAGAACGCCGCGATGGACGAGGAAGACGAAGAACTCTTCGAACAGGCTTGGGAGATCGTTCGTTCGGATCGGAAGGCATCCGCGAGTTATCTTCAGAGGAGGATGAGGATCGGTTATAACAAGGCCGCTCGTCTTATGGAACTCATGGAAGAACGCGGATACGTGAGCGCACAGATCGGCTCGAAGGGAAGAGAGATTCTTAAGTAGGGGCCGCGGAGTTCCAACGCGGATCTCGTCTCGGAGGGAAGAAATCAGTGTGTTTTTTGGGGGAGGGGGAGGAGTCCCCCTCGCTTCAGCCGCTCCGCGTCTTACGCTACCCCCTCTCCGGGGGAAAATTTTCAGAAAAAGAACCCCGGACCCAGTTCTTTTGATTAGGGAGAGTAGGAACTGCAACAGCTCCTCTTCGGGCTTCTCCCTAAGAGAAATCGAAGAAATCAACTTCAGTGATCCGAAACAAAGAAAGTATCTCTCGGATCACATTCCAATTCTCTGGAAATCCTTCGTCCAGATAAATCGAGATGAAGAATATATCTGTAATTCTTGTGAAACGTTGGAGCTCCTTGATTCATCGTCTTCTCGATAGAATCTCCGACTCCAGCATCTTCCAGATGCAAGAGATAATTAAAAAGAAAACACCGAGAAACTCCGTGAGCCTGGGCTAAGACTCCCAATAAGACCCAGCTTTCTATCCCGATCCGAACGTTGACCTTTTTCAATTGATTCTTACCGGGACTCAATTGATATAAGGTAGTATCGGTTCTCCTTCCCAGTCTTCTCTGCGAAGAGAGAAACTTTCCATAACGTTTTAGGAGAATTGGAATCTTCTTTGGAAGAATTCTCCTCTCATTTTCCGGATATCGCAGCAAGGTTTTTTCCGGAATGAGCAGAGTAACGACGTTTGTCTTATTTCCTTGGAGACGAGATCGGAGGATATGATCCCCCTTCAGCATTAATAATCCCATTACTCTTCTACGGTTCCGCGATGGAGTGAACCATACGTTTGATTTGAGAAAATTTTCAGGGAGAGAGAAAAAAAGGGTCTTTTCCGAACCCGGTCCAAAGGGATTTCCGTTTGACCCAGGACTGTGGGAACTCTCACAAAACTTCCTTCTACGATCAATCTCCGCAACGCGGGTCAAAATCAGGACTTCCTTCCGCACTTCCGGCCCGCCCTTAAAATCCAAACTCCGCCTCCCCGAACGTGCGCAGGAGTTCCAACACCCGGTCCCACCGAAATTCTCCCGAACCGGGCCCTCCCTAATTTTAGAAAGTGACAAGGTTCCTAATACGTCCGAAGGTAGTAAAAAAATCCCGGGAGATCCGGTTTTTCTCATGAAAAAAACAATCATTCTCTCTTTTTGTTTCTTATTTCTAACCATAGACTCCGCTCTCTGGGCGCAACCCTCTCACAACTGGAATTCTCCTTCCGAAGTCGTAAAACAGGTGAAGAAGAAGTTTAGCGATCTGAGTTCCTACAAAGCCGATTTTCAGATCCAAACCGTATCCAATAAAAAAAGCAAAAACATGAGAGGGGTCTGTCTTTATAAAAAAGGCGGAAGAATCCGTTATCAATTCAGCGATCCTTCCGGAGATGAGATCGTATCCGACGGAAAAACTCTCTATATCTATATCGCTCGTCTGAATGCGGTTGGAAAACAAGACCTTACATTCAATAAATCGAATAAATCCGGACCGATCTTTTCCAGTTTTACGGACGAAGGTCTTTCTCGAATTTTTAGAAAGTATCACTACAAGTTTGATTCCATCGAACAACCTCAGGTTTCACCAAAAGACGGACGCAAATACTTCGTTCTCAATTTAGAACAAAGAGAAAAGGTCGGCGGGTTTGAAACGATGCTTCTTTACGTGGACGCCGAAAGTTATTTTATTCAAAAAGCGGTGGCGAGCGACGGAAGAGGAAAGGAAACTACAGTAGAATTTTCGAATATAGAAACAAATCCCGATTTGGAAGACGGTCAGTTCAATTTTCATATTAGCGGAAACGCAAAAATCGTAAACAACCCTCTTGTGTCGGAACAATAACCAAAGTCCGAGAAAGGAGCGAAAACATTGAATCAGAAAAGAGTAGGACAGATTCTCCGCGAAGCGAGAGAAGAAAAAAAGTTAAGTGTAAAAGACGTAGCGAAAGAAACAAACATTTCGGTGAAATATATCCTTGCACTCGAAACGGAGGATTATTCTCAGTTTCCGGGTGAAACCTTCACCATGGGATTTTTAAAAAACTACGGAAGTTATCTCAAACTGGACACGGGGCAGCTGATCAACTTGTATCGTGGTGAAAAAATCGAAGAGTCTCAGGCTCCTCTCGAAGAACTCACACGTCCCACAACTTCTTATTATTCTAAAATCAACGTGGATAAGAATAAGATCTTTACGATCGCGGCGGTTCTTGTCATTCTAATCTGCGCTTATATCATTATCGACGTAGCAACCGATTCTTCTTCCGGCGACGACGCGGTGGAAGAATCCGGTAAAAAACTGGACATCCCCGAAAACATCGACTTCTCTTCCAGATCGATTCCGGAAAACAGAAGCGAATCCTTCATTCTTACCCCGGACAAAGGCGTGAGTTTTCCAGTAAGCAATCAACAGTGTAAACTTTTTATAGACTCCGTAGAAAAGGGCGGGGCAGTAAACACTGCCGTTCTTGCTTTTAACGTCTATCCGGAACTCACCGTATATAAATTCCGTCTGAGCGAAGGACAGGAAAAAGTTCTGAGTTATACGATTCCCGAAATCTCAAGCCTCAGACGCAACGTAAGAATCATCGCGCAAGCCGTGACTGAAAACTCCGCCAAAGTTCTTGTTACACTTAGCGAAGAGGAGCAAAAACCGGAGAGTGCAGTCGACACCACAAAGACATTAGGCGACGTTCCGATCCAAGTAACTCTTTTCTTTAGCAAAGCCAGTTACGCCGAATTCATCATCGACGGGCAGATGGGATTCAGAGGTCTTGTGCAGGCCGGAGAAAATCGAAGCCTCGAAGCAAAGGATCGTCTCGAACTCAAAGTAGGAGACGGATCCGCGGTGGAAATGATTCAGAACGGAAAGCCGAAGATCACACTGGGTCGTCCCGGAAAACTCGTAAAGAAGATCTTTGTCAAAACTCAAAACCCTTATGATAGTACACAGTCCGTCATCAGGGAGCTGGGAGAATAGAATTTTTTGGAAAAGAAATTCTTCATCACCACACTGGGGTGTCCGAAGAACACGGCGGACTCCATGAGCATGCATCATTCTCTTCTGGAAGAGGGATTTGTTCCCGCTACACTTCCGGAAGAATCTGATTTTCATTTTATCAATACCTGTACCTTCATTCAATCAGCGACCGAAGAAACGATTCAAACGATTCTTTCCGCGGCTCAGGTCAAAAAACAAAATCATCAAAAACTCGTAGTAGTGGGTTGTTTTGCGGAACGTTATCCGGATAATATCAGCGCCGAAATCCCGGAAGTGGATCTCTTTTTTGGAACCGGAAAATACAACCAAGCGGGAAAACTTCTCAGAGAAAAGTTCCCCGATCTTTCTCCTCCAAAATTAGAATTCAACGAAGACATATTAGAAAGGCTCAAACTTTCCGCAGGCATCGAAAACTATTCCAAACCGTACGCTTATGTAAAAGTTTCAGACGGTTGCAATCGAGGATGTTCTTTTTGTATCATTCCTTCCTTTCGCGGGAAGTTTAAAGAATCACCGGTGGAAGATATCGTTCGCGACGCGGATCGTGCGATTCGCGCGGGAGCTAAAGAGATCTGTCTTGTTTCCCAAGACACGGTTTATTACGGAAGAGATTCGGAAGTTCTTCTGGATATGGTTCGTAAAGTTTCCGAAATCGAAGCGCTCAAGATTCTAAGATTGTTGTATTTGTATCCGGATAAGAAGACTGAAAAACTCATTCGTCTTATGGGTCAAACTCCGAAGATCGCTCCTTATCTGGAATCTCCACTCCAACACGTTTCTTCCAAAATTTTAAAGAGTATGAATCGCGCCGGAGAAAGTTCCTACTTCAAGGATCTTTTTTCACTCGCAAGAGAAGTCAAACCCAGTCTGGAAATCCGTACTTCGTTTATCATCGGTTATCCGGGAGAAGAACCGGACGACGTGGATCAGATCCTTCGTTTTATCGAAGAGACAAGACCCGAAAAGGTGAACTTATTTTCTTATTCTCCGCAGGAAGGAACCAAAGGCGCCGAGGTCAAACAGACGGTATCCGAAAAAGAAAAATCGAAACGAATCAATCTTATCCGCGACGCGCACCTGGCGATCTTGGAAGAGATCCACGAATCAAGAATCGGTCAGACCTATGACGCGATCGTCGACAATATCGAAGACGGTCAAGCGGTGGTAAGAAGACTTCAAGACGCGCCGGAAATGGACGAGGTCGTTTATGTGGACGATCCTTCTTTGATTCCGGGAACTCTTGGAAAAGTCAGGATCGATTCTTTTTACGAATACGATATGAACGGAACCTGGGTTTTTTGAATGAACAAAGTTATTTTCAATATTCCTAATATTCTTACGATGCTCCGCGTAGCTGCGGTTCCTTTTTTTGTCTGGTTTTTATTCCAGAAAGAATGGGAATATCATATCGCAGCTCTGATTCTATTCGTCGTTGCGTCCTTGACCGATCTCATCGACGGTTATCTCGCTCGAAAATGGAATCAGGAAACCGAGTTTGGAAAATTCTTAGATCCGCTCGCGGATAAGATCATCGTAACGGGTTGTTTTGTTACGTTTATCTTTTTGCAGGAACAAATCGAATTCTGGATGGTTTGTATGATCATCGGAAGAGACATGCTCATCACTTGTCTTCGTTATCTTGCGATTCGTCAGGGACAATCGATCCGAACCACGATGCTCGGCAAAGTGAAGACGGTCTTTCAGATGGGAGCGATCGTACTCATTCTTGTATTCTTTATTCTCGTATCGAGTAAGAAAAGAATTTTGATCAACGAGGCTTACGCTTCCGGAAAGGCTTCCGGTCTCACGGTATTCGAGATTGCAACCGGGAATGCGATTTACTTTTTTCAAAACTTAAACAAGAATACCACCTTGGGAGATATCATCTTCGGTCTTGGAGCCTTCGTTCCTTATTGGGGAATGCTGATCACGACCGCGATCACTGTGTTCTCGGGGCTTCGTTATATGGTGTCCAACAGCCAAGTTCTTTATCCCTCCAATATCAAAAGGATGTTTCAGAAACGTGGAACCAAGAGCAGCAATTCTTAAACTGATCGATCGAAAACACCTCACTTCCGAAGAAGCCGAGTCTTTTCTAAATCACGTCATGAAAGGAGAAGTTTCCGAAATTCTTCTTTCCGCTTTTTTAAGCGCGATGAGAGCCAATGGAGAATCGGTCGACGAAGTTCTCGGTTGCACCTTGGCCCTCCGCAAAAACGCGCTCCGACCGAAGACCGTATTTCCTTTTGATCTTTTGGACACTTGTGGAACCGGAGGAGACGGGCAGGGGACGATCAATATCAGCACCCTTTCCGCGATCACACTTGCTTCTTTAGGAATCAAGGTCGCCAAACACGGAAACCGATCCGTATCCTCTCATACGGGATCGAGCGATATTCTAACGAGACTCGGGTACAAAACCGAAAAGACCCAAGAAGAAGTGGAACAACATCTGATCTCTCAAGGGTTCACCTTTCTCTTTGCACCGATGTGGCATCCTTCTATGAAATACGCGGGACCGGTTCGCAAAGAATTGGGCTTTCGAACGGTCTTTAATATGATCGGTCCGCTTTCCAATCCGTTTTCTCCCCAGTATCAGATCATCGGGGTTTACGAACCGGAACTCATGGAACTCTTTATCAAGGTATTACAAGCCCTTGGTTTAAAACGGGCTATGGTCTGCCATTCTCGGGACGGATTGGATGAATTTTCGATCTTTTCGATCACGGACTATTCTTTTCTGGAGAATGGGGTCATCAGTCGTCATTCTTTTGATCCTTCTATCCTAAAACTGCCGACACTAAAGAAAGAAGAAGTCTACGCATCCTCTTCCGATCACGCGGAAGCTTTGGCAAGAAGAGTTTTGCAAGGAGAGGCGATCGCGGGATCTCATGCGGTTGCATTGAATGCGGGAGCGGGTCTTTTTGTGATGGGAAAAGCTCCGAGTATCGAAGAAGGATACAAAAATGCCCTGGAAGCGATTCTTTCTGGAAAAACAAAGAAGTATTTCGAAGATTTAATTTCCAAAGGGTAAACGAGAAAAATACTGGTTAGAATCCTCTATCCAATCTAAACAGGGAATTAGAAATGACTCTGAATTCAATCATACTCCTTCAATTGGCACAAGCCGCCGGCGACGGAGACAAATCTCCTTTCTCCACGTTACTCTTGATTCCAATCATGCTCGTGATCATGTATTTTCTCGTAATTCGTCCTCAAAGAAGCGAAGAGAAAAAACGCAAAGAGATGATCGAAAGTCTCAAAAAAGGCGACGAGGTTGTTACTTCTTCGGGGATTCACGGCAAAGTTGTGGAAATCAAGGAAAACAACGACGTTGTGGTTTTAAACATTGCGAAGGATACGAACGTTTCCTTTACGGCGAATACGGTTCTTAAAAAGAAACAAGCGGACAAATGAAAAAAGCGGCGGTCTCCATTCTACTCTTTCTTTTTCTTGGGAATACGGTTTTGTTTTCCCAGGACGGGGAAGAAATCGACTTCCTCGAAAAGGTTGCCGAACCCAAAAAGACCGTCAGCAAAAAGTCTTCCAACTCGACCGCTTCTTCTTCTACAAAGTCTTCTAAGAAAAAAGAGAAGAAAAAGTCGAAGAAGAAAAAAACGAAAAAGTCCTCCACTTCTCCTCAAAATCCGGAAAATACAAAGAAGAATGTGGAGCCTTCGAACAACGGAGAAGACGTTTCGAAATCCGGGAACAATTCCCAGGACAACGGATCGAATTCATCCAATTCTTCCAATACGAATTCTCAGACAAAAGATCCTTCCACTCGCAGCGTAGAAGAGCAACAACTCGCGAGCGCTTCCAAAGTGGACGCAAGCGATTTACAAAAGCCGTATTGGGTGAACGAGGAAGTAAAGGTGAAACCGACCGGGCTTCCGGGATATACGACCCCTGCGGAGACTGAAAAAACCGAGCAGGGACCTTCTTTTCAGAGTCGCCTCTCCGACATACTCAAGTTAGGCGAAGATAAGAAAAAAGAAGAAGAGAAAAAAAAGGTTCAGGAAGGACAGAAGTCCGGATCCTTTACCGGATTTATCTCCGACTATAAAAAACCCATCATCATTGTAGTATTTATTTTATTATTTGCTTTGTATCGATTGAAAGCGGGAAAATCGCGCGGAAGTTCCGGTCGCAGATCCCCCGTTACGATCAATAAAATGAGAAGAGACTAGGAGTTCCCCTTTGAAATCTGCGACATGGATTTTCCTGCCGCTCGCCATTATTTTAGCGGCCACCATTGTACTGTATCCCAACTTCGCTCCGAGAGAGTTGGAGCTTGCGGTAAGAAAAGAATTTGCATCCCTTCCGGAAGAGCAAAAAAAAGAAATCTTATCTAAGTTTGAAAAACGCTGGAATGCGGAATACAAACAATCCGATTGGGTGATCTCACCTTCTCCTTCCGATCTGAAAGACGAATCCTTTCTTTTGGTAAAAGGAAGATTTGTGACTTCCGCAAAGATCAACCAAATTTCTCAGGAGAATCCCGAGCTCATCCTGGAAGCAAAGAACAAACTTCGTCCAACGCTTGTGGAAGAATGGATCACAAAGGGACGTCCTCTTACGATCAAACTCGGTCTCGACTTACAAGGCGGGATGAGGGTCGCGATGAAAGGGGACTTCGAAGACTACGCATCCAAACTCCGCGAAAGTTATATTAAAGAAATTGAAAATTTAAAAAAGACGGTTGCGGATCCCTCCAACGACGAAAAGGAAAAGAAAAAGGCAACCGATCGTCTGGAAGAGATCGAAGGCTATTTCGAACTTTCTCCGAGCCGTAAACTTTTAGAACTCGAAAAAGCAAAACTCATCATCGACAATCGTCTTACGAGTCAGAACTTAACCGAACCTCAGGTTCGGATTCAAAAAGATCAGGATTCGATCGAGGTTTCTCTTCCTGGGGTAACGAATTCTTCTCAAATTTTAGAAATCATTCAGAACACGGAAACAGTGGAATACCGTCTGGAAGAACCGGAGAATTCGGCTGGAAACGGAGTTACCTACGCTTCGATCATCCAACAGGAAGAAAACAAACTTCTGGAAGCCGGTAAAAGAGAAGAAACCGATATCGTTAAATATCAGAATCTCGTAAAACAAAAGCTTGGAAAAGCGGAACAGGATCGATTCTTACAAGCCCTCGAAGAGAAGTATAAGATTCCAAAAGACAAATACAGAATCTTCGCTTATTGGAAAAGGGGAAACAGTCAGAATTCTCCACAACTTCCTAGAAACTTTATCGTTCTTGAAAAAGCGATCGCTCTGGACGGAAGAGATATGAGAGACGCAAGACCTGCGTTTGAAAATAATTCTTTCGGATATATCGTTTCGTTTACTCTTACGAGCAGCGGAGCCGAGAAATTTTTCGAAATCACTTCTCAGAACAAGGGAAGAAACCTCGCGATCGTCTGGGGAGACAAGGTAGTTTCCGCTCCTACGATTCGAGGCGCGATCGCGGGCGGTATGGCTCAGATCGACGGCTCTTTTACAAAAGAAGAAGCAGTGGATCTTGCGAACGTGATCAGCGAAGGCGCTCTTCCGATTCCTCTCCGAGTTTTGGAGATGAGATTTATCGGACCAACTCTCGGGATCGAATCGATCGAAGTCGGTATCAAAGCCGTCGGGATCGGATTCATTCTTGTGATGTTTTATATGCTCTTGATCTATAGACTTTCCGGAATGGTAGCGAACATCGCGCTTTTTGCGAACATCATCATCTTGAGCGCTCTTCTTTCTTTGATGGGATTCACTCTCACTCTTCCGGGTTTTGCGGGGATCATCCTCACGGTCGGTATGGCGGTGGACGCTAACGTGATCATCTACGAAAGAATCAAAGAAGAATTGATGGCGGGCAAGTCCGCGTCCGTCGCGGTCGCCCAAGGTTTTGACAACGCCTTCTGGACGATCATCGATAGTAACGTTACTACTTTGATTTCAGGAATTCTCATGATTCGCCTCGGAAACGGACCGATCAAAGGTTTCGCGATCACGCTTTGTTGGGGTATTGTCACTTCACTTTTTACCTCTTTATTCCTGAGTCGTCTGATCATGGATCTTTTGGTCAATAAGCTGGGAGTTCAGAAACTCCAGATCGGCTTTAAAAAATTGGAGTCTTAAGAATGTTTGATTTTATAAAATATAAATACGTCTCTATCGGTCTTTCTCTCGCTCTGATTCTATTCGGATTCGGTTATACGTTTGTTGTTCACGGAGGGTTTGCGAACTCTCTGGACTTCAACGGCGGACTCAGAACCGTAATCGAATTTGATAAGAATGTGGATCGTAAGAAATTGGAAACTTACTTTGCCGACAACAAGATCGAAGCCGTTCTTCTTCTTTTGGATAAAGAGAAAAATCACTTTCAGATCGATATCGGACTCGGTTCCGTGGATGCAATCCTTCAAAAATACAAAGAGAAGAACGCAGTAAAAGCTGAAGACAAGGTTGATATCTCCGGGATCGACGCTCTGATTTCGATTTTGATCGCGGACTTCGGAATTAATAAGAGCCAAGTCTTAAGCGCCAATCAAGTAGGGGCAGTGGTCGGCGGAGAATTATCTTCGACCGGAGTTACACTTCTTGGACTTACGATGGTGATCATTCTCGCTTACATCAGCTTTCGATTTCAATTTAAGTTTGCTCTGGGAGCGATCGTCGCTCTTACGCATGACTTAGTTCTAACCATCGCGTTTATAGGATTTTTTCAGATCAAACCAAGCGTTCCGATCATCGCGGCGCTTCTGACCTTACTCGGTTATTCCATCAACGATACGATCGTTGTTTTTGATAGAATTCGCGAGAATGCAGCAGGAAATTTAAACGAAACCTTCGGACAGACGATCAACTCTTCGATCAACCAGACCTTGGGAAGAACGTTTAACACCTCTTTTGCGACCTTGATTTCGATCGTAGCGATCATCATCGGAGGGGCGACCGAGCTCTTCGATTTCGCTTATGTATTAACCTTTGGAATCATCATCGGAACGTATTCTTCGATTTTTATCGCGGCCCCTCTGGTCGATATCTACGACCACGTCTCAAGAAGGATTCGTGCCTGATGTCTCTCCTCCCGGAATCTTTTCGGGAGGAATTGCGTAAACTTGCCTTTCTCTCCACGGGTGAGAGTTCTCCGAACCCGCCCGTTTCTTGTCTTATCACAAACGTCGAAAACACGAAGATCTTCGCACAAGGAAGAACCTCTCCAACTGGCGGACCACACGCCGAAAGAAATGCATATTCGGAATTTCTAAAGAACGGAAATTCCGTTACGCCGCATAACGTATGGGTTACGCTCGAACCTTGTAGTCATTACGGCAAAACCCCTCCCTGTCTCGACCTAATCTTGGAATACAGACCAAAGACTCTTTATTACGGATGGAAGGATCCGAATCCGTTGGTCCAAACCAAAAACGGTTTGGAAGAATGCCTACGTCAGGGAATCAAAGTCGTCCAAGATCCGACCTTGGAAGAGATCGCGGAGGAAAGTCTTTTTGGATTTGCTTCTCGTTTAGAAAGACAAACTCCTTCCATGATTTTTAAAACGGCAGTTTCCAAAGAAGGTTTTTTTGCATCCTCCGATAAAAGAAGAACCCAACTTTCCGGAGAACTTACTTCGTATTACACGTCTTTGCTTCGCGCGAAATGCGACGCTATTCTCGTAGGACCGGGAACCTTGTTTTACGATATTCCTGGGTTGGATTTTCGATTTCCAAAACTGGAAACTTTGGAACCTAAGAAAAATCTTACGAAAGAATTTTCGAAAACCGAAGGGATTCTCGTGCAGGAGTTTTGTGAGAATTTTTTCGGAGCCTCCGCCTTACTTAAGAATATTCTAAAATTGGGAATGGATTCGGATATCCGGAGAATTCACGAAGTTTTTGAAAACGCATATCAGCCGTATCGAGTTTTTATTATATTCGAAGAAAAAAATGTGACGGCAGAGTTTTTAGAAAAACAAAGAGCTATCAACGAAAGAGTGGGTTCGCGAAAATGCGTTTTCCTAGTCAAAAAAGAAACGATTCTTAAAAAGGAAACAGAAGAAGAATTGAGATCTCTTTCCGAGAAGGAATTGTTTTTCGTGGATCCTCCGATGCTCGCGGAAGAAAGCTTAAAAATTCTTTCCGAGATGGGAGTCAATATTCTCCTCGTGGAAGGCGGAAATCTTCTCTATGAAAAATTTCAGTCTAAGATGAAAGCAGACGACGTAATTTTAAAAATACAAACTTCAATTTCCATTCAAGAAGGAATCAAACCGAAGTTAAGAATGAACGATTCCACTTTGCTCTGGAAGTCGAAATTGGAAGAAGATATCTGGGAGGTTCACACATGTTTACGGGACTTGTAGAAACAACGGGAAAAATTTTAGAAATCAAAGATACTTCCGATGGAAGGGACTTCCTCGTAGAAACAGCCTGGATACAGCCCGATCTGAAACTCGGAGATTCGATTTCCGTAAACGGATGTTGTCAGACTGTCACCGAGTTTGCCGATCAAGGAAGCCGCTTTCGATTCTACTCTAGTTTTAAGACTCTCGAGCTTACAAACTTTGGAAAGCTCAAAACCGGAGAGGAAGTGAATTTGGAAAGGAGCGCCTTGCCGACAACTCGTTTGGGAGGACATCTCGTGAGCGGACATATTGACGGGACCGGAAACATTCTCAGCAAAGAAGAGAGAGAAGGCGGAAGTGTTGTCTGTTATACGATCCAGACGGATTCTTCTTTTTCCAAATACATTGCGCCGAGAGGAAGTATCACCGTAGACGGGATTTCTCTCACCGTCGTAGATTCGAGACCGGAAGAATTTGATTTGATTCTTATCCCTGAAACTCTCAAAAAAACGAATGCTAAATCCTGGAAGCCGGGAACTGTTCTTAATTTAGAAATCGATCTCGTGGCGCGTTACTTGGAACAACTCCTAAAATATAAATAGTTTAGAATTCGAACTATTTGGGCTGAAAGTTGGATTTGATTCCAAAGATTTAAGTTTCTGTAGCCAAATTTTAGTCCAATAGAAGAGATGGTAACTAAGAGCTATGATCAAACCCATTGAGAACGCAATCGAAGAAATCAAATCCGGAAGAATGATCATTCTTGTGGATTCGGAAGACAGAGAAAACGAGGGAGACCTCGTAGTCGCGGCTGAATTTGCGGATAAGGAAAAGATCAACTTTATGGCCACCTATGGTCGAGGGTTGATTTGTATGCCGATGGAAGGTGAGAGGCTAAAAAAACTCGGCCTCAATCGTATGGTGGATGATTATTCTCTGGGGGATAAACACGGAACCGCGTTTACGGTTTCTGTGGACGCCAAACACGGGACTTCGACGGGGATTTCGGCTCAGGATCGTGCGATCACCGTACAAGCCCTTTTGGATGAAAAAACCGTTTCGGCGGATTTGATGAGACCGGGACATTTGTTTCCTCTTCAGGCGGTTCCCGGCGGGGTTTTGAGAAGGGCAGGTCATACGGAAGCAGCGGTCGATCTTTCCAAACTTTCCGATCTTTATCCTGCGGGTGTGATCTGCGAGATCATGAACGACGACGGAACCATGGCTCGCCTTCCGGACTTAGAAAAGTTTGCGGAAAAACACGGACTCAATATTTATACAATCGAAGATCTCATCCGCTATAGAAGAGCGAAAGAGAATCTGATCCGCTTGGAAGTGGAATCCAAACTTCCGACTGAATACGGTGAATTTACGATCAGAGCGTATTCCACTCTGATCGACGATAAGATTCACGTAGCCTTGATCAAGGGCGAGATCAAAAAAGAAGAAACCGCAATGGTTCGCGTTCATAGTGAGTGTTTGACGGGTGATATTTTTTCAAGCAATCGATGTGACTGTGGGCCTCAGCTTCACGCGGCTTTGGAGATGATCGCAAAAGAAGGTAGGGGCGTTCTCCTTTATATGAGACAAGAGGGTCGCGGGATCGGCCTGATTAACAAATTAAAAGCTTATAATATTCAAGATAAAGGATATGATACGGTGGAAGCCAATGAAAAACTCGGCTTTGCACCGGACTTAAGAGACTACGGAATCGGAGCTCAGATTCTAAGAGATATCGGAATTGGAAAGATGAAAATTCTTACGAACAATCCGAGAAAGATCGTGGGTTTGGAAGGTTACGGTCTCGAAGTTGTCGAAAGAATCCCGATCGAAATTCAACCCGGCTCGGATAACCACGGTTATCTGATGACCAAAAAACTAAAACTGGGTCATATCTTAGGATTGGGTTGAGCTTTTTTTAAAGGATTTTGTAGGAGTTCCGACGGGATTGTGAGATCGAGATTATTCTTGCGAAAAGTTTGATTTTCTGATAGAGAGAAATTCGCGGATTTTTTCCCTCCACCCAAGATCAGGGTGGGGCGCGTGAGTTTTACGGAAAAGTCGTAACTACGACTGATTTTTTTAAGATCCCGTCATTTTGCGTTTACGGTTAAACAGGATCAGGGTGGGCCTTCGTTTCACGGACGATTGTCTTTGTTCTGACAAATTTCTCCAAAAATTCAGTTCCCTTACGAGTAGAGTCTTTATCCTTAATCGCCGGGAAGGATTTCAAGAATTTCAATGCGACGCTCTTTTTGGATCGCATCGAAGAAAAAAATCGGTTCCTTTTTTCTATATTCGTAAAATTGAATCTTTTTGAAGTCAAAAGTTTCTCCAGCAGTAATTCCTACGGGAATTTCCATCGGGATTTTGTTGATCCTAAATCGAAATCATTTTTTCCGCTTGTTGGTAAGATCGCGAAACGAATCAGCGGGGCGAGAATCCAGCACTCTGTAGTGTGGAAACACGATAAAAAGCATCGCCTCGATCCCGTTCTACAACGGGCGGCGACATGCAGGAAAGAATGAATGTAATCACAAGCCATTCTTCTAAAGACTTATCTTAGGACCGAAGGGATAACCAAAAAATAGAAAACATTTTTTTGCTTCAAAGGATTTTAGATTCGATTCCCGAAAAAAGTTTTCGTTTTAGTCCGGTAAATTCTTTCAAGACGGCTCCCAAAAAAAGATTTTTCTTTCTTGTTTCGTCTAACGTGTCTCTGTGTCTTAGAATATAAATCTCGGTTTTTCGAACGAGATAACTCAGATCTTCCCAACCTTCGATCTTCTTTTTAAACTCCGAGAGAACGGATTCATACGTTTCTTCCCGAATCAATGGATTGGAAAAAGTTTCCAAGACGTTTTGGATTTTTTCTAAAAGTTCTTTACGGAAGGTTTCCGCCGTTTGCGAAGACACTTCGGGATCTCGTTCTTTGTTCCAGGGAAGAAATTTTTTCCAATAATATCCGTGATCGGAAAACTGAGAAAGAATGGAATCCGCCTTTTCGATCGAGACGTTTTCGCAATTTTCAATCTTCGCGCCCCGAACGTTGACGTTGTAAACCGGAAAGTCTAACGTTTGAAAGGATTCTTCAAACCAGTGACGGTATAAGTCTAAAACGTAATCCGTCAAAACCTCTCCACCGCCCGCGGATGGAACCAAACGAGTGTCCCGTTTTCGGATGATCATCTCGTTGATTCTCTCGAGACTCTGAGTTCGGTTTAAAAGTGTGAGCCACTTCTCGTTATGATGAGTTCCGGTGGAATGAATTTCCCTTCCCGAATATGCAAGATCCTGGCCCACCAAAAAAATCGGCTTACAACCAAGATTTCTAAGAAGATCAAACGCGGTCGTCGCGACGCTTCCTCCGGACTGAATGTCTCCGATCGTTCCGAGGATTTTTTCCGCGGTCTTTGAGCCGGCGGTCACCTCTCTTTTTAATTCACCGCTCGCATCCACTACATACTTTGCGGTCAAGGAATGAACAACCTTGGAAAATTTTTGAGATCTTAGAATCGGTGGAGAACTTACCAAATCCGCGAACAAAGGAACGTTAGACGATTCAGCGCCCATAAAGTGAAAGAAAGAATGAGTTTGTGCGTCGAGCGTAATCACGCCGTCTGGAACGATTCCGAATTTGAGGAGCGCTTTTAAGGAAGTATCGCAGGAAAATAAAAAAACCTTGTCTCGAACCTTGGAAATCCATTCGCACTGACTTCGAAGAGAAGGCCCCGCGGAGACGAGCATCGCCGGAGTATTGGAAAATTTTTCCTTTAAGAGCTCCACTCGGGTTCGGGGATTTTTAGAATCCGGAAAATTCGCCGTGTTTACGAACGTGTTGCGGACCCAGATTCTTTCAAATTCAAACTTGGTCAAAAGATCGCTCATCTTCGAAGAAAGAATCTTTCGGATCTTGACCTCGAGTTCTCCGTAATACATCTCGTTCAAAGAAGTGCTCGCCGCGTTTCGAAAAATTCGAATTCCCGAAACTCTTTCGACGGGAAGCGATTCCATATAATTCCACAATAAGTTGAGCGCGGAATGTCCGAGGAACAAATGTCTTCCGGGGACGTCCATCACCGGTTCCAAAATTCCGTCCCAAAGAGAAAAGATCAGCTCGGGATGTTCATCGATCAAAAGAAGAATCTGACCCGGCTCTAAATTCTTATGAACTTCGTAGATGAGGTGAGGATTTCCGAGCCCAATCACCGCGACCAAATCGGTCGCTGAAATTTTTTGCGCCTGAAGGGATCGGAGCGCCTGGGTCAAAGGTGCGACCGTACTCGAAAGAGCGCGTCCGTTTAAGTCGAGAAACCATTCTTCCGGATTCTTCGCGGGCTTCAGAGTGAATTGGACGCTCGGATCAGGTTGTCTTTGGAAATAGAGGGATAAGTACGGCTTTTTCCCGAATATTTCTCTTGTCTTTTCAGAGAGATTGTGAGACATAATAACCCAGGGTGCATTCTATTCCCTGCCGAAATCTGGTCAATTGGAATCATCTTTCCGGAAGATCCGGAATTGAAAAACACAAAAACTATGTATTTAAAAAGCCTGAATATTGTTGGATTCAAAACGTTTGCGGACGAGACGGAAGTTCTTCTCGATCCGGGATTTACCGCCGTAGTAGGACCGAATGGAAGTGGTAAGTCGAATATCGTAGACGCAGTAAAATGGGTCTTCGGTGAGAAGTCTGCGAAGGGACTTCGGGGTGATAAGATGGACGACGTCATCTTTCACGGTTCCGAAGCGCGCAAGCCCGCCGGTTACGCCGAAGTCTCGGTGATCTTTGATAATTCTTCCCGACTCATCAAGATGGACTATCCCTCTGTCAAGATGACTCGTCGTCTTTACTTGGATGGGAACAACGAATACTGCATCAACGATTCGAGGGTTCAGAGAAAGGACATCGAAAAACTTCTCATGGATACTGGGATCGGAAAGTCTTCCTATTCCATTATGGAACAAGGAAAGGTGGATCGGATTCTCCATTCCAAACCGGAAGAAAGAAGATTGATCTTTGAAGAGGCCGCGGGTGTTTCCCGTTTCAAAGTGGAACGTCAAGAAGCCCTCAAACGTCTGGACGATACAAAACAAAACCTTCTTCGTATCCAAGACATCATGAATTCCATGAAAAAGGAAATGGAAGTCAAAGAGAAACAGGCGGAAAGAGCGGAGGCCTATTTTAAACTCAAGGCCGAGTTAGACGAAACCGATAAGATCATCCGTTATCTCAAATACAGCACTCTTACAAAAAAACTAAAGGCTTCCGAAGAGGAACTCCAATCCATCAAGGATAAGAATCAAACTCTTCTCGAAACGATCAGCGAAGAAACCGGAAGAATCGAAGTATTAGAAAAAGATAAAGCTGAGATCGAAAAACGCGTTTCCGAAATCGATAAAAAATTATACGATCACCTTTCTCAAACCAAGATCCAAAAAGAAAAGATCGAGAAAAACAAACAGATCATCCTCGAATACGAAGAAAGAATTTCCGATATGACGGAAACTCTAAACTCCGAAGAATCTTCTCTGAGCCTTCTTGTCATCGATTTGGAAAGAATTCAAAGAGAATGTTCCGAACTCCAAGGGGAAGTAGAACTCCTTGAGGAAGAAATTACTAAATTAAAAAATTCTAAACTGGTTCTTGAAAAACAAATCGAAGACGAAAATCACAGCGTTCTTGAAAAAGAATCCAAGATCGGCGCGAATGACAAGGCTCATAACGAACTCAGAGAAAGACTCAAAGAAGTCATCTTTGAATTGATCAGCCAACTCGAATCCAGAAAAAAAGAAGCCATCGATACGGAAACTCGCAGAAAGGAACTCAAGGAATTTCTTCTTTCCAAGATGTCCGAATACGCGGTTCAAATCCAAGAGTTACGAAACAATCTACAGCTCTCGGACAATTCTAAAGTGGCGGCAGTTCTGGAAACCTTGGATCTCGGAGACGTTCAATCCAAGTTGGAAGAATTTGTTCATCTGGAAGACATGATCCGAAACATTCTTTTTGATCGGGACGGTTTTCTTTCCCGAAAAGAAACCTTGGATCAACAGATCGAAGATCTCATCCTGGACAACGAAAATCTCACGAGAAGTATCAAAGACTCTGGTTTAAAGATCGAAGCTCTCAGAGAGGATCTGGAAGCGAACAAGGAACAAACCGTATTCTTAGAGAAGAAGGTTCTGGAACTCGGGTCCGAAAGAAATGCAAGACTGGAAGCCGCAAAAGCGATCGGGCTCCGAAAAGAAGAAATCGAAAAAAGAATCCAGAACGCAAAGGATTCCATCCAGAACGTAATCACTAAAAAACAGGAATTCGAAAAGGAAGTTTCCATACTCGAACAACAGATCGAGTCGAGCTATAACGAATTCTTAGATATGAGCCGCGCCTTAGAATCCGAAAAAGAGACGCTTCGGAATATCTTAAAAGAAATACAAACTCTCAAACACGATATTCAGAAAAACCAGGACGATTTTAAAAATCTCATCCCCGTTTTGACGGAAAAAGAAAGAACGGCTTCCGGTCTGAAAGTGCAGATCGATTCTTTCACGGAAGAATTGTACAATGATTATTCCATCTCGGAACAAGAGCTTAGCGCCGAGTTTGAAAAGAGAGACTTGGAACGAACCAAAGAAGAAGTCAAACTCAAACGTCTCAAATCCGACATTCAGATGTTGGGATCGATCAATCCTCTTTCCATCGAAGAATATAGAAGTGTCAAAGAAATTTACGAACACCATCGTGTTCAAAAAGAAGATATCGAAAAATCGAAAGGGGATGTGGAAGACGTTCTCAACCGGATCAACGAAGAATCGGAAAAACTCTTTCGAGAAACCTTCGAGAAGATCCGCGAGAATTTTCAAGAAACCTTTTCCACACTTTTCAACGGTGGAAGGGCGATTCTTGAACTTACAGAAAGTGAGGACAGCTTAAACGCAGGAATTGAAATTATGGCGGAACCTCCCGGCAAACACGTTCAAAACCTAAGACTTCTTTCTGGCGGTGAAAAATCCATGACAGCGATCGCGCTTTTGTTTGCGATCTACATGGTAAAACCTTCTCCGTTCTGTTTCTTGGATGAGATCGATGCGGCTTTGGACGAAGCGAATAAACTTCGCTTCTGTCAGATCCTGGATAAGTTTAAAGACAAGTCTCAGTTCATCGTGATCACTCACGCGCAATCCACGATCAACAGAGCAAATTCCATCTTCGGTGTTACGAACGAAGAACCGGGAATTTCTAAAATTCTTTCTTTGAAACTCGACGAAGCCGCTCATCTTGCGGAAAGAGTGACCGAGGCCGCGGTTTAATAGAATCGCGTTTTGAAAAAGAGCGCGGCGGGTTCGTCTTCAGAGCGAAACTAGGCAAATTCTTTAGAGTATAACTATGCTCCAGAGAATTTGTGCATTCAATTCTCTGGAGCATAGATTGTTTTGAGAATGAATTGAAGATTGAATTTTTAGGGGAAATCTTCCGGCGTTAGGACGTAAATTGGGTTTGGTTCGAATTCCAACTTCTTTGTTATCTCGTTTTTGAGTAGATCGAGGTGCCAGATATAGCTGTAGATATTTTGAAAGGTGGGACATCCCACATTCAAAATTCTATCAAGGTAAATTCCGCCTCCAGAATCATCCAGCCAGAAGAGGTAATTCACCATAAAACAGCGGGAGACACCGTGCGCGGCTGCTAAGACACCGAGAAGAGCCCAAATTCCGGTATCAATTCTCATATTGATTCTTCTGAGTTTTCCTTGGTCTCTTTGATAAAGAGTTTTTCTAGCGTTCCTATTGATTCTTCGGAGCGAAAGAATGAGTTTCTGATATCTCCTCAAAAGTGGCAGAATTCGTTTCGGAAGGGCTTTCCTTTCTTTTTCGCTCAAACGATTCAAATATTTTTCAGGAATGAGGATCGTCTCCACGTTCATCCTGGATAAAACTAAGGTAGATTTAATTTCTCGATTTGTGTTTAAAAAAATTTGTCCCATACTCTTTCCGGTTCCGGGAAAGAACCGGACGTGGTCTTTAAAAGAAAAAAGATCCTTTTCTGGGATCTTTTTTTCTATTCAGAATCCTTCTTGAAAAAAAAGGAATTACACAATGACTTCTTTGTTTTGTGTATCTTCCCCGTTCATCTGAGTGTGGGTGGTGAATTCGATTCTCGCTCGTAGGACATCGACCATGTTTTTGCTGAAGATTTCCACGATTTCCGGGTCGAAGGAAGTTCCCGCCTGGGATCGGACGTATTCCACCGCTTGCCCGATCGGCCATCCGTTTTTATAGGGACGATTCGTCGTCAAAGCGTCAAAGACGTCCGCCACCGATGCGATCCTGGCAGATAAACTGATCTCTTCTCCTTTGAGCCCATAAGGATAACCGGAGCCGTCCCATTTTTCGTGGTGTCCGATACAAATCTCTCTCGCAACTTTGAGCAAACCCGTTTCGTGTTCTCCTATGATGTTCGCTCCGATCAAAGGATGAGTCTTGATGACTTCGAATTCTTCCGAAGTCAACCTTCCGTTTTTTCTTAGGATAGAATCCGGAATTCCGATTTTACCGACATCGTGCATCGCGGACGCGTTGTAGATGTCTTCCACTTCTTCCGGAGGAAGTCCATAATGGTTTGCTAATACTTCGCAGTATTTACTCATTCTCAGAATGTGATTTCCAGTTTCGTTGTCTCTGTATTCCGAGGCGACAACCAATCTTCTGATGATCTCCAAACGAGATGATTTGATTTCCAGCAATCGACTGAGTTCAAGGTGCGATTTTATTCTTGCTTTGAATATGGGCGGGCTGAAGGGTTTTTTAAAAAAATCAACGGCTCCCATTTTGAAACCGAGAGTTTCCATTTTCGGATCTTCGATCGAGGTGATGAAGATAACGGGGATATCCGCTGTCAGAGGATTGTTTTTTAACTTACGGCAGATTTCAACCCCGCCGATCTGGGGCATTCTGATATCCATAAGAATTAAATCCGGCTGGCTTGTTTTGGCAAGTTGGATTGCCAGGTTGGAATCTTGAATCAGGATGATTTCATAGTCTTTTTCCAAATGATGTTGGATCACTTGTAAGTCCAATAAGCTATCTTCTACGATCATGATTTTCTTTTTTCTTTGGGACGGAATTTTGTGCATAGTTCTGGCTCGGAGGACACTTTGTAGAATTTGACTGAAAGTTTCGATTCCGGAAATTTTCTTTCCTTTTTAACTGACTGATAAATAGATAGGAATCATTAGTTCTTTAAAAAAAAAGTTATAAAAGTTATAAAACGCGAGCATCATACGAGTATGACCGAAATACTTTCTATTTGAAAAGAGTAATGAACGACCGTTCTTGAAAATGAAAGTAAGTCAATTGAGTCAATTTACTTACTTGTAAAAAAAGAAGTAAGAAAGCAGGGCTTTTATTTCCTGAATCGGCCATTCGGAAATTATAAACAAAGCTGACTAAAAAAACACGGAGGAAGGAAAAAAAGTCAGTCTCCTTTTTCGGAAGTAATTGTGTTTCAATCGAAGTCAAACTAGCCCCGGAGAAGTCCTTACTTCTAAAAAAGACAAAATTTCGCTTGGATTTCGTTCGATCGTTTTCCGATTCGATTCTCCAAAGAAACCGGCGAGGTCGTAAAAAACTTCCGTTCAAAGAACTGAGAGTTCTCATTCCTCAATCCAAAATAGTAAAAAGTAAGAGCTCGTTTTCAAGAAGCCTTCTTGACGAGCGGGCCGCTTCCGAAGATCTCTACAGAAGAATGTCAACTTCCCCCAAAGAAAATTCGGATTCTCTCGTAATCGCGGGACGGATCTTTCGCTCCAGGCTCTTTCTCGGAACCGGAAAGTTTTCTTCCGGCGATATTATGCAAAGGGCGATCGAAGCTTCCGAAACCGAAGTGGTTACGGTCGCGCTCAGAAGAGTCGATTTAGAATCTCCCGAAGACGATATTCTTTCCCATATCGATCGAGATCGGATCCTTCTTCTCGCAAATACGAGCGGAGCGCGCAATGCGGAAGAGGCGGTGCGTCTCGCCATTCTCGCGAGGGAATTGGGCGCTGGAGATTGGGTAAAGTTGGAAGTGACACCGGATCCGGTCTATCTTCTTCCCGATCCGATCGAAACTCTTAAGGCGGCTAAGATCCTCGTCCAAGAAGGTTTTAAGGTGCTTCCTTACATCAATGCCGATCCGATTCTTTGCAAACATCTGGAGGACGCGGGTTGTGCAACCGTAATGCCTTTGGGTTCACCGATCGGATCCAATTTGGGAATTTCCACAAGAACCAATTTAGAAATCATCATCTCTCAATCCAAAATTCCGGTCGTCGTAGATGCCGGGCTCGGACTTCCTTCTCACGCGGCCGAAGCCATGGAACTCGGTGCGGACGCCGTTCTTGTAAACACCGCGATCGCGATCGCAAAAGATCCGGTGGAGATCGCGAAGGCATTTAAACTTGCAACCGAGGCCGGAAGAATCGGACGTCTTTATTCCGGAAGAGGATCGAAGTTTCAATGGGAAGCTTCGGCCTCGAGTCCTCTCACGGGTTTTTTAGACGAAGAGGAAAGAAATGTTCACGGAGATTTTTGATCAAACTCCTTTTGCAGCCGGTTCGGAAATCATTCGGTCCAAAAAAAAAGAAGACGTAGAGAAAGCGCTTCATCAGGCAACCCGCGGACTTTCTCTCGACTTTCAAGATTATCTTTCTCTTGTTTCACCTTCCGCTTCCTCGTATCTCGAACCGATGGCATTTCTTTCGAAAAAAATCAAAAAAGAAAGATTCGGAAATACGATTCAACTTTTTATGCCTCTGTATCTTTCCAACGAATGCCGTTCTTCTTGTCTCTACTGCGGATTTAGTTACGAGAATAAAATTCCGAGAAAAACGCTCACCGAAGATGAAATACGAAAAGAGGCGGCGGTTCTTCAGTCGAAGGGGATTCGTCATCTTGTGATTCTTACTGGAGAAGATTATAGTAAAACCAATTTGGACTATATTCTCCGAGCGATTTCGATTCTAAGAGAATCATTCGATTCTCTCGCGATCGAAATCTATCCTTTGGATACGGACGACTATAAAACCGTGATCGCTTCCGGAGTCGAAGCTCTGATCGTTTATCAAGAAACTTATGATCGAGAAGTTTATACAGAAAATCACTACCGTGGAATCAAAAAAAATATGAGTTATCGTTTGGAAGCACCGGATCGAGGAGGGAAGGCCGGCTTTCGAAGGATCGGGCTCGGCGCTCTTTTGGGGCTTTCCGATCCTCTGGGAGAATTGTATAAGCTCGGAGAACATGCAAAATATCTAATATTAAAATATTGGAAGACATCGTTCCAGATCTCTCTTCCGAGAATGCGGCCTGCGGCCGGGGACTTTCAGAAAATCGTTCCCGTAAACGATCGGGATTTCGTCCGGTATCTATTCGCACTTAGAATCTCCTTTCCGGATATCGGACTCGTTCTTTCTACGAGAGAATCCAAAACTCTACGAGACCATCTCGCGACTCTCGGAATTACGAGTATGTCCGTGGAATCAAAAACGGAACCAGGCGGGTATTCCAATTCCGGAGCGTTGAAACAATTCGAGATCGAGGATGATCGTTCCGTTTCAGAGATCGTTTTTTCTCTCAAAAAATCGGGACTGGATCCGGTCTTTAAAGATTTCGATCGGGCCTTGTTGCGAACGAAAGAATGTTTTTGATTCTTCTTTTGGTAAGAGTGTGTTTCAATTTCCGAGCTTGCGTCGGAAAGTTTTCGAGTGGCGATTTCTTGAAGGAACGGAAATGATAAGAGAGTCAGAACTTGCGGAACTTCCTTTTTTTAGAATGTGGAAGAATGTATTCTTTCGTTTATCGGGATCGCAGTTATCCGCAAATCGAGCTTCCCGATTTACCCAAAAATGAGGATGCGCGTAGGAACTCCTAAGAAGAATCTATTGAAGATCTGTCCGTTTGATCACGGCAAGCCGGTAAAAGCGCCGAATTTGTGGGAACTCTGACGAATTCACCTTCCCGTTGAAATCGGTTTCTGTCGAGATTTTGGTCTTGGCTTGCAAAGCGCTTGGTGCCGTAGAACCCGTTTCATTCGAAATTTATAATAAGCTATGTGAGAGTTCCCACAATCGATGTTACATCCGACTTAGTGAGATTTTGGATTGTTCCGTGTAGGGCGACAACGTAAGACTTCCTACAGCCAAAATTTTGGAGCCAATTCTTAGAATCAGCCGGAACAAAATTCTCTCTCAAAAATCACTTTCAAACATTTTGATCTTTTTTCAAAAATCGGATCGGTCAAAATTTTATCATTTTTTGAATTTCAAAAAGGTATAAAAAAAGAGCGGGAGAAAAACCCGCTCTTTTGAATTCAAACGAAAGGATCTTGGATCCGATCGTTCTATTTTTTATTCGAGTTATAAGCGTTTACGATACAATCGTTAAACGGTTTGCATTGGTTCTTGTGGTTTTCGAAACATGCCGCAACTGCCTGCGAGTGTTTTTTGCAGGAATTCAAACAACCGGCTTTTACCTTTGTTTTTTCGTCCGCGCTTAACTTTCTCGGAGCGTTTTGCTCCACACAACCCGAATAGAATCCGCAGATTTCGCTACAGACCGGAGACTGAGCTGGCGCAGACTGAGCCAGAAGGAAGAAAGAAAGAATCATTAGAAAGAGATATTTCAATGTCTTCTCCTTGAAACTATTAGCGACGCAGGGATTCGAACCCCGGACCTGCGGATTATGATTCCGTTGCTCTAACCAGCTGAGCTACGTCGCCGCTATTATTGGACCCGACAAGTCGGTTCCAGTGCTATTTTTTTGAAGGGAATCGGCCTGTCAAGGTTTCTTGAGATTCAGGATTTCCAGATTTCGATCAGAGTTTTCCAGGAAGAAATGTTTGCGATTTCGTCAATTTTTTTCGTCGAGAGAGAGTTTCGTTCCTTCCATTTTTGAAGAATCAGATCGTTTGTCGCAGATTGGAGAGATCTCCATTCTTCCTTTGTGGATTCGTCTGCGGAAATGTTCTGAGAAGATTCTTGGATGATCTTAAGACGATCCAAGAGTTCCGGAATTTCGATCTCTTCCAATTCTTCTTTACGAACTTCCAAGTGAGAATCCAAGATTTTTTTGGAAACTTCGAATTCTTTCTGAAGAAGATCGAAAAAGAACTTCTCCTCGTTTTCCAAATGTCTCGCGATGCGGGCCGCAAAACGATGTTCCGTTAGATCTCGCCAGGATTCACTTTTCGTAAATTTCGAAATCGAATTTGAAATTGAAATCGTGGAATTTCCGGATTCCCATTTTTCCCAAGCATCCAAGATCGAAGAATTTAAAACTAAGAATACAAAAGACGCGCTGAGCCAAGGAGCAATCGTAATCTCCAGAGACGATTCTTCATAAACGGGAGCGTTTTCAAAATCGAGTCCGGCGAGGACGCTTCCCGAACGTTCGATCCAAACGGGAAGAATTTTTTTCATCCTAGAAAGATCGATTCTTATACTCTGAAATGTAAATTCGAGATCGGAAATACATTCTTTAAAAAGATAGATCGCAAACAAACTCTGCACAGCCCCGAGTTTCGGTGTGATGAGAATTTTTTGATTTCCCCTTTCTAAAATTCTTTCCACGAAGTTCTCTGGAATTTCCGCTTCCAGAATTCTTTCCAAAGAATCGTTTGTTTCCGAAGAAATCAAAAACTCCAACTGAAAGATCCGCAACTCATCATTCTTCTTTGTCTTTCGGAATCGTTCGGCCTGAATTTTTTCCTCCAGAAAAGAAATCTTGGACGCAATGGATTCTTCTTTGGAAAAGAAAGGAAAGTAAAACAAATTCTTCCAGACAAAGGCTGGAAAGGTCGCGGACGGATTTTTTTTATGGGAAGAATTGGAAAACTCTGATAGGGTTTGAATGGAACGATCCATGTCGCGTAACAAATCGGGAAGCGGCGATCGTTCGATTGCTGTTTCCGGAAATTCGATACAATAATTTGCGTTCTGTTCCCCGGCCCAATGTTTCAATTGGCGATAGAATTCTTTCAGAGCGATTTCAGAGCTCTGATTTTTTGAGAATAAGACTTCCATCGTTTCTCGGTCGACCATTTTCGTTAGTGCCGCTTCGGTCAGGAATTGAATCTGTTTCATCTGGTTCTCATTGCTGGATAATATTTATGCAGAATGTAAATTCTCGGTACCGGGTCTGTACGAAATTTAAGCTAGTTGCCAACGGGATTGGAAAAAAGATAAAATCTGCTACCGCATTGTATTTTAGGGCTTGCCTGTCGTTCAAGGAATTTTACTCTGATTCCGGATTCGTCTTCAAAACGGATCCAAAGAGTAGAACTGACTCTTTTTTTCGGAAAACCGTGGATTTCCATCCAATGGTACGAAATTTGCATCGAATCTACAGACGCACGCTGAGCGTGAATTAGAGATTAGTTATTAATACTCGAAGACAAATAGGAGAATAGAATGTCCAGAACACCTAGTGAAGTTATCGCATACGCCAAGGCGAATAACGTTCTTTTCTACGATTTCCGTTTTACGGATATCAAAGGAGCTTGGCACCACGTATCTTATCACACCGTTGCCATCACTGAAGATTCCTTTAAGGGTCTTCCTTTCGACGGAAGTTCCATCCCTGCATGGCAACCAATCGATCGATCTGATATGCAATTGATCCCTGATACGGACGCGATTTTCTTAGATCCATTTACTGCGGATCCGACACTCGTAGTGTTTTGCGACGTATTTGATATCTACAAAGGCGCTCTTTACGAAAAATGTCCTCGTTCCATCGCGAAAAAAGCTCTGAAGTATCTCGAGTCTTCCGGACTTGCGGACACCGCTTACTTCGGTCCTGAAAACGAATTCTTTATCTTTGACAGCATCAAAGTAAGAGACGCGATTAACGTTCAATATTATGAAATCGATTCTTCGGAAGGGATTTGGAATTCTCACACGGATTTCCCAGGCGCGACCAACACCGGTCACCGTCCTGGAACGAAAGGTGGTTACTTCCCGGTAGCTCCTGTGGATTCTCAAGTTGATTTGAGAGCTTCTATCGTTAAGACTCTTCACCAAATTGGAATGGAAACTTTCGTGGTTCACCACGAGGTTGCGCAAGGACAAGGAGAGATCGGAGTAAAATTCGGAACTCTGATTGAAGCGGCGGATAACGTTCAGAAACTGAAATACGTCGTAAAGATGGTCGCTCACCAACACGGTAAGACCGCAACTTTTATGCCGAAACCTCTTTACGGGGACAACGGAAACGGGATGCACTGTCACCAATCTATTTGGAAAAACGGCGTGAACCTTTTCGCAGGGAAAGGATATCAAAACCTGAGCGACACTGCGATGAACTACATCGGCGGTGTTTTGACTCACGCAAAAGCTTGTGCGGCGTTTACAAATGCTTCCACAAATTCGTATAAGAGACTTCTTCCTGGTTTCGAAGCTCCTTCGATTTTGGCGTATTCCGCTCAGAACCGTTCCGCTTCTTGCAGGATTCCTTTCGTAAACGGAGACAAAGCAAGAAGGGTGGAGTTCCGTTTCCCTGATTCTTCCGCAAACCCTTATCTAGCGTTCGCGGCGATGCTCATGGCTGGGATTGACGGAGTTCAAAAGAAAATCGATCCAGGTCCACCTCGGGAAGAAGACCTTTTCGAACTTTCTCTAGATGAAATTCGTGAAAAAGGAATTCAGCAGATGCCTCACACTTTGAGAGAAGCAGTGGAGAATATGCTTTTGGATAGAGAATTCCTAAAAAAAGGAGATGTTTTCACCGAAGATTTTATTCAGACTTACAAAGCTTACAAGTTTGAGACTGAAATTTGGCCTTGGGAAGGAAGACCTCACCCATTCGAATTTCTTACCACTTATTCTTGCTAATTTGGGTGAGCGCGGACCTTTAGGGAAGCGCTCGTCTCGTTTAAGAAAAATAAAAAAGCCCGGCGTAAAAGTCGGGCTTTTTTATTTTCAAAGAGGTTATGTCGGAGTTCCGAGAGATTTTTTTGGGATTCAGAGGAGAGACGACGGGAATCGTCCCTATAAAAGGGGTTTGTGTGAGTTCCTACACGGGAATTTATTCTTGCAAAAATGAGAATTTTGTGATAGAGGAAAGTCCGCAGTGGTTTTTCCCGCCACCCACCCCTCCACCCGAAATTTGGGTGGGGCGCGCGACTTTCACGGAAGAGTTGTCGGAGTTCCGACAGGTTTTTCTGAAGATTTAGGCAACTCGGGGGAAAGGTTATTCCGAACTTGGGTGGCGGGAAAAACATAGGGGGCGATCTGCAACAAGGGAATATTGCAAGTAGATTATCCGCACCGCGTCTCGTAGGAACTCACACGATTTCTTTGCGCTTTACTGCTCAAGAAGGGGTTTGTTTGCGTCCGGATGTTGGACGAGATATTCTTTGACCGTGTTTCTTTTTTTTTCTAAACGAGAAAGATGATCTTCGATGATTTTTCCGAAATCGAGTTTCCCCGTAATGATCTCGTATCTTTCCGTTTCCAAGGTTCCAAGATCCAGATCCGAATCGATCTCGGAAGAACGGTCCGCGTATCTCTGGGCTTCCTTCCAATAAGGAATCGCTTCCTTATAAAAACCGTCCGCGACTTCGAAGGATCGATTGAGATCGTAAGCAAAGTCCAAATTGTGGAAGTAAAGATGTCGTTTATCAAATTGGGATGCGATTCTCATATAAGATCTCATGATCTGAAGATTGATATGCATAAAGAGTAAATTGCGATATTTATAATATTCATCCTCGTCTTTCACGGGGCAGAGCGCGTTCTTCGGATGACGAAAACGTTTCTTGAGTCCGATCTTGAGAAAGTAGATATCCCTTCTTAAATCGTTTTCTTTGTAATGAAGTTTGAGACCGTAGAGTTGATAGTAATCTTCTAAGAATTTCGGCTCCCACTTGTGAAGTTTGTAGGGAACCCAGTCCGAAAATTTTGTATAAGGGCCCTTCTTTTCATACTCGTAATTGTAATCCAGATCGACCTCGGCTGAAATCGAATTCGCTCCAAAATGAAAGACCACCCCTAAGAGGATACAAATGAGGAGTTTTAGAATTCCGGTTTTCATTCTTTTTGATTTTCGGCAGATTTCGTTTTTTAGGTGAGCCGGGAATCCCTTGAAATCGGTCGGAAAGTCCGTCCGGTTTTTCGAAACGCGGAGATCTTTTCATTCTCCAAACGGGGTGTCCTTTTCGAATTTAGAATCTAAAAAAAAATCCTTTTAGAAAGGCTCGGAGTCTAAACTACGAGTTCAAGCGCGTCTTTGCCAGGAATCGGGTTGACCCCTCATTTTTTCGCAAAAGCATTGTTTCTTGGATGAAGTTTTAGTTTTTTTTCCTGGTCATTGGATCCGTGTTATTAAAAACCCAGCAACATAAGAATTCGAAGATTAGATTTCTGGTCCTGGGATTTCTGTCCTTTTTTCTCATCACATTTTCCCTTTCCGCCGAAGAACTTTCGCTCTCTTGGTTCGAGGGGCTGCAAAAATCGGTTTCTTCCGGGGTAGCAGGCGGAGGTTTAGAATGGACCACCGCCTTTGTTCTCATTGCAGGAGGAGTTCTCGCAAGTCTTCTTCCCTGCGTCTATCCTCTTTATCCGATTACGGTCGGGATCGTGAGAGCGAGAGGCGAAGGATCCCCTAAGATTCTTCATCCGGCGGTCTATTATTTAGGACTTGTCGCGGTTTATTGGTGTTTCGGTTTGATTGCAGGTTTTTCGGGAGGAGCGTTTAACGTGATTCTACGTTATCCGTTCACCAACCTCGCACTCTCGATTCTCATTTTTCTCTTGGCGCTCGCTTCTCTGGATCTGATTCATCTCCCTTTTTTCCAGTCCAAGGAGGTCAAAACCGGGCAAGGTTGTAAAGGGACCTTTCTCCTTGGAATGGGGGCGGGACTTCTTTCTTCTCCCTGTGTCGGTCCCGTCGTAGTCGCGATCCTCTTGCAGATCACCGCTGGTTCGGGTGCGATCTCGATCGGCTCCATTCTTCTTGCATCCTTTAAGATGTTCCTTTTCGGGATAGGATTGGGCTTTCCCTTTTTGATGATCGGAGTGTTCGGGCTCAGTCTTCCAAAATCAGGAAAATGGATGCGTTGGATCCAATGGGTTCTTGGTTTTTTTGTATTCTATTTTTCTTATACTTATTTTCAAAAGGCGCTTTCGGGTTGGGGATTTTTGGATCGTTCGATTCCTCTGGCAGCGACCGGAATTTTAATTCTTCTCGTCTGTCTTTACTTTTTTCTTCCCGAAGATTGGGACAAATACAAAAGAATGAAGAAGACTCTCTTCTTAGGCGGAGTTGTCCTGTCCGCGGCAGGGCTTGTTATTCTTCTTTCGAACGGTCCAGGAGGAGTCAAAACTTCAGGCGTTTCTGAAACGGAGACAAAAGGAAATCTGACTTGGTTTCGACTCCCCGAAAAGGCTTATGGGGAAGGAAAGGATAGCGGGAAAAAAGTATTCATCGATTTTTATGCGGATTGGTGCACGAACTGTAAAGCATTCGAGGAATTGACACTTTCGGATTCTTCTCTGAACGAGGCTTTGCAGAGTGCGGTTCTTTTAAAGGTTAAAGACGACGATCCGATTTTTGAGACCTTCGCAAGAGATCCTCGTTTTGAAGAATTAAAAATCGGTCTTCCTTTTTTTGTGATCTTGGACGAAGAGGGGAATCTTTTGTATAAGACCACGGATTATCAGGATACGAAGACCATGATCCAAACTCTAAAAGAACGACATTAGGAGAGATTACTGGATGAAACTTTCTTCGATTGATTCGATTTTCGACTGGTGTGTGGATGTATTGATTTTTTGGGCGAAAGTTTTTGGGATTACTTACAACGAAATCAACGTTTATATCTTTTGCGTGATCTGGCCTCTTTTTACTTTGATTCTCATCGGTTTCGTCTTTCAACTTCTGAGAGCGAATCGAAAATTACGAGCGGAACTTTTGGGAAAAAGAACATAGAATTCTCGATCAGGAAAAATCTTTCCCGAGAATTCGAATCTATACTGACTTCGATTCCCTTTTCAATCGGGGCTCGGCTTTTAAAACTCGGAACGTAGGAACTCCTATACGAACGGGATCGCAATCGTCGGTGAGAAAGTTCTTTCACCCTGAAAGGACTGAAATTTGTTGGAACTCCTATAAGAATCGACCCGGGATCTCGCGGTCTAAAACGACCAGAACCGTAAAACTGCGATTCCTTGTGGGAACTCCCCGTTTTCTCACTGAAATATTCGAAAGGTCGAATCCGTGTCCTTCTCAGATGTTAGGACAAACGTTTTGTTTTTAGAATCGGAGGCATAAGAATCGAACCCAAATTCCTCAAAGGATGAAAAGAATTTCGTTTTATAAAAATCGCTTCCTTCCCGTATGAGCTCCTACGATTGAGAACGGATTCGATTTTTAGGAATTCCTAGACCGTTCCAGAAAAGTGTGAGTTCCTACATTCTCAGTCTTGAAGGTAAGATTTTGATTTTCTAATATACGGTTAAACGGGAGAGCGAGTATCATAGAACCCGCGCGCAGGTTGAGAGGAGATATAACGAGAATCGTCTTTACGAGGAAGAATTTTTTAGGAGTTCCTACACGGGACTTTTTTCTTGCAAAATTAGAATTTTGTGATATAGGAAAGTCCCCCGTGTTTTTTTCCACCACCCACCCCTCCACCCGAAAATCGGGCGGGGCCCGCGACTTTCACGGTAGAATTGTCGGAGTTCCGACAGACTCATTCTTGAGATGCAAAATACTTGCAGCTAAGGTTAGAGAATGGTCGGGCGGGAACGAGCCGTCGGTACTAAAAAAACTGAGCCTTGGTTCCCTGGCCTTTCAAAGTCGTTCGAAAGAAACGATTCCAATCAAACCGTTGCTTCTTTCTCCCAGAGTTTCCATTTTACGAAGAAGAAAACCCCCACAGCGATGATCGCGATCGAAACCCACTGAGACTGGGAAAAACCATGCCAGTAATATTGACTTAAGAATTCCGGATTCTGTTCCGCGTTCGGAATGTTGACTAACGGAGGAGGATCGATAAACGGAAAAACAGCCTTGTTGACTCTCAAAAATTCTACCATGAGTCTTGCAAAACCGTGAAGAATCAAATACTGAGCTCCGATGGAGAATTTTCGAAAACCTTGGTCCTTTGCCCAAAATTGAAAGTAGGCAAAGAATACGAAGGAAACGATCGATTCGATCAAGGGAGTGTTCCAAACCGGAACTCCGGAAGGATGAGCGCCGTGATAATCAAAAACCAAAAGAGGAATTCGGAGATCGGTCGCAAAGCCGTAACATCCGTCACCCGAAACCCAACAACCCAATCTTCCGATCGCATAACCGATCGCCATACTCGGAACCGCGGCGTCCAAATATGAAGGAACGTCGAGTTGGAAATATTTCATGTAGAGGGAGATAAAAAGAATTCCGAAAAGAAATCCTCCGTAAAATACGAGCCCACTTCCGGAAAATAAATTATCCCAAAGAGCCATTCTTCCCGGAAAACCGTACCAGTGAGTGAGGGGATAGAGAAATCTTCCGTCAAAGCCGGGAGTCTCCATAAAGATCTGATCCCAGATCTCGAAGATAAAAAAGATCTTAGCACCGACCAGAGTTCCTAAGATTCCCAAAAGAAGAAGCCAGTCGGAATGTTCGGGTTCAAGGTTTCTTCTTTTTAATTCTTTCGGAAGAAGATAGGATGCGGCTAAAAAACCGAGCATCATGAGAATGCTAAATGTGGAAGGTCCATCCCAATTGAAGAATTGTTTGAGAAAGGGCACAGGAATTCTATCGATCATAGTGTAACCAATTCTCTCGATTGCAGGAATGGATCAACCCATAATCCTTTTTTGAAAAAGACAAAGGCCTCTTGAAACATTTGAAAAATGGAATTCTTTTTTAAAAAACGAGGAACGAGGAAAAGAAAACTTTGGTCTTTTTTCTTTTTTTTGGAAGAATCACTCGATGTTGATGAATTCCGCCGGATCCAGAGGCGGATCTTGTCCCATGTGAACCTCGTAGTGCACGTGAGGCCCCGTCGCCTTTCCGGTCGAGCCGACGAGACCGATGAGATCTCCTCGTTTTACGACCTGATTCTTTTCTACAAGAATCTGAGAACAGTGACCGTAGACGGTAAAGATTCCGTTTAAGTGATTGATCCGAATGTTCTTTCCCAATCCTCCGGAAGATTGTCCGGATTCTACTACGATTCCGGGAGCGGTCGCGTAGATCGGAGTTCCCTCGGAAGAAGCAAAGTCCACACCCGAGTGATGCTCTCCCAATACGACAAGACCGAATGGATCGACCCTTCCTCCGAACGTGGAGGAAACAAATCCAACTCCTGGTTTGAGAGGTCGTCCCCTGGGCAATGCGTAGAGAATGGATTCTCTTTCTTCAAGATAATCGAATGCGTTTTCAAAGGCCTGCCGAATTCGGAAGAGTTCTATGTTCTGAGCGGCAAAGCCTTCCACCGTATTCTTATAGAGTTCGAGATTGGTCTCGGAATCCGGGATCTCCTTTTTGAGCCGAAACTCGGGGATCACTTCGTAGGTAAGAATCCGCTTCCAAGGAACCTCGTCCCAAGCCACGAGGTTCAACTGCTCGGTTTTTCTTTCCAGACCTCGAATCTCCTTTTTGGCGTCTTGGAGGAGCATATCATAGTAAAGATATTGACTTACGTTCTCATCGCTTTTCTGAAAAAGGTCCTCGTCGGGTCGATAGAAGAAGTTGAGATAGGAAAGAAAGACGAAAGCGAGGGCGAGAATCGATCCTAAGAGGATTCCAAGGAACCAAGCCATAAAAACGTTCAGTTCGATCCGAATTACGTTCTCGTGACTGTGTGGAACGAGTAAAAAAGAGATCTTTTTGGACCCGCTCTCTTTGAATTTACGAAACCAATTTTTGAATTTGAGAATTTTGACCTGCAAACGCTCGGAATGCGTTAATTTGAGATCGAACTTTGCCGGGCTTGTCATAGATTTTTACTTGCAGGTAGGGGGAATGAAAGGATTATAGACTCATTCTTTATATGAAATTCCTGTCCAATCTGTTCAAGAAAAAAATAGGATCAGTTGAGGATATTCTCTCTCACCCGGATGGCAAGCGCTATTATCGGGATGCCCATCTGATCCGCAAAAACATGATAGATGAGGACGCGGTCAAGATCATTCATAGGCTGAATAAATTTGGCTTTAAGGCTTATATCGTAGGAGGAGGGGTCCGAGACCTTCTCCTGGGAAGAAAGCCTAAAGACTTCGACGTAGTCACGAACGCAACTCCGAACCAGATAAAAAAAATCTTCAACAACTGTCGAATCATCGGAAGAAGATTCAAAATTGTGCATATTCTTTTTCGCGGAAAAGTGATCGAAGTCAGTACGTTTCGTTCTCTGCCGGATTACCGGTTGGGAAAAGCCGTGGAAGATCAGGATTACCTCATCAAGAGAGACAACAAGTTCGGCACACCTCAGGAAGATGCCGCTCGCAGAGACTTTACAATCAATTCTTTATATTATGACGTTCGAAATGATTCCATCATCGATTACGTCGGTGGATTTGAAGACATTCAGAATAAGGTACTGCGAGTTATCGGAGACCCGGATATTTCGTTTCGGGAAGATCCTGTCAGAATGCTTCGCGCCGTAAAGTTCGCGGAGATTCTTGGTTTAACAATTGAAAAAGCGACCGCAAAAGCGATTCGTAAACACAAAGTCGAATTGGAAAAAGCTTCCAGTTCCCGAATGTTGGAAGAATACAATAAGATCTTCCGCACTTGGAAAACGTCTTTGATCTTTCAGGGAATGGCGGAGCACGGACTTTTGGAAGTTCTTTTCAAAGAAGCCTTTGATAAAGAGCGTAAGAAGAATTCTAATTTTGGCGAAAAGTTTTTAGAAACCAATATCGGAAAACGACTTGCGATCGCGGACAAACTTCTCACGGAAAGAGAGGAGATGACTCCTCATATTTTCTATTCTCTGATTTTTTCGGATCTCGCGAGAGAAGCTTTGACGAAAGAGAATATGCATTTGGTTCCTGCGATTAAGACGAGCTTGGATCCGATTTTCAATCGACTCGAAACTCCTAAAAAAGACAAGGATCGATTGATTAAGATTTTTGCGAGTCAGCAGAGATTCCTAAGCACGGAAGACGAAAAATCGTCTCAGAATAATTTCTTCCGGATGAAGGATTACTTTTACGACGCCTTTATGGTTTTTAAAATCGGAGCCATCGCCGAGAACGACGAACAATCGATTCAGAGCGCTTTCTTCTGGGAAATTTCCGTAAGAAAGAGACCGATTCCTGTGAAGAAGTTTCACGAAGGAAGAGGCGGCGGTGGAAATCAAAGCCAAGGCGGCCCAGACAGACCCGGTCCGCGTCCGAATAAAAATCGAAACAAGAATTTTCGGAATAAAAACCGAGGAGGAGAAGACGGAGGACAAAGAGGAGAACGCGGAAACCGAAAAGAAGAAATTTCGAACGGTGAAAGTGGAAACTCTAAAAGCGAATCCGACGATTCTCGCGGAAACAACGCCGCAAATTTTCCCGGAGAAGAATCTTAATTCTCCGCTTCTTGAAAGTAGTTCACTACAAACTGAAGTGAAGTTTTGGATCGAAAGGTAGATTCCTCCAAGGAACCCCAGAGATCCAGGCTTCCGGTTTTGCTGAGTAAATCTAAAAAGTCTTTCCCCCGATTCCAGATCAAACACTGGATCGTTTCGGGAGCTCCCAAAATTCTAAAACGAACGTGTTTTCCGTCGGTCATCGGTTTGGTGTGATAGATCTTTGCGCCTTTGATGGAATAAAGTGGAACCGGATTTTCATGTCCGAAGGGTTCAAAAACGGAAAGTTCGTGAAAGATCTTTGCCCCCAGTTCGGTGGGTTCGAGAGAAACTAAACTCGAAGTGGAATCCAGGATCGCCTGTTTTTGTTCTTCTTCCAACCAAGAATCTGCGTGTTCAAAGATGACTTTCGCGAGTTCGGGAATTCTATCGATGGAAAGAGAAAATCCTCCGGCTTCTTTGTGGCCTCCGTATTGAAAGAAGATCGATTCCGCTTTTTTCAGAAGATTCAGAACATTCTCTTTTCCATAGGAACGGATGCTTCCCTTCGCGTGACCGTGATCGGGTGTGATGAAGAGAACCGGTTTTTTATACTCTTCTACAAGACGGGTCGCGACAATTCCGGAAACTCCGGGTTCGAAGTCGGGTTCGTAACAAAAGAGAACCGCTTTCTGAGTTCGTTCCTGTTTTCGTTTTAGAAATCCGTCCACCTTGAAAAGATTTCGTTTAGTTCTTTCTCTTCGTTCTTCGTTTAATTTTTGGAGTTCTTTCGCGCCTGTTTTTGCACGTTCCGGATTCTCCTCCAAAAGAAGATTGAGGGCGACTTCGGTGGAATTCATTCTTCCCGCGGAGTTAATCATGGGCCCGAGTCCCCAGCCGAGATCTTTCGAGGTCACGTGTTTTTCGCTGAGTTCCATGAGCGAAAGGAGTTGGAACAATCCTTCTCTGTGTCGGGTTTCCTTACGATAGAGTTTGGAAAGAATCTTACATCCTTCCTTGACGATGATTCGATTTTCTCCGAAGAGGGGCATCATATCGGAGACGGTTCCCACCGCCGCGAGATCGAAGTTCTGGAGATACTGTTCCAAGATCGCGGGGTATTTTAGAAATTCTTGATAGAACCATTCTCTTTCCGGATATTCGGAGGTGAAGCTGTAGTGCGCTTCGCAGATGGGAAAGGAGAATTTGGATTCTACTTCCTGTCTTTCCCCTTGAAAGACGAGTTTTCCTCTGTAGATGAGATAACCCGAGAAGAGAGAATTTCCGTCTCCGATCCAAGTCCCCAGGTTGTATTCTTCCAAGGAAGAATAGAGATAGGCTTGGATCAATTTGAGTGCGAGAACTGCCGTGCAGATTTTTTCGTTCGGATACTGTGAATCCGGACGTTTCGGAGAAACAAGAAAACAAGCCGGAATTCTTTCCGGAATCTCGTGATGATCGAGGACGATGACCTTGATGCCGAGAGAGGCGAGTTCGTCGATCTGAACGTGATTGGTCGTTCCGAAGTCGAGGGTGATGAGAAGATCGGGTTTTTGTTTTTTTACGAAGTCGAGCGCGGCGGGCGAAAGTCCGTAGTCTTCTTCGTTGGAAACTTTGAGGATCAATTCTCCCCGATGAATTTTTTTTAAAAAACCTCCGAGGAGGCTCGTGGAAGAAACTCCGTCGCAATCCCGATCTCCAAAGAGAAGAATTTTCTTTTCAGAGGCAACGGATTCTTTTAAGAGTTCGAGGGCCGGTTCCAGATCCGGAAGCAAAAAAGGAGAAGGAAGTTCTCTGAGTCCGTGGTAGAGAAGGTGTTCCGGGTGCGATTTTTCTCGTAAGTGTGTTTGGTAGAATCTTTGTTGGAGAGGAGTGAGGGGGCCGCGAAGCCCGGAGGAAGGGAGTTCCTTTATACCCGGGCCATGAGAATAGGGAGAATTTTTGAGCATCCTTACATTGCGCTGTTGCCGCTAAATCTTGCTCCGGATTCTATTTCTAAATCGGGCGTGCGGACGTCTCCGATCACTTTGCCGGTTTTGCGGATGGAAACCTTTTCATTTGCGGAAACGTTTCCTTTTAACGCGCCTTCTACTTCGAGGGTTCCGGTCTGAATGTCGGCTTCCACTTCTCCCGTGTCTCCGACCACGAGTCTTCCGGTCGTTTCGATCGTTCCTTTGAAGTTGCCTTTGATTTTCAGGGAATTGCTGAATTTCAATTTTCCTCTGAATTGGATATCGTCTCCGATGATTGTATCGATGTGTTCGTCGCTCATTCTGTCTCCAAGTTTTAGAGGAAGAGAGGCAGATTCAAATGTTTTTTTGCGGTTTTTTGGGTCTGAGACCGTTACTGGGAAGGGAAGGCCAGACGAGTTCCATGGTTTCTCCGAATTTTGTGGATTGCCATTTTCCCCAGACTTCATCCATTTTAGAATGGATCGTTTTGATAAACAAAGACGGATCGGAAAGAATGGAAATCTCTAACAGTCGTTCAAATACGATTTCCTCATCGATCCGTTTTTTCCAAAGGGATTGCATCGGGCCGACGATCAATTCCACGATCTGTAGTTCGGGGTCGGAATTCGGATTTTTCTGATCCGACATTTCGGACAAGGTTTTACCGTTTTCTAAACTTCCCCAAAACGCGTTTTGAAAATCTCCGATGGATTCCACGCAGTAGTGCATAAGGTCGTGAATCAGATAACTTTTGGTCTCTAAGATGATTTCTTCCGTCGGAGCGGAATCTCGGATGATTTTTAGAATGTGAGACGAGTTGTCGATCTTAATCCAATGAAGTTTCATAGTCAATGTTTAAGAATCAGCTGAATCCTAAAACTTGAATCGGTTCTGCAGAGGATTCTTCCAAAAATACTTCAGGACGGACTTCAAATTCCGTTCAAGCGCAATTTTTCTCTAAGGTTTTTGTAGGAACTCCGACGCCCTACAGTAAAAGTCGCGCGCCCCACCCAAATTTCGGGTGGAGGGGCGGGTGGTGGAAAAAACCTCGGCGGACTTTCCTATATCACAAAATTCTAATTTTGCAAGAAAAAATTCCCATGTAGGAACTCCTAAAAAGTCTTTCTTTTAGAAGTAATCTCCTTGCAACCCCTCTCAACTTGTGGGTAAGGAAAAATCCGTCGGAACTCCGACGCCCTACAGTAAAAGTCGCGCGCCCCACCCAAATTTCGGGTGGAGGGGCGGGTGGTGGAAAAAACCTCGGCGGACTTTCCTATATCACAAAATTCTAATTTTGCAAGAAAAAATTCCCGTGTAGGAACTCCGACGGTCTTCTGAAGATAAAAGAGTTTCCGTAAAAAACGAATTCTTAGAACGCGGCGACCAAAATCGTTTCGATCTCGTTTTTTGGAAGTTCTCTCGGAAGAGAATCTAAAAACGGAAACGAAGCCGCGAGATTTGCGATCAAAGGTAGATCGATCTTTCTCACTTCGTATTCGGACAATCTCTGAGGAATTTTCAATTCGATAAAAATTTTCCGAATTCCTTCTACGGCTTTGATCGCAGCCTCGATCACGGAAATGTTCGTGATGTCTTCGTCTAAGGCTCTTGCGATCATCACGTATTTGCCGGCGGAGGAAGTGAGATTGTATTCCATCACGTGCGGGAGTAGGATAGACATGGATTGAAATATATCGAGATTTGTAATATTCGAACTTGCTAATGAAAGTGCGAAACATAACCCCAGGGAACTGGAAGACTGAGCGATCCCGGTCAAAAGACTCGCGGCGTAGAGGCCGTTCTTATAGTTTATATTTTTCGGGTCTCTTATCGAAGGAATCAGGTTTTTCTGAAGAAGTTCGATCGCTCTGAGCGCGGAAGAAATCGTCAACTCGGTGGAGAATTTAGAAAGAATCGTGTCCACCGCCGCGGCTAAAATTCCCACTCCAACTTTGGAAATATCGGAAGAACTCATAAAAGAGGAAATTTTCGGATCCGCAATAATCAGTTCCGGGAAAAGAAGTTCATGAGAAAAATATTTTACGATCTTCTCCTCTCCTAAAAGAACGGTGGAGATCGGAGAACATTCCAGACCAAAGACGGGATGAGTCGGAATCAAAATGAGCGGAAGCGGTTTTTTGAACTTAGTCTTTTTATCGTTTAACATCTCTTCTGCGAAGATGTCGTTTGTAACGAGAAGGGCGATGATCTTCGCCATACTTATGGATTCGTAGGAACCGTAACCGATGATACAATCCGCGTTTGCGATCTTTGCGAAGTAGGCGGCTGTATCCAATTCTTCTAATGTGGGTTCTTTTACGATGTCGTCGTAGAGAATCACTCCATCGATATGTTTTTCTAAGCTGGTTTTGATGATGGACAACTCATCCATATTCTCCAGCTCTTGTTGTGTGGAAAAAATGACGGTTCTTGTCCCGATGTTTTTAACGAAGTTACCCACTTTGTAACCGCAGTCTGCTTCAAAGTGGATTTTAGGTGGAAATGTGTAATTAACCCAATCGGGGAGTATCGGCATCGTCGTCGTCCCCCAGAGTAACCTAGTGACTCGGAATCGTTCTAATTTAAATAGAGGTAAAAATCAGTCTTCCGTAACGTTTTTATTGACCTAACATGGTCTCAGAGATTCTATCTGCGATCGTATTCAATGCGTCGGAACTCAGATTGTCGTAGTCTCCGTTTTTGAGTTTTTCTTTGACTTCTTTTAATTTCACGGAACGATCCGATTCTTCCGGTGTGGAAAGAATTTTACGAGTGATCGTTTGAACTTCAGCCTGAAGCCTTGCTTCGGATGCTTTTTGTTTTGCGGTATCGGAAATGGAAACGTTATCAAAAGTTTCTTTTGATTCCGCTTTTTTAACCGGGGTGGTTCTTTTCGGTTCGTATCCGCTTCCGCCGATCCCACCGATTTTATCGATAGTCATGATTTCTTACCTCTACTGAATTCTATCGGCCGATCCAAGAGAGCCTTTAAGCATTTTTTTCCGATTCGTGTTGATTAAAACCACAAATTCACCCTTTCGGGCAAATTCCTTGAGTTTTCCTTCGGAAAGGGGAGAATAATGAAGAATTTCCTCGTGCATTTTGGTCATTTCCCGCCCGATCAGAAATTCGCTGTCCGGAAAAATTTCTTTTACGGCGTCGATTGTATCGCCGATTCGATGCACCGATTCGAAAATCATAATCAATCCTTCGAACTCTTTCCATTCTCCGAGTTGATTCCTTTTTTTTCCTTTTTTCTCGGACACAAATCCCAGAAATAAAAATGGGTTCGCCTGCCAACCGGAGACGGAGAGTAACGCGGTGAGGGCACTCGCGCCGGGAACCGGCGTAACTCTGAGTCCGGCTTCTCTTACCATTCTTACAAGATGAGAACCCGGATCCGAAACCCCGGGAGCGCCCGCGTCCGAAATCAGAGCAAAATTCTTTCCTTCTCTCAATTCTTCCAGAAGCCCGGAATAAGGAACCGCGGACTGATCCTTGTAAAGTGTAGAGGCCGGGGTATCAATTCCATAGAATTTCAGAAGTCTTCTGGAATGTCCCGCGTTCTCACAGAGGATTCGATTTGTATTCTTAAGAATGCGAAGGGCTCGAAAAGTAAGGTCTTCTAAGTTTCCGATCGGAGTGGAAACGACGTAAAGTGTTCCCGGTTGGAGTGGAATTTCTTCCGAGGAAGGTTCTTCGAATTCTTCCTCTAAACTCATAGATTGCAGCCGGGAGGAGAAACACCCGACGGACAAACACATCCCGTTTCTTCGGCGCCGGCGATCAGACACGGATTGCAAAGAGTTCCTACCGGACAGTTTTGTTTTACCGTCGTGCTACAAGTGGCGGTATTGCATTCCGAAGGATTACAACTGGATCCTACCGGACAAAGATAAGGACGAGAGGAGGAACACATCCTCACCGCAGTCGAAGGATTGGAAAAGATTCCATTGTTCAAGAGTGCTCTCATCGAAAACGTATAGACCTCGCACTTGATAAAGGGAAAAACTCCCGGTGGAGGAAATTGATTTAAAACTCGGCGCGTTTGTAGTTTGGTTGAAGCAGTGGAAGCCTCGGACGCCAGATGGGGAAAGGAAGGTTGTACCCCATTTTCCAAATAGACGTTTCCGCCCGCGAGTGTTTCCGCCACCGAAGGGGCGGCTGTTGTGATGTAAAGATTGTAACCTACGAACTGAGGTTCTCCGTTCGTAATATAATAGCGGATCAGAAATTCCGGTTTGTAGCTGTTCGGCTCGGAAATAAAATCCGTATCCTTTTCGGCTTTTTCCGTGATTCCCTCGTTGACAGCGAGGACGCTCAAGAACTGAGGAACTCCCACGGGAGAAAGAAAAACAAAGGGTGACTGAGCCGTTTCCGTATTCTGACCACATCCTAAAAAAATAAACATCGAAAGGACGGCGGAAAGAATCGCTGGATGTTGTGTTTTAGAAGACATTTTTTATCTTGCTTCGGATTCAAATTCTCAAAAATTTGAAAAGGATCCGCTTTCAGGATAGAATTTCCTAGAACGGCGGTCTTACAATCAAAATTTCCCGAATTCTTCCGGAGCATAAACCTTTGATCAGCATTCGTAAAATCGTCCTCTATTCTGGAATTTCCGCAGTCCTTTTCGCTTTGATTTGGATTCTTTTTTCTTCCGATGATCCTTCGGAAAGAGAAAAGAAAAATCGAGAAGCGGATAGTTTGGCTCTTCTTTTGGGAGGGGGAGGAAGTTCCTCTTCTTCTTCCGAGTCTTCGGGGGGAAGGACCAATGATTCGATTTTTGATTCTTCTTTTTACAAAGCAGGAAAAGGGGAATATATAGAATCCGAAAAAGGGGAAACCAAAGAATCCGATCCGAACGCGTCCGATCCGGATAATCCTCTCAATCCACAGACAAACAAACCTTATACGAACGAAGAGATGGAACGTTTCGCACAATTGAGAGAACGTTTTCCGAACAATTCCCTCGTTCCTAAAAAGTTAAACGCCGCAGAAAGAGAAGCCAAGAAGCAAGAAGAGAATCAAATCGCCGAGGCCGCAAGAAACGTCTACGCGAAAACCGCCTCTCCTGCTCAGATTCGTTCCTATTACAATCACATGGAAAAACAAACTCAAGATAGAATGGATATCATCAACTATCTTGTGGATCTTCAAAAAGGTTCGGGAGAAGAAGAGACCGAGAAAAAATTACAAAACATCCAAGACTCGATCAAGAATCAGCTCCAACAGGTTCAAAGAGATAAGGAAAACGCTTTCAAACAAGCCGGTTTATAAAACTAAAAAAGTTCAAGCCAACGTCGGTTCTTAATTCTCCGCCGATGTTGGATCGTTTCCTACATTTCGAAAATCAAGTCACCGTCCGAAATTTTATCTCCTCCGGACTTGAAGTCAGATTTCAATCTTCTTTTAAAAAATTATTTTGTCTGAAAAATATTCTATTTTTCTAATGAAATAGGTCGTATCTGAATTCAAATTCTTTTTAACCGACAAGAAATATTCCCTTCTTTTTTATCCGATTTTCCCTATGTTCTTATTAATAAGAAGCTTGACATTTGTATTGCTTAACGTAAAGGAAAATGATTCAATCTTTCGGAGATAAGCTTACAAAATCCGTTTACGACGGATGGTCTCCGAAAGAATATCGCGCCTTGGAAGACGTCGCGAGAAGAAAACTCCGATCTCTCGACTCGGCAAAGATACTTCAGGATTTAAAAAGTCCTCCGGGAAATCGTTTGGAGGCCTTGAAAGAAGATCGAAAGGGAATGTATTCCGTGTGAATCAATGATCAGTGGAGAATTTGTTTTCTCTGGAAGGACAGCGGCCCCCATGAAGTTCAGATCGTTGACTATCACTGATGAGACAAAAAATTACGGGCCTTGTATGAGGTTTATACGATGAAACTAAAAAATCGAAGAGTTTCCAATCCGCATCCCGGAGACGTTTTGAAGTATGATTTTTTGGAACCGATGTCTTTGTCCGCATATCGTTTGTCGAAAGACATTGGCAGTTCGGAAAGTCTCATTTCTCAGATCATCCATCGCAAAAAATCGATCACGCCGGATACGGCGCTTCGACTTGCGAAGTATTTTAAGATGACTCCGGATTTCTGGCTCAACTACCAGATGGCTTTCGATCTCGAAGAACTCGTAAGAATGAATGGAAAAGAATACAATAAAATCAAACCTACCGATTTGAAGGTCGTTTGATCTTAAATTCCAGAACCCTTTTCTTCGGAAAGAATCGGGAATCGAAAACTCGATTTCGGATCGAGTCCGTATTCGTCCAAATGAAACGAAGGGGGAAGTCTTTCTCGTTTCCACTGGTTTCTGTGAAACAACTGAATGTATTTCCGAACACTTTCTTCTAAAAACCCGGATGGAAGTTTTTTAACCTCGGGTTCGTGGGAAAGAAGTTGAACGATCTCCGCGTAACCCGCCCCTCGGACGACGAAGAGTTCTTCGATCTTTTGCAAAAGAGGATAGGGCATTAAATCTTTTTCGTCTTCTTGTTTGTCTTCAAGAGGTTTTAACTCCGCGCTTGGAGGAGACAGAACGATTTCCTTTACCGAAGGAAAGGAAGGAAGAATCGGATCTTTTCCTTCCGCCACAAACCGCATCCATTGTAGAATAAATTCTTTGCTGACACCCGTCAAAGGCGCCACGGAACCGGAAGAATCACCGTCCATGGTCGTATAACCCGCGCTTGCTTCACTTCTGTTTCCAGTAGAAAGAAGCAGATGTCCGTTTAAATTCGCAAGCATCCAAATAATCGGGGAGCGAACCCGGGCTTGAATATTTTGTAGAACCAGATTGTGTTTTGCCCAGTCGAAGGACACTCCCGTTACCCTCGAAATTTTATCCGAAATACTTTTTACTTCCTCGTCGATCGTGAGATCACCGTGGACCGTTTGTAAATCCTTCGCAAGTTCCGCCGCAAGAGTCCTTGTCCTTTCCGAATTATTCTTCGTTGCCTGATAGAGCGTGGATAGAATTTCCTTCTCGGAAATTCCTATTGTCTCAAAGAAATTCTCGCCTAATTCTTGCTTTGCGATCTTTTTCATAGCGGTGACGAGTAACGCACAAGTTGCGCTGTCCGCTCCACCCGAAAGTGAAAGTGTATATCCTCTTGTTTTCGATTGAATCAGATAATCGAATAATCCGAGAGCGACCGCTCTCGTGAAGTCGACGTAAGATTCTTCCTCTTTGGAAAGGGAAGGTTCGGCAATAGAACGCTGAATTTTCGGTTTTCTTTCTTTGAATTGGATTCCAAGATAGATTCGATCGTCTTCTTCGGTTCGGTTTTTCTGGGAGCGGTTTCCCGAAGGTCGAAAGTTTCTAGCGCGATCGGATCTCGAAGCTTCGAAATCGATCTCCGAAGAACAGACCTGAAAATCTCCGAAGAACAAACGTTCCGATTCCGCGACGAGGTTTCCGTTTTGAACGATCAAGGAACCACCTTCAAAGATCAGTCTTCCGGATTCGTTTCCGCAAAGATTGGAAAACAGATACACGTTAGACTCTCTTCTCGAACTCTCCTTGAAGATCTGTCTTCGGATCCTTTGTTTTCCGAAGGCGAAGTGGGAAGCCCCCGGTGAAAGAATCAAATCGGTTCCGGATTCCGAAAGTGTGAGAGAAGGTTTTTGCAAAACCCAAGAATCTTCGCAGATCTCGACTCCGAAGGAAAAATGATCCGTTTCAAAGATCATAGAACCGAAGGGAATCGCCGACCCGTCCGGCGCGACCAAATTCTCCTGAGCTTCTTCTCCTTTTGTAAACCACCTGTTTTCGTAGTGAACTCCGGTCGTAGCAAGATTGGACTTTGGAACGATTCCGGCTATGGCTCCGTTGCAGAGAACCGCCGCGCAATTGAATAGATAAGGATTTTGGAATACAGGCAGACCGACAACGACGATTTTATTTTCGGTAAAGGGAAGAAGTTTGTTTAAAGATTCCCAGGAATCCTTCCAAACTCTCGGAAAAAAAAACGAATCCTCGCATCCGTAACCGGAGATGCAGAGTTCCGGGAATAAGATTAGATCGGAATCTTTTTCTTTCTCCAAAACTTTTTTGATTTTTTCAAGGTTTCCCGAAAAATCTAGGACTCTCGTTTTGAAAGAAACGGAAGTAAGTCTGACTGACTGCATGATTTACAGAATTCAGGCTCGGACTCCTTTTGAAAGTGTTTTTTCCGGTTTTCCAGATTCTTTCCATTTCGGATTCTGGTTAAAAATATTTATTCAAAGAACGAGAACTCTATGAAACAAGATCTTTTGGACCTCATTCGAATTCACGCGTACCGATACTCCGAAGAACCGTTTACCTTAGCTTCCGGAAAACAATCCAGACACTATTTCAACTGTAAGGAAATCACCCTCGTTCCGGATCGTCTGGAGCTTCTCTGCAAATACATCGTGGATGAACACCTTCCTCAAATCGGAATCACAAAACCGGAGGCCTTCGGCGGTCTTACGATGGGCGCGGATCCGATCTGTTATGGGATCAGTTTAGAATTTAGAAAACAAAATAAGAACGTCTATCCGTTGATCATCCGCAAAACCTCCAAAGAACACGGGACCAAAAAGCTGGTCGAAGGCGCCGTTCACGCGGTTAAAAGTTGCGTGATCGTAGACGACGTGATCACGACCGGCGGTTCTACGATCCAGGCGATTCGGAGTCTAAGAGACTCAGGTATCGAGGTCACTCAAGGAATTTGTATTTTGGATCGTCAGGAAGGCGGGATGGAAGCGATTCTTGACGAAGGAGTTCAGATCTTTCCTATATTCAAAAAAAGTGATTTTGGTAATTTAGAACATGCGTGAATTCTTATATGATTCCGCGAGATTTCGCAGGAACCTTCTTCTCCGTTCGGCGGCGGTAATTCTTTTGTATCTTTCCTTTTTGGCCTGGAACTTTCTAAAAGTTCCGGAGGAAGGCAAAACTGACTTCGTGAGAATTTTCGGTTTACTTTCGATCTTTCTCGGATTTCTTCTTTATCGAAATTTTTCGAGACAAATTCGGGTTTTGGAAGGCGCTAAGGTGGAATTGGGACCTAATTCTTTCAAACTTTTTAACTCCAAAGGGCAATCCTTGGAAACGAAACTCAAATCGGTCGTTTCGATCGAAAGGGATATCTTTCGTTCCTACGTCCGTTTTTTGGTTTCGACAAAGGAGGATCAAATTCCAGTTCTCAATCTTTTGGAGCCGGATTTGTTTCAATCGGAACTGGAAAAATATACGGGTAAAAAAACGGTGCTTACCGAAAACGTCGGCGGTTTTTTTCAACCGAAAACTCTTCTGTATTTCATTCCTTCCTTTGCGGTTTTAGCGGCTTCATTTTACAAACCATTCGGAATCAAGATCGAATCCTTTTATCTCGTCGCAAACGTAAACGCGCTCCTTGTGGCGATTTATTTTCCGGAAGACAAGATTCGAATGGCTTTTTCCGCAAAACGGCGCTGGATCTTTCTTCTGGGAGCCCTTTTGATCGCTCAGTGCGCGATGTATTTAAAGTTATTCTAATATTCTAATTTTACAACGTTTGCAAGGAAGGCTTTTTCTCGTTGTGACGTAGATAAAAGATTGCGAACCAAATTTGAGAAATCGATTTTTCGATCCTTGAACGTCAACCGAAGCTGAAATTGTGAATCAGAGAATTTTTGATTTTCCTAGGAGATTGAGTTTTCTCTGAGTGAGTCTCCGAAGTTCGATCATTTCTTCGAGATAGGAAGCGAGCACCATGTCGACGTGGACATTCTTTTCCATTTTCAAAAGACTGTCCCGGACCAAACGGAGTTGTTCGGGTTCGGTTACTTTTCCAGTGATGATCAATTTCCGGATGGTTTCGAATTCGCATTTTCTGAGGTGGACACGAAGTAGGAAGTCGACCGAAAACTTGGAAACCATTCTTCCCCAAGGGCTGTTCGGATTGACGTTGTTTAACTGTTCTTCCATCCGATCCGTTGCCCTCTGAGAAGGAACCGGACTAAAAGAACTGGAGAATGAAGTTCCGGAAGCCGAGTCTTCGGTGATGTCCTTTCCTTCCGTCGGACTGCTTCCTTTGGAAACGAGAATTTCTTCCAGGGCTTGGATTCTAAACTCTTCTAAAAAGTCGTTCGGATTGTTGTTCATCATCCGGATAAACTCTTCGAGCATCACCGCGATGTTTACGATTCTTCCGATCGGGGTATTGTTCAACTCCCGGATTTTGGGAAAAAGCTCCCGGGATATGAGCGAGGGAGATTTTTTTTTGTAGTAAGTCGCCTCGTAAAGACGTTCTAACTTTTTTTCCGCGAAGTATTTAAGATCCGTAAGAATTTTGAGATCGGCATAGGCGTACGCGTCCACACCGGGATCGTTCATCTTGGTCGCCCTTTCTTCCGGAAGTACGATTTTGATGACAAAGATGATTTTTGCTTCTCGAAGGGCCTCTATGATATTGCGAAGATCTTCCGGTTCCCTCGAATAGAGGGCCATCAATTCTTTCATGAACGAGTCCGAAGTGGGGATCTTTTCGTCGTCCTGAAGATTGATCTTTTTGATTTCGGAAGCGATTTCTAAAGCGACATCTGTCAGACTCTTCATAACGGTTGGAACATCCTAATCGAAAGTTCTTTTACAATCAAGTTGGTTTTCATCCGAGTTTCAAACATCTGGAATGAAATCACTCTTGACTGATTCGGAATCCGAGTTTTCGCAGAGTATACAACGGAACAAGGGCGGAGAGAATTCCGAGAAGAGGGGAAAGAATCAGAAAGAACAAAGATACCTCCGGATTGGCCGTAAACTTTAAGGTCCAACCGAAGGCGTTCTTGTTGATGACATAAAGGACGATAGGGGATAAGAGAAACGCAAGAAGAATTCCGAAACAAGTCGAAAGAACCGTGAGAAAGATACTTTCGGTCAGCAAGATCCTTCCGAGTTGTGCGTGATCTGCACCCAGGTATTTAAGAATTCCTAACGTCATTTTTTTTGAGATCAGATTGTGTAGAAGGGATGAAACTAAGGAAATCATCGCGATGATAAACGCGGTGGTCTTAAGCGTGCCCAGAACTCCAAAAACCTTATCCACCCCTTCCGTATAAATTTTTCTGAGTTCCTGCGAGTTTAACAATTTCAGGGACGGATTTTGTATTAATAATTTCGAAATCGCAAGTTCGGCTTCTTTTTCCTTCGCGGGTTCTTTTAGGAATACCTTGATCGAATTGTATCCGCCAAGACCGAAAAAACGATCGTAGTTTTTGATATCCATCATGATCGTTCCCCGTTCCGAGAAAAAATGTTCCTTGATTCCGCGAATCCAAAATTCTTTTTTCCCGAACTTTGTGGAAAGAAGGATCTTATCTCCTACTTCGAAGTTTTGCAGATAAGCCATATTCGAAGAGATGAGAATATCATTCTCCTTGGAGGCGAGTTTTTCGGCTGAATCCGGGCGATCGTATGTGGAAAAAGTATATGCGTGAATTGTAAAATTCCCTCGATCCGTCTCGGCTCTTGTGTTTACGCAGAATCCGTCCAAAGATTGAATTTCCGGAAGCCGGGAAAGTTCGTTTAACAAAAAGAGAGGAACTCCGCCGTGAATTCCAGCCGCGAGATTTTCAGAGTTAATAATCGTGAATTCCGCAGGAAATTCCGAATCCACCCAGTCGTTGAGGGATCTTCGATAACTATCGGTAAGAATGGAAAGGCAAACTACCAAGGATGTTGCGAGCATTAACGTCGCGGAAGTAAGGGTGTTTCTAAGAGGTTGATTTTTGGTTTCTTCCAAACCGATTTTCATAAAAACGAAGGAACGATCCGAACGATCACCTACACAAAAGAAAAAATTCGTAATCACCCGAAAGATCCAGGGAAAACAAAAAGTAATTCCGATCACGATACCTCCGATTCCTAAAAGCCCAGTGATCGGAAATTTCAAACGAATCGGCAAGAAAGCGATACCGATGAACGCGAGGAATATTAAAATTCCGTAAAATACTAACTTTTGCTCGGAAACTCGATCGTTTCCGGAGGACGATTCCCGAAGGATCGTAACGGGAGAAACGTTCCCGGCTCTTATGGAAGAAAAAGCGGCTGAAAGAAACGAGCCCAATACTCCGATTCCGAGGCCCAAGATCCAGATCGAAGAAGGAATAAACTTATAGGTTTTGAGATAAGAAAGATCCGCAGAAGCGGCCTCGGGACTAAAAAAATCAAGCCTAGAAAAAAAGAATCCAAGTCCCATGCCGAGAACGCTTCCTGCGATTCCTAAAAGAAGAGCCTGTGAGACGAACAAAAGAAACGTATGGCCGGCGCTTAAGCCCAAGGTTTTTAGAATTCCCAATTCTTTTTCGCGGGCAAGGTATAAACCTGACATAGTATTAGAAACCATAAAGAAGGCGATGATGAGGGAAATAAAAGAGATCACCAAAAGATTGAGTTGGAAAGAACGAAGCGCGTTTCCCGATTTTTCTCGGATGTCGTCTATCGTTTCAACACGATAGAAATCGCCGAGTTTTTGTTCCAATATTCGTTTCTGAGAAGAGTGGAAAGTGCGCGGTTGAATCAGAAGAAAGCTAACGTTTCCCTGAGTCTCAAAACGTTCGATCGCGGATTCGATGTCCTCGATGAGAAAACTTCCGCCTTCGCTTTCAATGGGTTTAAGATTTTTAAGGATGAAACTTTTGGATTGTGACCGGAGTTTTGTTTCCGATTTGCCGAGTTTTTCGGATAAAGCCCGACTGATATAAATCGATTCCAAATTATCGGAGTCGTTCGGAATTGTAAGAATCTCCGAACCACGGAGTCCTCCGGTTTCTTTTAGAAAGTCCAAACCCAAATATACTGCACGAATTCCGTCTTCGAGGATAACTTCTTTCTGAAAACGGGGGACGATCTTTTCGATCCAATCGAGTTCGGGATCGACTGAAAGTTCCCGGATTACGGTCGAGGGAAGATTTTGATCGCCTTGGGAAGAAGTGATCTTGATCTTAAACTCCCCTTGAAAATATCCCATCGCAAAGTCCGTCAGACTTTTTTCCGCCTTCATTCCGTTAGCCGTTGTGGAAATAAAAAGTCCAACGCCGAGGGATATTCCGGCTAACGCAAAGAACGCGGCGAGTTTGTGACTTCGAAAGTATTCGAATAGGAATAGGATGTAGATTCGAAACGACATCGGAACTTAGACGAGAATACCGTCGGCCATTTTGAGTCTGAATTCTCCGAGAGAACCGAGGTTTTGATCGTGAGTTACGATCAAAAGTGTGAACCTTTCCTTTTTTTGGAGATCCGTCAAAAGACGAATTACTTTTTCCGCATTCTTCGTATCCAAATTTCCAGTCGGTTCGTCCGCAAGAATCAAAGAAGGTTTTTTACAAACGGCTCTCGCGATCGCGACACGTTGTTGTTCTCCTCCGGAGAGTTCGTCCGGTTTGTGTAGGATTCTAGTTTTCAGTCCGACTTTTTCCAAGGCTTCTTTCGCTTTTTCCTGAGCCTGTTTTTTTCCGATCCCGGAAATGTAGAGTGGAACTGCGACGTTCTCCAAAGCGCTCAGATAGGGGAGGAGATGAAAGAATTGAAAGATGATTCCGGTTTCTTCTCTTCTGTATTTTGTGAGTTCTTTTTCGTTCATGGAATGAAGTGGATGGCCGTTCACGAAAATTTCTCCGGAATCGGGTGTGTCGATCCCGGAAAGTATATTCAAAAATGTTGATTTACCAGAACCGGAAGGGCCCATCAGTGTGATGACGGATTCGCTGGGGATATCCAAGTTTAAACCTTTTAAGACAGAGGTTTGGAGTCTTCCGCTTTGATAGGATTTTGTAAGTTGCGAGATGCGGATTCGATTTGGGAAAGATTGGTGGAGAATGGAGTTTGTCATTTCTTATGATCGGACGGACCGGAGATAGAAGAATCGAGATCGTGAAAAGAGAAAGAAGATTTCGATCGGCTCAAAGAAAAAAGAATCCTGCGAACGATTTGCGCGCGTCCCAAAACTGAATCTTACTTTGATAGAAAGAAAAGCTGCAAGATTCAGTCCCGGTTTTGGAAAAAGTTCTTATAATCATGGTTTCGGTTTTTTTTTTAGAAACCTTCCGAATTCCGCCGAAAAGACCGAGGTAAAAACGCCTTGGATTCTCCGCAAAAGCGATTGGGTTCCAAGACGTTTTTAAGAAATGATTCTTCAATGTTTCCGGTTTTAAAATTTCGAAGGACTAACGAGTGATTCTTGCGAGTTCGATTCCGGGGTAGTAGTGTCTGAGAATTTCGACATAGTTGTAGTTCTCTTTTGCCATTCCAAAACTTCCCCATTGACTTAAACCCACTCCGTGTCCGGAACCCATACCTTTGATAAGATATCCGTTTCCTTCTTTTTGAATCCCAAAACGAAGGGAGCGAACCGGTGCACCCAAGGCCTGTCTAAATTCTTTTCCTCGAATTCTTGCGGAACCTTCGCTTCCCACAAACTCCATCAGATCCACACGGCCGGATCCGGTTCTGGATAAAACCTGGATCGATTGGATTTCTCCGATCTTGAGGTTTGGAAATTTGGAAAGGATGAGATCTTGAGAGATCGTTTCCTTCCAATAAAAATTATCTCCGGCCCGGTCGAACTCGGACGCAACCGCCGGAAGATAAGGAATTCTTTTTCCTCCCCAGACGTTTTCCGGAGCTTCCGTCTTACCGCCGCTATTCGAGTGAAAAAAAGCCTGGATCGGAGTTTCTTCGTAGATCGCCATCACTCCCGTCGTGTCTTGCACCGCTTTGGTGGTGGATGGATGTTCTTTTTCCAATCCTCCGTAGACTTGGGAATTGGTCGTCGCTTCCACGTCGTAGAGAGCATTCTTTTTATTTAATATTTCACGAACCGCATAAGTTCTCGCGCATATCGCCTGCGCTTTTAACGCTTCGTTCGGCCAGCTATAAGGAACTTCGGAAGGAACCACCGCGTAGAGATATTCTTCCAGAGGAAGGGAGTTTACGATGAGAGCCGGACCTTGACCTTGTGGAATCACAAAGATCGCACCTCGGACCTTTAAGGATTTGTATTCGAGTGCGTTGCCTTCGCTCGAAAAACGAATCGGCGCTTTCAGACGAGATACGTCGAGAGAGATGAGATCGATTCCTTTTTTGATCAGGAGATCGTTTGCGTCGTAGACCGAGAGAATTCCTTCCCCCCGAATTTGAAGATCACCTTCCGCTTTTCCGATGAGAACCCGGACGTCGTGAACGGAACGACTTTTGTAAGGAGGAGTCCAAGGACGGATGATTACGGTGTTACAACCCGTTTCCCAAAGGATCAAAAAGAGCGAGAAGAATAAAACTAGTTTTCTGGTCATAAAGGATTCCTGGAGATACGTCTATCTCTCTCTTAAATATCGTTGGGAACGTCGAATCCCTGCAGAGATTTTTGGTTTTTTAGGAATCTAAATCGACTTCAGAAGCGCAACCGATTCCAAGTGTGGGGTTTGCGGATAAGGATCGGTTACAAGAATCTTTTGAATTTGGAAGCGATCCTTTAGTTTCCAGAGATCTTCTTTTTGAGAAGAAGGATTGCAGGAAACGTAGAAAAAGGATTCAATCTTAGAATTTTTCAAAACTTCGATGACGAATTCACCCAAACCCGCGCGAGGAGGGTCCGCGATCAGAAGATTTTTTTCTTTTTCTTGAAAGAGTTTTTCCAGACCTTCGATCGCTTTTTTGGAAAAAAGATCTTCTCGAAGATAGGAAAAAGAAATTTCCGGAAAATCGGTTTGCATCTGCTTGCGGGCGATTTCTAAAGAACTTTCGATCGAGTCGATACCCGTGATCTTTTGAAAACGATCCGCAAGAATTCTGCTAAAAAAACCGGAACCGCAAAAAAGATCGATGAGGTGTTCGCAGGATTGAGGAATCTCATTTTGGATAAAATCCAAGATCGGTTGAAAGCCGGTCGGATTCGGTTGAAAGAAAGAATCAAAGGGAACACGAAATTCCTTTCCCGCAACGAGTTCGAGGTAAGAATCTGTTCCTCTTAGAATTTTAATTTCTCCCATCGCCGAAATTTCTCCCTTTCGTCGATTGAAACAGAAGAGAAGATGATCCGCCTTGAGTGAGTTTTTGCAGGCCTCGGCGAATCGGGATTCTTCTTCGGTATTTTTGAATTCTTCCACGAAGGTTAGAATCGACATGAGTTCTTTCGTTTTATTTGCTTTACGAAGTGTTATGTATTTTAAAAATCCAGAATCTTCTCTACGATCGTAGGGAAGTTCCGGAAATTTTTGGATGAGGTTTCGAAATCTTGCGAGTTCTTCGTTGGACTCGTAGCTTTGGATAGAACAGGATTCTAAATCGACGACGTATCGGAAGGAACCGGATTCTCTCTGGCCGACTACAGGTCCCGGAAATACGGAGAAGTCCATTCGATTTCTGTAATGATATGTTTTTTGCGCGGGAACCAAAATCGGAGATACTCCGAAATCTTTTTGATAACTTTGAGAAAGAGAAGAGGTCTTTAGTAAAAACTGCTCTTCATAGGGGATATGTTGAGCCGAACATCCGCCGCAATGTGTAAAAGCAGGACAGGGTGGGATGACGGTTCTAGGAACCTGAGAGACTAACTCCAGTTTTGCGAAGGGTTTCCTTCGTTTCTTTTTAAAAAGTGTGACGTTGTAAAGATCTCCCGGTAAAGAATAGGGGACTTCGATTTGGTTTTTGTCGAAAAGCAGGACTCCGCGGAGATTGGATTTAATGGATTGAACCATACTGTTTCGCGGTTCGAGATCATTCTGCTCTGAATCTGTTGACATTGCTCTTTCCAAAAAATTCAAGATGATAACCTTGTAAACAGTTGTTTTAGAATAGAGGGGCGTATAAAGGATCATTCTTTTCGATTCGATTTAGGGAATCGTAGACTCTGACACGGAAGTTTTTCGATTTCGAATCGAAGGTGGATCCGAAGAGGAGTTTTTAAATAGTCGTTGACTACGGAATCATTTGTAGAATGTTCATTCTGATCTGATCCTTACGAAGTAATTTTTACCTTTTTCTAAAAAAGCTTAAGACGTCTTATGCTTGTGGAGTTTAAAGGAAAAACGAAGACACTTCTGATTCACAAGTCCGATTATTTGATGATATTGAAAAGACGAGACCTACCTTGAAATCAATCTCACGATCGTTCTGTTTTTTTTACTTTTATTTCCTTTTGATTGTACCCATTTCCGCAGGACCAATTTTAGATAAATTATTTCCTCGTCCGCTTAAACTTAACGAACAGAAACAATTGGACGAGGTCTACGAATATGTAAGACAACTCAATCCTGGATCACTGAGAATTCAGTCGAAAACTTATCGAAAAAGGACACAGTTTCAGAATTTTTTTGGTTTTCCATTTTCCGGTCCGGAGCTTCTTCTTTGGCTTCAACGACGAATTCAAAAATTTAGAATCGGGGCAACTGGCCGGTATGTTGCGAATTTCGAGAATGGGGTTGTCTATCTGGATTCTTCCTTTTTTAGTCTTTCCAAGATTGAACAAACGGTTGTTTTGATACACGAAGCAAGACACGGGGATGGAGAATTTCATCATATCGATTGCCCCGAAGGTTTTCCATTTTTAAGCATACGTTCTCCGGAAACTGAATTAGATGGAATGAAAGCTTGTGATGAGCGTGCAGACGGGGCCTATGGATTCAGCGCGGCGTTCCTTTTTGAAATTTTTTCTTTCGGGTTGTATCCTCAGGGGAGCGTTTCGGAAATCGTCGGAATGTACAATTCAGAAATGTTAAGAATCATAGTTCAAAGGTAGGTTTAGTATGTTGTATTTTGATAAGAAATTCAGATTCTTAATTTCTTTTATTCTTTTTTGCGGTCTTGTTTCCTGCGTCGAAAAAAAAACTTTTATTCGTTTGGAAAGACCTTCGGAGGAAAAGGGAAGATTGTATGTAATTCGTCCTATGAATACGGCCCTTGCCATGTGGTCTTACGATTTTCATTTGGAAAAATTCAAAGGTCATTTTAAAAACAACCTAGAGCGCGAAACGATCACATTCTTTGAATTAGAAAATGGACATTTTTTTACGGATGAACTTGAGGAAGGATTTTATCGTTTGAGCCTTCCTTCCAAACCGGGTGTTGAAAAAATATTTAAAATGGATCCGGGAAAAAGAAACTTCTTTCGGTTCCTGATATTCAACGAAAAGAAAATTTCGATTCCCGATTTTTTCATTCAGGAAATATCCGAAGCGGAAGCTTTATCCGATCTACTTGAAAATGATCATTTATATGAAACAAATCCGAAGTAGGTCCGTTAGAAAACGAGGATTAGATGGAAACAAGCCAATAGGAAATCGGAAAGGAAAAACGAAAGCCTCAAATCGATATCCGAGGCTTTCGTTTCTAAAGAAGAATTAGATTTTACAGCTACTTTTTAAAGCAGCGTCTTTTCCAACTTCCGCTTCCAAATTAGAAAGCATGATGCTTGGATTTTTGATCGCTGCAGCAGTAAAGATTTTGGAGAAGTTTTCTTTAGCTACTTCTTTGAATCTTTGAGAATCGCCGGAGCATCCGAAAAGAGTCGCTAAGCTGGAAAGTTTTTCACCTTTTCCCATAGCAATTTCTTGTTCTAAACTTTCGTAGTTCATGTGAACAAAAACTTCTTTTGCTTTGTCGTTGTTTACGATTCCGTCAGAAGTACAGTTGGAAGTTCCGGAAGTGATTCCAAAGCTTTGGTTTCCGTAAATTCCGTTTGTGGTAGCGGCGAAAATTTGAACCGTTCCATTGTCTTTAAAAATCAAAGAACCTAGTCCACAACCTCCCATACCGTATGCAGCTTTTGCAGATAGGTTAGCGGAAATTGCAAAGAAGACTGTGAGCGCAATAAGTAATAATTTCTTCATATTTTTTAGATCTCCCGATTATAAAGTGCAGTTTTTAGAAAGGGATGCATCCCCTTTGATTTCTGATTTTACGGCAGAAAGTAAAAGAGAAGGAGTTGTGTCTTGTTTGATCAAAGACGAAAACTTATCTTTTGTCAATTTACCGAAACGAGAAACGGAACCTGCGTCACAACCAAGAAGTTTTGCAAAAGAGTCTAATTTCTCCCCTTTTCCTAAAGCCATTTCTTGTTCAAGACTTTCGTAGTTTACAGAAATAAACATTTCTTGCGCCTTTTCAACTTTCACAATCCCATCTGCCGTACAATTAGAGGTTCCGGTGGTAATTCCAAAAGTTTGGTTTCCAGAAGTCCCGTTAGTTGTAGAAGCGAAAATTTGAGTAATACCATTTCCGCTGATGATAGTGGATCCAAGTCCGCAACCAGCCATTCCATAACCCTTTGCTTCTACGTTATCCGACATTAGACCGATTCCAGCCAATACTGCTAGGCTAAGAACAGTCGAAACTACTCTTTTCTTCATAATTTAACTCCTATGGAAAAATCAGATAGAAGTTCCTTTAAAAAACCCTCGAGTCAACAATTTTCAGATAAAATAATTTCTTTTTTCTAATTTTGACGCGATTACTTTTTTTCTAATTCTTGAGAACGAGTTGCGAAATTTTATTATGAATTCTTCTTTGCCTGTTCGCACTCAATATTTTCACATAACAGCGAATTTAGAAATCGGAAGCGTATTAATCTAATATCTCAGGAAGGAATATTTTAAGACAGGAAAAAGAACGGATTTTTAATCTAATTTTCTTTTACGGAAGTCTGAGTATAGAATTAGGAAAAAAATTCATTGATCACAGTCAGAAACCTTCAGAAATCCTTTCAAATCTCCAAAAGAAAGCCGGGGCTCTTCGGAGCGCTCGGTTCGCTCTTTTATTCCAAGAAAGAAATCATTCAAGCGGTCGAGAACGTGTCTTTCGAAATTCAGCCCGGAGAATTTCTCGGATACATTGGTCCGAACGGAGCGGGAAAATCCACCACGATAAAATTGTTAACCGGCGTTTTGACTCCGGATCAGGGAGAAATTCGGATTTTCGGTTTGGATCCTTCTCGAAACAGAAGAGAAAATTCCAAACAAATCGGAGTCGTCTTCGGACAAAAAACTCAACTTTGGTGGGATCTTCCGGTGGGCGAATCCTTCGATCTTCTGAGATCCATCTATAAAATCGAAGAAAAAGATTACAAAAAACGAATGGATATGTTCAACGATCTTCTTGGGCTTCAGGAGTTCTTTCGTCAACAAGTCAGAAAGTTAAGTTTAGGACAACGGATGAAAGCCGAGATCGCGGCGAGTCTTCTTCATTTTCCTCGAGTTTTGTTTTTAGACGAACCTACAATCGGACTGGACGTCCTCGTAAAGGAAAAGGTGAGGGAATTTATTCGGACCATCAACCAAGAAGAAAAGGTTACGATTCTTTTGACTACCCACGACGTTCAAGATATAGAATATCTCGCAAAGAGGATCATTCTCATCGATCATGGAAAAATTCGCTTTGACGGGGATCTGAATTCTTTTCGAGGATTGGGGGGGACGAATAACGTGGTGGAGATTCAATACAAAGGGGATACGATTTCTAAACTTCCTCCCGAGTTTACTTGGATTCCAAACGGTCTTCCAAATCGCGCTAGTATCGTGGTAAAAGAAGGTGAATCTTTGAATCCACTTCTTTCTTTTTTGAGTTCATCCGGTTTGGAAATAACCGAGATCAACTTTAAAAAACCGGATCTTGCGACCGTTATCAAACAGATCTACGGGGAAAAACCCTGATGCTTTATCTGAAAGTTATTTCCAAGGCGTTGCAGAGATCCTCCACTTACCGACTTGAATACTTTACGGGAGTCCTGAACGCTGTCTTGTATCTCGCCATTCTTACTTCAGTTTGGCAGTCCGTTTCGGGAAACGATTTGGATGAAGGAAGGACGAGAGAATCCCTGATTCTCTATGCCGTTATCTCCACTTTAATCAAGGTTTCCTTTGGAAGACAGGACGGTCTTGTTTCTTCTAAGATTAAGAACGGAACGATCGTCTTTGATCTTCTCAAACCGATTCGATTTCCGTTGATCGTCTTTGCCGATACGATCGGAGTCAGCATCTATCACCTTCTTTCCAGATCATTTCCCCTTTGGATCCTTGCTTATGCGGTATTGGATCTTAGCTTTACACCTACGATGGTTTCAGTTTTTTCTTTCTTGCTCGTTTACGGTCTTGCGTTCTTAATCTTCTTTTTGATCGGTTTTATGATCTCATCCTTATCCTTTTATTTTACGGAAGTTTTCTCCTTCTTTCTGCTTTACTTTGCCTTGATTACTTTGTTTTCCGGAGCCGTCATTCCGTTGGATCTTTTTCCGGCTTTTTTAAGGAGTGTCTCTTCCTGGCTTCCCTTCGCTTATCTATATTATTATCCGACACAAGTTTTAACTTCGCAGCCGATCGGAATGGAGTTCGGAGAGTTGATTGCTCGTTACTTTCTAATGATCGGGATACTTACCGTGAGTTCTTCCGCAATCTATCTTTCCGGATTAAAACGTCTAGAACTGGCGGGAGGTTAAAATTGTTTTATTCTTTGAAAACTTATCTTAAGTTGGCGATTTCCTCCGTTCAGTCTCACATGGAATATAAGGCGAGTTTTTGGATCTATCTTGTCACTTTACTCATCTATTATTCCGCGCAGGCAGCGACGATTTTTATTCTACTTTCCAAATTTGTTTCGATCGGAGGATGGACTAGAGGGGAGATTGCGTTTCTTTACAGTCTTTTGATTTTTGCACAAGGAATCGTAGCTTCCGTATTTTCGGGAATGGTGGAATTCGGTTCCTTAGTGAGAGACGGGGGTTATGACCGATATCTTTTGAGGCCCCTTTCTCCGATAGGACAGGTTTTGATGAATCACTTCGATATCACGGGGTTGCTTCATTTGATTTTAGGAGTGATCACGTTTCTTGTGGCCAATCAATTTACGAATATCGAATGGACTTTGTCGAAGACAATAATGTTGTTTTTGGCGGTTTTAGGAAGTGCGATGATTTTGGCAGGGATACGAATTGCGATAGCATCCATTGCATTTTACGCGATTCAGAACTATTCCTTGGTTCACTTGTTTATTTTTTCAAGTCGCGAGTTTATGATGTATCCTATGAATATCTATAACGTTTCGATTCGAATTCTTCTAACTTTTTTGCTTCCTCTAGGGTTTGTGAATTTTTATCCGGCTCACTATTTTTTGGATAAGAACGGAGATTCTCTATTTCATCCTTTCTTTATCTATTTGAACTTCCCGGTCGGTTTTTTTCTTTTTTTAGGCTCTTTGTTTCTTTGGAAAAAGGGACAGAAAAAATACGAATCGACCGGAACTTAGGGTTATTTGATTTCTAAGTGTTCGATTCCGGATTCGGTGAAGATCTCTTCGTATTTTGAAATGAACGGCGCTTCTTTTTCGATTCTTTCTTCTATGGCCATTCCTTTGATTTCAGCTTCGGTATAAGTTCTCGTAAAATCTCTTCCCGCCAATCTCTGGACGAGTTCGTCCCAGAAAATACTATCCTGATACTCCGTGATTAAATCGGAAATATCCGTCTTTTCTTCGAATTCTCTCGTAAGATAATGAAGCTCTTCCTCGCTGTCATACGCGACCAGATGGGAAACTTCCAAAGCTTTCGCATACGAAAGAACTTGTTGTTCCATATCCTCGTAAGCATCATAAGAATCCAAACGATCGGGAGCAGGTTCCTCTTCCTCTAAGATCGAGTGATAAAGAAAACGGGTGATCGCCAAAGATTTAAGGAGGGCTTCGTATTGTTCGCGTGTGAGTTCGATATTCATTGCAATTCCCATTTCACGGAAGAGGCGCAGATTGCCAAATCTATTTCTCTAAGAAATTCACTTCATTAAAACGGTCTATTGTACTTCTCCGCAAATTATTGAAAAAGAACGAAATTTTCAATTCTTAAGAAGAAATTCTTTCGAGAGAAGTTTGGCCATCGATGATCGCGAGAAGGAACCAGATTTGCTTTCATTTCGGTAGATCGAGGTTTTACCGAGTTGGGAAACAAATTCAAATTGAGGGAACTGATTCCATGCAAAACAGAAAATTTATCTGAGCATCTTACTTTTACTATTGTATTTTGGAAGTTATACTTCCAACTCGAAAAAATTTGTAAGTATCAAGGAAGGGGGCTCGTCGCTTCTAATTTTTTTATATTCTCAGACATAGTCGATTACCGCTCTCTTTGGAAAAGGAGGATTTCAATTCTTAACTATGCAGGCTCGATCCAAAATTCGATTTCGATTCTGGATCGGGAAGTTTTTCTCGCGGACGGGGGAGATCTCCGTTTAGAGTTGGAAGAAGGATACTATCATTTTAAGTCGGTGAATGCCGAAAATATTCTCTACTTAAAAAAGAACGAAATTCGTTCCGTCGATTCTTACACTTTTAGCGAACCTTTTTTTCAAGTTAGGAACGTCATTTTAAAGAATTGGGCACGAGAGAAGCGATCGAATCGCTTCTCGATTCTAACCGTCTTGACCGAAATCCTCTTTCGATGGATTGAATTTGGATTTTTGAATGATGTTTTCCAGAAAAGAAAGAAAATTTTTAGACTCTTTAGAGGCTCCTAAATTCATCCAATTTACATGGCCTCCTCCTCTGACTTCCCAAAACCATTTCGGCTGTCCCGCGAGTCCGAAAAGTTCGATCCCATTCTGATAAGAAACGATCGGATCTTCGGTACCGTGAATGACTAAAATTGGGATGGGCGCGAGTTGGGAGACGGTTTCTCCCGGGTTGAGAAGATCGTTTACAAACAAGCCGGCGATCCAATCGATTGGAAAAAATAAAACACGTCTGACTACTTGTTTAAAAACGGTTTTATAACTCGCAAAACTTCCGTCAGCGACGATCAGGACGATTCCGGATTTATCTTTCAGTTCCGAGGTCGCGCGCAATGCAATCGCTCCCCCCAGACTTTGTCCGTAGACGACGAGAGGTAATTTTCGAATTTTAGAATATTCTAATTCTTTAGATAGAAAATCCACAGAATCTTTGTGAATATTCTCTCTTTCGGGGGTTCCGGTAGAATCGAGATAACCCCTGTAATCCAATACCACCAATTCATAGCCGTAATTTACCATCCAAACGAGGCTTGTAAAGTGGCTCGTTCTGTTTTCTCCGTTGCCGTGAAATTGAACGACTACACCTTTTGTTTTTTCCTTCGGTATGATTCTCCAAAAGTGTAATTTCTCACCATCAAAGGTTTTAAAACTCTCTTCTTTATATTGAAATCCGAAAATTTCCGGACTCCAATATTTTTCCTTCGTAGGCTGATAGAATAAGGAGGCACAGGATTCCAATACTGCGAATAAAATCAAATAAATGGATTGTTTAGAAAAAAAGAGAAATTGAAACTTGGGCTTCTTCATAATACTTTTGTAATTTACCTTCTAATCTAATTTCAGTATTTTGCGAGGATCTGTAACGAACTCCAGGAGCAACCTTGTAATCGTCTTTATATCCGTAAATAGAGAATCCGAAATATTGCGCGGATAATCCCAATTTCCAATTTCCGTAAGAACAACCTGCAAAGATCGCAGCTTGTGGAGCAATCAAAAGGCCCTCTGGGTAGTATCCGTTTGCCCTTCCTTTTGCCCCGACTTGTAACGAGAATGTCCATAAAAACGAACTTCCCGAATTGACGTTGGAGAACGTATATCCGCCCGTTCCTTCTAAGTTAAAATTTGTGACCCTATAAGCTTTTTCATAATCGTTTTTTTCTTTTTGATAACCTAACCAAAGCGGGACCTCTTGGTTGTAGGATAGAAGAAAAGGAACGGACTTTTGAGAATGGAAGTCTGGTTTTATCATAGAAGAATCCGCGCCGACGTCAAAGAAAAACGACATGGGCGACGATATCGGATTGATGGGAGAGAGTGATAATATCTTTACTAAACTTCCTTCTTCGAGTGTGGGATTTTTTTGATAATCGTATTTTCGAAAGACTGTCGAAAAGTATTCGATCGTAGAAAATGGAACATAACCTTTGTCGTAATTTAGAAAATCATGATAAGCGGCTCTGATTGCAATTTCGGAATAACCGCCTATACTGGATTGGCCTCTACTCAATCGGATCCTTCCGCTTCCGTGTCCTTCTTCCGGCGGTGATACCATCGGAGATTGTTCGGGTAAAGGTAGAAAATTAATTTTACTCCGTTCGATGAGTATGTTTCTATATTTTTCTTCCTGTTCCGTCGTTAATTTTTTTAAAGATCTTTGGTAGCGTTTCGCGTCCAAAATTGCATCCAAAATATAGGCTTGTCGTTGTCCGTCACCGGATTCTAAAATTTGATTTAATTCGATTTTATCGTTGAGATATCCGAATACTTTTTCCCTTTCTCCTACTTCGAGGTTGAATAACTTTTGTTCTAGTTTGGAACTGAGGGACGGTCGATAGTTTTTTTTGCGAATCAAGCCTTCTTGTTCCAAGACAAGTTTGACCGTATCCGATGGAATCGTATAAAGATTGAATTTGTCTCGGAGTCTTAATTCCGGTTTCCCGATTTCTATCAAAGATAGCAGGTGATAAGAACAGTTCTCATCGAAGAAGAAATAATCAAAGTATGTGCTGCCCAATTCCCAGACGTGAGAAGCGATCCTTCTGGATTCTTCCGCGTTGAAGTTGAGCTCGTATTCCCAGAGATCTCGACTCTCCATATCGTTGTATTCGTTGATTTTATAATAATATGGAAAAATACTAAAAGTTCCGGGATATCCGCCCATCAATCCTTTGAATGTATATGCTAAAGCCGAATCGTCGGGGGAATTATTGGCGGCGAAATTGATCGCATAATCCAAAATTTCGGAACGTGTAGAATTTTCAGAACCGATCTTGAGCAGGTTATGACCGAACAAGGAAGCGGGATTGTTTAGATAAAAGGAAGCAAAAATGAGCTTTGTGGAAACCGGATTTAAGGAGTGCATCCAATTCTTATATCGATCGCAGCTCAACTTCGGGAGTAAGCTTCGATCAAAGTTCAGTTTCGAATCCAGCCATCGAAAACGTTCCGGAAATTTGCACAGAGGGTGTAACTTTGATTCGGAAATTTCTTCGGGAGTAGGCTCTCTAAAAAAAGATTGAATGGTCGCGGTCAATTCCGATTGCGGATCTTTCTTTCCGTTTGGCGAAAGAAAAAAATCTTCTCCGTCCACTTCACTCTTAGGTTTCCCGAATAGAAGTGGATCCCGATAATGAAGAAGAAGTCTCCAGTAACGAGCCGAATCCAATTGCAAGTTCAGGGCAGAATCTTTGTAGGATTGTATTGTTTCGAAATCCGTTGTCTGTCCGAAAAGAATCTTCGATTGGAAGAATGCGAAGAGTATAAGGATGAGAGCTTTGATTTGAATTGGTTTCAAGAAGGGGATAAATTGACCGGAGACTTTGCACCGGAACCTATTAGATTTTACGAACCTTTAAAACTAAGGTATCTTTTGTCTATTTCCAGTTATGTTTAAGAATAAAAAGGACCATGTCAATTTTTTTTCGAAAGAGGGAAGTCGTGAACAAAAAGAATACGAAATCTCATTGAGGGTCCTGTTTTTTGCCTTCGATTTCTTCGAGTAGTTTGCATTCAGGAATCTCCTCTTTTTCGACACGTTTTTCTTTTCTATATCCTAAAACATGTCCCGGAATCGACGAGAACAAGCCTAAATATTGACCGGCGGATCCTAAAAGCGAGCCAGTTGCATAGGTGGAATAAGCGGGATATAACGTTCTGTAGGCGAGGAGTTCATTCTTCTTATCACATTTGTTTCTGAGATAACGAAGCGCGTCGTCTGAAGCTCTTGCCTCGGGATAGAGCGCCCCTAAAACAGGAATCGAATAACCAAGGCTATAGAGCGATTTATGCTTTCTCAATGCGAAGTCTTTGGAGTGTCCTCCTTCATGCAAGACCACGGCGGGAATATCGCTGTAGATATTGATCGTATTTGTGTAAGGATTGTAATGATCTCCACCTCCGAAAATAAAACCAGCAAAAAGTCTTTCGGGGATGATTGTGGAAATCAGCCAGCTAAAGATTCCAATCGAATATTTTAAAACTGGATGGACCGTGTCCGATTTCCAGAGTTGTTTCAAATCGCTCCAAGGAGAATATTGATTAAAACGAACTTTGACGTCTTTGAGGTTGTTTTCTCGGATATAATCCATCAGATACTTTTTTGTTTCTTCGGAAATGTTATGATTATTCATCTTAGAATTCCAGAGGATGAGTTTTGTCAAGAAGCCGAAGACGTTTCCGAGGAAATCCAAAAGCCAGTAGGGCTCTCCTTCCTCGAATTGAGGATTACTCTCGTCGAAATAATTTTCGTTCGGATAATACGGTTTTGCGTAGACGTATTTTTTTTCCACGGAATAAGAACATCCGATCGAGGCAGCGACGCAGAAGAGGAGAAGGACGGAGCTTGCGATTTTCATTGTAGGATTCATGAATAAAACATTTCTCCTTATTCTTTTTTCGGTTGTGAGGTAGGGGACTTCTCAAGAGAGGACTTGAATTGTTCGAAAAATTCCAAAAGAGCGATCCTTCCGAGCTGATTGAGTTGGTCTTCTCTGTTTCCTCGAAATCCTAAATAAGGCATATAGATCAGCCATCCGACAAGGGTGGCTGTAGCGAGGGTGAAATGACAGTCCGTTACGTTGGAATCGATTGAATCTTCGAAATGAAAATCTAAAATTTTTTCTTCCTTCTCGATACGGGTTACCTCGATCTCCAATTTTACTTCGGTCAAATTTCCAAAAAAACAACGGTCGTCCGTTTTCAATTCGAAGTTTTTTATTAGAATTTTATAATTTTTATCGACTTTGTATTCGTTTCTGTTTCGATCCAATTCCCTAAGGATCAAAGTTTTGACGGAACCGTATTCGTTTTCTAATTTGCGCGGAGATAAGAAGAATAACGAAGGATCCCTTGTTGCAAATGCGGACCCGAAGATTTTTGGAGATTCCAAGACTTCAAAATTCGGATTCTCCCTCGGGGCCGCTAAGTGAGGAATTGTATCCACGTTTCCGATGTCAAAGCTATCGCTTCCTTTTTTTGGAACGTAAACTCGAATTGCGATACAACTCAAACAGAATCCGAATATGAGAATTGGGCAGATCCGTAAGATTCGTTTTTGAATTCTAAAAAAAAGCGTTTTTGAAAACGAAAAATTCCGGTTCTGGATCAAGGCTTTGTTTTTCATTTCGGACCTCGGGTGACAAATGCAGTGACCGTTGTGCAGTATCTGGTTCCGAGAAGGGCCCAATACCAAGATTCTTGAAACGTTACTTCGGAAAGAATACCACCTTCGGCTTGTTCGACGACTTTGGAAAACGCTTTGGCGGATCGATCGTTGAGTCCTATGGGTATAAACATAAAGAATAAGAATCCGCATTCTTTTCCATAAGCGGGAACTGTGATCGTATCGGTATTTTGAATCTGGAGTTTACTTTCCGGAATAAAAACGGGAGTGGAGACGCAAGAAAACTGACTGATCAATGCCCATAGAAAAATCAGGATTCTCCATTTCATTGGATGGCTTCTCCGGAAATTGTGAGACATTGGGTTACGCCCAATACCGCCCAAAACCAATATTCTTCGATGGTGATATTTTTAATCGATTTGCTTCCGGGTATCTGTCGAAGAGCTTCTTTATATGCCCTTTCCATTTTTGTGTTTTGACCGATCGGAAAAAAATAATAGTAAGGATCCAGAAATCCGAGAAAACCGCAGGCTTGTCCACGGACGTTTCCGAGGTTTTTTTCGGTTCCGTTTAACGTCGGTTGCAAGAGAATCGGATCGGAAGAGCAGCTTTGAAATTGAGCGAAGATGAAAATGGAGAGTATAAAAACTTTAAATGATTTCATTCACGTTAGTCAGTTTTAAAAGTTAGGTTCTGCGGCGTTTATGTAGTAAAATTTTTTTTATTCAAAAGGAAAAACGCTTCTGTAGAAATCGAGAGCGAGAAAATGAATCGAAGAAAAACTCAAAAACTAGGTTTGCGAAAAAGTCCGACTGGAAAGGACGTTTATTCCTTCCAGTCGAACGATTGGAACATTCGAAAATAGCTTTCGGATGATTCCACTCAAAGAATCATTCGCCGTAAACGATTACGCATTCTTTTGAGAAAAAGTATCCCAAAAATCCTTCCGAACTTTTATCCACTACGGCGACCTTTGTGATTTGTGCCTCTTTCATCGCTTCTGCGATACTTCCTTCTCCACCTGCGTAGAAAAGAGCCGAGAAGATCGAGTAGGTATTACAAGAGGTTCCACGTTTCAGAATCTTTGCATCCGTAGGACCGGCAACTGAGTTTCCGGATACATGATATTCTGTATTGCTGAATAAACCGATTGTGAAAAGGCTGGAAGCACAGTTGGAAACCGTAAATGCAACCAAGAAGATTGAAATTAAACCGATGATTTTTTTCATTTTATTATTCCCCGCTTACGATTGTGCAGTAGTTTTTATACAAGGCTCCGAGTACCGAGATCGTTGAATGGTCGATCGTTGCGATTCTTGAAATCTTGTTTTCAAATGCGATTCTACCGGCAGATGCCTTTCCCCAGCTTACGTAATACAATACTGTATGAGCGCAACCTTCCGCTTTTTTAACTACAGGAACGCTGTTGGACGTGTTGATCTCACCCGGGAAGGTAGTGTTCGTAAATAAGAGCCCGTTCACAGGGCCGGTTGCACAATTACTCAGAAAGAGGGAAATCCCCAAAGTAACAAAAGTAAGAATGATATTTTTTTTCATGTTCAATTGTTCCTATTATTTTTTCTTTCCAGCTGCAGATTTCACATCCGTTTTTGAGTCGCCTGCACCGGAAATAGCTGTTGTGGATCCATAAACTACGGTACAAAAGCTATGATAAACGGAGCCTAAAATTGCAAATTGCTCGTATTCAACATGAGAAACCTTTGTTATTTTAGATTGGGTTTTAGCGGCTTCGATCGAGGAATCTCCGAAAGCGATTAGAGCTAAAATACTTTTAGAACAAGCTGTTCCCATTGTATCGCCGTTCTCTGCGTTGTGACCAATTGGGCCCGGTATTGAACCGTTGTGAACGAGAAGTCCACCAGAGGCAATCACGTACATCGGATTGGCATATTCTTTAGTTGGATTGGTATTTGTACCTTTGTAGGCCATAGCAACATAATTGAATCCTGTACAGTTACAGGCCCAGATTGCTACGAAACAAATCGCGAGCAGAGATTTGAGTTTCATTTTTTTCTCCTGGAAATATTTTAATTGTCTTTAAAGAAAAACGCATGGATGAACGATCCGTTTTTCTAAAGCGTCAAGGTGGTGCTAAATAGCATTTATGTAAAGTTATTTCAATCGCGAACTGTGATTTTTGTGAAACTTTTTACAACAATGCTATAAAAAGCTAAAACATTTGAATAGAATTATTATTTGATATTCGGACTTTTTGAAAAAGGATTTTATTTTTTGGAATTGAAGAGTTATATCCTTTTGGGTTCGATTTGCGTCAGTAAAAGTTTATTTTTTTTTAAATCTTAACTTTTCTAAGCCCTTGAATCAAAAGGAATCCGCATCCTGGGAAAATAGAAATCACATTTTGGAAGAAAGAACGTTATACGAAAGCGAAGAATTCTGTTTCTGTCCCTCCAAAAAATCTCATTCTCCCCAGACGACGACACAATTTTTGTAAAAGACAGGACCTAAAAAACTAAAGGAAGCGTAGTCAACGACTGCGATCTTTTCGATCCCGAATTCTTTGGCGATTTCGGTGACGCTGTTTTTGGGGCCGCGATACATCGAATTGTAATAAAAGAGAGACACGGCATACGAGCAACTTTCTCCTTTTTTCACAATCTTTGCCGAAGAGATCAGGCTTCCGTTACTTTTGGAAAGAATGTGTTGTGTATTGTAGGAAATCAGAAGGGCAGGTTCAGAAGTCGCGGTACAATGCGCGAAGAGCAAACTTAGAAACGTTGCGGTCGCAAGGAAGAAAATTTTGTTTCTAAAAATTCGTTTCATTCTTTTTCTCCCGCTACGATGACGCAGTGATTTCTATAAACGATCGCGAGGATATGAAGAGCGCTGTAGTCGATCAGAGCAATTCTCTGGATCCCATTCGATTTGGCAACGGCGCCCGCTCCTGCGTTTCCAAAACTGATCAGTCCGAAAATGTTGTGGATACATCCATCCGCGATCTTTTCCGGTTTTACGTCGTTTGCCGGATTGATCTGTCCCGGATATTTGTTATAAGTAAAAAGAAGGCCTCCGACCGGTCCGGAGGCGCAGTTTACAAAGAAGAATAAAGAAAGAATCAAAAGTAGAATCGATTTTTGATTTTTCATTCCGATGTTCCTCTGTTTTTTTTCTTTCCTAGGATGATTTCGGAATCCGGATTCGAACTTCGTGCGTCTTCGCCGACGCTCGGAGATGGATTGGATTCTCCGGAAACGATCGTGCAAAAACTGTGATAAAGTATGGAAAGGATCGCCGTGTGTTCGTATTCTATATGTGCAATTTTTTGAATGTTTCCTCTTTGTGTCGCGGTAAGAACTGAGGAATCTCCCCAGGCCAATAGGGACAAAACCGATTTGGAACAAGCTTCTCCTCTTTCTATACTTTTTGCGTTTCCGGTCAGGGTTACCGGAATCGATTCGTTGTGATAAATCATTCCTCCCTTATAAAAGAGTTCCAGAGAGGGGCGTCCATATGCGGGAGTGGGGTTGGTATTCATTTCCTCCGGACCTACGGGAGAATTGAGGATATTGATCCCGGTGCAACCGGAAGAAAAAAGAATTCCCAAGAAAACAACTCTGGAAATAAAACGAAGATTTTTTTGGAACCAAAACGATGAAGCCATAAATTCCCCCAGACCTTAATACCATTTCTTTTTAAAATTTTAGGACAGAAGAATTTGCATTTTTTGATAAAAAAAAGAAATTCTCTCACTTTTACCTCCTTTTTCGAAAGAAGTCGCTTCGTTTTGTGTGAGTTCCTACATTCGAGACTGCAAACGATCGATTTTCGTTTTGTGTGAGTTCCTACATTGGAGACTGTAAACGATCGATTTTTCGTTTTGTGTGAGTTCCTACATTCGAGACTGTAAATGATCGATTTTTCGTTTTGTGTGAGTTCCTACATTCGAGACTGTAAATGATCGATTTTTCGTTTTGTGTGAGTTCCTACATTCGAGACTGTAAATGATCGATTTTTCGTTTTGTGTGAGTTCCTACA
>NZ_JAFFPU010000028.1 GCF_016919175.1 Leptospira ainlahdjerensis | reverse complement strand
CCTACATTCGAGACTGTAAATGATCGATTTTTCGTGAGTTCTTGTTGGAATAAGCTGTCGTTCTATTAAAAGGAATCGATCGGAAAAAATCATTTCCTCTCGGAGAACATTTCCGATTCTTCCGGATCGTACGAAAAAGGGGAGATCGTGTGCGAGATATCGTCTTCTTCTTTTTGTCTTCGGATTTTTTCGAAAAGACGCTTCCATTCTTCTTCCCTTTTTTTGGAAGTGGAGGTTTCATTTTTTTGAATATAGAAAAGAGAGAATAAAAGAAATTCTCGGTTAAAGCCGGTTTGTTTGAGTTTGGAATCTAAAAATTCCTCGTCCAGAACTCGATTGGATTCTAAAATTCCCTGTAGGATTTCGATCGCCTGAATGTCGGATACGTTTCCTCTTTGTCTATAAATTCTATACAAAGGATATAGAATTTCTTTTCCGGCCTTCCCTTCTTTTTTGAGACTCAGATAAAAGGCTCTTCGAGACATCGCCAAAGACTCGTTAAATTTTTTGTTCTGTAGGAATTCAAGTGCGGATTCGTAGGCGTAGATCGGTTCATTTCGAAAGATCGCCGCTCGATCCAGAAGCGCCTGTTCTAAAAGCGGAGATTGTTTTTTCTTTAAGGACAAAAGAAGAATTCGGTGGAGGTAAGAATTTTCCGGAAAGTAAAGAAGATATTTCCGGCACTTCGAGATCGACTCGTCGATCTTTCCTCCTTCGTTTACGGTGTTGACCTCCGCTTCGATCGCTGCGAGGTCTTCTTTGTAAGGATTGTTTTTTTGAATCCAAAGAAGGGTTTCCCTATAATAATTCACATTTCCGAGTCTTGAACTCAAAACAAGTGCCTTGTAACGGTATTCGGGATGATCCGGATTTTGATTCAGGCTGAGCCTCGTAAATCGGAAGGTTTTGTCCGGTTTTTTCAATTCCTCAAACCCTGCGACCATTTCTTTTAAGAGAGAAGGGTTGGCGGGTTCCAATTGGATGCTTCTTTCAAAACTTTCCAGGGCCGTCGTTAAGTCCCCTTTTCCGATCCAAGCTCTTCCTTCGATCTCGTAGTAAGGAGCGGTTCTTTGGGCTCCTAAAGAGTCCGCGATCTCCAATTTTTGGAGGGCTTCGTCGTAACGAAGACGTCCTAATTCTTCCCTAGCCTGTCTGAGTAACTCTCCGTAAGAAAAGGTTGAATTCCCATAGAGCGTTGAATAACCTGTGCAAAGTACAAAAAAGAACCAAGTGGATAGCAGTTTCCTAGGCGCTCTGTCAGGTAGAATTCTTCCCATCTTTTTAAACATCGGAACATTGAAAAAAAACAAGAGGTTTCACTGAATGAATTCAGTTACGATTATTATCGCCATGTCTATTTTGGCGATCGTTACTGCAGTAGTCTATACCTTCAAAGTGATCGGCATCAAAGTCGGCGCTCCGGGTAGTAACGATAAAGAGACTCAAAAACTCATAGAAATATCCTCCGCCATCTCCGAAGGGGCAATGGCCTTCCTGGTTCGGGAATACAAGGTCATTTCCGTTTTCATCGCCTTTATGGCGGTCCTGATCGTTCTCCTTTTGGACAATCCGGGTTCGGAAGGGTTTAATGACGGGATTCACACCGCGATCGCTTTCGTTTCCGGTGCCGTGATTTCCTGTCTCTGCGGATTTATCGGGATGAAGATTGCGACCGCTGGAAACGTAAGAACCGCAGAAGCCGCAAAAACCTCTCTTTCAAAAGCGTTTCGAGTTGCTTTCGATTCCGGTGCTGTGATGGGTTTTGGTCTCGTGGGTCTTGCGATCCTCGGAATGATCGTCCTCTTCCTTATTTTTACGGGAATGCATCCTGGAGTGGAAAAACACTTTCTCATGGAATCTCTCGCAGGTTTCGGACTTGGAGGTTCTGCCGTTGCACTTTTTGGAAGAGTGGGCGGGGGAATTTACACTAAGGCCGCAGACGTAGGAGCGGATTTGGTGGGAAAGGTAGAAAAGGGAATTCCGGAAGATGATCCGAGAAACCCTGCTACGATTGCGGATAACGTGGGAGACAACGTGGGAGACGTGGCCGGTATGGGAGCCGATCTTTTCGGATCTTGTGCGGAGGCGACTTGTGCGGCCCTGGTGATCGGAGCGACGGCATCGGCTCTTTCCGGATCCGTGGACGCGCTTTTGTATCCTCTTCTCATTTCCGCGTTTGGAATTCCTGCTTCTCTTTTGACGAGTTTCCTCGCAAGAGTGAAAGAAGGCGGAAATGTGGAAACCACTCTGAAAATTCAGCTCTGGGTATCCACGATTCTCGTAGCGATCATCATGTATTTCGTAACCAACACCTTTATGGTGGATTCATTTGAAATCGCTGGAAAAACGATCACAAAGTGGGATGTTTATATTTCCATGCTCGTCGGTCTTTTTTCGGGAATGTTCATAGGAATCGTAACCGAGTATTATACTTCTCATTCTTACAAACCGGTGAGAGAAGTCGCGGAAGCGTCTAACACCGGTGCGGCGACCAACATCATCTACGGACTCGCGCTCGGATATCATTCTTCCGTGATTCCTGTGATTCTTCTTGTGATCACCATCGTAACGGCGAACATTCTCGCCGGGATGTATGGAATCGCGATCGCGGCTCTGGGGATGATTTCTACCATCGCGATCGGCCTAACGATCGACGCTTATGGTCCGGTTTCGGATAACGCGGGTGGAATCGCAGAAATGGCGGAGCTTGGAAAAGAAGTTCGTGATAGAACCGACAATTTGGATGCGGCAGGAAATACCACTGCGGCGATCGGAAAAGGGTTTGCGATCGGTTCGGCGGCGTTGACGTCTCTCGCACTCTTTGCCGCGTTTATCACAAGAACGCAGACGACGAGCCTCGAAATTCTAAACCCAGAAGTATTCGGGGGTTTGATGTTCGGAGCGATGTTGCCTTTCCTTTTCACCGCAATGACGATGAAGTCGGTGGGGAAAGCTGCGGTCGACATGGTGGAAGAAGTACGAAAACAGTTCCGTGAAATTCCAGGAATTATGGAAGGAAAGAACAAACCGGACTACAAACGTTGTGTGGATATCTCCACGACAGCCGCACTGAGGGAGATGATTCTTCCCGGATTGCTCGTTCTTTTGACGCCGATCGTAGTAGGTTATCTTTTCGGAGTGAAGTCACTCGCAGGAGTTCTTGCGGGTGCGCTCGTTGCCGGTGTGGTTCTCGCGATCTCCGCGGCGAATTCCGGCGGGGGCTGGGACAACGCAAAGAAATACATCGAGAAAAAAGCCGGTGGAAAGGGTTCCGACCAACACAAGGCGGCCGTAGTCGGTGATACCGTTGGAGATCCTTTCAAAGATACTTCCGGACCATCGATCAATATTCTCATCAAGTTGATGGCGATCACAAGCCTCGTCTTTGCCGAATTTTTTGTTCAGCACGGCGGATTGGTTCTGAGATTGTTTCATTAGAATTTTAGAATTCGATTCTAAAACTTGGGAAAGCCCTTTTCGCAAAAAAAAAAGCGGGAAGGGCTTTTTTATTTTGGGAACTCGGAATCGAATGGGGACAGACATCCTAGCGACTCTGCAAGAAAAAGATTCATTGCTTTCGAAAGATCTTGATTTCGGGCGTGCCCTTCGCGAGGCGAAGGTCGCGCTCTCCGCTTCAGTCAAGTTATTGAGTGATTCCCGTTTGAGGAAGTCTTGGAATTTGAAAGCAATAACTTGACTCCGCCTCGATCGCTCACGCGGAGCTCGAATAAAAAACGATTGCGGCCATGCCGAACGCGGATTAACAAGAAAAGCTATGTAGAAGAGGGGAAGTATGATTAAAACAGGTTTGCTCATTCTTTCAATATTTCTGAATATTCTTTTTATCTTAAGAGGGATTTATACTTTGCTGGATGGATATCCCGAAACTCCGAATGGAAAAATTGGAATTTTAAAAAAGGATCTGTCCATCGGGAAATTTGATAAAAACGCCAAATTGTTCAAATTGCCGAAAGGATTGGTAGTAAGAGATGCTTCCGCATCTGGGATGGGCTACTTTGAACCTAAGCGTTTTAAGATCGTCGTTACTTCGGATCGAGAGGATTTGGTAGATTACGAAGTGGATGAGAAAGAACTTTCCAATTTTAATGGAGAATATTACTCCGCAAAATAAGATAAAAATTGCGATGACATTCTAAAATCCCTGGAAAGGAAATCTATTTAGAATTTACGGTCTGGTTCATTTTCTTTGGTTTGCGTTTTGGTTTTTAGGGAAAGGGATCGGGGAGGGATTCACTTGTGATCGGGTCCGGTTCGAAGTGCAAAGCTCGGGAGATTTGGTTTTTTCGTAGATTTAGGGTCCAGATCATCCTGTAAACGGAATGGAAGTGAGGAACTCCTCGGTTCATCGTTTCCACGATAGAATCTCCGACTCCGACGTCTTCCAACCACAAGAGATAGTTAAACAGAAAACACCTCGAAACACCATGAGCCGCCGCCAAAGCCCCAAAAACCGCCCAAACTCCGGAGTGAACGTGAATTGTCATCTTCTTCAGGTCTCCCGCTCCCCAATTGTACTTGATCTTACCTGCTTTCCGATGAAGCCGATCCAAGGAAGCGACGTATTTTGTGTATCGGATTAGAAGAAGAGGAAGTTTTTTAGAAAGAGCCTTCTTTTGAATTTTGTCTAAACGATTCCAATAACTGAGCGGAATCAAAAGAGAATCCGAGCCGATCTCGCCTTCATTCAGAGCGGAAAGAATTTTTTTTTGGGAAGAAAGTAACAGAACGTCCATACTTGAAACAGTTCCCTTTGAAGTCAGAACGTACTCCGGGAGCGAAAAAAAAAACGGAAAATCATTCCTGACCAAAAGACGACACTACTTGGAAGTCGATTCCAAGATAGAATCCGGAAAAACGACGCTGAAAAATCGGAGCGCAGTTCGATTCTTACTTCACTTTCTCACTTGCAAATTCCCAAAAGAGGTTCTATCTAATCCTTATGAAACTTCGATCCTTTGTGGTTCCCGCACTATTTTCCGTTTTCTACGCAACTATTGTGCAGTATATTATCAGAATTGAATCCTTAAAAAATCTTGGAATTACGATGGCCTACGGCGCCGTATTTATCCTTCCTTTTTTGATAGGTCTGGTCAGCGTTTATTGGGCGGAGAAGGAAAAACCGAGATCGATCTTTTTTCATATTTTCTTTCCTTGGTGTCCGACGACAATCTCCATGTTACTTTCCTTTCTCGTAAATTGGGAAGGAATGATTTGTCTCATCATGGGTCTTCCGATCTATCTCGTTTTGTCGAGCGTGGGTGGAATCGCCGTGGGGATTTTGTTTTATATCTTTCCGGAGAATCGGATGAATTTTCTCGGCGCGTTAGGCATCCTTTCCCTTCCTCTCGTATCCGGATATATAGAATCTTATTGGGAGTTACCGAATGAAATTCGTATGGTAGAAACGAGTATTGAGGTGAAATCAAGACCGGAAACGGTTTGGAAAAATATCATACGGATTTCGGAATTGGAAAAAACGGAAGAAGGATTTTTTTACAAGATGGGATTTCCACGACCCGTCGAAGCGACACTTTCTCGCGAAGGAATCGGCGGAATCCGCGAAGCGAGATTCGAAAAGGGACTTTTCTTTCACGAAACAATCACCGAATGGAAGCCGCTTCACCGTTTGAAGTTCGAGATCCAAGCTGATCCTAATTTGACGCCGCTTACCACGTTAGACGCTCATGTCGTTCCGGGAGGAGCTTATTTCGATGCTCTCCAAGGCGAATACGAATTGGAATATTCAAACGGCGTCGGCCAGAATGAAAGACAAAAAATAATTTTACATCTCCGAAGCAAGTATCGTCTTTCGACACATTTTAATTTTTACGCATCCTTCTGGGGCGATTTTTTGATGCGGGACATTCAAAATACGATCTTGAGAATTTTGAAACGGAGAATGGAAATTCAGTAGAACGATTTTCCGGAAAAGGACTTTGATCTTGTCCTAAAATCTCGACTGTGGGAACTCTCACACATTCCAGTCTGTGAGGGACGAATTCGAATATCACGGACTCTCCGAAGAGACGTAATCTGTGGGAACTCTCACACATTCCAGTCTGTGAGGGACGAATTTGAATATCGCGGACTCTCCGAAGAGACGTAATCTGTGGGAACTCTCACACATTCCAGTCTGTGAGGGACGAATTCGAATATCGCGGACTCTCCGAAGAGACGTAATCTGTGGGAACTCTCACACATTCCAGTCTGTGAGGGAGGAATTCTCATAGTTGTAATTACGACTTGATTCTGAAACATTGAGCGAAAGAAATCGGTTTGGAATTCAATTCAAGATTTTCCACTTTATTTTTCGTGGGAATTTGAGGAACAAATCGGGTTCGAGTAGGAGAGAATACCCTCTAAAAAATTTACACCGAAAAAAACGCCGAATCTTCCAAAGTTGAGATGTCGAACGGAAAGCTTTTCGAGCGCATCCGAAGTTTCCGGATCGATGTGAATGTGACCGACGAAAACGAATCGATTCTTATCTTTTCTGTCCTTACTCAGCTTAGAAAGTGGAACTGGGGTGTTGGAATACCAAAGCGTGACTCTGAAAGGATTCTTGAAGTTTTGGGATACGATCGCAGGTCGATCGATGATAAACGTTTTCAGGTTCGAAAATCCTTCATAACCTTGATCCCAGGACCATTCCGGTTTTTTTTCACCGCGTGTAACGTGCCTTACTAATACGAAATTGAGTTTCCTTTTTGTATTTTCCCCTTCCAAAATGGAAACGTTCTCCAAAAGAACATCATACGCGTCTTCCGTAATTTCCCGATCGAACCACCTTGTAGGATCTAAAAAGTTTAAGAGTTCGAAAAAAGCAGAGCCGGGAATATGGGGATGACCGTTCAAATCTTCTTTTTTTAGAGCTCTTTGAACATAAGAATGAGAATCCGGTTCTTTGATTAACGTTGCTGATTCTGCGGAAAGTATTCTTACCTGAGAGATCGTTTCAACGGAATGTAATTTCCCGATTCCTATCAGAAAAAGAAAATAAAAGGCCGGTTTTATAGAAAATCTAAAGATCTTCATTTTAGAATTACAACGAAGAAATCTCTTCGTACAATCTTTCCGCTGCGCCTCGACCTTGTTGTACAAACTCGGAGTTTTGTTTTCGGATCTTTGCGATTTTTTCCTGAGGAAAATTCAAAATTCTTAATATATCTTCCGGTTTGTTTATCACAAACAAACCTCCGGTTTTGTTTAATATCATCGCCTCCGGAGAATTGGAAATTTTAGGGCCCGTCATCAAAGGAAGGCCGAAGGTCGCCGGTTCCAAAACGTTGTGTACTCGATTGTGAAGGGCGCCGCCTACATAGGAAAAATCCGCTGCTTGATACGCAAAGGCCAAAATTCCCAACACGTCGAATACGATCGTCTGCGCGCTCATCCTTTCATACGGAGTGGAAGTCCAGGTCTGGTATTCCATCCCTGCGTCCTGCAACCTGTGTTCTATGGAAACGATTCGATCCGGCGATGTTTTGTGTGGAAAAATCCAGAACGCAAATTCGTTTAACAAATTCGGTTGTTTTTCTCTCGCGAGTTTGTAAAAGGAAACAAGAATTTCTTCGCAGGGTTCGTAAGTGGATGCAAATAGTATGATTTTTGAATATGGGTAATTTTTGGGTTTTGAAAATTCCTTTTTGTTGTCCTCTATTTTTTTTAAAACCGTATCGAACCTAGTATCGCCTAAAACTTTTACGGGAATTCTTTCCGGGACAAGAGAACGAAACGCCTCGTAAAAACTTTCGTGAGAAGGGTAGATCCCGTTGAGATTCCGAAAAACGGATCTTGTCAACATTCCTAAAATCCCTTTTTTGCGATTTCCGATCACCGCGGAGCCCAAGACCACCTTGGTCGCAAATCGTTTTGCAGAAAGAATCAGATTCGGCCAAGTGTCCCAGGCCATCAGCACAAGAACCTTGGGATGAAAGTGTTGGAAGATCCAGTTGTATCCAAAGGGAGTATCGATCGGCAGACGAAAGGTTTCGTCTGCGGGAAAGGCTTCCAACTGAGAATCTCGAACGCTCTCGGAGAAAACGGACTGAAGCAAAAAAGTCGAAGGTTCTTTTTTGCGAAATTCCAAAGCCAGAGCGCGGCACTGATCCAATTCACCCACCGAAGCGGCGTGGAACCAGATCACTTTCTTTCCTTGTGAGTCAAAGGGTTTGGAAAGAATTCTTTTTCGATCTTCCTTTCTCTTTTTTAGGAAAATTCTTCCGGCAGGAAATAACAGAAAAAGAGGAACGATAAAGATACGAAGAAAGATCGTCAGGATTTGATAGAGAAAAATCATTGGTTTATGAGCGGAGTTCTATTTGCTTTTGATCTGATGGATACCTTGATCAAGGATCCCTTTCATTCTGCACTTTATAAAATACTTCCCAGCGAATCGAGAGAAAAATTCATTCAGGGAAGGGAAAGAAACGCCTTTATCGAATTCGAAAAGGGCCATATCGAAGAGGAGGAATTTTTCGAAAGATTCTACCTTCCCGAATTTAGAAATTCCGATCTTCCGGATCCTCGTAAGATCAAGGAACTGATGTTTCAAAAGGTTCGTCTTATTCAGGAAAGTATCGGGATCGTAAAGCTCTTAAAGGCGAACGGAAACAAACTCGTTCTCGCGAGTAACTATTCCATCTGGTATAAGGAACTTCAAAAATTTCCGGAAATGCAGGAAGTATTCTCCCAATTCGATCAACTCTATTTTTCCTGCGAACTCGGAACCCGTAAACCCGCGGAAGAATACTTTCAATGGATTCAAACCGATTATCCCGATATGCGCTATGTTTTGATCGATGACAACGCAACTAACGTGGAAGCGGCTGGTTACGTCGGTTGGGACACGTTTCAATTCAGTTCTAAGAATCCTTCGGAACTCGGAGAATTTTTTAAAAACCAGTACCCCAATTATCTTTGATCTCTGCTCCCGGATAAGCCTCATCCCTTGTATCGATGAGAAGACCCATCCGATCGAGATAGAAAACAAATTCTCCCTTCTTTTGAAAAGGGCCCGGGATCAATCGTATCGCGGCGATCTCGAACGGATAACGCAGACTGGAGTTGAGTCTTGTGTTTCTCGCCGGAATCTCCAGCTTCTTCTCGATTCTTTTCCAGCCGTCAAAACTCAAATCGCTCAGTTCGATCACGATCTCTTTGGACCTGTATTGATGGAGAACCAATTCAATCTTTGCATTTTGGGAAGAAGCATACATCCAAAAAAAGATTCGAGTCGGCGCGCCGATCGGAAGACGAATTTTTTCCTTGGGACGAATCTCCAGATGAGCGTGTTTTGGATTTTCAAAAAAGGTCTGTACCATCATCGAACGATAGTCGTTCGCCGGAGCAAGCGTCGGATAACATTCTCTTTCTTTCAAAAAAGCGGGATTAGAAGGGATTTGAGAATTGAATCGGATCTCGTTTAAAAAAGAAACACCTCGATAGATTTCCCAGGGTCTTTCCCCGTCAAAAGAATCCACGAGAAAAAGATTGTATTGCTTCCACTCAGAAAGTATCTTTTCCAAGATCAGAACCCGACTGATTTCGTCCTCTTCTCTTTTGACCGGAGCCGAAGGGAGATCCGAAAGACTTCCGAATAGGCTCAGAGCTAGCGTGAAGAATAGGGCGAAACGAAAAAAACGGCGGTTCACAGGATTCTATTCGGTGAAAATGGGACTTAAAAAGAGATACTTATCCCGTTTTCCCTTCCCTTTTTCGAAGGAAAAAACCGATATTCTAAAAAGGTATGCCCATGAGACGAGACCAGTTGAAAATCTTACTTTCCGGAATTTTAGTTTTACTCTTAGGATCCTTGATCCTCTACAGTTATCTCTTTCGGGAAGACATCTCCAAATTCTTAAAAAAGAAAGAAGGCGAAGAAGTCTCAAACAATTCTAAAACCGATCGGGTAATATTGAGTCCGGACATGAACACGGAACCTCCGCTTTCACCAAACGACTTAAATACGCTTCCGACCGAAGAAAAAAATTCCAAAGCTCCAGAAGAATTTTCAGGAATGGAAAAAGAGAAATTTCCATCCAAGGAAACCAAAAGCCTCAAAGAAGAATGGCCCGAGGAAAAGAAGACAACTTCTCCCTCAAAACCGGAAAAAGAAAAATACCCGGAAGAAAAATGGAATCCTCCCAAGGACGACACGAGCACTTATAAAGACGAAGAACCCAAATCCAAAAAAGAAAGAATGAAAGAAGACAAAACGGATTGGGAAGACAAAGCGGAAAGAAAACATTCCTTAAAAAAGAAAAAGTATCTTAAAAAATATTCTTCTCGCAAGACCGGAAAAAGAATCCGTTCCTTGGAAACAAGAGTCAATCGATTGGAAAAAAAATTGGGAATCTCCTCTTCCAAAAAAAAGGGAAAATCGAAAAAGGTTTCTTCCAAACGAAGTCTGGAAAAACGAGTGGAAAAACTCGAAAGAGAAATGAAGAACCTAAAATCCAAAGAATGATATGGGGATTCGAGAACGTTATCTTCAAATCCAAGAAGAACTCACAAGGCTAAGACCGGAGAAACCTCCCACACTCATCGCGGTCTCCAAGTTTCAAACTTTGGAAGCCGTTCGAGAAGCGGTAAACGGAGGAGTTTTTCATTTCGGTGAAAATCGAATCCAAGAAGGATTGGAAAAGTTTGAAGAATGGTTGAAGGAAAAAAATTCTCCATTGGTTCTGCATCATATCGGACCGGTCCAGAGCGGAACTCTTCGAAAACTATTCTTAGGTTATTCGTATGCGCACGGAGTCGGTAGTCTCGGAACCGCGGAGGAACTTTTGAATCGAGCGCAAAAAGAACAAAAAAAAATACGCTACTTTTTACAGGCCAATCTCACGGACGAAAAAAGCAAACACGGATTCGCCAAAAAAGAACTGCTCGAAATTCTTTCCAAAAAGGAAACTCTTTCCAACGAGTTTTGTAAACTCGAAGGGATGATGGTGATGGGACCTTCTGACGGAGAACCCAACAAAACGAGGGAAGTTTTTCGAGAACTCGCAAACATCCGAAACGAATATTACCCCGAAGGAAAATTATCGATGGGAATGTCCGGAGATTTTAGAATCGCGATCGAAGAGGGAAGCGACTTTGTAAGAATCGGAAGCGCCATCTTTGGAGAAAGGAATTGATCATGAAACATACGATTGGAGTCGCAGGTTGTGGAAATATGGGAGGAGCGATCTATCTCTCTCTGAAGAAACGTTATCCGACACAGGTTCTTGGATACGATCCCTACATGACCTCGAATAAAAAGATAGAGCTCGTTTCTTCTTGGGAAGAATTTTCTTCCCAAGCGGATCTGATCGTCGTATGTGTAAAACCGGGAAAGGTAGTCGAACTCTTAAAACGAGTCCCTTCTCAAAAAATGATTCTCTCGGTTGCGGCGGGAATCAGCACACAAACGATTCGAAACTCTCTTCCTTCCGGATCCAAAGTTGTTCGAATCATGCCGAACCTTCCGCTTCTTGTTGGAGAATCTGCAATCGGTTACTACGGAGACGACGAACTCTACGAAACCGTAGAGGAAATTTTCCAATCCCTCGGACATTCTTTACCCTTAAGTTCCGAGTCTTTGATGGACGCCGTGACCGGACTTTCCGGGTCGGGACCCGCTTATGTTTTTAAATTCATCCAAGCTCTCGCAGAAGGAGGGGTACTTTCCGGCCTCGGTTATCAAGAAGCCTTGGATTTGAGCATACAGACAGTCATCGGTTCCGCCGAACTTCTTCGTAAAGAAAGAAAAAAAGATCCACAAACCCATCCGGAAGTTTGGAAGAATAAAGTGACCTCTCCCGGAGGAACCACGATCGCCGGACTTGCGGAGCTTGAAAAACACGGATTTACCCACGCAGTGCTCGAAGCGGTGAAAGCCGCAGCCAAACGGTCCCAAGAACTTGGAAATTAATGCGAAATGGGAAATTCAATGGAAACCCTCGCTCCTTCTGAAAACCTTCTTAGGAAGGGAGAATCATAGTTCTTTCTGGTTAGTTCCAATACCAAGAAGAGACTAACGTAAGAGTGCGAGTAAATATTCACCTTCGTTTTTGGAAAAAGGATGCAAACTAATCCCGGGATTCAGTTATATTTGAAAACAAGACAGGAAAAAGGGAAAATTTATCTTGAAAAGAAAGAGGGAAGGGTTAAAACACTAGCGCGGACAGGATTCGAACCTATGACCTTTGGGTTATGAGCCCAACGAGCTACCAGCTGCTCCACCGCGCGGTGTATGTAGGTCAGTATTTGTGCTGAACCCTCGAAAGCAAGAATAAATCGACAAAAAGAATTGATTTTTAAAGAAAAATTAGATCTTATATCCTTTGGTATAAGAGATTCGTTTCGAATGAAAAAGAAAGCCGTTCAAAATTTCGGCAATAAATTGGAAAAGGCTCCTTTCGTATCTATAGCACCGGAGAACCACCCGTTTGATCAGTAAAGAAAATGATCCACTGATGATAGAATATCTCGAAAAGAAAATCTATGATCAAAAGCAATTATTAGAAATCAGCAAAGCTCTCAATTCCACTTTAGATTATAAATATCTAATGGATGCAATTCTTAATATTTGTCTCGCACAGTTGCAAACCTTGCAGGCGGCAATCTATGTCAGCCCGGAAGCGGATTCCGATTTTTTTGAATTGGATCCGAGTTACAAAGGTTTTGATCTTTCGGAAAACGAAAAATCATTCCGTATCAAAACGGACGCGGCCCTCATTCAGTTTTTAGAAACGAGAATGAAAGCGATGACGGTAAATCAGATTGAAGAGAGTATGGGCCGATCCGTAACCGAAATCGATTTCCTCCGAGGAATCGGAGCCGACCTCATCATACCTTTGAACGCAAAGGGAAAGGTGAACGGTCTTCTCGTTCTTGGAGAAAAGATGACCATGAACGAGGTTCAGGAAGAGGACCGGGATTTTTTAACGACCCTTTCCACACTTGCGGGAATCGCCGTCGAGAACTCTCGTCTTTATGAACTCGCGACCGTGGACATGATGACCGGTCTCAAAGTGCATCACTACTTCCAGACAAAACTCAAGGAAGAGATGGATCGTTGTCGAAAAAAGAAGTCTCATCTGACTCTTCTTTTTACGGACGTGGACAACTTTAAGAAGTTCAATGATACGCACGGTCACCAAGCGGGAGATCAGGTCCTAATCGAAGTAGCGCGACAATTGATTCGAAATGCGGGCAAACACGATACTCCGGCTCGTTACGGCGGGGAAGAATTTTGCCTCGTGATGCCGGGAGCGGATCTGGAACGAGGATACGAGATGGGAGAAAAAATTCGCGCGGCGGTGGAAGCCAGTAGCGTGAAAAATCCGAACGGCGGTCCCGATCTCAAAGTCACTCTTTCCGTGGGAGTTTCCGAGTTTTGGCCGAAAGACAAGAATAACCGAGATCTGATTGAAAGAGCGGATAAGGCCCTTTATATGGCGAAACATTCCGGAAAAAATCAGACCATTTGTTATAAAGAAACGTAAGAAAACCTTTTTCTTTTTTCGGAATTTGCCGATCAGTACAGCATGGAAAAGAATCTCCTGCTGTACCAAGTTCCTCTGACTCAAATCGAAGAAAGAGAACTCACAAAACGGATCCAAGACCGAGCGCTCGGGAAAGAAAAATTTGATTTTTCTCCGTATTCGTGTTTTATAGAATACAAACCAGCGGACCCGGTGACAGGCATTCAATACAGGGACTGCGTGATAGACTACACACGATGTTCCAATCAGAAATGTATCAAAAAATTGATCTGAGGTTTTTCCTTACACTTTTTCTTTTTGCATTTCTTTCCTGCTCCCTTCTTCCCTCGAAAACACAAGTCAATGTAGTTTCCGGGGGAGTCGAAGTCATTCTTCCCTTTTTTGAAAAACACGGTTTTCGCTTTATACAACTTTCCTTGAGCCCCGAGGAAAAGCCGCTTCGGTTTTTAGTGGATACAGGTTCTCGATTCTCCTTTTTGGATGAGAAGTTTTTCTCAGAACAGGATTCCAAACGAAGAATCGCGGTGACCTATCCCGGAGGAAAAGACGATTCTTACCGAAAAGTAAGAACCATTCAACTTTTTTCCAAAACCCAGTCCATCTTTAAGAATCTTACCGTACTTTCTCATACCTTTTCCGGGAATCTTGAACTCGACGGAATCATCGGCATGGACGCACTCTATGAGAAAATTCTAATCTTAGAATATCCGACTCAGATCCGTTTTTTAGAAAGCGCAGGTGGAGAATTTACCGAGGCCATGCTTTCTCCCTTTCCGGGTTTGGCTCAGAATACGGAACCGCTCCGATTTTTTTCCGGACATCCGGTTTTAGAAATCGAATATGGAACCCAGGACAAAGCGCTCCTTCTCATGGACACGGGCGCAGACTTGAGTCTTTTGGAATTGCCAAATGTGATCCCCGGTTTTGTGGAAGAGACTTCCTCGAGTCGTCCCGTTCAGATTCTCAACTTCCAAGGAAAGGTTTTGAACGTGAGAACGCGTTTTGTTCGTAAACTTTGTATTCTCATGACGTCCAATTGTGTAAACGATCTCGAAATTCTACCTTCGGGGCTTCCGGTCGATTTCGCCGGGGTTTCGACCGGAGTTCGGATCCAGGGAATTCTCGGCGTAAACTGGTTGAACGAGCATAGAATTCTCTTGGACATGAAACGGAGTCTTATAGGTATAGTAGGGAAAGACGGCGGGAAGTAAGATGAGCAAGGGTAAAATCATAGTAGCCATGAGCGGCGGAGTGGACAGCGCCGTAACCGCGGGACTTCTTATGGAAGAAGGCTACGAAGTCATCGGAGTCAATCTCCGAACCTGGGAATACGAAGCGCCGGCTTGCGACACCACTAAAAAATCCTGTTGTTCTCCCGAAGACATTCGGGACGCGAGAGACGTTGGTCTTTCGCTCAAAATTCCGTTCTACGTCGTGAAGATGGAAAAGGTCTTTCAAGAGAAAGTCATCGATCGTTTTATAGACGACTATCAACACGGAAAAACTCCGAACCCTTGTGTGGAATGTAATACCTTCGTCAAGTTCGGCGCGCTCTTTGAAAAAGCAAAAGCCCTTGGAATCGACAAGATCGCGACGGGCCACTACGCTCGGATCGCACAGAACGGAGATCGTTACGCGATCGCAAACGGTCTCGACATGGGCAAAAATCAGGCTTATTATTTATACGGACTCTCTCAGGAGAATCTCAAAAACGTAATCTTTCCTTTGGGGGAAATGACAAAACCCGAAGTCAGAGAAATCGCAAGAAGAATGGGACTTCCCGTCGCCGAGAAAGCGGAGTCGCAAGAGATTTGTTTTATCCCCGAGAACGATTATAGAAAATTCTTAGAAAAGAAAAACGTGGAATTTACTCCCGGTTTTTTCAAACTCAGGGACGGAAGAATCATCGGCAAACACAAGGGAAGAGAAAACTTTACGATCGGTCAGAGAAAGGGACTCGGGATCGCATGGAAAAATCCGTTGTATGTCATCGCGATCGAAGATGATGGATCCGTAATATTAGGAGAAGAGAATGAAACCTACACGGGTTCCTTCTCCGTAATCGATTATAACTACCAAGGTTTGGCTCCTCTTTCGGAAGGGGAATCCTTGGAATGCAGAGTGCAGGTCCGTTACAGACATTCGCCGATCCGCTGTACGATTACAAAACGCGGAGAGGATCTCGTCGTCGAACCTCTCGAAGACGTAAGAGGTGTTACCCCCGGACAATCCGCGGTATTCTATCCGGTCGATTCCGACTACCTTTTGTTAGGTGGAATTATCCGGAAGGGAAGTATCGAAATGCAAATCCGAGAAACCGCTCCGGCAGTGGCCCTTCAGAATTAAAGCAGGACTTTCTTTTTTGTCAGTGAATCACAAAATCACCGGGAAAACCATAATGATCGTGGGTGGGGGACTTCTTCAGGTTCCTATCATCCAAACCGCGAGAATGATGAAACTCACCACCGTAGTCGCCGACATGAACGGAGACGCTCCGGGAATGAAGATCTGCGATATTCCGATGGTGATGAGCACGAAAGACATAGAAGGTATGGTGCGAGAATCCAAAAAACTTGCGACCAAGATCAAGATTGATGGAGTCATCACTGCGGGAACCGACGCGAGTATGACGGTCGCAGCCGTCGCAAACGCACTCGATCTTCCCGGTATTCGTTATGTGGACGCGGAAGCCGCTTCCAACAAGGTCAAGATGCGTGAGCGTCTGAAAAAAGCGGGCATTCCACTGCCAGGTTTCGCTCCCGTCTGGAGCATAGCCGATACGAGAGACGCATTAGAATTTTTGAAATTTCCTCTTGTGATGAAACCCGCTGACAATATGGGCGCCAGGGGCGTGATCAAGGTCGAGAACAGAGAAGAATTACAAGCCGCCTTCAAACACGCAAAAAAATATTCTCCCACAGGAGAGATGATTCTCGAAGAATATATGCCTGGTCCGGAGGTCTCCGTAGACGCTCTGACTTGGAACGGAAATTTCGTGATCACGGGAATCGCCGATCGAATCATCGAAAGAGAACCGTTTTTTATCGAGATGGGGCACAACATGCCTTCCGCTTTGAGTCCTTCCGTTTTAAAAGAAGTGGAAGACGTGATGTTTCGAAGTATGAAGGCCCTCGGGATCACGCTCGGCGCCGGTAAAGGAGACATCAAGGTCACACCGGACGGAGTAAAAGTGGGTGAGATAGCGGCAAGACTTTCCGGCGGTTTTATGTCCGCGTTTACATTCCCTCTTTCTTCGGGGATCAACTTAAATCGCGCGGCCATTCTTATCGCGCTCGGAGAAGAACCGGACAATCTCACGCCTACGGTCGAGAGAGTTTCCATCGAACGTTGTCTTTTAGCTCCGAGAGGAAAGTTACTCGCCATTGACGGACTCGAAGACGCGCGTAAAATCGAAGGAGTCAACGATCTCTTCTTCATGAATAAGATCGGAGACATCATCCAAGAGCCAACGAATAACATCGAAAAGACCGGACACGTCATCATCAGCGCGGACACTCTACAAAACGCGGAATCGATTTTTGAAAAAGTCAAAAACACGATTCGTTTTACCTGCGACGAACTCTATTCCATATCCGAAAAGGAAATCCAGCAAAACGCAAGAATTCGTTTTGGAAAAGATGTATGCTGGGTTTGTAAGGTCTGCGACGGAACCGATTGCGCTTCGGGAGTTCCCGGAATGGGTGGTTTGGGAAGAATGCTTACGTTTCAGGACAACGTCGCGGCTCTTCAGGAATATTCCATTCTTCCTCGTTATATTCGGGAACATACGAACGCGAACGTCGAGACGACATTCTTAGGCAAAAAATTAAAAACTCCGATGATGGCCGCGCCGATGACCGGAGCCGTCACAAACATGAACGGGGCCATGGACGAATTCACGTTCGCCGCGACTCTTTTGGAAGGTTGTCAATCCGCGGGCACCTTGGCGTGGTTAGGCGACGGTGCAAGCCCGGATAAATATCGGATCATGCTCGAAGCGATTCGTAAGACAAAGGCGGACGCGATTCTTATCTGCAAACCGAGAGAGGACGAAGGTCTTTTAAAAGAACGTTTTCAAGAATCGGAAAACGCCGGGCTTTTCGCGATCGGGATGGACGTGGACGCGGTTAATTTCAAAACGATGGCGATGAAAAATATTTCCTCGGTGACAAGAAACGTTTCCAAGCTCGCAAAGATCCGCGCTCTCACCAGACTTCCGTTTATTGTAAAGGGAGTGATGACACCCGAAGACGCTCAACTCGCGATCGATGCGGGTGCTGATTGTATAGTTGTTTCCAATCACGGAGGAAGAGTTCTCGATGATATGCCGGGAACCGCGAGAGTTCTTTCCGGAATTCGAAAAGCGGTTGGAGAATCGTTTCCGATCGCAGTTGACGGAGGCGTTCGAAGCGGAATGGACGTCTTCAAGATGCTCGCGCTCGGAGCCGACACGGTTCTTGTGGGAAGGCCGATGGCGATCTATGCCGTTGGCGGAGGAGTCGCCGGAATTCGTTTTCTGATTTCGCAATATACTGAAAATTTATTACAATCCATGAATGTCACCGGAGTGGAAAATTTAAAAGGAATTGGGACGGATCTCCTTTTTCGGAAAAAAATTGACGAAGAAAATTCCGGCCCCCTATGAGAAAATCGTTTTACTAACTCGACTTTTCCGATCGAATATTCAAACTTACGATCGTCAGTTTAGAGGATCCTTTCCAAAAACGGATTTCAAATCGTAGTTTTAGAATCATGGACAAACTTATCAACGACCCGGAAGGGATTCACAAAATTCTTCAGTCTCTTTTTACGAGACTTCCCGTTGCGATCGTTGTCGAAAATCGTCCTCTCCCGGTAAGAATTGTCGGACTGAAGGACGCGACTCGGATCGTGATCACACTTCCGCCGGGAACAACTCCGGAGCCGAATCGAAAACTCTACCTGATTCACAACAACCATCGTTTTGCGGCGAACTTTACGGTGGAAATGCACAATCCTTCCAACGGCGTGGAATTGTTGCTCGCAACTTCGATTCAAGTTACGATTGCCCAGAGAACGGAAGAGAGGATCCGCGTCGACACTTCCTCCGGATCCCAGACGGTTCTTACGAACATCATCAACCAAGGCAATCTGAGAAAGACATTAGCATTTGCTGATAAAAAGATCGACGAGATCGTAAAAAAACACGCAAAACAGCTCAAAGAAAAATATCCGAATTCTACCATATTCTTCTCCGATCGAATGGACAATCGTCTACGATTGATGTATAACTTCGATCAGTCGATCTACGTTTTGGATCGCTACTCTAAAAATGACGGGAGCGGCGGATTTCAATTTTTACCGTTTCCTGAGTATCAGAAACTGATCACCGTGAATAAATTAGAATCCGGAATCACCTCCGAAGTTTCGATTATGATTCGTTACAAAGGTTATACTCCTCTCGGTTACGTGCAAATTCTTTCCGAAAAGGAATTGAATACGAACGATTTCAACGCGGCCAATATTTCAGCGAGCGCGGTTTCCAAGGACGTCATCGCTTCCGGTTTCTTTCAAGAATCTAAGGAAAAATGTAGCGTGGATAATATTTCACTCCAAGGCCTCGGTTTTTTTCATCCTCAGTCTATCTTTTTTTCCAGAAGTTTTACGGTCGGAGAAACGATTCTTTTCGACCTCAATCTTTCTGCGGAAAACAAAGGAACCTTTCGAGCCGTCATCAGAAACATCAACAACACGGATAAGATGTTTCGGATCGGTTGTGAGTTTTTCAACCTCAACGAAAAAGAAGAATCGATGATTCAGAGCTATATCGATTCCAAGGAACAGGCGTCCTGAATCCGGCCCTATTTGAAAACTCACAAAACGTTGAGATGGAAGAAGCGGCCGCTGAATCTTTGCAGATAACGATTCGCGCGGAAGATTCTTCGATGAGGCTCGATCAGTTTCTTTCTAAAAAGTTCACGTATCATTCTCGGACCGCCTGGCAAAAAGAAATTTCCGAAGGAAGGATTCTCCTTTCCGGGAAAAAAGTAAAACCGGGCATCATTCTGAAAGAAGGCGATCAAGTCGTTTATCAAATCGACAATAAAACGGAGCCTCCCGTAAGAACCGATTACAAAATCATCTTTGAAGACGAATGGCTCGTTGCCGTCGATAAACCGGGGGATCTTCCCGTGCATCCCGCAGGAATTTATAGAAAGGGAAACCTTCTCACTCTTTTGCAGGAATCCGGAAGATTCCGGGAACTTTATACGATTCATCGACTGGATCGGGAAACTTCGGGTGTGATTCTTTTTGCGAAGAATCAGAAGACCGCCTCTAAATTGAGCGGACTTTTTAGTTCCGGGAATATCCAAAAATTCTACATTACAAAAGTATGGAATTCTTTTCCGAAATCATTGACTGCCTACGGAATTCTCAAAGCGGACCCGGATTCTAAGATCCGCAAAAAAAGAAAATTCGCCCCTTTGGAAAAAAAGAAGTTCGATTCGAAACGGGGACTACTTTTGGAAACGGAAATCGAATCCGAAGAAGAAATCAGTTTTACCTATTTTCGAAAAATTCAATCCGATCTTATCCATGATAAGAAAGATTCTAACGCGAGTTCCTACGTTCTTTGCAAGCCGATTACGGGAAGAATGCATCAGATCCGCGCCACTCTTTACGGTCTCGGTTATCCGTTGTTCGGCGACAAACTCTACGGAAAAGAGGAAGAGGTTTTTTTGGAATTTATAGAAGGAAAAGAACCGGATCTCGTCGAAAGATTGGGAATGAAAAGACAGGCATTACACGCATATGCGATTTGTTTTATACATCCGGATACAAATCGAAAGATAAAAATTCGATCTCCAATACCGGAGGATTTTTTATGAAACTCATTCAGCCGGGTTTGTTCGAGTCGATCATCCCTGTTTTTGTTTTGGTTTTAGGACTCGGTTATGCAGGTTTCGTTTTTGGAAACGGCACAGTCGACGGACCCGCTCAGATGCTTTTGATTTTATCGGGGACGGTCGCAAGTTTGCTCGGGCTTCGTCTCGGAGTAAAATGGGAAACCTTAGAAGAGCAGATTTTAGAATCTCTGAAGAACGTTTTAAAACCCGTGCTTATTCTTTTATTGATCGGTTCCTTGATCGGAGTCTGGATCTGGTCTGGAATCGTTCCTTCGATGATCGTCTGGGGTTTGCAGATATTGGATCCATCCTATTTTTTAATCACTGCATGTCTTCTTTCTTCCGTGGTTTCTTTGATCACCGGAAGTTCTTGGTCGACCGCCGGTACTGTCGGGGTCGCGTTGATGGGAATCGGGAACACTCTGGGAATCCCTCCCGGAATTTCAGCAGGTGCGGTCGTATCCGGAGCGTATTTCGGAGATAAACTTTCTCCTTTTTCCGAGACCACAAATCTTGCCTCTTCCATAGCGGGAACTCCACTTTTTACTCATATTCAACATATGTTATATACTACGATTCCGGCGTTTTGTATCGCACTTGTTGCGTTTGCCTGGATCGGCTTTGGAGAATTTTCGAACTCTTCCGGTTCTGGTCAAAAAACGGAAGAGGTCATTCGACTGCTTAACTCTTCGTTTCGAATCCATCCCGCGTTATTGTTTCCTCCCGTTCTTACCTTTGTATTGATCTACTTTAAGATTCCCGCAATTCCTTCCATCTTGGCGGGAATTCTTTCAGGAATCGCTTCCGGAATTCTTTTGCAGCATCCCGAATTGAATTTTCAGGAAGTCTATAGACAAATATTGAACGCTTCCTCGAAAGGAAATTCTATGGAGACCGGAAATGCTCTCACAAACGCACTTCTTTCGAGAGGGGGGATGGCCTCGATGCTTCCGACCGTTTGGCTTATTTTTTCTGCAATGTTTTTTGCGGGCGCGATGGAAGGGGCTGGATTTATCCAGAAGATAACGACTGCGATTCTAAGATTTGCGACCACGGATCGTTCTCTTTTGACAGGAACGATTTTGACCAGTTTTGCGGCGAACCTGCTTTCTTCGGATCAGTATCTTTCAATTCTCGTTCCCGGTAAGATGTTCAAAAAAGCTTATGAAGAACGGGGGCTGGATCCGAAAAATCTTTCCAGGGCTCTGGAAGATTCCGGAACTATGACTTCAGCATTGGTTCCTTGGAATACCTGCGGTTCTTTTATGGCGGCTACGTTAGGCGTTCCTGTCATTGTTTTTCTTCCATACGCTTTTATGAATCTAAGCAGCCCGATCATCTCTCTGATCTGCGCCTGGACCGGATGGACGATTCGCAAAAAGAAATCGATTTCTTAGATGAAAATTTTCAAAATCAAAAATAATCCAACATTAATTCCGTTCAAAATAAAGAACCATTGAAAACTCGGAGACGTGATTGTTTCCAGAATCGCGAAATCGATCGTTTTTTTTATGGCGTTTTGCAGATCTTCCGAATTCGGATTTTCTGAATCGGGAATTTTAGCGGAAATTTCCTTAAGAAGAGTTTCTACTTTTAGTTTTTGAGCGAGCTTGGAAACAAGGGCCGTCAACGGAAAGGGAAGGCTTTCCAGCTTGGTCAAGTAGTAGGGGAGATTTTGGATTTGTTGCGCGATCGAAAAATTCTTTCCCTTTGTATTGTCCGTTTCCGCCTTTTTGCGGATAGATTCCTCCAAACGTTCCGAAAGATATTCGCTGATGATTCCCCGATTGTCTCCAAGCATACCGTAGAGTGATTTTGTGACGGCGTATTTTTTCCCGAATAAAAAATGAAGTCCCGGAAATACGATTCCAAAACCTAACACGATTAAGGTGACAGGCCAGAGTTCGATGACGATCACTACGAGCGCGATCGCCGCGCCGATTCCCCCTGCTCTTGCGATAGGAAGCCCGCCCAAATCGGAAGAAAGTGCTTTCATCTCGGGGAAAAGAAACGCGAGAAGAATCCAGTTTAGAATGATGCCGATCAAAGTAAAAAAGGCTATGTTGATGAGACCTGTAAAAGAAGCTTTGGCGGTGGATTTGAGAAGGGTTATTTTGTCTATTTTCATAGAGATCTTATTCTCCTTTCGGATAGGAATTGAATCTCTATGAAACATCTCCGGATTTATAAGTCTATAAATTATTGTAAAAAAGGAGACCGAATAAACGGAATTTGGAATAACGAGGGTTGTTTCCTTACCCCTTTTTTGACGTTATCCGGCCTCTTAACAAGAAAGTGATTTATTATTTTAGAAAATGTTTATGTGTTTATTTTGCGAATTCTTGCCCGAATCGATCCGAAGCCGCATTCAAATCGTTCGTTGCCTTTTCCAGGTTGCGATTGATGTTTTCAAGAAGCTGGTCAATTTGTGTCTCGTTGACTTTGGCTCCGCTTTTAAGACTGAGTCTGAGATCGATCAGGCTTTTGTAGTCGGATCCTACGATTTTCTGATACAATTCTATCGAAGCGATTCCTGCATTTTTTAAATCATTCTTTCCTTTGAATTCCTTTGTCGACTTGAGCTCTTCGAGGGCCTTTGTCAGTTTTTCTTCCCATTGTTTGCGAACCGTTTCGGCTGTCGCAAAATCTTCCTTCGACATTGCGTCGTTCATAGCCTCTAAGTCTTCGCTTGCTTTGTTGACCGTATCGATGATCTTATTGTTATAAGCGACCGGATCCTGCGTATTGCAGGCGGAAAACACAAGAATGCAACAAAAAGTTGCAAAGACTGTAATATACTTTGTATTGTTCATGGCTCGAATCTTACGAGTATTTCCCGGAGATCAAGAATATTGTGAATTGAGAATTTATCATTTAATAAAGAGGATGCTTTAATTTAAAGAATAGGAGTGTTAAATATTTTGCTTGCAGCGGATTTCTTTCGAATGGTTCCTTTTACGAATCTTCTGATAAAAAAATCCTACCAAACGAGTGGATTCGGAATTTGATTTTTCATTTTCGTCCCGACGAACGGATCAATGCTTGGTAAGCGGATATTTGGAAAGCGAAGTTGGTCGGATTTTTTTTCGCGCTTTTAGGTTTTTAAGATCAGAATGATCTCCGTTCTTCGATATCTCCGAAACGTTTTTTTTTCATACAATCGGGGATCGAATTCTTTCCGAGTAAAATAGACCGAGCGGGAGTAAAGACGTTCGAATCGGGACTCCTGCGCTTGGGTTCGGGACAAGAACCTTACCCAAAAGTGAGGAGAGATGCAACGAGAATCGTTCCGAGAAGCGGAATTTTCTTAGGAGTTCCTACACGGAAATTTGCGCTTGCAAAATTAGGATTTTGTGATATAGCAAATTCCACCGGAGTTTTCCCCGCCTCCGCTCCCCTCCACCCAAAATCAGGGTGGGGCGCGCGACTTTTTACGGGAAGAGCGTCGTAACTACGACGGATTTTCTTAAGATGGCAGGTTCCTTTTTTGAGAAAGGCCGCTTTGGATTCTGCGACCTCAAGCGTGAAAAATCCGCTTCTTGTGGAAATAATCGCAAAGAAAAGCCTCCAAAGGGAATTTTTCTTTGCGTCCTTAGCGGTTGGAGGGTTATTTCACGTAGAGTTGGTCGAAAGAGGCCCCATCGGCAAAATGATCCTTCTGTGCCCTATGCCATCCTCCAAAATGACCATCGACAGTGATTAGCTCCAACTTTGGGAATTTAGATTCGTATTTTTTTAAAACCGTCAGACTTCTCGGACGATATCCGTGCTTGGCAATAATTTCTTGAGCTGCTTCCGAATACAAAGACTTGAGATATGCCTTTGCTGTTTCCAAGGTTCCGTGTTTTTCCGCGTTCTTTTCAACAATTGCCACGGGAGGTTCGGCAAGAATACTTAGGGAAGGAAATACCACTTCGTATTTGTCTTTTCCAAATTCTTCCAAGATGAGAAAGGATTCGTTTTCCCAGGCGATCAGGACGTCTCCGATTCCGTTCTGTGCAAAGGTGTTGCTCGAACCACGAGCTCCGGAATCGAGAACCGGAACATTCTTAAATAATGTTTTTATAAAGTCCTGAACCTTAGAGTTGTCGTTGCTGAATTTTTTCTGAGCGAATGCCCAAGCAGCGAGATAGTTCCATCGCGCACCTCCGCTCGTTTTCGGATTCGGAGTGATCACGCCGACTTTCGATTTTACAAGATCGTCCCAATCTTTGATATTCTTAGGGTTTCCCTTCCTAACAACGAACACGATCGTCGAAGTATAAGGTGTACTGTTGTTCGGTAGGCTTTTCAACCAATCTCTCGCGATCAAACCTTTCGAAGCGATGATGTCTATGTCATAGGCGAGGGCGAGAGTTACGATATCCGCTTCGAGTCCGTCGATGACCGATCTTGCCTGTTTCCCGCTTCCACCGTGCGACTGATTGATTCTTACTTCGTCTCCGGTTTTGGACTTCCAGTAGTTCGCAAAAAGTTTGTTATACTCCGCATACAATTCCCTGGTCGGATCGTAGGAAACATTCAGGAGATTTACGTCTTTTGCAGAGAGTGTTGTGTTTCCCGCGATCCAAAAGAATAAGATCGCGGCGATTTTGGATATTTTAGTTTTCATCGTTTTATTTTCCTAACTTCTAATATTAAATCACATAGCAAATTGGACAAAGAGAAAGAAACTGTAAGACTTTCCGTCCAGCGTATATCGGTCGTTTACGTTAGTCGCCCATGGATTGACCCTTGCGTTTCGGACTGAGTCTCCCGCGAGGAGATACGACGCTCCCGTCCAAATCGAAACATAGTCTTTAAGATAGTATTGATAGATTACGTCGAATTCGTAGAACAGACGTTTACCGCCTCTTTCGCCGAGCTTGTAACCGCCAAACGCGGAACCCGAAACATTCTCCGTGGTTAAACCGGTATTAGGCGTTCCTCCGGAAGAATACCAAGCGTCGTTTTCAGAAGCTTTTTGAACGTCGTAGGCGACGAATATAAATCTTCCGTAATTTGCAGAATTATACATAAGATGAATCGATTTCGTTCTAGTGTTCGACCAGAACGTTGCGTTTACGATACCGTTTCCGGAATCGAAATAGGGAAACCCGCCCGATCTTGTAGCGAAGGACGCGTCATAGGTTGCAACCTTGTTATCGGTTCTGTTCGGATCCCCCGAAGCGATCGAATATTGAATTCCTATTCTGAATCGATCAAAGAAAGTGTAACCCGTCTGAGCGATGAAATACTTCGCGTCATATTGAACGTTTTCGGTGTATATTCTTGAGGAGTTCGATTTTCCGTCCACGGTTTGTTTGAGTTGATCCCAGCCTGCGTTCACCCTTTGGCCATTGAATCCGTATTGCCAAGAACCTTCCAGAGTCCAATCCCATGATTTCGCCTTCGGCAAACGGTTATTATCCGTTCGATTTGATAAGCGAAATCCTACTGTATTCAAATCGTCCCTTTGTCTAGTTCGATCCTGGCTCGTGATAGGGTTCGGACCTTGTTCCCATTTTTTGTCTATGTTAAAGTAATAGAAATCGATAAGAAAGTCTTCGAACTTGAGAGTGTTGTATAAACCTGAAAGATAAGTATCGTTTACGGTTCCTCTTTTGACTCCGTTTGCGGTGTTGTTCCCGCTTCCGGCGTTTGAGTCTTCCGCAACGATGGAAGTAAAAGCTTCCGAGTTAAAATATTTGGAATTGTATTTCACACGGGCGCCGTCGAAAGAGTTACCGGTCTGGCCGTCGTTTCTTCCGCCGATATATCGGTTGTCTCCAAAACCGAAAATTTGTCTTCCGATGAAAACCTCGAAACCGTTGGCGAAGTTTTTTAACTGAATAAAACCTTCTCTCAGATCGGTGTTATTCTTAATGCTCACCGAGTTGGTGGCGGTTGGAGCGGAACTGAGTTCCACACCGGCAGAGTTGGAAAGTCCGAGATAACCCAACTGACCGTCCTTACGGGATTGTTCTCCGCCGAAAACGCGAACGTCCTGGATCGTAACCTTAGCAGCGACATAGGGACTTGGATCGATGATAAAAGAAACCTGAGAATTCTGAGTCGCAAAGTTTCGATCGTCCTGAGTTCGTTTATCAAAATCCGCATTGTGGCTGTAGTCAAAGCGCGGGCGGACTTGGAAACCGACTCGGAAGATATCTCCGAACCAGAGACGATCGACCTTTCGAACCGCATCTTGGTGTTCCGGAGAGAGGAGCATCGATTTCATAAACTCCCCCGGAAGTTTTCCTTTGTAAGGACTTTTGTAAGGTTCTTCTTTTGCGAGTTCTTGCTGAATTTCAGGAATCCCTTTTCCGTCATTCGGTTGTTCCTCATACTTTACATCCGAAGGAGGATCCAAGTTCAGAACCGGACCAGAATCGGAAGCTTTCGTCTTTTTTGTTTCTTGAGAAAAGAGGCCAAATGTAAGAGTACAAAGGAAAAAAACTCCGGTAATAATTTTTGTTGTCGTGCGTTTCACTTAAATCCCTCCTTGCGAAATTTTTTACTAAGAAAGAAGATTTCACGTTATAGTCAATATAAAATCTGTTATATTGGATATTTTTTCAAATTTTATAGAAACTTGTTTGTTATTATAGTAATATTTCTAAAAAAAGAGAAGAATTCTTTCTGAAAAGCAAAAGCTGGAAAGGAATGGAACTACTCAGATGTTGGTGTTCTGAAATGTTTTTCCGAGAAAATACTACTACAAAAAAAGATCACGGCTGATCCGATAGAAATTCGTATGATTGTTCCCATCGCTATTTCTTGGGAACCAGGCCCTTGGAAAGAATCCAAAGATACCTTTCATTTCTTCACAATCTTAATAAAAAGAATTTGAACAGTTTTGAAATCTTGGAAAGATCTTTCCTCTATGTTCGGAAACGTTTTACGGTATGAAATTCTTTCCTTAAAAATTCGGCCGTTGCGTTTACTAAAATCCTTTCGATTTCTTTTTTGCCTCTGGATTCTTCCTTTTCTCTTCTTATCCTGTGCGGGAACGGGGTCGAAAGCGCCGCTCGGGAGATCCGGAGTTCTGGACGCGTCTTCTTGGGACTTTCGAAAAAACGGAAGTTTGACTCTTCGCGGAGAATGGATGTTTCACTGGGGAGGATGGAAATATCTATCCGAAGAAGGAGATTCGAAACCGAATCAATTGAGATCGGGCGAAATCGTATATGTGCCGTCCACTTGGAACGGAGGTTCGAGAGCGGGGAAGGGATTTGGTTCCTACATACTCGAAGTGAAACTACCGGACCAGGTCCAAAGACTGGGTTTGATTCTTCCCGATCAAAGTTCTTCCTATGAGCTCTTTTTAAACGGAAAACCGGTTTTGAATTCCGGAGAAATTCTTCGAAACGAAGATTTCTCCTTAAAGGAAGTAAAAGAGGGGATACGCCCCTTGTTTTTTGAGTTCGAATCCTCCGGGAAAAATCTGGAAATCGTATTACAAATCGCGAATGAAGATTTGAGATTGGGCGGATTTTGGTCCCCGATCATTTTAGGAGACGCGGATTCTTTACGTTCCGATTGGAATCGAAGTCTTCGTCTGGATTCTTTTTTGGTGGGAGGTTTGTTTATTATGGCCTTTCTCCACCTTTCTTTTTTTTTGATGAGAAAAAAGGAAACTCAGTCCCTTTATTTCGGACTTTTTTGTCTTTTGATGGGATTTAGAAGTCTTTTTCCGGGGAATCGATTGATTCTCGAATACACGGATTTTCTAAATTATGAAACTATAATACGAGTCGAGTATCTTACGTTTTATCTTTCGGTTCCCATTTTTTTAAACTACATTCTTTCCCTATATCCGAGGGATTTAAAAAGAATCTTTGTGGATATTCTTTGGTGGATTTCCTCGGTCGCCTCGGCGATCGTTTTATTGTTTCCGATGAAAGTTTTTACCTATACGATTCCGATTTATTATTTGAATGCCTTTTTCGCGGGGAGTCTCGGACTTTATACTCTGATTCGGGCAGTTCGTAAAAAAAGGGAAGGAGCAATCATTCTTCTGACCGGATTTTTATTTATCTATCTCGCGATGATCAACGACCTTTTGTATGTGAGTTATTTTTTGGAAACCGGATATTACAGTTCGATCGGAACTTTTGTTTTTTTGGCGGCGCAGTCCGTCTCACTTTCGGTACGAAATTCTAAGAACATGCAAAGGCTTTTGGATCTTTCGCGCAACTTGGAGAAAAAAGTCGAGGAAAGAACTCATCGACTGAAACTGGCTCTGCGCTCCATCCAGGAAGATCTGGAGATGGCCGCGAAAATTCAGGAAGACTTTTTGGAAGTCCCTGAAGATTCCTCTTTTCAAGAGATCGGGCTTCGTCTTTATACTTTTTATCAACCGATTTCGAGTGTCGGCGGCGACTTTTACAATGTTCGAAGAAGCGGAAAAAACGGAATTCGAATTTTTATCGCGGATGCGATCGGTCACGGCATCCAGGCTTCTCTGATAACGATGGTGATTCAGAGCGAATACAATTCGATCTTTGATTGGAATCTTTCCCCCGGAGAACTTCTCACAAAACTTTCCCAAAAGTTCGCGTCCAGAATCGGGGATGTAAGTCCTTTTTTTTCCGGTCTGATTTTGGATCTGGATTTGAGCGCAAATCGGATCCTTTTTTCCAGTTCCGGAAATCCGGCCTGTATTCTGACCGGAGACGGAAAGTCCGAGTCGCTCGTACTCGTCGGTCCGTATGCAGGAATGCTTCCGCAACATCGTTATGCCGAGTTATCTTATGACTTACCGAAGAACTTTCGATTGATTCTTTTCACCGATGGATTGCCGGATCGTTTTTTGTTTTCCGGAGATCCGTACGAACATTTTTCTATCGAAGAATGGATTCGAAATCGAGTGGATCAACCATTGGAAAAAGTTTGTGAAGAATTGCTGGCCTTGGCGAATTCTTTGGTTATACCCGATTTTAAGAAGGATGATATAACTTTGCTCGGAATCGAAAGATCGAATTTGGGATAAAGACGGTTTTTCGATTTATAGAAATGGGTTCGAAAAAAAGATGACAATACGCGGATTCAAAACGGATCTTTCTTAGATTTTAGAATCCCGAGGAGTCTCTATGGCTTACAAACTTGATGGCGCCAAATTTCCAACCTTAGAAGAATTGATCGCCGCCCTCTATCCCCTTTACGCCGATAAAATGTCCGAAGCCGACTTTAAAAAATACGTTCAAGAAAACGCAAAGAAGGAATGATTTCTTTGTCTTTGGTCCTTTTCTGCGGACCAAAGACGGATCGGCCCTTATCCGTTTTGCTTGTCAGGAAAGCGGGTTTCGTAAGAATCATCCCATGCAAATCATCACGGGGAAATGGAAAATTCCCCACGCCGCAAGAAAGCCTCTCGTATTTTTTTTAGTTCTCCTTTTTCTTTCCATTCAGTTTAGATTTTTGTTTTCGGATTCCGTTCCCGATTCGGTCTCCTTGCAGAATCAATATCTGATCGCCCAGGACTATCAGGTTCTTTTTAAGAATTTTTTATCCTCAGGTTACGATCGTTCTCTTCACGGAGGGAGTCCTACATTCTACTTTCAATCTCCGTTTTTCTTTTTTTTAGTTTCCTTCTTACACACATTTTTTCTTTTTTTTCTTCCTTTTGGCGTCGCCTTCAATTTGGGGATTCTTCTGACTCTCTTTTTGTTTTCTTACGCCTTTTTAAAACTGGGCTTTCTCTTTCTCACCGAAACCAATCTCAGTCCAGGAAACGCACTTCTTGCGATGACCGGTTTGATGTTTTATTTTTTGTATCCCGGGGATCGTGTCGTCGGCGCGGGTGTGATAGGAGTTTTTCAGAATTCCATCTCATCGGTGTTAGGTCTCGGGTTTGCGATTCTTGCGATCTACTATCTGGAAAAGTTTCGTTATACGGGTAAAGTTTCGTCTTTTGCGAAGAATCTGATAACCGGTTCACTCGTGTTTTACACTCATTACGAGATGTCGCTTTTTTACGCGGTTTCGCTCGGGATCTATTTTCTTTTTTACAAAGACGAGTTTGAATTTTTAGAAATTCTTTTTATCTTTCTTTTACCGGTTCTTGTCGCGTTACCCGTTCTTTGGAATTACTTTGCATACGTTCCGTTTCAGCAAAACCCTCCCGTTTCTTATCCGATCAACGGACTTCTTTCTCTTTTGGGAGAAGAATTTTCGAATTCGGTCGCAAGACCTGAAAAGTTTTTGGACGTTTTTAAACAGATTTTGATCGATCAGTATTGGATTCATCTTTTATTCCCGATTCTTTTTGTGATCGGAATTCGCTTGTTGTTTATCCGCAAATTGCTTCCTCCGATTTCGAGATTTCTGATTTTTGGAGCCCTTCTATTTTATTGGATGGCCACCGATTCTTCATTGTCCTTGATTTTTCCTTGGTTACACGTTAAGTGGTATACCGCTCTCAATGTTTCTCTCGTCTTTCTCACATTTGCCGCTTTGGTCACGGCCCGTTTTTTTCTCAAAAATCTCGCGCCGGGAAAATGGAAACTATGGACGGGGCTGATTCTTTTTATATTAGGAATGATTCGTTTTATCGTCACGATCCCCGGTCCTTCCACGGGAATCGAAGACCTTTCCAAAACGCCTTCCGCGATCTGGAGCCAAAAAGAAGAATGGATCGGGATTCTAAAGGAAACTCCGTATTCTTCCCTCATTGCTTCCGAAGAAATTACGGGAGGAGCCAATTCTTTAGATTCGAAATGGGCCTCCGTTTTTGTGAGACAGTCCGTTAGACGAAATCTCGTTTTACAAAACCGTTTTGAAAATTCTTTACCTTCGTCTCCGGAGGAAATCATCCAACTCTTTCCGTCACAAGGGCCTAAAAGTTCTTTGGTCACTTACGGGAAACAATCCAATCTACGTCCGGTGCAGGAAAGGGACAAACTTTCGGATTTGTTTTTAAACCTACTTCAAGAAAGAGGTGTGACTCATCTGTTTTTAAAGTCGGAAGCGCTCAATCAGTTCGCCGTGAATCTTCCGGATTCTTTTACTCTGATCGCAAAAAAAGGAGAATGGATTCTTTGGAAGTTGAACATCGCCAAACCGCCGTTAGAACTTTTGTCCTCGAAACCTTGGGCTTTATTGATCGACGACGCCGGACAGGAAAGGAGAACATCGGTTCGATCCGAGGATATTTCCGAGTTCGCATTACATTCTCTTTATACACTTTCAATTTCTTTGATTCCGATCACGACGGAAGAATATAAAAAGGACGAGAATGCTTTTTCCGGTGCGGTTCCGTTTTCCCGGTTGAAGTCGGAACTTCAGAGACTCGTTTCGCTCCGAGAAGAGGAGAATACGAAAAAAAAATCGAAGGTTAAGATTGATTTCGAAAAAGAAATGAGCGGGGCAGGAACGGAAATTCATCCGTTTTCATGGGATGATTCCCTGATTGCTTGGGAGCTCCCGTCGATCCAAGACGAGAACGTTTGTTCTCCGGTTCTCATCCGATCAGGATTCTTCCCCCTTTGGAAATCGGAAAACGGAGAAATCAGTTATCGAACTCTGGAAGGTCAGTTTTATTTTTGTTCCAGACAAAAGCTGAATCGATTCGTATTTTATGATATTCGATCCTACCTAATTACCTTTCTTCAATTGCTCCTGCCTCTTTTGTTTCTCGGGGCGACGTTCTTAAACCGAAGGAAATTATCCAATTGATTTTTTTTGCGTCTTCAAGATCCGCCAAAACTCCGTTTCGAAAAAGACAGATATTTTCCAATTCTCTCCTGGTCGCGTTTTCAGTCTCGATCCTCGGGATTTTATTCTTCGGAAATCCGGAATCTCCCGCTTCCAAAATCGTATTATCGGCGTTAGAGGGTGGATTGATCGGAGGACTTTGTGATTGGTTTGCAGTTTGGAAAACATACAAGGCGATCGAAGAGGACAGTTTTACACTCGCAGGCGAAATCGGAAACTGGGTGGCAGGCGATCTATTACATCACGAGGTGATTCGTTCCAGGATTCGAATGGTTTTGGAAGACCCCACAACCAGAGACGACGTACACGAAGTTCTTTTGGAGACTTTCGGTAACGAAGTTAAAACCAAGGAGGTCCTAAATCAACTTTTTGAAAAGGTGGAGGAGGACATAGTGGGATATATCGTTCATTACCAGTTTTCGGGAACCGATGTCGCTTTATTGAAAGAATTAAACCGACAAAAAGAGATTATGGATACGATCAAACTTCTGATTGGGGAATCCATGATCCGCGTCGCCGATACTGAGGAATTCAGATCACTTCTGCAAGAAATATTAGGAAAGATGAATTTAGTAGCCCAGGTGGTCCTGAGTCTTGTCGTAGACTTTCCGAAAAAATTGAAGGAATACGGAAATCACGTCAAACAAGGACTTGTAATAGAATCCAAAGACGAGAAGACGATAGAAAAACTCGTAAACCTGATGGCAGCTTCCACGGAAACATATATATCCTCTTGGAACGAACTGCCCTTGGAACAAAGGGAAAAGGCGGTTCGTTCCCTGATGGGATTTTTAAAGGATCAAGCAAGCCGACTTCTGGGAGCTCTGATTCAAACTCATCTCAAAGAAATCGGCGAGATCAAAACCCTGCAAGAATACGCGCCGCTTCGTTCAGTTTTGGAATTCGTGGAAAAACGCGTGGACGAAGGAGTTTCCGGTTATATCGGAAAACAGATCACGACTAGACTACAAAGTCTGGATCCGAAAGATCTCAGAAAAAATTTAGAATGGAAAACTCGAAACGTTCTGGAAACGATTCGGATCAACGGAAGTATCCTCGGATTCTTTCTGGGTTGTGTTACGGGTTTTATTCGATTCTTCTTTTAGCAAAAATTCTTACATAAAAAATCCGGCTTTGATTTCGAAAATGCGCGGGATCTTCTACAAATTTACATTCAGAGAGTCTAATTTTCAGGAGATATATGGAAGCAGTATACCACGCGCAGGAAACAAGAGGAAAGGCGGACTTTGGTTGGCTGAAGAGCAGACATACTTTCAGTTTCAGTTCTTATTATGAACCGAATCGGGTTCAATTCGGTAAACTCAGGGTTCTAAACGACGATATAGTAATCGCGGGAAAGGGTTTTCCGCCGCACCCGCATGAGAATATGGAAATCGTTTCGATTCCACTTTCGGGAAGTCTGGAACATAAGGACAGCGAAGGGAACAGCACCGTCATCGAAGCAGGAGAAGTGCAAATCATGTCTGCGGGAACCGGAATCGTACATTCCGAATACAACGCTTCCACAAAAGATTCCGTCAATTTTTTACAAATCTGGATTCTACCGGAAAAGATCGGTATCACTCCCCGTTATGAGCAGAGGAAGTTTAACGTGGAGGATCGTCAGGGGAAATTTCAAACGGTCGTATCTCCAGAAAAAGGCAATGGAGCTGTTTGGATCAATCAGAACGTTACTTTTTCTCTCGCACACGGGAACAAAGATTTAAGAATCGATTATATTCCAAAAAATAAAAATGGAGGCGTTTATTTTTTTCTGATTTCAGGCTCCGTCGAAATCGAGGGAAATAAAATGTCGGCAAGGGACGGCTTGGGACTTCCGACTTCCTCCAAAATGGAAGTGAAGTTTTTGGAAGAATCCGAACTTCTCGCGATCGATACGCCGAAGTAAGAGTTCCTACAAAATTTCTATTTTGAACTTTTTCCGAGGAGTTCTTATTTTGAGGAACTCCTTTTTTTTTAACAAGCTTTGGCCCCGATTTTTTCAGAGCCTTTTTATACAAAAAACGTGGGAACTCCAATGAGAATTTAGAGCAGGCCAAAAACCTGAGAGGGTAAAAGATTCTCACTTTATAAAATTCGAATGTAACTGTGTGAGTTCCCACAGATTACGTCGCATAGATTTTTGTCTGAGATTTTGAATCGTTCTTCATTATCCAAAAAATGTGAGAGTTCCCACATTTTTAAGTTTTCTGGACTACTTCTTATTTTGAGGAACTCCTTTTTTTAACAAGCTTTGGCCCCGATTTTTTCAGAGCCTTTTTTGTACAAAAAAACGTAGGAACTCCCGCAGATTCTTAGAATTCTCAAAAAAAAACATGGATCGAAAAACCCAAAGGCGTCTTACACGCGCCGACCGGAAGGAGCTTCCGTCAAAAAAGGTGAGAGTTCCTACAAAGACCGTTTTTAAGAAATCATTGTCGATTCCTCGATCAAATTTCCCCGGTCTGGATGGAAAAGGTCCTCAAAGAGCCTTCCCTTAAAACTCGAATCGGTAGAGTCTTATGGATCGTAGATTCATCCAGGGTTCGGTGCATGTCGTCGATGGAACGGATGGTGGTATCGTTTAGAGAAAGAATCATATCACCTTTTCTTAATAGACTGTAAGCAGCAGGAGAAGAATTCTCCACTTCGATCACAAGAACCCCCGAACTCTGTTCCAACTTATTGAAGATTTTCAATCGATTGGAAATAATCTGGTTCTGCCCCGCAATTCCGAGATAACCTCGTTTTACAAAACCGTTTTTCATCAGACGGGTAATCACGTATTCCGCCGTGCCGGAGCCGACCGCAAAACAAATTCCCTGAGCCGATGGAATGATCGCGGTGTTGATTCCGATCAATTCTCCTCTTGAATTCACCAAAGGTCCGCCTGAGTTTCCGGGATTGAGAGCGGCGTCGGTTTGGATCACATCCTCGATCAATCTTCCCGAACGGGAGCGAAGGCTCCTTCCCAATGCACTGACTACCCCGGCCGTTACGGTGGATTCGTAACCCAGGGGATTTCCGATCGCGATCGCGAGTTGTCCGACTTTTACGGAAGTCGGTTTTGAAAAATGCAGATAAGGAAAAGGATCGCTCGTGACTTTTAATACGGCGATATCGGTCATGGGGTCTTCTCCGATCTTCATCGCCTTGAGGCTTCTTCCATCGGGAAATTCAGCGTTGATCTCGGACGCGTTTTCGACTACATGTTGATTCGTTACGACAAAACCGTCGGGTGAAATTAAGAATCCGGAACCGGCCCCACCTCCGCGATTCCCGCTTACTTTGAGATGAACAACCGCCGGACTTACGGTTTCCACCGCGTTGGTGACCGCTCTGGAATAGGCATCCATCGGATCTTCTTCTCTTTCCGAAGAAGAAAATCGGGAGACGTTGTCCGAAACAGGATCTTGGGAACCAGATTGAACCCATTGAATCATAAAAAACCTCCGGCTTTTTCTTAGACCCGATAGCCTTTAAATGTATTTAGAAAAGTTACAAAATAAAGAAAGAAGTGAAGAATTTTTCAAATCCCAAAAGCGGAATGTCAGCGAGCTTTTTTTAAATCCTTTGGGGAGTTCCTACACGCTCTTGGCTCAAAAAAGGTTTGCTTCTTCTCCTTTGCCGAGCGGCCGCAGATTCAGGTGAATGTCGGAGAAAGAATAGGAAACGAGATACTTTTTCAAAATCTCAGAACGTAGGAACTCCAATAAAAAATCCGGCGGCGATCCGTCTGTTGGAAACTTGCATCCCAAAAAAGGGGCGTAAATCCGAAGGAATTCCTACATTTTATCGGAGCTTCCAGAGCATTGTATCGAATTTCTATAACGGTTTTATAAAAGACACGAAGGGATGCGCGACACGGTTACTCGGGCAAAATCATTTCTTAGAAAAGGTCAGAATCTCTTTCGTGATCGAATCCAAATTGGTGGAACCGAGCTCGTCTTCTAACACGCGTTCGGCCTTTTCATAAACCTTTGTCAAAATCGGTTGAATGGAATGACCGCAGATACATTTCTTGTTGGGAGTTTTCGAGTGCATCTGAAAGATCTTCTCGTCGATCGCTTCGTAGATTTCCTTTAGGTTGATCTCGGAGGAAGGTTTTGCCAGAATGTAACCGCCGTTGGGGCCCATCTGATTTCGGACGATTCCTTGATTTTTCAAAAGGGAAAGAATTTTACGGATCACCACGGGATTTGTGTTCACACTTTCCGCAAGCTCTTCGGACGTTCTGGTTTTGCCTTCGCTTAACGAAAGCAGGGAAAGAATGTGAATCGCGACTGTAAACCGGCTGGTCATATCTGTAAAGTGTCTGGTTACAGAATATAAGAATCAAAATTCCCTGTCAAGTCCAAAGCTCCCCATCGAAAAGGTCTTGCACTCACTCGCTTTTATAGTCAGAATACCCCGATGTTTCAAAGTTATATTCTTCGATTCTTAGATCCGGGTTTGGAAAAAGAATTTCGATCTTTCCTAACGGATCATATCGCTTCTTTTGTTCGGATCGGAGCGGTTTCCGCCGCCTTGGGATATGGGGCGATCTTTCTCCTATTTTACGACGTCCTCCTGATCAGGGATAAAATGGTTCTCTGGATCCTGATCGCAAGTGCGGTCTTAGGATCCGTTTTGATTCTTACCACGTTTCAAAGATTTAGAAAATTTATGGTCCCCATGTCGATGTTCAGCAATGCGCTCGGAGGAATAACCGCGGTTTACGTGGGATATGCTTTTATCAGAGATCAGCACGCGATTCTTCTCACAATTTTGATCATCATTTCTTACTATGCGTTTTTGGTTTTAAGAATCCGAACCCTTCCCGCTTTTCTTATAACCTCGTTCTATTTGGCGGCGTATCAATACACCCTTTTTACGGACAACGGTATGCCAAGACAAGAAAAAACGATTTATAGTTTTCTAATATGGTTCTCCGAATTTTTCGCGGTAATTGCCGGTTATACTTTGGAACTGACTACCCGAAAATTGTTTCTTCAAGCAAGAACAATCGAAACACAAACCAAAGATCTGGAGAATGAAAAGGAAAAATCCGATCTTCTTCTGCGAAACATTCTTCCGGACGCGATCGCCAATCGACTCAAAAACGAAAATTCTCAGATTTCGGAATACTTTTCCGAGTGTTCTATTCTTTTTGCGGATATCGTCGGTTTTACGCTTCTTGCCGCGCGCAAAACTCCGGATGAACTCGCGGGACTTTTGGATCGTTTTTTTTCCAGACTCGACGAACTCGCCGAAAACAGAGGAGTCGAAAAGATCAAAACGATCGGAGACGCATACATGGCTGCGGCCGGAATCCCGATCGCCTGCGAGGATCATATCGAAAGAATCGGAAATCTAGCCTTGGATATATTAGAAGAAGTGAATACGAACGAGGAGCTGATCCGTGAAAATCTCAACATCCGAATCGGGATTCATTCCGGCCCGGTCGTGGCCGGTGTGATCGGAAGAAAAAAGTTCATCTACGATCTTTGGGGAGATTCGGTCAATCTCGCGTCTAGAATGGAATCTCACGGACTTCCCGGAAAAATTCACGTTACGGAAGAATACTTTTTGGCAGCTTCTTCCATCTTCCGATTGGAAAAAAGAGGAGAGGTCGATATCAAAGGAAAGGGAACGGTTTCTACTTACTTTTTATCCGGATAAAACACATGTTAGCCGGGAAGGTCGATGTGAATCGGAAGATATTGAATCGAAGTGCTTCCCTGGCTTAACCATTCCGGAACGGCTCTTCTCCAGGAAATAAATTGAGGAGTTTCGAGATGAGCTTTTCTTACGGCCTCGCTCTTATACACTTCCATAAATAAGAATTTTCCGGGATCTCCATCCACTTGGAGAACGTCGAGTCTTAGGACACCTTCCTCGGTTTCGAGAGATTCTTTTGCCATCTCTTGACTGACTTTTTTGAAATCTTCTATCTTCTCTTCGAAAATTTTATAGGAGGACGCAATCACGATCATACGCTCAGAATTTCAAAACGGTTTCATTTTGGGAAGAAAAATCCTCCTTGCTTAAAACGAGAGTTATCCAAAGAATTCTCAGAATGAAATTGAATACTCGAATTACGGAAATGCTCGGAATCGATTTGCCGATTATCGGAGCTCCTATGTTTTTGGTCTCCTATCCGGATCTGGTCGTTGCGGTTTCCGAAGCTGGCGGAATCGGATGTTTTCCTTCTCTCAATTATCGTTCTCCGGAACAACTCAAAGACGCGTTGCAAGAGATCCGTTCCAAAACAAAAAAACCGATCGGTGTAAATTTGATCCTTCACAAATCGCATAATCCGATTTGGTCCAAGCAGTTGGAAGTGGTTCTGGATGCCAAGGTCGAACTTTTGATCACGAGCTTGGGAAGTCCCCGGACCGTCGTGAGCGAAGCAAAAAGCGTAGGGTCCAAAGTGTTTTGTGACGTGACGACCTTGAAGCACGCAAGTATCGTCGCAAAAGCGGGTGCGGACGCTTTGATTGCAGTCGCACAAGGTGCGGGTGGGCACGCGGGAAACATTTCTCCATTTAGTCTTTTTCCTTATTTAAAAAAAGAAACGGGACTTCCGATCGTTGCAGCGGGAGCGATTTCCAGCGGCGCTCAGATGGTCGCGGCGCTCGCGTTGGGTGCGGATGCGGTTTATGTGGGAACAAGGTTGATCGCGACTCCGGAAGCGATGGCGTCCGAAGGTTACAAACAGATGCTCATCGAATCCGGGCCCGAAGAAATCGTCTATACCGAAAAGATTTCGGGGATTCCTGCAAACTGGCTCAAAAAATCCGTGGAGAAGGCGGGGGACCTTTCTCACAGCGGAGAGTCTCAGAATCTGGATCAGGAATACAAACGTTGGCGGGATATCTGGTCCGCCGGACACGGGGTCGCACAGATCGAAGGATTGATTCCCGCAAAAGAAGTGGTCTTAGGGATGGCAAAAGAATATCACGATATTCTAAATCGTTTGCCGCGTTAGATGTCTTAAAATTCGCCTCGCTCGGATCTCTGTTTTTTTTGTAAAAAAATTTTCGAGGTCGCGGGCTGAGGGGCGTTCTTCAAGTAGAAGTTTTCATTGGAATCGATCTATAAACAGAGAACATAAATTCAATGAATCGAGAACATATCCCAACGGTTTAAACCGTTGACGATTTCAAAACTTTCTCAGAAATGTTATAGTAAATGGTTTCCGCTAAGAAAAAAAAGAGCTCTCCTCTCAAAAAGAAAAAATCGGGAGATAAGACGTCTCTGATCATACCGATCTATAACGAATCGGGTCATTTGCGGGAATTCTTAGAAAAAGTGGATTCTCTCGTATTGCCGACCGAGAAAGAACTTGTCTTTATCGACGACTGTTCCAAGGACGATTCTCTTTCCATTTTAGAATCCTTTTCGTTTCGATCCCCACATCAGATTCTTCTCCAGGATAAAAACCAAGGAAAGGGCGCCGCCTTACAAAGAGGAATTCAGTCTGCGACCGGAAATTTTTTGATCATTCAAGATGCGGACTTCGAATACGATATGGACGAGGTCGCAGTTTTGCTCGGGCCACTCGTTTCGGGAAAGGCCGACGTAGTGTTCGGTTCCAGATTCAAAAAAGACGGAAGACAGGTTCACAGAACGTTCCACTATATGATCAATCGATTCCTTACGGTTGCGTCTAACGTATTTAGTGGATTGTATCTCACCGATATGGAAACCTGTTATAAGGCGTTTCGGTCCGAAATCATCAAGAACATAAACTTAGAATCCAAACGTTTCGGATTTGAACCGGAAGTCACCGCGAAGATCGCCAGACTCAAAATTCGAGTGCAGGAATTTCCGATTTCTTATTACCCAAGAAATTATTTGGAAGGAAAAAAAATCACTTGGAAGGACGGGGTAGCCGCGTTACGCCATATTCTTTATTACAATTTGATTCAGCCCAAGAAAAACTTTTTTCAGAAAGGACTTCCTGAAAAATATATTCCCAAGGGAAGTCACTGGCTATAGTCGATTTTTTTACTTTAGAATGGAGATCCCTTTGTTTCAAAATCATACGTTTCATAAAGTCATTCATAGAACTCTTTGGATCCTTTCGATCTTTCTTGTTTTGTTTTTTGTTTGGAAAAGAGTTCAATGGGATCGAGGAGTTTCTCCTCTCATTCAGACGGATGCCCAGATCAAACTCTATCAAACGGCTCAGTATGCCCAAAAAGGAATCAAAAACCACAATTGTTTGTATGGAGCAGAAGCGATTGACCCGGAGTTCAAACACTTTCCGTTTCACTATCCTTGGGTGATTTATACGGATTCTAAGAGGTCTGCGGATACTTGTAGATTTCAATATCCCGCTTTTTTTGCTCAGGGTTTTTCCGGATTGTATCTTCTGACCGGAACTCGTTTTTTAAACGGAGCCATTTTACTTTTTTACTTTTTGGTCGCATTCCTGGTTTATAAAATCGCGACTCTTCGGTTGGAAATCCAGAATCAGTCGATTGGTCTTGTCGTTTTTATACTCGCCCTCACCGGTTATCCGCAAAACTCGGGATTTGAATATTCGGAAACCGTAATTTCCAATCTTTGCTTTTTGTTGTTTTTGAATTCTACCCTCGCGATTTTGCTACAAGGGCAATCTACCAAGATCGGCGTTCTTTACGGACTGATCGGATCCTTGGCGTTGTTTCTCAGATCGGAAACGGTGTTTTATTATTTTTCGCTGGGGTTGGGTTCGATTTTATTTTTCAAAAATTCTCTGAAAGATCTTTTTTGGAAGTTTCGTTATCTTTTGTTCGGTTTTTTGGCGGGAATCATATTCTTTGCATCTCTCAATTACATAGAATTCGGGACTGCGCTCGGAATTCGAAGTAAAATTACATATTCGGATTTTCTAAAGTTAAACCTTCTTACAAAGATCGAACTTTTAAAGGGATATTTTTTAGGCACGCCGATTCAGGTAGGTTTGTTTTCCTACTGCGCCCCGATGATTTTTGGAATTGTAGGATTTTTCATATTGAAAAGAAATAAAACCGACGTTTACCGTTTGTTGTTCTTCGTGAGCGTTCTCGGACTTTTGCTAGTGCAGACGTTTAGTCCATACAATCCGGGAGGTTTGTATGCAGGTTTGCGATTTACCGAAATTTCTTATTATTGTTTTGTTTTATTGCTCGCGATAGTTTTTCAATCCATTCAAATTCGGGAAAAGGTGATCGCAAATTCGATCGTTTACCTTTTATGCGTATTGCAGATATTTTTCGGTTTGTATCATACCCGTAAGAATATTCAAGTTGTGGACTTCGTCAAAAAGCACCTCGAAATTCTTCAAGGAGAATGGAATCGGTATCCGACTTATCCTGTGGTCCACAAAAGTTTATTCGATATGTTTTTGATCTCCACTTCTTATTTGGAAAAGAATCATTTTGTGGCAAACAACGAAAAATCCTGGGAACACCTTGAATCCATTTTGGTAAAAAATCGCGTTCCTGGAATTCAAGTTTTTTATTTCGGTTTAACACCTCCCAAGGACATCAACGCGCCTCAGGATTTTTACGAAGAATGGATTGATACAAAATATTCTCTGGAGTCGAAATCGTATCTTTTGGAAGAGAAAAAGGTCGTAGAAGGTTTTGTTTTAGAAAGATACTCTCTGAAAACAGGATCGAATTCTCCCTAAACCTAAGAAATGTTTTATGGAGAGATTTCGAAGTTTTCATACTCCATAAATACTTCCTAAAGTCTTTCTTCTGAGAAACTTGTACGTTGATTTAAAAAAATCTCTTTTGTTTCGTTTGGATCCAATCGAGAAATTTTCGTGAATTCTTGTTCCTAAACTTTAACTCCGCGACATTTGTTGGGATCAAATCCGCTTCTTTTTGAAATCGATTTTTAAACTTTTTTGTTTTTCAGCGGTATCATGTGAAAAACGCCGAAGATGAAAATCTGAAACGCGTCTAAAATCGGGTTCGAAGACTTATGTTTGAGAGTAATCCAGAAATATACGATCTCGAAAAGATGTACTACAAGCGTTCCGATCCCGACCGCGCGTATGAGAAAGTCCAAAGGTTCGCCGAAAAGAAGAGCACCCGAAAGACTGGCTCCGACTAAGACCCAAAAAAATACGGTTCCTATCTTCAATGCCTGAAAAATTGGATTCATAAATCCTCCCGAAAATTTCAATTATGGAAACCTTCTCTTTAGGATCAGTCAAGGAAAAAAGAGACAATCGATTGACGCACGTTAGGGGGAAAAGAAACTCTCGGTATGCTTCCTTGCTGTCATCATATTCTTTCTTCGGATTCTCATTCGATTCTTCCTTCGCCCTTTCCCTGGAAACATCCCGAGCATCGTCCACCCCTTCGAGACGAATCCTCTCCGTCCCATCTTCCACTTCTAAAAAAATACGGACTTCCGTTTATCATCGATATTCATACTCATTTTTTTCCGGAATACGTGATGAAACAGATTTGGAAGTGGTTCGACGGGGTAAACTGGGAGATCGCTTACCGGGAAACGGAGGCACAACGTCTGGAATCGTTGGCTAAAAATCAGGTTCGTTTTTTTACGACCCTGAATTATGCGCATAAGGAAAGAATGGCCGAAGGTCTGAATCGCTGGGTGTTTGAGAATCATTCGAATACAAGAGGTGCCATTCTTTTTGGGACGTTCTTTCCGGAAACGGGTTGTCTTGAATATGTAAAACGAGCAGTGGAAGATTACGGTTTTCGCGGTTTTAAACTTCATTGTGAAGTGGGAAGACTCGATCTGACGAGATCCGAACTTTCCGATACGTTTTCTTATTTGGAAAAAAAGAAAATCCCTCTTGTGATCCACTCCGGCGACGCTCCTCTTCCCGGAGTTTATACGAACATTCGTTATTTTCGGTCGTTTATTCAACGTTATCCGGAATTGAAGGTCGTCGTGGCGCACATGGGGGCGAGTGAGGTCTGGGAATACGTGGAGCTGATGTCGATTTATCCGGAACTTCGTTTGGACACGACGATGGTCTTCGTGGATTTTCTTGCTACGGGAGAAGAAACGGATCCGTATCTCGCGATCCTTGAAAAATTTCCGGACCGAGTTCATTTCGGTTCCGATTTTCCGAGCATTCCTTACGCGCTCAGTCATCCGATTTCAAATCTCCTCAATTCTTCTTTGTCCGAGGAAATAAAACGAAAGGTCTTTTTGAAAAACAGCGCGAATCTTTTTGGGTTGGAAATCGAAAGCTGACGTTTACGCTCGGCGTTTTCTTACTGAAATTCTTCTTCTTGAATCCGATTCCCCAGTTAGGAAAAAACTTGCCAACGAGGGTTCTTTCTTTATTCTTTCGATATGCGCGCCCTTTTACCAAAAGTTTCCGGAATCGTCTTGATCGCAGTTTTTGTGATTCATTGCGAAAAAGGGGGAGCCGTCTCTCAAGCCGCTTCTGCGGAAGTCTATAAAAAGGTCGCCGACGCGTATTGTTTACAGATGAGTCGTTGTAAGGAGTCTTATCTTTCTTCTCTGGAAGGGCCTCATCGCAAAGAAGCGAGCCTTAGTTATCCGGATAACGCACAGTGTTACAGTGATTTCAACTATGATCTGGATAAATCAGAGCCGATCGTTCTTAAAAAATTAAGCGACAATCTAAAACTGGATGCGGAACTCTGCATCAAGAGTGTGGAACGAGCCGACTGCGGTTCCATCGTTACGTATCAAATTCCGGAATGTGTGGAATACAACACGTTTCTCGAATCCCTCTCGGTTCCTTCCTCTACGAAATAAATTTTTTATCTCGCTTCCACTTCTATCTTTTCGTCCTTTTCGTCTTCGGTAAGAATCGGGCTGTCCAATTTTTCCAAGAGAGTCTGGAGCAGAAAGAAGTAAGGATTTACTTTTCCCGCGATTTCCTTTCCGTACAGTTGAGTGTAGGTGTTGATCAGAGATAAATTCTCTTCCGTATTCTTTGTATAAGAATTTTGAGCCAAACCTTCCCAGAGAATTTCTCCTTTTTTGCAGTGGATCACCTTTCCGAGTGCAGTTAGATTCACTTTTTCCGGAGTTTCCGTTTCGATGATTTTTAGCTGAAAGATTCCCTGTACTTTTTTATCGGAACTTCCGCAGACGGAAGCTCCGGCTTTGTAAGGATAGATGATAAATTCCTTATGGTGCGAAAGATAATTTTCGGAAATCTTCGCGGCCAATTTTTTTTCGGATTCTCCGGCTTCGCTTTCCGCAGGGACCTGGACGGCCAGACGCTTGAACGTCCCAAGTTCCTTTTCCCAGGTCGCTCCTGTTCTGATATATTTTACCGTACAATTTGCCGTAACAAAAGCCAGAGCGATTAAGAAGATTCCGTTTTTGATCATTCTCAAGTTATCCTTTTTTCTTTTTAAGAGTCGTCTTTTTGGAGACTGGAGTTTTTTTCTTCGCGGCTTTCTTTTTTGAAGAAGAGGGGGCGTTTTCTTTTTCGGCGACGAAAGAAGAGGAAGCATTTTCGTCTTCTTCGCTAAAGCCCAGAGGCTTGGATTCTTTTTCCTCTTCTTTTCGGGAACGATAGACCATCTCCAAAACTGCCGGAACTAAAGTAAGAGCGATGATAAGAGAAGACGCGATTCCAATACTTGCGACCACTCCGATCGATTTAAGCCCCTTCTGATCCGCGATCAGAAGAGAACTCCATCCGACAAGAGTGGTTAACGTGGACGCGATGATCGCAGGACCGACCATGGACATCGCGCGGACGACATCGTGATCTTCTCTAAATCGGTAGTAGATATAAATCCCGTTTTGAATTCCATATCCTACGATGACAGGAAAGACAAGGACGTTCATAAAGTTCAATTGAATCCGGAACAAAGCCATAATTCCCAGAGTCACAAAAATTCCGAGGACGAGGGGAATCAAAGAAATCAATGCGGGAACGATTCCTCGAAAGAATAGAATCAAAACCACCACGACTAAAACTAAGGTGATGAGAAATGCAGCGATTCCTTCTCTTTGAACGATCTTAATGAGGTTCGCAAAAAGAATCAAACTTCCCGCGGTGTTCGAAACATACTGATGCGATCTAGCGTCTTTTAACGTGTTAAACGGTCTCGTTTTCAGGATAAAATCGACGGTTCCGTCCAATAGACCCAGATTCTTAAATTGAGAAGCGGAATAAGAATTGAGAGCCTTTACGATTAGACGTTCTTCCGTCGGAGTCCAATTGTCTTTGACTTGATCGACGCTTACGTTTCCGTTCCTGTCGTAGAGGAGCGTATTCAAAACTCTTCTGGAAAGTTTCGGGTAGTGTAATTCTCCGACCGCATCGAAAAACTTCAGAAGTTTTTGTCCGTGCCAGAGGGCCACCTTGGGATAAATAAAAACGAGATGTCCTTTTTCTTTGGAACCTTTTACTTCCTTGAACTGAGAACTGAAGTAGGTCGGAACTTCCGCCAAAGAATATTCCTTTACACTCAGGTATTTTTTCACGACCGGAAGATATTTTCTTTGTTCCGGTTTGAGAAATCCAGCTTTAACCGGTTTCATATCCGTTTGTAATTGTTTTAGAATTTTGAGATTTGCCCTTTGTTGCCCTTTCGGAGGAACGAAGTTCCAAAGAGAAACCACCTGATCTACGGAGCCGGCGATCTCATTCGGAACGGGAGTCATGTAATCAAAAACGGCTTCGGATTCTTCCAGAGTGTCCACAACGATCACCTGAGGATCGGAACTAATATCGAATCTATCTCCGATTTCGTCGTAGAGATTTACGGAGTCCAAATTGTCGACCATCAGATCGCGTCCGTTGTAATTGAAGTGGATTCCCGGACTAAAACTAAAAAAGGAAATCATCGCGACCAGGGCAATGACGATTAACGTTAGGAGCCCCGGCTTTTTGTAAAAGCGATACAAAAGAGGGGAAGTCGTCTGGTCCTTTGTGGAAAGAATAAATTGTTTTTTCAGAGAAGGGAAAAGACGGAAAAGAAGAGTGATCTGAAGAGCCGTCACTCCATACATCGAAACCGCGATAATTAAAATTCCATAGGTCGCGATGATTCCGAATTCGCTGAACCCTCTAAACTCGGAGAAGGCGAGAACTACGAACGCCGAAGTTGTGGTTAACGCGGAGATAAAGGAGGCGATTCCCGTATGATAGATCGTGTCCTTGATCGAACGGAGCATATCCTGTTTACGAGTGTATTCTTCTCGGAATCGATATAAGAATTGGATTCCGTAGTCGATCCCTAGTCCCATCAAAATCGAAGCGATGATGCTCGTGACCGAGTTGAGTTGTCCGATCACGATCGTGGTCAAACCGAACGAGAATAAAATTCCCGAAAGAAGGGATACAATGAGAATGAGGATAAAGAGAGGATTTCTAAAAAAGAAAAGTAATAAAACCGCGATGCCGATGAGGGACGTGACGGCGATCGGTTTGAGAGCGGCCATCAGTGTTTCGTAGTCGTCCAGGTGAAGACGATAAGTTCCAGTATAACCGACGAGAATTCCTTTTTTGTCCAGGTTTAGATCCGCTACGACTTCCTTGATTTTTTTGTCGAGTGCGATGTTGAATTCGATGTTTGTAAAAGACCCGGCGGGTTTGATCAAAAAAATCAACATTCCCTTGTCCGGTGAAATATTATATTCGTCGAATATATCTCTTTTTGCAAGTTTTTGATATTTGGAAAGGATGTCGCTAAAGTCCGGGTTGTATTCTTCGTCCGTAAGTTTGATAAAAAACGGATTGGCTCTTTCTACTTCTTCGTCGATCTTTCGTTTGACGCGTTTGCGGACTTCCAAAAGGTCTTCGGTTTTTAAAAAGAGGGGAAGGCGGTTCTGTAGAAACGAAACGTTGTATCGATAGGAGATATATTGAACGTATTCTTTTTCTTTGAGAAGTCTTTCGTTTAAAAGATCGGAAGCGTTTTTGATTGCGAGTTCTCTTTCTTTATAGTAGCTCGCGTTTTTCTGTTTTACCTTTTCGGCTTCTTTCAGTTCCTGTTCCCAAACCTCGTTCTGACCTTTTTTTTTCGCGACAAAGGCCTTGGTCAGATGTTCCGTCATTCCCTTTTCGTCTTTAAACTTGATACTGAGGATGTAAAACCCGTTCCCGCCGATCATCTCGATGACCTTCTGTGTTTTGATCACCGAAGGATTACTTTTAGGAAGAAGATCCAAGTTGTTGCTGTTGACCGTAAGTTTGGACGCCTGCCACAAAGAAAGAATCAGAAGAACGGCCAAAACGCTACACGAACGAATCGGATTGAGGAGGATGGAGTCTGTAAGTCCGGAAAGAAGCTTTCTCATGTTTGTTTAGTTCTTTGCTTCTCTTTTGATAAGCGCGATGGTTTGTTTGATACCGTTCTTTTTGATGGAAGGATCGACTGATTTGGTTCGATTGGTTTCGGAAGCGTATTTGCCTTCGTTTAAGAAGTCTGTGACATACCAAGTTCCATCGATCTTACTTAGGATCCAAGAGAAAGTGATTCGTTCCGAACCGTTCCAGATGATGGAAGAAGCGAGCGTTGCATTCTCACCTTTAATTACAGGTTTTTCGTAGTTGATATCGATCTTATCGAAATATTTGTGAGCGATCGGAAAGCTGCGGTGAACGATAAAATCCGAAATCGCTTCCTCGAATTCCTTTCGATCCGCGTCCGCAATTTTGCCCGATGATTTCAGGAGTTGATTGCTGAATTGTTTTACGTGAATGATTGCGATCGCCTTTTCGTTTTTCTTATAACGAATAAAGCCGATCAATTTTTTTACGGTGGAAGAAATCAGTTCCTCGTCGGACGGAGTTTCTTCCGGAGGAGCGGGGGGTGAACCTTCTTGGGTGGACGGATTCGGGTCTGCGGAATTTTGAGAAAAAAGCAGATTGGGAAGGAACAAGGAGAAAAGGAAAAGAATGGAAATTATTTTTTTCACAACACGTTACCTGTTGTTTTATAGTTGTATGGATCCAGAAACGGTTCCTGAAGAACGGAATTGGACTTCCTACAGCTTTCTTGAACGGTCGGGGAAGTCAACGGAATAAATGGGAAAGCGGCGGCTCGAGGATGATCTTTCTATAAGTAGCTTTGGATCTAAATTCTACTTTTTTAAATCTTCATAATCCGGAAGAAATACTTTCAGTTCTCCCTTTGTATTGAGATTGAGATTTCCCGAGGAAAGTTGTAAGAGAAGATTTTTTATGTGAAAGTCGAGTGGATCGGAAGGATCCTGATCGATCAGGTGAAGATCCGTATTCTTTAAAAAAACGGAACCGACTCGGATCTCACCTCCGGACATCGCAATCTGATTGGGAATTCCCGGAAGAAATGAAAGCCGGGGAAGCGAAGGAATTTTTTGAGAATCGAAACGAACAAGGATTCGATCGGGAAACAATTCGAGATGGACGATCGTTCCCTCGATACGCGGAGGAGGTAAGAGAAGAAAGGATTGAATACGAAAACTTTTTTCTATGATTTTCAATCCTCGGCCTTCCGGAATCGGAAGAAGAGTTTTGAGACCGACTCCGACATAGGAAAGAAAATCACCGGCTCCCGGAATTCCAGCGGCGCTCATCGATTCCGATTTTAGGATCAACGTGGAACTGTTCGGAACCAATTCCAGATTGCAGATCATTTCCACGTCCACCCAGAAAACAAGTTTGTATTCACCCGTAATTCTGATTTTTCTTTTTCCTTCGATTTCGACGGAGGATAGTTTCAATTTTCGTAATGGAAAGTTCGGAAACGTTTTTATGTTTTCGTTGAATAAAAATTCCAAGACCGAAATTTCAAATTCGGTTTCTCCTTGAAAAAGATTGAGATGAAAAGAGGAAGGATCGTTGAAGTTCACCGGCGAACCTTGTCGATTCGAGATCGCTTCCACGGTTAGTTTATTCACCGTAAAGTAGATTTCATCTTCCAGACGAAACTTTACGTTTTTGAGTTTGAGGAACGCGTTTGCGGAGACTTTCCGATTTTCCGCGGAGATGTTCGGCGCTGCGATTCCGATTCCTAAAAAAAAAGAAATCCAAAAAAAGACCGGTTTGTTTTCGAAAAATCGCATGGACGTATTCTCGGGAACCGATTTCAAAAGAAAACCCTTTAATGGGAATCCGAACCGATCTCTTAAGGAATGATCCTTTGTCCCCGTTAGATCTTCAGCTTTCCCGATCGGAGATAAGGCTCCAAATCGGTTTCTTCGTCGATGTCGTTTAATATCGGAAGAATCCAAACATCCTTTCTCTCTAATTGCAATTTTTCTAATGTCATTGCAAAAACCCGTTCGCTACTCCACGGAATGTTTTTAAAAATATCGAGGGAAATTGATTTTAAACCCAACAAATAATACCCTCCGTCTTTTGCGGGACCGATTACAGCGTCTTTGGATCCTAAAGCCGAAAACGCTTCGTTGATATGTTTTGTTTGGAGATCGGGGCAGTCGCTTCCGATGATCAAAACTTTTTCGGCTCCGCTTTGAAACGTTTCCAAAAACGCATTCTGCATTCTTGCTCCGAGGTCTTCTCCGGTTTGAAGATGAATGCTCGTTTTGTTTCCCCAATCCGAAAAGTCGGAATCCGGAATCGAATCAAAGTAAAGCCGAACCGGAGCGTCCAACTTTTTGATTTGTTCTTTTGTGATCTCCAAAAGTTGTTCGTAGACTTTCAGGGCGTTTTTATCACCGAGAGTTTTGGCGAGTCTGGTTTTCACCCGGCCAAACGCCGGATTTCTTAAGAATAGAATCAAGGATTTGTCTGAGTGCATGGAGAGCTTTTTATAAATTACAAAAAAGATACAAACCGACCGGTAAGAATCTTGATTGACTATCGTTCGGTTGTGGATACTTTTATAGGGATACAAATTCTTTCCATTGGAAAAAAGAAAATCCATCGAATGTTACTTTAATACAAACCTCAAGTTGTGGGGGAGGATATTTATGAAGAAATTTCGTATGTTTTTTTCTGCGGGAATTTTGCTCGCAGCGGTTTTAGTTTCCCTCTTTTTCGGAGCGTGTAAGAAGGAAGAAAAAAATAACGATCTCCAGATCGGGGCTCTTCTTTGGATCGTAAGTCAGCCTTACGTGGAACAAAGTAAGACCGGTTTTTTTATCATCGTTCCTAAAGGAATCGCTCAATGAGGAAGCCGAGTATGAAAAAATCTTGGATCTATTTTTCTTTTGTAGCGTTTCTTTTTTTTGGAACCGGACTTACGTTTCGATCGGATCGAGTTCCTTTTTTTGTAAGAGAGGATTCTCCAAAACCGTTTCCGGTTCATCTGGAGATGTTACAACCTCTGAAGGCGAGCGCCGACACCTGGGGATTTGTACGTCAGTCCGCGACTTGGGCGAGAGGGAATTCCCTTTTTATGGACGATTTGATTTCTGCGATCCGTAAAAATTTTCCTTTGGGCACTACGGTCAACCTCACTCTTCCCAATCAAATTATGAACGGACAATCCTTTACCCTCCGTTTGAAATTGAATTCGGGAGCGGTCGCCTACAAACCGACTACTTTGGCCGCGGCGGCATCTTTTACTAATTTTTTTGAACTTCGTTCTACGAGCGACAATCAACCCGCGCTCCAATTTTTCTTCGATGATAATCCAAGAGAAGCTTCCGGAGACGGGGCTGTACTTCTCTATCAATTGAGTCGTCTGGATCCGCTTCGATGGACCGGGGCGACCGCGATCATCGAAAGTTATGTTGTGCAGCCCGTTGTGACCGGATTTGCCAACCAAGGATTGATCCAGACTTATTCTTGGAAGGGAACTCTCGGTGCCGATGCGCTCGGTCAAGACGTGGACACGGGAAGGGTGATTTTGGAAGAAATGGACAATCGAACGATTTTTTGTTTCAAGTCGGTCGTTAGTTTTGCGGGGAATACGGATCTGATTCCGATCAACTCGGGGACTACGGCGCTCGGATACGCGCACAACCAAGGTCTTTGTCCCGGAGCCGGAAGAGAATATTACAAACTTGCTTACAGCCAAAAGTTGGACGGAAATCTAAACGTTACCGCAAAAGGTGGATTGGAACAAGCAGCGATCACTTCGGGACAGGCGATTACCTGTACTCCGACCGTGAATCAGTTTATACCGTTTACTCCTACTTACGGTCTGTTCAATTTTAACGGATTTGTCGCGGAAGGTGTCGCTTCCACTGCGATTCCTTCGGATTACGTTGCTGCCTCCAGAGTGGATTCGTTGTATGATCGAGTCGGAACGGATGGAAAATCGGCGGCCACCACAAGTCCGGTCGGTTCTAGTTGGGACACTCTGACGAAAGCCTATGTGGACGCGATTACGGTGACGTTCGCGACGGTTCCTTAAAGTTTGTCTCAAAAAATCGGAAAGAAAGTTCGTAAGAGTTCCCACAAAAGCCGAAGATTTCGCTATTTTTAGCTTCCGAGAGATCGAAGTGTGATCGAAAAGGGAGGGAGTTCCCACATTTCGGATTTTGGGAAAAACTCCTCTTTTTCATCGGTGGTTTCTTTTGGAAAGCCTTCGGACATCGGAGGCTTTTTTGTTTTCAATTCTTCACCCATTTCTTTTTTGAATCTAAGAATGGAATTTCGACTGATCACATTTGCCCAAGCCTTTGCCGAAGGAATTTCCAAAGAAGAGTTGGATATAGACGTTTGGCCTGTTTTTCTAAACCAAGATCCGATCGGAAAAGAATTTTACCCTTGGGTTGTGGAGAAATTTCCGACGTTGCACTGTGCCGCTCTTACAACGGATCGAAGAGTCGCCGGCACGGGAAAGATGATTCCTTTTTATTGGAACGGGGAAGAAAACACTTTGCCGAAAGGTTGGGGAGAAGCGGTTCTAAAAGGTGTAAAAGATCTTGAAACCGGAATCGATTCCAATTCTGCGAGCGCATGGTCGATCGAAATTCTTCCTGAATTTAGAGGCTCCGCTTTGTCTCATTCCATTCTTTCCGCGCTCAAAAAAAATGCGGCGTCCCAGAACATTCTTCATTTGTTCGCCTGCGTAAGACCGAATCAAAAGGAAAAATTTCCGTTCTTATCCTTGGAAGAATATTTAGAAAGAAGAAGGGAGGACGGTTTTGCACAAGACCCTTGGATTCGCGTTCACGAAAGGGCGGGTGCAGAACTAATCCGAATCGAAAAAAAATCGATGGTGATCCGCGGAACGATTCCGGAATGGGAAAAATGGACCGGCTTGAGTTTTCCGAAATCGGGTGAGTTCGCAATTCCGGGAGGTCTCGTCCCGGTCATCATCGACCGAGACTCGAACTTGGGAGAGTATGTGGAACCGAACGTCTGGTTCCACCATAGGACAAAAGACGCCTAACAGATATTAGGCGGTTCTCCTGAGGATATCTTGGACCGGGTCGATTTCCTTTCCTTCGATAAAAGAAGAACGATAACTCAAAAACCAAACCCCTGAAATCGCACTCAACGCCAAGGTTCCGATCGTGACATTCATTGCCCCGGAAAGTGTATAAGCCCCAGCGACTAAGATCGCGAGACGAATCGGCTCCACGAACAAGGCCCAACGTTTTCTTTCCAGGATTCCGCCTAACGTAAGAAGTGAAAGGAGCGTGATTGCGCTGATTACTCCGATGTTGAACCAAGGAAGGCTTTTTACTTTTAAAAGCATTCCGAACGCGAGCCCGACAGTAAGAATAAACCAAACCAAAGAATAAATATTCAATCCTTTCGGAAGTTCTATATCATATTTATGGAATGTTTTCGGAGAAACTTCCGGTATCGGATATTGCCCTCCGAGTTCTTTGGGTCTCCAGCCGGGAGCCGCAAAAAAGGCTTTGATTTTATCGGACCAGCGGGGTGATTTCCAAGCGAGTTCGAAGATTTCCGACCAATACTGAAGGTTTGCCCAGATAGGATTGAAACTCTGGAGGGGTTTTACGGTTCCATAAACTGGTTCTTCGGTTTCAGGTTCGAAGGTTCCGAACATCTTATCGAAGATGATTAAAATTCCTGCGTGATTCTTATCGATGTATTTCGGATTGATTCCGTGGTGAACCCTATGGTGAGAAGGTGTGTTGAAAACCGCTTCAAACCAACGGGGGAGTTTATCGATCGCTTTTGTGTGAATCCAAAATTGATAGATGAGGCTGATTTGTCCGTTGAGGATGAGGACGATCGGCGAAAAACCGATGAGCGCCAAGGGAAGGTAAAATACCCAAGTAAAAATCCCGTGAAAACTCGCCTGTCTGAGAGCGACCGTGAGATTGTATTCTTCGCTCTGATGGTGCACAACGTGTCCCGCCCAGAGAAAATTGATTTCGTGACTGAGACGGTGGTTCCAGTAATAGGCCAGATCGTATCCGATTCCGCAAAGAATCCAAACTCCTACCACAAGGATCCAGGCCCAAGTCGTGGAACTGAGTCCGATTGCACCCGCAGGAACGATGGACATCGCTTCTCCCGGCCAGGAAGGAAGGTTGAAAATTCTAAAATTGTGATAGATGTAAATGTAAGCGGTTAAGGTGACCGTCTTCATAAAAACACCGATCACCTCGCTGGCTGTTCCTGCAGAGAGATCGTTGATTGAATCGTTCAATCGATAGAGTTTCCGTTTTCGATACGCAGAATATCCCATTTCTATAAAAATGAGTAAAAAGAAGAATGGAATTGCGATCGTGACTAGATTGATTTCCATAAAGCCGCCCCAATAAGTTCTGGTTTGAGTTTATTCTTCGAATTCCGAATCAGTCAATTCAAAAAAGAGAACAGTGTTCAATCGACAAGTTTTTAAGATTACGTTTGTTATAATTAAGGAGCTTTTTTTTTTCGATTTCGCATAACGGAACGTTTTCGGTCGGATTTTCGGTTCTTTTTGAAACTCACTGAAGGAACAGATCCTTTCCCGTCTTTTCGAGAAAGTTTTTGCCTCTACCTTCTCGAATGACCGTTTCCGAAAAGGGATTCTTCCGTAAATTCCGGAATCTTTCCTCGTCTGAGGAAGTTTTTTGGAAAAATGAATCGTTTATCTGAAGGACCGGAGACGGGCGTAGATCCATTGATCGAGAAATACCCCATTCTTAAAAACCGCTTCTTTCTGGGTTCCTTCCAATCTGAAACCGTTTTTTTCGAGAGCCCTTGCAGAGGCGGGGCGGTTGGAAAAAACTTCGGCGTAGATTCTGTGAAGTCCGTGTTCCGTATATGCAATCTTTATAATGGACGAAATCGCCTGTGTGGTAATTCCTCGATTCCAATATTGCTCCCCGATCCAATATCCGATCTCCGCGTTGAATCGATAGACGTCCTCCTTGAATAACAGATTGACGACGCCGATTGCCTTTTCTTCAAAGACGATCGCAAAGGTTCTGGATCTAGAGTCGCGAAGACAGGAATGTATATAGTCGAGCGCGTCTTGGATGAGATAGGGAAAGGGAAACGCACCTCTCAATCCGGAAAATACATTTTCGGAATTTGCGTGAATCGTGATCGATTCCGCGTGTTTTTCGGATATGGGTTCTAAAAGAAGATTCATTGTGATTTGAAAGGAGGATTGAGAATTCGATTCTCACCCAAAGAATTCATAAAACTTTTGATCGTCAATTCTCTTCGTAATATTCTTTCTTCTTCCAGTTAGAAATTCCTCTCAAAACTTGACTAATTCTTCCGCAAACGTTATACCTGGTCTTTATGGCGGCTAAGAAAAAGAACTGGCTCCTTTACGGAGCGAACGGTTATACGGGCGAGTTGATCGCGAGAAAAGCTGCGGAAAGGGGATTCAAACCCATTCTTGCGGGAAGATCTGAACTCAAGATTCGCCCTCTCGCCGAGGAACTCGGTCTTTCCTATCGGATTTTTTCTTTGGAGAATACGACCGAAGTCGAAAGTCAAATCGCTGATTGTTTTGCAGTTTTGCACTGCGCGGGCCCGTTTGTGGAAACTGCGGTTCCTATGGCGAATGCTTGTATTGCTGCCGGTGTTCATTATTTGGATATCACGGGAGAAATCCCGGTTTACGAAAAACTCTACGCTCTTTCTTCCAAGGCACTTGCAAAAAAGGTAATGCTTCTTCCGGGGGTCGGTTTTGACATCGTTCCCACCGATTGTCTTGCGGTGATGCTCAAAGAGAAACTTCCTAAGGCTCATTTTTTAGAACTCGGATTTTCCGGATTCACCGATATCTCCCGAGGTACTCTCAAAAGCGCGCTTGCTCAATTACCCTACGGAAGCAAGGTGAGAAGGAATGGAAAGATAGAAAACATTCCACAGTTGAGTTTAAAAAAGATCGTGGAGATCAGCGGAAGTTATGCTGAGTTTTTTGCGATTCCCTGGGGGGACGTGTTTACCGCCTTTGTATCGACTGCGATTCCCAATATCACGGTCTATTCTTCTTTGCCGCCTTCTCAGGCAAAACTTCTTAGATGGTTTCAACCTACGACTGCGCTTCTCAAAAGTTCACTCGTTTTGAAAGGTTTACAAAAACTCGTGGAACTTACGGTCAGCGGACCGGGGGATGAAAAAAGAAAAAGTGGTTCGATCCTTCTCTGGGGAGAGGCCTGGACGGAAGCGAGTTCGAAAAAAGTTTCGATTCGGATGCGTTGCTCGGAAGGTTACGAGTTCACGATGGAATCCGCGTTAGCCGCCATTGCCAAGGTGGAGAAGGGAAAAATACAAGCTGGTTTTACGACTCCAGCTTCGGTTTTCGGTTCCAAGTTCGTTTTGGAAATTCCAGGAACGAAAATTTTATCCTGATTTGAATCGGTTTGAATGCCGGGTTCTTAGTTGGGACTTCTTCCTCTTTTAGTTGAGAGTGCTAAAAAAGAGAGTCATCCGCGGAATGGAAGGGTTTTGTTAGAGTTCCTACACGGCGGTTTTGGGCTTGCAAAAAGTTTGATTTTATGATAGAGGAAAGTCCTCCGTGGTTTTTTCCACCACCCACCCCTCCACCCGAAAATCGGGCGGGGCGCGCGAGTTTTACGGAAAGACTGTCGTAGTTCCGACAAGAAAGTTTTGTACTTGCAAAAAGTTTGATTTTATGATAGAGGAAAGTCCTCCGTGGTTTTTTCCACCACCCGCCCCTCCACCCGAAAATCGGGCGGGGCGCGCGAGTTTTACGGAAAGATTGTCGGAGTTCCGACAGATTTCCTTTGAGATTCCAAGGATGTGTCTTTAAGAATGGGATATCTCAGTTAACAAAATGAACGGATTCAATTTGAAAAATTATTCTGATTCTAATAAGTTTCCGTAAGCGAAAAATTTCTTTTTATAAATGTTTCGAGCATTTTCGGGTGTCAGTCCCGTTTCTTCCTGAATCATTTGAGGATAATATTCGTCTTCGCCGTCGTAATCCTCTCCGTCGGACGTTCCGAGTCCCATAAGGATACAATCACAATCCCGTACAAGAGATTTCAAAAGTTTTTTTCGATTGGAATCGCTGACGTTCAAGAGTAGGGATTCTGCTATTTCAAGTCGAATATGAAAATCGGATTCTTTTTCGATTTTTATTAGGATCTCGTTTTCCATGTTTGGGTCGAGTTGGGAAGCTCTCCTAAATCCTTCTTTGAATGTATCGTTTCGTAAACTTTCCAAATTCTGAAAAACTTCCTTCTCATTGAAATACTTTTTAATTTCAATCTTCCGATCGATTCCTAATCGGCCTTCGGTGATCACCAGATTTTTTTCATAGATTTCGGTCTGCCAGAATCGTAATGAGCCATCTTCCTCTTTAAATAGATAGTCTTGAATCATGGTAAAATAGTAACCTGTACCAGCGCTCGTATCTCATAGAAATATAAGATGATTTTTTTTTCTGAACAAGATGAAATTCATTCGCAGATTTCTATTGTGGAAGTTTTGATCTACTTCTGAATTTTTTAGGCGTTTGTAATTCCGATTTCATAAAAGATCTCAAGAATGCGGAATAGGAATTAAAACCTACCGCAAGTCCGATCGATAATACGGATCGCTCTTTTTCTTCCAAGAGCATCTGTTTGGCTTCTTCGATTCGAAAACCGTTAACGAACTCGTGAAAACTTTTTCCGATGAATTCGTTTAACAACGCGGAAAGACGGTGTACGGAAAGATTCATTTCCTCCGCCAGAGACGGGAGCCTGAGTTCTTCGTCCAAAAAAAGTTTTTCTTGAATCATCAAACGTTCCAATTTTTCTTTTTGTTTCTCCAAATCCAAACCATCCAGGAGAGAATTTCTTTTTTCGGGAATCGTAACGTTTTCCGATAAGGATCTTTTCTCCGGGAGCGGAAAATTTTCCGTCTTTAGATCGGTTCTTCCGAATACCGAAACGTAGGAATTCCGAATTTCCAAAAAGGAAAAAATCCACTTCCAATTCATAAGCAAGGACAAAACGAAAACCGAAAAAAGAAACGGTTCGGAGACAAGGACCATTCCAAAAGTCGAAAGCAGTAAGAAGACAAGATTGGAGTCCGCAAGATAAGAGATGAAAACGTTTTGTCTCATAGAAACCTCGCTTTTAAAAAAGAAAAATTTTCTTTCTCTACATTCTAACTCTCCTTGGAGGTCGATTCGGCCGGATCTATCAATGAATACGAAAAATGACGGAAGGATTTATAAACCCGATCTTTTTTTGCGGAATTCCTTCGGTGTGATTCCCGTAAAACGAAGAAAGGCTTGGTTGAAAGAGGACTTTGAATTGAAGCCGACTTCGTAGGCGATCGAAAGAATCGTTCGTTTCGGTTCTTTGAGAAGAATTTTTTGAGCTTCCGTGATTCTATACTGATTGATAAAACTCGGAAAGTTCATTCTTATTTTTTCGTTTAAGAATTCCGAGAGTTGATGACCCGTCAAAGAAAGCGAATCCGCCAGTTCCTTTAGACTTAGATCCTCGCGTTTGTAGAGTTGATGTACCTCCATAAACTCATTCAATTTTTTTTGAACCGCTTCCATATCCACTCCGATCAAAAGGGAACGTTCGTAACGATTCTTTCTTACCTCTTGAATCAACAAGGCGAGAGATTCAGGATTTCCCACCGAGAAGATATACAATTGGATAAGAAGAATGCTGATTAAAACCGCTCCGGTTCTTAGAAGGGTGAAGTTCAAAGAAAAGTGTCCGTAGATAAGAAACAACGTTGCGATCAAACGAAAAGGAATCAAAAAAATTCCGATACGAAACGCCGGTAAGATTGGAGCGCTTTTCGAGTTCCGGAAGTAGATCCAAAAAAGAAAAAGATTGTAACCGGTTGCACAAAGAGCGGAAAAATAGAGAAGGAGATTGATCGGATCCAATCGATTTTGAAACCAGACTTCTTGGACGATATTTATCTTTTCATCTTCAGTTTTTAGAAGGAATGGAATTTCAAAAAGAAAAATCAAAATTAGAGGAATCAGATGAAGGCTTTCCTTCCAGCCGAAATCGAACTTTTCCTTTAAGAGGGAGTTTGTGTAAAAGTGTTCGATCGGGCCGTACATAGCGATCGAGATCGGAAGAAGAACGATCCAAGTTGGAAAACGAAAGATCCATCCGTAGAAAAAACCGGAAAGAATACATTGAACGATTCCAATCGAAATAAAAAGAATTGAGACAAAAAAAGTCCGGAGGTTTTTTTCTTTGAGGGCCGGGTAACGTCCCAAACCCATGAGCAAACCGAGTCCGCCGCCGAATTGAATCAAGGTATCCGCAAAGGAGGAATAGAATTCTAACATAGAGGAATTCGATATAAATCGGATCGAAGCAAACTTACAAGTGAATTTGGTTTTTTACAACGGTCAATTTCTTGCTTTTTATCCAAAGCCATCTTTCGTTTTATACGATTCAACGATAAACCCGTCTTTTCGAAGTATTCTTCACTCAATGAATAACGGAGTCAAGAATATGAACGACAAGATAAAACTCCTCACCGCGACGAACGCGGGGGATCGATTTCGATTTAACGATATATCAAAACGGGATCGAATGGAATCCAGATCCGAACCGGTGCCTTGGTTTAGGAAAGCTAAAGATTTTTTTTCCTCCGAAGGTTCTTTTGTTTTCCTTTTATCTTTGATCCAGTTTACTCACATCCTCGATTTTATGATTATGATGCCTCTGGGAAGAAACTTTGAAAATCAGTTTCAAATCACTCCGAAAGAATTTTCGATTTTGATTTCTTCCTATACTTACAGCGCTTTTTTTGCGGGAATTTTGAGTTCTTTGTTTATCGATCGATTTCATAGAAAGACTTCCGCGCTTTTTTTGTATTCGGGTTTTATTCTGGGAACTCTTCTTTGTGGAATCGCAAATTCTTATTGGATTTTATTTATAGGAAGAATTCTCGCGGGAGCCTTTGGGGGAATCATCAGTTCCGTCCTTTTTTCCTTTGTGGGAGATTTGATTCCGGAGGAGAGAAGGGGAAGGGCGACGGGTGTGATCATGGCCGCTTTTTCGGCTTCTGCGGTCATCGGAGTTCCGGTGAGTTTGAAAATTTCAAGTCTTTTCGGATGGAACGCGATCTTTCTTTCGATCGTTTTTGTAAGTCTCTTGATTCTTTTGGCGATGTTTTTGATTCTTCCAAAGGCAGGAGTCAGGCAAAACAAGGAAGAATCGAATCTGCAAGGACTTCGAGAAATCGTCGGTTCGAAACGTTATCTGCCATCGTATCTGCTGATCGGTTCCGTGATTCTCGGCGGATTTACCGTGATTCCTTTTTTCGCTCCTTATCTGGAAAGAAACGTTGGAGTTTCCAAGGATCACCTTTCTCTTATCTATCTCATCGGTGGATCGATCACTTTTTTTTCTGCTAGGGCGATCGGATCTCTTTGCGACCGTTACGGTAAAAAAAGAATGTTCTATATTTTGGTTCCTCTTGCTTGTCTGCCGATTTTATTTTTCACGAATCTAAAACCCGGCTCGATCTTGTTGACGGTTTTTTGTACAAGCGGTTTTTTCGTTTTGGTTTCCGCACGTTTGATCCCAGCGATGGCGTTGATCACTTCCAGCGCGGATCAAAAGCAAAGAGGAAGATTTATGACGATCGTTTCCGCGATTCAAAATCTTGCCTCCGGGATAGGAGCTTCCATCGGAGGAGCGGTTCTTACGGTCAAAGACGTCCATTCCCCTTATCAGAATTTCGAAGTTGTCGGAATTTTTGCCGTCGCCTTTAACATTGCCGCCTTGTTTTTCGTATCCAAGGTATACAGTCCATTAGAATATTCTAAAATAACAATGAATGGGAAGGGGTTGTGAAAAAGGAATTTTTTGTAAAATTCGGGGCCTACTCTGCGATTACGGCGGGATGTTTGCGCGGTGTAGCATCTTTTGCGGGGGAATTTTTCTCAGGATTCTTCTTGGAAGTCCTTTATTCAGCTACCGATATTTGTATTCTTTTTGCGGTTTTGGGTTTTTATTTTCGTTATTACGAAGAGCTTAGAATTTATGCGTGGATCGGCTTTATTTTATCCATGATCGGTGTCGGTCTTCTCATCGGACCGGATGAGTCCACCTCGGGTTGGAACGTGTATCCTTACGGAGCGGGAATTCTTTCCTTCGGTTTGATTTTGATCGGAACGGATTCTTGGAAAAAAAAAGTTCTTTCCAAGTGGATTCCGAGTTTTTGGTGCTTTTCCGTTGTAATCGGCGGCCTCGGTTTTTTTAGGAGCGAATGGACTTGGTTGTTTGTGTTTGCGGGAGTTTTGTTTGGGATAGGTTTTATTGGAATGGGTTTTTCTCTTTTAGGGTCGATCGCAAAAATGAATGCTTGAATTTTCTAAGCGTGTCGCCGCGAATCGCGATCCCGTCTTTGTTTTGCAGGATCGGATTCTAATTCCTGAGTTTCTGGATTCGAAATTGCCATTGGAGGGGACAATTTCAAATCCAGAATTTGAGATCAATAGACGCAGTTACCGTAAGTGTTGACGGGTGCTCCTCCCAGCAAGCCTGGATCGTTGATTCGAGTCTCAGCGAAAGCCGGGTTATTTGTAACTAAACCGGCCGCTGAAGAATGGAATCCGTAAACAGAGATGGCGCTTCCACCGATCAATAAATCCGGGAATCCGTCTCCGTTTGTATCTCCTGTGGAAAGACCTTTTCCCACAGAGACTCCTAATCCGGATGATCCTGCGATGCTCGCAGTAGCGTTCGTCTTGTTGAAGAAATTTCCGATTGGACCTGCGGTTGGGGTCATGAAGATATAAACTGCACTGGAGGGGAGCAGTTGTTGTGTCGCGCTGATCGCTATGTCCGCTCTTCCATCTCCATCGAGATCACGGGCTGTAACTGAAACACCGAATATATCCAGCATTGTGACCCCGTTGATAACGAGCGGGGCGTTTCCAATGGTATCGTTTGCAATACCCGCTCCGCCGGCAGACATGAAAGCGCGGACTGTTCCAACTCCGTCTCCGATCCCATTTCCAACTGTTCCATCTGTATCAAGTAAAGGAGCGCTTCCCACTACATCCGAAAAACCATCTCCGTTGATATCCGCGACTGCGAGAGCCAATCCGAACTGAGCATTGGTACTTATGCCAGACTGGTTGGTCAGGGTATTGGTCACGCCTGTCAAAACTCCAGCCCCCCCATAATAGATGTAAATCCTTCCCGAGCTTGGAATTACGGCTGGTGGACCAGGAAAAGAATAACCGGGGGAACCGACCGCAAGGTCTGCGAGTCCGTCTCCGTTGATATCCCCAACCCCAATCGAAGAGCCGAGGAGTTCGTTTGCGGACGCTCCGGTTCGATTGGTTGCCGCAGCGGCCGTATTTGTCACAGTAATTCCAGTGACTCCCGTAGAAAGAAAAACGTAAACTCTTCCTCTGGAGCCGTTGAAATTCGGAGAACCGACGATCAAGTCAGTATATCCATCTCCGTTGATATCTCCCGTTGCAAGGCTCATACCGAATCTATCTCCGGCTGTGGCTCCGTCGATTCGAGAAGAGGCGAATGCACTGAAAGAAGTATTCACGCCTAAGTTTCCGGAAGAATGAAATACGAAGGTGCGGCCCATGCCGCCATTCCAAGCAGGTGAGCCAACGACGACATCGGCGTAACTATCACCGTTGAGGTCGCCCATCGAAACAGTTCTGCCAAATTCATCGGCGGCATTTCCTACGATGATTCTATTCGCTAAGCCCGCATTGGTTGTCGTAATTCCCAAAGTTCCGGAAGAATGGAAAATGTAAACTAGGCCTTGTCCATATTCGGAAGTGACTAAATCCACATATCCATCCCCGTTGATGTCCTTGTTTGTTCCTTTTCGCACTGTAATGACGGCAGTTGTGGTTTGGTTACCGGAAATATCGGTTGCCCTTGCCGTCAAAGTGTGTTGAGAATTCTGAGACCACGTTATGGGTAACTGAAACTTCCAAGAGTTGGGACCAATCAGAGTTGCTGCTCCGAAAGCCCCGCCATCGATCTTGAAAGCGACGGAGGCGATTCCTCCAGCATCGGTCATGGTTCCGATTACAAATCCGGATTCTACGATGCTATTGTTTCTAAGATTTTGAATCGCGACCGTGGGTGGAGTCACATCAGGTGCTGGGCCCGTAGTGAACGTCCAGGAATAAGGAGCGGCGATCGGATTTCCCGTGAGATCCATTGCTCCGACCGTTAAGGTTGCGGTAACTAAAGTTCCGGGAGCAAACGCAGCAGTCGGAGCGAACGTGGCCGAAGCTCCGGAGCAGGTCACGGTTCCAGGAATTGCGGCTCCGGCACTCAAAGAAAATGTGATCGTGTTCAGGGTGGTACAATCCATGGACTCACTGAATGCAACAATGACATTTGCATTGGTCGCAACTCCAGTGGCTCCGTTGATAGGACTTGCTAAGACGACCGTAGGGGGAGTGATATCCGGGGTATTTCCGGTCGTGAAACTCCAAGAATAATTTACAGCCATTGGATTTCCGGCCACGTCCTTTACCGTGGTCGTAATCGTAGCCGTATAGTTTGTATTGTAAGCAAGTGCCGCCGTTGGATCGAAGGTCGCGAAGGTTCCGGAACAATTTACGGTTCCTGCAACAGCGGCGCCATCGCTCAACGTAAAATTTGCGGTCGAGATTGTAGTACAATCCATGGCTTCGCTAAAGACGGCGCTTATGTTTGTATTGATTCCAGCACCCGTGGAAAGGTTTGTAGGAGTGACTAAGGAAACGACGGGAGGAGTCAAATCCGGAGCGGGACCGGTTGTAAAGGACCAAGAGTAGGTAGCAGGTATTGAGTTTCCAGCAAGGTCTTTGACCGCCGTTGTAAGCGTAGCCGTATAGTTTGTATTGTAAGCAAGAGTCGGTGTTGGATCGAAGGTCGCCGAAGTCCCGGAACAATTTACGGTTCCTGCGACGGCGGCTCCGCCAGTGAGAGTAAAACTTACGGCGTTGAGAGTCAAACAATCCATCGTTTCGCTGAAAACTGCGGTTACATTCGAATTCACTCCGACATTGGTAAGTAGATTTGCCGGCGCCACAAGAGAAACTACGGGGGCGATCATTTCCGGTCCTGTGCTTGTCGTGAAACTCCAAGAATAATTTACAGCCATTGGATTCCCGGCCACATCCTTTACCGTTGTCGTAATCGTAGCCGTATAGTTTGTATTGTAAGCAAGTGCCGCCGTTGGATCGAAGGTTGCCGAAGTTCCGGAACAATTTACGGTTCCTGCAACAGCAGCGCCATCGCTCAACGTAAAATTTGCGGTCGAGATTGTAGTACAATCCATGGCTTCGCTAAAGACGGCGCTTATGTTTGTATTGATTCCAGCACCCGTGGAAAGGTTTGTAGGAGTGACTAAGGAAACGACGGGAGGAGTCAAATCCGGAGCGGGACCGGTTGTAAAGGACCAAGAGTAGGTAGCAGGTATCGAGTTTCCAGCAAGGTCTTTGACCGCCGTTGTAAGCGTAGCCGTATAGTTTGTATTGTAAGCAAGAGTCGGTGTTGGATCGAAGGTCGCCGAAGTCCCGGAGCAATTTACGGTTCCTGCGACGGCGGCTCCGCCAGTGAGAGTAAAGCTTGCCGTGGTGAGAGTCGCGCAGTTGATCACCTCTGAAAAAACAGCGCTTATATTCGAATTCACTCCGACATTGGTGAATAAATTTGCCGGCGCCACAAGAGAAACTACGGGGGCAATCCCATCCACCGTTGAGGCAGTCGTAAAATTCCAAGAATAATCTTCCGTCAGCGTGGAACCATCCGTTGCCAAAATTTCTTTGCTGAGGGTTACCGTGTAAATCGTGGAAGACGATAAAAGATTAGAAGGAGTAAACATCGCTGTGGTGGAAGTTGTTGTGATAGTTCCGACAACGGGCGTCGAACCTTGGGTCATGCGAAATGAAGAATTGCTTATGGAGGAAGGATCGATTTCTTGATTAAACCCGACCTGGACGGAGGTATTCAGAGGAATTCCAGTAACTCCCGAACCCGGCGTGATTTGCGAAACCCCAAAAACAGCATCACCGCCGGGGAAGGTAAGGAAAGCATAAAGTGGGTTTTGAGAATTCGAACCTTTCACACAATTTTGAAATACGAATAAGAAAAGTACCAAAATTAGTTTTGTTGAACGTTGCATAAAATATTCTCCTCTCTCATTGCAAGAATTGTGATTCCTGCTCACCAGACCGAAAGAATATCAAATTTACACGTTAAAATCCGGTTGCGTTATAACGTGAAATCTTTAAGGACCGACGACACGTTTGGTTTGAATTTGTAAAGCATTGTTGATTTTAAACCGAAGGATTTATTGTTCGAAAGATAAAGTGCCTAACGGAATGGAACCAATTCTTTAGTAAGGAAGTTTCGTTTTTTGATTCTTAACTTTTTTTTTGCAGAATGGAAATCCGTTCTTTTCTTTCGGTTTTTTTTCTCGAAGAAAAAAGATTCATCCTTCCATTTTTGTTTTTTTAGAAAGGTTCGAAATGATTTCGATTGAGAAATCCGTTTGGATTCTAAGATAAGAATGGAAAAGGGTTTTCTATTTTTTACCTCTACGTGAGGAAGCGGAAAGGCTTTTTCATTCTTCTTAGAATTTCGAAAGCCCTTCGCAAAAGTTGTTTCAATAGAGGCTCATCCCAAACCAGTTCCCGGCTCCACCATTGAGTCCGGAGCCATCGATGATTCTCGACGCGGAAGCGGGGGCATTCGTTGTCAATCCTGTCGCTGAAGAATGGAAGATATAGGCCCTTCCTTGAAACGTTCCGTTGTTGTAACCCGGAGAACCCACCAAAAGATCCGAGTATCCATCTCCGTTCACATCTCCCGTCGCGAGTCCCCATCCGTAGAGGTCACTCATCGGTCCGGTCATCGTCAGCGTCGCGGTTCCCGCGTTCGTAAAACCCACGAGAGGGGTCATAAAAACAGAAACCATTCCTTGTGCGGGAGAATTCGGAGTGGAATTCGCGATGATATCGGCCCTTCCGTCGTTGTCCAGATCCCGCGCCGTCAAAGAATAACCGAAATGATCATTCACGGTGACTCCTTGGATGATATAATTCGCGGCCCCCAATCCTGTGAACGTGGAAATTCCTGCGGGTGTAGAACTGGAAGAGTAGATGACTACGTGACCGCGGCCGTTGTTGAGAAAGGGGGCGCCTCCGATTAGATCCGAGTAACCGTCCCCGCTTACGTCCGCAACCGCGAGGGAGAATCCGAATTGATCTCCTACGGCCCCGGTTCCATTCGTGAGTGTCGTGCTAACGGCGCCGAGTCCCGTGGAACTTCCGTGATAGATATAAATTCTTCCTCTTTGGCTGTTGTATCCGTAAGAACCGATGGCTATGTCGTCATAGATATCCCCGTTGATATTTCCGGATGCAACCGCATTTCCGAATAAATCGTTGGAAGCCGTTCCGGTCAGAGTGCAGGACGCGGTAGTCGCACTGGAATTTACGATCCCCGCGGCTCCCGCAGAGTGAAAGATATAGACCCTTCCCCGAGAAGTTGTCGAGTTCGGAGCCCCTACGATGAGATCCGCGTAGCCGTTTCCGTCCACGTCTCCCGTATCGACCGAAGCTCCGAATTTTTCACCGGCGGCGGCGCCGTCGATTCTTGCCGATGCGAAGGCCACGAAGGATATATTGATTCCCGAACTTCCCGAAGAATAAAACGCATACACCCTTCCCGCAAAGGTGTTTGCCGCAGGCGCTCCTACGATCACGTCCGAGTATCCGTCTCCGTTGAGATCTCCTAAGGAAACGGTTCTACCGAATTCTTCCGCTACCGTTCCAACAATATAACGATTTGCTAAACTTGCATTCGTCGCCGTGATTCCTCCGGTTCCGGAAGAATGAAAGATATAAACGAGACCTTGTCCGTATTCTCCGCTTACGAGATCGACATAACCGTCTCCGTTTACGTCTTTGTTGGTTCCCTTTCTTACCTGTACGGAAGTTACGACGGAAACGTTTCCGGACGCGTCCGTGCTTCGAACCGAAATCGTATGTTGCGACCCCGTCGACCAAGTAGCAGCTCCGGAGGGAAGTTTGAAGTTCCAGGTCGTGGTTCCCGATGCGGTCGTATATGCGCCCCCGTCGACGGAAACTTGTACAAGAACAACCCCTCCGGTATCCGAAGCGGTTCCGATGACAAATCCGGTTTCTAAAAGACTTTTGTTCATAAGATTCTGAATGGAAACGGAAGGAGCAGTCGTATCCGGTAGGACTCCCGTGGTAAAACTCCAGTTATAGTTGGTAAGAATCGAATTGTTGGCCAAGTCCTTGGCCCCGGTTAAAATCGTTGCCGTGTAAAGAGTTCCCGGAAGAAGACTCGCGCTCGGAGTAAAAACCGCGTTCGTTCCGGAACAGGAAACGTTTCCTGCGACACCGGCTCCGTTGTTGAGCGTAAACGTCGCGGTCGTTAAGGTAATACAATCCATTCCTTCGCTAAACGCCGCCGTGATCGTCGTGTTCGTCGCAATACCCGTTGATGAATGGATCGGATTGACGATGGATACGCTCGGGGCCGCAACGTCCGGAGCGGAACCGGTTGTAAAGATCCAAATGTAGTTTCCAACGATCGAATTCCCCGAGAGGTCCTGGACGGCAGTGGTGATCGTAGCCGTATAAGAAGTGTTATACGAAAGAGCGGAAGCAGGAGTAAACGTAGCGGTGGTTCCAAGACAGGAGACTGTTCCTGCGACGGCGGAGCCGTCGTTTAAAACAAAACTCGCCGTAGTCAAAGTGGAGCAGTTGAGAGTTTCGCTAAACGCAACTCCGAGAGAAGAGTTGACCGCAAAACCGACAGAATTGTTCAAAGGATTCGCAAAAGAAACCGTCGGCGGGGTGGAATCCGGAGCCGATCCGGTCGTAAAATTCCAGCTAAACGCAGAAACGATCGAATTTCCGGCGAGATCTTGTGCTCCGACCGAAATCGTTGCCGTATAACTCGTGTTAAAGAGAAGATTCGAACTAGGAGTGAACGTCGCCGTGGATCCGGAACAAGAAACCGTTCCCGCGACGACAGCTCCATTGTTTAACTGAAACGAGACAGTGTTTAAGGTGGCGCAGTTCATCGTCTCGCTAAAAGCAACGCTGACCGAGGTATTGACTGGAACCGAAACTGCGGAAGTGAAGGGGGCCGAAAGAGAAACGATCGGAGCGACCGTGTCCACGGTGGAGGAAGTTGTAAAGCTCCAGGAAAACTCCTCTCCGAGTGGCGCACCGTCCGCCGCTTTGACTTCCTTGGAAAGAGTGACCGTATAAACGGTTGCAGAGGCTAGGGAAGAAGAAGGTGTGAATACGACGCCGTTGTTTGTCAGATGGAAGGAGCCGGGAATCTGAATCGAACCCTGGAACAAACGAAACGTGGACGAGTGAATCGTGGAAGAATCTAAATTACGATTGAAGCCAACTTGAATCGAAGTATTTAGATTTACGCCGTTAATGCTCGAACCCGGACTGATTTGCGAAACTCCGAAAGGAATCGGAGAGCTTCCACTTTTGAGATCGATATAGGAAAAGATCGGAGGGAGGTTGTTGGAACCTCGATTTAAACAATCCACAAGGCAGAAAAAGGATAAAACGAAAATCAAAGATAAGAATAAAAAATGTTTCATAGAAAAGTCCCCGCACATGTTTTCAATGCGTTTTGAGACTGAATATAGTAGCACAATTATAACGAAGAGTCTTGCTTGCATTATAATTCGATAAAATAGATCGAAAGATAACGAACTTCTCTTCTGGATCGAAAATGCGCCAGAAATAGGTTCTGTTTAGGAGGAGCGCCGATTCGGGTTCACAAGAAAACAAAGAAGGAGGAATAGAAATAAGAAGAAATTTTTTTCCATTTCTTTGTTAAACGAAATCAAAAATTTTAGAAATTCCGTTTTTGTTCTCGAAGACTGGATTTACCGGCGGATCGGCTCTAAAATGAAATTTTCAAAAAAAGACCGGAGGGGAATCTTGCGGAACGGGAGCGGTTCGGAACCTTAAGAAAGTAGAAATCGGATAAGAATAACCTATACAAACAAAATTCTTTTCCCCATTTGGTGTAAAAGAATCCGAGCCCATGTTTTATAAATTTAGAATTTTTCTTTTTACTTGGATTCTTGTAATATTTGGAAACACCAATTCTCTCTTTGCGGAAGGGTTACAAAATCTGCCGAGCGCAAGAATCCCTTTGGATGAGAGTAAACGGCTCGATCCGGGAGAACTCGCGGAAAAGAAGGAAGGGATGTATGTAACGGCGCTTCCTCTTTTCAGTTCGGATCCCGTCCGCGGGCAAGGAGGAGGAATCCGAGCCAGCATCTTTTTTAACGGAAAAAAAGACGAACCGTATTACGAATACGAGCCCTATCGAAGAAAACTCACGATTCAACTTTTCCAAACGAACCAAGGGGTGAAGAATCATTTTATACAGTTCGATTCTCCTTATATCGCCAATACCGCTTTCCGATGGAAGAGCAGTCTCGGATTTGATTATAATCCCAATTCTCAATACTTTGGAATCGGAGAATCCTCTTTGCATACTCTTTCCTATCGACCCCGAAATCAACCGGGAATGAGTCTGGTGGGCAATGCAAACTTCGACGATTATGAAGCTTCCCAATCGTTTATCCGTCCGGCGAGGGCGGGTTCAGAGATTACACCGAGTATAAGTGATCAGGGATACAATCAATATCTATTCAATTCGACAACTTTTTTTAACAGCATCGATTTTACTTTCTGGAAAGCATTCAAATGGGTTGTAGCGAACGAGATCTCTAAAAACATCATCGGTCATTCCGATGGAAAATGGAATCCGTCCAAGGATCCATATCTCGCGGGGAATGTCTGGGAAACCTCGGTTCCCAACGGAGAATCGAAACTCACGGAAGACTATCACGCGGGAAGGATCAAAGGATACAACGGCGGCGAGATCGTCTATCTAAGGGCTGGGATCGCGTATGATACCCGGGATTTCGAACCGGATCCGGATCGAGGTATATTAGTAGAATTCAATATAGCAAACGTATCCAAAAGAACGGGATCCGACTTTGATTATAATAAACTTTTTTTTCAAACTAAGTATTTTCATAAACTGTTTCCGAGCTTATTCGAAGAATTGGTGTTCGCAGCCAGAGGCGCGTTAGGCTACACATCTTCGGGGGCTCCGTTTTCCGAAGTCCGTTATCTTTGGAGTTTGGACGGCCCGATGACGGGGATCGGAGGGCTTCAAACGATGAGGGGCTATCGACAGGATCGATTTGTCGCGCCCGTAGTCGGTTTTGGGAGTGTGGAACTTCGATGGAGGTTTACAACTTTTAAAATCGGAGACCAACTTTTTACGATGAGTTTAGTTCCTTTTTTCGACGTTGGAAGGGTTTGGAATTCGGAAAAAAACCTGAGCTTGACGGGTTACAAGTATTCCTGGGGAACGGGTTTGAGAATTATCTGGAACCAGGCCACCGTGATTCTCCTCGATTTTGCAAAATCAAAGGAAGACACACAGATGTTTTTGGATTTTAATCACGCATTTTAGAATATTCTCATGATCAACATTGACTTTTAGAAGTGGATGTCGATCATGAATGTAAAACTACTTTTTCTTAGCTTTATTTTTGAAAAAATAACCTTGATGATAAGCCTCAGCAAAAACGGATGTGATCAAATCATCCTGAGTCTGTTTTACGACTGAGGGAAAGTAGTAAAAAGGAAGTGCGAAGATCGGAAAGAGTTGCTGCCAAAGAACGACTTTTTCTTCTTTGATAACCGTTCCTATTTTTGCCTCGTTACTATCCAAAACATTCAGCGTTAATTTGAAATGATCACTCGCTGTGCTTGGAAACACATAGAGAGTGAGCCCTGTAAAGATCTCCGAGCCATTGTTTGTATTTCCGTTATCCTCTAATTCCAAGGAAAAGATAGAACCGAGGCGAGTTTTCCCTAGTCGGTTCAAAGAGCCTACGCGCGGGATTTTTTGTTCGACTGCAATTTGCCAGTCGGATTTGAATCGGAAACTGACGGCCTTTTCGATTCTATTTTAAATCACGAGAATGCTTGTTTTAAAAAACACTTTTGGTTCTGGGAAAATTTTTGTAACAGGTCCGTCAAGCCGGGCTTTGAAGTCAATCCACAGTAAATACGATATAATTTGAGAAAATGTTTAAGGAAAAGAAATGAAATCGTTGAACACGCTGCTTTGAAAGTCGCTGTTCCGTTCTGATGGAAGCGTGATCAGGTAACGTTGAAAGGATGCCATTTCCAGAAAGAAATTTCTAATCTCGAACATTCTTCTCTTTTACGCGTTTTGTTTTTTTATTTTCGCGAATTTCGGATACGGAACGAAAAAAGTGGGTTCTTAAAAATTTGTTCCAAACACTCTTTCTATCTTCATATCTCTTTTTATAAATAGAAGTTTCGTAAGATAATTTCATTTCTTAAGAATCTAAGGTTTGCTTCTTCAGCAAAGAAGACCCGAAAACATGCTGCATTTGAAGAAAAATAGAACATAAAATTAGCAAAATGATTAAAAAATAATCAATATTGCTTTCTTATTTTAAATATTAAACAATAAAATTAAAAACTGCTTGCAAAATGGGCTTTGTGTGGGAGGTTCTTTTTGAGGGTACGACCATGCTTCTGACCAATTACCAGACAGAATCTTTCTATGATGAGATGTTTTCCCCGGAAGGCGGGATTCGCCAAAGTTATCATTTTTTAAAATCGAGAATCGAAACCATGGACGATCGGGAATTGGTTCGAAGAAAGACGAGCGCGGAAAAAGCCCTTCTTTCTCTTGGAATCACTTTTAACGTCTATGGGGACGAAGAAGAGGAAGAAAGGATCATGCCTTTTGATATCATTCCTCGCATCATCACCGCGCACGAGTGGAGAAAACTGGAAGAAGGGCTCAAACAAAGAACGAGGGCTCTTAATCTTTTTATCAACGATATCTATCACGATGAAAAGATCATCAAGGATGGAATCGTTCCGGCGGAATACGTCTATTCTTCTCCCGGCTATCTTAAAGAATGTAAAGGAATTAATCCGCCTCAAGGAACTTGGATTCATATTTCGGGAACCGACTTGGTCCGCAACGGAGACGGCACGGTCCACGTTCTCGAAGACAATCTCAGATGTCCTTCCGGAGTTTCTTATGTATTAGAAAATCGTGAAGTGATGAAAAAGACTTTTCCTGAACTTTTTGCGAGTCTCTCCGTACGTCCTACCTATGATTATCCGATCCGCCTCCGGGGAATGCTCGAATATATGAGCGGTAAATCCAATCCTTCGATAACGGTTTTGACTCCGGGAATCTATAACTCGGCATACTACGAACATTCTTTTCTCGCCCAAAAGATGGGAGTTCCTCTCGTGGAAGGAAACGATCTCGTAGTCAAAGACGAGAAGGTTTATATGAGAACCACCCGCGGACTCAAGATCGTGGACGTGATCTACAGAAGGATTGACGACTCTTTTTTGGATCCTCTTGTTTTTAACAAGGATTCTCTTTTGGGTGTTCCCGGAATTTTCGAAGCGTATAAAAAAGGAAATGTAGCGATCGTAAACGCTCCGGGAGCGGGTGTTGCCGACGATAAGGTTTTATACACTTTTGTTCCTGCGATGATCAAGTATTATCTCGGAGAAGAAGCGATCATTCCTAATGTTCCGACTTATCTTTGTTCGAATGAGGAAGATAGAATATTCGTAAAAGAGAATATAGAAAATCTCGTAGTAAAGGCGGCCAACGGAGCCGGTGGTTACGGGATGTTGATCGGTCCTCGTTCTAGCAAAAAGGAACAGGAAGAGTTCTGCGATCTTATTGATCGGAATCCGAGAAATTATATCGCGCAGCCGGTTCTCAGTCTTTCCAGGGTTCCCACTCTGATCGAAGACAAATTGGAAGGGAGGCACGTGGATCTCAGACCGTTTATTCTCTATGGAGAAGACATCTATGTGATGCCGGGCGGTTTGACTCGTGTTGCGCTCAGAAAGGGATCTCTTGTGGTCAACTCCTCCCAAGGGGGAGGATCAAAAGACACCTGGGTGATGGGCGAAGGCTAAAAAGATACACATAAATCAGAACGAGAGAGGTTGCTATGCTGAGCAGAGTAGCTGAGTCCGTATATTGGATGAACCGATATATGGAGAGGGCGGAGAATTATTCCCGCTTCATCGACGTGAATTTTCAATTGTCCTTGGATCTAAACGAAGACGTAAACAGGCAGTGGATGCCCCTCGTATTTACTACGGGCGACAACGAACTCTTTCAAAAAAAGTTCGAGGAAGCTTCCAAAGAGAACGTGATTCATTTTATGACTTTTGAGACGGACAATCCGAATTCGATTATCAATTGTCTGGTGCGTGCGAGGGAAAACGCGAGAACGATCCGTGAAAATATTTCCACTCCGATGTGGGAAGTGATCAACGAATTCTATCTCAACTTTAAATCGAAAAAACATTTTTCCGATACGGATCTTTCCGCGTTAGGCGAGTTCTTTAAGACAATCCGAAATCAATGTCTTTTGTTTTACGGGTGTCAAGAAGCGACGATCTCTCAAGACGAGGTCTGGTATTTTGCCCAGCTCGGAAGATTTTTGGAAAGGGCAGATAAAACCGCGCGTATCTTGGATATGAAGTATTTTATTCTTCTTCCTTCGCACGACGTGGGTTCGAATTTGGATCTTCTTCAGTGGCTTTCTCTTTTAAAATCCACGAGCGCGCACGAGATGTTCAATCGGATGTATCAAAAGATCACTCCTAAAAACATAGCTGAGTTTTTGATTCTTGATCGGCAGTTTCCGAGAGCGGTCCGTTTTTCCCTAAGGAAAATATTCGAAAGTTTGAAACTTTTGAGCGGAACCGACATGGACGAATATTCCTGCGAAGCCGAAAAAAGGGTAGGGGTTTTGTTATCCGAACTCAGTTATACTTCGGTCGACGAAATTTTCAGTTCGGGAATGCACGAATATCTGGATCGTCTTCAGCTTCAGATCAACGGGATTCACGATCGTATCGATGAACGTTATTTTCGATTGTAACCGATTTTTTTAGAATCGAAACTTAGGCGGAAAACATTCTATGTCCATTCGAGTTGCTCTTACTCACGAAACGATCTATCAATATGATAAAAAGATTTCGCTTTCACCGCATGTGATTCGTCTTCGTCCGGCGCCGCATTGTAAAACAAATATCGTTTCCTATTCCTTAAAAGTGGAACCGGAGAAACAATTTTTAAACTGGCAACAGGATCCTTTCGGAAATTTTCAGGCGAGGCTTGTGTTTCCGGAAAAGGCGGACAAACTAAGCGTCCTCGTAGATCTCGTAGTCGATATGAAGGTGATCAATCCCTTCGACTTCTTTGTGGAAGCTTATGCCGAGGATTATCCGTTCGAATATGAGGAAATTCTTAAGTTAGAATTGGCTCCTTATTCGACTCCCTCCGAAAATGGAACACTCTTGCAATCCTATCTGAGAACATTGAGAGCGGACGGGATCACCGAAAAAAAAAGGATCATCGATTTTATTGTCGAACTCAATCGAAGGATTTCGTCTGACATCGGTTATATCATCCGTTTGGAACCGGGTGTTCAGACCTGCGAGGATTCTCTTCAAAAAAGAACGGGCTCTTGCAGGGATTCTTCTTTTTTGCTGGTTCAGATTCTGAGGCATTTCGGTTTAGCGGCTCGTTTTGTTTCCGGTTATCTCATTCAGTTGAAAGCGGACCAGGCTCCCTTGAAAGGTCCACAGGGACCGGAAAAAGATTTCACCGATCTGCACGCTTGGGCCGAGGTTTTCCTTCCCGGTGCGGGTTGGGTCGGAATGGATCCGACCTCCGGACTTCTCACCGGAGAAGGTCATATTCCGTTAGCCGCCACACCGGAGCCCATGAGCGCGGCGCCTATCTTCGGTTATGCGGATCCCGCCGAGACTACTTTCGGTTTTAGAATGGAAGTCGAAAGGATTCTGGAAAGTCCCCGGGTCACTCTTCCTTACTCCGAATCCAAATGGAACGATATTCTCAGGAGAGGAAAGGCTCTCGATCATAGGATCCAAGACCTCGGTTTGAAAATTTCAATCGGAGGAGAGCCGACGTTTATATCCGACGAAGATAGGGAAGCAGCGGAATGGAATCACGAGGCTCTTGGAGAAGAGAAGTTCAAACTCTCCAAAGAGCTTATGTTTCGTTTGAAGAAGGACTTTACCGAAGGTTCACTCTTGCAATTCTCTCAGGGAAAATGGTATCCCGGAGAACCTCTTCCTCGTTGGAGTATGAATTGTCTCTGGAGAAAGGACGGGGCCTCGCTCTGGAACGACGAATCTCTTTTGGTCGATACTCCCGATTCTCCAAAAAAGAAAAAGGAAGAGATCGACGCTCACAAAGCTTCGGAGACTCTCGCGTGCGCGATCTGTAGAACTCTCGGAATCGATCTTTCGTATATGATTCCGTTGTATGAGGATAATCTTTATTATCTTTGGAAAGAAGCCAATCTTCCGTTTGAACTCAAAAAAAACCCCGCGACCGCGTTCGACACTTTGGAAAGACAAAGATTGTTGAAACTACTCGATAAGGGGTTCAAAAAGGAAGTTGCTTTTGCTATTCCAGTATATTATAATTATGTTAATAATGAATGGGAGAGTTCGGTATGGGATTTTAGAAGGGAAAAACTCTTTTTGATTCCGGGTGATTCTCCGGCGGGTCTTCGAATCCCGTTTTCTTCCATCAGTGATCGTTTTCGAGAGATTCCGGAATTTACTTCGATTGAAAAAAAAGACAAACTTCCTTCCCGAAAAGTGTTAGAGGAAAAAATCCGAAAGAGGGCAAATTCTTCTCCTAAGATGTTCGCGGAAAAGGAATTACCGATTCAATCAACTCTTGTTGTGGAGGTGAGGGAAGGGATTCTTCATGTATTCCTACCTCCGGTTCCTTCTTCGGATGTTTGGGTGGATCTCATCGCCAGCATCGAACAAGCGACTCTTGATTCGGGCTTTCAAATACGTCTTGAAGGTTACGAGCCTGCGAGCGATGCAAGGATCGGTCTTTTTAGAATCACCCCGGACCCCGGTGTCATCGAAGTGAATCTGCATCCTTCTACTTCGTTTGCGGAACTTGAAAGTAAGACTAAAATTCTTTATGAAAGAGCGTTGGAAACAAAACTTAGTACGGAAAAATTTCAAGTGGACGGAAGGGCTTCCGGAACGGGCGGAGGGAATCATATCACCGTAGGAGCCTTGACGCCGGAAGAAAGTCCGTTTCTGATACGACCCGATCTATTGAGAAGCCTCACTACTTATTGGCAACACCATCCTTCTCTTTCCTATTTGTTCTCGGGTTTGTTTATCGGAACTACTTCGCAGTCCCCTCGAATGGACGAAGGAAGAGAGGACATCCTTTACGAATTCGAAGTCGCTTGTAGGCAAGTAGACAACTTGGAGAGCGTTCCTCCTTGGCTTGTCGATCGTCTTTTTAGAAATCTTCTCGTGGATATCACGGGGAACACACATCGTTCGGAGATTTCGATCGATAAACTTTATTCTCCGACGGGTTCGACGGGTCGTTTGGGTCTTGTGGAATTTCGCGCATTTGAGATGCCGCCTCACTATAAGATGAGCGTTGTACAGCAAATGTTTGTTCTTTCCTTGTTGTGTCGTTTTTGGGAGAAACCTTACAAACACGCTCCGATTCGAAGAGGTACGGAACTCCACGACAAATATCTTCTTCCGTTCTATGTCTGGGAGGATTTTAAGGACGTCCTAAGGGATCTAAAGGAACATGGTTATCCTTTTTATGAAGAAGACTTTATTCCATTTTTTGAATTTAGATTTCCTGAATATGGTCACATTCAAAAGGATACGATCAGAATGGAAATTAGAATGGCGTTGGAACCTTGGGAAGTTTTAGGTGAGGAAGCCAATTCTTTCGGAACATCGAGAGCCGTAGACGCTGCTTTGGAAAGAATTCAGGTCAAAATGGAGGGATGGACTGAAGGCCGATATATCCTTTCGTGCAACGGCTACGAGGTCCCTCTCAAATCGACGGGAAAAAACGGAGAAGCAGTCGCCGGCGTTCGGTTTAAAGCTTGGGCCCCCGTTTTTACCCTTCATCCGAATCTTCCGATCACAAATCCTCTTGTGTTTGATCTCTGGGATACGTGGAGCGAAAGATCGATCGGAGGTTGTAAATATTTTATTTCCCATCCGGGCGGACGATCTTACGATACTTTTCCTGTAAACTCTTTCGAAGCTGAAAGCAGAAGAATCAGTCGTTTTTCCGATCAAGGACATACTGCAGGAGTTACTAGTCGCCCGAAGAATCTTGCACATCCGCATTCTCCTTATACCTTGGATCTACGTCTGGCTCCAGGTCCCGGTTGGAAAAAAAAGACTTCGTAAAGAATCGCCAAAATGTACGGACTTTGAAAAATGGTTCAGAATTTTATGGTCAACCCAGCCAACGCAAGATTGAATCTGCGGGAAGGATACAACCCGAATCCATCCACCTATGACGAATTGTATGACGGAGAAGGCAAACTTAGGTCCAAATACGAATTCCTAATCAATTCTCTAGAGTCCTTATCTCAAGAGGAGTTGATGCGAAGAAAAAGGGATTCGCTTCGAATTCTTCAAGAAAACGGTGTGACGTATAACGTCTATGAGGAGCCCGGAGCCGTAGAACGTCTCTGGTCTTTGGATCTTTTTCCGGTTCTTATGGAAAGTAAGGAATGGGAAGGGGTAGAAAGGGGACTCGTTCAAAGAGCCGAACTTCTCGACGCGCTTTTTAAGGACGTCTACGGGCCGCGCAAATTGCTTTATGATAAAAAAATTCCGCCCGAGATTCTTTTTAGTTCCCCCGATTTTTTAAGACAGTGCAACGGCTTCGGTCATTCGACTTCGAACGAACTTTGTTTTATGGCCTCGGATCTGGCGAGACAAGAGAACGGAAGTTTTGTCGTTATCGGAGATCGGATTCAAGCTCCGAGCGGCTCGGGTTATTCTTTGGAGAATCGGATCGTTCTTTCCAGAATTTTTCCTTCGATCTACAGAGATTCTCAAGTGCATAGAGTCGCGCTTTATTTCCGTTCTTTAAGAAAGGCTCTTCAGTCCTTATCCAAGGTTCAAGAAAGAGAACCTATCATAGTATTATTAACTCCCGGCGCCGGAAACGAAACCTATTTTGAACACGCGTATCTTGCCGGTTACTTGGGCTTTACCCTGGCACAAGCGGAAGACCTAACCGTAAGAAATAATTTTGTCTTTATCAAAACGGTCGAAGGTTTGCAACAAGTCGACGTGATCTTTAGAAGAGTTGTGGATTTGTATATGGATCCTCTGGAACTCAAAGGAGATTCTCTTTTGGGTGTACCAGGAATCTTGAATGTGATCCGGGAAGGAAACGTCCGCGTTGCGAACCCGATCGGTTCAGGATTTCTGGAGAATAGGGCGATCCATCCGTTTTTATCCTCTCTTTGCAGATATTATTTATCCGAGGATCTCATTTTGCCTAACGTGAGAACTCTTTGGATGGGAAATTCGGAATCCAGGCAAGAAGTTTTGGATTATCCGGATCGATTCGTGTTCAAACGTGCGGTTCGAGATCCTATGGAACCGGGGGTTTTTCTTTCTTCGCTTCCGAATAGTGAAAGAGAACAGATCTGGAAAAAACTTTTTGCCCATCCTGAAAAATACGTAGCTCAAGAAATCGTAAACGGTTCCACCTGTCCGGTTCTTTCCGGAGAAAGTTTTATTCAAGGGAGATCGGTTTTTAGAGCGTTTACGACTCTTTCGGAAAACGGTTATATGACGATGTCCGGAGGTTTGGTGCGTGTAACAGAGAATGTGAACGATCTCGTGGTCACCAATCAGACTGGCGCGATTTCGAAGGATCTTTGGATCCTTGCCTCGGAGGAGAAAAAAGACGTAACTCTGCTTCCCGGAAAGACGGAAAGGATGCAGATCAGACGTAGCGGCGCGGGTATTCCGAGTCGGGTCGCGGACAATATGTTTTGGATGGGACGTTATGCGGAACGTTCTGAAAACCAGGCAAGATTGTTACGCGAGGTCATCTTGAATATGATTCATATGGACGAGCCTTATGAGAAAGATCAAGTCCAGCTCCTTCTTCAGATCGCGACACACGTAACCGCGACTTATCCTGGATTTTTACAACTCAATTTGGAGGATCCTCTGAACGGGGCTCGGGCGCAGATGTTCTCCCAAGTTTTCTCTCAACAACAGAACGGAAGCATCCGCTCAGATTTGAACGCTTATGTTAGAGCCTCCAAGTCGGTGAGAGATCGACTTTCGGAGGACAGCAGATATATTCTTTCGATGATAGAAACGGACGACGCATATAAATATGGCTCTTACGATGAAATTTTAGAATATCTGATTCTTCTGATTACCAGACTTGCGTCCATGTCGGGTCTCGGTATCGAAAGTATGTCCCGGGAAACCGGCTGGTATTTTATGAACATCGGAAAAAGAATCGAGAGAGCCTCGTACACGATCCGACTTGTGACCACGGTTTTGAATCAATCTACGCTTTATAACAAGAGTATGTTCGAAGCTCTTTTGAATATCAACGATATCAAGATCACATATAGAAGAAGATATCGTTATCGAATCGAAGCCGAGTCCGTTTTGGACATTCTCCTTTTTGACGAGACGAACCCGAGATCTTTGGCGTATCAATTGCGTAAACTCGGAGAATATATTTCGTATCTTCCTCACTCCGAAAAAGAGGAAGCGACCGCAGAGGAAAGAATCGTTTCGGAGGTAAGAAACCGATTTATCCAAGAGGATGCGAAACGTCTTTTTGAATACGTGAATCCTTCTTTGAGCATCGTGCGCTGGCTGAACGATATCAACTATCAGATCGCTTCCTTATCCGATTCGATCGGTGCGAGATATTTCCGTTATGTGGAAGAACAGATTCAGCTTGGGGATTATAACAATGGCTGACTATAGAGTAAAACACGTTACACGATACAGCTATCAAGAAGAAGTTTCCCACTGTCATAATCTCGCTCATATGTGTCCTGGAACCAATCGCCATCAGGATTGTAAAGATCTCAAGCTCAGAGTTCATCCGGGGCCGTCGGTCTCCGGTTATAGGAAGGACTATTTTGGAAATTTAGTATATTCGTTTTCTGTTGAGGATTCTCATCAATCCTTGGAGATCGTTTCGGAGAGTCGGGTGAGCACACATCCGATTGACTACGGAGATCTGACTCATTCTCCGAGGGTTTCCGAAATCCCAACTCTTTTAGCCTCTTCGCACTTAAGAGAGGATTTGGAAGCGCTGGAATATATCGCAGATTCGGCTTTTGCGGTCCGTGATCCCCTCTTTGCTAATTTTGCAAAGGAAATGATGGATTTTGAAAAACCGCTTTTACAAGCCGTGATGGATTATACTGTTCGATTTTATCAAACGTTTGAATTCAAAGCAGGCGCAACGACGATACAAACTCCGCCTGCCCAAGTTTTGAAAAATAGGAAAGGCGTTTGTCAAGATTTTACTCATCTTTCCATCTCGGCTCTACGAAGCGTTGGAATTCCTTGCAGATACGTTTCCGGTTATATAGAAACCTTTCCTCCTCCGGGGCAAACTAAACTTCAGGGATCGGATGCCTCCCATGCTTGGTTCTCAATCTATTCTCCAGGAATCGGTTGGGTGGATTACGATCCAACAAACGGAAAAATGCTAAGCGAAGAATATATTTTCACATCGATCGGTCGCGATTTCGCGGATGTCTCTCCTCTGAAAGGAATTTTATTCGGCGGGGGAAAACATAAATTGAAGGTCGAAGTAGATGTAATTCGAGAATAGGAATCCGTGGAATTTCTTTCTTCTTGGAATCAAAAGTTATCGTATCGTAGGAAGGATGTTTTTTTTTCCGTTGTATAGCGGATAGAATGAAAGAGAAAAAGCTGAGGGAAAGTATTTTTTTCTCTCATAACTAACTTTGCAGAGATGAAATTCGTATTGCCGCATCGTTAAAGTAGTTTTTGTAAAGCGTGGCGTTTATACGAACTTCGTGAAGATGTAGGTTTGCACTGAGTTTTTGTAAAGCGTGGCGTTTATACGAAGTTCATGAAGATGCAGGTTTGCGCTGGTTTTTGTAAATCGTGGCGTTTATACGAACTTCGTGAAGATGCAGGTTTTGCGCTGAGTTTTTGTAAAGCGTGGCGTTTATACGAACTTCGTGAAGATGCAGGTTTTGCGCTGAGTTTTTGTAAAGCGTGGCGTTTATACGAACTTCTT
>NZ_JAFFPU010000008.1 GCF_016919175.1 Leptospira ainlahdjerensis | reverse complement strand
CTTCGTGAAGATGCAGGTTTTGCGCTGAGTTTTTGTAAATCGCTGCGTTTATACGAACTTCGTGAAGATGCAGGTTTGTGCTGGTTTTTTGTAAATCGCTGCTTTTATGCGAACTTCGTGAAGATGCGCGTTTTGCTCTGGTTTTTTTTGTAAATCGCTGCGTTTATACGAACTTCGTGAAGATGTAGGTTTGTGCTGGTTTTTTGTAAAGCGCTGCGTTTATACGAACTTCGTGAAGATGCAGGTTTGCGCTGGTTTTTGTAAATCGCTGCGTTTATACGAACTCCGTGAAGATGTAGGTTTTGCGCTGAGTTTTTGTAAAGCGTGGCGTTTATACGAACTTCGTGAAGATGCAGGTTTGCACTGAGTTTTTGTAAAGCGTGGCGTTTATACGAACTCCGTGAAGATGTAGGTTTTGCGCTGAGTTTTTGTAAATCGCTGCGTTTATACGAACTTCGTGAAGATTCTTACGTTGACCTGCAACCGTGGGAATCGCATTTCTCATCTCCTAAATCAAGGATAAAAGTAGGATGTTTTTTAAAGGCGAAAATTAAATCGACTTTCTAAAACGAACGTAAAAAGGGTCGTAGCCCATTTTTTTCCAGAAAGAAACTGCATTCTCATTCTCGGAAATCGCCCTCAATTCTACGCTTTGAAACCCTTGGTCTTTGGCCCAGGATTCGCACGAAAGGACGAGAGGTTTCATGAACCCGGACTTTTGTTTTCCTCGTTTTGTAACTGCTAAATCGATAAAGAGAGTTTTGTTCTCTTCCAAGTAAGGTTTGTCCTCCGTTCGAGCGATAAGGAGGGAAACTAATTCTTTGCCTAAGAATCCTCCTAAAAGGAGGACCTTGCCCGTTCCACGAAGTTTTAAATAGACGTCAACCATCTTCGTTCCGGCACGGGGACGAATTTTGAAAAGGCCGTCTAACGTAAGCGAATTCACAAAGCGAAAGAATTGATTTACGAGTTCGATCGCGCTTTCTCTGTGTTCGGGGAGGAGGTTCGCGATTTGGAACGGTTCTACCGTTTTTTTGATTTTAGCCATGAGATAAAAAATCTTTCTTTATCCAATTTGAAAGAGAGAGTTGATTTGAAACATATTGAATTCCTACCTGGTTTCTCTTTCAAGAAGAAGTTTTAGAAACGAGATTCTTTTTTATTTTATGATTCTTCTTTTCGGATGAGAAGGTGTTTTATTTTCTCAAGAAGTGGAAGACCGAAATGAATCGATAAGGCCGCAAACAGCAAGGAGAGTGAGAAGACAAAATAATATTTGATCGCCCATTCTAACGCGACTTTAACACGATGAAAAAAACTGATATTTCCCGCAGTTGCGGATTTATTCTCATAGATGGCGATCAGGACCGTACAGAATTCATTTTCCGAATCGAATTCTCCAAGACTGATTCCTAAAGTTTGAATTGCGTCTTCAATCTCTAAAATACGATTCTCCAGGCTGATAAACTCGTCGATTCGTCCGCCTCTATTTTTTAATCCGGAAAGAGAATTTCGAATTTTGAGAAGAGATTCTTTCTTGGACTGAAGATCCTTGTATTCGTTCGTCTTATCTTTTTTATCGATTGTGAGAAGGAGTGTTTTTCCTATTTTTTTGAACTCATTTACAAGTTCGTCGAATTTTTCGGGAGGAACGCCGACTCCCAACTTGAGAACGCGGTTTCGATTTTCTTTCAGTCCTGAGCTATTTTCATATTGGATGACGGATCCTGAAGAATTTATAAGATCCCTAATCTTTTTTTCATCGTTTTCGATTTCAGAAGAAAGCGATTCCAAGGTCGCGACTTTCTCATACTTCTGATCAAAACTTTTAGTATTTCCTGTCTCTTCGGATCGGATTTTCTTGGAGGCAATATTTTGTTTTACATGGGCCGATTCTCGCGTCTGCGATGGGAGAATGTTTAAGGAAGAATTTGTTTCCGGAGAATAAGAGAGATATCCGTAAAACAACCTGAAAAGGAAAAAAAATGCGAAAACTAGAATTGCCGTGATACATCCTTTCTTAAATTTTTGATTCATCTGTTCCTTCTCTCCTGTAAAATGCTTTTCTTCGTTTCTCATTTTTTGCGTTCTTTGATCTTTGTTTTTTGGAGAACGTTCGGTTTTATAAAGAAAAAGATGATTCTAGGAATTCTTTTTTGATGATCCGTTTTACTTGAGAAAAAAAAACGGTTGTAAACCATTTACCAGAAGAATGGAATCCGTTGCATTGAGTCGACGACGAAACTCAACCTCGCGCGATTGTCGAAGTTCGTATAAACGCAGTCGTAGCTCCGACTACAAGACCCAACCTCGCACGATTGTCGAAGTTCGCGTAAACGCAGTCGCAACTCCGGCGCAGGACTCAACCTCGCACGATCTCCGAAGTTCGCATAAACGCAGTCGTAGCTCCGACTACAAGACTCAATCTCGCACGATTGTCGAAGTTCGCCTAAACGCAGTCGCAACTCCTACAAAAGAGTCAAATCGCACGATTGTCGAAGTTCGTATAAACGCAGTCGTAGCTCCGACGACGAAACTCAACCTTGCACGATCTCCGAAGTTCGCCTAAACGCGCAGTCGTAGCTCCGACTACAGGACTCAACCTCGCGCGATTGTCGAAGTTCGTATAAACGCAGTCGTAGCTCCGACGACGCAGGACTCAACCTCGCACGATTGTCGAAGTTCGTATATACGCAGTCGCAACTCCGACGCAGGACTCAACCTTGCACGATTGTCGAAGTTCGCATAAACGCGGTCGCAATTCCTACAAAAGAGTCAAATTGCACGATTGTCGAAGTTCGCATAAACGCACAGCGGCAACTTCGACAAAAGACTAAAGCTGTACGATATCCGGACGTAAGCTAAATATCGATTTGTCTAACAAAAAAAGCCATTCTTTCCTAAAGATCAAAATTCTCCGCAAAAAAAAATCACAATCTCTCGAACAACCAGGTCGCGAGTTTGTCAACGGGAACCCTTTCTTGAGACATGCTGTCCCGTTCTCTTACGGTGACCGTGTTGTCCTTTAAAGTATCATAATCTACTGTTATACAAAATGGAGTTCCTATCTCGTCTTGTCTTCTGTATCTTTTTCCGATGGCCCCGCCGTCGTCGTATTCAATGTTGCCGAGTTTTGCGAGATCCGCAAAGATCTCTCTGGATTTTTCGGGAAGACCGTCCTTTTTCATGAGAGGAAATACGGCTGCTTTTACGGGAGCGATCTTCGGAGAAAAACGAAGAACGGTTCTGACTTCTCCGTCGGGAAGTTTTTCCTCTTCATAAGCGTCGGTTACGACCGCGAGAAAGAGGCGATTCACGCCTAAGGCGGGTTCAACGACAAAAGGAACGAACTTCTTATTTTGAACCTGGTCTTGATACTTCAGGTCTTCTCCGGAAAATTTCTGGTGTTGGTTTAGATCGTAGTCGGTTCTGGAAGCGATTCCCCAGAGCTCACCCCATCCGAAGTTGTATTTGAATTCTATATCCGAGGTTCCTTCGCTGTAAAAGGATAATTCTTCTTTCTCGTGTTCCCTCACTCTTAGGTTTTCTTTTTTGATTCCTACTTGTTCGGTGAGCCATTTCATACAATAATCCACCCAGTGTTTGAACCATTCTTTCTGAGTTCCGGGTTCACAGAAGAATTCCATTTCCATCTGTTCGAATTCTCTCGTTCTAAAAACGAACTGACGGGCCATGATTTCGTTTCGGAACGACTTCCCGATCTGAGCGATTCCAAAAGGAATCTTTCTTCTGGTCGTTGAGACCACATTCTTAAAATTTAAAAAAATACCTTGGGCGGTTTCCGGACGAAGATAGATATCCAATGCGTCTTCCGCGCTCGCTCCGTGAGAGGTCTTGAACATCAGATTGAAGTCCCTCGCTTCGGTGAACGTTCCCCTTTGTCCGCAGTTAGGGCAGGCGAAATTGTTTTCCTTGATCACCTCGTTCATCTTCTCGAGAGTGAGACCGGTCGCAAAACCTTCTCCCTTTTGGTCTTCCAGGAACTTGTCCGCGCGGATTCGGGTCTTACAATTCTTACAATCGATCAACGGATCGGTGAAGTTGGAAACGTGACCGGACGCTTCCCAGACTTTTGGGTTGAGAAGAATGGAAGAATCCAGTCCGACGACGTCTTCTCTTAAGTGAACAAAATACTTCCACCAGAGTTGTTTTAAGTTTTGGAGAAGTTCGACTCCGTAAGGACCGTAATCGAAGGTGTTTGAGAGTCCTCCGTAAATTTCAGAACCGGGATAGACAAACCCTCTACGTTTACAGACGGATACGATTTCCTTCAAAGAGGAATCGAGACTTTCTTTCTTTTCCATGTGCCCAGGATTTTGCTCTGGATTCGGGAATAAAGTATTTTAATTCTCTCTTTGGAAGGATTTCTTGTTTGCCTGCGCTCCTTCCTCGGGTCGAATGGTTGATAGAAATCCGTTTTGCAGCGTCCAAGGAGACCTTGCCTGAAAAAGAAACTAGTCATCTTCGGTGTCAATTTCTTGTCCTGGAGTTCCCCCTTTCTGGGTCTGGGAATCTTTTTTCCTTTGGGGGTTCTCTTTGCCTTTCCTAAGGGAAAAGAAATCCGTTCCTCCGCTTTTGGATCTCTCCTCTTTCAGATCTTCTGCTGGAGTATTCTTTATCCTCTGGAAATTTCCGCGATCCTCTTTCCCGTTGTAGAAGCCTTCGTTCGTTCTCTCGTAATGGAATTGGGAGAATGGTTGATCGGGTTCTACGTCTTGATCGGGTTGATTCTTCTTTTTGCACATTCTTCTTCACTTCGAAAAGAAAGGGAACGTCAGTCGAAATCGAAACGTGGAAAGGTGGTCGAGGAAGAAAAGATCGAAAGATTTCACTTTAAGATTCTTGTTCTTCTCGTGGCGGGTTATCTTACGTCCAAGCTCGTCTTTCAAGATCCGTATCGTCTGGAATACGGTCAGTTAGGAATCGTAGAAGACAGCTTTTTGTATTTTTTCTCCGTCCTCATCGCAGGAGACACGCTCCTCAGCCGAGGCAAACCGTTCTTTCTTTTTCGAAGACCTTGGAGAATGTTTGAAAAACAGGCGCGCGTCGCGCGCTTCTCCGGCTTTCAGGGAGAATGGGGTCGCCGAAAACAAAAATACGCCAAGTTAAGAGATTGGATCTTTCCGGGATGGGGACATATCTATCTCGGAAATCTCTGGAAGGGATTTTCGATTCTCTTTTTGTTTCTTCTCTTACTTTTGTTTTTTGCGACTGCTTTTTTCTCCTGGCTCGAACCGGCGCACGGAATCCGTTTCCTTATGTCCATGGGTTTGAAACCGGGGATCCGAGATCAGAAATTTTTTGCGATCGCTTCGAGTGTTGTTCCGGCGCTCGTGATTCTTACGGGCATCGTCGGGATTCATCTTCTATCCCGATTTCTTCTCAATCGAACGATCCAAACTAAGCCTGAGTCCGAAGAAACGAGCCCGAGAACCGTATTCATTAGTAATCTCTCATACAGTATTCTTCTTCATTTGATTTTGATTTCCCTGGTTTTGATCATTCCCGTGACACTTCAGAGAAAGAAGGAACAGAAAGAACAGGAAAGACAAAGAACTCATTTCACTCCGGAGAATCTGGAATTCTACTTTATCGATCCGAATCTTCCGGACCAAGTCGAGGGTTTAAACGGAGGAGTCGTTTCGGGAACCGAAACTCCGACTCAAAAAGAAGGGGATAAAATTCCTGACGACAAACCCGCGGACGAGGGAAGGGTCAAAGGGGAAGTCCGCCAGGTTCGAGGAAAAAAATTACCTTCGACGTATTCGAATTATATTTCCGCGAAGATGAGAGGTCCCGAATCCTTTATGGAATATTGGAGAAGGGCTCCCAAAAATTATTCTTCCGTCGTCGCTTATACGGTAACCCCCGACGGAGAAGTCGTGGACGTGGACCTTGTGGAAGCCTCCGGTTATCCGGAACAAGATCAGATGACCTTGGAACTCATAGAAAGTCTTTCACCTCTCATGCCGCCTCCGGGTACGAAAGGATATGTAAGAGTCACGGAACTTTTTTGGAACGGAAGTATCGATCCGGAAGCGATGCCGACCCCACTTCAGAAGGAACTCGTGATGATGTATGACGGACGTTATATGGAGGAGCTATGAGCGTAGACGTCGCACTTCTCGGGTTTCTCTCCATTCTTCCTTGGGGATTTTTTCTGATCCTTCTTTTTCCGGGAAAGAATACTCCGCAGAGAATATTCTTAATTCTTCTCGCGCTTTTTTTGGGTTATCTTTCCACCGAGATCGTTTTGAAGTTACATCCGATCTTTTGGCCGGACGTGAAGATGGCCGCTCCCAAAAGAGCGGGACATATCCTCACGCAAACGGCTCACATCGCGTTCATCCAAGCGGGGATGATGGAAGAATTTTGTAAGGGAATATTGATTCTTTTTGCGGGACTTCTTCTTGCGTTTGATTGGAAGAACTACTCGTTTCGTAAAGAAATGGTTTTGATCGGAGGATTTGTGGCTCTCGGGTTTGCAGGAATCGAAAACGCGAATTATATCTTCAACGCGAAGGAAGAAGATAGAATTGCGATGTTCGTCGGTCGGACGATCCGTTCTTCGAACGCTCACTTTCTCATCAATCTTTGTTTTGCCCTTGCCTTTGTGAAATCGAATCTCAAAGAACCGAAGGACAGACCGGTCTATCTTTTTTTGGCGTTTTTACTCGCAGTCTCTCAACACGGGCTTTTCAACTTCTTTGTGCTTCCACAGGCGCGGTTCGGGGGATGGCTTTCCACCGCGCTCTTTATTGGAATCTGGGTTTGGATCGTAAAAGACTTTCGGACTTTCATCACTGAGGATGAAATCCTAGATGACAGTCCGGTCGAAGCGGAAATTTTGGATACGACCCGGGAAACAAGTTGAGATACAGAGAAATCATTCTAACCATACCGAAAGAAATCGCAGACGATTTTACAAACTTCTTAGACGAGGCAGGAGTCGCAGGATATTACGAAATCCTCTTTGATCGAGAAGTTCCCCGCGCTCCCAACGAAGAAATCATTTCGGACGATACCAAGTTTCGCGTTTATTTGGCGGAAGAAGACAAGGAGAATGAAACCAAAATTCTTATCTTCTTAAAGGTGAACGCCGGAGAAAACTTCTTCTTAGAATCCCGTTGGATCGAGACAAAAGAATACGAAGAAGCGTATAAAGAATTTTATAAACCCTTCGTGATCGGATCCTATCGTGTGATTCCGACTTGGGAAAAAGACATCGCAGTAAGCACAACTCCGGCCGGGATCATTCCTTTGCTCATCAATCCGGGACTAGCATTCGGAACAGGACACCACGAAACCACAAGACTCGTTTTGGGAAGAATGGGAAACCTTGGTCTTTCCGGTAAACGAGTGTTAGACGTGGGAACCGGCTCGGGAATCCTGAGCGTGGCGGCCGCAAAGTCGGGAGCGGCTCAAATCCTCGCGGTCGACATCGATCCGAACGGAGTGAGATCCGCAACCTTCAATCGGGACGACAACGAAATATCCCCCGAGGTTTTAAAAGTGGAAGAGGGCGGTTTCGACTTTGGACCGATCCAAAAAGAAGAATGGGATCTGCTCATAGCAAACATCACCTTTGCAGTATTAAAAGCGAATATTCAAAAAATTGCATCTGTAAAAACGAATCATTTTCTCTTTAGCGGCGTGATCACGGAAAGAAAGGAAGAATTTATAAAACTCCTCACTGAAGTTGTGGGAGGAGAGGGCGTTTTCTTTCAGGAAGACACGGGCTGGGAATTGATCGAATGGAAAAGAAAAGGATAAACCGATGAAACACTACGACGTATTCGGAGTCGGAAACGCACTCGTGGATATTTTAGTTCCTACGGAAGACGTATTTATCAAACGTCTCGGGTTTGATAAGGGAATTATGACCTTGGTAGACGCGGAAAAACAAGCCGGCGTTTTAACCGCTCTCGAAGGAAGCAAGAGAGAACTTCGTTCCGGGGGAAGCGCGGCGAACACGATGATCGCGATCGCAAACTCGGGAGGAACTGGAACTTATACCGGAAAGGTCTCGAAGGACACCTACGGGGAATTTTATAAAAAAGATATGGAAGAAGCCGGGATCTTTTTCGAAGTCGCACCCGAGGACAAGGGACATACCGGAACCTGTGTCGTCCTCACGACCCCGGACGCGGAGAGAACGATGTTGACCCACTTAGGAATCTCCATCACTCTTCAGAAGTCAGACATAGACATAGAGAAACTAAAAACATCAAAGATTTCTTATATAGAAGGATATCTCTGGGACGGACCCGGAACCAAGGAAGCTTCTCTCTTAACGATGGAAGAATCCAAGAAGAACGGGGTCAAGGTCGCTTACACATACAGCGATCCTTTCTGCGTAAATCGTTCGAGAGAAGACTTTATTCGCTTAACAAAAGACTACTTTGATATTGTCTTCTGCAACGCGGAAGAGGCGAAAGCACTTTCGCAAAAAGAAGACAAACAGGAAGCCCTCAAATTTATCGCCGGACTTGCTCCACTCGTATTCATGACCGACTCCGCAAACGGCGCGTTCTTTGCGGAGAACGGAACGGTTTCCCATGTAGAAGGATTCCCGGTAAAACCGCTCGACACAACGGGCGCGGGAGATTGTTTCGCGGCGGGAGTTCTCTACGGACTGACCCAAGGATACAGCCTACAGAGAGCGACTCGCTGGGGGAACTACGTGGCTTCGAGAATCGTCCAAGAAATCGGACCGAGGCTCGGGGTCAAACTGATGGGAAGGCAAGACGAAATTCTAAAATAAGTTGGCGAGGTCGCTTTGAATAACTCAGCGCAAAGCTTTCCTATGGGTCGCTTTGAATAACTCAGCGCAATGCTTTCCTATGGGTCGCTTTGAATAACTCAGCGCAATGCTTTCCTATGGGTCGCTTTGAATAACTCAGCGCAAAGCTTTCCTATGGGTCGCTTTGAATAACTCAGCGCAAT
>NZ_JAFFPU010000033.1 GCF_016919175.1 Leptospira ainlahdjerensis | reverse complement strand
ATTTGAATAACTCAGCGCAAAGCTTTCCTATGGGTCGCTTTGAATAACTCAGCGCAAAGCTTTCCTATGGGTCGCTTTGAATAACTCAGCGCAAAGCTTTCCTATGGGTCGCTTTGCGGGGGGAAAGGCTTCCCCCTCGCTTCAGCCGCAAATTGCGGCTTTCGCTCCCCCCTTCGCCGGGAGATCTTTTTCTGTTCTAAGCCCGGACCCCAATTTTTTTGATTTTGAATAAAGCTTTATGGAGACATAGAAACATTCAAAATTTTGAATATATCTGATTTTGAATGTTTCACTTTGTTTCCGGTGTTATCGCCGTTTCGCTCCGTTCGAAACGTTAGATAGATCGCCGGAAGCCGAGGAAGGTAGGACGACCGTCTTAGGGAACGCATTTGTCGGAGTTACGACAACGCTGTGGAGGAGAAATTTTTCTTGAAAGAATTAGAATTTTCTGATAGAGGAAAATTTCCCGATTTTTCCCACCGACCCACCTCCTCCACCCAATTTGGGTGGGGCGCGCGACTTTCACGGAAAGATCGTCGGAACAACGACAAAATCAATCCTCGAAGGTATTTTTTTTTTCTTATGAAAGTCGGAGCTTTGCTTTTAAGGACAAGTCAGAGAAACTTGAACCTCGGAGCGAGGCGCGTTTTCGGGAACGGTGAACGTGGTTTCTCTCACGACCGTCTCCGGGTATCCGTCTACCCGAGCCGTATCTCCTAAACAACGGATTCTATAATCGCCCGCATGAATGTATTTCATCCGAGTCTGAGCTCCTTGAACGGGAGACGCGATCAAAGGCAACTTGGTATCGATATTCGTCTCGCCCAGACGGTAGATCCCGTAGTAGTGTGTCGTGGAGGCGGTTCCGCCTAATACGACTAAGTTGGAAGCGATTTCTGGACGAATGATCCTCGAACGAAGGAGAAGTCCTCCTCCCATATTGGATTGACCGTTGTGATCCGCATCTCCCTTCCAGTCGCTTACGGCGACTATCGTTCGAACTCCACCCAAACCGGAAACGTAGGAATGAACCATAAGGTTTTCTTTCAGATTCATTCTTACTTCCAGAATATAGGGGTCGAATCCCGGATAAACGAGCATATCCCGATCACCTTCCTCAACCGTATAAAGAAGAGGAAACACAAGAGGAGGAAAAAGAGTCTGAGTCGTCGCATCCGCTGTCGGAAGATAACTCATCCTAGGAACAATATTCACTCCGGGGACTCTATAATTGTCGAATAAGGTTAGATTGGAAAACGTTAGACCAGGTTCGTTTGCCCATGCGGTAACAAGGGAGCGAAGATACATCCCCGTATAATAGTATTGAACTGGGCCGTTTCCAAAAGCGCCCCAATCGGTTGCGGAAGTGGGATCGTTCGAAGGATAGGCAACTCCCTCCCCGTTGAAAAATTGAACTGCTTTGAGTTCCCCGTCGTTCAAACGACAAGAATTGGAATTTGTAGTATAAGGAATCGTACAAAAAACCTGACGATTTGGGGCGATTTCATCCCAGAATTTTTTCGTATCTTTCACGTTCTTGATCAAACTCAGATTCAAAAGACCGTCTTGGTATTTGGTGGACATTCGGATTTCACCGATATCGATAAAGATCGGGAGTCCGGCGGCGGTCGGAATTCCTGTCGTATCAAAAACGGGATCTAGTCCCGCGCCGTTTGCGTCTTGATAGATCTGTCCCGTTCCATTGGAATACGACTCAAAACTGATCGGGTTATCTGTGGCATAGGTTCCCTTTGCAAGAAGAAGCATTCTTTGATTGAAAAGAGTGCTAATCACGGGATCACTCGAACCCTTTCCACTCCAATTCCCCACACGGCAAAAGAATAGAAAAGAGCCTGAAATCAGGAGAACAAATAAAAAAGAAGATCGGTTCATAAGAATATACTCACCATCAATCCGAATTGGAAAAACTCAGCGTCTACAACCCTATAATAGTTCGGGTTCGGCAGTCTGGAATCGCTGTAAGGACTCGCATATAAGTATTTCGATTCTGCGGGAGCGTCCAGTTGAGATTCGTAGATCTTATTGTAATCGATTCGAATTCCAATCCGAATCTTTTTCCCCGCGACAAAACTAGTCTCCAAGCCGATTAGCATCATCGGGTCCCAACGAGAAGTGTTGGAAGGTCTCGCGACGACAAACGCTTCTCCGCCGCCGGCTCGAATGATAAAAGAGATTGGAAGATCAAGAGGAATCTTATAACCTAACGCGAGATAAACGGGAATCGTAGTCAGAGCTCTTTCCGTAGCGGAAAGGTAGTTGGCGTAAAAAGCCCCCATCTCCAAGTAAAAAATCCAAGGCCAAGGGATTCTAAAAAAGAAACCTCCGCCGAGTGTGGTATCCAAATATTTCTGAGTTTCGGTTCCGGGCCAAGGATTGGAAGCTCCCATCCAAACGCCGACTTCCGGTTTTCGATTGTCGTAGAACGAACCCGCGTTTTTTTCCGTCTCTTCTTCCTCTGTCTCCGTTTCTTCGTCTTCTTTGGAAACGATTCCACTCGAAGGTAGACTTCCGGATTGAGCCACCGGTTTCGGAATAAAATCGGAAAAGAATTTATTTCTTATAAAGTCGGGTTGATATCCGCCCAAGAGTTCGAAAACTCCCGGCTTTTTCGGGGACGCCGAGAGAATTCCCGTAAGAAAGAATAAAAAAAGAAAAAGGGAACGTTTGATAAAAGTTCGAGAAGAATAAGATAACATGGTTAAGGATCCAAGTCCCGAAGGGAATACATCGAATCGATCTCAGGATAGGAATCGTAATATGCCCTTATAAAATAAAGACCGTGAGGTGGAAGAGTGATACCGGCAATCGTTCTGTCCTTGGAAGAAAGGATCTGGAGAATGTTTGTATCTTTTCGTTTGCCGTTTGCGATTTCCAGAAGGGTACCCGTAAGAATCCGAATCATATTGTGAAGAAAACCGTTCGCCCGAATCCTTACTTTGAAGAGACCGTCAAATTCCGCGCTTCGTTCCAGTTTTGCCTCTAAAATCGTCCGAACCGTGGAGCGGCCTTTCATGGAGACAGCCTTCGCTAAACTTCGAAAGTCGTGTTCTCCCTTTAATAGTTCCAGTTCAGCCTCCAAGCGTGGAACGTCAATCTTATGTTGATACCAGAATGCTCGATTTTTCCAGGTTGGTCTCGGAAACTTCGTATTGAGAATGAGATATTCGTATTCTCTTGCGTTGCAGGAAAATCTGGAATCAAAATTCTCATCTACTTCCGTCATGGAAAGAATGGAAACGCCCGGATCGGTGAGCGCATTCAGACTCAAAAGAAACTTGCTGAAATTTCGTACGGTTTTCTGGGTTTTGAAATTGACCGTCATTCCTCGAGCATGGACCCCCGTGTCCGTCCTTCCGGCTCCGGAGATATCGATTGGTTCCTTGAGAAGAATGGAGGCAGCTTTTTCCAGATTTTCTTGGACGCTTGGCTGTTCTTTTTGAATTTGAAAACCGTTAAAACAAAGACCGTCGTATTCGACGAGGAGGGCGTAGTTTATTTTTCTCCTCCCATTTCTTCGATGATCTTGTTGTATTCGTCGTAAAGCTCTTTCGCCATGTCGATGATTACGGACGGTTTGGACTTGGATCCTTTTCCCGAACCATACAATCTGGAAAGAGTTCTTTTCGCTCTTACCAAAAGATTCAGCTTTGCGGCCGGGTCTTGTGCGAGTTCGTCTTTGAACTTCATCGTAAGATAAGCGGAAAGATAAATCACACCGTCAAAGGCCCAATTCTTATCCGTATCCGGTCCTAAAAGATAGGAAGCCTGATCTACGGGTTCGGAACCGCTTTGCATGATATCCATCGTATCCGTATACCAACTCGCGGACTTTTGATAGAGGAGGTCTCGAATTTTATCGAAACCCATATTCGGAAAATCGTTGTTAAGGTCGTCGAAATACCAGGCCCCTCGAACCGCACAAACCGCTTTTTTTGGGGTAGGGGCCACGGTGACCTTTCGGTTCTGATAACATTCGATTGCAAGAAGATAAGAAGCGGCGCCGAGAACCAGATTTCTTTCCTGATAAAAATCCAAAGGTCCTAAGATCTTTTCGAGATTGGATCGGCGCGTATCGGACTGGGAACGAATCTTTTCGTTTTCCTCCGCGTCTAACGTAGACCAGTCCTTGGAAAAAGCAGAATAAAGACAACGAGGACAGACGCTGATGACATAATCATTCGGGCTGACACGACCGAACTTTCGGTTTTTTTCGTAGAGTCTTCTGAGTTCGATCGTAAGTTTACCGGCGATCAAACGACCGCCACCCTGGAACATATTTTCCTTTTGGTGCACTTCGTGACAGATCGGACAGACCGTATCTTCCTTAGCGCGGAATGAGATCTTTTTTCCTTGTGCGATTGCAGTGGCTGTCATATTCTTATCTTTGAAAAACCCGAAAAAAACAAGCGTAAGCTGTCAATTCGGACACCATTCTAACCGATAGAGTAGGAAGAAAAGCACTAATTTCTGTGTTGCCCCGGGCTTTGAATCCGGAGAAACTTTGGAAAAGGTTAACCGATGAAACGACTGATTCTCATACTAATAGCAATCTCCATTCTTCCCGTTTCCGTATTTGGAGAGGCGGTCTCGAGCAAAGCCTACAAAAAAAGGGTGGAGTTGCTGACTTATCTCCGCGTGATCGAGCCGATCGTACGCAATTACAAAGGTGAGGTTCCCGGAGGGCAGAATCAGCAGAACGCGGGAACTCAGCCTGCGGCCGGAAGCCAAACGGGGACGACAACGCCTGAGCCAGACGGGGACAGAGTGAAGAAATACAAGGAACTGAAGAGGCTCTACCAGGAAGGTCTTCAGTATTACTTTGAAAACAATCACGTAAACGCCTATCGTAGATTTTTAGAAGCGCAACTCGGAACCGAGATGCTTCTGGAAGAACTTTCCCAATACTATGTGGAAAGAAGTGATGAAATTTTGAAAGCTGCTATCGAGAAGAAAAATCAAAACAATCCGGAGGACAGGAACCTCGTGGACATCGCGATTGAGTTGAGTAAAAATTCTTATATCGTTAAAGATATGACGGCGGATCGGGAATCTCCTCTCACAAGAAGAATGTACAACCCGAGAGACTTTCACTACGTAACCAATAAATACGCGATCGAGAAGAATATGGAGACCGGTTACAAGTTTTTAGGTCTTGCGAAAGAAACCCGAAACAATGCACTCAAGATCGAAAAACATCTCGAAAAACACCAGAAATTGCAACCGAGTCATAGAAAGCATAGAATCGAACACTATCTTGCTGCGATTCAACTCTGCAGAGACGCAAGAGCCAATGCGATCAATATCTTCAAATTGAAATATCCTTATGACAATTACTTCCTCTTTAAGAGCGACGCGAAGACCGAGGCGATTCGAGACGACGAAGGAAAAGCGGGTCCGTCCGATGTGGTCACTTTACAAGGCGCGACGTATGACTTCTCTCAAAACCCGACTCTTGAATATGACCATAGGATGAGTCCTGTTTTTGATAGAAGAATTCCGGAAGAATACCGGAGAGATGCGGTGGACGTTTTGGAAAAAATCTATGATGACGAAGTCAAAAATAGAATCTTCCTGAAATGGGATCCTGAAAAAAGAAAACAGTTGATGGGTGAGAAGAAGTAACCCAAAAAAATCGACGTTCCTTTTAGAACTTCGATTCTAAAAAGCTGAATCCTGTTCGGTAAACGAAAGCCCGCCTGCAAAAGCGGGCTTTTTTATTTTCGTCTTTGGATTTTTCTTTTGGAGAATTTCCGTCGGAGCTACGACAATTCTTCCGTGAAACTCGCGCGCCCCGCCCAAATTTCGGGTGGAGGGGTGGGTGGCGGAAAAAACCACAGCGGACCTTCCTCTATCACAAAATTCTAATTTTGCAAGTAAAAATTCCCTTGTAGGAACTCCTACGATGAGCCCCATTTTTTGGGAGAGACAATTCTTGCTTCAGTACCTCCTTTACTCGCGGGTAAGGTTTTGATAGTTGCTTGGAGGAGGAGATTTGGCGAGGGAAAAGGTAAGAATTTCCTGTCCCAGAAAATACGATCTTTGTAGGAACTCCTAAAAAGGAATCAGATTTTGATTGCAATTCCATCCTCGTCTTTCCGGTCTTTCGGTCCAAAACGTTCGAACGGGGAGGGAAACCGCTCTCAAGGTCGATTGATTCTTCGAACAATGGATTCTAAATTCCCTCGAAAACTAGCTTTTCTAAAAATGGAATCCTTCAAAAAATTGCTCACGATGAACCCATTGAAATTTATGGAGAGCCGCTTAGGTCGCTTTCCAAAATCCTATCGCAGGATTGTCTTAAAAACATATTTGATCACACTTCCCCTCGTTTTCAGCCTGGCCTTTCCCAGTCTGATTGCAGGATTATTTTTTGCGATCATTCGCAACCAAGAGAAAAAGAATTTAGCCTTCCTCCGCGGTTCCGCCACTTGGGGTGGAGCGGTTCAGTGGATGACGGGAACCAGATTCCTAAAACTCGGTGAAATCAATATTCCTCAAAAGGGATATATGGTTTTTATCAACCACGTAAACGAACTCGATTTCCCTTACGACTGTCTCGTCGTAAACAAACCCTTTTTGGCAAACCAAGTAATCAAAAAAACCTTGATCGCGTATTGGTGGATGAAGGCGATGGGGTCGCAGGTTTTCGAATCCTCGAAGGCGACGACGATCGCGGTTTCGGTAAGAAGTCTCCTGAAAGGTTTGCACAAGACTTCGTTTATCGTTTATCCGGAAGGACACAATTCTTATACCGAAGAGATCCAACCGATGCAAAAAGGAATGATCAAACTCGCTTTTGAAAATAAAATCCCGGTTGTGGTCGTTTTAAAATCGGGAATCACCGGATATCAAACGAAGGAAAGAGGATTTGTGGTGGCTTATAAACAGATCGGAAATTACGATCCTACAAAGTTCGGAACTTGGGAAGAATTCAGGGACTTCCTTTTTGAAACGATGAGTAGAGAAAAGAAAATTTTAGACGCTTCTCTTTCTTCCGAAGTTCAAAAGGAAACGGTATTGGCCTCTTGATCTCAAAACTATTGATCGCCAACCGTGGAGAAATCGCGGTTCGTGTTATACGCACTTGTAAAAAACTCGGAATCAAAACCGTCGCCGTTTATTCGGACGCCGATCAGGATTCTCCGCACGTAAAACTCGCTGACGAATCGGTCTATGTCGGTGAACCGAGTCCTTCTTCTTCTTATTTAAACATTCCGAATATACTCGAAGCGATTCGTAAGACAAAAGCGGAAGCGGTTCATCCGGGATACGGATTCTTGTCCGAAAAACAGGAATTCGCAAAGGCCCTTGAAAAGGAAGGAATTCTATTTTTAGGACCGACCCCGGAATCGATGGAGCTGATGGGAGATAAAATCAATTCTAGAATCAAGATGGAAGCCGCCGGGGTTCCGGTCGTTCCGGGATACAACGGTCAAAATCAGGATCCGAAAAATTTGGAGAAAGAAGCGCAAAGAATCGGTTATCCTCTGATGATCAAAGCGACCGCCGGAGGCGGTGGAAAGGGAATGAAACGGGTTTATAAACCGGAAGAATTCCATTCTTCTCTCGAATCCGCCCAGAGAGAGGCCCAAAAAGCTTTCGGAGACGGAACCGTCTTTATCGAAAAATACATCGAAACTCCACGGCATATCGAAGTACAGGTGTTTGGTGACAAACACGGAAACGTTATGCACCTTTTCGAGAGAGAATGTTCGATTCAGAGAAGACATCAGAAAGTGATCGAAGAATCTCCAGCTCCGAATCTTCCCGAAAAACTTCGCGACGAGATCTGTCAAGTGGCGGTAAAAGCCGCTCAGTCGATTCATTACATCGGCGCGGGAACCGTAGAATTCATTCTTGGAAAAGACGGAAAATTCTATTTCTTGGAAATGAATACCCGCTTGCAGGTGGAACATCCTGTAACCGAATACATCACAGGACAAGATCTCGTGGAATGGCAGATTCGTGTCGCAGAAGGGAAAAAACTTTCCGAGCTCACACAAGGAAAGGAGATCACTCAGAACGGACACGCGATCGAGGCAAGAATTTATGCGGAAGATCCGGAGAACAACTTTCTTCCGTCCACAGGTATATTAGAATATATTGAATTTCCGGATCGAGAATTTCTCAGAGTGGACACGGGAGTGGAAACAGGATCCTCGATCACGGTGTTCTACGATCCTATGATCGCAAAGATGATCTCTTGGGGAAAAACGAGGGAAGAGGCCGCGACCCGTCTGAGAGAATCCATCGATTCCACGGTGATCTTCGGACCCGTAACAAACACGTTTTATCTTTCCGGAATTCTTTCTCATGATGAATTTAAGAAGGGCCTGACGCACACACACTTTTTGGAAGAACAAACGATCGCGTTTACGCCGGATCGTGAAATTCAAGCCGACGCGTTCTCCTTCGCGGCGGCGGCTCTTTCCGAAAAGAAAAAGTCTTCCGGAATTTGGGAAGCGGTTGGACCGGGAGGTCTTTGGTGATCGAAGAAAATTTTCGTTTTAGACATAGGGACGAAGAAATTCCCGTCCAGGTTCGTTCCAGTTCTCCCGGGGTTACTTCCGTATCGATCCTGTTAGACGGAGTTGCTCATGACTTTCAAATCTCCCGTAACTTTCAGAGCGAGGGGAACGGTTTATTCTCCGGTCCAGGAAATCATTGGAGAATTCTTCGGAGAGGAAATCAGATCTTCATCCACTACAAAGGATGGAATACGAAAATCCTTCTTTCCAATCGGGAAATTCACCTCGAAGAGGGGAGCGGAGGTCTTATCAAAAGTCCGATGCCCGGAAAGGTGATCCGTGTTTTGGTCTCTCCGGGTTCATCCGTCGAAAAAGGGGCGATTCTTGCCATAGTGGAAGCGATGAAGATGGAAAACAATATTCTCGCTCCCGGAGACGGAATCGTGGAAGAAGTCTCCGTCTCGGAAGGAAGTATGGTCTCTCAGGATGATCTGATTCTAAAATTGAACTTAGGTTCTAAAAAATCCTAAGTTTAGAATATTCTAAATATTTGAAATACCGATCAAGACAAGGGTCGGTATTTCAAAATCCCGGATCCGTCAAAATCGGCTCCTTGAAAAAAACGCTTTCGTTTTAGGAATGGATCCTTCTTCTTTCCCAACGGCTTTCGGCTCGAGAGCTTTATCCCAAACCTTCAAAAGAAATCGCTAAAGAATATCCGGAAAGCGCGCCCTAAAAAAAGCGGGAGTTCCTACGGATCCTTTTTTTCGAAACACCTTCCTACTATTAAAAGAAGGATTCTGATTCGATTTGGATTGGAGTCCTACAATTTTTGAAACTCGTCGTCTCGAATCAATGGACGTTCGTTCCAGGGTTTTTGGAAAGCCCTGAAACAGACTCTCCTATAAAAAAATGTTCCATCCATCATCCCGCTCGAAACGTTCGGGACAAAGTATTTGATAACCTTTCGAAAAGAACCGAAACTTTGTTCCAAAACTTAAAATTGTGGGAACTCCACAGCTTTTGTCATCGAATCTATTTCTTAAAAAGGGAAAGGCAGCAAAATGGAGGCCTCTTGGAGAAGCTCCTACAAATTTTTTTCCGTTTTCGGATCGACTCTCAAAGTGCGGAATGTCGAGAGGACGTCCTGGTCTTGTGAGTCGTTCCTTCCTAAAAAAGTATCCTTGGTTTATCTCCTATAAAAACTTCTACTCGATTCTTCTTGGTTTTCTTTTAAGACAGGAAGGGAAGACGTTCCAAGAAGAAAAGAATAAGAAAAATTCTTTTTGGATCAATCTAAGTTGGACCGAACGGTGCGGGCTATGTCGAATTCATTTGGAAACACTCTGCGAAGTTTGCGAAACTCACGGAAAAAAAGTCAGCTGGATCTTTCTTTGGATGCGGGAATTTCGAGTAAACACCTCAGTTTTTTAGAATCGGGGAGAGCCCTTCCGGGTCGGGAGATGGTTCGGAAATTAACGGAGGCACTTGAAATTTCCCATCCTTACAAGAATATATTGTTCCTTGCCGCCGGGTTTTCCTCGGATTTTGAATTTCCTAAAAACGAGGAATCAGAAACGGCGGATCCGATTTTGTTTAAACAGATCGGTGGAACCGCACCGATCTTAATAGTGAATTGGGAAAGCCGGGTCGTTAAGACGAATCCAGCTCTGAAACTTTTGATCTCAGCCTTGAAAGGTTTTGACTTTAGAGCCGAAGGTCTTTCCCTTACCGAGTTTTTGTTGAGCGATTTCGGACTCGGTCCTCATCTTTTGGATTCTCAAGCGCTTAGTCATAGAATTCTTACATGCAGCTATTTGGAGAATTTCGTAAGTCCCTATGAGAGCGCGGTAAAAACTCCCGATCCGGAATCGACTTGGTTTAATAATAGTAACAATGCTCCGATCTCGATTCGTTTAGAATATAATGGAATTATAATGTTTGAAGTTCTTCAGGCCGCGAGCGGACATCCTTTCGAAGTCAATACCCGTTCCCATAGAATTTATACTTGGGTTCCATCCGACCGTTTTACGGAAAACACGATGAGAGACTTGATTTCTAGCGATTCCGATTTTTCCGAATCAGCCGCATGTGAAAAGAGAAACCCACGTTAAGAAAATCTCGAAAATTTAACTCTTTCGTTTTCCGATCTTTGTAAGAATCCTTTGATTCAGAATCAAAAAAACGAAAAGAACTGAAACTTTGAAATCAATTACCTCCTGGTAATTGATTTCAGATTCTAAAACGGTTAGTATGAATCCGGAACAACGACGTCTAAATCGGGCCTTTCCTCTTATCATTCTTCAAGGATATGGATGTAAGAGGGGGAACCAGTGTCCTTAGCAAGATCCAAAGACGAAATATTTTAAATGGGAGTTATCTTTGAAGAAGTTTCTAAAATTCATCTATTCGATCGGCATCGGTCTTATCACCTATGTGCTTTTGGGTCATCTGCTCCATCGTTACGTGTTTCCGGAGCCCTCCGCGATCTCTGATGTTTATCCGATCGTCGGAGACACAATGGAGAATCGCTTTGCCAAAGAACGTTATATCGTCTTAAAGACGGAAAAGGAAACAAACGGAGCTTATGCGGAAGTCGAGTTATATCTCGAACCGGGTGGGGCCATTCCCGAGCCGCATATCCATCCTCATTACGACGAAACCTTTACGGTAAAACAAGGCATTTTGACTTTGATGATCGATGGAGTCGAAATCAAATTGGGACCGGGACAATCTCATACCGTGCCGAAAGGTTTTGTGCATCAGCCGTTCAATCGAGAGGGTAGAATATTTGTGGGAATCGTTCGGGTAAATCCTCCCGCTCTTTGGGCCTTATTCATTACCCAGTTTCACGGTTTTTTGACGGAAAAACAAAAGCCGAGGACGGATCTCGAATTCTTCTTACAAGCGATGTTGGTAACGGACTTCTATGGAGATACGTATTTGGCTTCTCCTCCGATTCCGGTGCAAAAAGTTTTGGCTTTTGTAGTCGCGCCTACGGCGCGTTTGTTGGGTTACCGAAGTTGGAAGAAAGAAAATGCACTGAAGTGGAGACAAAAAAAATAAATCCATTCTGATTCTTTTTTAACCGGAAGAATCAATCGTTTAAAAAATGATTTGCGGACGACCGGTCCGCTTCTTCTTTCGAACCCAAACAAACAAGAAGGCTTGATTTCCAAAGAAAGAATTGAAACCTCGCTTTTTAGTCATGCGATTTTGTACCTTGATTAGAATCAAAAGTTACCGAAGGATACAATTCGGAATTTTTATTTTTGTTTTTTCATTTTCTTGTTTTGAAAATAAAAAAGATCACCTTTGGGCTTCTCCTTCTCAAGAAGAACTTACTTTGGACGAAGCGGAAAAATTCTTCTCAAAACATCCCGATTATATATCCGACGGATTCGATTTTCCGGTCGGAGCGCCGAATGCAAAGGGTTATGTGGACAAACAACCTTTTGGAAAGAATTTTCATCTTGGTGAGGATTGGAACGCAGTCGGTAGAAACGACTATGGAGATCCTGTCTATTCAGTTTCCCACGGAGTTGTCAAGTTTGCCAGAGAAGAAGGGCCGGGTTGGGGGAATGTGATTCTTGTTACACATCGTCTTCCCGACGGAAGATGGATCAACTCTCTCTACGCTCATCTTTCTATGATGTCCGTGAAAAAAGGAGATCGGATTCGAAAGGGCGCGCGCATCGGAAAAATCGGAGACGCAAATCGTCGTTATGGACCCCATCTTCATTTCGAACTCCGCAACAATTTTTTTCTTCCCACAGGCGGCGGTTATGGAAGGGAGCAGAGCGGATATCTCAATCCTAAAGAATTCATTCGAGCTAATCGACGTTATTCAAAAGCTAAGGGGAAAGCATCTGCAAAGTTGAATTCCATACAATCCAATCCGAAGATTCCAAAAAAATCAAAACGTCCTCGGCCTGTGTTGATCCGTTGAACATATTATACCAAATGTTATAAAAAGCTCCTCTGAGACCTAAGATTTACGAACGTATTTCCAAATTCTTGGAAAAATCCTATTGACAGTATGCGCGTGAACAGTTTCCGTTTTGATCTGAAATATAGAAACAGGAACTCCATGAAGAATTTTCTGAAACTCGTAAGTTTTGCATTCGCCTTGCTCCTCCTTTTTGCAGGAAACGTGCAGGCCCAACCCAAAGATCCGAAGGATCCACCCGCAAAAGTGGATGACGTCGGTGTGGACGCCGCTCCTCGGGAGCCGAGAAAGGATCTTCCCTTTCCGATTTCGGAAATGAGACGTCTTTCGGTTCGAGACATCTCTAAAAAGAAAGAAGGTTGGTTTCCGACAGGGCTTCCTCTTTTGAATTCGGATCCGAACGTGGGTGTGGGTTACGGGGTTCGTATTTTTATGATCAACAACGGAAAAAAGACCGATCCGTTTTTTGAATATACTCCGTATCGTTTTAGAATGTTTGCTCAGTATTTTAATACTACAAAGAACAGACAATACCAGGATATCAGTTTCGACGCACCGTATATTTTTGATTCTCAGTGGAGAATGCGAGGAGATTTGATCTACGATACAAATCCGAACACTCTCTATTATGGGGTTGGGGAAAGATCCTTACAAACCCTTTCCTATCAGGAAAGAAATCAGCCCGGGGGAGAGGTTGTTCGTAACGCAACCTATCACAATCGGGAACAAAACATCTTCTTTACGAGACCCGGAGGCCCCGGAGATCCGGTGGACTATCAGGGAACCAACTTTTCGGGTTTACCGGTCAACGACGCGTTTCGTGTAACGGACAGGATGTACAATCGTTATGATATCCGTTCTCCTCAGGCGAACATGAGCGGGGAGCGCAACTTTTTGGGAGGTTTGGTTCGTATGGTCGCCGGTGTGAGAGTTTCTCAGAACATCGTCAAAACTTTCGACGGTCAATTCGTGAAAAGTACGGATCCGCTTACGGAAGGAACCCCTCTCAGTAATTCCGGAACAGCGCCTAACGCAAAAACCAAGGTGACCGAAGACGCCGAAGCTGGAAGAATTCTCGGTCTTCAAGGGGGGAATGTGAACTCCGTAAGAGTTGGTTTGGTTTTGGACACTCGCGATTTGGAGCCGGATCCGAACCGGGGAATCTTCTTGGAAGCCACCTATGAAAAAGTCGCCAAGGCTTTAGGATCCGATTTCCAATATTCCAAATATTTTACCCAGATGAAATTTTTCTACAGTCCTTTTCCGAAAGTTTTTGATAAACTAGTCATTGCCGGTCGAGGCGCTTTTGGAATGACGGACGGAGACGCTCCCTTTTTCGAATACAGAAACCTTTGGTCCACCGAAGGCGGGATCACCGGTCTCGGTGGACTTCGAACTCTGCGGGGTTATAAACAGGATCGTTTTACCGGTAGAGCGATGGGTTGGGGAAACATAGAAGTTCGCTGGAAATTTTTTGATTTCACTGTAGCGGGACAACACTTTGCGCTGAACCTGGTACCTTTTATGGACTTCGGTCGCGTTTGGGACGACGAACACAACGTCGGTTTAAAGGATTACAAGTATTCTCGAGGTTTAGGATTTAGAATCGCCTGGAATCAGAGTACGATCCTTATGTTGGACTACGCAGTTTCCAAAGAAGACAAACAAGTATTTATGAACTTTAACCATATATTCTGAGGAAATCATGAAAAAATATAAGAATATTCTAATACTCAGTATTGCACTTTCATTCTTTGCCAATTGTGAAGAAAAACTGGACGATACAACTCTGGGTTTTATCAACGAGGACGCGAATGTGCTTCTCGCGGGGATGTTATTTTTTAGTCCTTATGCGGCGGACCCCGCATCCGGAACGGTAACCAACTCGATGTCCGGACTCATGTGGAAAATCTGTTCTCAGGGGCAGGTGCTCAGAGTAGGCTCAAACGGCACCTATGACTGTGAAGGAATCAATAATAGTTCCACCGTGATCGGAAGATACGGAGCGACGTTGTTGCAGTATTGTTCTCTCAACTTGAACGATTGTAATACGATCTCACTTCCTCCCGTTCTGGTAGGACAAACTCCCGGATTTACCGGGACCAGTGAAGCGTTTACCTCCTGCAGCCAGGATCGTACGGGTGGATATTCGAATTGGAGACTTCCTTCTCTGATCGAATTGAAAGCTCTGACTTTATCCGGAAGTTTGAACTCACTTCTTGTTAAATTTCCAAACACGGTTGAGGATTTTTATTGGAGTTCTTGGGCGAACGAAAGCACCGTAGATACGGCTCGAGCCGTAAATTTTGCAACCTCTCGTTTCGGAGAAGAGACCTCTTTCTCAAAAACTAGCAGATACTTTGTTCGTTGTGTAAGGAATCTTCCTTAATCCTTCCGAAACTTCTTTCTCCCGAGCCGCATCGAAAGCTCGGGAGAAGTTTTCATTTCCATAAATCTTTAATGTGAGTAAATTCTCATATTCAGTTTGACAATCGAAAAGGGTTGGTTAGAAATTCGTAATCTTTTTGGTGTTATACGATGAAAACGAAAATCCTCCTTGCCATTTTGATCCTTTCCGCTCTAACCTTTTTTGGTTCCGAGGTTTTTTCACAGGAAAATTTTACCGGTTGTGAGAAACCGGAGGAAAGAAAGGATCTTCCCTTTCGAATCGATAGGGTCAAGCAGATGTGTAGGAAGGATTTGGAAAACAAAAAAGAAGGCTGGTATCCGACCGGTCTTCCTCTGATCAATTCGGATCCGAACGAAGGAATCGGCTACGGGGTTCGGGTTTACGGTTATAACAACGGAAAAAAGACGGATCCTTTTTTCGAATACACTCCTTATCGGCTTCGTTTTTTCGCTCAATATTTTAATACTACAAAGAACGCACAGTATCATCAACTGAGTTTGGATATGCCTTATATCGCAAATACTCAGTGGAGATTGCGCGCGGATGCACTCCTTACCATCACTCCTACGACGCTTTATTTCGGAGTTGGTGAATCGACGCTCAAACCTTTGAGTTATCAGGAAAGAAACCAGCCCGGAGCTCCGCAGGTAAACAACGCGCAGTATAACGCGCAAGAATCGACCTTTCTGTATCAAAGACCGGGTGGTCCCGGAGATCCGATTGAACTCGGAGGGCGGACGTATTCGGGAGTCCCTGCGGGTTCGGCCTTCAACGTGACGGATCGTATGTACAACCGTTATACGATTCAAACTCCGCAGTTGAATTTCAGTTCTGAACGTTCCTATTTTCACGGAACGGTCAGGCTCGTCGCCGGTTTTCGTTTTTCGAATAATATCGTGCATTCATATGACGGAAAATTCGTAAAAGCCGTGGATCCGATTTTTGAAGGAACTCCTCTGAGCAATTCGGGAGAAGTTCCGAATGCAAAGACAAAATTGACCGAAGACTCCGAAGCCGGAAAAATTTTAGGATATAACGGCGGTTATGTGAATACCGCAAAAGTCGGTCTTGTCTACGATACGAGGGATTTTGAACCGGACCCTAATTCCGGAGTGTTCTTAGAAGCGACGTATGAGAAAGCGACAAAGACTATCGGTTCTAACTTCGATTTTCAGAAATATTTCGGTCATGCAAAATTCTTCTATAGCCCTTTTCCAAAAACGTTTGAAAAACTCGTCTTGGCTTCCCGTTTCGGTTTCGGAGTTTCGGACGGAGACGTTCCGTTTTTTGAATATAGAAACCTATGGGGAACCGAAAATCCGGTCTCTGGTTTAGGAGGTCTGAGAACATTGCGCGGTTACAAACAGGATCGATTCGTGGGAAGAGCGATGGGATTTGGAACCGTAGAAGTCCGATGGAAGTTTTTCGATTTTTCGGCAGGAGGAGAATATTTCGCTCTGAACTTGGTTCCATTCTGGGATTTCGGTCGGGTTTGGAACGACGAACATAAGGCCGGGTTCAAGGACTACAAATATTCCCAAGGTCTGGGTTTACGGATCGCCTGGAATCAGGCGACGATCATCATGATCGACTACGCGGTCTCGAAAGAAGATAAACAGCTATTCGTAAACTTCAGTCACGTTTTTTAAGAATTCAAATCTTAGAATATACAAATTTTATGATGTTTCTTTCTTTGTGAGAATTCTGATTCTTTTTGTGTTCTTTTGTGGACAAAAAAACGACTTTTACAGATGACCCAATCTTCTTCTCCGTTTACTCTCAAAAATCCGTTTTCTTCTAAAAAAACGGGTGATCATTTTTTGGGGAACTTGGAACTTCTCAGAGGAGCTTAAACGGCTCTCTCGTTCCCATCAAAGACTCCCTTACGATGGATTTGCAAGCCGAAAGAAGTTTGGTTCCGATCCCGATCCGCTCCGAGAGTTTGCGTTTTATCTTGAAAACCTCGTTTGCAAAACTCGGGAGAAAAGCAGAGGCCGATTGGAGGAGTTCCCACAGGGATTTTTAAAAGAGGCCTCGGCTTAGTGACCGGCTGATCGCTACTTTTTTAGGAGTCGTTCTTCTATTGTCCTGAGGGTTAGGGACAAAACTTCCTACAAAATTCTCCATTTCCAATGGTGAAGCGATTCCCAAAAAAACACGTTTTGCTTCAATTTTTAAAGAGGAACCTTGTCGTTTCGAATTTCCGTATCGATACGCGATGGATTTCTATTTTCGGAGTAATCCGTGGTAAAATGCAAACCTCTACTTTCTTTTCGCGAAAGAGCAGAACGAATGATGAGTTCCGCTACGATCACTAAATTTCTAAGTTCTATCAGAGGATTTGTGATCACCGTCCGGTTGTAGTAGTCTTTTACTTCTTCGTAGATCAAGTCCATTCTTCTTTTGGCCCTTTCGAGTCGCAGATTGGAACGAACGATTCCCACATAGTTGCTCATCGTACTTTTGATTTCGTTTAAGTCGTGTGAGATCAAAACCCATTCTTCCGTGTTGACCATGCCTTCTTTGTTCCAGGAAGGAATCCGATCGTGAGAAGAAGTGAATTCCGGTTTTTGTTTTTGGATTCTTTTTGCGATCCGATTGGAGAACACGAGACATTCCAAAAGACTGTTGGATGCGAGGCGATTTCCTCCGTGAACTCCCGTACAAGCCGTTTCTCCCGCCGTCGAAAGATTGGCGATCGTGGTTTTTCCCTCCAAATCCGAGGCGACGCCTCCACAAAGAAAGTGAGCCACAGGAACGACCGGGATCAGATCGGTGGTGATATCGATTCCGAGTTCTTTACACTTTTCATAGATCGAAGGAAAGGATTCTCGGATTTCCGTGGAAGGAAGGTGGGTGATGTCCAACCAGACGTGTTCTTCTCCCCGTTTTTTCATCTCGGAGTCGATCGCGCGCGCGACTACGTCTCTTGGCGCCAGATCCGCCATTGGATGATAACGTTTCATAAACGGTTCTTTATCCAAGGAAAGAAGAATCCCGCCCTTTCCTCGAACGGCTTCCGAAATCAAAAAAGAATCTCCGTCTTCGTGATAGAGGGCGGTCGGATGGAACTGATAGAATTCCATATTCTTAATGAGCGCTCCGGCTCTGTAAGCGGATGCGACCCCGTCTCCGGTTGCGATCTTCGGATTGGTCGTATGCGAATAAACCTGTCCGGCGCCTCCGGTCGCAAGAATCGTTTCTTTCGCGAGAATCGGAAACACCTCTCCGCTTTGATTGGAAAGCACGTAGGCTCCGTAACAAACGAGTCCTTTTTGTTTTAGATGGTGGGGAGTGATCAGATCTACGAGAGTATGATATTCTAAAATTTGAATATTCGGATTTGATTTTACCACTTTTAGGAGTGTTTTTTCGATTTCCCTTCCGGTTCTGTCGTGCGCGTGTACGATCCGATTTTTACCGTGTCCGCCTTCCCGGGAAAGGTCGAACTTTCCGGATGCTTCCAGATTGAATGGGACGCCGTAGTTTAAGAGTTCTTTTACGAGAGGAGGGCCTTCTTCCACGAGGACTTGAACCGCCGCCGGGTCGCAGAGCCAGGCTCCCGCTTCCAGAGTGTCAGCGACGTGGTCCGAAAGTTTATCACCTTCTGCAAAGACGGAAGCGATTCCGCCCTGCGCGTAGTTTGTATTGGATTCGTAGTCCGATTTTTTGGTTACGATAATGACGGAGCCGAAGGGAGCCAGTTTCAGCGCGGCGAAAAGGCCTGTGATTCCGCTCCCTAGGACTAAAAAGTCCGTTTTGATACGGGGCATACTATTTCTTTTTTTGTGTGTTGATCAGCGCTTCTATATAATCCAAGGAGCGAATGAGTTGATAGTCGGGTTTGATCGGGTCATTTTTGTGTTCTGCGATAAACGACGCCGCCTTTCCATTCTTCTGAACCCAAGATTCCAGTTTTTTCACGTCAAACGTGCTTTTTTCTTCCGCAGCCGCCGGCAGTTCGGAAAGGTGATTCCACATATTCTCCTCTCTGAATCGGAACGGAAAGGATCCGTCTTCTTCGGAAGAAATGTCGATATCCGGTTTTACACCCACGACCTGAATCGTGTTTCCTGACGGAGAATAATACCGAGCCTGGGTAAGTTTGATCAGGTAGTCGTTTCCGAGAGGCATCAGTTTTTGAACGGTTGCCTTACCGAAAGTTCTTTCTCCTAAGATCAATCCTCTTCCGTGGTGTTTGATCGCGCTCGCAACGATCTCCGACGCAGAAGCAGACTTCGCGTTGATCAGAACGGCTAACGGTAAATTGGTGATATCCTTATTTTTTGCATAAGCGTCTTCGGGACTTCTGTTCGGGCTTTTTGTAGAAACGATCAAACCCTTTTCGATAAACATATCGGCGATGTCGATCGCAAGATCCAAATAACCGCCGGCGTTGCTTCGAAGATCTAAGATCACAGCCTTGAGTTTGGTTCCCTTTGCTTGGGCTTCCTTTTCGAGTTCCTTGTATTTATCCATCAACTCTCGGTCGACAGAAGGACCGTCTTCCGATTTTACGAAACCGGTGAGTTTGATATAACCGATATGCTCGTGTCCTTCTATGAGTTTGCTACTTAAGTTTTTGATTTCAATCGTGTCTCGTACGACTTCGATGTTCAGGGTTCCGGGAACTCCTTTTCTTTGGATCGTAAGCGCGACCTTGGAACCTTTTTTTCCTTTGATCTTTTCTACGACCTTATCCAGAAGAATTCCTTTGATCGATTTTCCGTCCACTGCAAGGATCACGTCCCCGGAGCGAATTCCTGCGTTGACGGCGGGTCTTCCTTCGAGAGGATTCTCCACCACAACTTCTCTGTTTCCTCCACCGGAAAGAATGGCTCCGATTCCTTCAAAACTTCCGTCTTGAATTTTTGCCATAGATTCTTCCCAAGCCGAACGAAGGAAGACGTTACTGTGGGGATCGAGAGAGGAAAGATATCCGTTCGCCGCGGCGAGAAGGACGTCGTTCATCGTAAACGGTTCTTTGGATTTTTCTTCTGCTTCTCCGAACGGATCTTTGAGAGGAGAATCCTTGTATTTGTCCAGATTGGTTTCGATGTAAGCTAGAATTCGATCAAAGTCTTTTTTGCTAAAACCGGTTTGTTCCCATTTTGCGGAAAGGACGTTCTTACGAACCTTTTCTCTTTCCACGAGTTTTTTGACTTCGTCGTCGCTGACCTTGGTTTTGTTTGCGTCTTCTTTGAGTTTACGATCTCTGATCTTCTCTACTTCTGCGTAGTCCGGATCAAAGAGAACGAAAGAATCATCGGTGGAAATCTTGAAAGTTTTCCCCGGAAACGTTTCGTCCTTTTCCTCATATTTCTCTCTTTCCTTGAAATAACTCTCAGGATAGAGATAGATGGAATGGGGAAGCGATAAGAGGGCGTAGATCGCGGCCTCTCGATAGGCTCGGTTTTTATCGATATTCTTATCGATGTAATACCGAGATACGGTGTTCACCACGTTATCAAAGTCTTTGAGGGTAAAGTCTGCCTTGACCGGGGACTTGCCGGATGTAGGCTCGCAGTACAGGATAAATATGGTCAAAAGAGTGGAAAGTAATAACGAAAGCGCGGCAGATCCTTTTTTCAAACTCGTGTCCCTCAGATTTCAGGAAATTTTCGGTTCATTCTCTATTCAAATCTCAAAGTGTCAATCCCTTTGGGGCGGAAGTTCAGTCTTCCTTCTCTTGATTTTACAATTCGCATTCTCTTGTTCGACGGTTTCTTTCCCCGGCTCGGGAAGATTCGCGCTCGAAATGATACAAGAACAGGCGATTTTAGAATTTTACGGAACCCCCGAAGAAAGAGAATCCGCGATCAAACTTTTAAAATCGAGCTGTCGTTCTCTAAGACCCGATCGAGCCCTTTCTTGTTACAATCTCTCCGTACTTTTTGCATCCACCAAAAATTATCCGGACGCTTTGGAATACGCACTTCGTGCGAGAAAGGCGGAGCCTGAGGACACACTCTATCGAGACCAGGTGTTTCAATCCGCGTATTATCTGGAGTTGGAACAAGGGGAAGCGCTTGCGATCGACGAAGTGGAAAAAAGATATTTCCGAGCGATCAAAAACTGCAAAGAGGGAAAGAAGAATGAAACCCTCGCGGATCTGATGGTTCTCGCCGAAATGAAAGAGATCGGAAAAGAATCTCTCAAAAAAGGAATTTTTTCGGAATGTGTGGGAGAATCGGCTTCCCTTCTCAATCTCAAACCGAATGCGGTGAGTTATACGAAAGAATATTATAAATTTCTGGAAAATTCCCATCCGTATAAGGAAGTCTGGGACGTGACCGGGGTGGTGCGAAAACAAACTCTGGAAAAGACGCAGAATCCGAACCAAGAAGTCACAAAGGTCTGGAAAGAATTTCGTCAATCCGTGAGATCGAAAAACAAACCCAAGGCGATCGAACAACTAAAAAAGTTCAAAACAACTTTGGAAACGATCTCACAAAAAAATCCGAATTCGAAATATCTCGCGCTTCATCTCAAAAAAGCGGCATTCTATCTAATCCAAGGAGATCCTACATTCGAAGGATTTCGAGAACTCACAAAAGAGCTCGAAGATACTCCTTGACGCTTTTTTCGATTCCAACTTCCAGAGCGTAGGAAATCAGGCGATGCCCGATCGAAACTTCCAGAAGACCGGGGAGTTTTGAAAAGAGGAAAAGATTGTTCTGATCCAGATCGTGTCCCGCGTTGATTCCCATCTTTTGCAAAAGAATTTCTTTTGCCGCGGGAACATACAACGTTTCAAAGGATTTTTTTCCTTCTTCGGGAGAACGATCGAAGGCTTCCGCAAAAGGACCTGTGTAAAATTCCACGCGGTCGGCTCCGGAAAGAGAGGCGAGTTTTAGATTCTCCAGATCGGTTTCCACAAAGAGGGCGGTGCGGATTCCTTCCTTTTTTAGAATTTTAGAATATTCTTGAATAGTATCCAAGTCCTTTTGAAAATCAAATCCGTGATCGGATGTGATTTCTCCCGGAGTCACGGGGACTAAGGTCGCCTGATCCGGTTTTGCCGCGAGGACCAATTCGATAAAACGGGAAGAAGGTTCTCCTTCGATATTGTATTCGATCGAGGTTTTGTTTTTTCGATTGTAGTCGGTGAGAAATTCCTTAAGGGAGAAGACGTCGTCTTTTCGGATATGTCTTTGGTCTTCCCGGGGATGGACCGTGATTCCCTCCGCTCCCGCTTTGAGAATCAATTCTGCAAAATGGATGAGATCGGGAATATTTCCACCTCGGGAATTTCGCAGAGTCGCGATTTTATTGATATTTACGCTCAGCTTGGTTTTCAACGGATTCTCCTAAAAGAAAGGGGCTCTTTTGCTAAAAAGTGGATTCGGTTTCATTCTGGGAATTGAAAAAAAACCGAGTTTCAGAGGATTCTTTCCTTGCATTTCTCCTACAAATCGGTTAGGGTTGCGCCCCGTCCGAGTTGGCAGATTCTTGCCCGCCAATGAAGAATAAGAAGGAAAGGGAAATACTTTCGAGAGACGTTTTGAGGAGTTCCTACAGGAAGACTTTTGCTTGCAAAATTACGATTTTGTGATAGAGGAAAGTCCTCCGAAACTTCCACCACCCACCCCTCCACCCAAAGTCAGGGTGGGGCGCGCGAAGTTTCACGATGAGTCGTACCTCCGACGGTTTCCTCTTGAGAATGGAGCGATTTGTGGACAAAGAAGATTTCTCTCTTGGACGGAGAATAATAATATTTCTGCTTGAACGTGAATACCTCTCGCAGAGCATGGTCAATTCCGATGGCAACCAGTAAGAAGACTACTTCCAAAAAAACTGTCTCGGCCGCGGCTAAAAAAAAGGCACCGGCTAAGAAAGCCGCGCCCAAAAAAGCTTCTGCTTCGACAAAGAAGAAAGAAGAAATTATCAAAAAGGCTCTTTCGAGTCCGGCGTCCAAAGCCGCAGGAACTAAAAAGGCCTCGGGGTCCAAGGGCGTAGCTCTCAATCCCCTTGGAAAAAAATGGACCTGCCATACTTGTTCCACGAAATTTTACGATCTCAATAAAGAAGAAAAGATCTGTCCTAAATGTGGGGCCGATCAAAACAAACGTCCGGTAACCCGTACTCGAACTGTTCGTCCGAGAGTGGTCGAAGAGGAAGAAATCATCGACGACGATGCAATCGCCGAAGACGAGGATTTGGAATTCGTCGAAGAACCTCTCGAAGAGGCTTTGGAAGAAGAGGAAGAGGCGGAAGAAACCGAAGAGTAATCTTTCTTTCTTGTCTCATCCGATTCTCATTCTGGCCGCTCCCACGGGAGCGGGCAAAACTTCTCTCATCACGGAACTCGATCCGGAAAGGTTCGAAATTCTTTCCTTTGATTCCAGGCAAATTTACCGCGAGATGCCGATCGGCACCGCGGCCCCTACAAAAGAACAGCAATCTATAATTCGCCACCACCTCGTCGAAGTCCTTTCTCCTTCCGAGAACGTCGACGCCGGTCTTTACAATCGCCTCGCGGACGAAGCCTTACGCAAAGTCTTAAATCAAAACAAAATCCCGGTTTTTACGGCGGGAACCGGATTCTATCTAAAAGCGTTTTTGTTTGGAATGTTTGCCGTTCCCGAAATCTCCGAAGAAGTGAGAAACAAAGTTCTTTCGATGAGTCCGGAACAAAAGAGAAATCGTCTGCAAGAATTGGATCCGGATTCTTTGGAAAAAATTTTTCCCGGTGATGACTATCGTCTGGGTCGCGCTCTTGAGGTAAATCTGATGGGAGAACGTTGGTCTGCATTGAAAATCGATCTCCAAACTTCTGCGATTCAAAAATACAATTTGAACATTCGTTTGGGCGTCTTTCTCGATCTGGATCGGAAAGAACTTTATGATCGGATCAACGTTCGCGCCAAAGAAATCATCGATCAAGGAATGGCCGATGAGGCTTGGAAGATTCAAGAACTCTACGGATCGAATTGTCCCGGACTCAAATCCCTTGGCTATAATTTTGCACTTGAAAATAAAAAAGGAAACTCCAATCTAGAGACATTCCTTATGGATTTGAGCCAATCTCATAGGAATTATGCCAAACGACAGATCACCTGGTTTCGAAAGGAAACATATCTCAAACCAATGGGTCGGACTGAGGCGCTGGAAACAATAAAACATATAAAGTAACGGAAACAAAAAAAGATGTCTGCTAAAAACAACATACAAGACCAACTCTTAAACACTGCCCGGAAGGATAAATTGGATCTTACCATTTATCTATTAAACGGGGTTCCCTTGAAAGGTAAGGTAGTCAGCTTTGATAATTTTACGATCGTTCTGGAGCAGGAAAATAAACAGAGTCTTGTTTATAAACACGCGATCTCGACGATCATTCCCGCAAAGATCATCAAGCTCTACACCGAGGAAACCAAAGACGCAGCCCAAGGATAATGCGATTTTGGATGAAACTGTTCTGGATTCTCATTCCGGGACTATTTGCAACTCTTCTCTATTTTTGTCTGATCCCCCTCAAAGAGGGGGATGCGCTTCTCGTTGTCGACGGTTCCGAGGAAATCTTAGAATATACGGGCGGACCGGGATACGTCTTTGAATGGAAGGCGATTCTTCCCTGGAAATTTCAGGTCCTTCGTTTTCCAATTTCTTCCAGGGTAGCGAATGCAAATCTAAGCGTGGATCTTTCTTCGGGGCTTTTCCCCGAATCTTCCTCCGAAGGAAAGATCAAGATCAAACTCGAAGTCAAATATTCCCTCGATTCTCAACGCGCGCCCGAGTTTTTGGAAACCGCCGGGATTCAAGACGAAAAGATAAGCAACTATATTAGTAAATTATTACATTCTATTCTTCGCAAGAAGATCGAAGAATCTCTAAACAATCCCGCTCTTCTCAAAAACAATCTCGAAAATTATACCCGAAACAATCTGGCCGTCGATCTCCTTGGGGAAGAAAAGACGATCAAAACTCTGAGTCTAAGAATTCTGGATCTACACGTTCCGGACGCCGCTCTGATCAACGGAATTTATCGAAATCAAAATCTTCTCTTACAAAGAAAACTTGAGCTCGTAGCGGCGCTCGGAAAAGCAGAAGCTCTCAAGATCGAAGAGGACGCCAAAACAAGCGCGCTCCTAAAACGTCTGGAAAAAACGAAAGACTTCGTAACGAAAAATCCGGACATGAAAGAATTCGTTCTCTATGAAACCTTATCCGATCACGTGGAAGTGATTCTTCTTCCGTCGGAAATGATCTTGGGAGAAATCCCGACTTCTAAAAAGAAAAAGAACGGCGCAGTAAAAAGACCCAAAGAGGTAGAATGAAACAGGACAAACCCGTAGTATTGATTATGGCCGGAGGCAAAGGAGAACGTTTTTGGCCGCGTTCCAGAGTTTCCACACCGAAACAATTACAGAAAGTTTATTCCAACAAAACTCTTCTCAAGGAAACCTTGGAAAGAGCGCTTACGATCACGACGATCGATCGCATTTATATCGGAACCAACGCGAGTCTCAAAAAATCCATCCTCGCACAGGAAAAAAACTTTCCTGAAAAGAATTTCATCATAGAACCCGAAGGCAAAAACACCGCTCCCATCATCGCACTTGCGTCTCTTTATTTCAAAGAACAATACGGAGACCCGATTCAGGTCGTCTTGTCCGCGGACGCATGGATCAATCCGGTAAAGGAATTTACGAAGACGATCAACAAAGCTCTCGAACAGGCGGAGAATCATCTGGTTCTTCTCGGAATCAAACCGAATCGTCCCGAAGTCGGATACGGTTATATTGAAGCCGGAAAATCGACTGACGGTTGTTTTGCGGTAAAATCTTTTTACGAAAAACCGGACGTCAAAACCGCGCTCAAGTATATCAAAAAGAAGAATTTTTATTGGAACCCGGGAATCTTTCTCTGGAAGACTTCCACTATATTAGAAGAATTTAAAGCACATTCTCCGAAAATTCTCGGACCTCTCGAAGAAAGATTTCCGTTTAAAAAGGCGGGCGAGTTGGGCGCGGCGTTCAAAATTCTTCCTTCGGATCCGGTCGATATCGCGATCATGGAAAAGAGTTCCCGCATTCGTATGGTGGAAGCGAGTTTTGGTTGGGATGACGTGGGCTCCTGGACTTCTCTGGAAAGAGTGATGCCCGGAGATTCTTCCGAAAACAGACACATGGGGAATGCGATTCTATTTCATAAGTCTTCCGGAAACATCACTCAAACTAGAAAAGAATTTACAGCACTTCTCGGAGTTCAAGATCTGATCGTGGTCGAAGAGGAAGACGTTCTCTTTATCAGTACCAAAACGGGAGTAGGCGACATCAAAAACCTCGTCGCGGAACTCCGTAAAAATAAAACTTTACAAAAGTACACAGAATAGTTTTCTGACATGAGGAAATCTAAGGAGTTCTGAATGCCTTCAGGTAAGAAAAGAAAGCGCAGAAAGATCGCGACTCATAAAAGAAAGAAAAAGAGAAGAGCGAACAGACATAAGAAGAAAAAGTAATCCGTAGATCCTCCTTCCTTCTCCGGGAATTCCCGGAATCAAGCTAGAGACATCATAGGACTGTTAAGCCCATTTCCGAATCGACCGATATACTCGGTATGGGCTCATTTCAGGATTATTCAATTTTTCGCAGGTGGTGGAAGAAAGAGTCTCCTCCTGCGAGAGGTTACACAAAATCTTATTCCGCCACAACCCCCACGGGCGACATTCTTCAGGCGGATCTCAATTTTCACGAAAAGAAAGTTCGCATTACCCTCGAAATCGCGGGTGAGAACGGACGTATCTACATCGCCACCATCAAAGACGGAACCGTACTCCAGGAGAAAGATCTTTCGAGCGGGAGAATGGTTCCTATCTATTCGAAGCTTGCTCCGTTTCAGGAAATATTCTCCTGTTTACCGGACCCAGATCTTCTTTCCACTCTCGGTGGACAATACGGAATTTCAAAATCACCGCTCGGTCAAACCGAAACAAACATTCCCCGACCTTGGGAAACTTCGACTCGTTACGATCATATCTTCGGGATCCATCATCAGAAAACATTTTGGCAAAGAATTTTTTCAAGAGAGCGCGAATACAAAGAACCTTGGATCGTTCGTGTTAAGAAAAGATTTTGGAGCGAATTTCAAGACCTTCTTCTCGGAGCTTGTTCGGCGCTCGGGATTTATTATGCCTACACCGATTTCTATCTCTTGGGTTTTTCTCTCGCCGTTTTCGGTTTGCTTTTTGGCGGATTAGACTGGATGCTGAGAAAAAGAAATCCGCTCTTCGTAAAAGTCCTCTTGTTCATGAGTCTGGGATCTTACTTTTACTACGTCGGATATACCCGGTATTGAGGTAAATCATGTCATCCGAAATCGACCACCAGTACATTCTATTCAGTTTGGGGGACGAGGAATACGCGATTCCCATTTCCTTGGTAGACGAGATCATCAAGATCGATAATTTAATCCGAATTCCCAAAGCGAAAGCGTACTTCGCCGGTATCATGGACATTCGAGGAAAGGTCGTAAAGATGGTGGATCTCGCGGTAAAGCTTACCGTACCGAGAGAAGGGGATCTTTCTTACGATCGAGCCATCGTGGTCAAGGTCGGAGGTCATTCGGTGGGAATTATCGTAGACAAGGTGTCTAACGTGGTTCTTTTTCCGCCGGAGTCCATCAATCCTCCACCTCCTTCCGTAAAAGGAATTTCGGGAAGATACATCACCGGGATCGGCAAAAAAGACGATCGATTTATCATCATCATAGACGTGGAAAAGATTTTGGGATCGGAAGAATTGGCCGAATTAGGAAGCAATGTCGGATGAACAAACGCAGTTTCGAAATCGGCAACGTTTCTTTGTGGAACGCTCCGCCTTTTCCCTAAGAAAATTTTTACTAATCATCGGCCTCGTTTTCTTCGGGGGGGCTTCCCTTTTTTCGGACGAACAGGACAGAAGATACGATTCTAAAAATCTATACGATCCTCCCTCGGTAAAAATCACAGAGCAAGACCTCAAGAACGTAAGAGAGGCGCTCGCCGATCCTACCAAAGATCCCATTTCCGAAATCCAAAAAGTTCTCAACAACTATTACAGTCAATTTATCGATTCGAGAAGGATCGAAGAGGAAAAACGTCTCGGAAAAATTTTCGATGAAAACACAAATCGAAATACGATCCGACTTTTGGTTCTGAACATGTTCTCTAAACTTTCCCCTTCCGGAATGATGAGGGATTCTCCTATATTATACGAATTGCATCTACTTCTCTCGAAAGTTTACAACGAAAAAAAACAGAACGCGAAGGCGATCGAAGCCGCGCTTACAGCGATTCGTTATAGGGATTTCAGTCATACCGAAGAAGAATTCTTAGACGAACGTAGATTAGTCGAAATCTTCGATCCCGCCGAAAAACAAACCGCAGCGTCTCACAGACAGGCGCTGGAGAATTTAGAAAAGGCCAGAAAACAAAACAGGGAAACAAAAGATTTCTTTCATCTCGTGGAATCGAACGTCATACGTGGAAGGGAAACGAGGACAACCGAACGAAATCCGGACGGATCGACTTCCGAAAGAACTCTTTTCGCAAAAGATCTTCCCGCTCTAAAAGAGAGAATCACAGCCGCGGATAAAGATTTAAAAACAAAGGAAAAAGAATATTCCGATTCTAAGTCGTCTGGGTACGAAAACTTCCGAAAGAAAAAATCCAAAGAAGACGCGGCCACCGTCTATTATCTCGCCAATCTGATCAAACAAGCGGAGAACGAAAACAAGGAAAGACTCAAAGTGGTGAACAATCTTTCCGTGAGCGGAACCGGGATTTTTGTATTATTCGATTACAAGCGAAACACCGATTTTTTTGCGACCGCGGCTCTCTGGGAACTCGTTACAAAACTCGATCCGGAAGCTAAGGACGCATTCTTAGATCTTGCAAAAGAACTCAAGGCCTCGGGTAAAAAAGCAAAGTCGATCGATTTTTTTCAAAAGTATCTCGAACTCGCTCGCAAAGAAAAAATTGAAGAATCCAAACTCGCCCCGGTTTATATTTCGATCGCGTCTCTTTACACCGAGCTCAAACAGAACGTCCTCGCTTCTTCCTACTACGAACTCTACTACAAAGCGGAAACCGATTCCAAAAAGAGAATCGCATTCGCTTACGAGCTCGGATCCTTTTTTGAAAATCGGACGGGCGATCTGGAAAGGGCCGCTCTTTATTATGGAATCTGGTTGAAAGAACGTCCGAATCCTGAAAATTCCAATCTTCCTTTTGCGGACGTTTGCGAGTTGTATCGTCAGGAATTTCTCGCACAATACGGGATTTCCAAATTCTACGCGTATCAGAGAAAACCTCGAGAGGAGAAAACATTTCTCACCGGTTCCGTAAAATCTTACGAAAAACTCAAAGATATTTTCAAGAATGAAGAATCTAAGAATGCGGTTCTAAAAAAGGAAACCCTCGCGATCAAGAAGAGTCTTTTGGAAAAGACTGACGATTCTACGATGGCGCAGTATCGTCTAAAAGATTTGGATTTTCAGGAATCCACGAGCCGTCTTGGTGTGGTGAAAACCAAACTCCATTCTACACCCGTAACCCTGGCGATGAAGAAGTGGTCCGTTCTTTTGGAAGAGGAAAAGGATTTTATTTCTGCGAGGAAACTCTATGAGGATATCGTTAGAATCGGAAACTCCGTCGAGGTCAATCTTTCCCTAAAAAACATCGATCGGATCAATAAAATTCTGGAAGACGGGATCAAAAGAGAACCTCTTTAGATTACTTCATCGCTTTTTCGATATCGTCATCGGATTGCGAAGAAGCTTCTTCGCTGAAAGAACCCTTCGGAGTTCTTACCAAAAATTCCACCTCGTCGATCACGTCTCCTTCATACGCGACTTTCAAAAGATACTTTCCGGGTGTCAGCCCTTGGAACGATCCTTCGATCGTTTTTGAAATCGGATTCGGTCTTTTGCGAAGAACGTCGAGTTCGTTGTATCCCAATTGAAATCGACTTAAACTCACATAGGTTTCAGCGGTTTCCGGAACGGCTCTGGAGAATCGATAGATGTAGTGAATAGTTTTATCGTCCGGGAAAATCAGATTCTCCCTCGTGATCGTGTATTCTCCCACGGTCATAATTTTCTTTTCGAGGACGTTGAACTTTTCTTCGTCTAACACTGCCCATCCAAAATCTCCGGTGGGTTTAAAACACGAAGTCGAAACGAGAAGGGCGAAAAGAAGACCAAAAATTCTTAAATACAAAGGGGAGAATTTCATTTTTCGTTGAGGGAAGCGGAGTCGATCACTCTTGCCTTTTCGGAAATATCTTTTTCGCGGGGAGGTTGGGAAGAAGGGGGAACGTTCGTATAAAACGTCTTCCATTGTGTGGAAGAGGAATTCTCTTTCGGGTTTGTAAAAAAGCGCGAAAGAAAACGATACACCAGATAGGTCATCAGAATGAAAAGAATCAGTTTCATATTTCTACTTCTACTATGACCCGGCGTTTGTTTCCTGCAATCTGAAAAAAGAGAAAAAAAGAGAGAATTGGATCAGATAAAGCCGTTTTCGTTGTACATATACTGTTTTAGATTCTTATTTTCCTCTTCGGTCTTTTCAATCTTCGCTTTTACGGCGTCTCCGATCGAAACAATTCCGATCAAAATGCCGTCTTCTAAAATAGGCATGTGACGAATTCTTTTGTTGAGCATGATGGAAAGAAGTTCATCCACGTCGCCTTCCGGAGACATCGTGGTCAGGGAAGTGGACATTACTTCGGAAACCGATTTTTTAAAAAAATCCAATCCCAGTTCCGCGGAAAGATGAAGAACGTCCCTTTCCGTAAAAATGCCCTTTAGTTTTCCTTCTCCCAAAATCATCACAGATCCGATATCGTATTTGGTCATAAATTTGACCGCGTCCATTACAGAAGTTTCGGGTTCTACGGAAAGGAGCTTTCTGTCTTTTTTTGCAAGGATTTGTTTTACGTACATAGCATCTCCAGATCTTTCGCCTCATTCCTTCGAAATTCCGAAAAGAAAAACGTCTGTTACTTTAGGAATTCTCGGAGGGATTTCTCCCTCGTGGCCGAAGGACTTTCGGGAGATAACCGTATGCTAGAGGTTTTTGGTCTCAGGTTCAAGAATTTTTCGATCCAAAGCGGGAATATCTTTGGATCGAAAGGTGCTTCCGGTAGAATTCTTCTCTTTGAAATGAAAAAAGGTTTTCAATTCACGTATACTCTTAGATTTTTTTCGCCAAAGGCAATCCCATTCCAGAATGAATCCAAATGACCCCATTTCCACCCCTTCGATCCTAATCGTGGACGATGAATGGCTCATTGCGTTCAATCTTCAGGTTTCTCTCCAAAAACTGGGATACAATATCGCCGGAACCGCTAGAACCGCGGACGAAGCCCTCGAAATCGCGGAACGTACGAAACCCGATTTGATTCTGATGGACATTCGGATCGAGGGAGAATTGGACGGAATCCAAGCCGCGGAAAGAATCCAGAAAAAGATGGACGTTCCCGTCATCTTTATGACCGCATTTGCGGACGAAGAAACCTTCAATCGCGCCGTGGACAAGGCTTCCATGTTCGGATATATCTCCAAACCCTTTCAACCGACTGCCCTTAAGAATTCCATCGAGATCGCACTCAAACAACAACAGAGATTTGGAAAGGCGAGGGAAGAAGGAAAGGAAGCCCGCGACGTTATTCAAAACATCGGAGAAGGCGCGATTTCCTTGGATCGGGAAGGAAAAATTCTTTTTATGAATCGGACCGCAGAATCTCTCACGGGTTGGCTCCTTTCCGACGTTCAGGGAGAACCGGGGGAAAAGGTTCTGAGCCTTTCGACAGACGAAGGGGAAAATATCAAAACGGGGTTGGGGACTCTCAAGCCGAGTCATCTCAAATACATTCCTTCTCTTCTCATCCGTAAAAATGGAACCCGGATCCAAGTCGCTTTCCGAGTATCTCCGATTCGCGACGAAGACGGAAAGATCGCGGGTTCGATCATCACTCTTTCGGAACTTTCCACTCTTTCCGTTTCAGAGAAGGAAATTTCGGAAATGGAAAAGGTGATTCAATCCGAGAGAAGACTGGATTCCATCCAAAAACTTGCAGCCGGGCTCGCGCACGAAATCAACAATCCTTTGATGGGAATCATCAACTACGGCCATATCATTCGAAATCATAAGGGCGGTGACGCCGATACAAAAAATTACGCGAGACTCGTGATCGAACAAGGGGAAAGAATCGCCTCCATCATTCGAAATTTGGTTCTATTTTCCAGACAGGATCCGGAACAACCCCTCAAAACAAACGTAAAACAACTCGTGAGCTCCGTCGAGGGAATGATTTCCGAAATGCTCAAGTCTCATGAGATTCAATTGGAAATAGAAATTCCAGAAAACTTGGAAGTGCAACTCAGGCCCAATCAGATCCGAGAAGTTCTCTACAACATTCTTTATTATTATACGGAGAATCAGAAAAAGGCGAAGATTCAGATGAAAGCTACGTTAGACGGAACCGAAAGCGCTCATCTCAAAATTCTCGTGTCCGGAAAACTCAATATCAACGTGGACGAGGAAAGTCGTTTTGAGCCGTTTGAAAATTTCCGTTCCAACGACGCTCGAATCGGTATGGGGCTTTCGGTTTGTTATGGAATTCTGCAAGCCAATCGAGGGCAACTTCTCCTCAAAAAAATAGGCTCCGGTTGGGATTTTATCATCCAAATCCCGGTTTGATCGGTTTTCTTTGGAGTCTTGGACTTCAAAATTGAGACAGAAAATCGATGGAAAATCCAAGTGGAGTGAAAAAAACTGTATCCAACATTCAAAAACGAGCAAGGAACTTAGGAATGATTGATAAAATCAAAGCCGCCCTGGGCGGAGAAGCGGATTCTCTTTTAAACCATACCTGTAAGACGATTCCAAAAGAATCTTTGAGCCTCCCAGGCGCCAACTACGTAGACGATATTTTTTCCAAAAGTGATAGAAACAATACCGTTCTTAGAAACTACCAGGCCATCTTAAATACAGGAAGATTGTCAGGAACCGGTTATACTTCCATTCTTCCCGTTGACCAAGGAATCGAACACAGTGCAGGCGCATCCTTCGCTAAAAACCCTGCCTACTTTGATCCGGAGAATATCGTAAAACTCGCGATCGAAGGCGGTTGCAACGCGGTCGCTTCCACTTTGGGAGTATTGGGTCTGGTTTCCAGAAAATACGCTCATAAGATTCCTTTTATCGTTAAGATTAACCACAACGAACTTCTTTCGTATCCGAACAAGTTCGATCAGATTCTTTTTGCGAACGTGGAACAGGCTTTCGACATGGGAGCGGTTGCGGTCGGAGCTACGATCTATTTTGGATCCGATGAATCTTCCCGCCAAATCCAGGAAATCACCGAAGCGTTTCATAGAGCTCACGAACTCGGAATGGTTACGATCCTTTGGGCCTACTTGAGAAACGACGCGTTCAAACCCGACAAAATCGACTATCACTTAGCGACCGACCTTACCGGACAAGCAAACCACTTGGCCGCTACGATCCAAGCCGATATCGTAAAACAAAAACTTCCTGAAGTTTATGCGGGTGGTTTCAGAGATCTGAAGTTCGGTAAAAAAGACGACAGAATGTATACAACTTTAACTGCGGATAACGCGATCGATATGGCTCGTTATCAAGTAGCAAATTGTTATATGGGAAAAATCGGTTTGATCAATTCCGGAGGAGCTTCGGGAGAAAACGACCTCGGAGACGCGGTAAAAGCTGCAGTTGTCAACAAAAGAGCGGGTGGAATGGGAATGATTTCCGGAAGAAAGGCTTTCCAAAAGCCGATGAAAGACGGAGTTGCTCTTCTAAACGCGATTCAAGACGTTTATCTTGCCAAAGAAGTAACGATCGCTTAATAAAAATAAAGAATATTCCTTTTGGAGAATATTCTAAAAGAAGAATATGGAAAATACTCCGCACCTATGCGGAGTATTTTTGTTTCAGGGTCTACTCAGAAGTTTAGAGCATTCTAATATACAAACGGAAGGCGCTGTGAACGTTAAAAAAGATTTTTCCAATGCGGTCGGAAACACGCCGCTCATTCTACTTCGCAGTTTTAGCGAAGAGACCGGATGTAATATCTACGGAAAGGCAGAATTCTTAAATCCTGGGGGTTCCGTAAAAGACCGAGCCGCTCTTTTTATCGTGGAAGACGCGGAGAAAAAAGGACTTTTAAAACCCGGGGGAACCGTCGTCGAAGGAACTGCGGGGAATACCGGAATCGGTCTGACTCATATCTGCAATTCCAAGGGATACAAAACCCTGATCGTAATTCCGGATACGCAGTCCCAAGAAAAAATCGATCTCTTAAAAACCTTAGGTGCGGAAGTGAGAACGGTTCCCGCAGTTCCATACAAGGATCCAAACAACTACGTAAAAGTTTCGGGAAGAATCGCGGAAGAACTCGGGAACGCAGTTTGGGCGAATCAGTTTGACAACCTCGCCAATCGAAACGCTCACTACGCGACGACCGCTCCGGAAATCTGGGAACAGACAGACGGTAAAGTAGACGCTTGGATCACCTCGCTCGGAACGGGCGGAACCTACGCGGGAGTTTCCCTATTCTTAAAAGAAAAAAATTCTAAGATCAAAACGATCGTCGCGGATCCATACGGTTCCGGAATTTATAATTTTGTAAAAAAGGGTGAAGTCACTGCGGAAGGAAGTTCTTTTACCGAAGGAATCGGTAACGGAAGAATCACCGAAAACATGAAAGGCGCTCCGATGGACGACGCGATCCGAGTCACGGACGAAGAATGTCTAAAGGTAGTTTATCAACTTCTACATAAAGACGGTTTGTTTTTGGGAGGCTCTTCCGGAATCAACGTGGGGGCGGCCGTCAAGTTAGCGAAGGAACTCGGACCTGGTCACAATATCGTTACGATCCTCTGCGATTCGGGAGCCAGATATCAATCTCGGATTTTCAACGAAGAATGGTTGTTGTCCAAAGGTTATTCCGTTCCGAAATGACTTTGGGCGTTGCGATTCTCGCCGGAAAACGATTGGGCAAATTAGATTTTTATAATATGAGGGAGTTCCTATAAAGGCGTTTTTTTGTGAAAAATTGGTCTCTATAAAAGAAGGTTCGGAGTTTTAAGAAAGGGAAGAAGAGATCTTTCACTCGCAAAACGTATGTTCTTTTGATAGAGAAAGTCCGCGAGCTTTTCCCGCGACGCGATCCGTAGAGAAGCGTCACGCTGAATTAACGTGATCGGTCTCTTCCAATCAAAAAAACTCAACCCAAAACTTTGGACGGAGCGCTTTTTGCAGCATATCCTTTTTCTACAAGTTGTGAGGACGCTGGAATGGAAATTGTTTCGTTTTGTTAGAGTTCCTACACAGGGATTTGAGCTTGCGAAAAGTTTGATTTTCTGATAGAGAAAAGTTTCCGGAATTTTTCCCGCCACCCACCCCTCCACCCAAGATCAGGGCGGGGGGCGCGACTTTTACAGAAGGACGTCGTAGTTCCGACGGATTTTCTCTGAGAATTCAGTCATTTGCGGGTAAATCGCTTTTAGAAATATCTACTCATACGCAGGAGTTCCCACAGTTTTCTCAAATCGGATCGTTTGCAAACATCGGACTCATTTTTCTCGTCCAGAATTTGTGAGAGTTCCCACAGTTTTAATTTCGGGAAAACCTCAGTAAAAAACCGAATAGAGAATCTGTCCTCCTATGTCGATGCTTCTGGAACCGCTCGAAAGATCCTTTGCCACCATTGGATTTCCACGAATGCTCAAACCTTCCGAAACGGTTTCCCCCGTTGGTGTTTGGATCACGTTGTTTTGAGCCCAGGTTTTTCCGGAAAAATAGGCATGAGTCAATTGGATCAGATAGACTCCAACGGCGACGAATGCTGCGGTATGTTTGGCGTTTTTGTAACCGGCTTCGTCTGAACGGATCGAATCGAGAGAATTCAAATTTTTGAAAGTATTGAGTTGGTTGTATTGCTCCAAAACGGTAGCCGGTAGTAAGGAGGTGGGGATGAGAATACTCGTGAACTGTTGTTCGAAAATCTTTTCTATCTTTTTGTCATAGGCTTTGGTCCTTTCCTTTTCCGCGGCGTCTAATCCGAAGTAGGCGATCAGAGAGACAAAGAAAAGGGACGAATACGTGGAACTCCAAGCGCCTTGTCTCATGGAGCTATGACCCCAACCCGGAAGAATCGCGGATTTCCAAACCGGTTCCCAGGGATTTCTTTTTGCGGAAATATAACTTTCCCAATCCCCGTCGCGTTCTTCTAAATACTTTTCCATCAGAGCCAAACGTTTTTGGACGATCTTATAACTGTTTTCTTTGATCATCTGTTCAAGAAAGAGTGTGTCCAGTTGTTCTTCCTTCTCGCTTTTTTTTCCCTCTTTGTTGAGTTTTTTTTTCTCGGCTTCGATGATCCTTACGATTTCCTGATCATCCTTGATTTCTTTAAAAATGATTTTAAGAATTTTGGATTTTCCCAGTTTTTCTCTTTTTCCGTCTCGGATGATCGTAATCGTGCTCGAGTCTTGGTCGATGACGGTCGCGTAAATTCTTTCTCCGGATTTAAAAAGAATCGTTTCTCCAAAAAGCCACTGAGGAAAAAAGAGAAGAACGGAAAAGAGAAGGGTATTTTTTAACTTCCGAAACCGTCGAATTGATATTGAAAAATTCATACTTTTACGATCCTATACTTTCAAGATTGAGTTAGAATTTGGTTTCTAAATTCAAAAAAAGCAATTGAATTTAGAATTTGCCTTTAATTTATGAACCATCCAAAGGATAGAAAAAAAAGAAAAACGAAGTTTCGGCTTCTAAAATCTTATCTTAAAAGAAACCAAGAGAAGATTCAAAATCTTACATTCTTTCCGATAGGAAAAGGAAAGAGATCTAAAAAAGGAATGGCGACGATGAAACTATGGAAATGGGTCTTACTATTTTTGTTTGTGGGCGGTCTCTTGTATTCTAAGGACGGAGAAAAAAAGAATCCGGAGCGAGGAGCCGATTCTACAAGTAAAACTTCAGCCCAAGGTTGTTGTAGAATCAAGATGACAGGGGGCGGTTACGATTATTTCGTAGCCACAGAAGAGGAATGCGCATCTCACAAACAGTTTCATTCTTTTTTAAAAGAAAGAACTCTTTGTTTTGAATCCTTTCCGGAATAACATTCGATTCTTTCTTCAATACAAAAAGTTCAGCAAATACTCAGGATTTTTTTAAGAATTGATTTTAGAAGCGGAAGGGAACTGGTAGGGGAGTCCTTACAAAGAGCCTTCCATTTCGCAATTTTCTGGATTTCGCAAGCCCTTAAAAACGAGGAATGCCCCGTTTTTGGAAACGGCGTTTAGGGAAAAAAGCGGACTCTTACGAGGAAGCCGTGATTCTTTTCCACTTCCAACTCTCCCCGAAGTTGTTGACAGAGTGCTTCGATGAGACTCATTCCGAGAGAGGAATTTTCAGAAGAATTTTTTTCTTCCGAAGCGTTTCCAATTCCATTGTCAGCCACTTCCAAAGTCAAAAAACCGGAATCCGATTTTTGAAAAACAACGGACACAGTTCCTTTTCCGTTATCGGGAAAAGCGTGTTTGAAGGAATTGGAGAGGAGTTCGTTGATGATCAGACCGCAAGGAATCGCTTTTTCCATCGGAAGGTAAATTTCTTCTATGTTACAATTCGACTGGATTCTTCCGTCGCTCGGTCCGTAGGAAACAAAAAGATGCCGAACCAAAGAGTTGAGATAATCCTTTGCGTGAATGACCTTGTAAGAATCCTTAAAAAATAAATAGTCCTGAACCATCGCCATCGAATGAATTCGATTCATCGCCGATGAGATTGCTTTTTTGGCCGGCTCCGATTTTGTTTTGTCTTGTTCGAGCGCCATCATCGAAAGAATCAACTGAGTGTTGTTTTTTACCCTGTGCTGAATTTCTCGAAAGAGAGTTTCCTTGTCGTTCAAAGACTCGGTCAACTGGATCTCTGCCTCTGTTCTCGTCGCGATCTCATTCTGAAGTTTGGTGTTAGTCTTCCTGTGCAGAAGGATGAGTTGTTTTTGTTTTCGAATGCTCAGCGCGAGTCCTCTCAGAATCGCGATCACGGAAAAGGTGAGAATTCCGCATAAAAAAGAAAAATTGGCCCCGACCACAAGAATTTGAATCGGAGTTTCGTTTCCGACCCAGATTTTATAATGAGCAAGAAGCGCGCCCCCAAAAACCGAAATCGTGGAGACGACCCAACCCCAAAACGCGAGCGTAGGATTTAGAAAAATTCCACAAAAGACCGGAATCAAAAAGAACCAGAGAATTCCCGCACCCGCAAGCCCGATCTTTGTATAAAGCAAAGCCGCCATAATTGAAACAAGGGCCAAAAAGAAATAAGATTTGGATTTGTAGTATCGATTTGGAAGTAGAAGGAGAAACCAAACCAGAAGAAGTGCGAGCGTGTCAACGATCACAACTTCTCCCAAACCTTCTCTTGCTGCGAGATACACGCTCGGGATATAGATGATCAGTCCGAAAACGGAAGATACAAAAAGAAGAATGTGAATGATATTCCTCTTCCAAGCATTGGGATGTGTAGAACTGGGGGAATTGACTCGAAACAATTCTCGAATGTTAGAAGATAAGCTCATCGGTCCATTCAATCCCTAAACAACGCACCCGTTCTTTTACATAGATAACGAGCGTTCGAATATAATTCTGGAAAAATCTCTCTCATCAAATTTTTGTCTTGAGTTTTAAATAAATATGTGAGCAAATGCTCATTATTCTGAAGGAATGTTTGCGAGCCAATTATAGATCGAGAATGGTCTATTTTTTTACTTTGCAACCCTCTGTATGGGATTACGAATGAGCATTCCAATTCCTATCAAACTTCAGTTTAAGTATACAATAAAATTCCGGAAAACCCGAGGGTTCAATCAAAAATGAAAAAACCAGGTTTCGAAATCAAAAAAGTTCTCTCTCTCATCGTTCTTCTCTTAGTAGGAGTTCTGTTTGGAATTCTTGTCTCGGCTTGTTCCGGGGAGAAAAAGGATGAGATCGAGGGTTTCGCTCATGTTCTGATGATCGATAACTCATTCTCTCCTCCCATGCAGAGAATTCCCGTAGGCGGGGTCGTGGAGTTTGTAAACTCGGGAAGCAATCCGCATAACGCAATTGCAGTAGATAAGAATTGGTCCACGGAAAAAACCTACGGTAATATCGCCATGCCCCGAGGATCAAAATCCAAAGTTACCTTTCCGAAGGAAGGTGTGTTTCCTTACTTCTGCTCTTTCCATGCGACTCCCGACGGTAAGAGTGGAATGGTCGGCGATATCGTAGTCGGTGACGTTCCCTATAACCCGGCGGCGAAGGCCGGAAAATCTTGGAAGAATGTGGAGAAGTTTTCCGGAACCACACGTAAGGTTCCTTCTCAATATCCTACGATTCAAAACGCGGTGGATGCAGCCGCTCCCGGAGATCTCGTCCTGATCAGTGAAGGTGTTTATTTTGAAGAAGTCACGGTGACTACCCCTTCAATTACAATTCGTGGAATCGATCGTAACAAAGTCATTATCGACGGTCAGTTCCAAAGAGGGAACGGAATCATGGTCGTTGCTGCGGACGGTGTTGTGATCGAAAACATGACCGCAAGAAATGCTACCCTGAACGGTTTTTATTGGACCGGAGTAAAGGGTTTTAGGGGTTCTTATCTTACCGCGCACAATAACGGAGACTACGGTGTTTATGCGTTCGATTCTATGAACGGAGTGATCGAGCATACCTACGCTTCCGGTTCTCCCGATTCGGGAATCTACATCGGGCAGTGTTATCCTTGTAAGGCGATTCTCTACGACGTCGTTTCGGAATACAACGCACTGGGTTATTCCGGAACCAATTCCGGTGGAGAACTCTATCTGATCAGCTCGGTCTGGAAGAATAACATCGTCGGTCTAGCTCCGAATACCCTGGACCGCGAGCTTCTTCCTCCGGAAAGAGAAACCACGATCATAGGCAATCTTGTTTATAATAACAACAACCCGAAAGCTCCGATCGCCGCTCTGGAATATCCCTCTTTCGGAAACGGAATCCTGATCGCAGGAGGGCTTTCGAATATCATTCGTAAGAATGTTGTCGTAGATCACCTGAATAACGGGATCGTGATTCTTCCGAACCTGGATGAAAAATTCTGGATTTCGCATAACAACGTTGTGACGGACAATATCGTCTACAATTCCGGAAGAGCCGACTTGGCCCTCGTCGGTCCGATGAGCACCGGGAACTGTTTTTCGGGGAATGAATATAGAACCGAACTTCCGGCATTTTTGGAAAAATGGAACGGATGTAATTCGTTTATTCGTCTTCCAATGGGCGGGGATCTTTCTATGATGCTCGGGGCTCTGGGTTTGATGGTTCAGGCTTCCGGAGGAAGATTTCCTTCAGGGAACTACAAAGAACAACCGATTCCTGGACCTCAGCTCAACATGCCCGGAGGAAGTTCCGCTCCCGTAAAACCTGCGTTAACCGCCTTTGAGGACTTCAATTTGGATGTGAACAAAATTCAACTTCCAAAAGAAGCGGAGGAAATTCTAAAATCGGTTCCGAGAAAACCGGCCCCGACGACGGGCGCGATCACTCTCGTGAAACCGGTTAGCCTCTTTCCGTTCTTCTATCATTGGTTGGGTTTTTTACTACCTTTCGCCATTTATATCTGCTGGACTTCGATGTCTTTGTTCGATCTGAAAGATCGTTCCGATTTGGATGACAACAAAAAACTCTCTTGGATCGTTGCGATCACTTTGATTCCGATTTTAAGTCCCGCGGTTTATCTCTTGAGCGGAGGGAGTAAATATCCCACTTGGTTTAAGAGGACATTGGTTTGGGGAGGGCTTATTGCATTCTTCCTTCTGCTCCTTTATACCGGTCTTTCGTTGATGAACGGTGTGGGAACTAAAACAATCAGTTAAGAATTTTAGAATATTCAGAAATTATCATAGGAGAAAAAATATGGAACAAACTGTCATCGGCGGCCCCGGATTCTTCGCTTTACTTTTCAACTTTTACGGATATTACTTTCCGTTCATTCTTTACACCCTTCTTGCGCCCTTAGCGCTTGTAGATCTCGTAAAGAGACAAGACGTGGATTCTAAAACCGGTTCGATCTGGACCGGTGCGATTCTTCTGGTTCCAATCGTGGGAGCCGCCGCTTATTTGATTGCGGGCGGATCCAAGGTTCCCGCTTGGTTGAAAAATTCCCTCGTCTACGGGGGAGTGGGGTTTTTGGCGATGATCATCCTGATCACATCGGTCGCCAAATTCTAAAGATCTTGAATCGGAAACAGTTTCTCAAATGGATCGGAATCGGAGGCGCCGGCTTAGCGGCGGGCGCCGGAATGAGCACGATCGGAGATTCAAATGGAAATGGGGGACTTCTTTGTAAGGTTCGGCCCGGAATCGTAGGAGTCAACAAAGAGGCCACAATCCCAGGAAATCCGGGAAACAATTCCTACGGGAGTATGGTGCATCCTCCCTTTCAGACCGACCCCGCGTTTCTTTCTCGGATGGAGTTGAATAATCATCCAGGCGCGACTAACGGACCGATTCTAAAACAACACTTGAACATCGTCGAGATGCCTTTGACCGTTGCTCACAACACAGTGGTCAAAGCGTGGACCTTCAATGGAATCGTTCCAGGTCCCGTTGTCCGTGCAAAGCTTGGACAAAAGATGGAGATCACCCTTCGAAACGATTCCGAACATCCTCATTCGATTCACTTTCACGGAAGTCACGATCCCAACGAAGATGGTTGGGAGCCGATCGTCACAGGCGGGGAAAAAACTTATAAACTCACGGCGGGGCCGATCGGGTTTCACCCGTATCATTGTCACGTGCCTCCGCTTGCGAGTCACATGGCCAAAGGTCTTTACGGGGGGCTGATTGTGGATCCTCCGGCTGGACGTCCTCCCGCTCACGAGTTTATGTTGATTCTTTCGGGTTGGGATCTTGGCGACAAAGGTAAGAACGATATTTTTTCCTGGAACGGGATGGCCGGTTTTTACGATCGTTATCCGATTAAGGTTCCCGTGGGACAAAAAGTAAGATTATACATCGCTAATATGTGTGAATACGAACCCATTGCTTCCTTTCACTTACACGCTCAGACCTTTGACGTTTTTAGAACCGGGACAAGATTGACTCCGGATGATCACACGGACGTGGTTACGCTCGGACAAACGGAAAGAGTCATTATAGAATTTACGCTTCCAAAAAGAGGAAGATATATGTTTCATCCTCACCAGACAAAGATGGCGGAGAACGGAGCGATGGGCTGGATCGTCGCGGTATGACGTCTAACGTTTTTGGGAGAATGTTTTGAAAGAGAAAATTCTTTTTATCCTCGTCCTGGTCCTTGGAATCGGAATCGGCTTCTTTGGTTGGAAAGAATGGAAGAGCGTATCCAAGGACGCTCCCGTTTTTGTGGAAGAATGGTCTAAGGCTTCTTTGAAAGACACGAAAAATCAGGAAATTCTTCTGAGCGCCATTCCGGGAAAACTGAAACTCGTTTACTTCGGCTTCTCGCATTGTCCTGATATGTGTCCGAGGGCGCTCTTGGATATGTCGACCGCGGTAAAGGAATTAGGGAACGATGGAAACGACCTGACTCCGGTTTTTATCAGCGTGGATCCGGAGCGAGATTCTCCCGAGTTGCTTTCAAAATACGTAAAACAGTTTCCGAGCGAACGTTTGGTCGCTCTGACTGGAGATAAGAATACGTTAGGTGTTCTTCAGGCTGCGTTCGGAGCCGTTTCCAAAAAGGTGAACAATCCTTCCATCGAGGGTGGTTATACCGTGGATCACACCGTCTTTTTGTACGTAGTCGATGAACAAAGTCGAATTCTTGCTACCTTTCCCGGGGGAATAGAAGGAAAGGCCCTCGCCAAAGAGATCAGACGCTTTCTTTGAGGGGTGATCAAAAGAAGGATCGATTTTTGTCTCCGAATGAAAAGAATAAGAAGATTCATTTTTTAGAATTCTTTTTTTTGCTCCGAGGTCTCTTTTGAGTTCGGTTTCAAGCTTTTTTCGGGAAAACGTTTGTCGAAAGAGTTTGTTTTGTTCTTGAATCGAAGTAGGAACTCCTTCGTTTTTGAAACTTCCGAAAGAGTTTGTTTTGTTCTTGAAACGAAGTAGGAACTCCTTCTCGAGCGTTCTTCCTTCGGAAAATCTTAAAAATTCTTACCAATAATCCTTCATCAGTTCTCCGACCCAAGAAGGTTGGACAATTTTTTCTTTTGGGAGAAATTCTTGAAAGACGGGCTTTATATCCAAGATCGGAGTCCCGTCTATCCCATCGAACCCTTGGATCCGAAGGATTCTTCCTTCCTTTCGAATGAGTCTTACGATCGTGGCGCCAAGACGATTGGGTCGTGCTTTCTTTCTCTGGGAAAAAATTCCAACTTTCGGCCAAAGCGAATTCTCCCTCGGGTGTTCCGCTCCAAGAACAATCTTGGATTCTTCTTGGAGATGAAATAAATAGATCAATTCGAGATGCGAAAAAGAATCGATTCCGTCTAACGTTGATTCCGGAATTTCTTCTGAGAGAATCACCTCCGATTCGATCGTGTTCCAGTTGTCGTCGATCGGGGTCTTCCTTGAGTTTTTAGCAAAAGCAATCGGTTTGAGTTGAATGTTCATTAGAGAATTCTCCAAAAGATGTGTTTAAACGAATCCTTATTTTATATTCCTATTGAGGAGGGGCTTTGTCATAGAATGCAAATGCGACTGCGCCTAAGATCAATAAAAAGCTGACAGCATGATTCCACTTAATTTTTTCTTTGAGAACGAGCGATGCAAAGACTATAAAAATCGAAATTGTGATTATTTCCTGTAAAATCTTGAGTTGAAAAGCGCTATATCCTTCCTCTCCATACCCGATTCGATTTGCGGGGACCATAAGAATGTATTCAAAAAGTGCGATTCCCCAACTCAGAAGAATGGTGAGAGGTAGGCTCCAACCGTGAAAGAATTTGAGATGTCCGTACCAGGCAAAGGTCATAAAAAGATTCGAGCAAAGGAGAAGGAAAAATGTTTTCATAAGAATAGGATTTTACGATAGCGAGTCGATTGACAATCGGAAATCACCTTCTCTGGAGGAAATCCTTTTGAAAGGTGTTTTTTAAAAAATTAAGTCTCTCAAGATTTTTCATCAAGTCATCATTCATGCGTAAGATTCTTAAATTCGATAATTGAAAGGATGGAGAAAATGCAGTTTTTCTTATGCACTTTCGAAAAGTCTGAAAATCTAAAATTTAGAAAACCGGCCTTTCTAAAAAAGAAAACCCCGTCTCCGGGGTATAAAAAGGGTTTTAGACTTCAGGTAGTATAACAAATTCCTATTCGGGATTTTTCATTCCGCTAGGAGCGTGGGGTTTTTCGCCTGCCAGGATCCTTAGAGAAGAATCCGGACAGGCGGAAGAAGGGTGTTATTCGGTGCGAACTTCTATTTTTTTCACCAGAGGTTTTCTCTTGGGAAGAGTCAGGTTTAAAACCCCATTCTTATAAAGCGCAGAAATTTTATCTTCTTCGACAGCTTCGGTTAGAGTAAAAGACCTTCTGTATTCTCCCGTTCTGTATTCGGAATAACGAAGTTCTCCGGGAATATTTCTTTCCACGGTTTTTCCAGAAATGCTCAGTTGATCTTTTTCGATTTGAACCTGAACGTCCTTTTCTTCTACTCCGGGAAGGTCCGCGAGGAGATATATATTTTCATCATCCGAATAGACATCAACTCGGGGAGTAAGGATTCTTACTTTCTCCTTTTTTACTTCTTGAGAAGCGGAATGTTCCTGCGTTACATTTGTTTCCTTGTTTAGAACTGCGTTAGTCATCTTTGTTCTCCTTTTGATAGTATTAATTTGTCTGAATTTGGATCTTTCGAGGTTTTACACTTTCTCGGATTGGAAGCGTAAGGACCAAAATTCCATTCTTAAATTCTGCGGTTGTTTTTTCCGGATCGACTTCGGTCGGGAGTTCGAGAGTTCTCTGAAACTTTCCCTGAAATCTCTCCACTCTTTTTGCTCCGAAGTTTGTTTTCGGGGCATAGGAAGGCGCTTCTCCGCTCAGGCGGAGTTGGTTCCCGCTCACTGTGATGTCCAGAGAGTCAGGGGTAATTCCGGGAATGAGGGCGGTGATCGTCACCGATTCGCTTCCCTTATGGATATTGAGCGATGGATAAGCGCTTCCGCCGGCGGCCACGAAGGGATCCCAGAGGCTCGAAAATTGATTTTGGAGTTTATGTAGGTCTTCTATCATTCTGAATTCGTTGATCATCTTGCATTCCTCTATTTAGCAATCTAAATCTTAGAGTGCCAATATTTAAAAAAAGTTCAAGAAAAAAAATAAAAAATTAGCAGTCTATTCTTATAAGTGCCAAGGTGAATCTGTGGGAACTCTCACGAAAGCAAATCTGTAGGAATTCTCACGAAAGCAAATCTGTGGGAACTCTCACGAAAGCAAATCTGTGGGAACTTTCACGAAAGCAAATCTGTGGGAACTTTCATATAACTCAAATCTGTGGGAACTCTCACATAACTCAAATCTGTGGGAACTCTCACATAACTCAAAGTGTGGGAACTCTCACATAACTCAAAGTGTGGGAACTCTCACATAACTCAAATCTGTGGGAACTCTAACATAACTCAAATCTGTGGGAACTCTAACATAACTCAAATCTGTGGGAACTCTAACATAACTCAAATCTGTGGGATGGTCGGGTTGAAATTCGAGAAAGAGGAGAAAGGAAGAAAAGCTCGGAGTCGGGCGAAAGCCGAACTCCAAGCTCTTGAAGAAGAAGGGAAAGAAAGTGAAAAAGAAAGATTATCTCTTCTTAGTTTTTTTCTTCGCAGTTTTCTTTTTAGCGGCTTTTTTCTTAGCCACAGTCTTACGAACCACTTTTTTCTTAGCTGCCTTCTTTTTGGGAGAAGCTTTTTTCTGAGCGGGCTTTTTCTTCTTTGCCGCCACTTTCTTTTTCGCTGCCTTCTTCTTGGCACCTTTTTTCTTCGCGGCTTTTTTGGTAGCCGCCTTTTTTGCGGCAGCCTTTTTAACGACAACCTTGTCTTCCACATTCGCACGGAAGAATGTCTTTTCAAAATCACGATTCTTAAAAGAAACTAAAGCACGGCCGATCAACTCGTCTATGTCTCCGGTTTCCATTCCTTCGTTTGAGGATTCGATAAAGTCGTAGGAAAGATGGGCAAGGCCGCTTCTTAGGTAACTCGTGAGTTTGTCTTGAGAGGCGCCTTGACGGGCAAGTCCATGCAGCCATTCTCTGAGAATTTTTTCTCCAAGTTCGAAGTTCGCTTCCGGTTGAGCCGACCTTCCTGTTTTATGAAACTCTTCATTGAGTTTCTGATGAACGAGCGAGTAATCGTCTACGAAAGCGCCATCTAAGATACCATCTTCGATAAGCCTGAGGTCCAGTTTGCGGACAATAGCAGAGTCGGCCATAATGTTAGAATCTCCTGAAATCTATGGGGCAGAAATTGGATATACTTTGCTCGAAGAATTCTTTGTGCAAGAAAAAACTGAATCGTCGATGAAAATGATCTTCTTGGACTTAAGAAGGTTCTCTGATTTTTCTTTCGAAAGAATGAATGATCCAAATTCTTGACTTCGCTTTTGGATCCAAGGGGGAGTGGGTAACGTTTAGAACTTCATCGAGGAAGGGGCAAGGGAAGAATGGAATATTTTGATATTCTAACTTTGCGCAATCGTTTTCGGAGGATTCTCCTTGGTTCTTTTTTTTTCTTTTAGGTCTTTTCAGGATTCTAACCTTTTTCTCAATCCGCATCTGATTCTTTGGTTAGGTGAGAATTTTTTCTCCTTGGATTGAATTTGGAAAGGCTGGATTTTCTGGGAACCGGTTTGAATGAGAATTTTTTCCTTTTTTGAAATCCCTAAAAGAACTCCTTTTCGATTTCTCCCGTTTTTCTTTTGGAATCGGATGCACTTCGTAATTATAAACTGAAATCTTAGTCTGTTCAAGAGTTGAACAAATTTTCTTGACAGGAGGAATTTAATGCCTTTTTATGAGACCAGATTTTCCAATCCTGGGATTGACGCGGCGAAGCTGCGCCGAAAAATCCCGTTCCCGCCTTTTTTGTCGAATCTTTCCTCTTTTTGGTAATTCCTATGGATGACGCACTGAGACACAAACTATTAAGAATTTTAGAGGAAAACCCGGAAGTCAATCAAAGAGAAATCTCTGAAATTTTAGGGATCAGCTTGGGAAAGGTAAACTATTGTCTGAAGGCTCTGATGGACAAGGGCTGGGTCAAAGCTCGAAATTTTAAGAACAGCAAGAACAAATTAGCCTACGCTTATTTTTTGACTCCGATGGGACTTGAGGAAAAGGCGAGAGTCACGGTTCGTTATCTCAAAGTGAAGATGCAAGAATACGAACAAATTCAAAAAGAGATCGAAGAGCTAAAAAAAGAAGTCGAGGAACAGTGATGGAAAAAACGGCAAAAATTTATATCGCCGGTCACAAAGGCCTTGTAGGTTCGGCGATCGAACGTGTTCTTCGGAAAGAAGGTTATGAGAACGTCGTCGGCCGTTCGCATTCGGAGTTGGATTTAACCGAACAGAAGGATGTCCTGGATTTTTTTAAAGCCGAGAAACCGGATTACGTTTTTTTAGCGGCCGCAAAGGTGGGGGGGATCTATGCGAATCAAACGTATCCCGCCGAATTCATATTTTCTAATCTTCAAATTCAAAATAATATCATCGATGCGTGTTATCGATTTCAAGTAAAGAAATTGGTCTTTTTAGGTTCTTCCTGTATCTATCCTAAGTTCGCGCGGCAACCGATGGATGAATCTCAACTCCTGGACGGGAAACTCGAACCGACCAATGAACCTTATGCGATTGCAAAAATTGCGGGAATTGTAATGTGTCAGAGTTACAATCGCCAATATGGTACGAATTTTATCTCCGTGATGCCTACGAATTTATACGGTCCCGGGGACAACTATCATCCGGAAAACTCGCACGTTTTACCGGCACTCATCCGTAGATTTTATGAAGCAAAGATCCAGAATCTACCCGAAGTTGTAGTCTGGGGAACCGGAAAACCTCTGAGAGAATTTTTGTATTCCGACGACATGGCTCGCGCCTGCGTTTTTCTAATGAAGAATTACGACGTCTCCGGAGATCCGAGCGGTGGAGAGCACGTCAACGTCGGTAGCGGAATCGAAGTCAGCATCCGTGATTTGGCGGAAACCGTAAAAGACGTCGTTGGATTTCAAGGATTACTTACCTTTGATCTTACAAAGCCGGACGGCACTCCTCGGAAACTCCTGGACGTCTCCAAACTCCACAAGATGGGATGGAAACATCAGGTAGAATTGAAAGCGGGGATAGAGCTGGCTTACACGGATTTTATTTCTACTCGAATTTGATTTGGAACGATCAGTTTTTTTGTTTGAGAAATGCCCACAAGGTTTCTTAGAATGTTTCCGATCAATTCTTCAAAAAAAATAGATTGAGATCATTTTAGTCCAGCAAAGCCAAAATAGTATTAAAGAAATTAATTTTATAGAATCAAAAAGGAATTATGAACTTCGATCGAATCGAAGAATAAAGCTTTTAAAGGTAAATGCAAATACATGGAACAAAATTCTAACCAAACCAATACCAACTTAAACATTCTGGATGATGAAATTACTCTCGCTCAAATTATAAAAACTTTGATTGAACGGAAAATATGGTTCTTCGGAATTTTTCTTTTTGTCTTCTCTATTTCCCTTTTTTTTGCTTATACAAAATATCCTGCCAAAGAACCGAAGGATTCGTCATGGAAATATACGACTTACCTTTTTGTCGGGTCTTATGCAGGGCAATCGACTCCGGTTGAAGCCTTTTCTTCGATCAAATTTGCCATCGAGCAGATTTATGCTAAGAATCTGAATTCAAATCTACTTATCACGATCGAAAATGATCCTGTAAAAACTGGGAACATCGTCTCAATTTCCACGATTGAAGAATCCGAAGACGACGAGAATATCAGAAAAATTCATGAAGTCGTAACTCGTCCTATCTTAGAAAGACATAAGGAACTTTTTTTACAGTCGGAGAAAAAAGGTATCGAGACTCAGGCAAACCTCAAGTCGTCGGAAAGTAGAGGGCTCCCGACTTCCATTCTGGCTCTGGCCCAAAAATCGAAGTATGTTCCATCACCGGATAAGGCCTGGATAAGAATTTTGCAGATCGGGTTTTTAATTTCGATTTTGTTATCTTGTATTGGCGTGTTTGCTATCGAGTATGGTCTTCAAATAAAAAATAAGCTGAATGTTTAAAATACGATTTAACGTTTTCTAAATGATACTGGTTGATTTATAATGAAAACGCTTTGGTTTCTTTGTATCGTTTTTTTTTGTTTTAGCTTTCCGATTCAGGTGTTGGTGATGAGCGATCTGCCGGCTTTGATTCCATATCTGATCCTGTTTAGCATCTATTTGATCAAATTAACCAGGGTCGAGCAATCCTCCCTTCCAAAGTCGTTCGGCGCCGTTTCGAAAGTTGTTCACCTTTACGCTTTGCTGGTCTTATTTCATTTTGTATGGCAAGTTGGCTCAGGCGTTGTCGAACCGCGAGAAGGTTTTCGCGCTTCCTTTCTTTTTTTAGCGCCTGTGGTTGCTTACAAAATTTTTCAAAAAAACATCTCGACCGCCGAAATTAAGATAATCTTAGTCGCGATCGTTTTTTCCGGTTTTCTTTCGGGCACTTTTTTTGTGTATGATAGTATTAGCAAACTTGCGTTTCGTAGGATCACGGATTATTCGATCTTAGCTTCGAATTACGTAACGCAAAAACATAAGTTGGATTTTGGAGATGACGGCTACCATGACCCGTCCGGGCGGGATTTGCCTAACAATCGAAGTTTTGGATTATTAGAGACTCATTCGGTTTCTAGTACCTGGGTAGCTTTCGCCGCATTTGCTTCCTTATCGTTAATGTCAAAAAGAAAGAAATTTCTTAGGTTCTGCGTAATCATGCTTTCATCTTTGATGATTCTTATTGGATTAAACTTTACTAGTATCATATCCTTCGGTCTCGTTCTTTTTCTGTTGGAATTTAAAATGATCTCATTGTTTTTCGGAAAGATTTCCAAAAGGGAATTCAAGAGGATTTTATCTTATTTTCTCATAGCCTGCTGTTTTCTTCTGTTTCTATTGTCCGTATTCCCGGAACGTTTTATCCTTTTTTTTGAAAAAAACATTACTTTTCAACTTTCTTTGATTTTTTCCGGAGCAGGGGAAAAGAAAGTCACCTTTATTCAATCTATAGTAGTTGATGGCTCTCAAAAAATTTGGGAATCCTTGACCCAATTCCCATTCCTTTTACTCTTTGGAGAGGGGTTTAGTACCTTTGGCGCTTTGAAAGGCGGTGACTATGGTTTTATAGAAACGTTTCTGCGTTTTGGGATTCCATTCTTTGTGGTTTTGATCTTTGTGATTTTGAAGATTTCCTGGAACGTTTATCTTTTTGAGAAAAAAGAGAGGTTTTTTTGGGGGGGGGCAGATTTTCGATTTCTTAAATTTTCCTCCTTTGTTCTTCTTTTTTTACTATTGATGGATTTACACTATTCTACGTGGCATTTGAAATCGGTTCTTCCTATTGTTTTTATTGCCCTTGGTTTATATTCCAGATTTTTTCTTTTGCTAAGAAAACGCTCAACACTTTAGTTTTTCATAAACTTTCCGATTAATCGCTCGGGGAAGAAGTCATTGTGTTCGAAATAATATCGAAAAATTTGTGTTAAAACTTCGACAATCGAATAAGAATAGAAAACAAGATCTTTAGAGATTCCTTTTTGATCCTTTCTCTCCTTTTAGAACGCTTTTAAAACGAAGATATTTTTCTATGATAAATTTGCAAAAATCCAATTCCAACTACGTTAAAAAGATATGGTTTCTGTTTAACGAATCCAGAAAGAGAAAAACGTATTTTATGTTTTTCTTAATATTTTTAAGCATGTTCTTCGAATCTTTCGGAGTAGGCATCGTGATTCCTTTGATTTCTGTACTTACTGACGCAAGACTGCTTTCAGAAAATTCTTTCTTTGTATCCTTGCTCAACTATATAGGAAATCCTAAAGTAGAAGTTTTGATTTTATACTCGATGATCTCGATGGTAGTCGTCTACACGATCCGTACGATCTTTCTTATCTATTTAACTTGGAGTCAGGCTACTTATTCTTCCGAGTTTCAGGCTGAACTTTCGAAATCTTTGTTTTCTAAGTATCTTCGCCAATCTTATTTATTTCATCTGAATCGAAATTCTTCCGAACTGATTCGAAATACTTCCACCGAGGTGAGTACTTTGGTTTCTATGGTTCAACAAATACTGGTCCTTGGAACCGAATTGATTACACTTTTAGGAATTTCATTTTTATTGGTTAGTATGGAACCAATAGGAGCCTTGATTGTAATTGGTTTGATCAGCTTTGCGGGCGGGATATTTTTTTATTTTACAAAGAAAAAACTTTTAGAATTGGGGCTTGCGAGACAGGATTCCGAGTCGGAAAGATTAAAACACTTTCAACAAGGCCTTGGCGGAGTTAAAGACATTAAACTTTATGCAAGGGAAACGGAATTCTTAAATCAATACCAAGTTCAAATTGACCGGGGGGCCAAAGTCGTTCGAAAATACACTACTTTATTGGCTCTTCCCAGGTTGTGGTTGGAATATATCTCTATCATTGGTCTCGCAGGATTAGTAATCGGAATCTTGATACAAGGAAAACCCGTATCCGATATTGTGGTTCTAATCGCTTTGTTCGGTGCGGCGGCTTTTCGGATTATGCCTTCGATAAATCGAATCTTGATTATTTTACAGAATATTAAATTCTCATTACCCACTATCGATCTGATTTATTCCGAAATGGCGGATATTGGGGACGAATCGGATTCTGGTTCTGAAAACGGTTCGATTCAATTCAAGTCCAAGATAGAAGCGAAGAATATTCATTTGAGTTTTGGCGATCACGAGATCTTAAAAGGAATCTCTCTTTCGATCGAAAAAGGGAAAACTGTCGGGTTTATCGGTGAAAGTGGGGCAGGTAAGAGCACCTTTATCGATATCTTTTTAGGACTTTTAGAACCGACCGAAGGTTCGATCTACATCGACGATGTTCCGATTCAAAAAGGAAAACGGAGCTGGCAAAATCTGATCGGGTATGTTTCCCAAACCATTTATTTAACTGACGACACTCTTCGAAGAAATATTGCCTTTGGACTTTCCGATGAGCAGATAGATGAGAAAGCAATTCAGAATGCAGTTCGACTAGCACAATTGCAGAGTTTTGTGGAAACTACTCCGAACGGTTTGGATACGATCGTAGGTGAACGTGGAGTTAGGTTGTCGGGCGGACAAAGACAAAGAATTGGAATTGCAAGAGCGCTTTATCATAATCCATCCGTTTTAGTTTTGGATGAAGCGACTAGTTCCTTGGATGTGGAAACGGAAAAGGGAGTTATGGAAGCTATCAATGCTTTGCACGGAGTTAAAACGATTCTTATCATTGCTCATCGACTGAGTACACTAGATCATTGTGACGTTATTTTTAAGCTGAACAATGGATATCTTGCGGAGGAAAGAATTGTGAGCGACAATTCAAAATAAAAAATGATACCTTATGGAAGACAGAATATTTCTCAAGAAGACATCGATGCCGTTGTTCAAGTTTTAAAAAGCGATTTTTTAACGCAAGGCCCGATGGTTCCAAGATTCGAATCTGCGGTTGCTAAGGATTGTAATGTAAAACATGCCATCGCTGTGAATAGTGCAACCTCCGCACTTCATATTGCCTGCCTTTCGCTCGGTGTTGAGCCAGGAGATATAGTTTGGACAAGTCCCAATAGTTTTGTTGCGAGTTCGAACTGCGCATTGTATTGCGGAGCAACTGTCGATTTTATAGATATCGATTCCAGGACTTATAATCTTTCTGCGGCAAAACTCGAAGAAAAATTAGAGAAGGCAGAGAAAGATGGAAAACTCCCGAAGGTGGTTATCCCGGTACATTTTGCCGGCCAACCGGCAGAGATGGAAAAAATTCAAAAGCTTTCTAAAAAATACGGTTTTAAGATTATCGAAGATGCGTCTCACGCGATCGGCGGAAAGTATAAGGGTGAACCGATTGGAAATTGTAAATATAGCGATATCACTGTATTTAGTTTTCATCCGGTAAAGATCATTACTACCGGTGAAGGTGGAATGTGTCTTACGAACGACGAAGAACTGTATGTAAAAATGTACAGATTAAGAAGTCACGGGATTACGAGAGATGTTGCTCAAATGGTCAACGATCCGGATGGACCCTGGTATTATGAACAGTTGGAATTAGGGTTTAATTATAGAATGCCCGATATACTTGCCGCCTTGGGCGTGAGCCAGCACAATCGTCTTCATGAATTTATAGAAAAAAGACATTCTCTAGTAAAAAGATACGATGAATTATTAGCTGATAAACCGGTAGTGATTCCATGGCAACATCCCGATTCTTACTCGGCTTTTCATCTTTACGTTGTACTTCTAAACTTGGACGAACTGAAACATACACAAACGCAAATTTTCGAAAGATTTCGTAACGCCGGAATTTTAGCAAACTTACACTATATTCCCATCTATAGGCAACCTTATTATCAAAAGATGGGATTTAAGAGAGAGGACTTTCCGAATACGGAAGATTACTATTCGAAAGCGATTACTCTTCCATTGTATCCCGGTTTGACGGATTCTCAGCAGGATGAAGTTGTCTACCGGCTTATGACTCCGACCGGTCATCAAACTCTCTTTTAATTTATGGGTCGTCCTAGTCTGGTTTTAGGAACTGTTCAGTTTGGTTTGGATTATGGAGTAGCAAATCAAAACGGTAAAATCGATGAGTCTGAGGCTGAAAGAATTTTGGATGCTGCCTATGAAAATGGGATTAGAAAGTTAGATACGGCTATCGCTTACGGAGTCAGCGAAAACATATTAGGAAAACTCAATCGGAATCGGTTTGAAATCGTGACGAAACTTCCCCCGATTCCGAACGATTGTGATTCTCCGGATCAATGGGTTCGGGATTCTATTGAAGCCTCCTTACGAAGACTTAAGGTTTCTAAGATTAAGGGGTTATTGCTCCACGATCCTTCTGTTTTATCTCGTGATTTTGGAAAAGAAGTATATGCAATCATTCGAAAGTATATAGATGAGGGAAAGATTGAAGCATTTGGGCTATCGATTTATTCTTTTCAAGACTTAGAAACTGTTCCAAATATTTTTAAATATGATATCGTTCAATCTCCGCTCAACGTTTTTGATCAAAGTCTGATACGAAGTGGCTGGTTGGAGAAATTAAAATCTAAGCAGGTGCTCGTCCAAGTTAGATCCATTTTTTTGCAAGGGCTCTTATTGATGGATTCTCTTAAACGACCTCAATACTTTCAAAAATGGAAAGCGCATTTGGATCAATGGGATCGATGGCTTCAAACCAATTCCTATAACCCCCTCGAAGTTTGTATCAAATATGTTAGATCTCTTTCGAACGTAGATGAAATCGTATTCGGAGTGGAATCGACTCATCATTTACGGGAAATCTTATCCACGTTTCAGAATGAATTCGAAATTTCCGTTCCAAATACTTTTGTTTCGGAAGATAAAGGTTTAATTGATCCTTCCAAATGGAAACTAAAATGAAAGTATTGGCAATCGTACAAGCTAGAATGGGATCGACTCGATTCCCAAATAAAGTCATGCAATTGATTGAAGGGAAACCGTTAATCGGTCTTTTGTTGGACCGACTCTTGTTGTCCAAAAAAATAGAGCAGGTAGTAGTCGCAACTTCGGTAGATTCGAAGAATGATACTCTGGTTTCATTTTTGAATCAAAAAGGAATTTCCTATTTTCGCGGAAACGAAAACGACGTTTTAGATCGTTACTACCAAGCTGCATTACTCAATAAAGCTGACGTAATCGTTCGAATAACCGGTGATTGTCCGTTAGTGGATCCTAATCTCGTTGATGAGGTTATCGAATTATTTTTTTCAAAAACTTACGATTACGTTTCCAATATCGATCCGCCGACTTTTCCGGATGGGTTGGATATCGAAGTGTTCTCTTTTTTCGCCTTAGAAAAGGCGTATCACCTTGCGACAAAAACCTTTGATCGTGAACACGTTACTCCCTTTTTGAGGGAGAGTAAAGAATTCTTAAAAACGAATCTTTCCTTTTCAAAAGACTATTCTTCGCAACGTTGGACCGTCGACGAAAAGAATGATCTGGATGTGATTCAGAATATTTTCGGCCATTTTTCTCCGAGGATAGATTTTGGTTGGAAGGAAGTCATCTTGCTATACGAATCCAAACCTGAAATATTTCAACTGAATAGACACTTAAAAAGAAACGAAGGTAGCTCGATGGGAACCGGACAAAAACTGTGGAAAAAAGCAAAAACCTTAATTCCGGGTGGAAATATGCTTCTTTCGAAACGTGCGGAAATGTTTTTACCAGAACTTTGGCCGGCTTACTTTAGCAAAGCGAAAGGTTGCGAAGTTTGGGATCTCGATGGAAATCGTTACACCGATATGTTTCTTATGGGAATCGGTACGAACACGTTAGGATACGGTCATCCCGAAGTGGACAGAGCGGTTCTTGAAACCGTTGCAAACGGCAACATGTCCACATTCAATTGTCCTGAAGAAGTTCAGTTGGCTGAAAAATTAGTGGAGTTGCATCCTTGGGCCGATATGGTTCGACTCGCGAGGACAGGTGGAGAAGCCAATGCGATCGCTATCAGAATCGCACGCGCTGCGACTGGAAAGGAGAAGGTTGCAATTTGCGGCTATCACGGTTGGCACGATTGGTATCTTTCAGCGAATCTTGCCTCCGACGATAGTCTGTCAGGTCACCTATTGCCCGGATTAGATCCGAACGGAGTGCCTAAAAATCTAAAAGGAACCGTATTTCCGTTTCTCTACAATCGATTAGATGAGTTAGAAAAATTGGTCAAGGAAGAAGGAATCGGCGTCATTATGATGGAAGTTTCCAGAAATACTGGACCCGACGCTGGATTTCTAGAAGGTTTACGAAAAATCGCTACGGATAACGGAATCGTTCTTATTTTCGATGAATGTACTTCTGGATTTAGGCAAACGTTTGGCGGCTTACACAAGTTATACGGTGTTGAACCTGATATGGCCATATTCGGAAAAACCCTAGGGAACGGATATGCCATCACTGCGGTTATTGGAAAACGGGATGTGATGGAGACGGCACAGTCGACATTTATCAGCAGTACTTTTTGGACCGAAAGAATCGGGCCTTCGGCAGCGATCAAAACTTTAGAAGTGATGAATCAACTTCAATCTTGGGATACCATTACGGCGATTGGAAAAAAAATAACTGCCGGTTGGAAATCTTTAGCTTCCACACATAACTTAGAATTGGATTATTGGGGACTTCCCGCTCTGTGCGGATTTACCGTCAAAAGCAAAAACGCTCTTGCGTATAAAACTTTGATCACTCAAGAGATGTTAAAAAAAGGAATGTTAGCCGGAACTTCCGTGTATGCTTGTATAGAACATAAGGATTCTATCTTAAATGAATACTTCGAAAAATTGGATCCAATCTTTCAGTCAATTCGCGAATGTGAAGACGGAAAAGATGTTATTAGCCTTCTAGAAGGCCCGATTTGTCATTCCGGCTTTAGCCGACTCAACTGAGTTTGATCCTTTCTTTATTTTTTGAATAAAATCTTTGTGATCTATATTTTTACAGAGTATTTTCAAAAATCCGGAATTGGCCACTACCGACGGTGTTCTGCTCTTGCAGAATTATTTCGCAGAAAGGGCATTAAAACGCAGATCATTTTAGATACAGATGCCGACGGCTTCGACGATTTTGATATAGAAACCGTCGTCGAGTCTTGGCTTACAAAAAAACTCCACAAATGGATCCAAAGAACGCCTGAAGCTATCGTTATTGATTCTTATCGAGCAGATTACTCTCTCTACCAGGAAGTCGTCGATGCCGGGATTCGTTTGGTTTGCATCGATGATTTTGATCGATTGAATTATCCGAGAGCGGCGATTCTCTATAACGGAGGAGTCGGCGGCTCTATCTATAATTACCGGGATCGATATTCGAAAGTTTTGGAAGGTCCGGAGTTTATACTTCTGAGAAAACCATTTCAGGAAAAAATAGAGAAACATAATATTCCCAAAAGTATAAAAAGGATATTAGTCTCTATGGGCGGGAGTGATCCCAAAAATCTTACACTGAGAATTCTAACAGTTATTAATCGACGTTTTCCCGAAATCCAAATCGACGCCATCATCGGTCCGGCGTTTGAAAGTCCAGATCGTTACGAAAAAAAAAATCTCCCTTCTATCGCTTTTCATAAGAATCTGGATGCACTGGAAATAAAAACTCTGATGCAGTCTGTAGATCTTTGTATTTCTGCGGGAGGACAGACCGTTTACGAATTGGGAAGATTAGGAATTCCTATGATTCTAATTAAGACCGCAGACAATCAGCTTGGAAATTTGACCGGATTAAAGGAAATGAATATTATAGAAAATTATTTAGATCCGGAAGAAAGTCGATTTGAAGAAATGTTGATCGAAGAAATATTTTCTCTTTTTTCGTTCGAACGCAGGCTGAAAATGAGCGAACTCTCCTTCGATATTTTTTCCGACCGTTCGCAAAGTATTGCGAGTGCGATTCTGAATTAGATGAAAAATTTCGTATTTTGTGGATTCGGTAAACTAGGTTCAATCTGTCTAGCAAAATTGTGCGAGGAAAACTACAAGCCATTAGCGGTCCTAACACATAAAGATCTTGGAGAGTCGGCAGTCGATCTATATGCAGAGCAAAAACAGATCCCTTTTTACTATTCGGATCTCCGGAAAGATTCCTCGTTGTTGTCGGAATTGGAAAACCTTAGTTTCGAATACCTCATTAGTGTAAATTATCGCTATATTATTCCGCAGAGTCTTTTGAATCGGGCGAAATTTCCGTTAAACTTACACGGTTCTTTGTTGCCGCGATATAGAGGTAGGACACCGCACGTTTGGGCTATTATAAACGGCGAAAAGAAAACCGGAGTAACTTGTCACGTTATGGAAGCCACGGTCGATACGGGACCCATTTACAAACAAATTGAATTGAATATCGAAGATGACGACACAGGGGCGGACGTTTTGGAAAAGTTTCATCCATTATATCCAATATGTTTGATTGAAAGCCTTTCAAAGATTGCAAAAGGAATTTCTCCAACTCCCCAAGATCATTCATTGGCAACATACTTTGGAAAAAGAACTCCTGATATGGGTTATATCGACATCAATCGGGACATTCATTCAATAATCGATTTTATCAGGGCCCAGGCAAGGCCTTATCCGGGAGCTTATTTTTATTTGTCCGATGGACAGAAGCTAATTGCTCACAAAGCAAGAATATTAGAAATTTGCAATGTGATGAACGTCGAGGTCGGTACTGTTTTTTTTAACGGAAGCGGGTTCGTATTGAATGTTTCAAAGGGAAGAATACTGATCACAGAATACGAGGTCCAATAAATTATGGAATTGAACATTGGAAAAAACTATAAACCTTTTATTATAGCCGAAATGTCGGGCAATCATAATCAATCATTGGAAAGGGCTCTTGAAATCGTGGACTCGGCAGCGGATGCGGGAGCCCACGCACTAAAAATTCAAACGTATACAGCTGATACTCTAACGATCGATAAAAAAGATGGTGAATTTTTTATTTCCGATCCTGGAAGTTTGTGGAAAGGAAAGTCTCTTTACGAATTGTATCAAGAGGCTTATACACCTTGGGAATGGCATAAGCCGATTTTCGATCGCGCCAAAAAAAGGGGGATGCTCTGTTTCAGTTCGCCTTTCGATGATACGGCCGTGGATTTTTTGGAATCTTTGAACGTACCTGCCTATAAGATCGCTTCATTTGAAAATATCGATCTTCCTTTGATACGAAGGGTTGCGAAAACGCAAAAGCCAATTATCATATCGACCGGGATGGCTACTGTGGCCGAGGTAGCTGAAGCCGTTGATGTTGTTCGAAGTGCAGGAAATGAGAATTTAATATTACTTAAATGTACTAGTACGTATCCCGCAAATCCGGAAAATACAAATCTTTTAAGTATTCCAACAATGAGAGATCTATTTCGATGTGAGGTTGGACTTTCAGATCATACAATGGGGATTGGTGTGGCAGTAGCAAGCGTCGCCTTGGGTGCAACGATCATTGAGAAACATTTTACTTTGAATCGCGCTGACGGTGGAGTAGATTCAACATTTTCGTTGGAGCCTGATGAATTAAAATCACTGGTAATAGAAACTGAAAGAGCTTGGTTATCCTTAGGTAGTGTTTTTATCGGTCCAACAGAAGTTGAAAAAAAATCCATGATATTCCGTAGATCACTTTATATTGTGGAATCAATGATCCAGGGTGAAAAATTTACATATAAGAACATACGAAGCATTCGCCCCGGATACGGTCTACCTCCGAAGTTTATAGATCAGGTGATTGGAAAAACGATCAATAAGGATGTACCTCGAGGAACGGCGCTTAGCTGGGATCTGCTAAGTTAGAATCTAAAAGGAAAGTATATGTCAAAGATTTCTGTTGCAATTGTCGGTGGCGGTTTGAGCGGCTCATCGCTCATTATTCAGTTGATTCAAAATGTTAGAGATCCAATTCAAATATTCTTAATAGAGAAATCGAGAAAAAGATTAAGTCGTGGGATTGCTTATTCTCCAAATTCAATATATCAAAAACTGAATGTTCCGGCTCATAAGATGAGTCTCTATCCAGAAAAACCAAATCATTTTTGGGATTGGTGGCAAGAGCACAAAAAAAATTATTTTTACTTAGAAGAAAAATTCGAATCCCATTCTTTCTTCCCGAGATTCATCTTCGGAGATTATGTAGAATCGGAAATGAATCGTGCGCTACGAAAAAAGCCCGATTTCGTAGATTATAATTTTGTAAACGACGATGCGGTGGATCTGGAGATCGAGAACGGAAAATGGAATCTTCACTTGGATTCGGGGGCTCAAGTGCATGTGAATTTAGTAGTGCTCGCGACCGGAAATATTCCACCCGGTAATCCCGATTTTTTGTCCACAGAGGTGTTGAGTAGTAAAAAATACGCGAACAATCCCTGGGAAGATAATCTTTACGAGAATATTCCTCCGAAGACTACAATCGGAATCCTTGGATCGGGTCTTTCTATGGTGGATGTATTGATGTCCTTGAATCGGAAACGTTTTGAAGGAACTATCGTTTCCTTATCGAGGTCAGGTAAATTACCAAAAGTTTTTAATCCTCCGGGAAGGGATAATCCTTCTCCTTACGATCATTTTTATGGCAATTTACGGCAAGATTTTAAACAATTTCGGAAATGGGTCAAAGAGAATCATGGAATTTCATCTGCGAATATACTGGATACGATTCGTCCTGTCACGCAGAGAATTTGGTCTTCCTGGTCTACAAAAGACCAACTGCGTTTCTTAAGACACGTTAGGCCTTATTGGGAGACATTTCGTCACCGTATTCCGGTTGAATCTATGCAAATCATTCAGGACTGGATCAATGCAGGAAAATTGAAATTCATTCGATCTAGAATAAAAAGTGTTAAGTTGGTGGACGATTCGATCGGAATCATTTACAACGAAATTAACTCTTCCAATCATTATCTTCAAGTGGATCAGTTAATTAATTGTACTGGTCCGGAAACAAAGATAAAAAAATCTAGTAGCGCGTTATATTCCAATCTATTAATGCGGGGTTATCTTAAAAATTCTCCTAACGGAATTGGGTTTATGACCTCTGCAGGAGGTTGTGTTCTCGATTCTAAAAATAAACCATTTGAAAATTTCTTTGCAATCGGTCCTCTAAGAAAGAACGAGCTTTGGGAATCTACTGCACTAAAAGAAATTCGAGAACAAACCGGAGCGCTCGCTCAGAAGATTCTTGACCTTGCTTACATGGAGAAAAAAGGTCGAAAGACCAAATTCGACACTTTTTGTTCTGACCTGATTTCTGCGATTCCGGATCAAAATAACTTTTCTACAGTCATTTCAATCTTTCAAAAATATTCCAAGGAAGAGATCGTTCATACCATCGCAAATTCGCTAGGTTGGATACGCCCGGAAATCGGTTATAGTCGTTTACGTCTAATGACTGAACCTTATGAAATTCTAATGATGGTTTGGTCGCCGCAAGGAGAAACATCGATTCATAAACACGTAAATTTCGGAGGCGCTCTCGTGGTTTTACAAGGGGCACTCGCCGAAATGAAATACGATGTTGACGAAGGCAGAATCGTTCTTACCGATGAAAAACTTTTACAAGAAGGTTCTTGTGAATTGGAAAAGTTAGACGGAATTCACATGGTCAAAAACCCCAGTTTAGATTCTTATGCGGTTAGCCTGCATATCTATTATCCGACTTTGGATAGCCTTACATCAATGGAAATATACGACTTGGAATCAAATCTGGTCGGCGTCTTGAATGAACGTGCAAAAACAGCTTCTTGGAAAGAATTAGGATCAAGTTTTAAATCGATTTCGAACCTTAACACCGAAAACAGTCTTTGAACCTATACAAAATGAAACAAAAATATGTAGCAACTATAGAGGCGCGAATGACCTCGTCTCGCCTTCCCGGGAAAGTGCTGATGCCAATTCTTGGAAGGCCGATTCTCGGATATTTGATCGATCGACTTAAATCGGTTTCTTCCATCGATGAAATCGTGCTTGCTACGACCGTAAATCCTATGGATGATCCTTTGGTAATCTTTGCCGAATCCGAAGGCATTTTTGTACACAGAGGAAGCGAGGACGATGTTCTCGGCCGAGTGATCGAATCCGCAAAATCTCGAAACGCCGATGTGATCGTTCAGATTACTGGGGATTGCCCGATTATTGATCCTGATATTATCGAACAGTGTATTCGGATGTATAAGTTCAATTCCGCGAAGTATGTCGGGAACGCACACATAAGAAGTTATCCGGACGGAATGGATGTTCAAGTTTTCGCATTTTCCGATTTGGTGCTCTCCGGGTCAATGACGCAAGATCGTCTTGATCGCGAGCATGTTTCTTTGCATATGAGAAACAATCCTGATATATTTCCTCATTTGAATCTTGTTGCACCGCCTTCTTTACATTGGCCGGAGCTTGGGTTGACTTTGGATGAGCGGGAAGATTTCGAGTTATTAAAAAGTATCATTGAATATTTTCATAAAGAATCCAAACAAAGTTTTAGCTGTTTGGACGTGATTCGTTACTTACGCGCTAATCCTCATTTAGAAGAAACTAATAAAAAGATAAAACGAAAGGGAGATTCATGAAGTTTCGTACCTTTTTGATTGGCCTTGGCCAAATCGGAATGGGTTATGATTTTGACAAAGATCCTTTAAAGTTTCGAATCACACATCTTACTGCCGTCTCGAATCATCCTAACTACGAACTAGTAGGAGCTTACGATCCGGTAGAGGAGGCTCGAGTTAAATTCGGGAAAAAAAGTTCCGCGAACGTTTACATCGACCTAAAAGAAGGTTTAACTCAAACATCTCCGGATTTTGTCATTATAGCCACCCCAACTCGAACTCATTTCGAAATTCTTCAAATCGTTTTAGAAAGTTCTAATCCATCGTTCTTGCTTTGTGAAAAACCTTTGTCTTATAATTTAGACGAATCTCTTACAATGATTTCCTTGTGCGAAAAAAAGGACGTAAGACTTTTTGTTAATTATCAAAGACGTTATTTTCCTTCTTCTAAAAAAATTAAGTCTTTATTGGAAAAAGTGAACCACGCTTCCGGTTTTATCAAAGGTGTATGTTGGTATTCAAAAGGATTGGTTCATAACGGAGGTCATTTTTTGAATTTACTTCAATATTGGCTTGGACCTATTAAAAATGGAAGTGTGATACAACAAAATCGATTCTTGGAAAATAACGATTGGGAGCCGGATGTTTTTTTTCGTTTTGAAAGAGGTGACGTCTTCTTCCTTTCTTCTAGGGAAGAGGATTATTCGAATTATTCTATAGAATTGGTTACATCGGAAGGAAAACTCAGTTATCTTCGAGGGGGCGAGGAGGTTTTTTGGGAGTCAAAAACCTTTGATCCAATTTATCCCGAATATACGATCTTAGATTCCCGGAAAGAGTATCTTTCAAACGATTCGAATTTTTCACAATATCACGTGTTGAATGAACTTGTTAAAACAATGCGAGGACAAGACGCGGAGTTTTGCGATTCGAAGAGTGCTTTACAAATCAATTATATTCTAAATCAAATCATGGAACAATCGAAATGAGTGAAAAATTAGCAATCCATGGCGGAAAAAAAGCCATCGACGTCGAGTTAAAACGTTATAATTCCATCGGAAAAGAAGAAGTGGAAGCCGTTCGAAAGGTTGTAGAGAGTGGAAATCTTTCTCAGTTTTTAGGTTGTTGGGATCCCGATTTTTACGGAGGACCTAAGGTTCAAGAGTTCGAAGAAGAATGTAAAAAATACTTTCAGGTCAAACACGCTATTACCGTAAATTCATGGACCTCCGGTTTGATCGCGGCTATCGGCGCAATCGGAATCGAACCTGGCGATGAAGTGATCGTAAGTCCGTGGACCATGTCCGCCTCCGCAACGGCGATTCTTCATTGGAATGCGATTCCTGTTTTTGCGGACATTGAACCTGGGACCTTTTGTATCGATCCTAAGTCCATAGAAGCGAATATTTCACCTTATACGAAAGCGATACTCGTTGTGGATATTTTTGGCCAATCTGCAAACATGGAAGCGATTATGGAAATCGCGAAAAAGAAGAATTTAAAAGTAATTAACGATACGGCCCAGGCTCCGGGTTCCTTCTATAAAGGCAAATTCACAGGAACATTAGGTGACATCGGAGGTTATAGCCTGAATTATCACAAACATATTCATACAGGAGAGGGTGGAGTGCTTGTGACGAACGACGATGGACTTGCCGAAAGAATGCAGTTGATTCGGAATCACGCAGAGGCAGTGGTGGGAGATAAAGGTGTTACAGATTTGACCAATATGATCGGATACAACTTTCGATTAGGAGAAATCGAAAGCGCAATCGGAATCGAACAATTAAAAAAATTAAAAATCAAAGTTGATTCTAGAATACGAGCCGCAGAAAGATTTACGAAAGGACTTTCGAATTTAAAAGGTTTGAAAACTCCTGAAATTCGCAAGGATTCAACACATGTATATTATATTTATCCTATATTGCTTGATGAGAGTCTATTAGGCTTGCCAAAAAAGAAAATTTTCGACGCGCTTGTCGCTGAAGGAGTGGAGGATCTGTCAATGGGTTACGCAAATCTTCACCTGTTACCTTTGTATCAGAAGAAGATAGCGTACGGTTCCAAGGGGTTTCCATGGAATTCGGATATCTGTAAGCGCGACGTGGACTATTCTAAGGGAATTTGTCCCATTGCTGAAGGATACAATGACAAAGAATATCTAGGTTATGAGATGTGCGTTAGAGATTTATCCGATTCGGACGTTGATTTGTTGATTGGCGCTTTTCAAAAAGTTTGGAGTCAATTGGAGAGTTTGAAGTGATTTACTCCTTCTTGGAGGAATATTTTGTAAGGACCTTATCAGAGTCTGATCTTTCAGGTCCTTATTCTTTCTGGTTTGAGGATCAGGACGTAACAAGATACAATTCCCACGGAAAATTTTTTAAGAATAAACTCTACTTCGAAGAATATTATCGTTCTCTAAACTTAGAAGACCGCGTCGTTTGGGCCATTTGCCACAAAACCGACGGTCATATTGGAAATATCAGTCTTCAGAACATTTCGTTTATCAATCGGAACGCCGAGTTTGCAATTTTGTTGGGTAATAAGTTTCATCAGGGTAAAGGTGTTTCGTTACACGCAGGAAAAAAACTTTTGTATCATGGTTTTTCGAAATTAAATTTAGAAAAAATTTACTGTGGCACCGCGGCTTCTAACCTAGCTATGCAGAAATTAGCGCTTTCCCTCGGAATGAAAGTGGAAGGAAGGAGAAAAAAACATCTTTTCTTAGAAGGGTCTTATCAAGATGTTATAGATTATGGAATCCTTCTTGATGATTGGATTCGCGATAATAAGGAATAGCTCTTTGATAGCGATCGTTTCTCATGACGCTGGCGGAGCTGAGGTCCTTTCCAGCTATATTAAGAAATATCCGGGCAATTATCTTTTCGTATTGGATGGCCCGGCGGTTTCGATCTTTCAAAAAAAAATAGGCGAGTTAGAAATTTTGTCTTTGAAAGATGCATTAAAGAAAGCGGAAGAAATTCTTACGGGAACCAGTTGGCAATCGGATCTTGAAAAGCGGGCGATTCTTTTGGCAAGGAAAGAGGGAAAAAGATCAATCAGTTTTTTAGATCATTGGGTAAACTATAAGGAAAGATTTATATTTCAAAATCAAGTAACATTACCAGACGAGATATGGACTGGGGACGATGATGCTTTTCAACTTGCCCAGAAAATTTTTCCGGAAACTCTAATTCGAAGAAAAGAAAACCCATACTTTGAATCGCTGAAAAACGAACTCACAATATATAAGAAAGAAAAAAAGAGCGGAGAAGGAGATCGTATTCTTTTTGTGTGTGAAAATATCAAAGACCACGGAGCTGCAACGAAGGCGACTAATGGTGCTGATCCTTGGGGTTTTACTGAAGAGGATGCAATCCTCTATTTTTTTAAACATTTGGGAAAGATTTCAGGAAGAATGGAGTCGTGTGTGTTTAGGCCTCATCCTTCAGATCCAATCGGGAAATACGATTGGATCTTAGAAAAATATCCGGATCAGAATCTAAGAATAACGAATCAAAAACCTCTTTTACAACAGGTAATGGAAGCGGATATAATTGTTGGTTGCGAAAGTATGGCTATGGTAGTCGGAGTAATCGCCGGTAAGAAGGTTATCAGTTGTATTCCACCGGAAGGAAAGAAATTATCACTTCCGCAGAAAGACATCGTGGAATTGCGGTTTATAAATTCATTACGAATATAATCAGGACTCATGATGGATAAAAACATTACGTGGCTCGACCATAAGGTAACTAAAGAGGACAGGTCGAAAATAAAAATGCAAAAACCCTGCTTGCTCTGGGTGACTGGATTGAGCGGTTCAGGCAAATCGACTATCGCAAATGCACTGGAAGCATTCTTAAACCAAAAAAAATATCATACGTTTCTTCTCGATGGTGATAATCTAAGATACGGTTTAAACAAGGATCTTGGTTTTACGCAAGAAGATAGAACTGAGAACATCAGACGGACCGGGGAAGTCGCGAAACTTTTTACGGAAGCGGGTGTAATCGTAATCGTCTCTTTGATCTCTCCCTATAGAAAAGATCGACAGACCGTTAGAGATCTTTTTGATAAGGGAGAATTTATCGAAATCTACCTTTCGACTCCCCTAGAAATATGTGAGAAGCGAGATCCTAAGGGACTTTATAAGAAAGCAAGAGGTGGAGAAATTCCTAACTTTACCGGAATCAGCTCTCCTTATGAGGCGCCCTTACAACCTGAAATCGAGTTGGATACAAGTAGACAGAATGTCGAAGAGACAGTGAAAATTTTATGCTCGTATTTATATGAAAAAGGGATCATTCAAAGTTAATTTGAAAAATATAATATGAATAATTATCACGAATTAATTCGAAAAATATCAGTGTTAGATCGATGTCACGCTGGTCCTGAAATGGAAGAGGCTTATGACGAGTTAGTTTCCTTTTATCCAAAATCCCGGAAGATTCAATATCCTTCCTCCGAGAAAATTTATCACTGGGAGCTACCTCCTTACTGGGATTGCAAGCAGGCTGTGCTAACTGGGCCTGATGGAAAAAATATCGCTTCGAAGGCAGAATCTAATCTTTCTGTCTATAGTTATTCACCTTCATTTGAGGGTGAATTGACTTTAGAAGAATTAAAGCCTCATCTTTTTACTAATCCCAAAAAGCCAAAGTCGATTCCTTTTCATTTTCGAAATCAATACCGTCACAGAAACGCGGAGTGGGGCTTTTGTTTACCTTTTGAAATTTATCAATCTCTAAAACCCGGTAAGTATAAAGTGAAGATAGAAAGTAACTTTGATTATCAGGGAAAGATGACTCAAGCTGATTATTCCAAAAAAGGAGATAGTCCGAAAGAGATCATCTTTATGGGTCATTTTGATCATCCCGATCAGGTAAATGATGGACTATCAGGTTGCGTGGCTTCCTTCGAGGTTGTTCGAAGGTTACAAGATCGAAAAACAAAGTATTCTTATCGGGCGTTTGCAAGTGTAGAAATCGTTGGATCTGTTGCCTATCTCTTCCATGAAAAAGACATTGCAAGCAACTTAAAGGGTGGATTGTTTCTCGCATTAGTAGGCACGAATGAAGAGCTGATATATCAAAGTAGTTTTTATAATCAATCAAGAATCGACCGAGCTGTTAAGAACGTTCTTGATCCGAGGCAGGAGAAAAATATTCTCTATTCGCACAGAGAAAAAATTGGGAACGATGAGAATGTATTTGATGCCGTTGGTTATGAGATTCCAACGGGAACTCTATTGAGATGGCCGTTTGAAAATTACCATACGAGTGATGATAATTTTCAAAATTACAATCCTAATTCAACGGAAGAAATGATCCAAAAGACACTAGAGGTCATCGACATTATCGAATATGATGCGATTGTAATTCCAAAGTTTAAGGGAATTCCATCTTTGGCAAGTCCTGAGATCAATCTCTATCTTTCACCTACGAATATCTCTCAAACTCAAGATCATTCCGCAAAAGAAAAATATGGATCGAGATTGACTGATGACATTCTTCGTTACGTCGAAAGCGAATCGGATCTTCTCTATCATTTTATGAGAATTGTTTTACGCCTTGCCAACGGTAAAAATACGATTTTGGATATTTGCGAAAAAACAAAAATGCCATTTAGTTTCGCATACTGGTATGTTAAACAGCTGGAAGAGAAAGGATTAGTAGAGCTAAAGGACGTGGATTTATTATGATTTTTGTTAGTGGAATGTTTCGGTCGGGGACGACTTTTTTTGCTCGTTTACTTAATAAAACAAAAGAAGTCTCTTTTGCCTCGGATCCTTTTTTTGCGGTTTTTAAGGACTTTCGAAATACCTTATCCAGGGATAAGAAACATCTTCTTGATCCCAATGCTCCTTTAGAGGATTACTATTTCGATGAGGAGAAAAACTCTTTTTTTCACGATCTGCAGAATACCCCTTTTAGTGAATTAAATATACCTGATCTCGCGTATTTGAAAAAGTTTACAGAAGTTTCGAGTCAGCCGTATTCTGAACTCCTTTCAAAACGAATTCCGGAGATAGCCGCGAAAACTTACGGAGAGTTTCTAAAAAAAGGGGCCGCGTTAATTCTTGAGACTTATGGTTCCAAACAAGTCGCCGGATTTAAAGAGGTGTGGGCAAACGAATTTGTACCTCATATCATTGAATTATTCGGCGAGAAGACAAAGATCATTCAAATTGTAAGGGACCCTCGGGCAATCGCCGTTTCAAATTTCTATTCCGAAGGTCGTTATCCTTTGCTTTTTTTGGGTAGACAATGGCGCAAACTTGCTTCGCTTTCTTATCACTATTCTAAAAAGTATCAAAACGTTTTAACCGTAAAATATGAAGATCTAATCGGTTTTCCCGAAAAAACCGTTCGAGATCTTTGCACTTTTTTAGAAATCGAGTTTAATCCTTCTCTTTTGGATACGAATGATATCAAAGACGGAAATAACCAGAGATGGACGCAAAATTCTACGTTCCAAGAAGGAGGTTCTGAAGGATTTAATCAGAAGTCGATTCACAGATGGATGGAAAAGATCGATCCTAAAACACGAAAGGCTATCGAATTCTTAACTTATCCTGAAATGCAATTGATGGGTTATTCTTCCTTCGAGTTTTCTCCATCCGAAAATCTTAGTTATGAAATTTTAGAAGACGAAAAAGAAAAACTTGCTAAATGGATTCTTCCATATTCTGAATTCGATTTTCCGAAAGAATTTGAAAAAGAGAAAAGCCGATTGGAAAGCTTGAATCAAAAAATCGAACCAAAGGTTCAGAAATCTTTTTTTCTATTTGGGGAAATTTACGAAGCCTGTAAATCCTTATTCGAAAAATGAAATATTGCAAAATATGCCTACAACCCAATACCAGGGTTAACGAAATTTTCTCCGAGAAAGGTTGTTGTTCCGCGTGCGAAAACCATTTCCTACAAAATAATATCAATTATTTAGAAAGATTTGATATTCTAAAAGAAATCATATCGAAGTATCCACGTAAAAAAGGAAAATACTTTGATTGTATAATCGGAGTTAGTGGAGGAAAGGATAGCACGCGTCAGGCTATTTGGGTACGCGATAAGTTAAAATTGAAACCTCTTCTTGTTTGTTTGAGCTATCCCCCCGAACAAGTGAGCGAGCTTGGTGTAAAGAATATTTCCAATTTAATCAATCTTGGATTCGATGTAGTCTATTCTGCACCTGCACCGGGAGTTTGGAAAAATCTAATGCGCGAAGCCTTCCTTCGTTTTGCAAATTGGGCTCGATCAACCGAATTAGCGCTCTATAGTTCAGTCCCGAAAACAGCGCTCGCTTACGAGTTGCCATTGATTTTCATCGGAGAAAATCAGAGTTTAAGGGATCGTAAGACGATTTCTCCGGAGCGTCCCTGGGAATACAATAATCTGATGTCTATGAATACCCTCGCCGGAGGAGATCTCACCTGGATGCGAGAGGCAGGTTTTTCGGATCAGGATCTTATTGCGTATGGTTTTCCAGATGCTTCCGAGGTTCGGTCCGGGAATCTTAACGTGATCGACTTAGGATGGTTTATCGGAGATTGGGATAATTTAGGAAATGCGAAGTTTTCTACTGCATACGGAATCAGCATTCGTGAAGACGGAATTGAGAATATCGGCGATCCTATGGGGGTTAGCGCACTTGACGAAGATTGGGTGACCCTCAATCAAATGATAAAGTATTTCAAGTTCGGCTTTGGCAAAGTCACAGACTATGTAAACGAAGACATTCGAGCAGGAAGAATGTCTAGAGAGAAAGCGATCCCGATTGTCGAGGCTTATGACGGAGCTTGTTCATCAAAATATATCGAAGGGTTTTGTGAATATATCGATATTACCGTCGGGCAGTTTTGGGAAACCGTTATATCCAACGTTAACCGAAATCTTTTCGAAGTAAATGCACCTTCTTTTCAAAACATTCATCGTAAATACAAAGTAGGTATCGGTCTTTGAAACGTATTAAGGTAGCTATTTTAGATTATGAAGTTGGAAATCATAGTTCGGTTAAGAATTGTTTGGATCGACTTGGTTTTATTACCTATGTAGCCTCTGATATTTCTGACTTGCAGAAAGCAGATCTTCTCATGTTACCCGGAGTCGGTGCGTTCCACACCGCGATGTCCAACTTACAGCGTATGGAGTTGGCCGATTATTTAAAAAAATGGGTGATAGAGGGGCGCCCACTTTTGGGAATTTGTTTAGGAATGCAGGTTTTTTCCTTTTCTTCCACGGAGGGAACGCTTGAAAAAGGACTTGCGATGATCGAAGGAAACGTTAGATCCCTTTCTGAACAAAATACTTTTCACATTGGTTGGAACGAAATAAAACTAACACAGCCTGATTCTTTTTTTTCAAAATTCGACGGCGGTTACTTTTACTTTAACCATTCTTTTGCTTATGAAGCTGATACTGAAGGCGCGGTTTCCAATACATTTTACGGAAGAAGTTTTCCTTCGATAGTAAAACACGGGATGGTAGTCGGTCTACAGTTTCATCCGGAAAAGAGCCAAGATCTTGGGAAAGAATTACTTTCCGGTCTCATTCGGGAGATGGTCCATGGGTTTTAAAAAAAGAATGGTCGGTATGATCGTGGTTTTAGAAGAACTTGCTGTTCAGTCCTTCGGCTATCATCGTTATCTTCCATTAGGAAAACCGCATGTAATTGCCGAAAATTTGGACCGATGGGGGGCCGATGAAATTACTGTTCTTTGTATCGATCGATCTCGCAAAGACCTTGGTCCAAATCTCCCACTCTTAAAATCGGTAGCCGAAATGGTTTCCACTCCTATTGCTTATGGAGGCGGAATTAGAAATTTGGATGATGCCTTGCAAGCAATCCACGCAGGAGCTGATCGCCTCGTAATCGATGAGTTGTTTCATTCTCGTCCGGATGAGGTTTTAAAAATCGCGGAAGTTCTCGGAACACAAGCCGTCATTCTTAGTTTGCCGGTCACCTTAGATCGGGGAGATCTTCTTCATTATCGTTATTCAACAGGTAATTTGAACTTATTTCATTCTCACGATGAAAAGTTTAGTAAAATGGAATCCTTTTCGGAAATATTCCTAATCGATTTTCGAAACGAGGGGAATAGAAATTCCTTTGACGAAACATTGCTCGATCATTTTTCAACGGAACAATCAATCATCGCCTTTGGCGGTATAAGCGAACCAGAACAAATGAAACGAATTTTTGAAAGACCGCAAGTTTCAGCGGTCGCGTGCGGGAACTTTTTAAGTTATGGGGAACACCGTCTTCAAGGTTTGAAGGAAAACTTAAGCGAGTCCTTGCTTCGGAAACCTGTATATAAAACCCATTTTTCATGATGAACTTTAGAGAAATTAAATTTTGTAAACGATGTCTCTACTCGACAGATCATCCTTTCGGTTTGATTTTAGATCACGAAGGTGTTTGTAGCGGTTGTCGGATCCATGAGGAAAAAGATCAGATCGACTGGCAGGAGCGGAAATTAAGAATCCAAAAATTAGTGGAGCCTTATCGTAGCAAATCCGGGAAGAACTATGATTGTATAGTTCCCATATCGGGAGCTTCCGATTCTTACTATATAGTACATCTTGTTAAAAATATTCTCGGACTTCACCCATTGTTGGTGACTTATAATAAATATTATAATACGTCTCTTGGGATCCGCAATTTATCAAATCTTAGAAGAAAATTTAATCTGGATATTCTGATTCAGAATGTAAATCCGGAATCCGTTAAAAAAATAACGAGGAGAACCCTCGCTGAATACGGTTCCGTATATTGGCATTGTATTGCTGGGCAGACTGTTTTTCCTGTGCAGACTTCCGTTAGATATAGAATCCCTTTGATTATCTGGGGCGCACATCAAGGATTAGAACAAGTCGGTATGTTTTCACATCTCCACGAAGTGGAAATGTCAAGGCGGTATCGGAAAGACCATGATCTATTCGATGTGGAAGCAGATGATATGTTGAGTATTTTCGGTAGTATAACCGACGAAGACATATGGCAATACCGTTATCCTGACGATTTCGACTTACATTCGAATGGCACGCGTGGAATTTATCTCGGAAATTATTTCCGTTGGGACCCAAAGGCTCAACACGAGGAAATGATCGGGCTTTACGATTTTAGAACTACAACTTTTAACAGAACTTTCGATCAGTATGATTTTGTAGATTGTTATAATTACATGAATCTTCATGATTTGCTAAAGTTTTATAAAACCGGTTATTCGAAGATTACGGATCACGTCTCGCGAGAGATTCGACACGGACGGATTTCAAGAAAAAAGGGAATAGAACTCGTTCACCGTTACGAGAATCAGGAGATAGAACATCTTGGGCTTTTTCTTGAATGGCTCGGTCTTGATTCTTTATCGATGCAATTTTTGATGGATCGTCACAGGAATCAAAAATTCTGGGAAGAGGTAAGTTATCGGAAGTGGAGATTTAAAGGCCCTTCTACTTTCTTATCTCCAAATACTTCCGTCGAAAAGTCCGATCTTTTATATGTTTCCAATCCAATTTCAAAGACTGAAGATCGATATGTTACGATTGGAAAAGGTTATCCCGATGTGTGAGTGTTTAAGATGAGAAAAATCGTAGTTATTCATATAGACGCGCTAAGAAGGGAGTATTCTTCGGCCTGGCTTTTGGGAGAAGCGTTTAAGAAACAAGGGTATAGTGTTTTTCTGACTTCGCGAACTTCCACCGATTATTTTTTGAGATTGATCGTTCCCGATATTCTGATCCTTTCGCATCCTTTCGTGTTACCGCAGGAAAAAATTCGGAATCTCAAAGAAAAGGGAACTAAAATCTATGTTACGGAGGTAGAAGGTATCGTTCGGGTTGATCACGATATTTCTGCCACTTATCCAGATTATATCCAGTTTTCTAATTTTGAAAAAATCTTTGTTTGGAATGATTGGAGTAAGGTTTGGCTGGAAAAAAATCGAAAAGTAAAACCTAACCAGGTCATCGTATCCGGTTGTCTTCGGAACGACCTGATTCAACATATTCAAAAAAAGGCTTCGAACAAGAAAATCGGAATTTTGGGAAGGTTTGAATTGATCAATCCTTTCGACGGTAGACACGCGTTTGAGAATCTACGTTATATGGAACAGAGACATATCGAACGATGGCACGTTGATTTGGATTCCTTTTTGATCGTTCGAGATCTGACCCGCTTCCTAATAGATAACGGTTATAAAGTTTCTTTCCGTCCGCATCCTAACGAGAAAATCTCGAGTTACGCGATTTTTAAAAACTTCTTCGGACCATCCTTTGAAATCGACACCAATTTCGATTATTACAGTTGGTTGCAAGGACTGGATAAAGTAGTAGGGACGGTATCTTCGGCTTTTTTAGAACCTTATCTCATTGGAATTCCAGTTGTATGTATCGATCAACTTTTTGATTATAAAGGCCCACCTAATTTAGAAGAATGGAGAAAAAGAACGCGGGAAGGAAGTTACGTTCCCAATACTTTTAAAGACTTGGAGAAGTTATGCCTTGATTCGTCTTTAGCTCCGAAGCGATCCAAAAAGCTAGATTCTTATATTTATGAATTGTATCAAATGAAGAATGTTTCTAAATCCGATTCTTTACATTCGATCGTAGCGGTGATCGCAGAAGAGAATCGTTTGGAACCTTTCCGATTTCGCATTCCAAACTTGTTTTCGAATTTTTTTAGACTGATTCTCGACGTACTCGTAATTCTCCGTGCGCAAATTCAAAACAAAGGCGCTTGGACGGTTAACAATATTAAACAATACGATTATAATTTATTTTTGCATAGACCGAATGATTTTATGAAAAAGCTAAAAGCCGAAGCGCTCGATTGAATTTCAATGGACTTTTTCAAGAAAGCCTTGTTCTTAGATCGGGATGGAATCATCAATCAAGAGACAAATTACGTCCATAAAAAGGAGCAGGTGATATTTATAGACGGGATTTTTGAGTTAACGAAGATCGCAAAGTCCAAAGGATATAAAATTTTCGTAATCACCAATCAAGCAGGAATTGCAAGAGGATATTATACTGTTCGTGATTTTATCAATTTAAGTAAATGGATGCGAAAGGAGTTTCAAAAAAAAGATACTTCGATCGATCATTTTTATTTTTGTCCGTTTCATTCCGAGTACGGAATCGGAATTTTTAAAAAAGAGAGCGAATTTAGAAAACCAAATCCGGGTATGATTTTGAAAGCGCGCGATCGGTTCCTTTTAGATCTAAATTCTTCAGTGTTGGTTGGAGATCGTTACACGGATTTTTTGACGGGTAAATCCGCCGGTGTAGGCACTAACTTGATTCTTACGAGCGAGGAAGATGAGTATAGGTCAGTGCCGGTTTCGTCAAGGATTTCTTCTTTGTTCGAAGTGATTCCCTACATCGTATAATCAGAGTATGAAAATGAATACACCGATGTTTATTCTCGCGGGCGGTTTTGGAACACGTCTGAAATCGGTCGTCTCCGAATTACCGAAACCATTAGCACCCGTTGAGGGAAAACCCTTTTTGCAATATTTATTAGAACGATGGATGGATCAGGGGCTTTCTTGTTTCGTATTACTTCTTCACCATAAGGCGGATCATATCATACGCTTCATTCAAGAGTATCAAAATGAACTTCCGAAGTCCGTGGATTTTTTCTTTGTTACGGAAAGTGTACCCTTAGGAACCGGCGGTTCTGTAGCCAATGCGGTAAAAGAACTCCGGTTTGAGGGAGATTTTTTTGTATCGAACGCTGACACTTGGCTGGGGCCGAAAAGCGTATCGAAGATGGCTGACTCGATTGGATATGGAATCGGAATCACCGAAGTAAAAGACGCTTCGCGTTATGGACTGGTTGAAGTAAATGATAAGAAAATCGTTCAATTCCATGAAAAGACTGGTTCGATTGGAGGCGGGTGGATCAACGCGGGAGTTTACAAATTGGGCTCGTCCCTTTTCAAGGCTTGGGATCGAAAACCGTTTTCGATGGAAGTCGATCTTTTCCCGAAAATTATCCTCGATCACGGACTCAATGCGATTGAGTTAGAATCGGAATTCATTGATATTGGAATTCCGGAAGATTATTCTCGATTTCAAAAATGGATTCAATCCGGTAAGAGTTTTCCTTTATGAATATAGAACTATTTTTAATCGATCAGAATGCTTCCTTACGTGAAGCCCTTGCGAAAATCGAAGCTAATAAGCACGGGATCGTGTTCGTAACTAACGATTCGATGCAAGTGATAGGAGTCGCCACTGACGGCGATATAAGAAGACAACTTCTGGAAGGGTTGAATTTAGATTCTCAAATTCTTCGTTGCGCGAATAAAAATTTCACTTGGGCGAATGAAAATAGCACGAGAGAGAAGTTATTAAAACAGTTGGATTCAAGAATTCGTGTAATCCCGATTTTACGAGAGGATAAAACATTATTCTCCTTTGTAAGCCGTGACGAACTTCCTTTTCAGGAAGAAGAAAAAGTTTATGCAAGAGCGCGTTCTCCCGTAAGAATCAGTTTCGGCGGCGGGGGGTCGGATCTTACGCATTATTTTAGCGACGATCGCGGAGCCGTAATCAATACCACAATTTCCTTATATTCTCACGCGACTCTACGCGTTCGTGAAGATAAAAGAATTTTGATTCGGTCAAAAGACATCGGCGCTTCGATCGAATTTGAAGATCTTGATTCGGCGGTCGTTTTCGAAGATAAGTTTCGTTTGATCCAAGCAGTGATCAAGGTAGCAAAACCGGATTATGGATTCGAGCTGTTTATCTACTCCGACTTTCCTATGAATTCTGGTTTAGGCGGCTCCGCCGTAGTCTCGTCGGCGATCCTTGGATGTTTTAATCAGTTTAGAAGGGACAAATGGGATCATCACGAAATCGCGGAGTTGGCATTTCAAGCCGAACGGTTGTATCTAGGGATTTCCGGTGGATGGCAGGATCAATACGCCACAGTTTTCGGCGGATTTAATTTTATGGAATTCCAGTTGGAACAAAACATCGTACACCCGCTAAGAATCGCGAGAGATACGATGATAGAATTAGAAGAATGTTTGCTTTTATGTGATACAAAAACTACACACGATTCAGGAAATATCCATGACGACCAACGAGTGCAGATGCAGAAAGAGGACGTCAAAAGGAAAGTTTTCGAGAACGTCGAATTGACTTATGAAATGCGGAATCATCTATTGAGAGGGCGTTTGTTTCAATTCGGAAAATGTCTTCATAAAGCCTGGGAAATCAAACGTGGTCTTGGAAAGAAAATCACAAATAGCACGTTAGATTCGATTTACTATGGTGCACGGGAGAACGGAGCCATCGGGGGGAAACTTTTAGGAGCGGGAGGCGGAGGTTTTTTTCTTTTTTATGTTCCACCTTTTGCAAAGAACGATCTGATGGATTGGGTAGAAAAACAAGGCTTAGGTTATAAACCTTTTCGGTTCGATTCTGAAGGCCTACAGGCTTGGACGGTAAGGGAAATAAAAAATCACGAGGATATGAAAGGCTAAATATGATACAAATTGGAAAAAATTCAATCGGGAATGGAAGGACGTTTGTCATCGCTGAGATCGGGAACAATCACAACGGAGATTTGAAAAAAGCCTTCGAATTGGTCGACGCAGCGGTCTCAATCGGAGCGGATTGCGCGAAATTTCAGATGAGACATTTGGACCAAGTCTATCGAAAACGGAGTCTTGAAAAATCGGGCGAGGATCTTGGAACGGAATACATTCTAGATCTATTGCAAAGGTTCGAATTAGAGAAAGAAGATCATAGAAAAATTGCGGAATATTGTAATCAAAAAGGAATCTTATATCTCTGCACACCTTGGGATCCAAAGAGTGTTGAGGTTTTGGAAACATTTCCAGTTCCTGCTTACAAAGTTGCGTCGGCGGATCTAACGAATATATTCTTATTGAACTCTCTCGTAGAAACTAAAAAGCCTCTGATTCTATCCACCGGTATGAGTAGGACCGAGGAAATTATTTTCGCAAGAGATTACTTAACTTCCAAAAAAGTTCCGTTTATTTTTTTACACTGCAACAGTACGTATCCAGCGCCGTTACATGATATAAATTTAAAATGGATGCAACAATTAAAGGAATTTCATCCGCACTTCGGATATTCAGGTCATGAAAGAGGGATAGCGGTCACTCTGGGGGCCGTTGCTTTGGGTGCGATGGTAGTCGAGAGGCATCTGACATTGGATCGCAAAATGGAAGGTCCGGATCATGCCGCTAGCCTTGAGGAGAAAGAATTTAGAATGTTGATCGAGGGAATTCGAGACATTGAACAAGCCTTAGGTGAAAATAATTATGAAAGAATCCTAAGCCAGGGTGAGATGATCAATCGAGAAAACCTCGCCAAAAGTCTTGTCGCTTCGAGAGATTTAAAAAGGGGATCTCTATTAGAAAAAGATGATATACAGGTTTTAAGTCCCGGCCAAGGACTTTCGGCTCAAAATTATGAAAGATTATTGGGAAGAACTTTGCAGAGAGACATGAGCAAAGAGGACTTTTTCTTTCCATCGGATCTTCAAGACGTAAGAATAGAACCAAAACAATATAAATTTTCCCGTCCTTGGGGAATACCAGTTCGATACCACGATTTTAACGAATATTATTCGAGGGTAAAACCGGATCTGTTTGAATTTCATCTGTCGTATTCCGATATGGAACTGGATCCTTCGCAATACTTGAAAGGGACGTATGAATGTGATTATGTGATTCACGCCCCCGAGTTGTTTCAAGGAAGTCATTTGATGGATCTTGCCACTCCCGATGAAAATTACAGGAAGATATCGATCAAGGAAACTCAAAGGGTAATAGATATAACTATATCTTTGAAACCATTCTTTCCGAAAACAAAAAGACCGATGATCGTTGCGAACGTAGGCGGCATTTCGATGGATGCAAATATTGATCAGAAACTTTTGCCGGATTACTATCGAAGGTTCGGAGAAAGTTTAAAGGCTTTGGATACGGAAGGAGTTGAAATCATTCCTCAGACTATGGCTCCGTTTCCTTGGCACTTCGGTGGGCAGCGATATCAGAATATTTTTGTACACATACAAGAAATAGAAGAATGGTGCAAAAAGTTAAATCTAAGGATGTGCTACGACGTCTCTCATACAATGTTGACTTGTAATAACTTTGGATACGATTTTTACGACTTTTCTAGAAGGATCGCTCCTTTTACCGCACATATTCATATGGGTGATGCAAAAGGACTGAATGGGGAAGGGCTTCAAGTTGGGGAAGGGGAAATCGATTTCCAAAGGTTGGGTAAAATTTTCGCTGAATTTGCCCCCAAGGCATCCTTTATTCCTGAAATTTGGCAAGGTCATAAGAACGGAGGAGAAGGCTTTTGGATTGGTTTGGAAAAGTTGGAAGGTATCTTATGAAAAATTTATCTGCAATTCAGACCATCATTCGCGACTCCATTTCAACGAAAGAGAAGATTTTAAATTCGCCGGACTTGCTGAGTCTAATCGAAAAATTAGCGTTCCTTTGTTTGGATTCTTTAAGGTCAGGTGGAAAAGTTATTTTTGCTGGGAATGGAGGTAGTTTTGCGGACTCTCAGCATCTATCGGCAGAATTTATTTCCCGATTACAATTTGATCGAGATCCACTGGCTTCGATTGCATTGGGAACTAATAGTTCATCGACGACCGCAATTGGAAATGATTACGGATATGACCAAGTCTTCGTAAGAGAACTTAGGGCAATTGCGAAACCAGGGGACGTTTATATTCCGATTTCAACGAGCGGGAACAGTAAGAATATTTTGGAGACGATTCCCGTAGCTCAGTCAAAAGAACTAAAAATGATCGGATTGACCGGTGAAAGCGGCGGTAAGTTAGCTGATATGATTGAGTGTATAAAAATACCTTCAAGCCGTACTGAACGAATCCAAGAGTCGCATATTATGATCGGGCACATCGTTTGCGGATTGGTCGAATCGATTTATTTCGGACCCGCGGAATGAAGAACTGCTACCTATGTAATAATCAGACCTTCCGCGTGCGCCCCGGTGTCGTTCGTGATAATACTAGTTTGAATATTCTTGAATGTGATCAGTGTGGCCTTGTATTTTTATCCGGAAACGAACATATTGAAGATTTCCATTATGAAAACTCCGGCATGCACGGTGATGAACTTATATCGGAGGGGAGTTGGCTAAAGGAAAACGAAAAAGACGACGAGAGACGGCTTCAGTTTCTAAAGCCGAAACTCGTGAACAAACGTTTACTGGACTTTGGTTGCGGTATTGGCGGGTTCTTGATAAAATCTAAAGCGTACACAGAATTAAGCGAAGGAGTAGAATTAGAGCTTCGACTACAGTCGTATTTCTCTAAAGTTGATTTAAAGGTGTGGAAAAATTTAGAAGAAGTGCTCGAGTCCAACGAAAAATATGATATAATAACCGCATTTCATGTGATCGAACACGTAAAGGATCCTATTGCAATCATTAAATCTTTGACAAAAATGTTAAAGCCAGACGGAGAAATAATTATAGAAGTACCAAGCTCCAGCGATGCTTTGTTGACTTTGTATAAATCTGAATCTTTTTCGCGTTTTACCTATTGGAGCCAACATCTATATCTTTTCAACAGCGAAACATTTAGGGTGTTGATTCAGAAGTCAGGATTAAAAATTAATTGGCTGAAACAGATTCAAAGATATTCCCTTGCAAATCACCTCTATTGGCTTTCAAATGGAAAACCCGGTGGTCACCATGTTTGGTCTTTCTTGGAAACGGAAGCGATCAATCGAGAATATGAAGCGCAGCTTGCATCAGTAGATCTTTGTGATACTTTGATCGCTTCGATAACCCTTTAACAACTATGATGAAAAAAAATCTTTTAGGCGTAATGCAGGGTCGATTGTTACCCAAATATAAAGGACGTTATCAAGCGCATCCTTTAGGATACTGGCAAAAAGAATTTCAACTTGCTTCTGAAATTGGTCTGGATTGCATCGAATTTATTCTGGATTATAACGACTATTTACAGAATCCTTTGATGTCTCAAGAGGGGATTGAAGAAATTGAAAAAGAGATAAAGAAAACGAACGTTTCCGTTATCTCCATTTGTGCCGATTATTTTATGGAAGCTCCGTTGCATTCTCCCGATAAGGCCGTTGTGCTCCAAAGCCAGTCTGTGTTAAGAAAACTCTTGGAAAATAGCATAGCTCTAGGCGTAAAAGATATTGTTATACCCTGCGTGGATCAATCCTCCATAAAGAGTGAAGAGGATAAAAAACGGTTTGTAGATAATCTCGGACCGCTCATTGAAGTTTCGGAACGATCGAAAATAAATCTTTCCTTGGAAACGGACTTAAATCCTCAATTTTTCACTAATTTACTTTCTGAGTTCCATTCGAATCGTATCACGGTGAATTACGATATCGGAAACAGCGCTTCCTTGGGATATGATCCAAAAGAAGAATTAGAATGTTACGGAAATAGGATTTCGGATATTCATATAAAAGATAGAATTTTAGGCGGGGGCTCGGTGATATTGGGTAGCGGAAATGCTCAGTTCGATCTTTTTTTCAGGACTTTAAAGGACCTTGATTATAAAGGGCCTTTTATTATGCAAGCCTTCCGTGACGACGAGGGTGTCGGTATTTTTAAGTCCCAATTGCAATGGATCGAAAGTAAAATTCAGGAATATACGAAATAATGAATACAGTTGCCGTCATACTCGCGCGTGGTGGATCCAAAGGGTTACCAAAGAAGAACATTTTGGATTTTAATGGAAAACCTTTGATTGCATGGACAATAGAGCAATGTTTGAATGCAAAAAAAATCGATTCGGTTTGGGTAAGTTCAGACAGTGATGAAATTCTCAGCATATCTGAGAATTTTGGAGCAAAACGGATTAAGCGACCCGACGAGTTTTCAAATGATACCGCCACATCGGAGTCTGCTTGGATTCATGCGATTGACACGATCGAGCTCGAGGGTGGTAAGGTTGATAGAGTCGTCGCCCCTCAAGTAACGTCACCGCTCCGAGAAAGCTCGGACATTGAAAAAGCATTGTTCCTGTTCGATCAGAATGGATTCGACTCAATGTTTTCTGCGAGTGTAGCAGAGGATCTCTATTTCTGGGAACGTACGGCAAATGGAGAATTGAATAGCGTCAATTACGACTGGAAAAATCGGAAAAGAAGACAAGACCATTCTCCACAATATATCGAGAACGGTTCCTTTTATATATTTACCCCTGAAACAATTCGGAAAAATCAAAATCGATTTGGAAAGAACATTGGAATGGTCGAAATGGAGTTTTGGAAAATGTTTGAGATCGATTCGGCGGAAACTTTTAAACTTTGCCAAGCTATAATGAATAGTTTTTTACAAACCAAATAAGGAAAAGAGAATATTTAGAATTATGAATCAACCTATGAATGAAGCAAGCGGAAGAGTCGTCAATTTTAACGGCCAGTTAATTCCGGAAGCACAAGCGAAGATTTCTATCTATGATTCGGCGTTAATGTTCGGAGATATGGTTTTCGAAATGACGAGGTCGTTTAACAAAAAGCAATTTAAGTTAAGGGAACATTTAGAAAGACTTTACGCCGGTGTAAAAATTCTTAGAATTCCGATCAACGTTACCATAGAAGAATTGGAAAAAAAATGCTATGAAACCATCGAAGCCAATGAGCCGTTATTCGCGTCGGACGACGAACATCGTCTCATGATCGACGTTTCCAGAGGGACACTTGGAATTTATCAAGCCGTGCAAGGCTTACACAAAGGTCCAAACGTCATAATCGCCGATTTTCCGCTTCGTTGGACGGTCGCGTCTATGGGGATTCTTTTTAAAACTGGAATTAACGCCGTAATTACTTCGCAACGAGCGATACCGGGCTCCTTGTTGGATCCGAAGATTAAGAACAGAAGTAGAATTCATTATCTTATGGCAAATATAGAAGCTTCTATGATCAGCGGTGATAATAATTGGGCTTTATTGCTGGATCCTGACGGCTTTGTCGCCGAAGGCACCGGCGATAACTTCTTTATCATAAAGGATAAGACGATTATTTCACCGGAAGGAAGAAATATTCTACGCGGAATTTCCAGAGATTACGTTATGCACGAATTAGCGCCTAAGTTAGGTTATTCGGTTCTGGAAAAAAACTTTGAACCTTACGACGTTTATACGGCAGACGAAGCCTTTATGACTGGAACTCCGTTTTGTATGCTGCCAGTTACTCAACTGAACGGAAATCCTATTGGAAACGGTCTTGTGGGAGAGCGATTCAAAGAGATTATCAATCTCTGGTCAAAGAATGTAGGCGTTGATATAGAACGACAAATCCAGGATTGGAACGGCAAGGATTCGACTTCTCAATCGGATGCTCCGACACCTTATAGATTCAAGAAATAGAATAAAATTGGAGCTCGGTTTAAAGAAAAAAAGGGTCCTTATCACAGGGGCAAGTAGAGGAATCGGTCTTGCTACTGCCCGTTCCTTTCTAAGAGAAGGGGCAAACGTGATATTAGTATCTCGATCCCAATCCCCCTTGGAAAAAATATCCGGAGATTTATCGACGGAGTTCTTGCATTCAAAAGTAATTTCTATTTCAGCGGATGTGACAAATTCTTCTGAATTAGCGCACGTTAGGAAAACCGTAGTAAAAGAAGTTGGTGGTCTAGACATTCTGATTTCGAATGTTGGAGATGGGAGAAGTACTGCCGACCCACTACCGGGATCGGATATTTTCGCCAGTTCTTGGAAGACCAATTTTATTTCTGCGGAAAATTCGGTTCGGGAATTTTTAGATCTTCTGAATGAATCTTGCGGTTCCATCCTGTTTACATCCTCCATTGCGGGTATCGAGTCGATTGGTGCACCGACGGATTATTCGGTTGCTAAGGCTGCCTTGATTGCCTTGTCGAAAAATCTCGCGAGAAAATTAGCTCCAAAAATAAGAGTCAATTGTGTTGCTCCAGGAAACGTCTTTTTTACCGGCGGAAGCTGGGATGAGAAAATGCAAAAAGATCCGGAAAGAATCGCGAACCTAATAAAAAATACGGTACCAATGAAAAGATTCGGAAATCCGGAAGAAATTGCGGATGCTATAGTTTTCCTCTCTTCCGAAAGAGCTAGTTTTATAACGGGGGCTTGTTTACTCGTGGACGGCGGGCAAACCGTCAGTTTACATTAGAATATTATGGATTCCTTATTTAGTTTAAAAGACAAAGTCGTAGTCATCACCGGAGCCGGCGGATTATTGGGACGAAAACACGCCGAAGCCGTAGCAAGTAGGGGCGGTATCCCCGTACTTCTGGATGTGAATCTTTCCTCGGTAACATCCTTATCGAAAGATATATCCGAACGTTTCGGAATTGAATCCAATGGATTTCAAGTCGACATTACGAAAGAGAATGAAGTAGAAAAAAATTGCAGCGAAGTTCTAAAAATTTACGGAAAAATCGACGCATTGGTTAACAATGCGGCCAATAATCCGAAGATAGAGGAGTCTTCGACCAAGAATTTTTCTCGTTTGGAAAATTTTTCGACTGAAGTTTGGATGTCTGATCTGGCTGTGGGACTTACCGGTGCTTACCTTTGCAGCAAATACTATGGATTTGCGATTTCGAAAAACCAAAACGGAGGAAGTATATTAAATATTTCTTCCGATCTGGGATTGATCGCTCCGGATCAAAGGTTATATCGTAAAAAAGGTGTGCCGGATGATTTACAGCCAGTAAAACCTGTGACTTATTCGGTCGTTAAGGCTGGGATCATAGGTCTTACAAGATATTTAGCGACCTATTGGGCAGATAAGAATGTTCGTTGTAATGCCATCTGCCCCGGTGGTGTAGAAAATCAACAAAACCCTGAATTTTTGAAGGAAATTGCCACTCGAATTCCGCTTGGAAGAATGGCTCAAGCGGATGAATATCAAGGATTAGTAATATTTTTATTAAGCGATAGCTCCAGTTATATCAACGGGTCTATTATCGCAGCGGATGGCGGAAGAACCGTTTGGTAAAACGAACTTTGATCGCAACCGCTTTAGAGGAAACATGGCCGAGTTTCGAAACGCCGGTGATTTTCCTTGGAGAATGGTGTAAGATCTACAATCGAAAACATATATGGGAGCATTTTGATTCACAAACACATCCCTATCATTGGGATAATCGCGAGAAATTTAAGAATGACTATTACCAATTGGAGAGTCTTTATGAAGAGATTCTTCTTCCGGAGGTCGCGAAAAATCTAAACCGAATTCACGGTATAGACCAAGATTTACAGTATTGGAGAATTTTGATTGGACCTTGGTTAGGTTATTTTACTCACATATTATTCGATAGATACGAAGTTGTTCAGGGAGTTGTCAGGGATAGCGATTCAGACAATTTAACCGTTTTCGAGTTTTTTAATTTTAATCCTGAGGAGATTACTCCGAACGACTCTGCAGATTTTTTTTCACTACATATTACTGATTATTGGAATCAATATATTTATCAGAAAGTAATCGAGGAGATTTCACCGCAAACCAAAGAAAATCAAGACGATATTCCCAAAATAGATAGAGCTCACCAGCGAGGACTTGAAAAAACTTTTTTCAGCAGCTTTCGCGAACGGGCAAAGAATTTATTCTACTCGATCATGTCTTACGGTATTTCCGATAAAGAATCTTTTTTTATTGGAGACTACCTTCCTTGGAAAATCTCCTTTTTGCTTCAGCTTCGGTTAGGAACGATTCCAAGAAAAAGACGATTCGAAAATCTTCCGCGCTTTCAAAATCGCAGTGAAGACAGATCCAAATGGGTCGTTTCCTCTTCCTCTTCGAAATTTGAATCCTTTGTCAAAAGGATGATCCCTTTACAAATTCCTAAAGTTTTTATAGAGGGTTTTGCTTCTCTTCAAAAAGAATTAAAGAATAAAAAATGGCCTTCAAAACCCAAGCTGATCTTTACTAGCAATAGTCACGTGGATAACGATCTATTTAAGTTATTCGCGGCCGAAAAGAGAAAACATGGAACTCCCCTAATCCTCTCCCAGCATGGAGGATTTTATGGAATTGGAGCTTTTTCTTTTTTGGAAGAGCATGAAACGTCGATTTCGGACGCTTATTTGACTTGGGGATGGACGAAATCAGGTAAAACAAATCTATTCCCAATCGGTTGTACGAAGTTGGCTTCCACAAGGATGGTAAAAGCTAGACATCAAGATGGAAATGCTGTTTTGGTTCTGAACGGAATACCACGTTATAGCTATTATATGTATAGCATTCCCCAATCCTCACAACATCGATTTTATTTGGAAGACCAGTGGAATTTCGTGGATTCTCTTTCGGAAGATATTCGAAAAAAACTTACCGTACGATTTTATCCTCAAGATTACGGTTGGTGTCAAGATGAGCGTTGGAGAGAATGTTTTCCAACTTTGGACTATATGGAAAAAGGTAGCGATCTGGAAAAGGTATTAAACCGTTTTCGAATTTACATTTCGACCTACAATGCGACTACATATCTCGAATCTTTCTATAAAAATATTCCGACTATTATTTATTGGAATCCCAAATACTGGGAAATCAGAGAGGAAGCGAAACCTTATTTTCAGTCTTTGGAAAAAGTAGGGATCTTTCATCCTAATCCGAAAGAAGCGTCGAAATTTTTGACCCAACAATGGGATCGAATTGATCTTTGGTGGAATCAAGAGGATGTTCAAAATGCAAGAATGGAATTCTTGAACCGTTACTGTAAGAAAATAGACAATCCGGTATTTACCCTTTCCAATGAGTTGAATCTTCTTTCTGAAAAAAAGCGATGAATTGTAAAAGAATTGTTTTAGATTTTTCATCGAATCTTTCGAACTCATCAGAGAAAGTTGCTCGCTTCGTGGAAGAGAGATCTCACCTGGTCTATTTTACTCGTGATTTTTGGTCTTTTTAGAGAATAATGCCGATGCAATTTCGAGAGTTTTCAGATGAACTTGATTTTTATAAATACTGTGTTCAAAAAATAAAAGAGGTATCGGAAACAAAAATCCGAGCTCATAACGAATTTCGAATCGTGCTGACAGGTGGCGAAACCGCACGTTTAGTTTATGCCGAATTGCGGGAGTTGAAAACGGATTGGTCGAAGTGGTTTTTTTACTTTGGGGATGAACGTTGTGTCCCCGAAACCGATCCAGATTCGAATTATTTTTTAGCCGAAAAAAGTTTATTCGAATATATTCCGGTTTCGAAGTCGCAGATATTTAGAATTCAAGGTGAATTGGGTGCGGAAAATGGAGCTATTGAATATTCAAAATTGATAAACTCCGTTGCCTCCTTTGATCTAGTTCTTTTGGGATTAGGCGAAGATGGGCATGTCGCCAGCTTATTTCCGGGGCAGAATTTATCGGACCCAAAAGGAATATTAGCTATTTCTAATTCTCCAAAGCCGCCGATGGAAAGAATAAGTCTTTCCATCGATAGGATCAATTCTTCCGACTTTGTTCTGATCATAGCCAAAGGGAAAAAGAAAACCGTTATCATTGATAGAATCAAGTCCGGAGAGGTCTTACCGGCAACCTCCTTGGCACCGAGAAAATCTCTCGAGCTCTGTTATTATCTCAATTAGAAGTTTTAAAAGAACGGTTTTGAAAGTAAGGAATTTTAAATGAAAAAAATAATTAAACATTCTCTCGCAAAAATAGTCTCACTGATTTTGGGATTCTTTCGAAAATCTTCTATAGGAAGATATGTCATAGAAGTGATTATACATAGGTTAATGAATCATATCGAAGAAGTTGAACACAATGGAAAATTTTATTTTACTGCGCCCAATGATTTGAATCGATTTAGGGCGAATACCTTTTCTACAAAGGAACCTGAGACATTAGAATGGATTGATCAGATGACAAAAGATCCGGTGTTTTGGGACATTGGAGCGAACGTCGGACTTTATTCCATTTACGCGGCGAAAAAAAAGAATGCAAAAGTTTATTCTTTCGAGCCTTCAGTTTTTAATTTAGAGCTCCTGGCTAGAAACGTTTTTATAAATCGACTTTCTAATCAAATCGTTATTATACCATTGCCTCTTTCGGAAAAACTTTCAGTTAATACGCTTCAAATGACTAGTACGGATTGGGGGGGGGCTCTTTCTTCCTTCGGGGAAACTTTTGGTCATGATGGTAAACCTATGGAAACCGTTTTTGAATACAATATCCTTGGAATTTCTATGATAGACGCGCTAAAACTCTTTCGACTACCAAAACCTCATTATATCAAAATGGATGTGGACGGGATCGAACACCTTATATTAAAAGGTGGCGAAAAAATTCTCGGTAGCGTGAAAGAAATATTGGTGGAAATCAATGAAGATTTTGAAGATCAGTTTAAGATCAGTCGTAAAATTTTGGAAAAGGCGGGGTTCCATTTGAAAAATAGAAAAGCGTCAACGGTTTCCAATACCGGTAGTTTTCAAAATACTTATAATCAAATCTGGGTAAAAAAGTGAATATCGTTATATTCTCAATTATCTGTAGTCAATGAAAAAGGGAAAGTATGGATCTATTAGAAAAAGCAAAAATATTTTCAAAGTCGTTTCAAAAAGAATCGATTGAGGCCATTCAGAGCCTTGATTTAGATGCGATCTCTAAAGTGGCGGTCGTCCTATTTGAGGCGAAGGAGAATGGTAAAAATATATTCTTCTTTGGGAACGGTGGAAGCCACGGAATCGCTTCGCATTTAGCCTGTGATTTCGGGAAAGGAACAAAAAATTCCAATAAACAAAATCAAAAATACTACAGAGTATTCGGATTGGATAATGCTGCCTGGCTGACCGCTCAGGCTAACGACGGAAAGGAACCATTTATCCTCGGAAATTATCCCGGAACCTATACACACGGATACGACGGCGTTTTTGTCGGACAGATGGAGAATTTTATCGGTCCGGGTGATATAGCGTTTGGTATTTCAAGTTCCGGTAATAGTCCGAATGTCATTAACGCGTTAATGTTCGCAAAAACGAAAGGCGCCAAGACAATCGCGATGGTAGGCTTTGACGGTGGAGAGGCGTTGAAAATTGCGGATCTATCGTTATTTGTTCCGTCCGAAAAAGGAAAATACGGAATTGTAGAAGGAGTTCATGAGGTGATTCACCACCTTCTTTACGAATTTGCCGTCCTTTTAGAAAAATAGAATGAACACAATCAAGAAAAAACTAAGTTCAGGTGGAGTAACTGTCGGTTCTTGGATGCAAATCCCGAACACTGCGGTCGCTGAAATTTTAGGAAGCGCCGGCTTTGACTGGATCGCTCTCGATCTAGAACATGGGTCTTTCAGTCTTGATCTCCTTCCTGATCTTTTTAGAGCGATTCAGATCGGAGGAAGTCTTCCGTTTGCTAGGGTCGCTCAGAATCATCCGAAAGATATCAAACAAGCTTTGGATGCGGGCGCAAGAGGAATTATAGTTCCTATGATTGAAACCTCGGAACAAGTCGAGAATTTTATAAAGTGGAGCAGTTATCCGCCGAATGGAACCCGGGGTGTGGGTTTTTCAAACGCGAGTTTATTCGGAAAATACTTCGATTCCTATTCAAGAGAAATTAACTCTGATTTAATTCGTGTCATTCAAATTGAAAATATAAAGGCTATGAAGGAAATCGATTCTATTCTATCAGTTAAGGGAATCGATGCGGTGATGCTAGGCCCTTATGATTTATCCGGATCGATGGGGCTGACAGGTCAATTCGATCATTCCGATTTCTTAAAAGCGGTCCAGGATTTCCAAAATGCTGCGGAAAAAAAGGGGGTTCCTTTAGGAACTCATGTAATACCAGCGGACTATCAGAAAGTTCTCGATGAAATCCGAAACGGTAAAAAATTTATCGTATACTCGACGGACGCAATTATGCTCAACACCCAGGCGGGTTTAAATTTTAAAGATTTGAACGCTTTCAAATCATAAACAAAGAATTTTGGAACAGGAACAGAAATGAAAACGATAGCAGTGTTGCCAGCAAGAATGGCTTCCACAAGATTTCCAAACAAACCATTGGTGAAAATTTCAGGTCTAGAAATGATAGAACATGTTCGAAGAAGAGTGGAAATGTCCTCTTCGATAGACGAGGTGTTCGTTGCCACCTGCGACGAAGAGATCAAACTCAAGGTAGAGTCTTTCGGCGGAAAAGCGGTTATGACATCGGACGTTCACAGAGGCTGTATTGATCGGGTTGCGGAAGCGGCTCTTTACGTAAAAGGCGATATCATCATCGTCGTTCAGGGAGACGAACCTTTGATTCTTCCTTCCATGTTGGATGATTTAGTAAAGCCTATGTTAGCTGATGCATCCATTTACTGTACGAATCTTGTAACAAAAATTGTGGATGAGGACGAGTTTCAAAGCCCCAATGCTCCGAAAGTTGTTGTGGATAAGAATTGGGACTTGCTCTATGCCTCCAGGGAACCGATTCCTTCCCGAAAAAAATATCCGAATGAGGATTATTTAAAGTTAAAACAACTCGGGGTTATTGCGTTTAGAAGCGAGTTCTTAAAAACGTTCGCTGCATTAGCGCCGACTCCGTTGGAAATCATAGAATCCGTCGATATGAATCGGGCAGTCGAACACGGATACAAAGTAAGAATGGTTTTGACGGAAGGTATTATGATCGGAGTGGATGTGCCAGATGACGTTTCCCGCGTGGAGTCGAAATTAAAAACCGATTTATTACTACCAAACTACTTAAATCAATCAAAATGAATCAACTAAAAGTCGGAATAGCAGGTTACGGAGTCGTTGGAAAACGACGACATCAGTTTATTAAACAAAATCCAAATCTTGTCGTGACGGCGATTTGCGATAAGAGCTTGGAAGACGGCTTTCTTAGCTCTGAAAATCTAAAAGTTTACCAGAGATTTCACGATTTAATCGAAAAAGAAAATTTAGACATCTTGCTCGTTTGTTTAACGAACGACGTAGCTGCGGAAGCGACGATTTTGGGATTGAAGAAGGGATTGCATGTTTTCTGTGAAAAGCCGCCGGGAAGAAATCTTCAGGAAATTGAAAAAGTTCGAGAAGCAGAAAAACAATTACCGAATTTAAAGCTAAAATACGGTTTCAATCATCGATACCATGACTCCATTTTAGAAGCCCTGAAAATCGTTGCTTCGGGTAAGATGGGAAAGGTAATCAATATACGAGGAGTGTATGGTAAGTCTGCTATCGTGAATGTGGCTAACGGTTGGAGAGCGAATCGAGAAATCGCCGGCGGCGGAATTCTATTGGATCAAGGAATCCACATGGTTGATTTGATAAGGCTCTTTGCCGGGGAAATGGAGGAGGTTAAAAGTTATATTTCCAATAGTTATTGGAACCTTGAAGTCGAGGACAATGCTTTTGCACTAATGAAGTCCCGTTCCGGTGTGATCATCCAGTTTCAATCCACTGCTACGGAGTGGCGTCATCGATTTAATTTACAGATCAATTTAGGAGAGGGAAGTCTCGTGTTGTCGGGGATTCTATCTGGATCCAAATCTTACGGGCAGGAAACTTTGACGATTTATCCAAAGGATTTGGAATCGGGGGGAAATCCAAGAATTGAAACGATCAACTACTTAGAAGATAACTCATGGCGGGACGAGATTAACGAATTTACCGACCACATTCTGAAAAACGAACCTGTAAAAACGGGTTCCAGTTTAGACGCTTATCAAACTATGAAACTAGTCTACCAGATTTATTATGCCGATCCAGAGTGGAGAGAGGCCTATTCCATTTCGAATCCGAATTGATTGGGGCGCGTAATCTTATTCAAATGAAAATTTCATATAAAGAAAAATTAATTCTTGTGACGGGTGGAAGTAGAGGAATTGGTAAGCAACTCGCGACCGATTTTCTTGGGTTAGGTGGAAAAGTGATCATCACCGGCACTTCAGCAGAATTAAACGACGATTTTCGTCATCCAAATCTAATCTACTATTCAGTCGATTTTCAAAATCGGAATGCATTGAAGGATTTTATTAATTATCTGGAAAATTTAGAAAGGATCGATGTATGTATAAATAACGCGGGAATCAATAGGATAAATTACATCGAAAACACTTTGGAAAAAGATTGGGACGATATGTTGAGTGTAAACGTGAACGCTCCTTTTTTTATTACGAGAACCGTTTCTAAAATGATGAAAAAAAAAGAGTATGGTAGAATTATCAATATTGCCTCAATTTTCGGGTCGGTTAGCCGCGAAAAAAGAAGTATCTACACCATGACTAAATACGCGATTCGAGGTCTTACCGTTTCTGCTTCAAACGAATTGGCAAAGTATAATGTTCTAATAAATACCGTTTCTCCTGGATTTGTCCTTACCGATTTAACAAAGAAAAATCTAAGTGAATCGGAGATGAAACAATTAGAGTCGCAAATCCCAATCGGAAGAATGGCGAAAGCGGAAGAGATATCTAAAGTAGTTTTATTTCTGGCAAGCGATTGCAACACCTATCTAACCGGACAGAATATCATTGTTGACGGGGGGTTTGTGAATGTCTGATTTTATTCGGATAAAATCTTCTCAAAAAAATTATGAGGTTGTTTTTAATAAGGACATCTTCGATGTTTTGAATGTGTTACTCAGAGAGGACACTTTTTTCGTAGTTGATAGCAAAATTTATTCTCTATATTTTAAACATTGGGTTGGTATAGATGCACTTGATAAGAGGTTGTTCTTGATCGAGGCAGAGGAGAAAAATAAGAATATAGAATCCGCACAAAAGCTAATTGAAAATTTAGTAACAGGCGGAATCAAACGAAATAGTAGTATCGTCGCCATTGGCGGGGGTATCACTCAGGATATTGTATGCTTTACCGCCTCTATTTTGTTCAGAGGGGTTCCTTGGATTTTTATTCCGACCACTTTGCTTGCGCAGGCTGATAGTTGTATCGGTGGAAAGTCCTCAATTAATTTTAAAAGTGTAAAAAATTTAGTAGGTACCTTTTATCCACCAGATAAAATTTATATTGATTCTATATTTCTTAATTCTCTAACGAAAGACGATATTAAGTCAGGCATAGGAGAAATGTACCATTATTATCTTTATAGCTCTTCCGACCTTGCTCATAAATTACATTTGATGCGTGAGGAGATTTTTTTGGATAGAAGTCTTTTGATCGAATTTATTCGTGAAAGCCTTACCATAAAAAAGAAAGTCATCGAAATCGATGAGTTTGACCGCGGAGAAAGACGTAAATTTAACTACGGACATACTTTTGGGCATGCGATTGAAGCACTAACGAATTATAGAATCAATCATGGACAGGCTGTAACGATCGGCATGGATCTCGCAAATTTTCTTTCTTATCGTTTGGGTTTTATGCCTGAAAGCGACTATAGTTTTATTCGAGCTTTACTAAAAGCAAATTTTCCGGAGGCAAGCTTCTCCGACTTTTCGATCGATGATTATTGTAATCTTCTTAATAAAGACAAAAAAAACGTAAATGCAAACCTGACATGTATTTTGAGCAGAGGAATCGGAAAGTTAGAAGTAAGGGAATTGGAGTTGAATATACAAAATCGGAGCTTGATTTCCGAATACTTTTCAACCGAGTATTCAAGAAAGTAACACCCCTTGGTAAATATAAAAAAGGGAGATCTCTTTTTGAAATTGAACCATATTCTAAAAGCCGCTTCTATGTTTTCTAAGGTTTTGACAATATTGATAATTTTTAATTCAGAGCTGTCTGGATCTTGACTTTCTTTAATCCGAAGATAGCGTTTGAATGCATTTGATACGGAAAGTGTATTTTGAAAAAACGGATGATTTATGGGAATCATTGATAAATTAAAAAAATAGAATATTCTTAATTTACTCACATACGGGTTTTCTGAGATGTGGCTCAGTTTGATTCAATGGGAAAGTTTTTTTTCATTTAAAGTTAAAACCTTTCTCTGGAGGGTTCGCGTCGGTAAAAACCCTTCGATATTCGGTAAGGTGATTGTTTCTAAATTTCCAGGCAGTAGAATGGAGATTGGCGAAAATTTTACTTCGGTTTCCGATTCTTTTCGGTCAAGCGCCTCTTCTATTTTTTCGCCGACGAGATTGAAAACCCTATCATCAGGCTCACAACTATTGATCGGAAAAAATGTTGGAGTGAACGGAGTTTCTATCACTGCGAGATCAAAAACCATTCAGATCGGTAACAATACGATGCTTGCGCCAAACGTTGTCATTATGGACTCTTCGTTTCATGCACTTTGGCCGCCTGAAAATCGACTCTCCAACCCTGATCTTGAATCAGACGAGAATGTTATCATCGGCGACAATGTTTGGATTGGAAGTCAAGTTATTATCTTAAAAGGAGTTGTGATTGGAAATAACTCTGTGATCGGAGCCGGGAGTGTCGTAACAAAATCGATTCCTGAGAATTGTCTTGCGGCAGGAAATCCAGCGAAGGTAATTCGTACCTTTGGCCAAATCAAAATAGATTAATGAGTCTACTCTAAAATGAAAGAAAACGAAATACGTCCTAAAGAATTATTGTCCGCATATTTAAAACTTGTAGAATTGGATTCTAAAACTCTAGATAAAAAAGAGTTTGTTACCATTGCCTGTCCTGCTTGTGATTCAAAAAATAGTAAAAATCATATTCAGAAAAACGAATACGTATACGTTTTGTGTTTAGACTGCGGAAGCTTGTTCTGCAATCCTCGACCTTCGGAAGACATGTTGGACGATTTTTATGTATCGGCCCAATCTTCCAGATATTGGTCTAATGTTTTTTTTCCGGCTGTTGCCGAGTCGAGGAGAGAAAAATTATTCAAGCCGAAGGCGCAAAGAATATTCGAATATTTTCAGAAACGAAATTTTCAACCCTCTAATATCTGTGATGTTGGCTCAGGATACGGAATTTTTTTAGAAGAGGCTCGCCGTTTTTTTGTCGATGTTGAGATTTTTGGAATTGAACCTTCTTTGGAAATGGCAGAAGTCTCAAGGAAAAAAGGAATCAAAACTCTAAATACTACGGCTGAGAATTCAGGTCAATGGTCTGATAAGTTTGATTTGGTAATATCTTCGGAAGTGGTAGAGCATGTTTTTTCGGTTTCAAAATTCGTAAACTCAGTTTTTAAACTGGTAAAGCCGGGCGGTTATTGCCTTTTGACTGGGCTCGGCTACGAAGGATACGATATTCTTACTCTTCAAGAAAAATCCAACAGCATATTTCCTCCGCATCACCTTAATTTTTTGAGTGTAGAAGGTTTTGAAAAAGCATTTAAAGCCGCAGGCTTTTCCGAAGTAGAGGTTCTTACGCCGGGTGAGCTGGATGTGGACATCGTATTTAATAGTGGTTATGAAAACGACTTTCTTAGGATTCTAAAAAAGAGAGGATCGAAGGCTATAGAGGAATTTCAATCCTTTCTGAAGAGTCACAAACTAAGCTCCCACGTTTGGGTTTTTGCAAAAAAATAGCTTACAAGAGATTGTATGCGCAAAATTTGATATCGATACTTTATGAAACACTATAAAATTTTTATCTCCACATATCCGTTCGGATTTTATGATTCGGAACCGATGAGAATCCTTGAAGAAGCCGGTTTGGAAATCTTTACAAACCCTCTAAAAAGAAAATTAACTCCTTTGGAAGTAGCCGAGTTTGCTAAGGATGTCGACGGAATTATCGCAGGGACTGAAGATCTTACGCCCCTCATTCAAAAAAATTCGAAATTGAAAATAATTTCCAGAGTCGGTATAGGATTAGATTCGGTTCCATTACAACTCTGCAAAGATCGAAGGATTGCAGTGGCATATACTCCGGATGCGGTGACGATGGCAGTGGTCGAATTGACTATCGGTCTTATGGTAACTCTGACTCGGAAAGTGGTTCTTGCTCATCAAGAGCTAAGGACCGGAGGATGGTCGAGGTTTACCGGAAAAAGACTTGGTGAATCCACGATAGGAATTATCGGTGCCGGCCGTGTCGGCATGAATGTGATTCGAATCCTTTCTGAATTTAAGCCGAAAAAGATCTTAATCAATGATCTTAAGGATAAGACAAAAGAGGTGGCTTCAATTTTGGAATCTCGTAAGATAGAATTTCAATTTGTAGAAAAGGAAGAAATCTACGGCAATGCGGATCTTATTTCCTTACATGTTCCTTTGACTAGCAAAACAAAAAATCTAATCGGTCGGAAGGAATTCGATTTATTTCAAAAAGAGGCTTTCTTAATCAATACAGCTCGCGGCGGCATTGTCGACGAATCTGATTTATATGAAGCACTGATCCAAAAAAGAATTGCGGGTGCTGCAATCGATGTATTTGAAACGGAACCCTATAAAGGGAATCTGATCGAATTAGATAATATCATCTTGACCGAACACATGGGCTCTTGTTCTTACGATTGCAGATTACTGATGGAGCGAGGTTCGGCCGAAGAAATCATTCGATTCTTCAGTGGTAAGGAATTGCTAAACCCTGTTCCCGAAGAAGAATATCAGAATCAGATTGTTTAACTCCGATTTAGACAAGAAATCCGTACTCATTTGGGATCGACATCACCTAACGAGAGTTCCCGATTTCGAGGGTGAATGTTATCTCTGGCAGAGCTATTTTGAAGAGAGATCGAAAAGGAAATATTCGATTCCGAAATACCTAGATAAAAATCGCAATCGATTGAGAGAAAAATACAACTCATTAATTTATGACTTAGGTGAAAAAAGAATTCAGAAAAAAAGAATCGTAGATTGGATGATGATTCGTCCAGGCTTTAGCTATTGGTGGATGACTTTAATTGTCGAAGGAAACTATGGAAAATCTTCCTTTATGACAGATTTAGTCAAACTCCTTGCCTTGGAAGAAATTCTTGCAACATCCTCATTTGATAGAATAGAAATTTGTTCGGACAATGATCTATTAAAGAGCGTTGTAAGAAAATTTTGCAAGAGTAAGAATATTAAATTTTACGAACATGATTTGGAAAAACCTCCTTTTTTCTCGAAATCATTTACAATACGCAGTCTGTATTCAAAAATATTTTATCCCCTACAAGCTATCGTCGCTCTGATTCGGTATTTGTATCTGATCCACAGCCTAAGAAAACAAACTCTACCCGAAAAAAGGATCCAAAACACTCACATTACTTTTTTTGATTATTTTTTTCATCTCAAGTTAAACAAGAACGAGCCATTTATTTTTAAATCTGACTATTGGACGATTTTAATCGATTTTCTGAGAAATGCTAGAGTAAAGACTCATTGGTCGCATATCTTTATTCCACATTCTTTGGTTGCGAACTCTAGAAAAGCATTATCCGTTTTGGAACAATTCAATCTTGAGAAAACGGAAGCTCATAGTTTTCTGGAAGGCTTTATTGATCGAAAAGCGATTCTTAAAACCTTCTTTGATTATTGTCGATTACTAATGCTGAGCATACGGATCCGAGAATTTTCTTCCCTTTGTAAGACTGAGCTTTTAGGTTTTGATTTTTGGGTTTTGATTAAGGCAGATTTTTTCAATTCCTTGAGGGGAGCGATCGCAGTTCAGAACCTTTTTTTTCTAAATTCGATCGAAAATTGTTTCGATAATTTACCTTTTCAAAAATTAGGCTTTTATCTTCAGGAAAACCAAGCTTGGGAAATGGCTCTTATACATGTTTGGAGAAAGAAGAGATACGGTACACTTATCGGTGTTCCTCACGCGACGATAAGATTTTGGGATCTACGGTATTTTCGCGATAGAAGAAGTTTTAAGAATGCTATGCCGATGCCGGACTTAGTTGCTCTAAATGGGATTAAATCTTCTGAAGCTTTTTTAGAGGGTAGGTATCCGAAAGATCAAATTCGGGAAGTTGAAGCTCTGCGATATATTCATATTCTTGCAAATACTAAAGTTCACAGAACAGGAAATAAGAAAAAGGTTGTCCGAGTACTAATTTTGACTGATTATCTTCCCGGCGCAACGATTTTGCAGATACAAACCTTGATAAACGCGCTACCCGCTTTGGAGCGTAAGTATGAATTTATATTAAAAGCTCACCCGGCATATCCTGTGGATAACACTGAGTTTCCGGGATTAAATTTTACCGTTACATGCAATTCTTTGAGTGATTTGTTAAACGAAGTCGATATTGCTTACACAAGTAATATTACTTCGGCTTCCCTGGATGCATTTAGCGCGGGAGTACCTGTTATTTCAATGTTGGACGGAACGACCTTGAATATGAGTCCACTGCTTGGTCTTAAAAATGTTACGTTCGTTTCGGACGGACGTGAATTAGCAAAGGCGCTTGAGTCACAAAGTTTTTCTCCGAAAAGAATCGATCAAAGTAGAATGATATTTCATTTAGATAAAGAATTAACTAAGTGGAAGGAACTATTGGATTTAAAAGATTTTTAGGAATTAAGAATGAAAACTGTAATTTTGTGCGGCGGTCTTGGTACTCGTTTGAGTGAAGAGACTATACTTAAACCGAAACCAATGGTTGAAATCGGAGGCAAGCCTATTCTTTGGCATATCATGAAAATATACGAAAAGAATGGCTTTAACGACTTTATTCTTGCCCTTGGCTACAAAGGTGAGGTGATAAAGGATTATTTCCTAAATTATCACGCAAGAATGAGCGATCTAACAATTACTTTAAAAAACGGAAATACCGCGTATTCGAACCCGACAGCCGAAGATTGGACCGTAATGTTATCCGATACGGGACCTCTCACGATGACCGGAGGTCGCATTCTAAGATTACGCGATCAGCTAAAAGATCATGGTACTTTTATGCTTACCTATGGTGATGGGGTGTCCAATGTGGATATCAAGTCTGCGTTGGAGTTTCATCGTTCTCACGGTAAGTTGGCAACCGTTACTGCAGTCCGTCCGCCTGTAAGGTTTGGAGAATTGGAGATTCAGAACAATCAAATCATACAGTTTCAAGAAAAACCGCAAGCGGGAGAAGGGTGGATCAACGGTGGTTTTTTTATCTTAGAACCGAAGGTTATTGATTATATAGAAAATGATTCAACAATGTTTGAACGATCCCCGCTTGAAAGTTTAGCTACGGAAGGTCAACTTATGGCTTTTCATCACAAAGGTTTTTGGCAGTGCATGGATACATTGCGCGACAAACAGACTCTTGAAGAACTATGGGTTCAAAATAAGGCTCCTTGGAAATAGGTCGAACGCACAATGTTTCTAAATGTATACAAAGGCAAAAGAGTATTAATAACCGGTCATACAGGATTCAAAGGATCCTGGTTATCCGCCTGGTTGAATTTATTGGGTGCAACCGTTGCTGGCTATTCGAAGGACATTCCAACAGTTCCGAGCAATTTCGAACTTATGAACCTTGCAGATCACATGGGACACTTCCTAGGTGACATCAGAGATAAATCGAGATTGGAAAAGGTAATCGACGATTTTAAACCGGAATTCATTTTTCATATGGCGGCTCAAGCTCTAGTAAAAAGGTCCTATCGCGATCCTGTAGAAACTTTTGAGACAAACGTAATGGGTATGGTAAATTTACTCGACATCATTCGAAGTAAGTCTTTTGTCAAAGTGGCGGTACTTATCACGAGCGATAAGGCATATAGAAATGACGAATGGCCTTGGGGTTATAGAGAAACAGACGCACTTGCTGGTCACGATCCATATAGCGGATCAAAAAGTTGTGCGGATTTAGTTGCGAACTCGTTCTATAAATCTTTTTTTGAAAATTCGGATCAGCGAATCGGAATAACGAGAGCGGGTAACGTAATCGGCGGCGGAGATTGGGCCGAAGATAGGATCGTTCCGGATTGTATTCGTGCGTGGTCAAAAAATGAACCCGTTTTAATTCGGAGTCCACTAGCGACAAGACCGTGGCAACACGTTTTAGAACCTCTAAGCGGTTACTTGGATTTGGGAAAAAGGCTCTACCTGAATCAAGACGGATTGAATGGAGAAGCCTTTAATTTCGGTCCTGACGCGAATGTAAACGAAACTGTATTAGAACTTCTTAATAAGATAAAATTAATCTGGCCAGAAGTGCGTTGGTCGATCCCGGAGGACCATAAGGAAGGTGGTAAAGAGGCCAAGTTACTTAAGTTATCTTGCGATAAGGCCCTATTTTATTTAAACTGGAGACCGGTTTTGAAAATCGATGAGACCGTTTCTTTTACAATTGATTGGTATAAGAATTGGTTGGAAAAAAATGCTGACGTAGGTTCTTTTACGAATCAGCAGATAGATTCTTACGTAGGCTTGGCAAAAGAACGTAGTATCCAATGGGTTCAATGAATGTATAATACGATTATCGAAGGAGTTTTTACTTATCCGTTACGAGAAATACCGGATCCCAAGGGTTCGGTTTTGCACATGCAGAAAGTTACCGACGAAGAATTTACGAAATTCGGAGAACTTTATTTTTCCGAGGTTACACCCGGATCCATTAAGGCGTGGAAGATCCATAGAAAGCAAACGCAAAACTTAGCCGTTCCGATTGGAAGAATTCTTCTCGTACTCTTTGATGCAAGAAAAGACGAGCAGTCTTTTTCTAGAATTTTGGAAATAGAGTTGGGACGACCTGACGCTTATGTAAGAATTCGGATTCCTACAGGAATCTATTACGGCTTCAAATGTCTTTCGGAGAACACTGCGTTGATAGCAAATTGTGTGGATACTCCGCATGACCCGGAGGACAACGAAAAGTTGGATTCTAATACAGACCAAATCCCGTATAAATGGAAATAAATTCTGCTCCAAAAAAACTCTTAATAACCGGCGCTTCCGGGTATTTGGGGGGACGAATAGTAAAATTCTTCGCTGAAAGTGAAGCTTGGAGTGTAATAGTCGCGCAAAGAGAATCGAAGGACCTTTTTAATTTCACAAATTGTAATGTTCGATCCATTGATTGGGATGATTTCCAAAGTTTGCGAAAAGTCTGCGCCGAAGTGTTTGCAGTCGTCCATTTGGCGGGAATGAACGCACAGGATTCAGCGATAAAGCCGACCGAGTCTTATAAGGTAAATACTGTCAACACTGGACTTCTTTTGGAAGCCGCTATCATAGAAAAGGTAAATAAGTTTATATATTTTTCAACTGCCCATGTGTACGCTAGTCCGTTAGTCGGTTTTTTTTCAGAAGACACGCCTACGAATAATTTTCACCCTTACGCCGCAAGTCACAAAGCCGCCGAGGATATTACGAGGTATTACGCCTCGTTAGGTAAAATCGATGGGTACGTAATTCGTTTATCCAATGCGTACGGTCCACCTCTAATGAAGGAAACAAATTGTTGGACTTTGCTCGTGAACGATTTATGCAGACAAGCAGTCGAAGAAAAAAAAATGAAACTAAGATCGAACGGATTGCAAAAAAGAGATTTTATACCCATCCACGGACTTATCAACGCTTTGCATTTTTTCTTATCAGACAATAGTTCTCCTAATTCGAGTAAAATTTTCAATCTCGGAGGAGATTGGGCGATTACAGTTTGGGAGATGGCTCAGACAATTCAGAGTAGATGTGAAATTATACTCGGATATAAACCTGCGTTGGAAAGAAACGAAACGGGTATCGAGAAGTGTAAAATCGAGAATTTGCATTACAGCATCGATAAATTAAAAGAATACGGGATTCAACCCGCTAAAAACAGACTAGGAGAAATAGACGCCCTGATTCGATTTTGCGTTACACACTTCTCATCTGGAAGAAATTAAGAATGAAGAATCCGAAAGTTAGTATTATCATTCCAACGTTTAACAGAGCGACAGATCTAGAGCGGGCTTTATCTTCGATTTTTAAACAAACGTTTCAGGATTGGGAAGTTTTGGTGGTTGATAATTCCTCGACGGACAATACTAGAGCTTTTATCGAATCTCTTTCAGATCAAAGAATTTCGTTTTTCGAAATTCAAAATCATGGAGTTGTGGCGCTTTCTAGAAATGTAGGAATTAAGAACGCGAAAGGAGTTTTTCTTGCCTTTTTGGATTCCGATGATTGGTGGCGTCCGGATAAGTTAGAAAAGTCCGTTTCAATTTTAGAATCGAAGAATTTCGATCTTATCTATCACGACCTTTATCATGTGAATTCTTTTAATCAGTTCTTTCATTTCAGAAAAGAGAAAACTAGAAATCTCGAAAAGCCTGTTTTTCAAGACCTAATTTTAAATGGGAACGGAATTAATAATTCTAGCGTTGTAGTTCGAAAGTCTATAGTGGACGAGGTTGGGGGATTAGATGAAGACCCGGATTTGGTTGCCGGTGAAGATTTTGATTTATGGATTCGTGTTTCGCGAAAAACGGATCGATTTTACAGAATCAAAGAATGCCTCGGGTATTACTGGGTAGGAGGAGGGAATCTTACCAATCCAACCCGTTCATGGAAAGTGCTTCAGGTTTTAAAGAGTAAATACTCTTCCGATTTTGAAAGTCTCGTCGATAATGAAATAAAGATGCCTTGGTGGTTTCATAAGACGATGATGCGGGTGAGCGCCTCAATAGGGGATTTTGACGGTGTTAAAAAAGAGATGAAACTATTGCAGAAGGCCCCGATTCGCACCAAATGGAAATATTTGCTTTTGTTTCAGATATGGAAAATCCGTAGATGTTTCGGTTTAAGTAAGTAGCGCTCTTCAATAAAATTAAAATCATTGTAGGTTAGAGGAAAAATGCAAAATTCAAAAGAGTTCCGCGTATGTACAAATTGTGTGATGGACACAACCGATCCCAATATCACATTCGACTCGAACGGTGTATGTAATCATTGTTTAAACTATTTCCAAAATATTAAACCCGAATGGGATCATAAATTAAACAACACAAAATTACTCAAAGATATGATCGAAAAGATTAAGGAATCAGGTAAGGGAAAAGACTACGATTGTATTTTGGGAATTAGCGGGGGAGTAGATAGTTCCTATTTGGCATATTTGGCGAAGGAGAAATTCGGCCTAAGGCCCCTTTTGTTTCACGTGGATGCCGGCTGGAATTCTCAGGAAGCCGTAAACAATATCGAAAAGATTGTAGACGGTCTAAAGTTGGATTTGATTACCGAAGTAGTAAACTGGGAAGAGATGAAGGATTTACAGCTTGCTTTTTTTCGAGCAGGCGTGCCGCACTTGGATACTCCGCAGGACCATGTTTTTTTCGCCTCGCTTTATAATTACGCTTCGAAACACGGATTTCATTACATTTTGAATGGAGGCAATTACTCCACTGAGTGTATTCGCGAACCTTTAGAGTGGCACTATCACGCCTCCGATCTAAGACAATTAAAGGACATTCATAAGAAGTTCGGTAAAAGAAAATTAAGAACATTTCCATTGGCCGGAATTTTTAAGTATAAAATCTATTATCGAATATTTAAAAAACTGAAAGTAGTCCAACCTTTGAACTACGTTCCTTACACTAAAGAAGGTGCGATACAGGAGTTGGAAATGAAGTTTGGCTGGCAACGTTACAGTCATAAACATTATGAATCACGTTTCACCAAATTCTACGAAGGCTATTGGCTGCCAAACAGATTCGGATACGATAAACGGAAAGCCCACTATTCGAGCTTGATATTAACCAATCAGAAAACTAGAAAGGATGCCTTGGAGGAGATCGCTAAAAAACCGTATGACCAGCTGACTGTCTCAAAGGATTTTGATTACATTGCATCTAAACTGGATATTTCCAGGGAAGAATTGGAAGCGATGGAAAAAGCAGAAAAAAAGTCCTATCGAGATTACAAGTCAAATAGCAATTTGATTGCGCTTGGAACAAAAATTTTTAGATTTCTGGGAATTGAAAAAAGGATAATTCAGTGATTGGGATTTTGGATTATGGCGTTGGAAATTTAAAAGCTTTTTCTAATGTTCTGAAAGGACTAGGTTTTCCGCATCAAATTGTGAAGACGAAAGAAGAACTTTCCGAATGTCAGAAACTAATCATGCCGGGCGTCGGATCCTTTGACAGCGTCATCGATAAGTTAACGGAATCGGGGATTCTGAATGTCCTTAGTCATTTGATATTGGATAAGAAAATGCCGGTCTTAGGTGTTTGTGTCGGTATGCAAATTTTAGCGGATAAGAGTGAGGAAGGTGAAAAACCCGGCTTAGGATGGATCAAAGGACGCGTGAAGAAATTTAGATTTGAAGCTAATAATTCTCATTTAACCGTTCCACAGATAGGTTGGAACGAGGTACATTCCACCAAAGAGAATCCTCTTCTCGTAGATCTTGAACAAGAACCTAGATTTTATTTTCTTCATTCATATTTTATGGAATGTGAGAACGCTGAAGAATCGATTGCTGTGGCGAATTACGGAGGTGATTTTACGTGCGCGGTAAATCGGGAGAATATTTACGGAACTCAGTTTCATCCCGAGAAAAGTCATCACAATGGAGTTTCTTTACTTCGTAATTTCGCGAAACTTTAATTATGCTTAAACCGAGAATCATCCCAGCCCTTTTAGTAAAAGACGGTGGATTAGTTAAGACCGTTAAATTCGATAACGAAAGATATATAGGCGATCCTATCAATGCGGTTAAAATTTTTAATGAAAAAGAGGCCGATGAATTAACTGTCCTTGATATTTCGGCCAGTAAGGAAAGAACGGATCCTGATTTTAGGCTCATCGAACGTTTAGCCAACGAGTGTAGAATGCCTTTGTGTTATGGCGGAGGTATTAAGAATTTAGAACAAGCGAATCGGATATTAAGTTTTGGCGTTGAAAAAATAGTGATAAGTTCCCTTGCTATCGAGAATCCGAAAATGATTAGAGCAATGGCGGATTATTTGGGGAGCCAGAGCGTAGTGGTTGCTATCGATTATAAAAAAACGGGTTTTAGTAAGAAAGAAGAGGTTGTGATCTACAATGGAACGAAGAAAACCGGAATTAGCCCGGAAGAGCTTCTGCGATCTGCGATAGACTTGGGCGCCGGAGAAATTCTTCTTAATTCTATAGACAAAGACGGCACTATGGAAGGATATGATGTGGAGACGATTAAGAAAATCAGAAAGGAGTGTGGTGTTCCTTTAACCGTGTTAGGCGGCGCCGGGTCGTTAAGAAACGTGAAGGACTTGATTTCAGAAGTCGGCATCATTGGCGTTGCCGCCGGTAGTCTGTTCATTTATAAAGGCGTTCATAAGGCAGTATTAATAAACTATCCGAATCGAGAGGAAAAAGAACAGTTGTTTAATCGTTAGTTTATTTCTGTCTTCGTTGACAATTCTCGGTCACGATTTTTTAATTCGAGTTGAATGTATATAATGTTTGCTTAAGACGTAGTTAACAAAATAAAGTGAATACAGTTAGCGGTGATCTTTTCAAGATCAATGTATCTCTTTCCTAAGTGGTGTAACGTAAATTACCTCTAACTCAGTATTTTGACCTTTAAGGTTTCCCATTATTCCCTATGAAAATTTTATTTATCGCGCCTCTTCCTCCTCCTATCAACGGACATTCTTTGGTCAGTAAGGTTCTTTACGATAGTCTTGTATCTGAACATGACGTAGAAGTAGTCAACCTTCGAAAACAAAGTCTGAAAGAAGGGATGGATTCGTTCCGCAGGGTGATCGAAATATTAAACGTCCTGTTTCAAACTTTTCGCAAGAAGAAAAATTCGGATATCCTTTACTTTACAATTTCGGAATCGCTTGCTGGTAATCTAAAGGATCTATTGATTTACGCCATTTGTTTTCGCTTAATTGGAAAAATGTATGTTCATCTTCACGGTGGAAGTTTAAAAAAACTTTTATTTGATAGATACCCTTTTCTTTTCCGAGTGAACCGTTTTTTTTTAAGTCGGGTTGGTGGAGTGATTTTATCCGGGGAATCTCATCTTGAAATTTTCGAAAATTATGTTAGCCGCGACAAGATCTCGATCGTACCTAATTTTGCTCAGGACGAAATTTTTGCTTCTGAGGACGAGATTAAACAAAAATTTAAACGGTTGGATCCTTTAAGAATATTATTCGTTAGTAATATGATCCCTCTAAAGGGATATTCCGTTTTACTTGAAGGTTTTTTAGGTATGGAATCTAAAAAACAGAAGGATTGTGTTCTAGATTTTGCGGGACGCTTTGATACTGAGGAAGAAAAATCAGCCTTCGAATTAAAGATCCGGAATCATAATAACGTGCATTATCACGGTTTGATAAACGACGCGATGAAAAACGAATTGTTTAAGAATGCACACGTATTTTGTTTACCAACGATGTTTTTTGAAGGTCAACCAGTTTCGATTTTAGAGGCCTATGCTTCGGGATGTTTCGTTGTTACTACGGGACAGAGTGGCATTTTGGATATTTTCACAGAGAACATAAACGGTTTTCTTGTTAAAGAGGGTTCGGCCGAGTCGATTTCAACAATTTTGAATTCGATAGTCGGTCAGAAGAAGGAAATATTTAAAATTGCTGAGAAAAATTGGAAAAAAGCGATCGAGGATTATCGAGCTGTAAAATATACTTCTCGATTGAAAAAAATAATCGGCGTATAATTCGATTCTAAAGCGAATCTTTCCTTTAATAGCACAGTCAAGAGGTATATAATTGAAGAAGGTATTAGTAACAGGGGCTGATGGTTTTATTGGTTCGCATCTAACGGAAGCTCTAGTCAGATCCGGTTACGAAGTGAAAGCGTTTATCTATTATAATTCTTTTGGTAGCTGGGGTTGGTTGGATCATTGTCACCCTGACGTTAAAGGAAAATTTGAAGTCTTTTTAGGTGATGTGCGCGATCCAAACGGGGTAAGAACCGCGTTAAAAGGAATGGATGCAGTCTTACATTTAGCTGCTTTGATCGGGATACCGTATTCTTATCATTCTCCTGATACTTACATTGATACGAATATCAAAGGTACTTTGAACGTTTTGCAAGCGGCGAAGGATTTAAATTTACAAAAAGTTATTCATACATCTACTAGCGAGGTTTATGGAACTGCTCAATTCGTCCCGATTACCGAAGAACATCCGCTAAAAGGCCAATCTCCCTATTCTGCAAGTAAAATCGGCGCCGATCAATTGGCTTATTCCTTTTTTGCTTCGTTTGAAACACCGGTGACCACAGTTCGACCTTTTAATACTTATGGTCCTAGGCAATCTGCAAGGGCTATCATCCCAACGATCATATCGCAGATTTTAAACGGTAAAACGAAAATCAAGCTTGGGTCAGTTTCGCCAACGAGGGATTTTAATTTCATTAAGGATACGGTGAGTGGATTCATTTCAGCTTTAAATTCTTCCAAAGGAATTGGAGAGGTGATTAACGTAGGAAACGGTTTCGAAATTTCGGTCGGTGATACGGTTAAGCTGATCGCAGAAATACTAAAACAAGATATCGAAATTATTTCGGATTCCGATCGAATTAGACCTGATAAAAGCGAAGTGGAACGTCTTTGGTGTTCCAATGAAAAAGCGAAACAACTCTTGAGCTGGAATCCTGAATATAAAGGTCTCGAAGGCTTCAAGCGAGGGTTAATCGAAACTATCGATTGGTTTAAAAATCCTGAAAACCTGAAGGCTTATAAAGCGGAGGTATACAATGTCTAAGAGGGCTGTTATCTTAGCCGGCGGAAAGGGAACACGTTTAAGACCTTATACTACAGTACTTCCTAAGCCGTTGATGCCGATTGGCGATTATCCTATTTTGGAAGTTATCGTAAAACAATTGGTAAGATACGGTTATTCCCATATTACAATGGCGGTGAATCATCAAGCGCAACTGATTCAAGCCTTTTTCCAAGATGGCTCCAAATGGAAAGTGGAAATCGATTATTCGTTAGAGGATAAAGCTCTCGGAACAATGGGGCCACTGAAATTAATTTCCGATTTGCCTGAAAATTTTCTCGTAATGAACGGAGACGTCCTAACGGATATCGATTTTGAAAGTTTTTATAATACACATGTTGCTTCGAAATCGGTATATACGATTTCTTCAAAAAAGAGGCAACAGAAAATTGATTACGGAGTTTTGGAGACAAACTCGAAGGGAATGTTGGTTGGTTTTCACGAAAAGCCGACTCAGGATTACGAAGTAAGTATGGGTGTTTATATGGTAAATCAGGAAGTTTTGAATTTTATTCCTCGAAATGAAGTGTTCGGTTTTGACCATCTGATGCTAAAGCTCATCGAAAAACAAAGGCGGATTTCTGTAATTCCTCATTCCGGCTATTGGTTGGATATTGGACGTCCTGATGATTATGAGAAAGCAATCGACGAATTTGAAACTATGAAGAATCGTTTGTTCTATGATTGATGTTCTCTTAACTGGGGCTTCCGGTTTTATTGGAAAAGCATTGGTCCAAAATCTACAAAATAGGAATCTACAATATTTTGCGTTGGACCGAAAAGCAGGCGATATTGCAAATCCAGAAACTTGGATAAATCTTCCAAAAGCGAGAACAGTAGTACATCTCGCCGGGAATACTTTTGTACCTGAAAGTTGGAAGAATACATATTTATTCATAAATTCGAATGTGATGGGAACTCAGAACGCTCTGGATTACGCGGAGTCCCAACAGGCGCAGTTTGTGTTTATTAGCGCCTATCTTTACGGAAGAGTGAATAAATTACCGATTTCGGAATTAGATTCTGTTTCGCCTAACAATCCTTATGCCTTATCGAAATATTTGGCTGAACAACTTTGTAAATTCTACGCGGAATATAAAAATTTGAATGTTAGGGTTTTACGGTTATTTAATGTTTACGGCCCGGGGCAGAAGGAATATTTTTTAATTCCGTCTATTATCAAGCAGATTTTAGAGAAGAATGAAATTCGGGTTTTAGATTTAAAACCAAAACGCGATTATGTTTTCTTGCGAGACGTGGTTGACGCGATTGTTTCTGCTTGTGAACCTTTGGATGGTTTCCAAATATTTAATATTGGATCCGGTCGATCCTATTCCGTCGAGGAAGTCATTGGGATAATTCAGAAAATTGCGAATACCTCTTTGCCGATTGTCTCCAATTTGGTAGAGCGCAAAGAAGAAATATCCGATGTGATCGCGGATATTTCAAAGGCGAGAAATTTACTCGGCTGGGAGCCAAAATATACTTTCGACTCTGGAATCAATGAAATTTTGAATGCTTCGAGTTCTACTAAGTAAGAAAGATACATTCAAAGATTGGGTTAGGAATTTAAAGAGATGGTTTCAGTAAAAAGAATATTGGTCTTAGGTGCATCCGGAATGTTAGGGAGCGCAATCTTTAATGTTCTTTCAGAATATCAAGACTACATTGTTTACGGAACGATAAGAAGCTTCGAATATCGAAAGTATTTTTCGAAAATTCACTCTGAGAGAATTCTGGGGAACGTAGACGTCTTGGATCAGGACTCAATGATATCACTTTTCTCTTCGGTAAAACCTGATATCGTTATCAATTGTATTGGAATCATCAAACAGCAAAGTTCGGCGAAGGATCCACTTACCGTAATTCCGATCAATGCAATTTTACCGCATCGTCTGGCAAACCTTTGCAAGTTGGTTGGAGCAAGATTAATTCTGATGAGTACCGATTGTGTATTTGATGGGAAAGGCGGAAACTATAAGGAGACCGATTTTCCAAATGCGGAAGATCTTTATGGTAAATCTAAAGAGATCGGAGAAATTTCTGACCAGGAGAATGTTTTTACAATTAGGACGTCTATAATCGGACATGAATTAAATTCGAATTTTTCGCTGGTGAACTGGTTTCTATCTCAAAAACAGGAGGTTAGCGGGTATAAAAACGCGATCTTTTCCGGTTTACCCACCTGTGAAATTGCCGAAATATTAAGAAATTATATTATTCCGATGGAACAATTATACGGTATATTTCACGTTTCTGCGGATCCAATTTCAAAATTTGAACTAATAAATCTGATAGCGGAAATCTACGAAAAAAAAATAAAAATAGTTCCGGATGAGAAAATTAAAATAGATCGCTCTTTGAATTCTCTAAAGTTTCAGAATGTCACTGGATATAAGCCGTCGGTTTGGCGGGACCTTATCGTTTCGATGAAAAAATATAAAGATAAATACTTGGAAAACGTGCATGTTTGATAATAAAGTTTTAATGATCACCGGAGGAACCGGTTCTTTCGGAAATACTGTTCTAAAACGGTTTTTAGATACTAAAGTTAAGGAAATTCGTATCTTTAGCCGCGATGAAAAAAAGCAAGAGGATATGCGAATCGCCTTATCCAACGAGAAAGTAAAATTTTATATTGGCGACGTTCGAGACTATGAGAGCATTTCTCAGGCTACAATCGGCGTAGATTATATTTTTCATGCGGCGGCTCTTAAACAAGTACCTTCCTGTGAATTTTATCCTATGGAGGCGATTAAAACTAATGTAATAGGGACAGAAAATGTTCTCAATGCTGCGATTGAGAACGGGGTCGAACGCGTAGTGTTGCTTAGTACGGATAAGGCAGTTTATCCGATCAACGCAATGGGAATTTCCAAAGCTATGGCGGAGAAACTATTAGTAGCAAAGTCTCGAACTGTTCGCGAAAACGGAACCGTACTGTGTGCCACTCGTTATGGAAACGTGATGGCATCCAGAGGATCGGTAATTCCTCTATTTATTGAGCAGATCAAAAAGAATATACCGCTTACTGTTACGGATCCGAATATGACACGCTTTCTTATGTCTTTAGAAGATTCCGTTGACCTAGTGCTTCACGCCTTCACTCATGGGCGGCAAGGTGACATTTTTATCCAGAAGGCCCCCTCTTCGACAGTGGAAGATTTGGCAAAGGCTTTATTAGAAATTTTTAATAGTAAAAGCTCTGTCTCGATAATCGGAACAAGGCACGGCGAAAAACTTTACGAATCTTTGGTTTCGAGAGAAGAAATGGCAAAAGCGGACGATATGGGGCGCTATTATAGAATTCCAGCAGACAATAGAGATCTTAATTACAACAAATATTTTGTCGAGGGGGAGCAAAAAGTCTCTCAATTAGACGATTACACTTCACATAATACGGAAAGATTAAACGTTTCTCAAGTGAAAGATCTTCTCTTAAAACTAAACTTTATTCAGGAGAGTTTGAATGCTTAAAGTGATGACCATCGTCGGCACAAGACCTGAGTTGATTAAAATGAGCCGAGTTATTGCCGCGCTGGATCGTAGTTTTAAGCATATCTTAGTTCACTCAGGTCAGAATTATGATTACGAATTAAACCAGGTTTTTTTTGATGATTTGGAAATCAGAAAGCCCGATTATTTTATGAATGTCGCTGGCGATTCAGCTACTGCGACTATTGCTCAGGTTTTGTTAAAAGCCGACGAAGTTTTCGAATTAGAAAAACCAGATGCGCTCTTGCTTTACGGAGATACGAATACTTGTCTTTCTATCATTTCCGCTAAAAGAAAAAAAATCCCCGTTTTCCACATGGAGGCGGGTAACCGTTGTTTTGATCAGCGTGTTCCGGAAGAATTAAATCGCAAAGTTGTAGATCATCTGAGTGACATCAATTTAGTTTTAACCGAACACGCGAGGCGATATTTGCTAGCGGAAGGGATTCGACCGGAAACTATCATAAAAACTGGGTCTCACATGGACGAGGTTTTGCAATACTACGAGACTAAAATCGAAAAGTCTAACATTCTCGAAACTCTAAAATTAGAAGATCAAAAGTATTTCCTCGTTAGTTCGCATAGGGAAGAGAACGTGGATACGAACGAAAATTTGCATAGTTTATTAGAATCTTTGAATGCAATTTGCCAGGAATACGGCTATCCGGTTATTGTTTCCACGCATCCGAGAACTAAAAAACGGTTGGAAAATTTCAGTGACCTTAGAATGAACCCTTTGATAGTATTTCTAAAACCTTTCGGTTTTTTAGATTACGTCCGCCTTCAAATGTCGGCATTTTGTATTTTGTCGGATAGCGGAACCATTACAGAGGAAGCTTCACTATTAAATCTTCCGGCAATAACGATCCGAAATGCTCATGAACGTCCGGAGGGTATGGACGTTGGAACCTTAATTATGAGTGGATTAAAAAAAGAACGAATAATAGATTCAATCCAAATCGTAACGGCTCAACACCGATCGGGTGATTCTAAGAAACGAGTTGTTGAAGATTACCCAGCGGGCATAGTTTCGCAAAAAATAGTTTCGATCGTTCAGAGTTATACGGATTACGTTAATCGTACCGTTTGGAACAAAAGTTAACTTCTTTATGAAAATTTGTATTGTTGTCGATGATTACCTTCCGGATAGTGCGAAAGTCGCCGCGAAGATGATGCACGAGTTAGCCGTTGAGTTTCGATTGAGAGACCACGAAGTCACTGTTTTGACTCCCGGAAAAAATCTTACCTCTCCATTTCAAATTAACGAATTTGATCAAGTTAAAGTAATACGTTTTGATTCTGGACCGCTTAAGAACATTTCGAAACTCAAAAGATTAATAAACGAAATCCTGCTGCCGATTAAATGCTGGAAAGCATTAGAAAATTATCTTACGGTAAATTCTCACGACTATATTCTTTATTATTCTCCTTCCATTTTTTGGTTCGGTTTAATACGGAAGCTAAAAAAAAAATGGAAGGCCCCTTCTTATTTGATTTTACGAGACCTCTTTCCGCAGTGGGTTATCGATGCTGGATTGATAGGGGAATTTTCTCCAATTGCTATTTTTCTTCGTTACTGTGAGAGGCAAAATTATAAAGTTGCAGATACCATTGCTGTTCAATCCCCCAGAAATAAAAGTTGGTTCTCAAAAAAATATAAAGAATTTAAAAACGTTCAAGTTTTATACAACTGGAGTTCAGCTTCAAAAATTCAGTCAGCAAGTGGTTTGTATAGAAAAAAGTTAAACTTAGAAAACAAGGTAGTTTTCTTTTACGGAGGCAATATCGGACAAGCTCAAGATATGAGAACCATACTACGCCTTGCGAAAAGATTTGAATCAATTCCGAAGGCGCACTTTCTTCTTGTAGGAGCTGGGGACGAATTTGAATTAATAAAAAAGGCCATCAAATTCGAGAATATTTCAAACTTAACTTTACTAGATTCCGTTTCTCAGGATCAATATAGAGAGATGCTTTCAGAATTTGATATAGGTTTATTCACCTTAAGTTTGAAACATAAAACTCATAATTTCCCAGGGAAAATCCTGGAATACATGTGTCAAGGAAAACCAGTTTTGGGTTCTGTAAACCCAGGTAATGATTTGCAAGAAATAATTAATATAGCAAAAGCTGGTTTTGTTTCTGTTACGGGCGATGACGATTTTTTTTACCAAAACGCTTTACAGCTAATGGACCCCGATGTACGTGAAGCATGTGGAAGGAATGGAGAAGCTCTGTTAAAAAAAACATTCTCAGTGAATTCTGCAGTGAATTCAATTTTGAAAGAATATGAAAATCTTACTAATAAGTAACCCAATTGAACATGTACGTTAGACGTCACTCTCGAATTCATGAGCAAGTCTTACTCAGCAACACCTTTCAACTTTTGACTGGAACCTTGTTGATCGTCGGGATTACGGTGATTCCAAAATGGGGATTTGAATTTTGGCGAGACATCGACACGAATAGCAAGAATACCTTAATTGGAGTTTTAATTTCTTTTTGTATTATTGCCATCTCGCTTAGAAAGTTATTCAAATATCCGGGAGCGCAATCATCTGCTTATATTCTTCCTTCGACTGCAATTATCTATAGCTTAATGCTGGCGGCTTATCTTCTTTTGCGGTTTGAATACAGCGTACAGGTGTTCGTCTTAGGGGCGATTGTTACTCTTGGCTGGTGTTATATAGGTTATTTTCTCGGACATCGATATAGAAAACAAAGATATGCTCTGATTCCATTTGGCGAAGCGTTAGAATTTCAAGAGATGCACGGGACGGAGTTCGTTTTTTTGAAGAAACCCGATCTTGAAAAGCAGCGATTTGATGGAGTTGTCGCCGACCTGAGATCGGGGGATCTTACTCCTGATTGGGAAAAATTTTTGGCAAAATGCACGCTTTCGAGAATACCAGTCTACCATACTAAACAGATTATTGAATCACTCACGGGAAGAGTGAAGATCAATCACCTCTCTGAAAATGAACTGGGAACTCTTCTACCTTCTATTGTTTATGAAAGACTAAAGAGAATTATTGATTTGATTGCATCTTTTATACTGATTCCGTTATTGTTGCCAATTTTAATAGGAACTGCGATTTTGATTCGTTTGGAAAGTAAAGGTCCGGCCTTTTTTCTTCAAAAACGAATGGGTTTTCGAGGACGTCCATTCACAGTAATCAAGTTTAGGACAATGTTTTTAGATGTTAAAGGGAAAGGTTTTACAGATGGTGAAAATGATCCTCGAATCACAAAGATTGGAAAATATCTAAGGAGGTATCGAATAGATGAACTTCCTCAACTTTTTAATATTTTGTTAGGTGAAATGAGTTTTATAGGTCCGAGACCGGAATCTATGGAACTTTCAGAGTGGTATGAAAAAGATGTTCCATTTTTCGCATATAGACACGTCGTTAGACCAGGAATTTCCGGTTGGGCTCAAGTGGAGCAAGGCTATGCCGCAGAAGTAGATGGAATGAAGTTAAAACTGGAATATGATTTTTATTATATTCGAAGATTTTCACTTTGGCTGGACATTTTGATTTTTTTCAAGACATTAAAGACCATTTTCACTGGATTCGGATCAAGATGACGACTTATTTTTTTATATACTAATTGTCTTCTTGATAAATTACAAAATATAAAGTTACTAAATTTTAAAGTATCAATTGTAATTAGAGAATTAGATGTCTGGATTAGTTCGATTTGGTAAACTCAAAGGGAAGATGGAATGAATTTTTTTTTATTTAAAGTAAGGTTGTTTTCCTTGCCGGCTATTTACTGGGTTTGTTCCTTGTTGATTGGATTCGGCAGCGTAAGCGTTCGCCTTTCATTGCTTACGATTGTTTTGTCTTTTTCGTTATCAATTTATTTACTTAGGAGAATAAAGCTAAATATTTTTTCTATTTTGCTTTTGTTATTACTCGTTGGTTTTCTATTCACCTATTATCTTTTCTACGAAGTGCCGGTTCTACCGAATGAAATCGACGGAAAATTATATCTCGTCTGGTATTTGTTCAAAGCGTTACCGGTATTTTTTTCCTTCTTAATTATTCTTGGCCTACCAGATGCGACTCAGAAGAAGTTATTTTTTATTGGAATTGCTTTTGGTATGTTTTTATTTGCTATCGTAAACACCTTGGCGACGGTGGCTTATCTTGATCCCCCGTATTATGGAAAGGCCTATCATCTTTTTTTACGCTCCGAATATAATTCTCCGGGAATTACAATTTTGGCAAGTATGTTGCCGATTGCGTTATTTTGCTTTGAGGGCTATTTTTCCGAGATTAAAACTCATCTAAAGGCTAAACAACTTTTCTTTGGGGTGGTTTTTTTGATAAGTTTGTTTATCTCCTTTTTATTCAGTGCTCGAACATTCTTTTTTATAGTTCTTTTGAATGTAGTTGTATTATCGGTTATCTGGCTATGGCGAAGCCTCGTCTTTTCGGAAAAGAGTAGGATATATAAAATTTCCATTAGCTTGGTAGTAGCTATTTCTTTAATTCTGTTAATATTTTTCTTTCTCAATTTTACAGAAATTGGGCAGAGAATGTTACATGGGGTTTACTCGGAAAAGATTAATCATCAAGTGGATTATTGGACGACCATTCGGAAGGGTTTTTTTGTTTATCCGAAAATTCAAATCAACAGTAGCTTTACGTTTTGGTATCATAATTTTTTCTACGACACTCATAAGACTTCCGGTCCTTTCACTGCTTTGTTGATATACGCCTATTTTATAATTTCTTTTGTGCTTCTTCTGATACGACTTACAGAGAAAGCGAAGAATGCTATAGAATACTTTCATTTTTATGTTTGTTTTTTACCGTATTTATTCACATCAATCCCATGGGAATCTTCTGAGCCTCAAATGATCGCATTATATTCAGGACTTGGAGCTTTGATTTCTACCTTACAGAAGGATGATTCTCCCATTTCTAATTCGAAGCAGAAAACAGAAATCGACTAAGCCAGTTGAAAAGAGATAGAAAATTGAATAAAATCTTGGAGACGGTAGATCAGTTAGATCTTAGTGATAAATAAAAATATGATTCTCCAAAGGTTATATATTCGTTATCCAAATTTAAAGAAAATTCTCCATAATGGTGGATGGCTTTTTTTTGATAAAATATTTCGAATGGGCGTAGGAATGCTCTTGGGAGTGTGGATTGCTAGATATCTTGGCCCAGACACCTACGGTAAATTAAACTATGTGGTCGCTTATATAGCTTTGGTTGGAAGTTTTGCCAATCTTGGGTTAGACGGAATTGTAGTTCGCGAATTGATAAAAGAGAAAAATTACAAGGAAGAGATTTTATCCACTTCATTCATTCTTCAATTAGTCGCGGGATTACTTGCATATTCGTCTTGCCTAATTATTATTCTTTTTTTAAGACCGGATGAATCGGATATTTTTTGGATGGTGTGTATTATAGGCTTTACTTTGAGCCTACGGGCAGTTGCTGTAATTCGGTATTGGTATGAAGCGGAAACCCTGGCAAAATACTTCGTTTGGCTTGAAAATTCTCTTTTCGTTATTTTTTCTATTTTACGAATTTTACTCATTTTGAATGGATTTGGTATTTTTGCTTTCGTATGGCTTGGACTAATCGAAACCATATTGAATTCCTTAGGGTATTATCTCTTATATAATTTTCATAACCGAAATTTTTCTTTAAGGCATTCTAATTGGAAAAGAGCAAAATCGCTATTGCGAAATAGTTGGATGTTAATGCTTTCAGGACTTGCAGTTATAATCTATATGAGAATCGATCAAATAATGATTGGTCAAATGATTGGTGATGAAGCCGTTGGAGTTTATACAGCCGCTGTGAAAATCAGCGAAGTATGGTATTTTATTCCGATGGCGATTGTTTCATCGATATTTCCAGCGATTATAAAGGCTAAAGCGTTTGATCAAAAGCTCTATTTAGAACGACTGCGGTTGCTTCATTCTTTTTTATTCGTTCTTTCATTGCTAATTGCTTTGCCGATGACTTTCTTATCAGAGCCGATTATTCTTTTTCTCTTCGGCGTCAAGTTTTCGGAAGCGGGACCGATTTTAGCGATTCATATCTGGGCGGGAGTTTTCGTTTTTTTAGGGGTGGCTAGTAGTCGTTATTATTTAACGGAAAATTTACAACGAGGAGAACTTTATAAAAGCGTAATAGGTTGTTTTTTTAATGTGTTTCTAAATTATTTGTTAATCCCAATGTTTGGGATCAAGGGGGCCGCGATAGCCACAGTCATTTCGCAATTTGTAGCTAGTATTCTTTTTAATCTTTTTTATAAGAAAACTCGTGAGATATTCTTTATTCAATTGGAATCGATTTATTTTTGGCGCTTTTTAGGACAAATTAATCAGTTTCGAAAATCAATAACATAAAAAAAATATGAACTCCCTTTCTCCGATCGCACTCTTTGTTTACAATAGACCATTGCATACGGAAGCGACAATCTCGGCGCTTATCAAGAATGAATTTGCAGATCAATCTGAGATTTTCATTTTCTGTGACGGAGCAAGGTCGGAAAAAGATTTTGATAAAGTTTCAGAAGTTAGAAAGATCGTAAAGAATATCAAAGACGGATTTAAGAAAGTGACTGTTTTAGAGAAAGAAAAAAACTTTGGTCTTGCGAATTCCGTGATTTCCGGCGTTACCGAGTTAACAAGAAAATATGGTAAAGTCATTGTGCTAGAAGACGATATGGTGACGTCTCCTTATTTCTTAAGATATCTAAATCAAGCTTTGAACTATTATGAGCATGAGGAGAGGGTCATATCGATACACGGCTACCGCCTACCGTATCGAGGCAATGTTCCTGAAACTTATTTTTTACGTGGAACCGACTGCTGGGGCTGGGCTACGTGGAAACGCGGCTGGGACTTGTTTGAGCCTAATGGCGCGAAATTATTAGCAAGATTAGAGTCTGAAAATTTAACTTATAAATTTGATATGGATGGATCGTTCCCATATTCTCAGATGCTAAGAGATCAAATAAGCGGCAGAAATGATTCATGGGCCATTCGATGGCATGCATCAGGATTTTTATTGAATAAGTTAACTTTATTTCCCGCTCGTTCGTTAGTCCAGAACATCGGATTAGACGCATCCGGTACCCATTGCGAGGTTAGTGACGATTACAATGTGACCCTTAGTTTGATCCCGATAAAAGTCGGTCACATTGAAATTAAAGAGAATAAGTTAGCTAAGAAATTATATCGGAATCATTTTCGACGTCTCAATTATTTAAACTTTAAAAAAAGGATAATAACAAGTGTCTCTAACTGGCTGCGATCTATTATTCGATGTTTTTATAGACTGCATTAATTTTGATTTGTTAAATTGACAGATTCGGTCTTTGATTAGATTAACCTTATTATATTTTCTAAAAAAATGAAATCAAAGCTATTTATCAATTTTAAAATACTTTTAAAGAAAGTTCTCCCCCCCATTATAATTGACATTGTTTTATTTTTACGGAATAGAATTTCTAAACTGTTCAAGAAAAGAAAAGAATCGGCCGACTTGTTAGGTTTTCATGGTATATTCGATACTTGGGACAAAGCTTCAAGATCGTGCGGTTCTTACAACTCGAACATTATTCTGGAGAAATGTAAGCAATCTCTATTAAAGGTTAAAAACGGAGAGGCTGCATACGAAAGAGATTCTGTGCTCTTCGATAAAGTTCAGTATTCTTGGCCGGTATTAGTTGGATTGCTCTATGCGGCTACAAAGCTTGATGGCCGGCTTGATTTAATAGATTTCGGCGGATCCTTGGGAAGCAGTTATTACCAAAATCGTCTTTTTTTAAAAGATCTGAAACATTTAAGCTGGAATATCGTAGAACAGCCGAATTTCGTCGAAGAAGGAAATTTACATTTTAAAAATGAGGTTCTAAATTTTTACGAATCTATCGAGTCTTGCCTCGAAAAGACAAAAGTAAATGTGTTTCTTGCTTCGAGTTCTTTTCCTTATATTCGCGAACCGTTTGAACTTATTAAGAAAATAATCAACTACGGCTTCTCTTACATTATTATCGATCGAACATATTTTATTGATCTTCCTAAATCAATTGTTTCCACCCAAATGGTTTCACCCGAGATCTATGACTCTTCGTATCCTGCATGGTTTTTTAACCTAGCGGAGTTTAGTGCAGCATTTAATGAGAGGTATCGCTTGCTGGTTGAATTTGAGAGCTACTTGCAGGCAACTAATGTTTTGGAGGGTATGGTAACGAAAGAAATGGGAATGATCTTTGAATTAAGGAACTGAAAACTGGTAATGAAGTATCTCTGCACGTTATTCGATTACAATTATTTACCTTTAGGATTGTCTCTTTATTATTCAATTGAGAAAAATTTCGAAAATTTTCATCTTTGGATTCTGGCATTAGATAATGACTGCTTCCGTTTTTTAAATAGCCAAGCTTTGAAGAATGTTACTTTAATCTCTTTAAAGGAAATTGAATCGGAGGACGTACTTGTTGCAAAAGGAAATCGTACTTGGCAGGAGTATTGTTGGACTTTGAGTCCGGTTTTACCATCTTACGTTTTGAAAGAAAATTCAAAAATCGACCATATAACATACTTGGATTCAGATATTTTTTTCTATTCAGATCCGAAGCCTATCTATGATGAGATCGGTGAAAAGTCAATTATGATAATTCCACATAGATTTCCCGATCGCCTAAAACATCTTGAAGCGAACGGTATTTATAATGTTCAGATGGTTTATTTCAAAAGAGACAGAATTGGGGAAAGTTGCTTAGCTAATTGGCGAGCGCAGTGTCTCGAATGGTGTTATTCTAAATTAGAAACAAATCGTTTTGGAGATCAGAAATATTTGGACAATTGGCCTCAAAGCTACGAGAATTTATGCGTCCTAAGCAATGAACAGACGGGTGTGGCTCTATGGAATGTTGAGAAATATAATGTAGCTGAAAAAGATGGTCGTATCTATATAGATAAGTTTCCTCTGATATTTTATCACTTTCATATGTTCAAATTCTATTCGGACGGGGTATATTCTTCCGGGAGCGTGAATTACAATTTAAACTTTTCTGATCTAATGCCAATCTACACAATCTATGTAAATCAGATCGTGTCTCTTACGGCCAAATTTAATCTTAGCTTGAAGAAACTTTCGATTTCTGAGATTTTTACAATGATTGAACGGAAAAATTTTCACTCCGTTTCTATTACGACTCAATTGTTCTGGCAGATACTCCTTGGAGTATTCGTATATCTTAAAAAAATCGGAATATTGGGTCGGAATATTTTAAAAAATTTATTAAAAGACGCAAATACTTGAAACCGTTGGCTTAACGGATTTATATTCTTCCTCCAAACGAATAAATTTGCTTATGAGTTATTGATGATACTTTTCTATGATCCTTGTTTAGATTTAGGTAATGTATTTTTAATAGTAACTTTCTTTAAATGCTGATTTTGCAGGGTTATATTTTTGAATTTATTCGAACAGTCTTTTGATAACGAATCCTGTTTGCCCTTGGAGTTAAGTTATTAGTTCTAATAAAAATCGTCGAATGTTTAGAGAGGAAGTTCGGTTTCGGTTCTTGGTTTCAATCGATTACCCGAAAGAATTTGAAGTGTATTTATAAACGAATTAGTTTAAGATTATCGTACCCGCTCTGCAATTTTCACGATACTTTTTCAAAGGGCTGGCTCGTTTATATTTTGTGAGCGACGAAGACACGTTTTTAGTTCGGAAAGAATTGTAGTCTATAATGACTTCAATGGATATGATCCTCTTTTTTACTTAGATGTCGAGTTTTCGCACTGATAGGAGAGTTGCAGTTTGCTACTTAAATCCGTGTTCCACTATATCGAGGAAGTGTCCTCAATAAGCTATAAATTAAATATCTTTTAAAAAGGCTGTTTCGATGTATTGGTAGTTGCGATATTTTATTGATCTAACTTTTAATAGAAGAAAATACTTTTTAAAAATCGACTTAGGCGAGTAATGATGAATGAAATTCGAGTAAAAAACTCAGGTTATATAATGCTTAAAAAGATCCGTGATGATCGGGACGGAAATCTTATTATTTTAGAGGCGCTTAAAGACGTTCCTTTTGAAATTAAACGAGTTTATTATATTAATAATTTAGAAAACTCGGTAAGCATTAGAGGGTTGCATGCCCATAAGGAAATCGAACAAGCGATCTTCTGTATTAATGGGAGTTTTACTCTCGGGCTTGACGACGGAAATAGTAAGCAAAGAATCCTTATGAATAGCGATAATGTTGGTGTATTATTGGGAAAAATGCTTTGGCATACAATGGAAGATTTTTCTTCTGGATGTGTTTTGTTAGTCGTTGCCTCGGATTACTATCGGGAAGACGATTATATAAGGAAATACTCAGAGTTCATTCAGTTAGTAAACGGAAGAACTATATGATAGATTATGAGAACTTAAAATTTTCAAATTCGATCCATGTTGAAGAATTTAAAGAGAAAATTCTGGAAGTAATCGAGAGTGGTTGGTTTATTTTAGGAAACGAAGTAAAACGATTTGAAGAGACATTTGCTGGATATAACGGCAATAAATATTGTATTGGAGTGGGGAATGGACTTGATGCATTGATTCTTGCTCTGAAGTCATTAAACTTAGAAAAAGACTCGGAAATACTAGTTCCTTCTAATACCTATATAGCTTCCATTTTGGCGATTTTACATGCAGGCTTAATACCGATTTTGGTCGAACCTGATTTGAGAACTTATAATATAGATCCCAATCGACTTGAAGAGAAAATCGGACCTAAAACTAAAGGAATATTAATCGTACATCTGTATGGTAAGCCCTGCGAGATGGATTCTATTTTGCGAATTAAGAAAAATCATAATCTTTTTTTAATTGAAGACTGCGCGCAGTCGCATGGCGCAATGTATAAGGGTAGGAAAACAGGCACCTTCGGCGAAATTAGCGGTTTCAGTTTTTATCCGACTAAGAATCTTGGCGCAATGGGGGATGCTGGTGCTGTCGTTACAGATAGCTTTGATTACGATCAGAGTATCAGAAAGTTGAGAAACTACGGTTCTTCGATTAAGTATCAAAATGATTTAGTCGGTTACAATTCTCGATTAGATGAACTTCAAGCAGCGATTTTAAGCGTTAAGATAAAATATCTGGATGAGTATAATCAACATAAAAGAAACCTTGCGAAAATCTATTTAGAAAATTTAAAAAATGAAATCATTCGACCATTAGTTTCTGATGAAACTTATGATGTTTATCACATATTCAATATTCGGCATGAAAAAAGGGATCTGCTGAGAGAATATCTCTTAAAAAAGGACATTAAAACTGAAATTCATTATCCGGTGCCTCCTCATAAACAGCCGGCGATGAAGGGTTTATTGGATTCCTCGAATGAAACATTCCCGATTTCGGAAGAAATTCATCGTACTACTTTAAGTCTGCCTATATCCACGTTTCACACAGTGGAGCATGTAAATCAAATTGTAGAAGCGATAAATGCGTTTTAGAAAGCAATGTAATTTCTCTTTCAAAATAAAGAATGCGATTAAAGTATTTTTCCTTAAATTCAAATATAAAGAGGAGTATTTTTGAAAGCGATCGATTTATCAATTGTTACTATCAACTATAACAATCTCGCCGGTCTCCGCAGAACATTGGAAAGTGTATTTCTGCAATCAGCTACGAATTTCGAACATATAATAGTAGACGGGCTTTCAACAGATGGGAGCAAGGAATACCTGGAGTCATTTGTGACACCGCGTTTTAAATTTTCGTCCGAAAAGGATGAAGGTATCTATTACGCGCAAAATAAGGGAATTGAAAAATCACAAGGAAAATATATCCTTTTTCTAAATTCTGGAGATACTTTAGCAAATGAGAATACGATAGAAGAAATTTCTTCGTATCAACTCGATAGCGAATTAATTTATGGAGACATGTATATCGAATCTCTCGATAATATCAAGCGGTTAGGTAAGCAACCGAAGAAACTCTCGCTATCGCATCTATTATTGGATACAATTTGGCATCCGGCATGCTTGATAAGAAGAGATTTATTCGAAAAATTTGGCTTGTACAATACGAATTTTAAGATTGTGGCAGACTACGAATTTTGGCTTAGGATATATTCCTCTAAATCAATCACGACAAAGTATATCCCAGTGGTTTTTTCTTCCTTTAATTTAGATGGTATAAGTTCCGATCCGAAAAATAGAACAAAGTTGATTCAAGAAAGAAAAAAATCGCAAGAATTGTATTATACTCGAATAGAACTTTTTTTCTTTCGCGATATTTTAATGTTTTTCGAGAAAGTTCTACTATATGCGAAGCTGATCATGAAAAAATTATTCAACTCGATTTCGAGAAAATAAGTTTAATTCTTAAATACAAATTTTGCGAAGAAGATTATCCTAAGGCATTCGTAATGATTCCCAATACAGAAAAATCCAAACCGTTATTTTCCATCATTATCCCATGCTATAATTACGGTCGATTCCTTGAGGAAACAATTAAGTCAGTTCAGATGCAGACCTATGACAATTGGGAAATCATCCTTGTAGACGATGGCTCAGACGACGAAGAAACCTTAAAAATTCTTAAAAGACTCCCGGATGAAAACTTGCATCTTTCTATCGTGGCAATACCTAGATCCGGTCCGTCTCAGGCGAGAAACATTGGGATTGGAAAAGCTCGAGGAAAATTCATTCTTCCTTTGGATTCCGATGATAAAATCCATCCCGATTATCTGAATGAAGCTCGAGTCGCATTTGAGCGAGATCCCAAAATTGGCATCTTATACTGCGAGGCGGAATTTTTCGGAGGGTTTAGGGGACGATGGGATCTCCCTGATTATCGATTTCCGGATATTCTCCTTGAGAATTGCATTTTTGTTTCGGCTGTTTTTAGAAAATCGGATTGGAAAAAAGTCGGCGGATTTAGCAAAAATACAATGGAGAGTGAATGGGAAGATTTCGATTTCTGGTTAAAATTAATTGAACGAGGATTAAAAGTTTATAAGATTCCGAAGGTTCTTTTTTATTACAGAGTAGGTCATACGTCCAGATCAAGTCGATCCATTCAGAGTTTTTTGCCTTTGCACATGCAGCTTTATGAAAATCATAAGAACCTCTATATTGACAATATTGAAATTCTTTTTCGAAGGCATTTACGAGCTAAAGAATTAGAGGAAACTTTTCTTATTCTTACAAAGCTTCCTGTACTTTTTAAGCTAATTAAAGGATTGTCTATCTCATTGAAATTCTTGTCAGCAATGAAAAGACGTATCGTTAATTTTTCATTTTGAATTGTCTATGTTCCGTTTACCGAATTTTAAGAATAAAAATAAATCCCACTTGTTTGGCGATGACCTAATTAGAGAATATAAAAGTACCCTTCAGAAGGGTTACGGGGAACTTTCTAAAATCGAAATCTTTTTTCAAAAACTACGTTATCTGTCCAGACAGTATCAGTATTTCTTTTTTAGATATTCGACGAAGGACGTCGGATCGGATTCTTTTCTTTATCGCCCTTTGATCAGCATATTAGTACCGGTTTACAACACGCGAATCGAACATCTAAACGCGATGGTCTGCTCGGTGGAATCACAAACCTATAAGAATTGGGAATTGATCTTGCTAGATGACGCATCCCCTGATGAAAGGCCCGGGTTGTATTTAAAAGATAAGGCCGAAAAAAATTCCAAAGTTCGTTACTATCGCTCTGAAAAAAACGGAGGGATCAGCGTTGCGACGCGAAAAGCGCTTGAATATGCATCCGGAGAATACGTCGCTTTTCTGGATCACGATGACCGATTGTCGCAGGAAGCCCTTTCCGTCGTTGTCGAGTCTCTTCAAGATGAAAAAAAACGTCCCGAGTTTTTATACTCCGATGAAATCTTTCAATCTAAAACTCCGGGAGTATTTTCCGTTTCTGCGAAACCGGCCTTTTCCCCTGAAAAATTGATTTCTCACAACTATATCTGTCACTTCGTGGTAGTTTCAAGAATTCTAATAGAGAAGATGGGCGGAATACGAGAAGGTTATGACGGAAGTCAGGACCATGAGTTTGCACTGAGAGCTTCCCGTTCCACGGACCGCATCCAACGACTTCCGTATTTTTTGTATATCTGGCGTTTGCACGGAGAAAGTTTTTCCAGAAAAAAAGCGGAAGTCTGTGAAAGAAGTTCCCAAAAAGCAATTTTGGAACACTATGGAAAAAGAAACGAAATCGTTGAAAAAATCGTTCCGGGTTATTATCCTTTTACCTATCATACGATTCGAAAATTAAAGAAAGTTCCTTCCGTTACAATTTACGTTTTAGGTTCCAATCTCGGTCTGGATTCTCTTTATACCAAAATTTTATATCTGATTGAAACGACTTCGAACGTAAGAATGCACTTTGTATTCGGTCTCGCCGGAAAAGATTCGGATATCGTTTCGACTTGGAAGCTTCCGAAGGACGTTACGCTTCATTGCGAAAAGACTTCGTATGAAATTCTGAATTCGAAAGAGATCAATCGTATCGTTGCGGATACAAAAACGGAGTTTATTTTTTTCTGGAATCCTATTCTCATTCCTCAAGGAGAGAACTGGCTCTATGAATTATTGCAGCACGCCGAATCCGGCGGAGTCGGCGCCGTTTCTCCTGTGGTCGTTGATTCGAAAAAGGAACTTCTTTATTCTTCTTTGATCTTTGGTAAAAACGGTTTTATTGGAATCACCGGAAACCGACTTTCTCCGAATCAGGCGAGGATTTGGTCCGGAGAATGGATTGAAAAAAACGTTTCCGCACTTTCAAAAAATCTTCTTCTGATATCTCGAAAGAATTGGGATTTAGTTCAGGGATTGGACGAGTCTTTTCAAAATTATTATTGGGACGTGGATCTTTCGATTCGACTGAGAGAAGAAGGATTGAGATTGGTAAGCAATCCATTCTCAGAATTCCTAAACGAATCGAGTTGGGATTGTTTTTTAGAATTCAATCCGAATTCTTCCGTTGCGAAAAATGATCGGAAGAATTTATGGAAGAAGTGGGGCTCGATCTTGGAAGAGGACGACTTTTATTCTCCGCACCTGGATCAAGTAGGAGGGGATCGTCTCCCGAAAGGTATTTGTCATGATTTTTCAAAGTGGTTGTGGAGACGAAGATGGTTTTTCTAATGGACCCGAGGAGAAGAAGTTTCCGTTCTTAAATTTCAATTTCTCTCGACGACGTCGAATAAATTGTGATCGCGATGAACGAAATCTAAAAATCTTTGGTTATCATAAGAATAGATTTTAGAATTTTCGGTTTGGATTCCAGTGAACAATATGCAATTTAAAAGATTTTCTATCGAAGGCCCCGTTCTGATCGAACCGAAGGTTTATGGAGACGAGAGAGGCTTTTTTTTTGAGTCTTTCAAAAAATCGGCTTTTGAAAACGAAAACATTCCCACTGATTTTCAACAGGACAATCATTCTCGTTCAGCGAAAGGGGTTCTACGCGGAATGCACTTTCAAATTCCTCCTTTCGAACAGGGAAAACTTGTACGAGTCGTTCGAGGTAGAGTCATCGACGTTATCATAGACATCCGCAAAAATTCGCCAACTTTCGGTCAGTGGATTTCCGCGGATCTATCTGAGGAAAATAAAAACATTTTTTGGGTTCCACCGGGGTTTGCACACGGGTTTATTACCCTGGAAGATAATTCCGATTTTCTCTATAAAGTAACGCAAGAATACAATCCTCAAAAAGAAATAGGAATCCGCTGGGACGATCCGGACATCGGAATTCCTTGGAGGAATTGGCTTCCTGACGCGGATTTTATCATTTCAAAAAGGGACAAGGAAACCCCTTTGTTAAACGATTTCCTAACTCCATTCGTATATTAGAATATGATATTTTACTCAGGTAAAAACGGGCAGCTCGGTTGGGAATTGTCCAAAAGACTCGAATCAAACGGTTTTTCTTCGAAAGGATTTGGAAGGGAAGAATGGGATCTTTCCGATTTGGATGTGATCGATTCGATTCTTTCTCAAAATCCGAAGGTGTTTGTTCACTGCGGCGCTTATACCGCAGTAGACAAGGCCGAATCGGAGAGAGATCTGGCTTTTCAGATTAACTCTTTAGCGGTTAAAAAAATTTCGGAAGAATGTTTTAAAAGAAAAATTCATTTGATTCATATCTCTACCGATTTTGTTTTCGACGCTAACTCTGAAACCGTAGATGATACGATCCGCTTTTGGAAGACGAATTCTCCTCTTTCGCCGAAAGGTGTTTACGGTGTTTCTAAAGCCGAAGGAGAAACTTGGATTCGCCGGACGTTTCAAGATTCTTTTTATGCAAACATAGTCCGGACGAGTTGGGTTTATTCTTCACATGGGAGTAATTTTCCGAAGACGATTCTGAAACTTTTAGGAGATCCAAATCGAGCCGAATTGAAAGTCATTGAGGATCAACTTGGTAGGCCGACCTGGGCGGGAAGACTTGCGGACTTTATAATATTCTTAATCCGGGAAAAGTTAAAAGGAAACACCTTTCCTCAAACACTGCATTTTTCCAATTCGGGAGTCGCAAGCTGGTTTGATTTTGCCGTCTCTGTGAGAGATTTGGGTCGTTCCCTTTTTCTTTTTGATAACAAGAAACCCGTTTTTCCGATTCCTACCGAACAGTATCCGACGCCGGCGCCTAGGCCGCGTTATTCTATTTTGGATTTAGAAGAAACAAGAAATCTATTCGGACCGATCCCTCATTGGAGAGAAGACCTGGAACTTTGTCTTCAAGAGTTCGTCCCAAGTTCTGGAAATAAATTATGAAAAATATCTTAGTCACGGGCGGGGCCGGTTTTATTGGTTCCAACTTCGTTCATCAGATTTTGGAAGAAACGAAGGATTTTCACGTTTTCGTTTTGGATAAGCTGACCTATGCAGGGAATCTAAAAAGTTTGGATCGGTGGAAAAACGACGACAGATTTACGTTTATCAAAGCGGATATAGCCGTTAAGGAAGAAGTTTTTTCAGTTTTCGAAAAACATTCTTTTGATTTTGTCGCTCATTTTGCCGCGGAAAGTCATGTGGACCGTTCGATCTTAGGACCGGAAGAATTTATCAAAACGAACGTCCTCGGTACGTTTTATCTTTTGGACGCAGCTAGACTACAATGGAAAGAGGAGTTTGAAGGAAAGAAATTCCTCCACGTTTCCACGGACGAAGTATTTGGCACGTTAGGCGAAACCGGTTTTTTCACCGAAGAAACACCCTACGCGCCAAATTCTCCGTACTCTGCATCCAAGGCCGGTTCCGATCATATCGTTCGTTCCTACTTTCATACATACGGTCTGCCTGTAGTAACGACCAACTGTTCCAATAATTACGGACCCTATCATTTTCCCGAAAAATTAATTCCACTTATGATTTTAAACTGTCTTCATTCCAAGCCGTTGCCGGTTTACGGAGACGGAAAGAATATTCGAGATTGGTTATATGTCAAGGATCACTGTTACGCTCTCAGTGCTGCGCTTTTTGACGGTGTTCCCGGCGAGACTTACAACATCGGAACACGGAACGAGAAAAAAAACATCGATATCGTTCATTCTATTTGTTCGATTATGGACGAACTACATCCTTCGGGAGCGCCCCATTCCAAGCTGATTCAATACGTAAAAGATAGGCCTGGACATGATTTTCGTTACGCGATCGATCCTTCGAAAATTGAAAAAGATCTCGGATGGAAACCGAAGTTCAGTTTTGAATCCGCGCTTCGGGAGACGATTCAATGGTATTTGAACAATGAGTCCTGGTGGAAAGAAATTCTTTCCGGTGAATATAAAGAATACTATCAAAATCAATACGAGACACGTTAAATGAAATCTAGAAAAGGAATCATTCTCGCGGGCGGATCGGGCACAAGACTTTATCCGGTCACTCATGTCATTTCAAAACAACTTCTTCCGGTTTATGATAAACCGATGATCTACTATCCTCTCACAACCTTGATGTTGGCGGGGATAAGGGAAATTCTAATCATATCGACTCCGCAAGCGACACCGATGTATCGAGAACTTTTGGGGGATGGGAAACGTTGGGGGTTGGAAATCGAATATGCGGTTCAGCCGGATCCCGGCGGACTCGCGCAGGCCTATCTGATCGGCGAAAATTTTGTAAACGGTCATCCCTCCGTTTTGATTCTGGGGGACAATATTTATTTCGGTCATGAACTCTCCGAACTCTTAGGAGACGCATCCAAAAAGGAATCCGGATCCACCGTATTTGCCTATCCGGTCCAAGATCCTGAAAGATACGGAGTGGTGGAGTTCGACGCGGATCGTAGAGCGATTTCGATAGAAGAAAAGCCGGCAAAACCTAAGTCAAGTTATGCGGTCACGGGTTTGTATTTTTACGACGAGCAAGTTGTAGACATCGCGAAATCCATCAAACCTTCTCCAAGAGGAGAATTGGAAATCACGGATGTGAATCGAGTCTATCTCGAAAAAGGATCGTTGAACGTTCAGGTGATGGGACGCGGTTATGCGTGGCTCGATACGGGAACTCACGAATCTCTTTTGGAGGCTTCCGTTTTTATCGAGACGATCGAAAAACGTCAGGGTTTAAAGGTAGCTTGTCCGGAAGAAATCGCTTTTCGAAAAGGGTTTATCACAGCTTCGCAGTTGGAGGCATTGATTGAGCCTCTAAAAAAGAACGGCTACGGACAATATTTGATCAAAATTCTCAACGAAAAATTCTACTGAATGCTTTTTGAGATCTGTAAGAACAAGAGAATCTCTAAAGTTTCCCTAAAAGCTCGGATAGAATTCGGATCGTTCGATTCTTTTTTTCCGCGTTGTTCATTTTATGACCTCTTATAATATTCTAACGATCACTTACAATTCCGAAAGGTATATCGAAGCTCTGGATCAGTCCATGCAACTTCCTCCCAATTGGAACTGGGTGATCTGGGACAACCACTCCCGGGATAATACCGCACAAGTTCTTTCGGGCATTGCAAAAAAGAAACAAAGGATCGTTCATATACACCATCGTAACCTCGGATTTGCGGGAGGAAATAACGAAGCGAGTAAGATTGCTCCGAAATCGGATTGGATTCTTCTCATCAACCCGGACGCGAGATTGAACTCCGATTTTTTCAAACAGTGCGAAACCACTTTGGAATCGAGAGGGAATGAATATTCTATTTTTTCCTTTTTGATGTTAAAAGAAAACCAAGGTGAGATCGTCGACGGAGCGGGGGACGTCTATCACGTTTCTGGCGCCGCTTGGAGAAGGGGTTATAAACAAAAACTTTCGAAAGAATATTTAACGGAAGAAGAAATCTTTTCCGCATGCGGCGGAGCGATGGCAATCAAAACGGATCTCTGGGAAAAACTCGGAGGATTTGATTCCGATTTTTTTTGTTATATGGAAGATGTGGACCTAAGTTTTAGGGCGAGACTTATCGGTGAGAGAGTTCTTTTTACGCCGAATATAAAAGTCTTTCATCACGGATTCGGATCCACAAAGGAAAGAAGTTCTTTTTCCTTGTATTACGGTTTACGAAATGCTTTGATCGTCTATTGGAAGAACATGCCCTTATGGTTCGCGTTTCGATTTGCGTTTCATCATTTCCTTTTTTTCTCGATCAGTATTTTCTTTCATTCCTTGTTTACGAGTCCTAAGATTCTACTCGTTCCTTTCGCTTTTTTACGATATCTTCCCGGGCTCATCGCAAAACGAATTCGTTTTCATAAGAATCGAATCGTTAAGTCGAGTAAACTTCTTCGTTGGATGAGTCGAGGCCCGTTGGCTCCTTTCCGCAAAAAATAATATGCAAAAATCGTTTTCTCCGATTGCAATCATCGTAACTTTTAATCCGGAACTTCCATCCACTCTTGAGAATATTCAAAATTTAAACGCAAAGAACGTTCCTGTTCTCGTCGTAGACAATCATTCGAAAAATATCGAGAAGATTCGCTCGCAAATTCAAAAGCCGAATCTTTTGATTGAAAACAAAAACAATCTTGGGCTTGGATACGCTCTCAACAGAGGAATTGAATACGCAAAGAAGAATTCTTATTCGCACGTTTGGCTCTTTGATCAGGATAGCCTTCTAGAAATCCAAGCGATCGAAACGTTTCTACAAATCGTAAGTAGGGATGAGAATCAAACGATCCGTGGAAAAAAAATTGGATCCTATGGACCGAATATCTTTGATACAATCAAAAATCGTAATATTTATGGAATTGAGAATGGAAAAGGCCTTTTAGAAAATTCGTTTCTCATTACTTCGGGGAGTTTTTATCCGCTCAGAGTCTTGGAAGACGTAGGGCTCATCAATGAAGATTTTTTTATCGATTACCTGGATTACGAATGGTGCTTTCGAGCGGCTCACAAAGGTTATGTTCACTGCGTAGTATGCGATGCAAGGATGAAACATTCGATCGGGAATCAGTCCAGAAAAATCTTAGGTTTATTTTCTATTTCGATCCATTCTCCCTTTCGTTGGTATTTTTTGTTTCGAAACGGTCTTCTCATCTGTAAGATGTCGCATATTCCATTTCGCTTTAAATTGGAGGTGCTTTTTAAAACGGGTCTTCGTTTTTGGATTCTCCCTTTTTTATCCGACTCTATCTTACAAACGTATCGCCATATTTTTCGGGGAATCTTTGACGGAATCACCGGCAAAGAATCCGCCTTTTTTAAAAAACTCGTTTCAAGGAATTAGAATCTGAACAAGGATCCCATTTTGATTTCCGGACTTACCGTTTCCATCGTAATCTATAAACCGAACTTGGACGTCTTGAGGGAATCTTTGGATACTCTCCTGGAGTCGTTTTTTTTTCAGACTTCCAAAGGATCCGAAAGATTAGAATTCCATCTGGATCTCATAGACAATTCTCCGCAGCGCGTGGAAGGCGCCGTCAATATTTTAGAATTGCTTCGCTCTAAAGCCGAACTCCAAAAAACAAAACTCAATTGTCGATATCTTCATTTTCCGGAAAACCCGGGTTATGGAGCGGCTAACAATCGTTCCATCTTAGAATCGAAAACGAAGTTCCATCTTGTTTTGAATCCGGACATCAAGATGATTCCCGAAACGATCGAACTTTGTGTTCGTTATTTGAATGAAAATCCAGGCTGCGACGCGGTGGTTCCTGCGGTTTTGGATTGGGAAAGTTTTAGAAAAGCGCCGAACTTTAAAGAACTGCAATTTTTAGTGAAGTCGTATCCGACCGTCTTTGTTTTATTTTTGCGATCGTTCGCCCCCGGTTTTTTAAGGAGAATTTTTTCTGATAGTTTGGACTCTTATGATCTGAAAGAAAAGGATTGGAGCTTGACTCAACGTTCGGTTCCGTTGGTGAGCGGTTGTTTTATCTTTGCAAAAACGGATTCTCTTCAAAAAATCAACGGTTTTGACGAATCGTTTTTTTTATATTTCGAAGATTTCGATTTATCCATGCGTTTGAATCGAAAAGATTATTTTCCGGACGTGAGGATTTATCACAAAGGAGGGAACTCTTCTAAAAAAGGTTTTCTGCATATTCGACTTTTTGTAACTTCTGCGTTCCGTTTTTTTCAGAAGTTCGGTTGGAAATGGCTTTGAACGAATTCGAAATCTTTTTTGAATTCCCGAGGAAACATTTATGAAACAAAAACCTGTATCGATTCTTTTGATGCTCGTCTGTTTAGGTTTTTTGTTTTTTGTTCAGATATCGCTCGGGATTCCGTTTTCGGTTTCCGTGATGATCAGCATCTTTACTCTTGCGGCTCTTTTTTGGGTCACTGAGCCGATTCCAGGATACGCGACTTCCATCTTAATTCTTTTTTTAGAAATCATCTTCTTTGCAAATCCGCTCGACCTTCTGCTTTTCAAACTTCCTCAAGCTAAGAATCCGCTGCCTTCCGTTTTTTTGTCCGCGATTGCGGATTCTTCGATCATTCTTTTTTTGGGAGGTTTTGTACTCGCTAAGGCCTGCGTAAAAACCGGGTTGGATCGTTTTCTTGCCAACCGTGTGATCGGAAAGTTCGGAACGAAGAGCGATCAGGTTCTTCTCGGTTTTATGTTTACTACCGGTTTTATTTCGATGTGGATGAGTAACACCGCTACTACGTCGATGATGATTGCACTGTCGTTTCCTCTCTTTCAGGTTTTACCGGAAAAGGAACCGTTTCGTAAGGCGCTTCTTTTAGGAATTCCTTTCGCCGCGAATATAGGAGGAGTGGGAACTCCGATCGGTTCACCGCCGAATATCATCGCGATGAGTCTTTTGAAACAGCAAGGAATTTCCGTTTCCTTTGGCGTTTGGATGCTTTTTGCAGTTCCATTAGTCGTCATTCTCATTCTTTTTGCGTGGTTTCTACTTTTGAAACTTTTTCCGGAGAACGGGGCCTTGGAACTAGCGGTCGAGTTTCCGGAACCGGATGGAGGAACCGCTACGTTTTCATTTCGAGTTACGGCGATTGTTTTTTTGGGAACCGTGATTCTTTGGTTTACCGAAAATATACACGGGATTCCCGCCGGTGTTGTGGCGCTCTTACCCTTGATTCTTTTTCCCGCCCTGGGAATTTTAAACGAGAAGGATATCAACTCTTTGGATTGGTCAGTTCTTCTTCTGATCGCAGGTGGGATCGCGATCGGCGTGGGTTTGCAACAGAGCGGGATGAGTTTTTGGTTTTCAGAAATTCTTAAGCCCATTACAAAACCGGAATATGCGGTCAGCGCATTGTTTCTTCTTTGTATTCTTTCTCTTCTACTGAGTACTTTTATGTCGAATACGGCCGCGACCAATCTTTTGGTTCCGTTTGCGTTCCCACTTTCCGTCATCATACTTCCGGGATCACAGGCTTATCTTTTGGAGGTCTGTCTCGGAATCGCGTTGTCGGCTTCTCTTGCGATGTCGCTTCCTGTAAGCACTCCTCCCAATGCGATCGCCTACGCAGTCGGAGGTTTTGAAATCAGAGATATGATCAAGGCTGGATTGCCGGTAGGGCTTTTCGGTTTGCTCTTGACTTTGATCGGTTATTTTATATTTCTCTAATGTATCTATTTCCTCGTTAAAGTTTCTCTCACCAATCGCGACGTCCGTCGCATTCCTCTTCACCCGTCTTGACTCTTTGATTTTAATTTCAAAATAAATTTTTAGTATATTCGATAAAATTTTACTTGTGGAAAACCATATTTATGGCACCATAAATATGTGAAAACTACCTTGGAAATCCCTGACACTCTCTATAAACAGGCCAAAATCAAGGCCGCGGAACGAGGCGTTTCGATGAGGGTCTTAATCATTACCGCATTGGAACACAACTTGAAAATGGAAGAAGAATACGCCAGAATCAAGGCTGCGGAAAAATTTGAATCCAATCGATATGGATGGCCGGTACTTCCAAAACAAAAAGGGCTTAAGGTCACAAACGAATTGATCAACCGACTCAAAGAGGAGGAAGGTTAGCAGTGGCTTATCTTTTGGGCGTGAACGTTTTGATCGCTCTCAGCGATGCAAATCATACCTTTCACGAGACGGCTTGGAGTTGGTTTGATCAAAAGTCGAGAAGGGGTTGGGCTACTTGTCCCATTACTCAGAACGCGCTTGTAAGAATTCTGAGCAACACGTCTTATCCTGGGAGTCCGGGAGGAGTCGAAGTGGTTTCTGAAATTCTTCATTCTCTTTTAAAAGTAAAAGGCCATAAGTTTGTTCCCGATAATATCTCCATCAATTCTCCTTCTTTGTTTTTGAAATTCGGATTCGTAAGTTCGAAACAACTAACGGACGTTTATCTTTTGGCTTTGAGCGTTCATCATAAATTGAAGTTCGCCACCTTCGATTCTAAGATTCCGTTTCGCGCCGTTGAAAGCGGAAAGGATCATCTCGAACTCATTGTCGCTTAATATTCGATGAAAGAATATTTTAAGGATTTACCCGTTTTATTTTTTAAGGATCCGAAAGAATGGGAGCGATGGTTGAAGAAAAATCATTCCGACGCAACTCCAATCTGGATCAAACTCGCAAAGAAAGAATCTAAAATTATTTCTTTGTGTTATGCGGATGCTCTGGACGTCGCGCTTTGTTACGGTTGGATCGATAGTCAAAAGCAAAAATTCGACGATTCTTTTTGGTTGCAGAAGTTCAGTATTCGAGGTCCGAAAAGTATTTGGTCCAAGATCAATCGAGAGAAAACGAAAGTTCTGATAAAAGACGGGAAAATGAAGCCGGCCGGGCTCAAAGCAATCGAAGCTGCAAAGAAAGACGGCCGCTGGGATGCAGCCTACGATTCTCAGAGTAAGATCGAGGTTCCGAAGGATTTTGAAAATCTCCTCAAACAAAATCCGGTTGCGAAGAATTTTTTTGAAAGTTTAGATTCGGCGAATCGGTATGCGATTTTGTTTCGGCTTCATCATTCGAAAAAAGAGGAAACAAGAATAAAGAAGATTGGGGAGTGGATCGAAATGTGGAATCGGAAAAAGACGATTCTCAATCCTTCGAAAAAATAAATCTATTTCCGGGATTCACTTCGGAAAAATTCGATAGAGATATCGCAAAATTTGAATCATCCTTTTTTGTTTTGTAGCTATTTTTTTTACAAAGATCTCAGAGAAAACGTTTTTTGAAAACGGATCTTTGGGTTCCAATCGTCGAATTGCGATTAATTCGTTCTTTGGGAATTCTTTTTACGGTTCGATTCAAAAGGCCGATTTCTAACACGAAAACCTCGGCTTTTGAGATACGATTTGAAGTCGGCGGTTTGGAAAGGGGTGCGATTGGACTCGAATTGTCTTTGTTTTTAAGCAAAAACTTAAAATCAAAAGCGGTCTCGGTTTCGTTTTTGAGAGCCCTTGGGGTTAGGACGTATTCCAAAGAGTCGGTTTTTTCATCGAAAGGATGTTTCTTTTAAAAAATTCTTCTCTTAAAAAAACTTTTTGGATTTCCATCTCATCTCATTTCGATTCTTAAAAAAAGATCTTTCCAAACTCGGGCAAAAGGAATAATTTACATTCAGTGTCTTTTTTCATTTTTCAGATCCGAAAACTTTTTATTTCCTCCCTCTTTTTGTTTTTCTTTTCCTGTCTTCTTCCGGAGACAATGGACTCCATCTCAAAAGAAGAAACTCCGGAATCTCCTTCCGCGCTCTCTATTCTCCAAGACAAACTCGATTCCGTTTTGCATCCGGAGCACAACCGAGATCCGGAACTTCTCAAGGTTCTCGCGGGCGGAGACGTTATGTTCAATTGGGGAATTCGAGATACGATTCAGAAACACGGGGAGATCGCTCCGGTGGAAGGTCTAAAGACTTTGTTCGGAGAAGCGGATTTCAGAATGGTCAATCTGGAAACTCCGGTGGTCGCTTCCAAAACCGAAGAATCCAAAAAAGCTTATATCTTTACGGCCCATGAAAGAGATATGGAATCCCTCAAGTTTTTGGGTGTGGATCTCGTCTTCTTGGGAAACAATCATTCCTTCGATCACGGGCCGAAGGGTATGGTTGAAACCTTATCTATATTAAAGAAAAATAATATTCTAAACGTCGGCGCCGGAAAAAAAATGCCCGAAGTTTTCGGGCCCTTGAGCCTGAGTCTAAAAGGAACCGATCTTAGAATCCATTCCGTCACTGCGATCGCTGAGTCCGCGCACTATGCAACCGCCGTTAAGGCCGGGGTCGCTCCCTTTTTACTTCCTTCTCTCCAAGCCTCCTTTTTTGAAAGAAGGGCAACAAGGTCGAATGCCGCCCCTCCCGTTAGAATCGTTTCTCTTCACTGGGGAGTGGAATATTCTCCTTTTCCGACCGAGGATCAAAGAAAGATCGCCCACGCGCTCATCGATTCGGGGGTGAAGGTCGTGATTGGTCACCATCCTCATATTCCACAAGGGATCGAGGTCTACAGAGGAGGGGTGATTCTCTATTCTCTGGGCAATCTCATTTTTGGAAGTAGGAACTCTTACCTAAACCACAATCTGATCGCGATTCTTCATATCCGAAAGAATGTTTTGGAAATGGTCGAACTCGTCCCGATTTTCGGGAAATTCCAAAAGGAAGATCATAAGATCCGACCGGTCCTCGGAAAAGAGGCGAGGGAGTTCCTCCAAGAGATCGCGGTTCTCTCCGGGGAACTTGGGACGGAACTCCGCGTGGAAGAAGAAAGAGCATTTCTCGACCTTCGACCGAATTCCCCCTTGACCCCGGGCTCTAAACGCAAAAAATAGGATAAATTATCGGTTCTTCTGCTCGTCGCGTTCCGCAGGCGGGCTTTAACCATAGGGGAAACAATTGAGAAACTACGAACTCACCACCATCACACGTGTGAGCTCTCGGGAAGTTGCAAAAACTGAGGTTCAAGAAACCTTAGGTAAGCATTCCGTTAGCATCACTTCCGACGAAGATTGGGGCCAAAGAAAACTCTGGCATCCGATCAAACACGAAGAGCAGGGCATCTTCCATCACTACAAGTGTAGCGCTTCTCCGGAAGCGATCGCAAAAGTGGAAAAGGATTTTCTAATCAACCAGAACATTCTTCGTTCCATGGTTGTCCGCCTCAATGGCTAATGATATCAATAGAGTGACTCTGGTCGGCCGCCTAACGCGGGACCCTGAGTTCAAATCGATCAACGGGACTTCTCTTGTAAACTTCTCACTGGCCAACGGCCGGACCTATGTGTCTAACGGTGAGAAGAGAGAAGAGTCTCATTTCTTCGATTGTGAAGTCTGGGGAAAACCGGCTGATATCATTCAACAGTATTGCAAAAAAGGCAAACAGATAGCGATTGAAGGACGACTGAAGCAGGACACTTGGGAAACTCCCGAAGGAAAAAAAGCGTCTCGTATCCGGATCGTAGTGGAGAATTTCCAACTACTAGGTTCGAGAGACGATTCTTCTTCCTCTCCAAGGGAATCATCCTCTTCTTCCGGAGGAAATTCTTATCCATCCTCTCCGGAATACTACAGCCCTGCACCGGATGGTGACGACGACATACCGTTTTAATGAGGAACACTTATGAGTGAGAATGAAGTAAAAGAAGAACGATCTGAAAGATCGGAACACAGTAGCGAATCTTCCGGTGAAATGGAAGGAAAGCCACAGAGAAAACAGAATAAATACAAGAAGAAGGTTTGCCGTTTTACTGCGGACCCGGAACTTGCAAAACAAATCAATTATAAGAATATTGAACTCTTAGAAAGATTTATCACGAACCGTGGTAAAATCATTCCGAGAAGAATCACAGGAACCAGCGCTCGTTACCAAAGAGTTCTCGCCCGTGAAATCCGCAAAGCAAGAAGCATCGGTCTTCTTCCTTACAAGGTTAACTGAGGTACCAACATGAGAGTGATCTTACAAAAAGACGTTATCAATCTCGGGGACGCAGGCGACCTGAAAGAAGTTGCGGACGGTTACGCAAGAAATTTCCTTTTCCCTAAAAAACTCGCGGTTCGCGCGAACGAAGGAAACACAAAAGCGGCTCTTCACCAAAAGAAACTGGGCGAGCTCAAACGTGAAAAACGCAAAAAAGCGATGGAAGGTTTTTCCTCCAATGTCAACGGCAAGGAATACGAAATCGTAGTCAAAACCGGCGGCGGGGATAAACTCTTCGGAGCGGTGACTCCTATGGACGTAGCTTCCCTTTTGAAAAAAGATGGAATCGAACTCGATAAGAGAAAAATCGAGATCGCGGAGCCTATCCGCAGTCTGGGATCTTACAAGATCAAAATTCGCCTTGCAGAAGGAATCCAGCCTGTCATTACGCTTCACGTAAAAAAAGAAGAAGAGTAATCCTTCTTTAAAAGGGACGATGCAGTCCGACTCTTTATACGAACCGGAATCCGAAAGAGCCTTCTTAGGATTCCTTCTTCTCAAAGGAGCGGACAACCTCATCGATGTTCCCGTTGCTCCGGAAGACTTTTATGTGGATCTTCACAGACGAGTCTACCGGGCGATTACGGATCTCGTTGATAAAAGAATCACGATCGATCCCGTTTCGGTCCTCAACTTTCTCAAAGAAAATTCACTTCTCAAAGACGAAGAAAAAGAATTCAATTATATCTATTCCCTCTATCGGGATACGGTGGTTACACAACCGCTTCCATACTACGCGACTCGGATCAAACGATTCTCGGAGCGGAGAATGTATGCGAAGATTCTCCAGGATTCTCTCGAACTCATTCGAAAAGAACCCGGAGACAACGAATCCGTTTTCAATACGGTAGAAAAAAATCTCACCGAAATTTCCAGAAGTATAGACGCCAAGGGTTTGTTGCCCGTGTCTTCGGACAAGGTAGCTCTTTCCGATTACATCATGGAAATCATGAAGAATCGGGGACAGATCACCGGTCTTCGAACCAACTTTACGAAGTTAGACGAGGCGACCTCCGGCTTAAAAGAACACGAGCTTATGATTCTCGCGGCTCGTCCCGGTAACGGTAAAACTACGTTCGCCCTGAACATCGCGTCTAACGTGGCTCTCGTTTACAATCAGCCCGTGGTCATCTTTTCTTTGGAGATGAGCCGGATCGAACTCCTTCTCAAAATGGTCTGCGCGGATTCTCAAGTGGAATCCATGAAGCTCAAAAAATCCGAACTCACTCGGGCTGACGCTCCCAAACTTTTGGAATCGATCGTTCGTGTCACCTCGGCGCCGATCTATATCGACGACTCGGGCGGTTTGACCATCGACGACTTTAAAGGTCGAGTGCGGAAACTTCTGACCACCGAAAAAATCGGTCTGATCGTCGTGGATTATCTCCAGCTCATGAGCGATCCCAAAAGTAAGGACGGAGGTCGTCAACAAGAGGTATCCTCGATTTCTCGTTCCCTCAAGCAGATGGCGAAAGAAGCGAGATGTCCGATCATCGCGCTTTCTCAGATGTCTCGGGCTGTGGAGCAGAGGTCCAAGGATCAAAAACCGCAACTTTCCGACTTACGGGAGTCGGGCGCGATCGAGCAGGATGCCGACATCGTCTCCTTTATCTACCGAGAAGAGAAGGTAAAGGCCGACGACGAGATCACTCCCGAGATGCGGGGAAAGGCCGAGATCATCATCGCAAAGAATCGTTCGGGGCCTATCGGTTCTTTTCATCTTGCCTTCCGGCCCGAGCTTAGCAGATTTGATAATATAGATTAGTTCTTATCTCATTCGATCAATACAACAGGAAATAGAAATCATTGGAACACTGGATTCAGGAAAATTATAACAAACGCTCTTGGGCGGGAGAATTGAACGAGTCTCTGGAAGGTAAAAAAATCGTTCTCTACGGCTGGTCGTTTCGATTCCGCGATCAGGGCGGGGTGATCTTCATCGATCTTCGGGACAGAACCGGGATCATTCAAGTTGTAGCTCGCAAAGAACTCTTAGGAGACGCCTTCACCCTTGCGGAAAAGGTTCGTTCCGAATACGTGATCGCGGTGGAAGGAACTCTCAAAAAAAGGGACGCAGAATCCATCAATCCGAGAATGCCTACCGGAACGATCGAAGTCGTTTTGGATAAATTATCGATTTTGAATGCAGCCAAAACTCCTCCATTCTCCTTGGATGAATTTGACGATATCTCCGAAGAACTCAGACTCAAATACAGATATCTCGATTTCCGAAGGGAAGAATTGAAGAATCGTATGCTCAAACGTCACGAGTTCGTATTCGCAATTCGTAATTATCTCAACAAACGCAAGTTTGTCGAAATCGAAACTCCGATCCTAAACAAATCCACTCCGGAAGGAGCGAGAGACTTTCTTGTTCCTTCCCGTCTCAATCCGAATCAGTTCTATGCGCTTCCTCAGTCTCCTCAGATCTTCAAACAGATCCTGATGGTCGGCGGAATGGAACGTTACTTTCAGATCGTAAAATGTTTTCGAGACGAAGACTTGCGCGCCGATAGACAACCCGAGTTCACTCAGCTCGACATGGAATTCTCCTTCGTGAGTCAGGAAGAAATTCTCGCGGAGATGGAAGGTCTGATCTCGAACGTTTATAAAGAAGTTTTTAATATTCAGCTTTCGACTCCTTTTCCAAGAATGACTTACAAAACCGCGATGGAAGAATACGGTTCCGATAAGCCGGATCTTCGTTTTGGTATGAAGCTCGTAAACGTTTCCGAGATCGTAAAGGACTGCGACTTCAACGTATTCTCCGGAGCCGTAAAAGGCGGAGGGACCGTAAAGGTCGTTTGTGTTCCGGGTGGTTCTACGATCTCCAGAAAAGAAATCGAAGACTACACCGCGTGGTTGAACCGAGACTACAAAGCCAAAGGCCTCGCCTACATGAAACACGGCGCGGAAGGTTTGGAGTCTACGATCACAAAACGTTTTAAAAAGGAAGAATTGGAAGCGATTTCCAAAGCCTGCGGTTCGAAAGAAGGGGACATGCTTTTTTTCGGAGCCGACGAATCCGATATCGTCAATCATTCGTTAGGCGCTCTTCGTTTGAAACTTTCGGAAAGATTTGAAACTCCGAAAGAAGGGGATATCAACATCACTTGGATCGTGGATTTTCCTATGTTCGAATGGAACAAGGACCACAAACGTTGGGACGCATTGCATCACCCGTTTACTTCTCCTTCGGATGAGAGTATTCCCTATTTTGAATCTATGGAAACGCTTCAGAAGAATGCGGGCAACGCGACCGCAAAGGCTTACGACCTCGTGATGAACGGCGTCGAAATCGGAGGCGGTTCGATCCGGATCCATTCTCGAGACGTTCAAAATCAAGTGTTTCGCGTTCTCGGAATCGAAGAGGAAGAGGCGAAGGAAAAATTCGGATTTTTACTCGAAGCCCTCGAATACGGGGCTCCACCTCACGGCGGTTTGGCGTTCGGAGTCGATCGGATTCTAATGCTTCTCACCGGCGGAAAATCGATCCGTGACGTCATTGCTTTCCCGAAAACACAAAAAGGACTTTGTTTGATGAGCGAATGCCCTTCTCCTGTGGAAGAAAAACAACTCCAGGAATTGAAGATCAAACTGGTTAAGGTATAAACTTATTTCCTTGCGCAAAGAACAGTTCAACTTTGAAAACCAAGACCTCTATCGGAAGATCTGCGGGATCAACGACGAAGGGGTCAAGATTCTTGAAAAACAACTCGAGATGGACATCATCCCCCGAGGGAACGGTTTTCAGATCGAAGGAGAATCCGCTAAGGTCGACTTCGCTCTCGATTTTTTTAAAAAACTCGAAGCAAACTACCGCGAACGTCCGGACCGGGACTTCACTGATTCATTCGACTTTGCTTATATTCTAAAAGACGCAGGTAAGGAACTCCGCAAAAAAAAGGTATGGGAGACCGATACCGATCGGACCATGCCTTGGAAACCTTCCGAAAAAATTCTCACCACATATCGTGGAAAACATATCTTTCCGAGAACAAGAAATCAGGAAAACTATTTCCGTTCCTTTCAGGACAATCTGATCACGTTCGCGCTCGGTCCTGCGGGAACCGGGAAAACGTTTTTGTCCGTGGCAACCGCCTGTAGATTCTTACAAGCTGGTACGATCGATAAAATCATTCTCACAAGACCCGCGGTCGAAGCGGGAGAGAATCTCGGATTCTTACCAGGCGATCTCAATCAGAAAGTCGATCCTTATCTTCGTCCCGTCTATGACGCCTTAAACGAATGTATCGGCGCGGAAAAAACGCAAGAATACATTTCTCTTACAAAGATCGAAATCGCTCCCGTCGCTTTTATGCGTGGAAGAACTCTTTCCAATGCGTTTATCATTTTGGACGAAGCGCAGAACTGTACGCTCGCACAGCTCAAGATGATTATGACCCGTTTGGGACGCAATTCGCGCATGTGTATTTCCGGGGATTCAACTCAGATCGACTTGGATCATGGTCGTTCAGGACTCGAAAAAGTAGTGACTTTATTTAAAAACACGGATCAGATTGGAATGGTGTTTTTCGGGAAAGAAGATATTACCAGACACCCACTCGTGGAAGTAATCGTTCGCAAGTTCGAGGAGTTGTAATCGTATGCCCAGTCCGGGAGAACAAATCGAGTCCGCTATGGCTTGGATTACGGATACCTTAACCCGAGTCCGTCCGATTCTTTTTGTTCGAAGACTTCAAGTCGTTTTAGTCGTCATCACCTTGTTTATGGTGACTTGGATGCTCGCAATTCCTTTCTTTGGTCAGGACAAGATGGATCTTTCTCCGGACGGTCTTTATTCGGAAGGAAAAACCGCTCCGGAAAAAATCGTTTCCGCAAAAGATATCGTCTATGAAGACGAAGACAAGACCAAGGCCAAAAAACTCACAGCTTATCAGTCCGCTCCTTTTGTTTTTGATCGAGACTATATCGCGCTTCAGGATTTTATCAACAAAGCCATCCAAGAAGATATGGAGAATTTCCGTTCCTTTAAGCCGAGTGTGGAAGGAAAAGCCTATCCCGAACTTCTAAACGTAATTCCAAGATGGAAGAATCGTTCTAAAGAAGAAATCGAACTTCTTTACAAAACTCCTGGAAAAGGGAAACTCAAAGACCTTGTACAACAGTATTCTAATTTAGTATTTTCTTCTTTTTGCATATTGAGGGACCTGCCTCCGGATTACGCGACTTTGAAATCTTCCGGCGCAAGGGTTCGAAATCAAGGGATCAAAGAACAGATCTCGAATTTGGAAGGCGCTTATATCATTCCAAGATCGTATTTGTATCGGGATCCGGAGACCGTAAACATTCTGACTCGGATGGCTCAGGAAAAACTTTCTCGTATGGATCCTGCAGTCCTTCCAGTCGTTCAGAAAATATCCCTGAGTTATATCTATTCCAATCCTTCTTGTTCGTATAACGAAGAAGAGACGCTCGCACTCAAAAAATTCGCATCCGATCGTGCGGAACCCGTCAATTCCAGGATTCTCGCGGGGGACGTGATAGTGAAATCCGGGGAGATCATCACTCCGGAAATATTCAAAAAACTGCAAATTGTAAATACATACGCGACAAGAGCGAACATTGCTTCGATCATTTCCATTCTTCTGATTCAAACTGTCTTTGTCGTTATTATCTATATATTTCTGAAGAAATACAATCCGAAACGGCTTAACGATGTTTCAAGTAACGTGATTGTTTTTTCTCTCATCTGGTTTTTGGTTTTGAGTTGTACGATCGCTTCCAGGATCTTTTTTAACTTCGAGACGAAATACGATACGATCTTTTATTTCGCACTTTTTGTTCCGGTGGGAATGGTCTGTCTGATCATAAGTTTTATTTACGATGAACAGCTTTCGATCGCGATCGGATTCTATCTTTCCTTCTTTGTTTTTATGGCTTCGCATTACAATCCAACTTCGTTTATGCTCGGATTTGTTTCCTGCATCGTTTCCGCGAGTTACGGAAGAAACCTTAAAAAACGAATTGATTTTATCAAGGCTGGTTTATACATCGCGGGAGTTCAGATCATCATCGCTTCAAGCGGTTATCTTTTTGATTCCAGAAATTATTGGGTTGCGATCCCGAGCGGCTCTTGGCTCAAAGATTTGGTTGAATCCAATATTTTCAAATTATACGTTCTTTGTTTGATCAACGGGTTTGCCTGTTCGACTGCGGCTCAGTTTTTACTTCCGATCTACGAATATCTTTTCAACATACCGACCCGTTTTAAATTGTTGGAATTGGCCGATACGGGGCATCCGCTGTTGCAAGACCTTCTTACAAAAGCGCCTTCGACATATACGCATACGTTTATGGTCGCGGCCCTTTCAGAGCGCGCCTGTCAGAACCTTGGACTCGATTGGCTTCTCACAAGAGTTGGGGTTTACTTTCACGATATCGGCAAGATTCCGAACGCGGGATTTTTTGTGGAGAATCAGCACTTGATTCCCAAAAAAGAGAACATCGATAAAAACAATCCGGCGCTCGCCGCGAAGATCGTCATTGATCACGTGTTAGACGGGATCGAGATGGCGAAGAAAGCGAGACTTCCGAGAGAAGTAATCGACTTTATTCCGGAGCATCACGGAACTTCTACGATGGCTTTCTTTTATCACAAAGCTCTTTCGGAACTTTCTCCCACTCAGAAGAAAAAACTCAGGAAAGAAGATTTTCAATATCCGGGCCCGAAACCTCAGAGAAAGGAAACCGCGATTGTGATGATCGCTGACTCTTTGGAAGCCGCGTCGCGTTCCTTGGAGGAGATCAATCCGGAATCCTTGGATAACTTGATCACAAAGATCATCGGCATTAAACTTTCGGAAAATCAGTTGGACGAATGCGGATTGACGCTCGGAGATCTCGAAGTGATCAAAGCTTCTTTTAAGGAAGTGCTGTTATCCAGTCTTCACTCCAGACCGAAGTATCCGAGTATGGAAGCAACAAAAGCATTGGAAAAAAAGAATCCTCTGAGCGCCTCTTCCAACGGTCTTAAGAATTCAAAAACCACGGTTTCGGGGAAAGGAAACTGACCGTCGACTTCATTTCAATTTCGAACGACTACGGAAGAATCCCTTGGTGGAATGAGGAAGAGGTCTTTCGGAATTGCAAGATTCTATTTCGAAAAGAGCTTGGAGATTCTTCCTGCGAACTGAGTCTTTTGCTCCTAAGAGATTCCGATATGAAAGAGATCAATCTTCTTCGAAGGGGAAAGGACAAAACCACCGACGTTCTTTCCTTCCCCTTGGAATTTGACGCTTCTCCTTTGAGCGCAATTCTCCAACGAAGAGAAGGGAAACCGCATTCTACCTTACCTCCGATCGCGTTAGGCGAAATTGTGATCTCGTTCGATACTCTTAAAAAACAAGCTCAAGAAATCGGACATTCCGAAAAGGACGAGTTCTATCGTTTGCTCGTTCACGGATTCTTACATCTCCTCGGTTATGATCACGAACGTGGAGAGGAAGAAGAGAATATTATGAAAGTAAAGGAAGACGAATGTCTGGAAATTCTCCAGGATCTTTAAGAAAGATGCGCGGGATCGTTCTAGAGTCCAGGGAGATTCCGGGGGGAGACGCGGTCATTCGTCTATTACCGGAAGAGGGGATTGTAGAAAATTTTCGGGTACGTGGGATTCGAAAGAGTAAAACAAGACCGATCGCTTCCGTGGAACCGGGTTCTCTCACGAGCGTGGACTATTACAACGCGAGAAATCAGCAAGAGATACATAACGTGAAAGAGATTGCGCTCCTCAATCGTTTTGACCGTGCGAAAGCCGGTTATCTTGGGATGGTTCTTGTTTCTTATCTCGTCGAGCTTGCTTCTTCTTTTACTCCGGACGGCGCGGAACATCCCGGTGAATTTCGTCTTCTTTCCGGGGCTCTGGAAGAACTGGAGGAGAACGGGCCTTCGATCTTGATTCTTCCCTTTGTAAAACTTCGCCTTCTTGTTTCCGGAGGTTTTCTTTCTAAGGAACTTCTTTGTCATTCCTGTGGAACTCCGTTACAAGAGATGACCTCCGTGGCATTGCAGACTTCTCCCTTGGAACTTATTTGCGGGAATTGCCTCCATTCGAGTGAAAACGATCTGGGTTTGGTCCAATGGATTCAAACTTTTTTGATGCTTCGTTTTCGGGATCTAAAGGAAAGAAAAATCTCTGTTGAAACAATCCTGGACCTCGACAGAATTTGCAATCGGATGCTCGAACCGATCCTTCGAAGGAAACTAAAATCGACCACCACACTCTACGAAGCTTTGGGAGAGAATCTTGGAAAATTTAATTAAGACGGTTTTGTTTCTTTTCTATTTTTCCACCCTCCTATTCCTCGTGATCCTGGATATTCGTTGGGATCAAAAAAATCCGGTTCCGATTCCCGTGCGTACGGAAAGAGAGGAAGGAGGAAAACGATCAATACTTGTTTCCATGCTGGAGAATAAAAAAATGGTATTTCAGGAACTGGAAATCAGTTGGGAAAACTCGAAAAAGAAGAATGTTTTTTACAAGAGGAAATGATCGTAAGAGATTCTTTTCAAATTATGTTTTAACAAAAAAAAATGGGGAAGGGAGCGGTTATAAAAGGAAATTTCTGTCGGAGTTCCGACAACTTGAGAGGAAAACTTTTATTGGGAAGATCTAAATTTTGTGATAAAGAAAAGTCTCTGGTTCCACTCCATCGCCGCAAAGGCGTGGCCTTACCCGTAAGTTATTTGGCTCTGAAGAAAAATCTGTCGGAACAACGACAATGCTTCCGAAAAAGTCGCGCGCCCCACCCAAATTTCGGGTGGAGGGGTGGGTGGCGGAAAAATTTCGGAGATTTTCCTATATCACAAAAACATAATTTTACAAGTAAAAAATCCAGTGTAGGAACTCCTGCAAAATCTTTTCTTGTAAAACAATTCCTGTTTCCTCACAACTTGTGGGTAAGTTTAATCCCAAAAGCGGCTGGGGTCGTTTTTACAAAAGGATTGCCGTTTCTCCGACAAACGGATTTTCAAATTTTGGCGTCCTGTTTGCAGGGGTGGTTTGCTCTTGGATCATTTTTTTTGATGGTATTGAAACGGCAACATTCACTTTTCAAGATCGACCTTTCAGGTCGTATTCAAAGATTCGTTTCGATCTCTAAAACGGCGATTACGTTCGATTCGAAGATTATAGTCTTATTACTTAACGGAACTCTCTTAAATGAAAGAAAATGAAACTCTAAAACAGATCGTTTTGAAAACTCTGGAAGAAAGTGTAAGCGAAATCACAACTTCGTTTGCGGAACTGGATCGGAGCCTTTTAAAAATAAAAATCGAATATTCCAGAGATGAAAAATTCGGAGACTATTCAACCTCATTCGCATTAGAAAATTCTAAATTATTAAAAAAGAATCCGATACAGGTTTCGCAAGACCTCGTCGCAGCGTTGCAAAAAAGAACCGACCTTTTTGAAGCTGTGGACTTTACTCCTCCGGGATTCGTCAATTTCAGAATTCTTCCTTCCTTTCTTCTAAAGTTTATCGAATCTTCCATTCTTTCCGGAAATTATTATCCGAAAGTCAACAACCCCCTAAAGATCAACTTAGAATTCGTATCCGCCAATCCGACCGGACCGTTAAACATCGTTTCGGCGAGAGCGGCCGCTATGGGGGACGCGATGGCTTCTCTTTTAAAAGCGATCGGTCATAAGGTAGATAAAGAATTCTATATCAACGACTATGGAAATCAAGTTTTCTTGCTCGGTGTTTCCACCCTCGTTCGGATTCGGGAACTCAAAGGAGAATCTTCTTCGATCCAAGAGTCGGAAGATACGACACCGATCGAATCGATTCTTGAAAGGAATATTCTTCCTTCGGAGGGTTATCGAGGAGAATACATTAAGGATATTGCAAGTTCCCTCTTGAAGGACGCGACAAAATGCCCTCAAATTGAATCTCTCCTAAAGGAAAAAAAATACAGGGAACTCGCGGAACTTTGTTCCGTCTGGACCGTAGAAAACAATCTCGTCTGGCAGAGAAAGGATTTGGACGCGTTCGGAGTTGAGTTTGACAACTACTTCAGCGAAAAAACGCTTCACGACGCAGACAAAGTTCTGACCGTGATGAAAGATTTGGAAAAGTCCGGAAAAATTTTTGAAGAAGACGGGAAGAAAGTTTTTCGTTCCACGGAATACGGAGACGATAAGGATCGTGTAGTGGTCAGAGACGACGGCCGACCGACTTACTTACTCGCGGACATCGCGTATCATAAGAATAAAATCGAAAGAGGATACGATCGAATCATCGATATCTGGGGACCTGATCACCACGGTTATATCGCAAGACTTTCCGGCGCAATTCAATCCTTAAACTATCCAAAAGAAAATTTCAAAGTGATCATCGCACAACAAGTCAATCTTCTCGAATCCGGACAAAAGGTGAAGATGAGCAAACGTGCGGGCTCCTTTCAAACCATGAGCGATCTCATCGGCTTTCTGGGTAAACACGGCAAAGACGTGGGACGTTACTTTTTTGTAATGCGTTCTCTCGACGCTCCTCTGGATTTTGATTTGGATCTTGCCAAAGATGAATCGGATAAGAATCCTGTTTTTTACCTTCAATACGCGCACGCGAGAATTTGTTCCATCTTTCGAGAAGTCGGAAACGAAACTTCCTCGGAAGAAGCTTCCAAACTCGAAATGTGGGAAGAAAGAAAAAGACTTCTTTTTTGGATCGCAAGATTTCCGGAAGAAATATTAGATTCTGCGAATGCGATGGAGCCTCATCGTGTTACGAACTATCTTCAGAGTTTTGCAAAGGCTTTTACGAGTTTTTATCTCGGTAAGAATAATCGCCTAAAAGACGCATCCCCCGAAGTCCGTTTGGGGCTAGCGAGAATCTGTCTCGCATCCAGAGAGATTCTTTTCCAAGGTCTTTCTTTAATCGGCGTTTCCGCTCCGGAAAGAATGGATAAGGAATCCTGATGTCGGAACCGAAAATCATTGTTCTTTCCACGGGTTCGGAACTAACGAGCGGAAGAAGTCAGGATACGAATTCTTCCTGGATAGCAAACGAACTTTTTGGAATCGGCTTTTCGGTTTCTAAGTTTGTAGTTCTTCCCGACGATCCAAATGTCTTAGAAGAAGAAATCGGAAACCTCGCGAAAGAGTCCACAAAAGAAAGACCGGTACTTATGGTGATGACCGGAGGACTCGGTCCGACGGAAGACGACTATACATTAGAAATTGCTTGTAAACTTGCGGGTGTGGCTTCAGTGGAAAGTTCCGTCGCGAGACAACGAATCGAAGCGTTCTATCGTTTACGGGGTAAAAATTTCGAAGAGGCGATGCAGACTTCGATTCGTCAGATCTCGGTCCCTGAAACTTCCATCATCTTAAACAACAAGGTAGGAATCGCTCCCGGATTTATTTTAAAACTAGGTGAGAATGCGACCTTGAGTTGTATGCCCGGTGTTCCGGGAGAAATGACAGAGATGTTTCGAGAAGAGTTGTCTCCTTGGATTTCGAAAACATTCTCCGCGAAGGAACTTCATTCCGGTTTTCGTTTTATCTGGTGGATGAGCGAATCTCTTTTTCAGAAAGAATTTATTTCAAAGGAAGAATCGATTACAAACGGATCCGTAGTCTGGGGTGTCGCCGCTAAGCGCGGTTATATCCGGGTTAGTTTTCAATCGGGAAATCGGAAGCTTGTGGATTCTCTCTTAGAGAAACTCGACCAAGTTTATGGAGTTAAGTCTACTCTGGATGTATTCGAAGAACTTCCTAAAATTCTCACCGAACAGAAACTCACAGTTGGCACCGCGGAAAGTTGTACGGGAGGTTTGATCGCTAAAACTTTCACGGATCGAGCCGGTTCTTCCGCGTATTTTTTCGGAGGGATTGTATCTTACGATAACAGCGTGAAAGAGGGGATTTTGGGAGTTAGAAAGGACACGTTAGATACCTTTGGAGCTGTGAGTCGTGAAACCGCAAAAGCAATGGCAGAAGGCGCCATAAAAAAGTTGAACACGGATTATACGATCAGCGTTACGGGAATTGCGGGGCCGGGAGGCGGAACCCCTCAAAAAAAAGTTGGATTGGTTTATTTCGGAATCGCTCAAAAAAGCGGTTCGACTGAAATTTACGAACACTATTTCCCGTTTCCTAGGGCTTCGTTTCGAGAATACGCCGCGCATACGGCCTTATATTTATTATACGATTTATTGAAGAGGAAAGAATGAAACTTCTACCGATCGCAGGGTTTGGCTTCTTTTTTACGATCTTATTCTTCTATGGATTCGGGAATCCATATCAAGGGGCTCTGGGAATCCAAAAGGTTTGGGCGTTTTCAAAAGCGGCGCACGCAGGGATGGAGCCCGATTCTCGTTTTCAGTGGAATCCGGAAGAAAGTCTGAACGGTTATAAATATGAAAATTCCTATTATACCATTCAAAGTTCGAGCGGAATCGCGTTAGACGACACAAGGAGAATCGAGTATCCACTGAACACAAAAGGATATTTGGAATACAAGAAGATCGGCGCCGAAGTGAATTTTTATTCACCTTCCGGAGAAATTCTTTGGACAAAGGAATACAGAAGTTATCCGAGAATTTCTCCCTCGGGAAATCTCGTTTTGCTCGTCGCCGGCGATCACAATCAGGTGATTCTTTCGGACATCAACGGGAACGAGACCGGTGCGAAAAAAATCGACGGTCGTTTTCTGACGGACTATTCCTTTGCTCCCAATTCTAAGATCAGCGGGGTTCTTTTTTCAGGCGGTGAGTTGTTTGTTCTGGATTCTAAGGGGGAAATTCTTTTTAAAAAAGAACTGGGTTCCGAAAAAAATCCGGTTTTTGCAAAGAGCTTTTCGCTTTCCCCGGACGGAAAAAAAACTGCGATTCACCTTTTGAAAACCAACAAGGATCGAATTCTTGTTTTGGATGAAAAGGGGGAAGAGGATGTTTCCTACGAACTGGATTCTATCTACCCTCATAAAATTTCCTTAGCGATTTCGAACACGGGTGAAGTATTGGTTTCCGCTCCGGATAAGTTTTCTTTTTATGATTCTTCCGGAGATAAGCGAGTAGAAATAAAGAGAACTTCCGGAGTGGGTGTCTACCAATCCGTCTTTCACAACGGGGATTGGTTTTGTGCGGAACTCAATTCGGAAATTCTATTTTTGGATGATCAAGGGAAAATTTTAAAAAAGGAAAAGATCAAGTCTTCCGATCTTCCGGGAAGATTTTTTCCTTCCGGCAAGGCCGGTTCCGTCGTTTTGGAAAGCGAGAAGGAATTATTTCTTTATAGAAATTTATAATATTCTTATATACTATTTCTTTTCTGGTTCTGACAACGTGTTTTCTTTAAAAAGGCTCGCAACGATCTTAGAGTCGGTTGCGCGATAATATTCAAAAATTCTTAACTTCAGACTTCGTAGATGGACAAAGATTTGTAACTTTTGTTTCCTTGTTTATCCAAAAGCGCTATGATCTCGGTTCTTTTGTCTTTTTCGATGTTAAAAATCAACTGATCCGAAATTTCACGACAGATATAGAGACCTCTTCCGTGAGAATCCGCGAGCCCCGGAGGAAAACCGGTCGTTTCGTCTACCGTGATATGGCGATCGAGTCTTTTTAGAATTTCTTTTTTATCCAGGGATCCGAAGTGATCCCGGATCACTATGATAAACGTATTATCCGCAATCCCGTATCCGATTTCAAAGAAGTCGGATTCAGCGAGCTGAATGTTCTCCAATGGTATCACAAGATCCCGGGAGGGAAGTTCGTACTGATACTTATAATTTCCTTTGGAATCTCTCGGAGCTCGAATCATCGCGTTAGACGTAAGCTCTTCTAAGATCTGATTGATCGCGTTTGGAGCCCCTTTTTCCACCAGAAACTTTGCAATTCGGTTACAGAGAAAATTCCTCTGTTCGTCCGAATAGATTCTTTTGTAGACGATACTTTCCGCCAGAGGCACTGAAAATTCCCTGTCTTCGGCTTCGGATTCTTGAATGATAAAATCGGGGCCGAAATATTTCTCTACTCCGAAGATGTCTTTTGTGAGAAGTTTGCTGACCATCACCGAAATCAACTTGATATCTAAAAAGGAATACTTCGGGATGATATTCCAGATTCCGTGTTTGTAAGCGAAGTTGATGTAATCGTTGATATTGTAAGCGGTCATCAAAGTATAAAGAACTTGTGGAAATTCGTTTTGGATCGTTTTGATAAGATCGAGTCCCGTCTTTCCGGGCATTCGAATGTCGGTAATCACAAGGTGGATTTCTTCGTTCTTTAGAATTCGAATGGCTTCGTCGTAATTCTCCGCGTCAAAAACACGGTATTTTCCGGTAAGAAGATCTTTGATGGCTTCTCGAATCGAATGTATGTCTTCTACGATAAGAATATTGTGCATCAGGAAGAATATCCGTTGTTCTGAGTGAAGGGCAATGATACGCGGAAACGGGTTTTTCTTTCGAAAGACCGGACCGACAATTCGCCGCCGTGTTCTCTTACGATCGAATGACAGATCGAAAGTCCGAGTCCCGTTCCGATTCCGGTCTTATTTTTCGTAAAGAACGGTGAAAAAATTTTGTCTATCAGGTTGTCCGGAATTCCACCGGCGTTGTCTTCTACGATGATGTGGACCATGTTTCTGGTCTTTCTTACTTCCACGCGGATCTTTCCTTCTCCATAGTCAAAGGCTTGGAGAGAATTCTTAAATAGGTTGATAAAGAGACGTTCCATCTTTACCGGATTGAAGTGAAACGTCGTTCCGGGTTCGCAGAGAATTTCCCAGGTGATGTTCTTCGATAAAACCGGATAGACCCAAACCACGTTTTCCTTTGCTTTTTGGATCGTCTCGGAAATGTCCGCCGTCGTTGTCACGAGTTTATCCGGTTTTGCAAAGCTGATGATGTCGGAGACGATCATCGCCGCACGTGTGAGATCCTCTTTCATCATATCCAGACGTTTTTTGAAAAATTCGGGATCGATGGACGTGAGGTTGTTCAGGAGACTTTGCAAAGTTAAACTCATCCCCGTGAGAGGGTTGTTGAGTTCGTGCGCGACTCCGGAGATAAAAATCCCCAAAGAAGCGAGGTTTCGAATTCTAAGATTCTCCTCTTCCTTTTCCTTGATCCTTGTGATGTTGCTTACCTTTTCCAAAACGGATCCGATGATTCCGTCTTTTTCGATCGGATAAAAATCCAAATACAAGGTTTCTTTTTGTCCCCGCACCGAATGAAATATCTCACGGTTGACATCGGCTTTCGGGTATTCAAAGTATTGGTTAAAGTTTTCTTCGCCCGTTTTCATGTCTTTCATCGGGCAATAAGGACAGACGTCGTTTCGATTGTAGAGAACCTCGAAGCATTTTTTCCCTATAATGGAGGAAAACGAAGATTGACCGGAAAATTCGAGCGTGGATCGGTTGACCCTCCGAATACGAAAACCCGGATCGATCAATACCAACGGCTCGGTAATCCCATCCAAAATGGACTGAAGTTCACCGGCTCTTTCTAAGAGATTTTCCTGCAACGAGGACATGAAGATTCAATATTGTAGAGAATCTTTAAAAGTTTGCAGTAACTTTTTTTTATTTTTTGCGGATTCTTGATTCTGCATTTCATGAAGCCTCAAGACCTGTACGAGAAAGTCTTCTAAAAGTTTTACATAAAATTCCTGTTTAAACGCGGATCGTTCTCGGTTGTTTCCTTCATCCGGTAGGAACTGGATCGGGTAACGCATCTCCTTGCCGTTTCGATTGGTTTCTACAAGAATGTCGTCCAAGTTTTGATCCAGAGGAGTTTCGTCCACGAGACGTATTACGGTTACATCGGAGCCGTCCGCGTTCTCCGCTCTTACTTCAGTGATAACCCGGGATAGAGTGGTTCCCGTAAATTCCAGAAGGATCGATTTACTTTCGGCTCTTTCGATTCCACTTTTTCCTTCGGAGATGGAATGTTTAGTGACTTTGATTCCTTTTCGATTCGGAAAGTTTCCTAAAAAAGAAATGTAAGTTCCGTTTGGAACGGAGTCGATTCTTTCCAATTTGATAAGTTCTCTCGCGACTCCGAGGTCTTCGTAGATTCTTAAAATTCTTCGATTGAGAATCGTCGCAGTCGCGGATGAATTCGTTTTGTGATCGTCCGCTTCTTTTCCTTCTGAAAATAGAGAGAACGCTACAAAGAATAAAAGAAGGAAAAGGAAGAATCGAGAGGAAAGAATTTGGATCAGAGAAGAATGAACTTTCGTTCCGGATTCTTCTCTCATTGGATCCTGTCTGAAATTAAGGAGTGGTTGCAGGCACTGAAGGGGCCGCGTTGGGTGTTGGAGTCGTAGTCGGTGTGTTGTTTTCACTTTTGGTCTCCTCGGGAGGTGCGGTCAGAGTGGGTGCGGTTTCCGGCATCAGCTTGTCTTCTTTTTTCGCAAAGAGAAAGGAAAGAAAAAGTGAAAGGATGATAAAAAGAATCGCTGTAACTCGGGTCGCTTTGGTAAGAACGTCCGCTGTGGAAGAACCGAAAACGGATTGGCTCGAGCCTCCGCCTAAAAGTCCTCCGCCCTTGCCGGTTTGAATCATCACGAGCAAAACCAGAAAGAGAGAAACCACAACAAATAGTGTAAGAATGACTCCGTTTAACATATCAGTTCCTGAAAAAAAATTGAATCCTTTGCCAGATTACGAAGCCGCAGAGGGGTGACAATTAAAATACTCTCCTCTGATCGCTTCTCAGTTCGGTTTCAGCCGATCTTAGAAAAGTCCCGCGTAAGAATCGATCTTCTGGCTGGCCCCGCCGACAAGCCCTCCGTCGATATCCTTTTCCTTTAAGAGCGCGCTGACATTGTCCGGTTTTACCGAACCGCCGTAAAGAATCGAAAGGGATTCTGCTACTCCAGAAGCCCCTACAAAAAGTCCCGCGACTTCTTTGCGGATAAAAGCGTGAACTTCCTGAGCTTGGGCCGGGGTTGCCACTTTTCCGGTTCCAATTGCCCAAACGGGCTCGTAGGCAAGAATTAGGTTTGAGAAAGAATTGCTCTCGATTCCTTTGAGTCCTTCTTTTACTTGAGAGGCGATGACTTCAAAGGTCTTTCCCGATTCTCTTTCGGACAGGGTTTCCCCGACGCAATAAAGGGCCGTAAATCCGTTCTTTAAAAGAAAATGAATCTTTTCGTTACAGAAGGAACTGGATTCTCCTAAGAATTGTCTTCTCTCGGAATGTCCGATCATCACGACCTTGACTCCGATTTCCCGGAGTTGTTCCGGTGAAGTTTCACCCGTAAATGCCGCGAGTCCGGAAGGATAGCAGTTTTGTGCGCCTACGACGACTCCGGTTCCTTCCAGAATTCTTGCCACGCTCGCTAAGTGAAGTGTGGAAGGGAATACCATCGGGATTCTATCCTTTGCGATGGTTGGAATTTTTTCCTTAATCGATTGTGCCAAGGAAATGGCTTCCTTTTCGGAAAGATTCATTTTCCAATTTCCGGCGATCACTGTCTTGCGCATGGTTTCCTCATTGATGATGATTTCGTGAAAGATGGGAAGAGTTTGTAGGAAAGCCTGTTGGCTTCAAGGACTTTTTGGGAGAATGGAAAACGTCGGGTGGTTGCTTACGACCGATCCCGACTTGATCTGAGTTTATTCCTCGGCTTTTTTCTTTAAGGCTTCGACGCCTGGAAGTTTTCTTCCTTCCATAAATTCGAGAGAAGCTCCGCCACCGGTCGAGATATGAGTGATCTTATCTGCGACTCCGGCCTTGTTGATCGCCGCGATGGAATCTCCTCCACCCACGACGGTCTTCGCTTTGGATTTCGCGATGGCTTTGGCAAGAGCCATTGTGCCGCCCGCAAATTTATCCATTTCAAAAACTCCCATCGGACCGTTCCAGAAAATCGTTCCCGCGTTTTTGATGATCTTCTCGTAGTTGGAGACGGTTTTAGAACCGATGTCCATTCCCATCCAACCTTCTAAGATTCCCATCTTATCCACGGACTTTGTCTTCGCTTTGTCGCTGAACGAATCCGCAATGATATGATCGACTGGAAGTTGTAGATCGACTCCGGCTACTCCGGCTTTTTCGATCAACTGAAACGCTTGCACTTCGAATTCTTTTTCCACGAGAGAGTTTCCCACAGGAACCGCTCTGGATTTTAAGAATGTGTAAGCCATTCCTCCTCCAATGAGAAGGTGATTCACCTTGTCAAAAAGATTGGTGAGAACCTTGATCTTGGAAGAAACCTTCGATCCGCCGATGATCGCCACAAAAGGACGAGCCGGTCTGGAAAGAAGCGCCGAAAGTTCTACGATTTCTTTGTGCATCAAAAGTCCCGCATAAGCAGGAAGAAGATGTGCGATTCCTTCCGTAGAAGCGTGAGCCCTGTGAGCTGCTCCGAAGGCGTCGTTCACATACACGTCCGCGAGAGCCGCGAGTTTTTTGGAAAAACCCGGTTCGTTCTCTTCTTCTTCTTTGTGAAAACGGACGTTTTCGATTACGAGGATTTCCCCGTCTTTCAACTCTTTGGACAATTGAACGACGTCGTCTCCGATCACGTTCTTGGAAAAAAGAACCTTCGCTTTGGTGAGTTCTTGAAAAGCTTCCACGACGGGAGTCATGGAGAATTCAGGATTCACTTGTCCTTTGGGTCTTCCTAAATGACTCGCGATGATAACACGGGCTCCTTTTTTGAGGAGGAGCTCGATGGTCGGGAGCGTTTTTTCAATTCTGGTTTTGTCTGTGACTTTTCCGTTCTCAATCGGAACGTTGAAGTCCACTCGTAGGAAAACACGTTTTCCTGCGAGATCGACGTTTTCGAGTCTAGGCAATTCCATGAATCAACCTTTCTTCGCCATATAACGAATGAGATCGAGAACTCGGTTCGCGTATCCCATCTCGTTGTCATACCAAGAAACCAATTTGAAGAATCTAGAATTCAATTCGATACAAGCGTCCATGTCGAAGATGGAAGAAAGTGTGGAGCTTACAAAGTCGTTGGAAACTACCATGTCTTCCGTATAACCGAGAATTCCTTTCATCGGACCTTCGGAAGCCGCTTTCATTTTTGCGGAAATTTCCTTGAGAGAAGTTTCTTTTGTGGTTCTTACGGTTAAATCCACGACAGAAACGTCCGGAGTCGGAACTCGGAAAGACATTCCAGTGAGTTTTCCGTTCACTTCCGGAATACAAAGTCCGACGGCCTTTGCTGCTCCTGTGGAAGCTGGAATGATGTTTTGCATCGCTCCTCTTCCTCCGCGAAAGTCCTTTTTCGAAGGTCCGTCCACGGTAGGTTGTGTCGCGGTGGTCGCGTGAATCGTGGTCATCAGACCTTCTTCGATCCCGAAATTATCAAGAACCACCTTTGTGATCGGAGCAAGGCAGTTTGTAGTGCAAGACGCGTTAGACACGATGTGATCGGTGGAAGCGTTGTATTTGTCGTTGTTTACACCCATGACGAAAGTAGGGATGTCCTTGTCTTTTGCGGGAGCGGAGATTACGACTTTTTTAGCTCCGGCTTTGAGATGTTTTTCAGATCCGACTCTGTCCGTAAAAAGTCCCGTTGATTCGATTACAAAATCCACTTTCAGATCTTTCCACGGAAGTTTTTCGGGATCTCTTTCCGAAACACAGAGGATTTTTTTTCCGTCCACGATGAGTTCTTTTTCGGTATGTTCTACGGTTCCTTGAAATCTTCCGTGAGTGGAATCGTATTTGAGTAGGTAGGCCAGGTTATCAGGAGTAACTAAATCATTGATTGCGACAAATTCCAGATTGGGGTCTTTGATTCCTGCACGGAAAGCGAGTCTTCCGATTCTTCCAAATCCGTTGATGGCTATTCTTGTCATTTTCTTCCCTTTGTTGTTTAGATTTATTCAAGATCTTTTAGTCTTCAGCGAACGCCGAAAACGTGAATTTTTAAGATTTGATTACAGTATTTTCCCGGAACATTCTCTTGAAAATCCGTTTTTTCAGGCGAAAATGAGGGGATTTTTAAAAATGAGAGTTTAGGATTTCCTGAAGCATCGTTTCGGTAAGCGGTTTGGTTTTGAAATCGGAAAGAATTCCGAATTCCTTCGCCTTGGCCCGATCGTCCGGGTTGTCCGAGGTAGTGAGCATAACGACTACCATCTTTCCCTGGAGTTCTTCCGGAAGAAGATCGTATTCCTTTAGGAATTCCCAGCCGTTCATTCCGGGCATATTGATATCTAAAAAAATCAGATCGGGACGAGGATCGGAGCTTGTCGACCTTCCTCGGAGATAATCCAGGGCGGATTCTCCCGATTGTTTCGCGACCACTTGGTCCGCAAAGTTTCCCTTTCGAATGACCCGCTCGTGAAAGTAGTTATCCGAATTGTTATCGTCGATGAGAAGGATACAACTGACTTTTTTGTTCATATTCTTAAATTTGGAATCGTAAAATAAAAAGTGCTCCCGAGATTCGGAGTCGATTCGATCCAGATCGTTCCCCCGTGCAATTCCACGATTTTTTTGCAATTGGCAAGGCCGATCCCGTGACCCTCGTACTCGGAATCACGATGGAGTCTTTGAAATATAAAGAATATACGATCAAAGTATTTGGAGTCGATCCCGATTCCGTTGTCTTGGATCGAAAATTGCCAGAGTTCTCCCTCTTGAAAGGCTCGAATCCGAATTTCAGGGGTGGTATTCTTTTTTGCAAACTTGATCGCGTTTGCGATCAGATTCTGAAGAAGTTGTCTGAATTCTACTTCGTAAACTCTGAGAGAGGGAAGTCTGTCCTTTACGATTTTGGTTCCGGTTTGGAGGATTAAACTTTCCAGATCCGATCTGACTTCTTCGAACAATAGGTTGCAGTCTACTTCGATGAGTTTTCTATCCCGTCCGATTCTGGAATACATCAAAAGCGCTCTTACAAGCGCGCTCATCCTTTTTGTGGCGAAGTCGATTGTCTTGAGATGATCGTGAGCTGTGGCGTCTAACGTTTTAGCGTAGTCCTCCTGGAGAATTTGGATATAATTCGAAACGGTGCGGAGCGGTTCCTGTAAATCGTGGGAAGCGAGATAGGCGAATTGTTCCAATTCTTTGTTTTTTACTTCGAGTTCGTTCTTTCGAATGAGAGTCATTTCCTGAATCTTACGTTCAGTGATGTCGATGATCGAGGCAAGAACCATCAGTCCTTCATCCGTATCGATCGGATTGAGTCCGATCTCTACTTGGATCTCCGTTCCGTCCTTTCTCAAAGCAAAAAGTTCTCTTCCCACACCCATAGAACGAACCGAAGGTTCCGAGAAAAACCGCTTTCGATGATCGGGGTGTTCGGCACGAAAACGTTCGGGGAGAAGAATTTCGAGTTTTTGTCCGATCAATTCCTGTCTTTGAGAACCGAAAAGTTTCTCCGCTTGTTCGTTGACCAAGGAGATTTTACCTTCCTGATTTACGAGAACCATCGCGTTCGGCGCCGATTCGACGACGAGTCGAAATCGTTGTTCCGCTTTTTTGCGTTCCGTGATGTCGATGATCGAGGCAAGGACCAAGGTTCCGTCCGCCGTAGCGACAGGATTGAGTCCGATTTCGATCGGGAATTCGGTTCCATTCTTTTTTAAACCGAAGAGATCTCTTCCAGCCCCCATTGGTCGAACCTGGGGAGAATGGAAGAAGGAATTTCTGAAGTCGGGATGTCGATTCCGATAACGGTGAGGAATCAATTCTTCCACAATTTGTCCGATGAGTTCCGTTCTTTGATAACCGAAAAGTTTTTCAGTTTGCCCGTTGATAAAAACGATCTTTCCTTCCTTGTTTACGAGTAGAATCGCGTTCGGAGTCGATTCCACCATCATCTGAAATGTTAGCTCTGAGAGTTTCATCGTTTTAAGGTTGAAAAAGAATGAAGATCTTCTTATTTGATTCCGTATTTTTTTATATTAGAAAACCGAAAACGAAACACAATTTTAAAATCGAAAGGATCGTTTTTAGAAGAAAAACAAAATAGAATTTATTTCCAAAGTCAAACCTTAAAACGGAAACCAGAAATATATTCAAGAATTCTACATTAGAATTTAAGATTCTTCTGAATTTGTTTGAACGTGGACCGTAAATTTGAGTCAAACTTTGGATAAAAAAGACTTGTAAACCGAGCTTGTTCTTTTGTTTTCGCCGGAATTTCTATTTTTTTCGCTTCTTTTACAAACGAAAGTCCGCTCTTTTATCCGTTGTTTCTTTCGAAAGAAAATTCGTTTTTTTAAATGATTCTTAAAAGCTCGCCGATGCGAGGAGAGACGAAAGATCGACGGTTCGAAATCCTCGGATCCGAGAACGTCCAGAGTTTTTGGAGAACGTTTTTGAAGTAGGAAAAGAGTGGAAAAAAGAAAGGAGTTCCCACTCTTTTTTTAAAAATCCGTTAGAGGGCTTTTCCCAGAATATTTTCAATCGGGACCGGGCCGAAGTCTCTGGAATCGGAGCAGGAATCTCGGTTATCGCAGAGGATAAAGTAATCTCTGTCCTTTAGGATGAGAGGTTCCGAATTGTCCCTTCCTGAAAAACTGGAAGGAAAAGGCCCACGTTTGTCTTCAAACTGAAGCGTATAACCGGATCCGGAACCGAGATTTTCCTCAGGATTATTGTTTCTGAGAAGAACCTTGTGCTTCATTTGAACCGTTTCTCCGGGCTTTCCCGCGATTCGAGAGAAGAGAACCTTTCCCTCCTGTGTAGGATGTCTTACAAGGACCAAATCTCCGAGATAGAGTTGGGAACGATCTACAAAACGAGAAAAATAAATTCGAGTTCCGGGAGGATGACCGGGGAGCATGTCTCGATTCTCCAAAACAAAAGGAAAGATAAAGAAGAATCGAATGAGGAACGCGATTGCCGCTCCTAAAAGAAGTCCGATTCCAGCTTGTTTTAAGAGGGATTTTATTTTTTCTCTTCTTTCTTTTTCTTGATTGGAAGAACTACGGCTCATGCGTGCATTCTTTTCCCTGGAAGAATGGGGTCAAAAGAAAATCTTTTTTTTAGACTTGTTTTGAAGACTTCAGGGGAAAGTTCTGGAAAAGGAAGAAGAAAAAAAGAGAGGGATGGAAAAATGAAATCAAACTATCAAATTCTAGAATATATGGGAAAAAAACCGCAGATCCACGAATCCGTTTTTTTGGCGCCGGGTTCCCAGGTAGTCGGAGACGTTGTGATAGGAAAGAATTCTTCCATCTGGTTTCAGACTTTGGTGAGAGGAGATGTGAATTATATTCGAATCGGGGAGAATGTGAACATTCAGGATCTCACCGTGATTCATGTCGCGAGGGATGTTTATCCGGTGGAAATCGGAAACAACGTTTCGATCGGACATAGGGCGACGATTCACGGCTGTAAACTGAAAGACAATTCATTTGTAGGGATGTGTGCAACGTTGATGGACGACGTGGAGGTCGGTGAATTCGCTTTTATCGGTGCCGGAGCTCTTGTGACTCCCGGGAAAAAAATTCCTCCGGGGGTTCTCGTGATGGGTGCTCCCGGAAAGATCATCCGAGATATAACGGAAAAAGAAAAAGAGATCATCACGAGGACTACGGGAAATTATATCAAATACAAAGAGAACTATCTTCAAGATCCGTTTTATTCAAGAGTTTAAGAAAAAGAGAATAAGAAAAAAGGATGCGAAATGTTTAAGAGTGAAGGTACTTTTCTGAAAGAATTTGTCGTACCTCCTACACTCTTCCGTGAAAGGCGTGGGCCCCACCCTGATTGGGTGGAGGAGGCGGGTTCGCGGGAAAAAATCGAGCGTCTTCCCTCTATCACGGAATTTCCCTTTTTTCAAGAAGAATCTTCCACCTCGACTTTTGTCGTACCTCCTACACTCTTCCGTGAAAGGCGTGGGCCCCACCCTGATTGGGTGGAGGAGGCGGGTTCGCGGGA
>NZ_JAFFPU010000061.1 GCF_016919175.1 Leptospira ainlahdjerensis | reverse complement strand
AAAAATCGAGCGTCTTCCCTCTATCACGGAATCTCCCTTTTTTCAAGAAGAATCTTCCACTCCGACTTTTGTCGTATCTCCGACAAAACTTTCTTTTCAAACGAGGAACTTCCCATGAAAACAAATCAACTCCCCGGCGTATATATCCGCGGAACCGGCGTCATCGGATGGCCTCTCTCTTCTCTCCTCTTGATTCTCCAGGAAAAACTAAAACAGTTCCAGGTTTATATCGAGCCCTTTCGGTTGAAAGAATCGGAAATTCCGGCAATACTTTCCCTCGTGGAAAAAGGCGCGTATGTCGTTGAAACTTCCGAAAACGAAGTCGCAAAGTATTTTCCGGATTTTGTTAAAAAGGAAGACGCACTTTATAGATCCCTTGTGCTCTGCGATTGTTCGCCATCTGGAGTGGCGGATTCAAGAATCCAGGAATACTATTCATCAGAATATTCTAATATTAGAATGTTTATATCCCAAGGCAGTGAGCATAAATTCGGTCCACAGTTTATGTATCCGGATGCGAGGGATTCACTGGAGAAAAAACTTCCAAGAATGATTCACGTCGCGACCTGCAATACTCATACGCTCGCTGGATCACTGCGCATATTAACGGAAGAATCTCCTAAAGAATTGGAATCGATCTTGGAAGAAGCCGACTTTCTCGTCATTCGTCGTGATGCGGATATGGCCAAGGACGATCCGCACGTAACCGGGCCACTCTTGGTAAAACCGGAGGCGGAATGGGGAACACATCATAGCAGATTGTTAAACGAACTCTATTCCGAAATCGGAATCAAAATTCCGGTGACATCGTCTTCGGTCACGATCAATTCACCCTATATGCATCTGGTTCGTTTTCGATTTCGTCTTAAAAAAACGCTAAAAAGGGAAATCGTCTTAAAACGATTGCAAAACGATCCATATCTTTCGACTACAAATCTGATTTCCACGAACTCAATCTTTTCTTCCGGAAGAGATCGGGGACTTTACGGAAGAATTTTTTCTCACGCTGTGATTCCTCTCGGCTCTTTGGAGATTTTGGAGAAAGAAATTCGAGGTTACGCGGCGACTCCGGGAGATTCCAATGTTCACATTTCGACGATCTATGCAGTTTTCAAAGCACTTGGGATAGAATTTGGACCAACGGCCGAATCCTTTCTTCAGAGCATTGTCCTTCAGGAAATCTGAGATTTTCTAAAAAAGTAGGAGCTCACACTTTTTCCAGGAAATTGAGGAATGTCAAAAATCCCTCCTTTCCGTAAAAAGAATCCGCTGAAAAGGATTTTTTTTCTTGAATTCATTTGTTATATTGAAACAAATGTCTAATATAACAACATCTAAACTCAAAGAACCCTTGGAAGAGGCAGGAAAACAGAAATGAAAGCTAAGAGTATTCTAGAAACTATCGGAAACACTCCACACGTAAAAATCAACCGCTTGTACAACACAAAGAGCGAAATCTATGTAAAGTTAGAAAGATCGAATCCGGGCGGATCCATTAAGGATCGTATCGCACTTTCTATGATCGAAGACGCGGAGAAATCCGGAAAGCTCACAAAAGATAGTATCATCGTAGAACCGACCTCCGGAAACACAGGAATCGGATTGGCTTTGGTTGCGGCCGTTAAGGGATACAAACTCCTTTTAGTAATGCCTGAATCGATGAGCATCGAAAGAAGAAGAATCATGGCGGCTTACGGAGCCGAGTTCGAACTCACTCCTCGTGAAAAAGGAATGCCGGGCGCGATCGAAAAAGCAAAACAGATCGTTGCGGAAAATCCAAAAGCTTGGATGCCTCAGCAGTTTGAAAACGATGCAAACATCAAAGTGCACGTGGAAACCACAGCGCAAGAAATTCTAAAAGATTTTCCGGACGGATTGGATTTTGTGATCACAGGCGTTGGAACCGGAGGACATATCACAGGTGTCGCTCAAGTACTGAAACAAAAGTTTCCAAAATTGAAAGTGTTCGCGGTAGAACCAGAAGCTTCTCCCGTAATTTCCGGAGGAAAGCCGGGACCTCACCCGATTCAAGGGATCGGAGCAGGATTCATTCCAAAGAACCTTCACACGGATCTTTTAGACGGGGTGATTCAAGTGAGCAAAGACGAAGCGTTTCAATACGCTCAAAGAGCGGCGAAAGAAGAAGGAATCTTTATCGGAGTTTCTTCCGGAGCATCCTTGGCAGCGGTCGCCAAAAAACTTCCTGAAATTCCGGAAGGTTCTAAAGTTCTGACTTTCTCTTACGATACGGGTGAAAGATACCTTTCGATCGAAGGATTATTTCCGGTTCCATCGAACGCATAAAAATTTCTGATCTCAGCACTCTCCGTTTTAAAAACCCCGGAGCCGAAATGCCTCGGGGTTTTTTATATTAGATTCCATTTTTGGAATACATTTTTCGGGATGCGACACAAATCAAATCCGTAAGGAACACATACTTATTATCAATTATAAGAATTTTGAAAAGATGTATCGGTTTGTATTCCCTTGTGCCTGGTATTTGAAAATGTAAGCAAAGTTATATCGAAAGAATTTCGAGTCGAATCTCCGTCTCGTTTCGACTTTAATTTTTAATTCGAGGAAAATCGAAGTTCAAGGATCTCTTGAGAAGTGCTTTTCACTCTGCGTTACTCTTAAGGAGCGGATTTCATTTCGAATTAAAAAGAAATTCTTTAATGAGAAGAACCTATGAGGCCGTGAACGAACGTTTATATTTTATTGGAAAGTTTGATGCCAAAGGAATCGGAAATAAAATTTCTTGCATCACAATCCGTATTCTGCAAATTGCGGCTATGTGGAACCGATATACGATTTACGATCAGATTCAAAACTTAGATCCCGAGAAGGATTGTCACAAAATTTCTTTTCTCTCCGGCAGTTACGATTTTCCAAGGGATATAGAAATCTCTCTAGCATTAGCATTCTTTAAAACGTTTGCGATTCCTTCGATTGCAAAGATCTTAGACGGGACCAAACAATTCGAAAACTTCGGACAAAAGAGATACGACGACACTTCGATTCTTTTGGGAGAATTTTTGGAGAATGGAACCGAATCCGAAAACGGAAAGGCCGCGATTCGAAGACTCAATCAGATCCATAAAAAGTATTCGATTTCTAATCAGGATTTTCTCTACACCCTCAGCACGTTTATCTACGAACCCGTCCGCTGGAATTTTCGTTTCGGCTGGAGAAGGGCCTCAAAAAAAGAGAAACTCGCCAATTTTTATTTCTGGAAGAATGTGGGAAAGCTTATGAATATCAAAGATCTCCCCGACGACTACGATACATTTGAAATCTGGAATCGCAGATTTGAAAAGGAAAACTTCAAAAGAACTCCCGAAAGCGAACGTCTCGGCCGGGCGACGCTTCATATCCTTGCCGGAAGAATTCCGAAAATTCCGGGAATTCAAACGATTCTTTTTCACGGTCTTTTTAGCTTAATGGAACCCCCTCTTCGAGACGCGATGGGATTTCCAAAGCCGATTCGCTGGATCGAACTCGTAACGATCGCCGCATTTAAGACCCGCGCATTGATCCTGGAATTCTTTTGGCCTTCTCGAAAAAAACCGTTTCTTGTAACGAAGCGGAAAAACCCGACTTACAAAGACGGATATTTGATTGAAAACCTCGGGCCAAGTTAGACTTTAAAACTTCGTGTCCTACCTCCTCATCGTCGAATCTCCCTCGAAAGCAAAAACCATCTCCGGTTACTTGGGAAAAGAATATAAAATTCTCGCGACGCTCGGTCACGTCGCGGATCTTCCTAAGAAGACGCTTGGAGTCGATCTCAAAAATCGTTTCGAACCTGAATACACGATTCTTCCCGGAAAAAAAAAGGTGGTTTCCGAAATCGTCAAAGCCGCTAAAGAATCTGATAGAATTTACTTGGCAACCGATCCGGATCGTGAAGGTGAGTTTATCAGTTCCTATATTCGAGAGCGTCTCAAAAAAAAATCGAACGTCTTTCGGATTCGATTTTCCGAAATTACAAAGAATTCCATTCTCGCGGCGATCGAAAACGCGGCTCAGGTCCAAGAATCTCTTGTAAACGCTCAGAAAACGAGAAGGATCGGCGATCGTCTGATCGGATATTTTATCAGTCCGGTTCTCTGGAAGGAAATCGGGCCCGGACTTTCGGCCGGAAGGGTTCAATCCGTCGCACTAAAATGGATCTGCGATCGAGAAGAGGAAATCCGGGGTTTTAAACCGGAAGTATATTATAATATTTTGATTTACTCTAAGGATAAAAATGGGCGGGAAGGAATCTTTCAAAGAATCGGAGATAGGATTCTTTCCAAAGAAAAAGCGGACTTGATTCTTACGCAGATTCAAAAAGAGAAGAACTTAATCTTATCGGATAAAAAGGAATCGAAGGGAAAAAGCTTTCCTCCACCTCCGTTTCAGACCGCGAGTCTTCAGCAGGAAGCGTTTCGCAGATTTCAATTTTCATCCAAAAAAACGATGAACATCGCTCAGAAATTGTACGAGGGAATCGATCTCGGAAACGGTAAGCGGGAAGGGTTGATCACTTATATGAGAACGGATTCCACACGCCTGAGTCCGGACTTTGTCTCCCAAGCGCAGACTTGGATTCTTTCCAATTTAGGAAAGGACTTTCAGCAATCAGCGATCAAAACAAGAAAGTCGACCCGCAAAATTCAGGACGCACACGAGGCGATTCGGATTACAAACGTATCTTTGACTCCAAAGGATGCAAAAAGAATTCTAACCAAAGAAGAATTTTCCCTCTACGAACTCATCTGGAAAAGGAGCATCGGATCCCTCCTTCCTCCGGAAGAGTTTATAAAAACTGAATATTCGATCCTTTCTTCGGGTGAAATCTTTCGATTGGAAACAAAAAAGACAATCTTTCTCGGATTTAAGATTCTGATTGAAGCTGAGGATAAGCCGATTCCGGTTTGGGAAAAAGGAGAATCCGTTTTTATCGTAAAGGTGGAAGCCGAAACAAAACAGACTGAAGCTCCTTCCCGATTTTCAGAAGGTTCGCTCGTCGCAAAACTCGAAAAGGAAGGAATCGGCCGTCCCTCCACGTATGCGACCGTTGCGGAAACTTTGCTAAAAAGAAAGTATATCGATCAGGACAAAAAATTCTTCACTCCTCTTCCCTTGGGAGAGAAGGTAAATTTCTTTCTTCAATCGAGTTTTGGTGGATTATTTCGGGAAAAGTTTACCGCCGAACTTGAATCGGATCTGGACAAGATAGAACGAAACGAGTCCGATTCTTTTGAAATATTAAACCGACTTTGGTCTACTCTTCAAACTCAGATCGAAACTAGTAAAAAAAATTCGAACGTCGTCCGCAAGGGTTGGGCGGAAGTTCGAGAAAGGAAAAAGGAAACCGGCTGGGGAATCTGTCCGCTTTGTAAGGAAGGGGTTCTGCAAAAAAAGAAAACTTCGAAACAGAAGGAGTTCTATCAGTGCAATCGGTTTCCCGAATGCGAGTATGTGAGCTACGAGCTGTCGGCGGACCGCGGCGATTCTTATCTCTGAAACCTTAGTTTTCGAAACCCATTTCCATTCCACATTCTCTTACGGGAAGAGCCTTCTTCGGAAAGTAGATTCTTTCGCGTAATTTCTCTTGGAATTTTTTTAACAAGAACTCCGATGGATTAGCATTTTGTTAGAATTCCTCACTCGGATCCTTTCATTTTGAATCCTTTTCGTAAACGAAGAATACAAGTTTAATTCAAAATACACATCTTATGTTGAGCTTGTTTATTTTTTACGCGAAATCCATTTTTATTCCGATGTTCTTTTTCTACATCCGAGTATCGAGTTTTTGATTCTGATGAAAACACTCCGTTTTTTTCCCATAAAAGAGCAGGCCTTATTCTCATTGAGAATTCTGTTTGAGTTTTGATGGTTGAGATGTAAAATTTTAGATTGGGTCTGTTTGAATTTCAGCCAATCGTTTCATTTTTAAGGGTTTAGCTTCTTTTTTTAAGAAGGTTATAGAATGGAATTTGAATCTTTTTTTTAAGCCGTTTTGGATTGTGTGCTTCTGCGCTTGTTCGTTGCATAAAATGGAATATTGTAAATCCGATAAGTGAAAGTAGAGGTTGGGTTCTAAATTTTTTTTTGATTCTAAAAATGGTTTTTTCTTAAAGATGAGTCTGATTGTTAGAAGGGAAACAAAGATACTTTGTTTCCAGAGAAACCGTCGAGCGAGGATTCCTTGTTTTGAGGCGGATTTCAAAAGCAAAAACAAATATAAAACTTGAGGTTTCAATCATGAACACTAACAAATTGATTTCTGTAATTTCTCTTTTGGGCTTTCTGGCAGCGAGCTCCGTTTTTGCCGTCTCCGATGACGTTGAAGATCAACTTCTGGAAAAAGCGATCGTGGAAAGTGCCGTGACAAAAGAGCAAAAAACGGCTGTGGGAAATTATCTGCGGGCCATCGCATTTCAAAAAAACCAAAGAGCGGAAGAATTGAGAGAACTTGCCAGAAGATCCACAGGTGGTAAATTTCTTGCCAGCAACGCTCAATCTCAAAAATACATCAAACAAGCTCAGGTGCTGGAAAGGGAAAATGCGAGATACCAAGCACTTCTTGGTAATTTCTGATCGAAAATAAATATGATCTTTGTGGATTGAAAAAAGGCGCCTGAGGCGCCTTTTTTCTTTGAGCATCGGATTCGATTCTTATCCTATTTTTCGTATAGGCGAGCAGCGCTTCGTCAGGATGCCCCGAACGTTTTTTCCATCAGATTCTTAAGCTCGTTCAAGTCCTTTCGCACCCAGTTTGCGTCCTCCTCGAATTTTTTGGAACTCATCCCCTCTGTTTTAAAAAGCGAGAATAGAACTTCGCATCCGTCCGCGTTTGGAAGAATTCTCATTGGATTGTGGATTCGTTCTCCCGTTGGAAAGATTACGGTGTGATCGACGATTCCGAACTCATTCTCTTTCGTAAAGATCGCCTTGAGTGCGCCCTGAGGGGCGTCGATGATCCATTCCTCACCGGCTCCTGGTGTAATGGATTTGCAGAGTCCGGAAGCCCACTGCGGAAAGTTTCTAGGATCGGAAAGATATTTATAAACCTTCTCCGAAGAAGCGAGGATGGAGATTCCGATATGTTTTGTTTTTAGGATTCTGATCATCTTGAATTTTGCTCCGGAATCGTTTTGGATAAGAATTTGAATTTTGATTTCAAAAAAGCAAAGGCAATTCCAAATTTTGAAATCTGAAAAAAGTTTTTATCAGTTTCGTTTGGGAAGGACCGACCAAGTGCCGTTGATTTTTTTGACTTGTAAGGGGATTTCGTAGAGTTCTTCCAAGTATGTTTCTCTGAAAGATTCTTCGATCGGTCCGAACTTCAATACTTTTCCTTCTTTTAACAATACGGCTCTCGAATAGAATTCGGGAATTTCTTCCGGTCTGTGAGTGATGTAGAGAGAAGTGAAGTTTCTTTGTGTATGATATCGGTTTAAGAATCCTAAAAAATCTTCTCTCGCGGTGAGATCCAAAGAGGAGCAGGGTTCGTCGAGGATTAAAAGATCGGGCTCGCATACAAGACTTCTCAAAAAAAGAATTTTTTTCTTTTCTCCCGATGAGAGTGTAACGTAGAATTGTTCCTTTTTAGAAATCAGATCCGCTTCTTCCAAAATCCGTATCGCTTTTTTTTCTTCCTCGGAACTCGGATCTCTGTAATATCCTATCGTATGGAAAAGTCCGGTCAAGATTACTTCTAAGACCGTAAGTTTTCTTTGAAGAGCGTTTTCTTGTTGGGAAGCGTCCAGGATTCCGATTCTTTTTCTCAAGTCCTGAATGATCGTTTCTCCATAGGTTTCCTGAAAAAGTCGGATGGTTCCGGAACTGGCCCAGATCATCCCGTAGATCAGATTTACGAGTGTACTTTTTCCGGCTCCGTTTCTTCCCAAAAGGACGCAGTGTTCGTGTTCCCAAATCCGAAAGCTGACCTTGTCTAGGATCGTCTTTCCGGTCGGTCTATAACTGACTTCCTCGAGGGAAAGTAAGGGCTCCGATTGCAAACGTTTTTAGTTCTCCATTCTCGCGATGTTGTAGAGTTTTCGAAGTTTTTCACAGGTTTCTTCGAAGGTCTTTTTATCGGTTAGATCGTATTTCTGAAGAATGGTTTCGTCTATCGTAAAAAAGGAAGCTTTCTTATCGATACAATCCACCATCATGTTGGCAAGATATACAAGTTCGACTAAGTCGTGATAGACGCTTCCCATCGCCATAAAAGGCCTGTGGTGATATTCTATCATCTGAACAAGGTCCGGAGGAAAGTCCCATTTTTTCGCGAGAAGTCCCCCGAGGGTCGGATGGGAAATTCCGATCGAAATCTCTTCTAAGATCGTAGAACTTCCGAAGTCCCTGTCTTTTTGATAATTGGATAATTTGATAAAAAGTTTCTGATCCAAGGAAAGAAGAATAAACTTTCCAAGATCGTGAAGGAGCGCCCCGGCTGCGGCGATATCCGCGACTCTTGTCATTCCACCTCGGCCCGCGATATGACGTATAAAAAAACTGCACATGTTGGAATGATTCCAAACTTCTTGCAGTTTCGCATAACGTCCATCCATGATCTTTCTTACTCCGGAAACGTAGAGTAGGTTTCGAACATTTTTAAGGCCTACCACTTTCACTGCTTGGACGATCGTGTTGACCTTGTTTCTACTCGCAAAACCTGCGGAGTTGGATAGTTTTAAGAGGTCCACGCTCAAAGCAGGATTTTTTTCGATCTCGTTTGCTATGATGGAAAGATCGGAGTCCGGGTTGTTACAAAGAGAGATGATACGAGTGAGTGTGTTGGGAAGAGGAGGAAGTCCTTCGATTTCAGCCAAAATTCTTTCTTTGAGTTTGGTCGTTATATCGATCGGGACGATCTGCTGCGGAACTACGAGAGTCGCCCTCGTGAGTTTTCCGTCCGTATCCATTTTGAATTTATCGGATCCGATCCCGGAGTTTTTTAAGAGAAGTTGGATCAGAACCAATCCGAGTCCGGCGCTTTCCTGAGAATCGGAGATATCCATAAACGCGTCTGAAAGATCGTTGTATTTTCTCGCGGACTCGATTCTTTTTTTGATTCTTTCCGTTTCTTGGGGAAGTAGGGCCGCGTCGTTTTCTACAAGGATGGCGAGGCTGTTGTTGATCATCTTTGCACGGAGATGAATCTGAAAATTGCTGTTGATCAAACTTTCTTTCTGGTCGTCCCAGTGGTGTGTGATCTCTTGCTGAAAGGTTCTCATTCCCTTTGTGTAATGATCCGCGTTATGAATATCCAAATTCTTTTTGAGAAAAAAGATTCTTTTCGCATTCGCTTTGTTCGCGTTCATGAGAATTTCTTTTAAAATCGTAGAAATCACTTCGGTTAGAAAAAGTCGATCGATCTTCCCTAAAATATTGAGCAATAAATTATAGAGCTGTTGATGGTCCTCTTCCGATACGAATTTGTATTCGATATCTATGTCCTTTCCATTGAGAAGAGTTTCCGTGAGTTCCGTTATATTGAGCATCGATTGGCCTTTCTCTTTGCAATTTTTTGACGAATCGGAAATAAATCCAGTCTTTCCGGAAAACATTGTCCGGGGTCCGATTTATTCTTTCTATAGTATTCGAGGAAAGTTGGAGGATAGAGATGGTTTTGATCCGCGAAACAGAAAACGAAATCGAGCAACAATTGCGTTATTTTTTAGAGGAGAAACTGGAGGGAATCTTAGAAGAAGCCAGAAAGGTGAAAAAACGGCGTCAAGAAGTCTTCCACGGTAAAAAATTGGGAAACTTGGTAGGAGAAATCGACGCCTCCGAGAAAAATCGGGAGGAGGGCCAGTTGACTCTTTGGGACTAGAATTTCGCCCGATCAATGCGAACATAATAAAAGAATGGACATTGGAAATGCCCCTGATTAGAATTGAACCAATGGACAATAGCTTCTTTTCAGAAAGCGAAAGCGGCCAGGGTTTCCCCGTAAAAAGGGATATTCTCGACATCATGGACTCTTATCGGTACATGAACTCCTCCTACTTCTTTGATTTTCTATCAGATGGACGATGGGATCACGGAACGGGATGGATTGAAAAGAATATGAGCGGCGCGGATTGGTCCACCAGATATGTCCCGGAAAGTATCGAACGTTATAAAAAGCAAACGAAACGTTCCAGAAAATCTCTCTAAAAAAATACCTTTTTACCGTCAATTTCAGAGCGATTTTAGATCGAGATCTTCTTCTTTATTTCCTTGATCCCAAGATCTCCTTGTTTGATTTTTTCTCTTCCAAGAATTGATGCCAAGAACTGGATAAGATACTCACAAAAGTGGTTCTTTACTCTTAGAGGAAATCCGTCGGAAATACGACAGTCCTCCGTGAAAGTCGCGCGGCCCCGCCCTGACCTTGGGTGGAGGGGAGCGGTGGCGGGAAAAATCGGGAGACTTTCCTCTATCACAAAATCAGACTTTTCGCAAGAAAAAATCCCCGCGTAGGAACTCCTCCAAAACTTCGTCTTGTAAAATGATTTTAGTTACAATTCCTCTTAACTTGTAGTAAGGATAAATCCGTCGGAAATACGACAGTCCTCCGTGAAAGTAGCGCGGCCCCGCCCTGACCTTGGGTGGAGGGGAGCGGCGGCGGGAAAAATCGGAAGACTTTCCTCTATCACAAAATCAGACTTTTCGCAAGAAAAAATCCCCGCGTAGGAACTCCTCCAAACAGGAGGATTTCAACTATTCTCAGATTTTCCCGTTTTCAGAAACCATCGATCCAAACATCGAACCCACTAATGCTAAGAGGTCTTCCGACCTTTGTCTCCGGGGTTTTACGGGGTTCCAGAGTCTGAATTTTTTTTGAATCTTTCCATTTCACTCAAGAAGAATGAATTAAATCGAATGTCTCAAGAAACAAATCCTCAGTCTTCTTGGATCGAGAAACGTGGAAGAAACAAAAGACGGGTTTTTCAGTGTTTCTTTCGTGTGGTAATCTTTTTTTGCAAATCGAGGATTCTGTTTTATGGAAGACTTGGTTCCGTCATGAAATCTAAACTTCCTTTTTCATCCCAGGGAAGAAAAGAGCTATCCTTTCCGAATTTTATCCCGGACAAACTTCAAACCCATTTTCAGTTCTTAACGATGAGTTTGTCGAATAAATTGAAAAAACTTTCTAAAGCAGGTGGGGACTTGGGATCGACCGTCGAACATCGGGCGGAAGAAGGATTTCCGCCCGGAAGCAAATAATTCTCAATTGAGGAGTTTGATTCCGCTTACGTCCATGAATCTTCTGTAGACGAGCTTGTTTTTCTCTTTCAAAGGATTGAAAATCAAAATCACTACTTTGTTGTAACTCACATAACCGGGTCTGTACTCGGTATAATGATGCGACATGAGCGTTGCTTTGTATTTTGCGTTGTAGATCGTGTAAGTGTGTTTGTTGAGAGATTCGTGAGCTTGTTTCTTTTTCTCTTCTTCCGTCTGGTCCACAAAGTTGCTGATCAAAACCTGATCTTTTTTCGGACCTTGTTCTCCAAAGATCGTAAATTCTAAAGCATTTTCAGGATGATTGGTAAGATAGGTAATCATTTCCGTGAGAGCTGGAATTCCCATTTTCACGGTTTCTCCTCTCGCGATCTTATCATCGTATTCTTTTTTTACCTTATTGTATTTCTCTTCTCCCCAAACCGTTTTCGGTTCGAGCTTCTGAGGCATTAGGTTTTGAAAATTGATCACAAAGGTATTGTTTTCGGAGTCGTATCCTCTCCATTTCGGAAAAGGAACGAGTTCTCTTTTTTCAGCACTGACGGAAGAGGTTTCGTTCACCGCTAAAATATAAGCGGAAAACTTCGCCGGTTCGAAGTCCCGATTTTCCAGTTCCACCATCACATCCAGAAATTCTCCCTTTCCGTTATCTGAGTGTCTGCGGAAGAAGGAAATATTCTTCACGGCGAGACGTTCGTCGTAGAAGGATAGGGGATAGTAGTCTGTTCCTCCGTCCTTTTTGTTCGGATCGGGTTTTTCTGCGTTCTGGCTATAGGATGACTGACCTAGGAAAAGAAGTAGCAGGCAAACAGAGATTCTCAAAAAAGATTTCATAGTTATTCTGGTCCGATGGAATTCTTACTAATTTATATCGGTCTCTGCGAGCCGGAAATTAGGTTCGGAAAGTCGTTTTTTGTAAAAATTACCGTTTCCGGTTATTTTCGTCAACGTGAACTACTTTTGGGGAGTAATTAGAGGGAAGTTCTTTCTCTTCCACTTGCGCGTAGGTGATGATGATGACCTTGTCACCCTTCATCCCGAGTCTCGCGGCCGCTCCATTGAGACAAATCTCTCCGGATCCGCGCTTTCCTTCGATGATATAGGTCTCGAAACGGGCTCCATTGTTGACATTCACAACGGAAACCTTCTCATAGACCCGCATTCCTGCCGCGTCCACGAGATCCATGTCCACGGTCAGACTGCCTTCATAGTTCAGGTCCGCGTCCGTTACCGTAGCCCGGTGGATTTTACCTTTCATTACGGTTATTTGCATCTTAGGGTCCCGTTATTCACTAAATAGTACCTTAAAAATTTTACCGGAGATATTTAAAAGCGTTTTCCGCTTAAAAAAGTGAATTTTGGTATTTAAGGTATCCATGCTGAATGGAATTTCCGCAAAAAGTGGAGAAATGATGTAGTTTTCGTAGAGATTCGGGTATACCCGATTCTCATCGTAGACCGCATTCTTAAAATTTTCCAAAATCTTACGAATGATTCGTTTTTCCTGCCGATTCAAATCTACCGCTTCTTCTCCGGGTTCGCCCGTCCAAACGATCTGAAATCCTGAGATTCCTTTTTCCGTAAGTCTGGGCTTGATATCTATTAGACCGTTTTTTCTCAGATGAAGCAACGCCGACTGAAAATCTAAAGCGCAAGGAGAATCTTCCAAATGGATATAAGTCTGATTCGTGATCAGTTTTGCGTTTTTTTGGAAGTAAACCCCGTCCGCGTAATAGATCAGCTTGGAAAGGGACAAACGATCCCTTCCATTCGGGGACTTTTGTAGGATAAAAGAGATGACTTCTAAAAGTTTTTCCATATAAAGAATCTTGTGAGAATGATCGAACTGAAAGGAGAATTTCCATACCTTCGTTATGTGGAATTGCAGGAAAAATTTCGCCGATTTCGGAAAGAATGTGTTCTGTTTTTAGAACACGGTCCCACGATCACCGGCGGAATCAATTATAATCTTGAGAATCTCCTCTTAGGGAAGGATTTTCTGGAATCCCAAGGAATTGAGATCCATTTTATCCAGAGGGGCGGGGATTTTACCGCTCACGAACCAGGCCAACTCGTGATCTATTCTCACGTGGATTTGAAAAAACGGAATCTTTCCATTCGCACTTACCTGGAGAATTTTTTGGGCGCCTTACAAGATGCCGCGCTCAAAACCTGGAACTTAAGCCTTGTCTCCGATCCGGATTCTCCCGGTCTTTATCTTCAGTCTGATCCTTCGAAAAAGATCTGCTCTATCGGCGTGAACTTTAAGTCCTTTTTTACGAGTTATGGAATCGCGTTTAACTTGAACAACGATTTCAAGGCCTTTCGTTGTATCAACCCCTGCGGCAAAAACTGGCTGGACATGACGAACATCGAAATGTTGGGCCTTGACCCGGGCGCGGACAAACGAAACGAATTTCTTTCCCTGATTCAAAAAAGTCTAAATTCTTTTCTTCTTTCTTCGAAAAACGCGGTTTCTCACTGAAAACCTCGCGTTCTCCCATTTTATCCTCAAGAGAATGCCTCTTTTCTTCCGATTGATGAAAGAGAGGTCAGAAGAGTGAAGATTTTCAAAAGTATATTCTATTTTCTTTTATTGCTGATCGTCTGCGAAGCGGTCGCGCTCGGAGCCGTGGCCTGGTCGTTTTTAGAATCTTCTCTGGCATCTTTCGAACTCTTAAAAATCGCCTCCGATAACAGAGCGAGAGACACGTTAGGCACTCTTGCAAAGGCCGCTGAAAATTCAGGCTTAGATCGAAACTACGACGATATGAACTTTGTTTTTAACAGAATGACTAAGTTGTCCGAAAAAGACACGGACGGATATACGATCAAAGAACTTTTTTTAACCACAGATTCCGGAATCGTGCTCGCTCATTCCAATCCGGAATATCTTCAAGAAGATTTGAAGAAGAGGAAACCGGTGACCCTCTATCAAGACGCTCTTTATACAAGGGCATTTCGTCTTCGGAAATGGCAGATCGGTATTCCGGTTTTGATGGGTGAAAAAAAGGAAGTCGCGGGCCAGGGCGGTTTTTTTTCCAAACTCGCGGGTTACTTTCCCGAAATCAACGAACCCGAAATTCTTCTTTCCGCGGCCGTTTATCACCCGATCAAACTCGATCGTGTCGCTGCGATCCACATGATTTATGACCGAGGAAACTTCCGCACCTTCGTTTCCAAACAGACCGAACTCTTGGAGTGGTTGGTTCGTAATTATTCTCTAATCGCTTTGGGCGCCGCTTTATTTTTAGAATTTGTTTATCTCCTTTTGACCTTGGGCAATTCCACGAGACAATCGGTTCCCGATCTGAGCTCGAGACCTCTCGTGGAAAAGGTCTCTCATTCTTCCGAGATGAACGTTCCGGTTCTTGCGAGAAAATCGAGTCCTCTCGATTCTCTTCCGATTCCGGGAAGTCTTGGCAACGCCTCAGCCAAAGTGGAGGAGGCGGTTTCCACTCCTCCGGTTTCTCCGATCTTGGCCAAGTCTGAGATTTCAGCTCCGCAAGTCGCTTCCGTTGTCACGCAACCGATGGAGGTTCCTTCGGTAACAAACGTATCTCTTACTCATCCGGAACCCGCGCTCGCTACGGTTCAACCGACGATCGTCTCTTCGAAAGAAGAAGTTTTGGACGCGATCTACTTAGGATAAGATACAAAACGTGGAAATCCGATCCAGACTTTCCGGGAATATTCTCAAGCTCAAGTTGAAGGGGAAACTCGACGCTTCGAGCGCGGAGGATTTTTATTCTTATCTAAAATCGAAGTGGGAGGAAGGAATCCGGAAATTTTTATTTTCCTGCGAAGAACTCGAATACATCGAATCCGAAGGAATCAGCGTCCTTGCCCGCTTTGAGAATTTTTTGAAAAACAGGGGAGCTTCTTCCGCCTATTGCGCGTTCAACGAAGAATGTAAGACGTTACTCAGCTTTCTCGGGTTCGGTAAAACGATCGCTTTTTTCGAGGATCCTTCCCGCGCCGAAGAATATCTTTCTCTGATCAAAATTCAGGATCAGAGAACTTCCAAAAAAGAATCTTCTTCGATTTCCCGGATCAAAAGAAACGAGCCCATTCAGTTTTATTCTTCGAGCGGTTCCGCGTCTTCGGGTTCTCGCTCCGGTTTAGGCGGTTCTCATTCCGTTTATATTCCCGAGATTCAGACCGTTCCCGAATTCGAAGTTTCTTCCTCCGAGTCCGTGGAGAACGTGGAAAAGGAGTTTGAGAATCCGACTCCCGAAACGCAGAAGAACGAAGTTTCCACCTCGGAGTCGAGTGAGTCTAAGGAACAAGTTTTTTCCGATCCGTCTCAGAAAGAGGAAACTTCTTTGCGGGAAGAGGGAATTCATTCTTCATTTACCTCTTCCAAAATGCCGACTGCTTCTTCGCTTACAGAACCTTCTTCTTATTCCGCAAAATCCATTTTGGAGAAAGCGATTCAAACGGAAAAAAGTTTTCCAAAACGAATCATCTACTGCGGCGCTTGTAGCAGCCGAATTCGGGTTTCCAAGCCGGGAAGATACCAATGTCCGGCGTGTCAGATTCAGTTTGACCTAAATGCCATGGGCGGAGTTCGATACCTAGAAAAACTTCTAGGAACATAAGAGTTGTCCAACGCCGCTTCGCGAAGCATCGCACTTTCGTTTTATACGTTCTTGTCCAGAATTCTCGGTCTTGTGAGAGATCATTTTATGGCCGTCTCCTTCGGAACCGGCATGGTGGCTTCCGCGTTTTCGGTCGCTTATCGTTTACCCAATATGTTTCGCAATCTTTTGGCGGAGGGAACTCTTTCCCAATCCTTTATGCCTCTCTATGCGGAGTCGGGAAAAATCAGCGAAGAAGAAGCAAAGGTTATGAGCGGCGCCGTTCTCTCCTTTTTGTTTTTCGTTCTTTCGCTTCTCGTCGGAGTGATGTTTTTACTTTCCCCGTTTTTTCTTCCGTTTCTTGTGGGAGGAACAAAAGAATATTCAAATTTAGTAATAGAGCTTACCTATATCCTCTTTTTTTTGATCGTCACGGCGAGTCTTTCCGCGATTTTTATGGCGATCTCGAATTCTAAAAATCGTTTTTTTGTTCCTTCTCTTTCTCCGATTATCTTAAATCTGAGTTATCTTTTTGTCTTTATCGTTTTGTTTCCGTTTATTTCCGATCTTCACGACCGAGTGATTGTCCTTTGTTCGGCGATCGTGACCGGAGGTCTGATTCAGTTTCTCGTGCAGGTTTGGTTTGTCTGGAAAAAAGGGGACCTGCCGAAGATCAACTGGAACTGGAAACACCCGGCGATCCAAAAGATCTTTCGACTGATGCTTCCGGCTGCTCTCGGCGGCGGTTTTTATCAGTTGAGTCTTCTTGTGGATATCTTTCTCGCGAATTGGGTTCAAAATCAAAATCCGGGTTTGGGCGCTGTTGTGAGTTTGGATTACGCACAAAGACTCGTTCAACTGCCGACCGGCATCATCGGAGTCGCGCTTGCCACCACGATTCTTCCAGCGCTTCTTCAATCCTTGAAGAACGAACAGTGGTCCGAGGTGGGAACAGAATTGTCCGCAGCTCTTGAATTTGCGATCTTTCTTACGGTTCCTGCTGCGATCGGAATGTCGATCTTATCCGGTTCCATTTTAGATTCGATTTACTTCGGAGGAAAATGGGATCATCTTGCGACCCACACCGCAGTTTTACCCTTGATCTTTTATTCGATCGCGATTCCTTTTTTTAGCATCAATAAGATTTTGATTTCCTCTTATTATGCGTTTCAAGATACAAAAACTCCTCTCAAGATTCAGTCTGCCTCCTTTACGTTCAATATCGTTTTGAATCTTTCTCTGGTTTGGTTTTTAAAACATTCGGCGATCGCACTCGCGTCGGCGATCTCCGCTTCGATTACTTTTGTTTTACTCGGGGCACTTTTAAAAAAACACAGGGTCGAATTTCCCTGGCTTTCGCTCTTGAAAAAAATTTCCAAAATGATAGTTCCTTTTTTTCTTTTGGGGACTTACTTGCTCTTTCATAATTTATTCTTATATTCGCCAATTTTAAACTACTTGGAAGGAGAGGGGGTGAGTTACGCGCAGGCGTCCAGGATCAACCTTTTTATCGTAATTCTTCCGGCAATGGCGCTTTTCTTTGTTTCGAGTCTCGTTTTCCGCGTGGAAGGGATATACCTTTTGGTGGGAAGGTTTCGTAAAAAACACCGGATCACCTAACAAGTCGGAATGAAGTTTACGATTTACGTAAAACCAAACTCCAAAAAAGTCTTTCTCAGAAAAGAGGAGGATGGTTCCATTACGATTGCGGTCCGAGAACCGGCTTTGGAAGGAAAAGCGAATCAAGCGGTGATCGAGGCCCTATCCAAAGAGTGGAAAGTTCCAAAGAAAAAAATTCGAATTCTTTCCGGAGAAAAAGGAAAACGAAAGACCGTTGAGATCGATCTCTAAGATATAAGTCCAACCCCAATACGATGCGAAATTATTTATTTCTTTTAATCCTTATCTTTTTTCCCGCACTTCTTTGGTCCCAAACGGAAGATCCTTTCGACGAACTCGTCCGTGAAAAAAAAGAAATTTTCGGAAGTGAAAAGGAAGAAAAATATCCCTTGAGAGCCGGTTTTGTGGACTGGGAACGCTGGAACGGTCACAATTCGGTCCACGTCCTCTGGTTTATCCGTTATACCGATTATCCAAAATTTAAGCAATTTAGAATATTCCCGTTTTATAATTCTCTGGAGGCGAAGTCGGGTAACGCCTCCAAAAGTTATCTTTTTCCGTTCTATAGCTATCGAAGTCTGAATCTGGAAGGAATCCAAGACAATACTTTTCTTTCTCCCGTATTCTATCGTCGAACCGTGGCTCCTTCCGGGGACGGACCAGGATATCGGGAGTCGACGAACTTTTATTGGTTGGGTTACAACTCGAGTTCGTCCGGGCCCGGCTTTGAAAAAAGTTTCTCCATGTTTCCCGGATTTTTTCCCTTGATCGCAAGAGAGAAGGAATTGATCGGCGGAGTAAAATCGACTTCGACTTTGATTCTTCCTTTGCTTTTATTTAACAAAGAAACTCCGGAGGAATCTAAAACTACGCTCGCCTTGTTTCACTGGGGCCACGACTTGGAAAGAAGATTTTTCCGATTCTTTCCTCTACTTCATTACTCGACGGAAAAAATAAGGGAGGACTATTCGTTTACCTTTTTTCCTTTTTATCATCAATCCAGATCGAACAAAGAATCCAAGACGTTCACGATTTATTCTCCGCTTTGGTTTCAGGACGAGGAAAAAACAAGCGACTCTTATTTTGAATATTCTTTCAGCCCGATCGGTTGGTACAAATCAAAATCGATTTCGCTTCGTTCGGAAAATACTAAGTTCTTATTTCTTCCTTTGGCTTTGTATCTACAAGAAAACGGAGAAGATTATAAAATCAGAAACTTTCTTTTGTTTCAATGGGGAAAGGATAAGGACTGGAGTTATTTTCGAGTTCTACCTTTGCTCTACTGGTCCGGAAGTAAAAATCAATCGGATTCCAGTTTTACTTTTTTCCCTTTCGTCTTTTACAAAGAGAAATCCTACTTCAACATTTTTCCTCTCTATCACCACGGCTACGACGGGGAAGAATTCACTCAGTTTTTTCCTCCATTTTTATATTATCGTAAGGACGCAAAGGATTTTTCGGAAAACTTTCTGATCAATACCTATTGGAAGACCGACAAAGACGGGTTGTCAGACCTTACGATTTTTCCGTTTTTCTATTTTAAGAAAAACGAATATAAGCATTTGTTTCCGTTCTACTTTTCTTGGACGGATCGAGATCGGTCCGTAAACCGAGCCGGACCTCTTTTTTATCAACATCGATCGGAAGATGTCACCCACGATTATTATCTGAATACGTATTTCAAACGGGAACGAGGGAAGGGGCTTTCGGAACTTATAAGCGCTCCTTTTCTTTTTTACAAAAAGGATTCCTATCTTACCGTTTTACCTTTGTATCATCACAACTACGACGGGGAAAATTTCACTCAGTTGACGCTCTTGCCGCTTCCGATCTATCGGCATACTCGAAAGCAAGAATCGGAAACTTTTGTTCTAAACACCTATTGGAGTAAGGGCGCTCAAGGAGAATATCTTTCTTCGTTTGTGTTTCCGTTTTACTTTCATAAAAAGAATTCTTATCTGGCGATGCCTTTGTTTCTATTTTTTCAGAACGGATCGGAGAATGAAAAACAAACGATCGCTCCCTTTTATTATAAATATTACTCGGAAACCGAAGACGAATTGTTTACACTCGGTTATCACGAATTCAATTCGAAGAATTTTTCTTTTCAGCGTTTTTATCCGTTCTATTATTCCTCGGAATCGAAAACCGGGGAATCGTTTTTTGGCTTGGCCGGATTGTATTACCGCTGGAAGGATTCTTCGGGAGAGACCACAACAAGAACCGTTCTTCCGTTACACTATTATCAAAAAAATGAATATAATCTCTGGTTGCCTTTTTATTTTCGGTTCGGTGGAGACGATCGGAATTACGTTTCTTTTAGTCCGGTCCACTATCGCCTCCGATCTCCGAACGTGGATAGAGACTGGATATTTCTCTATTACTCTTCTGAAAACAGGGAAACTAAAACAAGTTCGAGTTTTATAGCGCCCCTTTATTGGCAATGGAAGAGTTCGGAGTCCAGAGGGGATATTTTTCTTCCGGCTTATCTAAAATACTACGAGAAGAATAAAAACTTAGAACTTTACTTTGGTGGGATCTCGATTTCTCAAACAGGTGGTAAGTTCGACGCTTCTTTGAAGTCGAGCGAATCCGGAAAAGAATTCTATGTGGATCTGGATTACGCGTTTATCTACAACCTCTTCAGCGTTTCTCTACGGAAGGAGATTTCCAATCCTCTTACCTTTTTTGACGATGAAAAAAAAGAGGAATCCGTTCCGGTTTTGCCTCAGGCAAAGAATCAAAAAAGTCTCAGTGTAAAAAAGGAAGTTCGGGTCGCGGTTGTAGGAGAGGAGAAAGAACAGAGGTCTGCTCAAGAAGGATCGAATTTTGTCTCGTATAAGAAGTTAGCGAGAGAAAATTCAAGAAATTATTTTGGTTGGGAAGCGTTATTCGGTATCGCCAGTTATCAATCCGGCGACGATAAAAAACACTTTCGAATTCTTCCCCTCGGTTGGTTTACTTGGGGAAAAAACAACGAAGATAAAATTTTCGCGTTTCCACTTCCTCTGCCTACCTTTTGGGGAACGATCGGAAACGAATCGTATCGAGTTGTGTTTCCCCTTTACGCGGAACAAAGGAAAGGTTCCGATTTTGTCCGTTCTTTGGGGATTTTTATTTTCGTGATGGAACAGGAAAAAGACCGTCGGGAATATTCGGTTCTCTGGCCATTGATTCGTTATTCAAAGTCGAAAGAGGAAGTCGCTTATCGTTTTTTTCCGTTCTTCACACATCGTGAAACCGCTTCCTCTTTGGAGACAAAAAGTATCTTTTTCTATCGCTCTAGAGAAAAGACCGGAGCTTACGAACGTTCCTCCTTTCATGGAATCTTATTTCCGCTTTATCAGGCTTCTGAAGAATACAATCATAAAGAAGGGAACAGTAGCGGCTCCGGTTACAGTTTGTTTTTTCCGTTTTATTTTAGAAACTATGAAGATCGTTCAAACAGCGAAAGTTTGGTTTTGAAGAAAAGAAATCTATATACTCCTCTCTTTTTATATTCTTCCGGCGAAGACGCCGTCTTAAAAACGAAACGATCCTTTCTACTCAGTCTTTTTTATTACAGCGGATCGAAAGAGGGAATTGCATTTGAAAAACCTTATACTTCGGAGTTGAACTTTATTCTTCCGATTCCTTTTGTTTTGTGGGGAAGGGAGAATGACGAAAAATACCGTTTCATTTTCGGCCATTACAGTTCTTCCTCAGCGCAAGCTTCTTCCTGGAATTTTCTGCTCTTGGCCGGCGCATCCAAGTGGAGACAAGGGGAGAAGGAGGAGGTTTCCTCCTTTTATGTCTTTCCGTTTTATTTCGGCAAGAGGATCAGCGAAGGGGAGAATTGGAAGTTCAAGTCGGATACGGTGCCCTTCTTTTATTCGGTAGAACGGACTCCGGAGTCCTACGATGCTACGTTCGGTTTGATTTTTAATTACAGGAAGAATTCCCGGACTCAAGAGGAAAGACTCCTTTTTCCTCCGTTTATTTATTACGAGAAGGAGAGAACGTCGTTCGGACAGGACGAATCCGTCGTGTATTCGTTATTATATGTTCATAAAAGTTTGAAAGAGGGAAACTCGAAACTTGTGTCCTCTTCGGATAACAATTTTTATACGATCTTTCCGATTCCCCTTTTTTATACCTATGAAAGTGTTACGGAAAATGAGACCAGGGTGGAAACTAACGGCTGGACCTGGTTGTTTTTTGCAAACTCTGAACAGAAAAATTTTCCGATTCTTAAAAAACAAAATTTCGAATTTAAGATGTTGCTCGGTCTTTTAGGCGGCTATTCTTCGGAAGTTGAACCGACTCAGGATACTCGATCGTGGAACTTATCCCTATTCTTTTTTAGAAAGACAAAACAAGAAAGCGGAATTCAAACGTATTCTTCCAGTTTGATTCCGATTCTTTATTCGAACGAAGTGACTCCGACTTCTTCCGAAACAAGTATTCTTATGATCGCCGGAATTAAATCTGATCAAAAGAGCGGATTCAAGCGGACGATGTTTCTTCCGTTCTGGTATCAAAAAGAAGAGGTCGCTCGAAAGGGTTATGTGGATTACACAATATTCACACCTGTTTTCTTTCAGACAAAGTCCGTCCAGGAAGGTGGAGGCGCCAATCTTTATACAAATCGGTTCTATCCGATCGCCCCCGTTCCGTTGCTCCATACATTCGAAGAACGTGTTCGTGAAGACAAGATCAAAAAGGACGTATGGGGTTTCGATTGGTTGTTTTTGGCGAACTATAAAAACACTCAATATCTTCACAACGGATCAGAATCGACTTCTTTTAAGGCGGCCCTTGCGCTTTTCGGATATGATAAAAACGGAATGGAAGGAGAACACGAAACGAGTTCTTATCTGTTTCCTCTTTTCTTTTATAAAAGTTCGGATCACAAAGACTACGATTACTACCGTTGGATCGTTCCGATCGTGAGTTATCGGAGTTTTAACGAAAGGCAGGGAAAAATCCGCTCTCATACGAACTTATTCGGAATTCTTCTGAATTACAAACGGGACGACGAGGAAGGAACCAAAAGTTTTTTTCTATTTCCTTCAGTTTATTATTCCAGCGAAAGAAGCGGAGCTGAAAAAACCTTCCTACTTTTTCCTCTGGTGTATACTTCCTTTAACGAAGGAAGTGAATATTCATTTTTCTTAATGGGATATTATCAGGGAAGAAATATGAAGAGCAATCGTTATAATTTTCTCTATCTTGTGGACTTGGAATCTTCGTTATCGGAGCAGAAGAAAGAGTTGTCCTTGTTTTTAGGCGCGTTTCATTCCGAATTCGAGAAGGATAGAACCCGCTGGTCCGTGCTCGGCGGCGTTTTGGCCGGATACGAATCGACTCCCCAGTTGACGGATTGGAACTTTCTTTGGATTCGTTATCTCAATTCTCCACAGGAAAAAATTCAAAACTTTCTTCCGGTCTATCGTTATAGCGAGACCTCCGACGGTTATTCCTTCCTGCTTCCTCCGGCTCTTACTTATCATTCGAAAGATAAAGAAGGTTCGCTCACGTTAGGCGGCTTTGGGCTTGTTTATTACAACAACCGTTCCGAAATTTACAAGGAAGAATCGACTAAAGTTTTAGGTGGACTTTTTTACTTCTCCGAATCGAAGTCGGAAAGAGGTTTTAGAAATCGGGGAGTATTCGGCTTTCCCGCGATCGGAGGTTTGATTTGGAATCACGAATACGAGGCCGAAACCGGTTACGAAAAAACTTCCTTCTTTAAGTTTATTTATAGCAGGACGACAACGGCAAAAGGGGAAACTTACAGTAGAATTTTGGGAATTCGATTGTAGAAGATCACTAAATCGAACTTATGGAACTCCGGAGAATTTTCGGAATTAAAAATTTTCGAGTCGTTCGAGTTCGGAGAAGATTTCAAGTAATGTTACTCTGACCCGTTCCAAAATGTCCCGGAATTGTATTTAGAAAGGGTTCTACAAATCAAAACGAACTTCGATTCTGAGTTGAAACTCCGTTTCGTTTCCAATTGATACCGATGATAGAAATGTCGTCCTGTTTTGGTACGCCGGATAAGAATTTTTCTTGTTCGCTTAACAAAGAGTCGATCCCGTCTCTAAGGGATTTGGAATCCATCGAATGAATGATTCTTTCGACTCTTTCCTCGCCGAATTCTTCCTTCTCGGTGTTCCATTGTTCTACGAGGCCGTCCGTAAAAAGGACAAGTTTAGAATCCGGATTGATTTTGAATTCGTTCGAAGTGTATTCCGTTTTAGAGATGGCTCCGACGATTCTTCCCGTTTTTTCCAGCTTTAGAATTTTATTTTCAAAAATCAGATATTGAGGAATATGGCCCGCCGAGGCATAACGAACATTGCCGGACTTCGTATCGATATCTAACACGATACAAGTAAAAAATTGATTCAAATTTCTGAATGTATTTAAGAATTCGTTGTTTAGGTGATATAAAACTTCAGTAACGCTGTAGATTCCACGTTTGAGAGATTCGTAGATCGCTTTGATCGCCATCGTGATCAGAGCCGCTTGTATTCCGTGCCCGGTCGCATCCGCAAGAAAAAATCGGGTCAGCCCTGGCCGAAGTTCCATAATGTCGAAAAAATCACCTCCGACTTCGCTCAACGGCAGATAACGTATGATGATTTCGAGTTCTCCAATCGTTCTATCTTTTTGAGAAAGAATTCCGGACTGAATTTTTTTCGCAGTGGAAAGATCGTTTTGAATCAGATTGAGGTTTTCTTCCAATTGTTTTGTGAGAATCTCCTTTTCCTGGATGTTCATCCGGATTCTTCCCAGAACGGAATTGTATCGTTCGGCTATCTGACCGACTTCCGTGAACGGTTCGATGGAAAGATCCTTACTGAGATCCCCCGTTCTTTTTTGGTATTCCATCTCGAGAAAAAGATCAATGAGTTCGGTCGTCGCTCGATGTTCCGTATAGTTTAAACCTTTTTGCTCGTTCAGTTCGGAAACACGAAACTTAAAAAAACGATTTGCCAATCCTAAAATAAGATAACTCAATCCGAAGGCGAGAGCGAAACAGGTGAGAATTCCGATACCTTGCACTTGGATTTGTTCCCATCGTGTCAATCCTGTCCCTAAAACTTCCAAATTTCCGAATAGACCTACTGCGATCGTTCCCCAAATCCCGGCCGCGAGATGTACCGGAATGGCTCCCACAGCGTCGTCTATGCGAAGTCGATCCAAAAGAGATCTTGTTTCAAACATTATGATCCCAGCGACGAAGCCGATAAAGACGGAGTCGAGGGAACCGACCGCGTGACAGGACGCGGTGATCGCGACAAGACCGGCTAACGCGCCGTTTAAGGGAAGAGTCGCTTCCGCATATTGAAGTCGGATCCAGCCGTAGATAAGAGAGGCCGCCATTCCGCTCGCCGCGGCGAACATCGTGTTGACGATGATTTTAGGAACCGAAGCGGTGAACGCTAACGTGCTTCCTCCGTTAAAGCCTATCCATCCAAGCCAAAGGATCAAGGTTCCGAGCATCGCGAGCGGAAGGTTGTGTCCCGTAATGTAACGAACCGATCCGTCTTCGCCGTATCTTCCGGAACGATTGCCTAAAAGTAACATCGCCGCGAGTCCTACCCAGCCACCCACGCTATGAACGACGGTCGATCCCGCAAAATCGACAAAGCCCAGCTTACCGAGCCAACCGGTTGCCGTCTCCCAGTTGAGTAAATTCTTTCCCCATACCCAATGACCGAAGATCGGATAGATGATGGCGGAGATAACGATCGTCACTACTATATAAGCTCCGAATTTCATACGTTCTGCGACGGCTCCCGAAACTATCGTCGCCGCCGTGCCGCAGAACATAAGTTGAAACAAAAAGAAAACGGCGATTTCAGGATGGACCGTTGAAAATTCGGGAAAGAAGGAATCGGATCCAATAAATCCGAAGAAGCTGGATCCGAACATAAGACCGAATCCGACGGAGTAGAAGATGAGCGTGGCGATTCCGAAGTCTGTAATATTCTTGATCGCGACGTTGATCGAATTTTTGGTTCTTGTCAGCCCGGATTCAAGACAAAGAAAACCGGCCTGCATAAAAAAAACAAGTCCTGAAGAAAGGATGATCCAAAGTATGTCGAAATTTGTCTTAGGCATCTACGTCTTTTGTCTTTAAGACGAATAAAGTTTGCAAGAATCATTTTCTGAATTTCGTTTTTACGGAAGATTTCATTCTTTTGGCGATCAGAAAATAACGTTATGCTCTGCTTAGAAATGAGGCATTCTGATTTGTATAGAATCAGAAACGTTATTTTTCGAACTGAGATTTTTAATAATTAAAACTCGGCTTCCTTTACGAGTTCTAATTCGAATTCTATTTCGAAACGACGCGTCGTTGTGGAGCATTCACGAATATTAAAATAGAAATTCAAATCGTGTTTTTTTGAAACGTTCATACCTTTTTGTGAGAACCCTGTGCCTTGAACAAATTTCATGTGGAATCGAAGCTGTTAGATATCTATTAGATACTAGTCTTTTTTATCTCCCAATGTCGTTCCGGTCATCGGAAGTAAGCCGAAATCGGAAGCTTTTTTTACCAACTCCGCCCGATTATGAACATTCAATTTTTTGTATATATTTTTTACGTGGTGTTGGATCGTATATTTACTTACGCCTAGGAATTCTGCGACACGATTGATCGTTTTCCCCGTTACCATATGATCTAAAATTTCCTTCTCTTTTTTGGTCAATTTGACTCCGTCGACCGTTTTTTTGAGTTTAAAGCTGTTCAATACGCGGAATGCGATCGTGGGTGTGATGATGGCTCCTCCTTGTAACACGGTATCGATTACTTCTAATATATCCTTTAATTCGGATTTTAGAATGTAGCCGATTGCTCCGTATCGAAGGGAGTTGTAGATCAGTTCGTCCGAGTTCATATTACTCAGCATAATTTTGCTGATGGCAGGATCTCTTTCGGAAAGTTTCGCCGCGAGATCGACTCCGGTGATTCCCGGAAGGAGAATGTCTAAAAAGATGATGTCTAACGTGCGTCCTTTTTCGTCGTTCCAGTAGGCCTCCGCGGAGTCCCAGTGAAAAATTTCCTTTACGTTCGGAACGGATTCTAAGATTTTTAGAATTTGGTTTTTGTAATTTTCGTCGTTTTCAACGATTCCAATTTTGATATTTTTAGTTTCCATGTTCTTCCTTTGTTCCGGCGTTTGAAATCAGATCGTTAAAAACGGTCCGCGCGAATTTGAAGACCGATCGAATAGACGTCCTGCAAAAGCGACATTTCCATCCTACCGTCCAACTTTACGATTCTTTCGATCAAGTTCTCGGTTCCCCTTCCGGATCGATTGTTGGCGAGTTTGTAGTCGGATCCCGAGCTCATATTCATGCGAATTTCCTTGTCTTTCATTGAAAAATTCCAAATCGAGATTCCTTTTCCGTATTTGAGATCGTTGTTCGTCACTTCGTTGATGATTCCGAAAAATTCCATCAAACTCGCTTCATCCTTATAAGAATCGAAAATTTTGAGGAGTTCGTCTTCGCATTGAAAATCGATTTCTCTGCCCGCATCCGAGTAACGTCTCAGAAGAACAAGATTTATACCCGTGATAAAATTTTCGGATACGAGATTGAGATCCTCTATTCTTAACATCTGTTCGCGTAACATTCCGATGGATTGATTTACGGTTCCGTGAATTTTTTCGAATAAATTCCGATCCGGTTGGATCGTTCCGCTCAAAAGTTCTTCGGAAAGAAATTTTAGGTCGATTAGCTTTGCCCCGAGATGATCGTGCAGGTCGATATTGATTTTTTGTCTGACCTGTTGAATCGCTTCCCGTTTTTCGTTTTCCTGTTCGATTCGATCCTTGTGAGCTTGGGCCAATTGGAGAAGATTATTCACCCGATACATCAGCTGTTCAAAGTCGAAGGGTTTTATTAAATAATCGTTTGCTCCGGCCTTTAGCGCGGAGATAAGATCGCTGTCTCTATTTTTTGCCGAAACCATTAGAATCGGCAATTCGATCGGACTCAATCGAGTGCGAATTTCTTTCGCCACTTCCAGGCCGGAAAGGCGCGGCATCATCACGTCCAAAATCACAGCTTGGAAATCCGAATCTTGATTCAAAAGTTCTAATGCTTCGCTCCCACTCTGAACGACGTGACATTCCATATTTCGAAGGGAAAGATAGTTCTGGATGACTTCTAAGTTGACCGGTTCGTCGTCTACGACGAGGATTCGAATTCTTTTTTGGGGATTCTTTTCCTTCCATTGCGGATTTTCATTCGAGACAAGCTCCGATGCGCCGAAAGAAGCATAATTTCGATTATTATCTTTTATTTGAGAATCGGGTGCGCTTTTGCTGATCGGAATCGTAAAGTAGAATCGGGAACCCTTATCGACTTCGGAATCCACATTCAATTCCCCTCCGTGTAAGGAAACGAGGGCCCGGCTGATCGTAAGTCCGAGGCCGGTGCCACCGGCATTACCTGCGTCTCCAGACTGAACTCTTTCAAAGAATTCGAATATTCGATTTTGTTGATCTTCTGGAATTCCGATTCCTGTGTCTGTGACGCTGATTTCGGCGGTGTTATCGTCGATCTGTTTTGCGCTTACAGTAATTTTTCCGGATTCCGTAAATTTGACCGCGTTTCCTATCAGGTTTTGAAGAATCTGTTGGAGCCGATTTTCATCCGCAAGGAGAGGAGGGAACCCCGCTTCGATTTCGTTTAACAAAAGTATCTTGGAAGGATCGACGTTGACACGGTTTAGGTTCAGCGTAAAATCGGCGGCTTGTTTTCCGTCCACCGGGATTTTTCGGAGATTGAGATCGCTGTGTTTGAGTTTGGAAAAGTCTTGAATGTCGTTTACCAAATTGGAAAGTCTTTCTCCGCTGGAAACGATCATCCCGAGTTGTCTTTCCACAAAAAAAGAAAGCGCACCGCCGGCTCCTCTTTTTAAGGAATCGGCGATTCCGATAATCCCTTGGAGTGGCGTCCTAAGTTCGTGCGAAGTGGTCGCGAGAAACTCGTCCTTGAGTTTGTCCAAAGAGATCAATCGATCGTTGGAGATTTGTAGGTCGCCGCTCAGTTTTTGAGACAGATAGTAGGAAATGGCAAATTGTTTGGAGATGATAAATGCCTGTGCAATAAAAAAGATCGATATCCCGTAGGAAATAAAATAGGATGTGTTGATGACCATATTCGCATAAAGAAGATCGTTGATGATGATCAGAAAAAGTAGAAAGCAGATTAAGAATCCGATCCAAGCCCCGACTCGTTTGTTTTTAATCGCGCGGATCAAAACGTATACGATATAAACACATTCTATAAATACGAAAAAACTAAAAAGAAGTAAGGTCTTGGAATAAAAGGCTAAATCCGTAACAAGGACGATTCCAGATAACAAGGAGAATGCAGCGACAAACGTGTAAGCGGCCTTTTTATGAAACTCATTTGGAAACATGGATCGTAAAAAGAGGGCTAAGATAAAACCGCCGATATAAACTGAAAGCAATTCCAATCGATAGCTGAGATTAAAGTCAAAGTTCGGAAGAAGCGTGAATAAAAGACGTTCTCCGGTTAATACGATCCTTACGATCGCAACGAGTCCGATAAGAGTAAAATAAAAGTGCGATAGTTCTCTGCGTAAAAGTAAAAAAAGACTGAGATGATAGAATACTCCGATAAATAGTCCGCCGGTGATAAATAGATCCAGCCAGATCGTTCTTTCCCGAAGTGTGGATAACTCTTCGTGTGTTCCGATTAAAACCTTAGCCCAGACTCCTCCTTTAGAATGTGAGAAGTTGGAGACCTCGACGACGATCTCGTTTTTTTTTTCCAAGGAGATCGGAGCGCTGACTGCAGGACGATACAAAGGATTGCTGGTTTCCGCCGAGGTTCCGACGGTGCCGCTGGAAAGAACTTTAACTCCGTTCACATAAAGATTATAGGCGGTCGCGGCCTCTAACATCTTAATTGCGACATTGTTTTGAGGGTTATCTAAAATTACATAGATTCGGTATGTCGCATAACCGAAGTCGGGATAATTTTTTCCATCACGGGAGTAATTTGTCCAGGAGTCGGGAACGTTGATAAATTCGGTTGGCAGTAAGGGGCTATTATTTTGAGAATCAGCCGATTCCTTGATTTCCGAATAGAGTCGATTCCAATAGAACTCCCATTCTCCGTCCAAACTCAAACGACCCTTGGAACTAAAATTCCAATCCGATCCGAGATTCAAAACTCCGTGTTGAACTTTCGGAGGTTTTACCGTGAAAAAAATCCTGTCGCAAGAGACAAAAAATAAAAAGAATAGAATCAAAAATCGAAGCGCTTTGTTCAGTCTATTCTTGATGACAAACATAAGGAATGTCTTAAAGAAAGAATCGAATTCAGGAAACCATTTTCTTTGTTCCGGAATATTTCCGATTGGAAACGGGACTTTTTCGAGTTCGATTTATTATGATAAACCGAACTCCTTTTTTGTTCAGTTTTGTTTTCGAAAAAACCACTCGATCGGGGGATTTGAACGGGAAAATAAAAATCTAAATTTCTTCCGGATTGCAATTTTATAAGGTTTGTCGTCCACTGGAAGCAGGATGTCAAAAGTCGATCCCATTCCTCCAGTTCTTCATCTTTCCGACGTGGTGGAAGAAAAGATAGAACCTCTTTTTTATGCGGGTCGTTTGGAAGATTTACCGCCCGGTTTTCGAGAATACGATAGCTCACATCGACATACATACTTCGCACTTTTCTTTTTTTTGGAAGGAAGCGGACTGCACACGATCGACTTTCAGGAATATACGATCGAAGCCGGTTCACTTTTCTTCTTAAAACCGGCGCAGGTACATTCTTGGAAATTTACGAAATCGGTGAAAGGATTTGCGCTCAAAATTTCCTCCGAGTTTTTTACGGATCAAGGAGAGAATGCTTCCGCGCTCCGCGATTATCCGTTCTTTCAGTTCGCTCGGAGTTCTCCTAAAATTAAAATCGAAGATTGCCCAAGGTTAAGATCGGATTTTGAAAGGCTCATCGATGAAAAGGATCGGAGTTCGGAGAAAAAAATGCTTCTGATCCTGTCTCAGGTGATTCTTTTGCAGGCTAAAAAGGAATATGATTTTCAAGAAGCTAACGAAATTCTCGCGGATTCTACGATCATATCGTTTCAAAAACTCTTGGAAGAGAATTTTTTAAAGGAGAGAAATACCTCCTATTATTCCAGAAAAATCGGAATCTCTCCGAATACCTTGAATCGAATTTGTCACGAAGAATTGGGGAGGTCCGCAAAATCGTTGATTCACGAACGGATTCTTCTCGAGATCAAACGTCTTCTTTTACATTCAAATTTGAATATTACACAAATTGCATGGGAATTGGGTTTCGCGGACAACGCCTATTTTAGTCGTTACTTCAAATCACAGACCGGGACTTCTCCCGAAAAATTCAGAGATTCCAGACGAAAAACACAATAGAATATCGAATCCGTCCATTTACATTTTGATTTTCTTTTTTTATAGTTTCCTTATCTTAAAGGAGATTGAAATGATCGAAAAATTCTTTCATACGGATTCGAGTTGGATCTTGACTTTTGTGCGAATCGCGCTCGGGGTTGTGATACTTCCTCATGGTCTTCAAAAATTATTCGGATGGTTCGGGGGGTTCGGATTGGGCGCTACGATGAGTTTTTTTCAGTCGCAAGGAATTCCTTCCCTGATTGCGTTCCTTGTCATCTTGGCGGAATCCTTGGGAGCTCTCGGTTTGATCCTGGGATTTGCGACAAAACTTTCCGCGTTCGGAATCGGGCTTACGATGCTCGGTGCGGCGATCTTTGTAAGAGCCAACGGTTTTTTTATGAACTGGTTCAATACACAGGCGGGAGAAGGTTTTGAATATCACATTCTCGCGATTGCAATGGCATTGACTCTTATGTTCGGAGGCGGAGGAGCTCTATCTTTGGATGCTCTGATCAGCGAAAAGATTCGATGAGAATTTAAAACGTTTTCGATTTCGGGCGGAGCGATTCTTCCCGGAATCGAAGTTTTATTGAGACGCATTTTATTAACTGACTCGATTTTTTTTCGTTCTCTCTTTAAAGGAATTCTGAAAGAAAGATCTCTTATTAAAAACGAAGACGGACCAATGATAAAATTCTCCCATTCGTTTCTATAAGTTTTTGATCGCAGATCGGTTTTCCTCTTCGAGGAAAACAAACCGTTTTCGACGAACGGCGATTTTTTGAATTCTTACTTCTTCTGTGAAAAAACGCAAAAAATAACGCGCGGGTGTAAGAACGAAGCGGATTTATAGAGGAACGGTTCCCACGTTTCTCGAAACGAAGTAGAGTAGAGCTTTCCGCGGATTAAAAACGAGATCGGAGAGGGAAACGCTGCGACGCGAAGAACGATCGCAGCGGTTTTCGAAATCATCGAGAGGTTATTTTCTTTTGGGAAGATTTGTTTTTTGTGGATTGGAGACGAGTCGCCGTAGTTTTTTGTTTTCCAAGTTTCTTTTCCGGACCCGATTTTGGATTCGTTTGTTTTTTACTAAACCTTTTCAAAAGAAAGACAGCGATTTCTTCTCCCTTTTTCATCCCTAAATCTACGGTTTCCTTGAGTTTGGATCCGTTTGTTGTGACGAGCGTCACGGGCAATTGATTTTCGGGAGAGATCATGTGGATCTGCACTCCCTTCGGAGGTTTTTGTGCGACCTCGCGTGCTATGTTGAAATGGTGATGGTGCCAACGACTCATCAAACGCGCCATCTTCCAGTCTTTCGGAAAAGATAGAAAACTCGTAAAAAATCCGAATGGAGGAGAAACTTTTTCAACGGGAGAATTTAAGACAATTGTAATGTCCTTATAGCCAGCTTCGATCAGATCCTCCAACGGAAGAGGATTGAGAACCGCCGCGTCGGAATAAAGATTTCCGTCCACTCTGTGTCTTCCTCTTGTCGCGATGGGAAGGGAAGTGGCCGCTTTCAAAAGATCGAATATGTTAGTCGTCGTGGCTCTTACGTATTCAATACTTCTTGTGTGAAGGTTGCTCACTGCGATTCTGAATTCGGGAAGACCGAACTTTTCAAAGTTCTCCGCTGGGAGGGGATATTTCTGACCGAAGAGGTCGTCCACGAGATATTCCTGATCCAAAAATGTTTTTCCTTGAAAGGGATGAAACGGCGAGATGAGTTTGCGACCCGCTAATTCGAAATACCAAATCGCTAGAGTTTTTAAACTTTTTTCGGGCTCTGGCTTCGGCATCGTGACGTAATAAGCGGCTGAACAAGCCCCTGAGGAAACCGCGACCACAAGGTCGAAATATTTTGGGGAAAGAATCGTATGCAAAGAATGTAATGCTCCTCCTGCGAAGGCTCCTTTCATTCCTCCACCTTCCACAAGTAGGGCTCGTTTGTTTCCTTTTGCGGGTGGAATTCTCATACTGCCGATCCCACCACGTTGGATTCCGATTCCTCGTAACTGTCGCTCGCCCCTTTTTTGTAAGTGAAAGGATAGGTTAAGTTGGTAAGACTAGCGATGTCGTGCATACGTTCGTGCAGGAATTCTTCCGGATCCTGATTCGGATATAAGTGTTTTAATTCTCCGATTCGAATCGTAAGTTTTGTTCTTCTTAAAAAACCTCTAGGTTCATAGTCCAGTCCGAGACAAAGGACAGGGAGCGGAGATTCCGGTTTGCCAACGATAAAACGAAATGCGCCGGCCCTTCCTCTCCCCATTTTGTATGGTACGGTGGTTTGTTCCGGAAAGATCACGAGCATATTACCATTGTATAATACTTTTCGCGCGAATAGAAGATCCTTTTTGCTCTTACGGGGTTCGAGTCGGTTTAACGGGATTCCTCCGCATTTCAAAAAGAAATCAAAAAAAATCGGGGCTGCCATAGAATCTTTCATCACGGCCCAGATACTCCAACGAACCTTATAAAGCGCTTTCGAAAGACCCAGAGGGATATCGTCGTTTCTCTGGTGTTTGGCGAGAACTAAAACGGTTCCGTCTTTGGGAACGTTGTGAAGTCCGTGAACTTCGGCCTTGTAAAATAGGCTTCCATAGAAACGACCGAACCAGTCTAAAATTCTTCGAACTCGATACGAACTTCCCGGATGCAAACCCGGTTCCGAGTCGGGAGCCTTGTATTTTTTATGGGATCGTTTTTCGTTTTGGGCGGAATTTGCTGATTTCATACATGGAATGAGAGCCGGATTGTAGGAATAGGTTGCAAAAAAAAGAACATTGTTCGTTAAGAATTCTTCTTTTTACGAAACGTGAAGATTTTTTTTGGGAAGAAAAAAACGAGAGTCGGTCGTTTAAAACTTCGTTTTAGCGATCATACGTATAAACGGCCCCGGTATTGATGGCCGCGTCGTCGTCGGTCGCTGCGGCAGGAGGTGTGTTCGGAGCAAAGACATTTAAATTCTGGGAACTGTCTTCCCCGCTTGCACCGATTACGATGCAGTCGTTCGAAACTCCGACGCTACTGCCAAAACCGTCCCCGGTTCCACCCACATTTTCCGCGTTAGGCGCTTTGAGATACGATCGTATGCTCCAACCGGAATTCGATCTGTGAAAGACATAGGCCGCTCCTGAGTTTGTCGCGGTGTCGTCGTCGGTCGCAGACGTCGGAAAGACGGAGGGAGAGTTTAAGACCGAAGACCACGAACTGTCTTCCGCAGAGGCTCCTACAACGATGATGTCTCCAAAGATGGCGACGCTGGCTCCGAATGAATCACCGCCGGCGAAATTTTCCGCGTTAGGCGCTTTTAAATAACTTTCCCAAGACCAAGTTGATCCGGAACGAACAAACACATAGGCGGCGCCGGCGCCGGCGGCCGCGTCGTTGTCTCCTGCAGGGGTCAGACTCGGACCCAGGGCGTTGAGCACGCTCCCTTGATTGCTGTCTTCTCCGGTGGCGGCAACTACGATTCGAGATCCGGAAATCGCTACGTTCGCTCCAAACTGGTCGTTGACTTCCGCATTGGGAGCTTTTAGGTAGGCTTCCCAAATCCAGTTGCCTCCACTTTTGCGAAATACATAAACAGCGCCTGCGGACAAAGCGGAATCATTATCACCAGCTGGGGTGAGACTTGGATCCGGGGCGTTGGAAACGGTCGTTTGGTTGCTCCTTTCTCCTCTGGCGCCGACTGCGATCGTATTCGAATCTTCTGATATAGAAACGCTGGAACCGAAATTATCGTTAGCCTCCGCGTTGGGGGCTTTGAGATAAGCCTGAAAAGCCCAGGTTGTACCCGTTCTTGAAAAAACATAGGCCGCACCAGAGTCCACTGCATTTGTATTACTGACAAAAGTCGAAGGTGCGTTTGTAACGGAAGTTTGATCACAGTCCTCAAAGACCGCTCCGACCACGATCGTATCTCCGGAGATCGCAACTGCGTTTCCGAATTGATTTGTCGCTGCCGCGTTAGGCGCCTTTAGATAGGCCTCCAGGGCCCAGGTGTTTCCCGTTCTACGAAAAACATAAGCGGCTCCGCTATTCCCGGCGCTGTCATTGTCTCCCGCGGGAGTGAGGCCCGTGAAGGGGGAGTGGATGACGTTTGTTTGATTGCTATCCTCTGAATTGACGCCGACGACGATGGTATCTCCGGAAATCGACACGCTTGTACCAAACATATCACTTGTCTCTGCGTTCGGAGCTTTGAGATACGCCTCGAGAGCCCAAGTAGTTCCGATACGGCGAAACACATAAACGGCTCCGGAATTTAAAGCCGTGTCGTCGTCCGTCGCCGCAGAAAGAACCGGTCCGGGAAAGTTTGTAACCGTCGTTTGGTTGCTGTCTTCCTGTGTCGCTCCTACGACCAGGGTGTCTCCGGAAATTGCCACCTTGTTTCCAAAAGAATCTCCACTCCCCGCGAAGTTCTCGGAATTCGGAGATTTGAGATAAGATGCCCAAGAAGAATTCAGGGCTTGGATCGTGATATCGATCGAAACGCTCGTAGAACCGTTTTCATTGGAGGCAGTGATTGTATAAGAAGTGGGGCCTTGCGCGGTTGTAGGAATTCCCGAAATTTCTCCGGTGTTCGTATCGAAAGACAATCCGCTCGGAAGTGCTGGCTCGATGGAGAATGTCGTTGGGTTTCCCGTCGAAGTGGGTTGAACCGCGATGATAGAAACATTCTTCACAAACGTGAGAGATGAGTTCGAAAAACTCAAGTTTGGAAGAATTGGATCTTCAGTCGGCAACGGACGAGAGCCCGAGATCGGATTTCCCAATAAGACCAGAGTGTCGTTTGTGGATTGATCTGGAAGGCATCCAAATGTTGCACTTAGAACCCAGAAAATACAAAAGATCGAGGAAACAGATAAGAATGGCTTACAAAAAAAAACTTTTCCTTTCATCCTATTTCCTCCCTGTGAGTTTTAAACCTAAGGTTTCCTTTTGGAAGGATTTGGCCTTTGGTTGTTTGCATAAGAATACGGAAGAAAAGACAAAAATACAGCCTGAGTTATAATCTATGAATCCCTTGATTATAATCTTTTTCAGACACCGATAGCGAATTTGCAATTTCCGTTTTGTTCTGACAAAAACACCGGACAAATGACATGGAAAGAAAAGGAAGGAAAAAGAATCAATTCCAAGAAAGGAATGGATTTAAAGAAGATAAAACAAAAACGAAAAAGAAAATGCGGTAACGTTCTGATATATAATAAAAATACAATATAGATCCGTAGGCGGCGGCTAACATGTTTAAGAGGATAAAAAGAAGAATTACTTTGAATCTTTGCAAGGGATGAAACGCTCAGGGACAATCAAAGGAATAAAACAGAATTTTTTACAGCAAATTTTGATTCTCCCCAAACACAAATCTGAAATTTTCCAAAAAAATCCCTCAAGGAATAGGATTTCAAAGGTTTGAAATTTTGTTTTTAATCCGGATAAAAAAAGGGGGGCGACGAAATCGGAATTCTTTTTCTCCGATTTCTTTTGCATTTTGTGGAAACTTTTAGAGGATTACGATCTTGCAATGCCATTCTGCGGTTCGAAAATCCCAAGGAATAAAAATGTGGATTCAGAGTAAATCGATGCCAAATCTTTTCAAAAGAAGGGCAAAACTCCCGTAGAGGAGGAGGGTCGTCAAGATGGAAGTTCCAATCGCGGGCCAGAAACCGATCGACTCATGAATTTTCGGAAAGAAAAAAAACATCGGAAGGCTCGGGATTACATACCAAAACGTGTAGTAGGCGTGATTTTCAATCTTGGAAGAATCCGCTTGTTCCAATTTTAACCAAATCAGAGTTAGGATCGTAACCAGTGGAAGAGATCCGATCAAAGCCGCCAGTTTATCGTTTTTTTTGGCAACTTCGGAAATTGCGACGATCAAAAAAGAGGTCATGGCGTATTTGAAAACTAAATAGAGCATTCTTTTTTCTCCAGAAAAGTGTATCTTTGGATAGAATTTGGACCTCAGCGATTTCATCCATCCAATCCTGCTCTTATAAATAATATTCCTTATATTCCAAAAATACGTTTCTTTAGACGCGGATTTTCCAACTCCATTTCTTTCAAGGGTCTATTCTTACTCACAAGTTGTCTGGATCGGAGGAAAGTCCGTCGGAACTCCGACAATTCTTCCGTGAAAGTCGCGGGCCCCACCCTGATCTTGGGTGGAGGGGTGAGGTGGCGGGAAAAACTCCGGTGGACTTTTCTATATCACAGAATTCTAATTTTGCAAGAAAAAATCCCTGTGTAGGAACTACGACAAAATTCCGCTTCTCGGACAACTTCCGTCGGAACTACGACAATTCTTCCGTGAAAGTCGCGGGCCCCACCCTGATTTTGGGTGGAGGGGAGCGGTGGCGGGAAAAACTCCGGTGGACTTTTCTATATCACAGAATCCTAATTTTGCAAGAAAAAATCCCTGTGTAGGAACTACGACGGGTTCTTCTTTTACTTCTCCGGGGGCAGAACCGTAAAACTCAAATTGATCTTTGTCTTCTCTTCCCCTTCAAAAAGAGAAGAATTAAATTTGAATTCCACATCTGCGGGAAAGATTGTATTCGTATAAGGAAAGGATCCCAATCGATTTTCTTTTTTGAGTTTATCCTTGATCATCGATCCCAAATATTGAAAGGATCCGATCCAATCTTCTCCCATCTCAAAACCTTCCATTCTTTCTACGGTTCCGGAAAGACTCACCGTCGCGAAGTAAGAATCCTTGATCGCCTTTGCTTCCGAAGGAAGTAATTTGCGATTGAAGCGGAGAATAAAACCGGGAGTTTCCCTTGCGTGAAAGTACAGATAATTCGCAAACTTTTCCCAGGTATCAGGCTTCTTTACGTTCGGGATTTCAACTATGTAGTGATGGTTTTTTTCAACGGGTTCCAAACATTCTCCCATTCGATTGAAATGGTCGCAGAGAGTGACCGAAGCGATTTCCAATTTAGAGGGGGCGCACTGAATCATTAAAATCGAGAAAAGAATAAAAAGAAAAGAATTAGTTTTTTGTAATATTTTGTACATAAGATTCTCTCAGGCTCGTAAAAAAATAGATCGCTTCCGGTGTCTTAAAAAAAGGAGGGGAAGTTTCGCGACTCACCATCTTTTGTTTCTGGTAGTTGTAAACGGTTTCCGCATAGACACCGTTGAAAAGATAAATTCTATGAAAATCATCCCGAATGGACGCCATGACGACCGAGTGACTGCAAAGATAACCGGGAAAGATCCGAATTCCGCTGTCTTTTTCAAGAGCCGCATTCTGAATCGCGAGACATTCTTTCTGGATCGAAGGTAGTTCTTCTCGGTGGATTCTCCTTTTGAAAGAAAGAATTTTCGTATGCCTTCCCGGAAATTGATTCCAGAGGTCGGCTTCCGGATCCTTCCAAGTTGGCATCGGATTGCTTTCATACAAGGTCGCCGAGAATTTTTTTTCGGTCTTTACTTTGATCGAATAAAACATTTCCGCGTCTTCATACGCGATTACAATAAAGAAGGAGGCGCCGGGAGGTTTGGTCAGCTTTTCTTTTTCAAGAGGTTTCTTTTTGGGGGAATTCATTGGGATTGAAAATCAGCTTCCAGATTTTACTTTCGAATCGAAATAATCCAGAATAATTTTATTCAACCACCTTCCATCCGGAATTTCCGGAGTTGGATCGGTTAAGAATCCAACGTGACCGCCTTTGGGAGTGAGGATCGTCTGAATATGCGGCAAATTCTCCCATCCGATTTTCTCCCAATCAAAGGGAGGAACAACCGGATCATCCTCTGAATGAATGACGATTCCAGGATGACGGATTTCCGGTATATAGTGTTTACTCGAACAATCTTGATAGTAATCCAAAGCACCCCGATAACCGAAAAAAGGAGCGGTCACAAGATCGTCGAAATCAAAGAACGTCTTCGTCTCAAAAGCGTTCTTCTCGAGTTCGGGAGGAAGTTGTATGACCTTATTCTTAATCTTCTTTCGAAACTCGGAAACGAAACGATCCCTATAAAATCTTCCTTCTGCGGAGTCGATAAACTCGCAACCCTTCAAAAGATCCAAGGGAGGATTTGTGGAAGAGAAGGCTTCCACCTTATGATTGCGTCTTTCTCCTAAATACTTTAAAACCAAACTCGCGGAAAGGGAGAATCCGGAGAGAAAAATCCGATGAGAAAGTTTTTCCCAAACAAAATCGATCACGTCTTGAACGTCCTTCGTCTGACCGATGTTATAAGTTCCTTTTGAAAATCCCTGGCCTCGTCCGCAGTTTCTTAGATTCATCCGAACGCATCCGTAGCCTCTTTGTAGGGCATTCTGCGCGAGAGCGACAAGATAAGAGCTGTCCGAAGTTCCTTCCATCCCGTGAATCATCACGATATAAGTACCGTTCCATTTCGGAGCCGAAGAAGAATAATGTTGAAGAGGGGGGTTGTGTTCTAGCCAGACCGCGTCTCCGGAACCGTCGCTCAATTGAAGGAGAACGTCTTCTACATAATACGTCGTTCTGAGATGATTTTGTGGAGGAAAGAACGTACTGTATACGGTCTGGAGGTGTTTGCCTTTGAGAAACCGTTTTGGCTTGAAGGGTTGAGAACTCATTTCAGGAAGGATCCTTACTTAGACATCAGAGTTCTTGAAAGAATTCGTCCCAGTCCGCGAGTTGTTCTTTGTTTACGTGAGGCGATTTTTTTAAGAATTTATGCATTCTCTTTAAAAAATCGATTCCTCTTTTTACGATTCCAGCGTCTTCCGGATGCATATCGGAAAGATAGAAGTTTACGAATTCGTCGAGCTCAAAGGAACCGATGTCTTTTAACAAAACTTCTTCCTTGGTTTCTTCTTCGTCTTCTCCTTCTAAAAAAAGAAGCGATGAAAATTCCAGGAAGAGTTCGTTTAATTTCTGATCTTCTTCCGCGTTTCTTCCCTTTTGGGGAGCCGCTAAAAATTCTTTTAAAAAATCGTTGAGAGAAACGGTTTTGGACAAGAGAAAATCCAATCAGCTAAAGTCGATTGTTGTCGCGAGCTTATCTACGATTCCGTATTTGAGCGCTTCTTCAGCGTCCATATAATAGTCGCGATCCGTATCTTCTTCGAGTTTAGAAACGGGATGTCCGCAGGCGTCCGCGAGAATCTGGTTCAATTTGGCTTTTGTTTTGAGAATTTCCTCTGCGTGGATTTTTAAATCCGTCGCGGGAGCTACGATTTGTCCGCCGATGCTCGGTTGGTGAATCATCACTTTTCCATTCGGCCAAATCGAACGTTCTCCTTTTTTTCCGGCAGCGAGAAGAACGGAACCCATAGAGGCGGCCATTCCCATACAAACCGTGTGAACCGGAGAAGTGATCATTTGGATCGTATCAAATACGGTCATTCCGGAAGTTACAACACCGCCGGGGCTATTGATAAAAAACGTGATTGGTTTTCCTGGATCTTTCATTTCCAAGAAGAGGAGTTTGCCGACCAAGTCCTTAGACGATTCGTCGGTTACCGGACCCCAGAGAAAAATCTTTCTGTGGTCGAGGAAATTTTTAGAAATTTTACTTCCTGTGAGTTCTTCGAATACTTCCTGAATTTTTTCTGTTTCTGGCATTCCTGAACCTTTCCTTTAGTTGTTGCTAAAGTCCAGTTTCTTCTTCCTCATTTTTATGAAAACTCCAATACAAGTAAAACTAGCAAAGATTGCGTAGAAAATCCGAATAAATTGGATCGGTGGAACCGGAAATTGTTTCCCGGGACGAAACGCATTGAGTCTGGACGCGAGAATGGGTTTTAACTCGCCAACGTTCTCCGTTTCTCTGAATTTTATAATCTGCGCATTCTCGCTCAAAAGATAGAATCTTCGGGCCTCTCTTTCGAGGGCCACTTGATCATTTTTTAAAATCCTTTGTTTCTCTTCCAACTGTCTATTCTCATAGGAAAGTCTTTCCACGTCCAACTGGAGCGAAGCGAGAGATTCTTCCAGTTGGGAACGTACTACGATCCCGGATTCTCCCAGGACGATGAAATAGAAGAGCCCTGAGAGAAAACATGAGAACCAAAAGACTTTTGTCGAAAGAGAAGTCATAGTTTAAAGATTATAAAAAGTCTCCCTACCTTTGTAAATCGCCGAGTTTCCGAGTTCTTCTTCGATTCGAAGAAGCTCGTTGTATTTTGCAATTCGATCCGTTCTGGAAAGAGAACCCGTCTTGATCTGTCCCGCGTTTGTCGCAACCGCGATATGAGAGATAGTAACGTCTTCGGTTTCCCCGCTTCGGTGACTCACCACATTCGTGTATTTGGCTTTTTTCGCCATTTCAATCGAAGCGAGAGTTTCGGAAAGGGAACCGATCTGATTTACTTTGATCAGGATCGAGTTACCGACTCCGGAAGCGATTCCTTTGGAAAGTTTCTCAATGTTTGTAACAAAGAGATCGTCTCCTACAAGCTGAATTTTCTTTCCTAATTTTTCGGAAAGAAGTTTCCAGCCGTCCCAGTCGTTTTCGTCCAAACCGTCTTCGATCGTAATGATCGGATATTTGGAGACCAAATTCGCATAATAATCTACCAATTCGGAACTGGAGAACTCTTTATTATTTTCGGCACCGAGTACGTATTTCTTTTTGCTTTTGTCGTAAAACTCGGAAGAAGCCGCATCCAAACCCAATAAAACGTCTTTTTCCGGTTTATAACCGGCCTTTTCGATCGCCTGAAGAATGACTTCGATCGCTTCCACGTTGCTTGTGAGGTTGGGAGCAAAGCCGCCTTCGTCACCCACGGCCGTGTTCAGATTCTTACTTTTGAGCACACCTTTTAAAGAATGGAATACTTCGGCTCCCATTCTGAGTCCTTCCCGGAAACTTTTGGCTCCCACGGGGAGAATCATAAATTCTTGAAAGTCCACGTTGTTGTCCGCATGAGCTCCGCCGTTGATGATGTTCATCATCGGAACCGGAAGTTCTCTCGCAAAGTTTCCTCCAATATAACGGTATAATGGAAGTTTGGAATAAGCCGCAGAAGCTTTGGCAACGGCGAGTGACGTTCCAAGGATCGCGTTGGCTCCGAGTTTTCCTTTGTTTTTGGTTCCGTCCGCGTCGAGCATCAACTGATCGATTCGATTTTGATCCAGTGCGTCTTCGCCTTTAAGAACTTCTTGGATCTTTACGTTTACGTGTTCGACGGCCTTGAGAACTCCTTTTCCGAGATAGCGGTGTTTGTCGCCGTCTCTGAGTTCGACAGCCTCGTATTCTCCGGTCGAAGCTCCGGAAGGAACCGCGGCTCTACCAAAGGAGCCGTCTACTAAGGTAACATCCACCTCAACGGTCGGATTTCCGCGCGAGTCGATGATTTCCCGAGCGTGTATTTTTTGAATTTGAGAGTTATGAGACATTGTACTTCCTGAGATTCTCTATGTTTAGTGCCTGACGGAGAAGAAAAGAGACCGCAAAAACAAAACGAAACCCGATTTTGATTTCTCAAAAACTAAAATCAAAAGAATCGGTTTTAGTTTTGAATTGGAGGCTTCATTTTCCAGCTCCCGAGTCAGAGTCAGGGTTATTAAACGGTCCATATCGAATAAATCAAGCGGGAAACGAAAAAATGGATTGCCCGCTTCTGTCTGATTTCTTATAGCTAAACCCCGAAAGGAAACGATTGGATCGCTCGAAATGAAATTCTCCGAAAAACACGTCTTAGGTTTTCACGCCGTCTTTACTATCATTGCGGCTCTGATTCTTTTTAGTCCCGGAAATCTTTCCACGGGCTGGAGAATGTTCTGCATTGTACTTGTCTATAACGCGGGACTTCCGTTGTTTTCCAGGATCTGGACGCACGAACGTTGGACGGATCTCTGGTTTTTTCTTTTACCTTTGAGTTTTTTTCAAGTGTTCCCCGATTGGTTTTTATCCAAGGTGATAGGCTCCTTAGAATTTCCGGAAGATGGATTTCCAAAGATCGGAACTGTTTCCGGTTATATGGCGGGTCTTTGGGTGATCCCCTTGTTTCTTTCCACGTTTATATCGATCCGTTATCGGAAACGAGTTTCCGATGCTCCGGCGATCCAGAGTTACTTGATCGGAGGTTCGGTCGCTTTTTTGATCTTCTTAGGTTCGGAGGAATTTTCTTATCTCATCCCGGTCTGGTTTGCGAAGAATGTTTTTATGGTAGGACACGTTGCTGTTTACGTCCTGATTCCGGAATTCATTCTCGGAGCTTTTGCCGCGTATGCCTATCACGTTTCGGAATACGCTTCTCTTCCGGAGAAAATTCTCTGGGCCTTTTTGACGATGTGCGTCTATTTGGGAGCGCTCGCCTTTTTCTTTTTGTTAATCGAAGGAAGTTCTAAGATTTCGATTTAGGAAGAATTTGTTTTTTGGAAGGGATCCTGCATTCCATGCGAAAAATATCTTTGAGAATCGAAGATTCTCCGAAGAGCGTTTTGTCCTGAAAGGACTTTTGATCGGATCCGAAAACGGAAGGCACGAACTGTGAAAGGAGAGAACTCGAATCCAAAAAGAATGGGAGTTTTTTAGATCGTTCTTTACGATCTCAAAATCCTTGGGCGAATCGTCTTTTGTTTCGAAGTGTCTTTCTTTGCAAAATAAGATTCCAAATCGAATGAGGTTTGGATTTTGATTTGATGGAAGGAATCGTTGGTCGTAAATATTTTGCATAGAAGTCGAAAAATAGATTTGTAACGAAGGAAGTTTCGAAGAAAAATTTCGGTCCGATGTCATATTCAAAATTTAGAATGCTCTTGTTTATTTTTTTTGAAGGAATCGTTTAGGAGAGGAATTTCCATTTTTTGAGGAACGTTCCGGATACTTTTCTTTTTGTTAAGACCGGGTTTTGCGACGGAGCTTTTTACTGTTGGTGAACAAACACGTGGTGTGAGTTCCTACATTCTCAAAGGGAATCTCTGAAATGTGTGAGTTCCTGCATTCTCAAAGGGAATCTCTGAAATGTGTGAGTTCCTACATTCTCAAAGCGAATTTCTGAAATGTGTGAGTTCCTACA
>NZ_JAFFPU010000075.1 GCF_016919175.1 Leptospira ainlahdjerensis | reverse complement strand
GGGTTCGCGGCAAATAATCAGGGAATCTTTCTAATGACTAAAAAAGCTTTTTTCAATAAGAAATTAAATCCTCCTTATGTCGGAATTCCTAAAAAAAGATTCTCAGCTTCGTTATTCTCATTCTTGAAATGGAAATTCCTAAGTAGCTTTTTTTGATCCAAATATCCTTATGTCTCTTTTTATATAAACTTCAGTCTAAAACAAAAAGAGCAATTAGAGTTACCGGATTTTACTAAGCAAAGATCTAAATTTGTATGACACCAGGTCTTTTTGAGGCTTTTCCGGATCCTGAAATCGCACTTGACAATTTATTGTGCGCTGCATAAAATTGGTCTATTCTCAGTGAAGAAAACAGAGGAAAACAATTATGGAAAAAGAAATAAAAGAAGCGCTTAACTTTGCAATTGGAGCGGCAAAATCCCTCCGTGAGCAAGCGGACAGCATCCTTCTTAAAGTTGAAAAAGAATTCAAAGAACTTGCATCGAAAGGAGCTCAAGATCAATCCGAGGTCGCTAATAATCTCAGAAAATATATCGAAGATGCTCTTCACTCCGTAGAGGGCGTTGCGGGTCAAGTCAACTCTAAGGTAGAGGAAGTCAAATCTAAAGTAGAACAAGGCGTTTCATCTGCGAAAGCAACTTTGAACGGTGCTTCAAAGTCCAAAGCAGACTCTACTACCCCTAAAAACTAATCTTTTCCTTCCTGTATTCTTAAAATGCAGGAAGGACTTTGATCCTCTCCAATTGTTCATAAATTCAATTTCAAAAATTTCCTTTCGTCCAATCGAATTATTTATAAAACCCCTTTAATTGAAAATAGAATCAAATTCCTTTTTTCAATTCGATTGATATTGCATGGTGTCAATTTTGTATATTCTGAAATTTGAATGTATTTGGTGCGTATTTGGAAATTGTTCGAATCAAAGTTGCGGCGAAAGTTGATTCTTTTAAACGGTTTTTTTGAAATCAATGATAGTAATAGAAATTTTAGTTTTCCATCTCGGAGAGCAGGTCAGGTGTAAATTTTAAATCTAATCTTAGAATTAAAGATTCTCTCGGAGAAAGTTTTTCTTCTTCCATCGGAATTTCAAAGGACGTATTCATCATCGCTACGTTCAGATCGATTTTTCTTTGAATCAGTTTTTTCAGGGTCTCTTTCTTTTTCTGAAATAATTCTTCTTTGGAAATTCCTAAGTTTAAAAATGTTTCCTCGATTAGATCGATCGTCTTGTAATCGGAAGCAATCGCAGAATATGTAAAAGAATCCAGTTCCATCTCTTCGAGAAGTGCTTCCCAGAGTTTGGCCGTTTTGCGTTCCATGTTTCTACATTCGTAACCTTGACAGATGGAAGTTCCGTAAAAAGAATAATTTTGACTCAGAGGATCGCCGCTAAAAATAGGATGAATCATACACCCGATTCTTTTATCAAATGCTCCAAGAAAGGGGCAATTGTAGGTATGTTCGTCTTTTCGTTGTATGTTTTCTTCTTTTTTCTCCCTGACTTTTCGATATTCGGCCATGGTCCAAGATTTCTGAAAGTCGACTGAATTTTTAAATTCTTTCGTTCTTTCCGAGATGAGATTTCGGATTTCATCCGGATTTAGATCTAGGTTGAATATACCGCAACAGGAGCCGCAGGAAAAATTACCGTTTTCGGGTTGGCAAAGACTCAAGGATCAACGATTCTGAATGGAGTTTTTTTCGGTCTTGAATCCTGGAAAGCTAAGTTCTAATTCCTTTGTCTCCGGATTTTCAATGACGCTACAAAGCATCGGAATGATCGTCATTCGATTCTCGTTGAATACGATTACCTTCCCTCGAAACTTTTCTATCTGTTCTCCGATATAATCCTGTTTTACGACTGGCGCTACTACGAGAGAAGTTTCTGGTTTGATTCCGCGAAAGAAAAGATGATTGTTAGAATTCGTGGAAACAAGGAAGATGCTGGTCTTTTCCAATTCTTCCAGCTCCATTAGCAAATTCTCATAATAATACTGAAATGAAATCAGATAACCGTCCGCCGAATCTTTTAGAATTTGGCCGCGTCTGTAAAGTTCGATCCACTGAATCATTTTTTGAATCGTATCTTTGTTGATTTGAAGGACTTCCTGAATGTTGCTTATCAAAGGACTGATTTCCAATTTTTTGAAATCGCTCAAACATTGATAGATTAAATCCCACCACTTTTTGATTTCAACGGCGTCATCGGGATTGTTCGGAATATATTTTCCCAAAGAATGATGCTGGTGGTCGCTGAAAATGATTCCGCCGACGATTTTGGAAAATTCTTCAAAAGAATAAATCAGAGATTGTATCAGTTCGAAAGAGGATTCAGTCTCCTCTTTTTGTCTTTGAGTGAAGTTAGAATAAGAGGCCGCGATGTTGGAAGGATAGAATTTTGCAATCAGTGATGGATTGATGATTTTCTGAATTGGTTTTCCCTTGGTAGGGTCGGTCATTATCTGCTGGTTTGGAATTCCATGCAGAGAGTAGTTGGTCCAGGTCAAGTCGTTGGTATCAAAAATTCGTCGGGCGTATTCTTTGGCTAAGAAAAGAGACTCTCCGATGCTTCTGTCGCTGAATAAATAAGAATAGAATTGAATCGTAAAATCGATCGTATTTTGATTATCTATGATTTCCCAGTTGGTTCCGATAAAACTTTTGATTCCTGACATGAGGAAGGCTCCGGCAAAGTTGTTCATCAAATCGGAGTTGAGCGTTCTGGATGCGTTTGAATTCGACTGACAAGAATTGCTAAACACCAAATCGGTGTTAAATCCCGAATTCTTAATCTCCCTTGCCTTAAGAATTTTTCCTTCGGAAATCTGCCATCCGTTTTCCAAAGGATCATCGGAGAAAAAAAGATGCCCGGAGTAGTGGATGATGTTCTTTCCTTTGATCAAAGAAAGAAGTTTCAATTTTGTGACTTGTTTTCCGCCGATGAATTCGATTTCAAGTCGGGAAGGTGAGACTTTTTCGCTCAACACTTTGAAAAGTTGTTCTCCTTCCTTTTGCGCCCATTCCAAATCTTCGGTGGGGTCCGCAATGATGAGCATTCTTAGTTTTTCTTTTTCTTTATAAGAACCTTGGCTGGATTCTCCTCTCACTGTTTTTCCAATGAAGAATTTATCGGATAAGAAGCAGGTTCCGTCGTGAAGTAATTCCCATGGAATGACTCCGAGTTTTGGATCAATATTCAAGTGAAGGTATTTTTCCGTTGTGAGACGGAGCTTTTCCTGGATTGGTGCAGGAAAAAATTGATCGTAAAAGGTTTCTCCGAGGATTTTCAACTCGTGAAGAATTTCGGTTTCGAGAGTCTTTTGACTCATTCCTTTGGAGTTTACAGCGTTGGAAACTCTGACTAAATTTTCAATTTCCTTAATATACTCTAAAATGAGGTCTTCGTCGATCGTAGATTGAAGGTGCGACTCCGACCCGCTTCCGGACGTATCTAAGATGTTAAATACGTTAACGGTTCCGACTCTGTCTATGATCAAGTTTAACATAAATATGAATCCAGGATCAGATTATAACAACGGAGCGATTTTTCCAGAAATTCTTTTTTTACGCTGAAATAAAAAACAAAAACCTTCACGGCGAGGATTTGAATTCTTCGCAGTGGAGGTTTTTATATTCGGGAACTTTTTCTAATATTTTAGGCTTCGAGCAGGATGAACAAATCCAAAGATTTGGAATGGTCCTTTCCTTGAAATTCTACGGTATATTTTCCTTCTCTCAATCCGGAGAAATTGGCGATTCCTTCGTTGTTGAATTGATTTGAAAGGATAAACCTAGTATCTTTGTAGAGATTCACTCTTTGAAAAGAGTCTGCGTCCGGAGATTCGATCTTAACGCTTAAAAACGCGGTTTCCGGAGTTTCTTGAACCAATTGATAAGTGAACTTCGAATTATCGAGAACCTTTTCTTCAAAGACTACGAATTCAGACGGATCCTTCGTTACTGCGGAACGCATGGAAGGTGCATAGTCCACTCGAGTATTGATTTGCAGAGATTCCACGAGGCTTTCAAAGATTCGCGCGCCTGACTTTCCCAGCTTTACTACGATAGACTCCTTGGAAGGGGATTTTCTCGCCAACTCCAGAGCAACATAACGTTTTAAATACTCAGGTACGTCCTTCGCCAAATATCCCTTTAGATCGGCTTTTTGCAGATCGATAGTTTCCTGAAACTCGGAATACTTTCCTTGTTGAGCGGCTTGGTTTAAATACGATACAGTCGCGGAATTAATTCCTGCTTGGATCGATTCTTCCATTTGTATGAGCTGATTCTGCAGATTTTTATCTGTTTCCACATTGCCCGACTCTCCGTTCAAGAGTGAGAGCAAAAGCTCGTTATTTTGATTTATTTCTGATCCCGAATCCATTTTGGTTCTCCAATAGGTTAAAAAGACGGAATTTTTTAAAAATCCAAATCACTAAAATCGAGCTTTTTCTGAATTTTTTCAATTAAACGCAAAAGGGTGACGCTTACGTTTCCTTCCGAAATTCCAATGAGATCGGCAACTTCTTTATAGGGCGTTCTTGCGAGGAAATGCCCCTTTTTCTTCTTATCCAGTAACTTTTTACGCTGCTCGTATTTCTTTTTCAGTGCATGCGAAGTTTTATCCACTTCCATGGGAAGAATGGGGGATATCTTCGCGGTATTTTTCTGTTTTTCTTTGAGATCGAGAATATTCAAATAAAGGGACGTAATTTTGTCCTCCATTCTAATATTTTCTTCTTCCCGATTGGAAAGCTCCGATCTGAGTTCCAGAATCTTGTCTTTGAGGGTTTGTGCGGTATGTCCGGTTTTATCGATCAGATATTGAACTTCGTCTTCGTTTAAGTTGAGGTAGTAGATATAAGAAAGTTTAAAAATGACTCTTTTATCTACGCCGATTTCTTCCAGTGCTTGGTTGAATCGATCGGAGAGTTCAACGGCCTCTTCGTGCAACTCGGGACGAGTATCCGGTTCGTCTTCTATGGTTGCGTATTCTTTCCCTTCTTTGCTGATTTTACCGAGGTTAGTAACTTTGAGTTCTCGTTTGGTTCTTTGCCAATCGATGAGCATATTCCGCAAAACTGAATAAAACCAGGTTCTAAAACTGGATTTTCCACGGAAGCTCCCAAAACGGGAACCGGTTTTCAGCCTTTCAAATGCGTAGATGAAAAAGTCTCCGGCGTCGTCCTCGCTCAGATGGAAGATCTTCATCGGAAAATTGTAAATATCTTCCGAATAGATTTCGAAAAACTGCTTGAGCGCCTCTCCATCTCCTTCTCCGCAACGGGTGACGAGGTCTATAGTTTTATCTTTTGACAAATTCATTTTGTATGAGTTACTTGCACTAGGTTTAAGTCCAAATGAAAAGATTTCTCTTTATCGCGATCTGGACCGCGTTCCATCTGAGCATGGAAGCGGAAAATAATAAAGTAATAAATTATCTAGTTCCAGTCAAAACCGATCAACTGGAAAACAAAATTACCTCTACGTTTGGCGAATCTCGAGGCGATCATTTTCATAATGGAATGGATATTTCTTCCATGAACGAGGGGGTTCTTGCGATGGCGGACGGAAAAGTCTTATACAGCCGTTACGCGGAAGATCATCCTTTTGAGGATGAACTCGGGACCGGAAATTCGGTTTGGTTGGATCACGGCGGGGGTAACTTTACCGCCTATTACCATCTAAAGGACGGCAGAATTTCTAAATTACTAAAACCTGATTTAATCAAGGCCGGAGAAAAGATCGGAGTCACCGGAAATTCCGGTCACTCCAGCGGAGCCCATCTTCACTTTGTTGTACTTCGGAAATACGGATTGGAAATTCTGGATCCTCTGAAATTTCTTTCTCCGATTCCGGATAGCGCCGTTCCTGAAATTTCGAGCCTTCTTGTTCACGTGAACGGAAAGTTTACGAATATCAACGATGGGGATAATATCAATCTTTCGAAAGAGTTTCCTTTTACGGTTTCGATCGTGGATGCCGGAGAAAAAAAATCGCAGAGAAGAGGAATCACCAAGGTTCAATATTTCTTAAACGGGGAGGCTCTCCGGTCTGCGGAATTTGGTTCTTTACAATATTCTTCATCCGAATGGAAGAATCCGGACGGTTTTGCGTTTACGAATCTCTATCATAAAGACCAGTATTTGGTCGGAAATCTCAATTTAAAATCGGGTGAAAACACGATTAAGGTCGTAGCCTGGGATTTTCGAGGGAACGTAAACGAGAGAAGTTTTACTTTTTACGTGAGTAGACTTTAGATTCTAATTATTTGAGTGATTGGAATAATCTCGCCTGAGTTTTGTTAGGTGCCGGCGAAGACGAATTATACAATAAAAATAAAATGACTAAAGAAGAAAAGAAAGCGTTACTTTATATACCTGTTGACAAATCCAACTGGACTGAGTTGGAAACGTTATTTGAATCAAAAGGCGGCCCCCATAATTGCTGGTGTATGGTATGGCGTAATATGGAAGGAAAAGACCGTTCAAACAAAACCGACAAAAAAGATTCTTTAAAGAAATATGTTGAGAATAAATTTCCGATAGGACTTCTATGTAAAAAAAATTCTGAACCTATTGCTTGGTGTTCCATTGCACCAAGAAATAGTTATAGAGAATTGCAAGGAGACAGCACACTGGATAATGTTTGGTCTTTGGTCTGTTTTTTTATCAAGAGGGAATATCGGCAAAAAGGAATAACTGAAGAACTTATTAAAGAGGCAATAAAATATGCCAAAGCCAATGGAGCGCAATACGTAGAAGCGTATCCAGTTGACCCTGATTCTCCGAGTTATAGGTTTATGGGGTTCAAACCGCTATTCGACAAGATGGGTTTTGATTTTAAATACAAAGTCGGACAACGCAGAAATGTAATGACAGTAAGTGTCTAAAAAACAAAGAATCTCCGACGATGTCTTGCTAAAAGATAAGTATAGACGCTTCGAGAAAGCAGATTACAAAGTTAATAATTTCTGATTCGGATCCAATGTAATCCTATAAAACATTTCGATGATTCCGCTTATATAATGCATTGTTTTAAAAAATACGGAATTCAAATTGTTGCGAAGTATAGATTCTTCTCTTCTCAGAAATTCGACTTGCAAGTAAGTAGTGAGTCTCATTCCTTCAAGAGCGCCTCACGTATTGAAAACATTAGAAGCAAGATCCGCGGACGTTCGGAAAAAATCCGTCGTAATTTCCCGCTTTCTCGAATGAAGAAACCATGTTCCGAGAAAAATCTGATTGAAAAAAGTCTGAATACGGACTTGAAGTCCGTTTGAGATCAGATTGCGGCGAAATAGAAATTCGAAAAAAAACTTATCCCACGTTTCCCGTGATCTTATTCTTGTTAATCGGCTTGAGTTGTTCCCCTATGGAATAAAAAACGGAACGATCTCCCAACAAATCTGCGAGTCTCAAAAAAAGTTCCTGCACCGGCTGAATCGAATACGTGTCGTGCGCCCGGATCACTCTTTTTTCCTCGGAATTTTCCACGATATGAAAGAATACGGGAGATTCTCCTTTGTAACAAGCGAGAAGAGAGTAAAGTTTTGGAATCAACTCTGGATCTTCGGTGTGTCTTTCTTCCAAACGAAGATGAAGTGATTTTTCCAGTCGTTCTTCTATGGTAGCGTCGTCTAAAATTTCGATACTATTTACTTTGATCTGACCTCTAAGTTCCGCGTCTCCAACTTCGATCTTATCGAGATCGCCCTTGATAAAGATGGCTTGGTCTTCCTTTATAAAATCCTTATATTTCTGATAGGTTCTTGCGAAGGCAACACATTCGATTTCGCCGGTTCTATCTTCGAGTTTGAAGTTTGCGAATTCCTCATTCCGCTTGCTTAGTTTTACGTTTTTGGAGGAGATAACTCCGGCTACTTCTACCTTGGTTCCCGATTTGAGATCGTCGAACTTTTCGATTGGAATCGTTCGTAAACTTTGGAGTTGTTTTTCATATTTATCTAATGGATGACCCGATAGATAAAGTCCGGCTACCGCCTTTTCCCTTTTTAATTTTTCGTCGATTTCCCATTCGAGTGCGTCTTTGGGAAGGTTGAGAGTGAAAGAGCCTTCGTTTCCTCCAAAAAGGGAAAACTGACCTTCGTTGGTTCTCTCCTGCTCTTTTTGAGCAAAAGTAAGAATCGAGTCCACAGACTCGAAAAGGCATTTTCTCGTAAAACCGAAGGAGTCCAAGGCACCGGCCTGGATGAGAGCTTCGAACACTTTTTTATTGATCAGTCTCGTGTCGATGTTGAGCGCAAAGTCTTGGATGGATTTGAAACCGCCCGCCCTGGTTCTTGCTTGAATGATACTATCGCCCGCGGATTCCCCCACACCTTTCATCGCCGAAAGTCCGAAACGAATCGTTGTATCGTCGATCACGCTGAAAGACGTCTGAGATTCGGAAACGTCCGGATTGAGAATTCGAACTCCCATCTCTCGAGCGTTATTGATGTATTTTACAATATCGGTTGTTTTTCCGTGGTCGGAAGCGAGCAAAGCCGTCAAATATTCGATCGTATAATTCGCTTTTAAATAAGCCGTTTGATAGGTGATCATCGCGTATGCGACCGAGTGGGACTTGTTAAATCCGTAACCACCGAATCTTTCCAATTGTTCGAAGATATCTTTGGCGACTTTTTCTTGTGTGCCTTGCTTAACCGCGCCTTCTACGAATTGCCCTTTCAGTTTTTCCATAAGGTCGGCTTTTTTCTTCGCCATCGCCTTACGAAGCATGTCGGAATCACCGACGGAAAATCCTCCGACAACGCGGGAGATACTCATCACCTGTTCCTGATAAACAGGAACACCGAAGGTTTCTTTTAGAATGGGTTCGCAAGCGGGATGCGGATAGGTAACTTGTTTTTTACCGGATTTACGATCCAAGTATTCGTCCAACATCCCTTCCCCCATCGGACCGGGACGATACAACGCGATCAAGGCTACGATTTCGTCGAAGTTACTTACCTGGCTTTTAGCGACTAGATCCGTGATACCCGTGGATTCTAACTGGAAGATTCCCAGGGTGTTTGCCTTTCGAAGAAGTGCGTAAGTGTTCTGATCTTCGTAGGAAATCTCGTCTAGGTTGATTCGATTTCCTCTTCTTTGTTCTATGAGTTTGATTGCGTGATCCAGGGTCGTTAAGTTTTTAAGACCCAAGATATCCATCTTGATCAGACCGATACTTTCCAGATTGTTCTTATCGTATTGAGTTACGATGGATCGAAAACCCGGTCTTTCTTTTTCCGCCACTGTGGAAAGAGGAACTACTTCTTCGAGAGGATAAGGAGAGATTACGACACCCGCAGCGTGTCTTCCCGGTTGACGATAGTTTCCTTCCAATCTTTGAGCGATCGCAAAGATCTTATGATTGATATCGTCCTTTTCGGAAAAGTTTTTGAGCTCCGAAGAAGTGTTGAGCGCTTCCGCGATCGACATTCCCAATTTGTTCGGGAACGCCTTGGTCATATCGTTGGCTTCTCCAAAAGGAAGATTCAAAACTCTCGCGACGTCTTTAAGAGCGGCTTTTGCGGCAAGTGAGTTGAATGTGATAATCTGACCGACCCGTTCCTCTCCGTAACGTCTTCGGATATAATTGATGACTTCTTCTCTCCGTTCCACGCAGAAATCTGTATCAATATCGGGCATGTCCTTTCGATCGGGATTTAGGAATCTTTCGAAGAGGAGATTGTGTTGCAGTGGTTCTACGTTCGTGATTCCGAGCGCAAATGCTACGATCGAACCCGCGGCGGAACCTCTCCCGGGTCCGACCGGAATTCCGTTTCTTTTTGCATAGTTGATGTAATCTTGAACGATCAAAAAGTAACCCGCAAATTTCATATTCTTGATCGTGTTGAGTTCGAAGACGACTCGGTCTTTGATTTCCGGGGTTAAACTAGGATATTTCCTTTCGATTCCTTCCCAGATCAATTTTTCAAGATAAGAATCGGCGTCGAACCCTTCGGGAACCTCGAACTCCGGAAGTAGATAGTTGCCGAAAGTAAGTTTAAGATTTACTTTATTGCTTATTTCTAATGTGTTGTGGAATGCTTCCGGAATTTCGGGAAAAATTCTCGCCATCTCATCCGGACTCTTCACATAAAACTCGCCGTTAAAACCGAATTCCATCGGGTCGGTGATTCTTTTCTGCATTCCGATTCTGAGAAGAATGTCCTGAGCTTCTTGGTCCGTTTTTTTTAGGAAGTGAGAATCGTTTGTAACGACTAAAGGAATGCCTGTTTTTTTACCGAACTCATAGATTTGTTTCGCGACGATCATCTGTTCGGGAATTCCGTGATTTTGAATCTCCAAGTAAAAATCTTCTTTGCGAAAGATTTCATGAAGTTTGCCGGCGAGCTGAAATGATTCGTCGATCTTTCCTTCCAGGATTTTTCGATTCACTTCTCCGGCGAGACAAGCGGTCAAACAGACAAGGCCTTCGCTGTGTCGATCCAAAAGATCGTAGTCGATTCTCGCCTTCTTATAAAAACCTTCCGTATACGATTTGCTGGAAAGACGTATTAGATTTTTATAACCTTCTTCGTTCTTTGCAAGGAGAATCAGGTGATACGCGTTTCCATCCGCGATTTTTACCATTTCGGTTTCTTGTTTGCGGTTGGGAGAAACGTAGAATTCGCTTCCAATGATCGGCTTTACGCCTTGTTTTGTCGCCTCGTTGTAGAATTCAACGGCTCCAAACATGTTTCCGTGATCGGTCATTGCAACCGAGGTCATGCCAAGTTCTTTGACGTGTTGCATGAGCTCTTTGATACGGATAGCCCCGTCGAGCATGGAGTAGTTTGTGTGCAGATGAAGGTGGGCGAAATCCTGCATTGTAAGGGACATAATAGAATTTCGGCGAATCCGACGTCAAGAGTCTAATGGTCCGAAATTTATAAGTTAGACCGATTTCCGAAACTTTTTAGAAAGAAGAAATTTTGAAGTTCGTGTAGAAAATGGAAGCGCGGATTTTAGGGAAAAATGCCGCGGTAAAACGGGCTCTCGATACGGATTCTCTTCGTTTCATAAAATGGAACCATTTTTGTTTCTCTTTTTTGGTTTTCTAAAAATATGCTTCGTTTTCAATTTCTTCGTTTGGATTCGATCTTCGTTGAATTCTCCCAAAAGTTTGAAAGGGTCGGAACTCCAATGAAAATTTAACAACCATACATCTTTTTGAAAGTTCATATATGGATAGAAAGAAGGAATCTGTGGGGACTCCGGCGTTTTTCTTGCTAGGGCTTGATAGAGGCGGATTTATTTTTAGGATTACGCGCTCTTACTTAGTTTCATAAATTATATAATTAAAATTGAATTTGTCCCTTTTGGACGAAGAAGATTTTCTCGCTTCTCGTAATTTTGTTCTGAGTCATCGTTTTGATTTTTCCGACAAATTATATGCTTTGAAAAAAACTTGCTTAGGAATCAAGGTCCGGAATCGAGCAGTTCTAAGATAGAAATTATAAAATTAAGCCTTTGGAAAAATGACCGGTTCTAATCGTTTCAACCAATTCTTAAAATACTCCTCTAACTCTTGGGAACGACCATGAGAACTTGCGTGATAGATTCGAAAATCTTTTTGGTTTTGAATCTTATCCGCATAGAGCATTTGATTTACTTCCAGAAGCGGTGAAAGTTCGATTTCATCTATGGATTGAATCGTTCTTTTCGAAAGATAGGAATTTGCCGTCTTTCGATATTCCATAACGAGCATCATCACATAACCTTCCACGTCGCTCGCTCTCGGATGATTTTCACGCAGGTCCGTATCTGATTGAAAAATCGGGTGAAGGCAAAACGCTCTCTTTGCAAATTCGCTCGCCCCGATTTCGGAAAGGATTTCCAATCCTTCATCGATATGACGGATCAAAGGAACTTGGGATCTTTCCGCCTTTTTCTCTCCATAGAATTCACGAATCCATTCGTACTCTTTCGAAGTTGTCATTTTTGGTTTGGAAGCGATTCTTTCTAAGAAACTGTCCTATTGGAAGAATTCGGTGAAGCACCGTTTCTCGATATTCTATTTAAATTGGGCTTTGGGGCCTCTTTCAAGTAGAATATCGAAATTGGAATGAGCAAAAGATTCTTAACCTTTCGGCGGCAACGGGCCTAACTTATCCAAGAGGAGTTGGTTGACTAATTCAGGATCCGCCTTCCCTTTGGAAATCTTCATCACGTATCCCACAATGGCGCCTAACGCGCGGTCTTTTCCGCTTTTGTATTTTGCGACCGCGTCTTGATTGTTTGCAATCGCTTCTTCTACGATTCTTTCGATTTCCTTGTCGTCTCTCACGACGAGAAGATTTTTTTCGGTTACGATCGTTTCGGCGTCTTTATCGGAAGTTAATAATTCTTCAAAAACGGTTTTTGCAATCTTACCGGAAATCTTTCCGTCCGCGATGAGCTTTACAAGTGCGCCGATTCTTTCCGCAGAAACAGAAAATTCTGATATTGTAATGCTTTCTTTGTTTACGATTCCGAGAATTTCGTCTTTCACCCAGTTCGAAGTTCTTTTTGCGTCTCCGGAAACTTTGAGAGCGTCTTCAAAATAATCCGCGATTTCTCTTTCCGCAGTGAGAACTTCCGCGTCGTATTTCGGAAGTCCCAACTTTTCCACAAAACGATTTTTTCTTTCGTTCGGAAGTTCGGGTAGTTTTGTGCGAACGTGTTCGACCGTTTCTTTTTGGAGAATGATTACCGGAAGATCGGGGTCCGGAAAGTAGCGATAGTCGTGACTCATTTCTTTGGTTCTCATCGTTACGGTTTTGTTCGCAACCGAATCCCAGAGTTTTGTCTGTTGTTGAAAGGTCTTTCCTTCGAGAGCCATTTCTTTTTGCCATTCGACTTCGTAGTCGATCGCCGCTTTCACAGCTTTGAAAGAATTGAGGTTCTTGATTTCAACTCTTGTTCCGAATTTATCCGATCCCTTCGGACGAATGGAAACGTTCGCATCACAACGGAGTGAGCCTTCTTCCATGTTGCAATCGGAAACTCGGATGTATTTCAGAACGGATTTTAAAGAATTCAGATAATAGTATGCTTCGTCAGAGGATCTCATATCCGGTTCGGAGACGATCTCGATAAGCGGAGTTCCGGCTCTGTTTAAATCGACATAGGATTGTGGAACGTTCGGATCCGCGGAGTGTATTAACTTTCCTGCGTCTTCTTCCATGTGAATTCTCGTCAAACGCACATAACGTGAAGATTCTTCTCCTTTGATCGTAAAGGTAACGCCGCCGCCCGTGCAGATCGGTTTGTCGAACTGGGAGATTTGATAACCTTTCGGAAGATCCGGATAAAAATAATTCTTTCGATCGAATTTCGTAAAGAGTGTGATATCACAACCGAACGCGAGTCCCGCCATGATTGCTTTTTCCAGAGCCAGTTCGTTCAGGACCGGAAGGGCGCCGGGGAGACCCAAACAAACCGGATTTGTCTGAGAGTTCGGAGGAGCGCCGAACTTGGTAGCGCTGGTCGAAAATATCTTCGATTCCGTATTGAGTTGTGCGTGCACTTCCAGTCCGATGACTGTTTCAAATTCTGCCAACTGTATCTCCTTTTCCGGATTGTCATCCCAAACCGATCGGGGATTCTATCCCTAATCCTCGGAAGACGATCTCTAAATGTAGTCTCGGGAAAGCGGAATCTACGGGCAACGGATTTTTTATGAAACAGATCCTCTGTATAGCAAACCAGAAAGGCGGAGTCGGCAAGACGACTACGGCGGTTCACCTCGCCTTCGGTCTCGCTTTGAAAGGAGAGCGTGTTTTGCTTCTGGACTTGGACGCCCAGGGAAATGCGACTTCCGTTTTCCCGGCGGAAAAACCAATTGCGTCTTCTCTCGAAGATGGAAGAGAAAGAAGCCTTTATAGAATCTTCCGAGACGGAGGCAATCCTTCCGAAGTTTTGATTTCCACAAGAATGGAAAAATTGAAACTCGGTCCTTCCCATCCGTCGCTCGCAGAAGTGGATGTGATGCTTTCCGGAAAAATCGACGGATTCTTCCAGCTGCGAGATTCTTTGGAAACGATCAAAGACGATTTCGATTATGTCATCATCGATTGTCCTCCGAGTCTTTCCATGATTACCTTAAATGCGTTTGTAGCATCGACGGGACTTCTGGTTCCTCTTCAGGTTTCGAAATTTTCCCTGGACGGAATCGAAGCCATCTTAGACGCTCATAAGAATACCGTGAAACGTTTCAATCCTTCTCTGAAAGTTTTGGGCGCAGTTCTCACAATGTTCAATCCGAGGACGACCCTTTCCCAAACCTTGGAACCGATGATCGAACCGTATTTGAAATTATTTTCCTCAAGAATTCCTCCGTCCGTAAGCGTGGAAGAAGCTCATATGTTAAAACAAACTCTTTTTGAATACCAGCCAAAAGGAAAGGCTTCCAAATGTTATCATGGTTTAGTAGAAGAGGTTCTGGCTCTTGGCTAAAAAGGATCTCCTAAAACAAGCGGCCGGGGCTCACGTTCGTAAAACCTTGGGAGGAGACAATTCTCCCGAAGGCGAATCTCACGATAATACCGCAACGGCTCCCAAGGAATCGAATTCGACGGATTCTTCCCAAGACCTTGTTACACAACCTTCCGAGATTCGTTTGGAAGAGAACGTTTTCAAACGGGAACCGGAGAAAGCCGAAAATTCATCGATTCAGAATTCATCCTCTTCCGAGGCAAGAGAGGAAAAACATTTGCCCAAAAAGAACCACCTCCACAGGATAAGCAGTGTCATGAGATTGGAAGATTATACGAAACCGGAATCCCCTGAAAGAGAAGGATCCTCACGTTTTTTAAAGATTGCCGGAGTGATTCTACTCGCGCTTGCGATTTGGTTTTTTTGGCCCGCAAAACACGAGATCTATATGGACATCGATAAGATGACTCCGGAGAAGGTTTCGGGAATGAGCTCTCAAAAAGAATACCATTTCTCTCATGGACAGGACTTCTTTATCTATTATAAGAAAGGTTGGTCCACACCCAAAAGAGTTCGTCTTTCGATTTACAAAACTGACGGCGGAAAGGAAGAATTTTCGGTTCAAGAAAAGGACTTTCGGAAGAGTTTTGAGAAGTTCCAAACCTATTACGACGATACGTTCTTCGATCAGCAGGGATCTTACGAAGTGGAGATTCGAGACGAAGACGGAGAACTCCTCGTAAACAAAAAGTTTACGATTGATTGAGTTTTTCAAACGATTCCTTATACAATATAAATTGAATGAACTTAGAGTCTAAATCCTTTCAAAACGGAATGAATTCCTTTGTCTTAAAGGCGCTTGTATTTATCTTTTTAACTTTTCTTTTTGCAAACTGCGTCAAAGAACCGATTCCGCCGAACATTCCTGCGGGTGCGAAGTTCGAGAAACAATTCAACGCCTACGTTTTTACGGAACCTGGAAGAAGAAGAATCTACTACGACAACGGAAAAATCTACCAAGATTGTGAAATCAACGAATTGGGTATAGAAAACGGGATCTGCAAGTTTTATTCTAAATACGACGATCGATTGTTGTCAAGAGGTCGTTTTGAGAATGGGGTTCGCCGCGGAGAATGGAATTGGAATTTCGACAACGGAAATCCTTACATTCGACAAAGTTTTGGAAAAGGAAATCGAAAGCCCGAAGTTTTGATGAGCGGGGACGAAGGAAATGAAGAAGGTTCTTACGAAAGATTTTACGTGAACGGCCAGGTGGAGTTGAAGGGAAGTTATTTGGACGGATATAGAAACAACCTCTGGCAGAAATTCTATCCGGACGGTGAACTGGAATACACCGGCTATTATAAGAATGGAAGAAAGATAAGAACCTGGTTTTATTATTATCCGACTCATAAAACCGAAGCGATCGAAGTTTTTGACGAGAGCGGTGACTTTCTTTCGAGGACAACTTTTCTTCCCGATGGAACTAAGAATTGCGAGATGTCAAAGGGGTCTCGGACGATCTGCGAAACATTAGCTTCCTCTAAAAAGTGAATTCGTGAAGTTTACTTTTGGAATTTTATTTCTTCTCGTAGTCTATCTAAGCGTTTATTTTTCTCTTACAATTTCCAATCTCTGGATTCTTCTTTCCACTTTCTCGGTCGTCCATATCGGGCTTTTTCAATCCTACCGAGAAACCCTGAACTTAAAATTTTATCTTCTCTGCTCGAGTCTCCATCTTTTGAGTATTCTTCTGATGAATTTGTATTTCCGACAAACTTAAAAATTGGCAAGGAAGGAACTGGTAAAACGTTCTCTCCCGCTTAGATTCTTTACAAAGGACCAATCTAATTCTATAAATCAAAGGAAAATTCTTCTGAAGTTTATACATTTGAACGTTTGAATCACCAAAGAGGAAACTGGCGATTGGTTTCGCTCGAAGGTTCTACAGATCGAAATTTCTTTTCTAAAACTCCGGAAAAAAAGAACGGTAGAATTTCTTTGCAGCAAAAAGTCTTTCCTTTGAATCCCGCCAAGTGTAATCGTAATCGTCCCAAGGATCGAGAGGTTTAAAACGACTAAGGCGGGATTAAAAGCAAATATCTCGCCTTTTATAAAATTGCGGGTGGAGTCGTTTTCTCGAATTCTTTAGCTTCGACAATCCGTCCTTTGGAGCACAGAGCATTTTGCTTTGGATCGAATTTCTGATCCAAAGCGCGGCATAACCTTACTCACAGGTTGTCTGGATCTTAAAAAAAGCCTGTCGGAACTCCGACAATTCTCTGTAAAAGTCGCCCGCCCCGCCCAAATTTCGGGTGGTGGGGAGCGGCGGCGGGAAAATCTCGGCAGACTTTCCTCTATCATAAAATTCTAATTTTGCAAGCACAATCCCCCGTGTAGGAACTCCTAAAAACCCTTGTCTCGGGAGGATTCTCTTTGTTTCCCCCGACTTATAGGAAAGGTGATGCAGATCTTGAACTCTCTGCGCGCGTTTATGGGCACTTCCGCGGGGAGAAACGAGCGATTGCGGGAAAAATCGGTTGCATTGGTTCCTATCAGTAAAATCGATCTTTCGAAAGCACAAGGTTTCAAATGTAGAAGTTCATCAAAAACTCTGAGCGGGATCTTGTTGATCCTAAATCGTTTTTTTAAATTGCGGATACTATTCTGCAAATCGGATTTGAATTTTCTCAAACTTTCAACCGAGTAAATCGATCAAGGGAAATCGAAGAGTAAGCTTAAAATTTAAATAAGTTAGAATATTCTAAAACTATAATTTATTGAACAGGGGTTTTGTTAAACCGACTTTCCGGAAGTGAAGTCCAAAATCCAGGTATTCATCGAAAGAACCGTAAATAGAAGCACCACAAAAAGGATGATCCCTATGATCGAAAAACTGATAAAGATCGTGTTTCTGATAATTCTAAACTGAAGATAACTAATCGAAAGTGTGATATTTCCCGCAGGAGTCAGCTCGTCGCTTTTTCCCATTCTAAAATAATTGCGAATGTAAAACAACATCAGAAAAAAGATCAAGACCAACAGCAGGATCCCGAATTCAAAGGAATAGTGTTTTTGCAGAAGAAAGATCGGGATGTAGACGAGATTTCCCAGAACGATTCCCGCGGCCATGATGATAACGAAATGGAAAAGAACCGGAAGCCATGAAATTTTGGAATTTGAATTGGACTGAAATTCGCCTTCTTCCCCGTTTTGCGCCGTTTCCAAGACTCCGAAACGATCTGCGATTTTTTTACCGTAAACTTTTGGAATCGCAAAACACATATAAACGAGAAATCCGGTCAAAGTGAATAAGGCTAAGGAAGAAATCGTCCCGATGATCGGGGTTTGCGGAATACTCCTCATGGGATGCTGAAGAGACATGAGCACTGGAAGAATTGAAATCAAATAAAGACTTCTATTAAGAAAAGTATAAAACCAAGCTCGGTAGTAAAGACTCAAAAAAGAAGTCACCGATAAGAATATTAGAAATCCGTAAATAAACAGCATGATCTTCTGTCCGAGAAGAATTCTGTTCAATCGGTCTACCGTGGCGTCTAACTGTGCGTCGACGGGGATCGTCTTTTCGTTCAATTCTTCCATCACTTTGGAAGTCAGTACGATTTTTGAGATCAATCCTCTTTCGATTCCCCACTGCGGTGCGAGTTCTCTTCCCGACCCTTCCAGAAGAGCTTCCATCGAATCCATATCCCTTGGATCATAAAAGACGGGTTCAAAGGATATATTAATCAGACAGAACGATAAAATGATGAAGGGAAGTATTTTAGAGAGTATTGTTTTCATAAATTGATTAGAGGAGGAATACAAAGATTGCGGTCATTGCAATTCCCAAAACGCCGAGCGCGACCAGGATCGTGATTAACAATCCGGAATCTTCGGTAGTTTGAGAACTCTGGGAACTCGCCTTGGAAGGTTGTTTTCCCGTTGGAATCGTTTTTTCTCCCGTGTATGGTTTTACTTTGATTGAATTTTCTTCTTCGTAGATTTTTCCGAATATATCGCCGCCTATCTGAACCACGGTTTCGTTTTCGACTCCGTTGTTTTTCGAAGTAATTACGGTTCCCGGTACGGGGCGAATTTGCCCTTCCGGAGTTTCCAACTTCATAGATTCTATAATCACCTGCGAAGAAGTGTCGGCTTTTAAAAGTTGAATCATAACCTTATCGCCGGTTTTTAACGAATTGATCTGAACTCCCGAAACGGGAGAAAGAACGAATTTCATCGGAATTACCCTTGCACCGGAAGGAATATACTGTTCTACGGATTCGACCGGTTTTCCAAATTCCATATTTGGAGTGGAAGATTCAAAGGAAGGAAGACCTTCGTCACTACCGCCGGAAATATCCGCTGAAATTTCCTCTGAGATATTTGAGTTGTTTTCTTCCTCAAGTTTAGCCCGATCCGAAATCATATAAAAAATTTCAATATCAGGTTTAGAATTTCCTGCGGCTTGATTGATCACCTGATTGAGAATATACGAAATCTTTTCGTTATCTTTATTCTTCAAATAGTGCATGAGCTGTTCCATAAAATCGTCTGATTTTCCATTGGCTTGAAAGAGCTCATTTAATTTGTTCGTGAGATTCTTAAGTTGTTTCCCTTCGTATTTCAATTTTTGGCAAAGATTTGCAATGTCTTTGTGAGAGGAAACGGAAAGTTGTATGGATGAGATGTTATCGGACTGACCAACTGCGACTACTTCCAGTTTATCGATCTTTGCGTTTTGAATATCGATAACGCTTGTAAAGAGAATGTGTATCGAAGAAACGCTGTCACGAGAGATAAATTGAAACGAATAGACCTGATTGGAGCTCATGTATTTTTAACTTAAGAAGGCTCCGTTTTGGAAACTTTCTTCTTTATTTTTGACATTCTGGTTCGGATTCAGAGAATTGTCAAACTAAGGAAGGTTTTAACCTTCTAAATTTAAGAGTTTTTTGATGAAGTCAAATTTGTTCCGGGGTTCTCTGATATTTCTGGTAACCTCCCGCTATATACGGGGGTCCCGGGTCGCAGGTCTCCTATCTTTAAAGTCTAGACTTTCGTTTATCGTGATGGCAGTGGGAGTTTCACTGTTGATCGTAGTCTTATCCATCTTCAACGGATTTCAAAGACAGGTAAAAGAATCTCTTTGGCAAGGCGGTCCTCACATCACCATCGAAAATAATTTCGACTCCGGTGATATCAAGAATTACGAAAAGGTCGTAGCTTGGATCAGTAAGAATCCTTACTTAAAAGAAAGAATCGTTTCCATCGGCGGGAGTATCACAAGCCACGGTCTGATTCAAAACAGCAATTCGTTTATTCCTATTATGGTTCGTGCGCTTCCTGTTGAGAACATTCAGGATTTAATCGGAAATCGTCTTCCGAACTTTCCAAGAATCGTTCATCACAACCGCGAAGAGATAATGAATTATAATTCGGAAAATCAAGTGTTGATCGGTAAGGAAATGGCCGGGCTTTATAACTTTGATTTAGGAGCGAATCTTACGATGGCCGTTCCTGGAGGAAGATTTTCTCTTGGAAAGGGTGTGGACGTTTCGATCAAAACCTTTCGTACCGTCGGATTTTTTAAGACCGGTTATTATAACTACGATACACATTACGTTTTTCTTTCTCTTCCGGTAGCACAGAGATTCTTCAGCTTAAAAAATTCGGTGAATCAGATAGCAATCAAAGTGAAGTCTTTGGATGATCTGCAAAATTGCAAAAGAGAAATTCTTAAAGAATTCAGAGATCCTGAATTTGAAAACGAGATCGGTTATTCGGCTTCCTTCGGGGTAAGAACGATTGCGGAAGAACAGGAAAACTTTTTTACGGCTCTAAAGTTGGAAAAGACGATCATCTCTATTATCGTTTTCTTATTTATCATTCTCGCGGCATTGGGAATGGTCGCCAGCGTTTACAGTTTAGTGAGAGCTAAGAGAAAATCGATCGGGGTCTTAAAGGCTCTCGGATTGCCTTCTTCCGGCATTCTACTTATCTTTACGTTAAATGCGATGGTCGTAGGGATTTTGGCGTCAATTGTCGGCGGCGTTTCCGGAATTTTTATCGCGAGTAATTTGGAAACGATCGTAAACGCGCTTTCCGAACTTATCAACATGGTCGGGTTTTATTTTTATCATTCCGAATGGACGAACGTAGAATTGGTTCCGAAGGACGTCTACTACTTTGATCATATTCCCGTCGACATAGACATTTCATTTATCTTTATGGTGACGACCGCCGCTACGATTCTTTCCGGAATCGCGGGTTATTTCCCAGCAAGATGGGCCGCCGGACTCAATCCTGTGGACACAATAAGGAACGACTAACGTGAGTCTGATACAAGTAAGAAGTTTAGTAAAAAATTATCATATTCTGGATAAGGAATTTAAGATTCTGGATCATCTGGATCTCGACGTCGAAGAAGGGGAGATCGTTTCCGTAGAAGGAAAATCGGGAATCGGGAAATCGACTCTTCTCAACATTCTCGGATCCATGGACACTTATGATTCCGGAGAAGTGAACGTTTGCGGAGTTTCCTTGGATCAAATCTCTGAAATCGGAAAAGAGAAATTTAGAGCGGAGAAAGTTTCTTTTATCTTTCAACACCATCTCCTTCTTCCTGACTTTACCGCGCTCGAAAACGTGAGCATTCCTCTTTTGATCAACGGAGTTCAACCAGGAAAGGCAAGACAACTTTCGATAGAGATGTTGGATCGGGTCGGTTTAAAGGATCGTCACGATAACTTTCCTTCTCAGTTGTCCGGAGGAGAAAGTGCAAGAGTCGGCGTTGCGAGAGCGCTTGTCGCCGGAAAGAAACTCGTTCTTGCGGATGAGCCTACCGGGAATTTGGATCGTGAGAATTCTAGAAATCTAATGGCTTTGATTTTAGAACTTCAAAAAGAATTTCGTTTTTCCATGGTGATCGTGACGCATGACATGGAGCTCGCAGCTCTGGCTCATCGAAGAAACACGATGGCCGGCGGAAAGTTACAGCCGATTTCCTGAACTTTAAAATCGGAGACGGAGAATATTTCGTTCTTGGTTTCAACAGGCAAAGGAAGCTGGAAAAAGGCTTGTAAGAAAATTTCAATCCGTCCTCAAGCTAAATCGGTAAAAGCAGAATTTCAAAAGTAAATCGATCTTTCCTACGTTCTCGTAACTTTCGACTTTGAAAAAGAAAATTCGAAAGGATTCGGGAAGATTGGTTATCTGTTTGAAAAGAAGTTATGGAGAAGGATCAGCCGATGTTGTCGGAAACTTGTCTGCATTGTGGGACCAATCGATCGATCTGGAACGAACGGGGAAAGATCGGTTGTATTCATTGTCTGAAGCTGTTTCGAAAGGAATATCGCACCCATCTTCGGAATGAGAATATCGATTTTTCCTCTCGCTACCTCCAAGGGGCTGAGTCGGAGCGGTTTTCCCGTTTTGAATCCCTCTCGGAGTCCAAAAAGATTCGAAAGTTGGATCAAATGGCTCCTCCTTTTACCTTTCGTTTTAGAATCAGCCGCAATCTATCTGGCAGAATTTATCCGGCAACCTCCGGAGTTCCGACCCAAATTCTAAGATCCTTCTTATCGGAAAGAATGGAGGTCGATCAGGCCCACCTTCGGACGAAAGACCTCCCGGTGCGGATCCCTTGGGGAGAAGGAAATCTATTTTGGGGCGACGAAGATCATATTCGTTGGGAAATTCTCTCTTCTTCGGTCGGCGAATTGTTCCGAAAAATCGAAAGTTCTCCTCTGGAAAAAATGGAGAATCAGAATTTTTTTGATTACGATCAGGAATTGGGTTATGTCACTTCTTGTCCCACAAATGCGGGGTTGGGAACCAAAATCAGCCTGAAATTCTCCACAAAGATCTGGAAAAAAGAAGGAGTTCCTACTTTTAAGGTCCCCGGTTTTTTGGAGTTTTACCTTGAAAATTCTTCAGAATTCGCCGTTTTTTATCTGAAAAATTTTGCTTATTCTCAAAAAAATTCCTTTTTAAATTTAGTTTATTATTTAGCCTTACAGGTGGAACCGGGGTTTTAGCCCGGAATTTTTACTCTAACTTCCGTTCCTTTTTTGAAAACGTTCCGATATTGAAATTAAAAGCAGAACCTCACTCTCGGGTGGGAAATTGGATGCGAATTCAGTCTAATCATTACAAATAAAACACAAAGGCGCTGTTATGCTGGAATTTACAAAAAGAGCCAAAAGAGTCATCAACGAGATTGCTCAGGATGAGGCGAAGCGTCTTGGTAGCGATTATATCGGGCCGGAGCACATCCTTCTCGGTCTTCTCAAAGAAGAAGATTCGGTCGCTATCAAAATCCTGAACAACCTCAATATTAACCTCAACGAGTTGCGTAAAGAGGTAGAAAGAAGAACGCGTGAAGCATCCGGGGCATTGCTCATGGACGTCGCAGGTGGTCAGGATCGATATCAAAAAATTATCGAACTCTCCAAGGAAGAAGCAAAACGTCTCAAACACAACTACGTAGGGACGGAGCACATCTTGCTCGCTCTCTTGAGAGATAACAATAATATCGCTGGCGGCGCTCTCTATTCTTTCAGCGTAAATTATAATGTTATAAAGAGCGAAATTCTTCGTTTGCTCGGAGCTCCTCCTACGAGTTCCGTCGGAGTTAGCTCGGCCGCTCAAACCGGGCCGCAAGGAACACAACCACGTCAGGAGAAAACAAAAACTCCGATCTTAGATGAGTTTGCACGCGACCTCACTCAACTTGCAAAGGATAAGAAGTTGGATCCTGTTGTGGGAAGAGCGATTGAAATTCAAAGAGTGATTCAAATTCTATCTCGGAAAACAAAAAACAATCCGGTTCTTGTAGGAGAATCCGGTGTGGGTAAAACCGCAATCGTAGAAGGGCTTGCTCTTGCGATCGTTGAAAAAAGTGTTCCGGATCTTTTATTCGAAAAAAGAGTTCTCTCTTTGGATCTTGCGTCTTTGATCGCAGGAACTAAATACAGAGGAGAATTTGAAGAACGTCTGAAAAAGATCATGAAGGAAATTACAACTTCCACAAACATCATTATCTTTATCGACGAGCTTCACACTTTGATCGGAGCCGGAGCTGCTGAAGGCGCCGTGGATGCTGCAAACATTCTCAAACCTGCATTAGCGAGAGGAGAACTCCAGTGCATCGGCGCGACTACGAGTGCGGAATATCGGAAATACATCGAAAAAGATTCTGCGTTGGAAAGAAGATTCCAAGTCGTAAAAGTTGCGGAACCTTCCGTGGACGATGCGATTCAGATTCTCCAGGGATTGAAAAAGGCCTACGAAGCTCACCACAAAGTGAGATATTCGGATAAGGCTCTGGAACAATCCGTAAAGCTTTCCCATAGATATATCAACGATCGTTATCTACCAGATAAAGCGATCGATATCATCGACGAGGCCGGAGCAAAAGCCCGTTTGGCGAACTGCGCCCGTCCTCAATCGATCAAGGATCTGGAAGAGGAAATCAAATCTCTCGCGACCAAAAAAGAAGAATTGGTTCGTGCGCAAGAATACGAGAAAGCCGCCGGCGTTCGCGATGAAGTGAACCGCAAAAAACAGGCGATGGAAGAAAAGATTCGTTCTTGGCAAGAGAAGATGGAAGACTTCGCGGTCAACATCGAAGAAGACGATATTCTTTCCGTGATCTCATTGTGGACCGGAATCCCATTGGAAAAAATGGAAGAATCCGAATCCGATAAACTTCTCCGACTCGAAGACGAGTTGAAGAAGCGGATCGTTGGTCAAACCGACGCGATCGAGAAAATCGCGAAAGCGGTGCGTCGTGCGAGAACAGGATTCAAGAGCGAAAGACGTCCGACTGGATCTTTTATCTTCCTCGGACCGACGGGAGTCGGAAAGACAGAGCTCGCAAAAGCGCTTGCGAATTTCCTCTTTGGAAACGACGACGCGATGCTTCGTGTGGATATGTCCGAATACATGGAACCACACGCTGTCAGCCGTTTGATCGGAGCGCCTCCCGGTTATGTTGGTTACGATGACGGAGGTCAGTTGACCGAGTTTGTCAGAAAGAGACCTTATTCTATCATTCTTCTGGATGAGATTGAAAAAGCGCATCACGACATTTTCAATATTCTCCTTCAGATCATGGAAGAAGGAAACTTGACCGATACGAAAGGCCGTAAAGTCAACTTCAGAGATACGATCATTATCATGACTTCCAATATCGGAGCGAAAGAAATTCAATCCGGTGGAAGACTTGGTTTCGAAGATCGTAAGGACGAAGCTGCGAAATATAAGTCCGATCAAACTCGCGATCAGTTGAAAAAATACTTCAATCCGGAATTCTTAAACCGCGTGGACGAAGTCATCTACTTCGGATCTCTCACCAAAGAAAATATCATGGCTATCATCGATATTATGGTGATCGATACGAACAAAAGATTCCGCGAAAAGGCGATCCATGTTTCGATTACTGGTGCGGCCAAAGATCATATCATGGATATCGGTTACGACGAAAAGTTTGGAGCGAGACCTCTTCGGAGAGTTTTTCAAAGAGAACTTGAAGATCATATGGCAGTCCAGACCCTCAAAGGCGCTTACAAGGAACCTACTAAAATCGAAATCGATTTCAAAGAAGGAAAACTTGATTTCGTGGAAACTCCTTGGACCGACTACAAACCGGCTGACGCGAAAGCCGGAGGAGACGACAATTCTTCCGGTAATCCCGAAAGGTCGGAAGAAATTGCCTTAGTCTAAAGGATGCCGATTCTCATTCCTGTATTGATTCTGGTTTCGTATCTTCTGATTCGGAGGATTTGGTTCCATCTGAGGAAAATCAGAACCATTGCAGGGATTGAGAAAATCTCTCTCTGCGTTTTTCACCCCGATTTATTTCTTCCCGAGGTACGGGTCTTCTACAAGTATTACTTTCAGGGCGGAGTTTACTACGGCTCGGGATATATGCTCTTGACCGACTTCCTCGGTCAGGAAGAATACTCAATCTATCGAAATACGGACGGTCTCCCGGTTCTCGAAATGGAAGACCAAGTCGTTCTTTCCGAAGAACAGATCGAGCATTTTCTAATGCAGAAGTATCCTAGTATCATCGTTTATATCGATCCCGTAGAACCGTTTCATTCTCTCATTGATTGTATCAATGCAAAATCGATGAGAATGACCGCCTAAAGATTCAAGAGAGTATCAAAATGCCGATTCGAAAATTACGTTCCGCCTTTCTATTTCTAAGCGTCCTTGTAGTATTTCATTCTTCTTTAATATACGCGCAACCCAGCCAAGAATATTCTTCCGCTCTGAAAGAATTCGAAGGGAAGAATTACGAAAAATGTCTGGAGATCATTCGTGCCCTTCATGAAAAAGGTGCAAGATCCTACGAATCGCATTATCTCGCAGGTCATTGTCATTTCGCGGCGGGGAGAACGAAGTCCGCGGGCACTCATTGGTCCGAAGCCCTTTCGATGAAACCGGGAGACCCGGCCGTCAGCCTGGACTTTGCAAGATTTCTTTTGAACAACGGAAGAGAAGACGACGGACTTGATATCATCGCCCGCGCCTATGAACTCAATCCACGCAACAAGGACGTTCGACTTCTTTTTGGAACGGCTCTTCTTTATAACGGCAAAGCAAAGGACGCGCTGAGTATTACCGAAAAATTAAAGGCTGAAGATTCGAACGATTATCGTCCACTGGTTTTGGAAGGTCAGATTTACTATTATCTGGGAAGTATCGAAAAAGCGGAAGTGAGTTTAAAGTGGGCGAATTCTTTAGTTCCAAATAATGCAAACATTTTAAACAACTTGGCTCTCGTTTACGAAAAGGCGTCCAACCAAGAAAACAAAAAGGGAAAGTTTTCAAATGCGAAGAACTATCTCAATTCTGCGAAGGAACAAATCGAATCCGCTTTGAAGATCGAACCGGAAAATGTTCATTTCAAAGGTAACCTCAGAAGAATCGAAGCAAAACTCAATGCCCTCTCAAATAGCTGAACAAACCGTCCTTTTTAATACTCTCGGATGTAGGCTCAATTTTTTTGAGTCCGATGGTTTGTTTTCTTCTCTCACAAAACACGGGTATCGTTCCGCGGAAGCGGAAGAACATCCCGAAGTTGTCATCATCAATACATGCACGGTCACGAATAAGGCCGATTCTCGAAATCGAAACACAATTCGGAATGCGATCAAAAAATTTCCCGGTTCGCAGATTTGGGTTACTGGTTGTTACGCGGAAACCGATCGTGAGTCGATCGAGGCAATTCCGGGTGTGGCGGGTGTTGTCGGCAATACCGAAAAATCAAAACTTCCATCGATGATACTGGAAAAGAAGGGGCTCATAGGCGCGGAAGATATGCTTGGTGTCGCGTATGATCGCTTTTCTTATTCCGATGTTTTGCCAAACGGACATACTCGCGCGTATTTGAAGATTCAAGATGGATGTAATCGAAAATGTTCTTATTGTAAGATCCCGCAAGCGCGCGGTTTGGGAGTCAGTCGGAAATACGAAGATGTTCTCGATCAGGTTCGATTTTTACAAGATCATGGAGTTGGAGAAATCACTCTTACAGGCGTGAATCTCGGCTGGTATCGAGACGCGGAAAATAAAAAAGCCTTCAACCGCGTTTTAAAAGATATCTTAAGTATATTAGAATATTCTAGACTTCGAATTTCCTCGATCGAGCCGCCCGATGTGGGAGGCGAACTCGCGGAATTGATGTCTCATCCACGGTTTACTCCGTTTCTTCATATTCCTCTCCAAAGCGGAAGCGCTGAAATCTTGAAAAGGATGAAGCGAACTTATACTCCGGAGACCTTCCGCAAAAGGGTGGAGATCGCGAAGGAAAAAATTCCCGGTCTCTTTTTAGGAACCGACGTGATCGTCGGTTTTCCCGGAGAAACGGAAGAAATGTTTCATGAAAGCGTAAGAATGGTTGAAGAACTTGGATTCGCAAAGATCCACGCCTTTCCGTTTTCCGTCAGGAGAAACACGTTAGCCGAAACCTTCACCGATTCCGTAAGTAAGGAAATCAAAAAAGAAAGGGTTCATATTCTGAATTCCCTTTCGAGAAACTTGCATAAGAATTATGCGATTGCAGAAACCGGAAAAGTTCGTGAGGCGATTCTCGAACAAGGTGGAACTGCGGTGACTGACAATTATCTTAAGGTAAGAATTTCCGAAGAAGAATTAAAGAATCTAAAAAGCGGTCAGTTTTTGAACGTGGAACTTTCGGAATATCACACGGATGACGATAAAGAAGGAATTTTTTTCGGTCGAGTTTTTAGATAAGAATTTTATATTCTCAGTTCTCAAATTTGAGTCGGTTTAAAATTCAATACGGTAATTGGAACCTTCACTTCCGAGACTTGTATAATGAAACTTTAAATTTAGAGGTAGAATCAGCTTCACTTTCAAAATTTGTTTTTACAATATCTACAGTTTCAACCTTTACGAATTTAAAAAAATCAAGATTTACGTTCATAGATGGAAAATTAATTTCCGGAATTTATCCTTTTGAACACGAAATCGGCGAAAAAAGATAAAAGCTTTTTCAAAAACTTTAGAATGTAGGAACTCCTATTAGGAAAATCAATCGACTAAGGGCGTATCCGTAGGAACTCGGCGTTCTTTTGTTCCGGCTGGATTCGTTTTTTAATCAGCTTTTCCTTGCAGATTTTGGATAAACTATAAATTAAAATTCTTAAAACGAAATAAAGTCTATGTTTTTCAACCTGATTCTTTGAGATCAAAAAAAATCCCGGAGCCCTCATTTTTGAAAGGGTAGATAAATCTCCACGAGGGCTTCCTCTGAATTATAGAATTCTAATGTTAGATACCCACCGAAAACTTTTAAGAGCGCGCTATGGATTTTCAATCCTTGACCGGCCGACTCAATGATTTCCGGTTCCCTTTTTGAGATCTTATTTTTGATTTGAATCAGAATTCCTTCCTTTTCCTGAAAAGAAATCGAAACCTTCTTCCTCTTTCCTTCTCCTGAATACGAATGACGGACTGCATTTCGAATGGATTCTCTGCACGCGTAAAAAAGGATCTCTAAAATTTCAGGTTTTGAAATCGGAAAATTTTCTTTGAGTTTGGAATCGTAATTCCAAACGAACCAGGAGATTTCAAATTCGGAACCCATGCGGAGAATCAAAGCGTCGATCAGACCGAGCCTTTGAATTTCCAAGCTTGTATCAGGTAATTCGCTCAAAAAACCCGAAACCTTTTTGTGGAGATCGGTCAAAACTTGGATCTGTTCTCCGATAATCGGATCGAATGGTAATTTCGATAATTCTAATATAGAAGAATGGATGTCCGGGAGAACTTCATCGTGAAGGATTTGTCTGGTCCTATAATCGGCGATTCTTTGTTCTTCCATGTGTTTTCTTTGCAGCGAACTTAGAGCTTGAGAGTTGCTTTCTACAAAAAGCGAATTTAACATCCAAGCGACGGCCCCTTTTGCGATTTCAATTTCCTCTTCCGCGTAAAGACCGCCGTCGATTTTTTGGCCTAAAAATAAAAATCCTGTTCCGGAATGGTCGCTCTCTGCTTTTAAACAAAGCACATAACCGAAAGAATTCTCGTCGTTTAAATAAGCGAGTCCGTCTTTTTCAAAAATTATATTAGAATATTTGAATTCAATTTTTTTCGAAGAATCGGTAGGTGTGGGGAATTGTAGAAGTAAATCCGGAATAAACGGGATTTTTTTTTCGTTTAAAAAAAATGCCTTCGAAGTTTCTAAAATTTTAGAACATAAGATTTCGAAAGAAATTTGGAATCTTATTTGAATTTCTTTTTCTTCCGGCGATTGGTTTCCGTAAATTCCTTTCGGGATCATGATAGATCTTAGAATGGAATTTTCCTCCAATCTCAAATCCTTGTTCTTTTTTAAAAGTAAGGTTCGTGAAAGAATATAAACGTAAGAAATGCAGAGAAAGAGTTCGATTTTCTGAAATTTCCAAATGCCGAGAATCAAATAGACCCCGGAAAGACAAAAAAATCCGAGAATGGCGTTTTTCCATTCACGGCGTAAGCTGATTTTTGGCAAAATTCTTCCCGTAAAAATTTCATAGGAAATCAAGGCTTTTCCTAAAACCAAAATGGCCGCTGCGACAAACAATTGAATTCCGATTAAAAACCCATAAAAAAGAAAAGGATTTCTCTGCGATTGTAAGACCGGATCCTCCGATATTCCCAGACCTTTTCCCAAAAATAAAAAGAAAACAAGAATCAAAACCCCGAGAAGTAGGAATGACGTTGTATATAAATAAGGGACCGCCTTTTCCCTTGCGATTTCAGGAAGAATCGGCTTTGAAATTCGAAAAGACTTGAGCGCTGCGATCGGAATTAGGATACAAACAAAAATATAGATCAAATAAGATAGACGGAACGAAAAAGGAACTATATTCCAGAAATTGAATAGAGATAGATTGGAATCGAATCTACGAACCCAAAAAGTAAAAAATATATAAGCAAACGTTTGAGCTAAGATTAAAATCCAAAGGATAAACCGGTAGAATCGATTCTGTTTTAAAAAACCTACGAACCAGATGATAATAAAAAACCAACCGAAAGGTATGAGAATCAATCCGAAGATTCCGGGAAAAAAATAAATTGCAGGATAACCCGAAACTTCGAATAACCCAAATTCTCCGATCCAAGAAAAAAATCCGAAAAGAAAAGAAGCAGAGATTAAAATTAAAATTGTGAAAGCGGCGGAACGATCTTTTTTCTCTAGGTTCACGTAAGTTGTCGACGAGAGCCAAAGTAGAAGAGAGGATAAAAAAAGAAAAATGGAACAGATAAAAATCTCAGGATCAAGATTCAATGTTTGTTTCCCATCGGATCCATTCTCCCGATCCGTTTCTGTAATAAGCGCTGCCGTCCTCTTCCCATTGAAGAAAACGATTCTCTCTTACGATCAAAGCCGCTCTGGTTCTAGCTACTTTTTCGTCGGAGCTGGATTCGTTTAGATCCCAAGCCGCATAAATTTGTCCGTTGATTCTGCTGATCGTACGTTTGTCCTTAAAGCCGAGACGGGTTGCGATTTGTTCGTTACTTTGTCCCGCGGCTAACATTCTCGCAACAGTCCTTTCATTCGGTTCTAAGATAGCCATAGGAGAATTGTCATCTTGATCTTTTACTTCTACGATTCGAGATTCGATTTCGGGATCGATAAAACTTTTTCCTTCGTAAGCGAGTTGAATCAAAGGTACGATCATATGCGGAAGGAGATAATTGGACTTACGGACATAAGCGTAGTGACTCAGAATTCCAGATTTTCGGAAGGTCCGGAAATATTCGTCGCTGTCCTGAATGGAATAGATGACCACGGGTTTTCTGGGAAATTCTTTTCGAAGTGCGACTATGGTTTCAATGCCGTTTAACGTTCCTGACAATCGAACATCGATGAGAATTACGTCGAATTCCTTCTTTAAAGAAACCTCGATCGCTTCTTCTCCGCTTGCACCTTCGTGAACGATCTTGAATTTACCGGTTTCCTTTAAACCGGCTACGAGAGCCTTTCTAAGCTTTTCGTTATCCTCTACGATAAATAGTTGGAGTGGATTTGCGTTCATGGAGTGACGACCAGATTCTAAGTTTTTTTGTCCTTCTCTGTCAAGCACTTGAGTGCTTTGATTCGAGCACCCAAAGGGATGAATTTCTTTTTTAAATCTTATATGGTTTCCGACATGAAAAGAATTATTGAAGTCACTCTTTCCTTCTTTGCTCTTGCGATATTCTCTCCGGTTTTTATCGCAGTGAGTTTGCTTGTTCTAATCGTCGACGGTAGATCGATTTTTTTCCTGCAAGAAAGGATCGGTTTATCAAAAAAGCCGTTTCGAATTTACAAATTCAGAACGATGAAAAACGGCGAAATTACAAAACTCGGTCATTGGCTTAGAATAACCGGTGTTGACGAATTACCGCAGATCTGGAATATTTTCAAAGGTGATATGGGAATCGTAGGCCCGAGACCGCTCACTCGATTCGATATCGATCGATTGGGTTGGAATCATAAATACTACGACATTCGTTGGACCGTGCTTCCGGGAATAACCGGCTTATCGCAGTTATACGCAGGGATGGGGTCTCGGATTTCCTTTCGATTCGATCGTTCGTATTTAAAAAATCGGAATCTAGGTTTGGATATTCGCATTATTTTATTAACATTTGTGATAAATGTATTTGGGAAAAAAAGAATCCGTGAAAAATTAAAAGTTGCCCTTAACCGTCGAAAAGAATCGATTCGTTGGAAATATTGGAGAGAACATTTTAGAAAAAATGAAAGCCGTCCTTTACCAAAAATCGATTCTCAAGTATTGGAATTAAATCCTAACGAAATGAGTTCCATCGCATATTCCCTCGCCATCTTTCAACTTGGCGAAGCCGGTGAAGGGAAGATTGCGAAACAAATCGATAAGACCATTCTTTTCGGCATCGATGATTTTTACCGAGAAGCGCTAAAACTTTTCGTAAAAGAAGAGGGAAGGCACGCAAGAATTTTGGGCGAATGTGTTCGAGCCCTCAAAGGAGAATTGATCGAATCCAATTGGACGGAACGATTGTTTCACTTCGGGAGAAGGCTCTTGGGAGTCCGTTTAAAATTGATGGTCTTACTCGCAGCGGAAGTGATCGGAATCTGTTTTTATAGAAAACTCGCCGATAAAATTCCGAACGGTTTCGTCAAATCGGCGTTATTAGAAGTAGTGAAAGATGAGGAAAAACATCTGAAATTTCATAGCGACTTTTTCAGAATTCGAGTTCGTAACTTTTTCACAAAAATTCTCTTTCGATTCCTCTGGAGATTAATCTCGCTCGCGGCTTGTGTTACGGTGATCTTGGATCACAGAAAGACTTTTAAAGTTTTAGGAATTTCGAACTGGAAAACCTTTCAGAAATTCCACGGGATCGCAAGGTCGACGGAAAATTTTATTCTCGAGGGTATCCACTGGAAGTTATCCGGAAGCCGTTTTCCGCTCTTGGATCCATAGAGATTTGATTTCAGGGATTCAATTTATTTCCTCTCGGGTTATAGATTGAAAAGAAAAATCAACGCTACGGTTCTCTTAACGTTTTCTTTTTCGATTGCTGTTAGACAGAGTTCTCTGGGAGAATCCTGTGAAATAAGAAAAAGGAGAACCTATTGTGGAACAGTGGATTGCGCTTTTTAAGAAACATTGGCTCAAAGGTATCGGTCTGATTTTACTTCTGCTAGTAAATCCGATCGTTTGTATCGGACCCGGTCATAGAGGTGTTGTAACGAATCTAGGGTCCGTTTCGGATCGAATTCTCGGAGAGGGGATTAATTTTGTGGCGCCGATACTTCAATCGGTAAAAAGTATCGACGTAAGAATTCAAAAGGTGGAGGCGAATTCAACCGCACCTTCCAGCGATTTGCAGGAAATTCATACGATGATCACACTCACGTATCATCTTTCTCCGAACCAAGTGAATAAACTATATCAGGAAATTGGAATGGACTACGAAGAAACGATCATCGTCCCCGCGATTCTTGAAACGATGAAACACGTAACCGCTCAGTTTACGGCTTCGGATCTCGTGATCAAAAGGGAAACGGTTTCGCAGAAGATTCACGACCTTCTCCACACCAAGTTAGGTAAGTTTTATATTCTTGTCGACGAAGTCTCCATGAAGGATTTCGAATTTTCTAAAACGTTTTCGGAATCGATCGAATTAAAACAAAAAGCGGAACAAGATGCGCTTCGCGCGAAGAACGAATTGGAAAGGGTGAAGATCGAAGCCGAACAACAAATTGTGAACGCTCGTGCGGAAGCGGAAACCTTAAGGCTGAAGTCGCAGCAGATCACACCGATGATGGTCGAAATGGAAAGAATCAAAAAATGGGACGGAAAATATCCGGATACTTATTTGGGTAGCGGCGCGAATACGCTTTTTCAAATTAAATAAATGGATCTGAGTTCGGAGGGTCTATTTATCTTTCTTCCGAAACGCTTGAATTTTTAATTTTTTGAAACCATTCATCTTTTTGAAGGTCGATTTGAAAATGGGAACGGACTTCTTCTTCGAATCTCGAAGCGGTTGTCTTTTCCCAATGATGAATACATCGTTTTGCACTTTCCGATTTGTATTTTAAGAGAGGACCTTTTCCAAAAATTCCACCGACATAACTGTTACATTTTTCACATTCATAAAATTCTACAGTGATCGGAGGTAATAAGTAGTAAGGTCCTCGATCGTATATCAAAGCGCATCCAATGGGAAAAATCGCGGTAAGAATGACTGTTGCAATTTTTTTGAAGTCACTCATAAAAGATCGGCGTTGGATTTTGAATTCATAAAAAAGTCTCAGTTCGAAGCGGGTTTATTTCTAAGACCGGATAAATTCGTCCGTTGTGTCTTCTTCTTCTTTCAGATCGTAAAAACCGTATTCGAAATCTTTTCCGGCAACCACTTCCAAACCGTAGACGTGCTCGGAAATTCTTACATTCTTAATGATATCAAGATGATACATCTCGGCTAAGAATTTCATCTTATCCAAAGAAATCTTATCGTTGATTTTCGGTCCTACTGAAAATTCATTTTTAACCCAATCTAAGACGATGAGTTTTCCACCCTTTCTCATCGAACGGATGAGACCGTCCATGGCAAGACCCGGATCCGGGAATGTGGATAATACTAAAGAAGCAAAGACCGCGTCCGGCGTAGGCACCCATTCCGGCAAAAGTGGGTGATCCGATTTCTCTATAAAGAACGGCGTGAAGTTGGTGATCTCGTCTCGATTTTTCCAATGTAGAATTTCATCGATCAACTCTTGCTGACATTCTCCGCCCCAAATCCAAGCTTCTTTCGGGAGTTGTTTTTTGAGTTCTAAGGTGAAGAAACCGAGGCCCATTCCGAAATCGACGAGATGGCTCACGTCCTTTAAGCTAAAGTGTTTGAAAACCACTTCCGGAGGTGTGAGCTCGCGTCGTTTACTGGAAATTAAAAATTCCTGATATTCCGGGTTTTCATAGTAATCGAGGTCGCTCATCCGTTTCTCACTCTGAATTATGTCTAATGGATTTGATAGGAAAAGTCAAACCCGAAATCAAATTTGTCCGGACCGACACTTTATCTCAAAACGAGCCCCAGTGGGATTCTTTATTAAATTACGCGGTTTCGGCTGACGATATAATAACCAAGACATTCCTTTTATGAAAATCATAACCCGGATCATACTATTATTTTCATTCTTGGCTTTGGTTTCTTTTCCGGGAGCTCAGGATTCTGTCTTGAATAACACCCAGGTGGAAAACTACAGTGTAGCAAATTTGATAAATGCGGAAATTTTAAAAAAGGATGAAAACTCGATTCGTATTTCTTGGGAGGCTCCGAGAGAAACCGGAGAAATCATCATCGCCCGTTCTTCCAGTATGATAGACACTCCTGAAAAATGTATGGTAGCAGATTCATTGGGAAAGTATCCTAGTGGGATTGCCGGTGGAGTAACTCAGATATTCGATTATAATCTCAAACCGGGAACCTATTATTATGCGGTGATTCTGGCCCACCACGTTAAAAAAAATACGATCAAACTTATACCGGGACGAAACTTTACTACGATTCCGGTTATCGTAGAGCAAGCGTTAGTTCCCGGGAACACAAACACTGAAAACAAAACTCCGGATCTTCCGGACGACGCAAGAATTACGGATCTAACTGTCAAAAAAGAAGGAAAATATCTGAGATTGAACTGGTCTCCTTATGATAAGGCGATTCCTAACGCAACCGTTTATACGGTTTACCGTTCTTCGGAGCCTATGTCCTCCTTATCATTGATGCGAAAGGCCGAAAAACTCACCGAGCTGAGTCATCCCGAAACTACGTTCCTGGATCAAGACCTCGGAAAATCACAGACTTGGTTCTATGGAGTCAGCGTTCGTTCAGGGGCAAAGGAAATTCTTCCTCTGATAAACGGGCAATCCTTTACTCGTTTTTTCTATATCGGAACTCCTAACAAAGAAAATCCCGAAAATATTACAAATTTAGAATATCCTTACGATGAAATGCATGTTAAAGATTTAACCGCAAAGCCGGAGGAGCTGAACGTTAAACTGGAATGGAAGGCGCCAGAAAAAGCGGATACAAACACTACTTATACGATCTACCAGGCTCTCAAACCATTGAGCGGGGGAACGGCTACTTTTCTCGGCGGGAACGTTCGAAAGTTAGGCGAAATCGCGCATCCGGAAACGGCCGCGCAGATTCGTTTGAAATCGAGAAGCACTCAAGTCTATTTCGGAGTGACCGTAAAACGTCAGAATAAGGAAGAATTTAGTCTTGTTGAAAACGAATCCTTTGTGGCGATCGACGCGGATCCGAACGTGATCGGTACGGAGAATCAAGAAAATGTGCAAAATGACAATAACCCAAAAGTTCAAGACGAGAACAAAGGGCAACCTGCAAAACAAGAGGAGGATTTTTCCGGAACGGACGATGAAGTTGACACCGTTCTCAGAAGAACCTATTGGAAACGAGCCTATACGGATGCCGTTCATGACTTAAAACCGTTCACCGGAAACGGAAATACGGTCGAAGTAAGAGGAAAGGCGAAATTTTTCACTGGACTCTCTCACTATAGAAAAGGCAATTATAAGGAAGCGCTTAAGTTTTTGATCAACAAAGATAGTAAATTTTACAACGCAGAACGCTCTGAATTTTGGTCGAAGCGCTGTCTGTCTCGGATCTCCGGAGGAAGTCCATGAATCGTTCTATTATATTAATTACGGGTTTTTTGTTTATTTGCGCCGGGTTATTGACCGGGGTTTATCAAACCACGATTCAAGACGAAGATTCTAAACGTAAAAACGTTTTGGAAAGAATCAAAGAAGGCGAGGAATACTTAAAACAATCCAACGCAAAGTCTGCGGAAAAAGCCGTGGATATTTTTTCCGAACTTTCAGCCAGAGAAATTCCCGACGAACACTCCTTTCGCGTAAAATACGATATGGGAAGAGCCTTGGAAAGAAATCAGGACAGTCTTCTCGCTCTGGGAATTTACAGAGAACTGAATCAGAAAGAAGGTTTATCCAGAGACGAAAGATCCAAGGTCGCCTATTCGATGGGAAATCTTCTTCTCCAACTCAATCGAGATGAGGAAGGAAAAGGTCATCTTGAGGAGGTTCTAAGAATTTCTGCAGAGCCGAAACTTCGTTCTAACGCGTTATCCGCCATTGCAGACTATTATATGAAAAAAGGGAATTACGATCTTTCCCGAAAAAACTATGTTCTCGCATTACAAGAAGATCCTGAAAACGTAAAGGCGAGGGTTCGTTGGGGGAAATCCTTACGAAGAATGGGGAAAGATTGGTCCTCATACGACGTCTACGACGATTACGCGCAAGCCGGATTCTACTTCGATCCCGAAAAGGAAAAAGTAAGCTCCGAATTTCGAAGTGGAATTTTGGAAAAAGCGAGACAGCTTTATGTTCGTAAACAGTATTATGGGGCGATTGAAACTTTCAAAAAAGCTTTGGAGATGGGAATTAGCCCGAAAGCGGAAGAACAGGCATTATTCTACATTGCAGAAAGTTACGAAGCGATCGGAAAATCGGATTCTGCACTTCAATATTTGAATCGAGTTCTGGGAAACCAAGACGGTTCTCTGGATCAAAACGCGCTCTTTCGAAAAGGCACCGTTTATTTTAAGAATGGAAAGTATGATAAAGCGGCGGCTCTTTTCCAAGAAGCGACTGACAAATATCCGGATTCTCCAGTGGGAAGAAAAGCAAGCGCTTGGAAAAAAGAATCCTTAGATCAAGTGGAAGACAATCTTCACTATAAGGAATCGGACAAGGCGAAAAGCAAAGAAGACTTGGAGACGGAAAAGTTCGACTAAGAAGAAGTCTCCGTCTTAATAAATTCTTCGTCCTTGAGTTCGATCTTAATTCCGAGAATATCGTAGATCGAATTCGGAATGTCCACGATCGCTTTGATTTTATCCTTTAGGACCTGTGTGTATTTTCCGTAAAGAATCGTGGGCACCGGATTTACTGTGTGAACGTCCACTGTAAGATCCTCCAAGTTCCCGTGATCCGAGGTTATGATCAGTTGGTCCATTTCAGGATCCAGAGCTTCGGTTACCCCTTTTAAAAAAGATTCCAATTCGCCGATATACTTTTCAGCCGCTTCCCAGTTCATCTTATGCCCGACCTTGTCGGTCAGAAAAAATTCATAGATACAAAGAGTGTAATCGTCGTTCTTGCAATTTTGAATGATCGATTTTCCGGTTTCATAGGGGTCGCGGACACGAAGAAGGTCGTCCGATTCTTCCAAAAGTCCTTGCGAGAATTCTTTTAAATATTCGTGAGTTATATCCATATAAAGCCCTTTACCTTCCCTCAGGTGCTCCATGGTTTTGAGAGGTCGATCGCTCGCCATCTGAATGAGGGTCGAAGCCGAAACGTGACGAGGATTTTTTTTGATATATTCCGCAAATGCGGGAGAATAACAGTTCAGAAGATCTACTTTGAAGCCGTGCTCATCCAGAACCCGAATGATGGAATATTTACTGATGATTTTTTTCAGAGTGAAAGTCGGAAAACCGCTCAAATGTCTTTGAAGAACATTACAAGCGTTGATTCCGGTCCAGAGGGAAGTCTGGCCCGTCGCGCTCTGAGGAAGGCCTTTGATTCCTAAAGAAGCATCCGTTTTGATAAAGGCGGTTTTTTTAAGAATTTCGGAAGATTCTTCAGGGATCGGTTTGTTTGCGAGCGGTAAAAAGAAGGATTTTGCGTATCGAGCAAAGGGATTCGTAGCCGGATCATTGGGCCCAAAGCCGATTCCGTCGATGAACATATAAAAGATCATAGTTTTCTGTCTGGTTTTCTTCTTTCAGGTTAGACCAAAAGGTCCGATACTAAGAACAGTGACGTCGAACTTTTACAAAAAAATCGTCTTTGCCCTCACACTCATTCTCTTAGGGCTGATTCCTGTTTCCATCCCTTTTTTATACGAAGAATGGAAAGAGTCTTCTATGTCGTTTCCCCTCAATCCGGTCGGAAATGAGAATTTTTTAAAAAGGCAGAACTTTCTAAAAGTATGGATGGAAGCGAGAAAGGCGCCTCTTTTTGAGGCCGGTTCCAAGATCGAATACGGACTTAGAAACGATCCGCTTCCTAAAAATGCGAAGGAACTCGGCGAAAGTCTTTTGAAGAATTTGGAGCTCAAGTCGATCAAAATTTACGATTCCTCTTATCGTCTGATTTATTCGAACGAAGAGACAAAGGAAGTATTCAACGGCGATTTGAGGTTAGGCGATTTAAGAATCGAACCCGCCGGAATCAATTTCGATCGTTCCGGTGTGCCGATCTATCGAAGTCAGGACGGAGAATGGTTTCTCTGGATGAAAGGTTTCGCTTTGGGAAAACATCTTTCCTTGCCTTTTAACATTCGGGAAAAACAAGTATATTGGATTTTCGAATCCAAAAAAAACGGAACCGATTCTTTACTCGGCTCGAACGATATTCGATCCTTGGAATATCCTGATAACATCGAAGAAATATTAGCTGAATTTAATAAACCTACCGGGGAGTGGAAGGACCGTCCCCTTTGGGAAAAAAATAAAATCGGAAACAATACGATTTTTATATCCTATGAGAAGGGATCGAGACTCGGACAATTTTTTCGGATATTTGTCTTTGTTTCCTTTTTGTTAGGTTTTTGCGGATTGGGAATGATTTCCTCTACGTTGGTGCATTCCATCATCGTAGAAAAAGAGTTTGATAATAAGGAAAAAATTCTTAAACTCAGGGACGTCTTTTTAAGAATTTTGTTACTGTTGCGGAGGGAGAACTGATGACCGGATTAAAACTTAGAATTTCCCTTCTATCCTTATCGGTAATTTCCTTTTTTTTCTATTTGCTGGTTCCTTATTTCCCGGAAGGCATATATTACAAAAATAGAATTAATTCTATATTCGTGAATTTTAACCAAGAACTCAATCGGTTGGAGTCGGGTCTGAGCGACGTAAAGTCCGTATCGGAACTGGAAAATCTACAGTTGGAATATCCTATGGTTTCTGGATTGAAGCTGATCACCGAAGCCGAACTTACCGCGAGAAAAGACCCGGATGGAAAATTATTGGCCGAAACTTTGAAAGAAGGCGCGAGTCGACTGTTCTTTCTAAAACCGTTTTTGGTTCTTTGCCTACCGGTTCCCGCGGAAAAAAGACTGATACTTGCCGAATTGAGGGAAGACAGCCTACGAGTTACTTTTTCGGGAACGGAGTCCATAATCATTCCGGATCTAAAATTCGGCGGTTATATCGAACCTGGGAAAAAATATCACGGTTTGAGCGGAGATCAGATTTCTTCTTTGCTGATCGGAGCTTTGAATCATTCGGAAAATGCGGTGAATCGAATACAAATCGGAACCGTTCCATTTATCGGATATTATTATGCGACATCGGAAAAAACAAACGGCTTTCTAAAGGGAATTCTGATTTTAAAACCAGGAAACGAAGGTCTTCCTTTTTTATTCTTATCCGGCTTTCTGGCCCTTTTGTTTCTGATCGACCTTATGATTCGAATTTTGAGGATGAAGAAGGATTTATTCTCGGATAAAGAAGGAAAAGAAATCCAGGATTTGGTGGGACAGATCTCAAAAGGAGTCAACGGACTTCAACTTGCGAAACAAAAAGCGTTGGAGTTGGTGGATAAGGACAAACACAACGAGATCAGAACCTTGTCTTCCGAAGAGGTGGATTCGGATTTGAAAACGATGCCGATCAGTCTCCAAGAAGTTAAAAAGGAAGGTGGAACTTCCATCTTTGTGCTTCCTTTTGAACTCAAGGGAGAAGGTTATATTTCTCCGGCCTATCTCCGCGACCCCGAAAAATTCAAAGTTCATCCGGTTATTTCTCCCGAGATTGAAAAGAAAAGATCGGAGATTTTTAACTCCGAATTACAGACTCTGATTTCAAAGGTAAACGAACCTTCCTCTGAAATTCCGAAGAAGCCGGAAGAGCCGAAAGTGGTTCTTCAACGACAAATGCCGGCTGAAGAACCGATCCAAAACAAACATTTGGATTTGGGGCCAGGTTATATGAAATGGTTGTCTTCGCTTCCGATCCGAGATCGAAGAAAAATCCTGGAGGTTTTGGACGAACTCGGTTACGGATTGGAATCCGAATATTCATTTATTTTAAAATACTATATCTCGGTGTTTTCTTATCTCAAACTGAGCGGTTTTGCGATCAACTACTACGATCGAAGAAACGGAAGTTATACTCCTTTTGTAACCTACGGTTTGAAAGAAAAAACCGCAGAGAATATGATATTTCTCTACGACGATCAATACATCGGGAAAGAATCCGGGAGTTATTCTCTGATCGGAATCACCGAAGAAAGAAAGAACGATCGATTCTTCCGAAAAAAATTCGATCCTGCTGATTTGGAATCTTGCATTTCGATTCTAACGATTCCACTTTCCAATTTTGGAATACCGTTTCGATTTTTCCTATTCTACAAGGATCCGCCGACCGAAGAGAACGCACTGGAGATAGAAAATCTGATCTTTCATTCTTTAGAACCTGTGATTAAAGCGTTTGAGGAATACGATCGAAAAATATTGGGGGAATTGTTCCGCGATAAACGGGACATCGTTTCCTCTCGGATTCATATGATGAGAATCGCGACCGACGGAGAAAGGGGTGTTACGAAATCCTTCAAAGTGGAATTTCACGGAAAGGATTTTAAAAAACTTGAATCCGATCGAAAGAAAGTAATGTCGCAGATCGCCGAAATTATCGGACCGGAAGATATGTGTTTTGGAATCGGAATCGGCGCTTTCGGAATGTACACAAGAAAAGATTTAGAAGAACAGGTTCGCGCGTTCTTGGATCAAACCGATCATGGTTACGACTTTACGGTCGATGTATATCCGGCGAACGGAAAAAATCTTTTCACTTATCTCTAAGAATTGTTCCGAAACGATGAATCACTCTCGTTTTACGATTCTTCTGATTCTATTCGCGGTTTCTTTTCAAACACTTGTTTCCAACGAGGAGAATCGAAAGGAGTGGAATCGGGCCGCGAAAGAAAAAATTCTCAAGATGAACGAAAAGGAAGAAACCACGGAATCGATTCCTTATCTTGAGAAATACGTGGAAAAAAATCCATCCGATCTCACTTTTAAACTCTGGTATGCGAGAGCCTTATTTTATCGTAAGGATTTGGAATTACCTGGACACGCAGAGGATGTTTTTTCGAGAATGGAGAAGCTCAAAAAGATTCGGGAAAATTATCTTCAATCCGCAAAAATTTTCGAAGAAGTTTTGGAATATCTCGCACAAGCGACTCCGCGCGATCCAGATCTTGGGAAATGGCATTTTTTATGGGCTATGTCGGAATGGTATGCGGGACGAGACGACAGAGCCGTTCAAATTTTTAAAAAGGCTTTCAAGTACGATTTTCGACTCAACGAAGCGAACTACAATATCGCGAGTATCTATCAAGCGTTGGGTCAGTTGAAGGATGCGGATATTTATTTTAGAATGTTTCTCAAGAATGATAAAGAAATGAGAGAGGAAAATTGATGGCGAGAGTAGACAAACGATTTCAGCTACTCATGACGGAAGAAGAACTCGAACTTTTAAAAAACGAAGCCGAAAAAAGAAATCTTTCAGCGGGAGAGATGTTAAGACTTTCTTTGAGGAACGAAGTCTATCGCTCCGATTCGTACGAACGTCTGGAAGCGCTCAACATTCTAACGAGTATTAAAGAAGAATGAGATATTATCTTTCAAAATCGTTACTGGAATCTTTGATCGAAGGCGCTCCCGATCAGAAAACGATTCTTCTCGAATCGATCGGGAATCTAATCAGAGAACAGCACTTATTTTATACGGGGACGATTTCAATTCTTCCGATTTTGGAAAAACAAAAGGATCCGATGCAGAAGGATATTATCTGGACTCAGGTGAAACGTCTTTGTCTGGAAATTTTGGATTTTAAATCCGAAAATCTTTCCTTGGCTCAGAAATTGTCCAAAGAATTCGGAAACGCAGATTGGATTTGGAACGAGATTGCGGTCGCGATTGAAAAGGATTTGGACGGTTTTATCACGATCGAAAAAAATCTCCCGAATCAGAAGATGATCAAGGTTTTACTCGCTCAGGAAATAAACTTCAACGGGATCACTTAAGCTCGAAACTTGATCCTTTCCAGTTTGGAAATGATAAGCCTTGTTGTACGCGCTGATTCTAAAATAATAGGTAGTGCCCTTTTTTAAAAAGAGCTGATTCTTTTCCAAAAGAATTTCCGCGTTCAGGGAAATGATCCGATTATCCACACAAGTATTGAGTTTATTATAATATTCTTGAATATTGCTTGCATTTTTACCTTCCGGCAAACCGGTGATCGGATCCAGATAGTCCGAGGCAGGATGTTTGGACCTCGTTTTTTTATTCGGGGCCTCGTTTGTCAAAGGGTAGGTTCCCCGAATGATTCCGACCATTCGGTCCGGATGGATTCCGTAGTGAATGAAATATCCGCCTCCGTTGATCACGTCTCGTTCCGGGTTGGACTTCCAAGTCAAGCAGACGCTCGGTCCGGAATCGTCGATTGAATTGTCAGAAACCATTAAGCCGAGCGGACGAACGGGGGGATTTGTCTCGCGATAGGTGAGGGCAATATTTTTCAGCTCAGGAGTTTGGTTTCCGCCCGCGTCGGACTTAAACTTGACTCTCCATTGATAGTAACGAAACGGAAGAAGATCTTCCTTGTTTTCGGAAATGCCTAAAAACTTCCTTAGGGAATTTTTGAGAGAGATTCGATATAAATCAGGGTCCAACGAATCCAGTTTAAAAGATTCTAATTTTCTTAAGTCTACTGCGATCCAAGCCGGTCCTTCCGAAGTCGGATGAAAAACCGTAGGAGATACGCGGAAGTAAAGTTCCATTGCCGAAGATTTTGGAATGCTCGCTTTGATTTCGATTTCTTCCAAAAAAGCGCTGGAATATTTGCTTTTGTAAACCGGAGAAATTGCAGTTCCGAATTTCGACTGGGTTGTGTGCGTGTCCGGGTCGAAATCTTGTATCGGGAAAGAAACGTCTTCCGCATTCGGATTCGGTTTTCCTCGGAATACGGCGAAGTTTTCCATCCATCCGTAATAAGAGCTCGCGATTCGAAACGAAGTCGTGTCTTCGGGGTGAAACCCCATTCTTATCAGATTTTTATTCGCGGGAATCGATCCTCTTGCGGATTCTTTTCCATTCAGATATAAAACGATTTCTCTTTCCGAAGGATTGAAATAGAGAAGAATTCGATTCCACTGATTTTTTTTGAGAATCGTGTTCGAGACAAGTTGAAGGGAAAGGAATCTTTTTTCTTCGGTTTCAAAAAAAGAATAAAACCCCGCTTTTAACTTATCATCCGCGATTTTGAGATCCCAACCGAACGTACTTCCCGAGGTTTCATAAAGTTTCGAAATTAAGGTCGCGTCTTTTTCAACGGTTCCCGGAAGAATGCTGAAAGCGATGTAAAATTCTTCGGTAAGGTCTTTGGAAGTAAGAACTCCCGCGTTGGAATGTGCGATTCTGATTCCCGTTCTTTTTCCGGAAAATCGAGCGCTTCTTTTTGCGTGGAGGACGTTTTCGGAATCCGGAAGAAAGGAAGAGGAAAGAACTTTATAATTTCCTGATATATCTTTTAGGTTGGCCGGTTCTCCGGAATCAAAACTGAGATAGAGATCGGATCCGAAACTTCGATCTCGGGTTTGAAGTTTAAGAGTTTTTTGTTCCCCATTTTTCCCCGAAAGTTCCAAACCGTTTCTCTGAAGATCGTTTAGAGAAAGAATCTTAGTTTCGGGAAAAATAGGAAAAAAGGAAAGAGAAAAAAAGAGAAAAGTCGGAAGGGCGACTAACGTGGTTTTATAATTCGTAATCCATCCCATCCGGTTTTCGATTATGAGTTTAACGTTTCGAGTTGATTGACTCTTCTTTCGTGGCGTCCGCCCTCGAAAGGTGTTGCGACCCAAGTACGAACGATATTAAGAGCCAATTCTTTTCCGAGAATTCTTCCGCCTAAAACTAGAACGTTTGCGTTGTTGTGGCGTTTGGATAATTCAGCGGTCAATTGATCGTGGCAAAGCGCGGCCCTGATTCCGCTCAGGCGGTTGGCTGCTATGGATGCGCCGATTCCGGTTCCACAAAGAGCGATCAAACCCTCCACTTCTTTGGAAAGAACTTTTTTACAAGCCTCTGAAATGACGATCGGATAGTCGACGGAGGTTTCGTCTTTGGTTCCGTAGTCTACGATTTCCAATTCTCCTGCAAGCGCGGTGCGGAGAAATTCCTTGAGCTCAAAGCCTCCGTGATCCGAGGCGATTCCGATTTTTTTCATGATCTATATTTGTTTATGTCCCGACCGAACTCAGGATTCAAGCAAATAATTCTTTGTTTTATCGTCAAAAGGGAGATTCGTGGAATTCTACAAAACGGATTCTTTATAAGCCTTGGGCATCGCGTCCCAAAACTCAACCTGGAGTAAGAAGAGGGAAAGATAGATCATTGAAAAGTTCTCTTCCGAGACCTTCTCTCCTTTGAGAGAATACGTAGTCGCGTCGTTCAATCTTGTGAGAAGTTCGCGTTTTTGTTTGAGATGGGTTGTGAGTAGTTCCCATTCTATAGAATTGAGGGATCTCGTTTTTTCATCCGAAAGAACATAGTTTTCGTAATAAGAATTCAATTCGTCGTAGTTCGCGAGTTGACGGTTCCAATCCGAAAATAGAATCGAATATTCCTCTTCGCTGAATTTTTTGTTTTGAATACAGTTCACCGATTGAAATCGGGTAAGTCCTTCCTTGTAAGCGATTGTTTCCGCGATCCTTTTTTTCTCCTCCAAAGATACCGTGGATTTAAAAAGATTGGAAAGCTCCGAAGACGCTGCTTCGTTTGTAAAACAATCCTGAATCGGAAGTTGTGTGAGAAAGTTTAATCCGGAAGCGTTGAGGCGACCGGATGCGAATCCCAGAAAGATAAGGATGTAAAGAATTCTTCTGAATCGCAGATTTTTCATTTCGCCTTAGATTCAAATTCTTTCATAAAGGAAATGAGTTTTTGAACTCCGGCGAGAGGCATAGAGTTGTAGATCGAAGCGCGAAACCCGCCGACCAATCTATGCCCCGCCAAACCGTGAAGGCCGTTCTTTTCAGCTTCGTCCAAAAATTTTGCGTCGAGATTCTTATCCTTCAGTAGAAAAACGGCGTTCATCCGGGAACGAGCCCGTTTCTGAACGGGACAAGTATATAGAGAGGACATATCGATGAAGTCGTATAACAACTTCGCTTTTTGTTCGTTCACTTTTTCAATGGCTTCCACTCCTCCGAGTTTTAACAACCACTCGAAGACCAGCTTCGCGATATAAATGGAATAGGTCGCCGGCGTGTTGTAGAGCGACTTATTCTTTGTCATCACCTCGTAATCCAAAAGAACCGGAATTTTTCTTCCGGAGATTCCGATCAAATCGTTTCGAATGATCAATACGCTCAGACCGGAAGGCCCGATATTCTTTTGCGCGCCTGCGAAGATAACTCCGAAATCTTTTATGTCGATTCTGCGGGAGAGTAGTTCGCTCGTCATATCGGCTACAAGGGGAATTTGTTTGATCTTTGGAATCTCAGAATATTGGGTTCCATAAATCGTATTGTTGGAGGTGATATGAAGATACTTTCCTTTTCCTGAAAGCTTGCTTTCATCGAGAAGAAGCGGAACTTCCGTGAATTTGTTTTCAGTCGCGTCATAGATCACGTTGACTCCGTTGAACTTGAGTCCTTCTTCCCAGGCTCTTTTTGTCCAGATTCCGGTGTGAGCAATGTCGAAACTTTCTCCTTCTTTGAGAAGATTGAGCGGGAGGGCGGAAAAATGAAGCGTGGCTCCTCCTGAAAAGAACGCGATCGAATAATCGTCTCCGATATTTAAGAGAGTGCGTAAGAGAGACTCCGCTTCTTTGAGGACGTCCTCGAAGAGAGGTTCTCTGTGACTCACTTCCATAATGGACATTCCGGAGCCCTTATAATTTAAGAATTCGGCCGCCGCGATTTCCATTACTTCGTTGGGTAGCATGGCCGGTCCCGCGCCGAAATTGTAAATTCTTTCCTGGAATTGATACATATAGGATAAGGTTGCAAAGGGGAGTTTGGGGATCAACTTTCTTCTCGGAAAGAAGTCTCCGGATCGGGAAAAATCCTTGTCGCGATAGAATGCTTGATGATAGCCTATCCCCTGGTCAAACGACTGCTTTCTCTTCCGGAGATGAAAAGGAGTATTTTAGAATGTTCAGAATCTTGATAACACTTGTGTGCGTTGGTTTTTCTTTCTCTTTGTTTTCCCAGGATAATTCTAAACTCGGAGAAAAAGAAATTCGTTCTTCCGGAAGGGTTCAGTTTATCAACCGTTCATCGGCCAGAGCCGGAGAAGAGGTCAAAGGAACCAATGAGAAGGTCGGAGCGGGCTTGGCCGAGATCTTAAAAAAAGAACCGAACAAAAGTCATACTCAAGGCGGGGTAAGCGTTACCCGAGTCGCTCCCGAAGACAAAAAATTCGGAGCCGATATTTTCATTCTTTCCGAAGATTCGGATTACGGACATATCAATTCGATCCAAAGAATTTTGGCAGGGTTTGTTAAATTGAATTTCGGTTACGACGATAAGAACGCCGACATTCTCGCGACTTATATTCTTTATTACAACGCGATTCATAGAAAGGATAAAACTTACATAGAAAAGAAATATTCCAATTCCGTAATTAAGGTTTTAAAACCCGCGTCGATCGGTATTTCAAAACGTTATTCCGAATGGCCGGGAAAAACGGAAATTTTAGTTCCTTTGGTGGAAGATATTCTTGGAAAAGACGTTCATACGGATGAATTGGAAGACGAAGTCAATAAAGACCTCGATAAAAAGAAGGAAGGACAATCCGAAAAGGATAAGTTCGACGATCTTCAGAGAGAAAAGAATAAGAAAGAATTAGAAGAAATCAAAAGAAGAAAAGAAGAAAACCAGAATAAACAGAAAGAGCTGAACGATAAAGAAGTCAAGACGGATAAAGAACTGCAAGAGCTCAACAAAGACCCCGTTAAAAATAAACAGGAAATCGTAGAGAAGAAAAAGGTAAAAGAACAGGTTCAACAGGAAAAGGAAGTCGTTAAGAAAGAAGAACAAAAACTCAAAGAGAAAGAAAAGGAAGTCGTCAAAAAGGACGAAGAACGAAAGAGCAATAACAATTCCAGTTCCTCGAACTCTTCCAATTCTTCCAAATCCAGCGATTCTAAAAGTGATTCCGGAAGCAAGTCCGGTAGCGATAGTAAATCTTCTTCCGATGATAAGAAGTCCGAAGCCGAACTGAAAAAAGAATTGGCTGATACCAAAAAGGAATTAGAAACCAAAAAAGAAGAAGAAAAGAAAAAAGAAGAATTCGACAAGAACGTAGTCGGAGGTAAAATTCTTTTCCTAAAAACTTTGAAGTATTTGGACAAAGGTCATTATAACAACGAGCTTCAGGTTTTAGATCCGACCAAAGACGATACGATTTTTCGAGGAGACTTTAATAAGATCTGCGGAAGAACCTTCGAGATCGTAGATGGAAAAGCCCTTGTAATCGGATTTGAGGACGGTCACTCTTCCAATCACAAACTGATCCTAATCGATCAGGAAACCTTAAAACCCACCATTTCAGCAGAGGATAACATTTTCTGGCGTTCTCCGATGATCGTAAAAGGGGATGAGATTTACGCCTTTGAAGAAGTTCAGGAAAAATACTATCTTTCTCGTTTTGGAAAGGACCTTAAAAAACAGGCAAAATCTTCCGAAGAGATTAGCCCGAATTCAAACGTAACCTTTTACGGAGAAAAGATTTATGTTACCGGAAAGGAAGAAGGTTCGGGAAGCATTCAGATCACAGTTTTTAACAAAGCAGACTTGAAACTGATCAAGAAGATCAAGCCGTAGTTAGAATTTGAAGGAAACGTTACATTCAATACGCTTATATTGTATGGCGTGCCAAGGCGACTGATCGACTAACTTACGCGTGAAGTCGGAAGGTTATTTAGAATCCACAAAATCTCAATAGAGGTTTTGTGGGAGTTCCCACATGCGAAACTTGTTACTTGCAAAAAGTGTAATTTTATTATGGAGGGAAAGTCTGCCCGGAATTTTTCCGCCACCCGCCCCGCTGCCCGAAATTTGCATAACCTTACCCAAAAGTTGAGAGGAGATATAACAAGGATCGTCACGGGGCATGAGTTTTGTTGGAGTTCCTACATGAGAATTTTTTCTTGCAAAAAGTGTAATTTTATGATAGAGGAAAGTCTGCGGAATTTTTCCACCACCCACCCCTCCACCCGAAATTTGGGCGGGGCGCACGGACTTTCACGGAAGAGCGTCGGAGTTCCGACAGATTTTCGTCCGACTCAGACAACTTACGGGTAAGACAATATTGGAAAAGTATAGGAGAGGCTAATTTAAAAAATAATAATATTGTGGATTGATAATCGATCTTTTTTGTGTCGATTTGTAAAATGCTTGCGCCAGAACTTGATCAAAAGATTTTGAAAAATTTTCAACTTGGCTTTCCTTCTGAATTTCTTTTTTAGTATTGATAGAATAAAGTAAACAGTAGATAGATGCGATTTTTCCTTTATCCGTTCATTCTATTCTTTTTTTGTCATTGCGGAAGATATATGAAAGAGCAGCCGTTCGATGGAAACGAGTCTATAAAAAAATTCTTACGGGCACAGATCCAAAGCGGAGAATTTCCGGCTTTTCAATACGTGGTCGTCAGCCCCGAATCTGAACTGTTTAACTTCAGCGAAGGCCTTTCCGATATCGCGAAAAATTCTAAGATCACAAATCGGACGACGATGATGATTTACTCGATGACAAAAGTGATCACTGCGATTTCGATCCTTCAGTTGGTCGGGGAGGAAAAGATTTTTCTTGATGACCCGGTTGTTAAATATCTTCCCGAAATCCCTTATGGTAAGGAGGTCAAGGTCCGTCATCTTTTGTCGCAAACTTCCGGAATTCCGAATCCAATTCCCTTGAGATGGGTTCATCTTCGAGAAGAGCACGATCGTTTTGACGAGCAAGCCGATCTCGCTTCTATTTTAGCCGAACATCCGAAATTGGAATTTCGTCCTGGCTTTAAATACCGTTATTCTAATATATCCTATTGGCTTTTAGGAAGAATCATAACAAAGGTTTCGGGAATCTCTTTTGAAGAATACGTTCGGACTCATATTTTGAAACGATTGGGTCTAAAGGAAAAGGAGGCGGATTTTATCATACCGGATTCTTTGTATCACGCGAAGGGTTATTTAAGGGAATGGTCCCTGTTCGATTTTTTAAAATCGTTTTTGGTGGATAAAAAATTCATCGGTCGATATGAAAACGGATGGTTGGCGATGAACGACCATTATATGAACGGAGCATCTTTTGGCGGGATGATTGCTTCGGCCCAAGCTGTATCGAAAATTCTCCAGGATTTGTTAAAGGAGAATTCGAAACTTTTAGGAAAAAAGGAAAAACATCTCCTATTTGAACGGCAAAAAACCTCGAAGGGAGAGCCAATCGAAATGAGCTTGGGTTTTCATATCGGAGCCGTAAACGAAAGGATATATTATTTCAAGGAAGGGGGAGGCGCGGGATTTCACGGCGAGTTAAGAATTTATCCGAAGGAAAAAATCGCTACCGTGATTATCGTGAGTAACAGCGCCTTCGACGTAGATTCTTTGCTGAACAGATTGGATGGAACGTTCTTGAAATGAATTCATTCTTCTTAGAAACGCGGAGGTTCGACTGTTTTCGAAAGTTCGTTTCCGATATGTTTGAAGAAAATCAAAAACCCGTTCAACGCGCGATGGAATGAAAGTGTCAGCCGAAATGAAATATAAAAATTAGCGATGAGGCTTTGAGTTTAAGGACCCCCTTAATTGAAGAGGAAAGGTTGAAAGTCGTTTAGCAATTTTTTTCTAAACAGCTTTCAACCCTAAAAAGAGATTTATTTTTTCTTTTTAACGGGAGAAATCGTCGAAACTTCCTCTAAGAATTTACGAATGTTCGAACGAGCCGCATTTTCGTTTGCAAGACGCAATCTAACTACGCCAATCAACGCATCACTCATCGTCGCCTCTCCGGAAACGTCAATCAAAGCTTCTTTGATAACTTCGTCTTTTTTGCGAAGTGTATATTTAACTTTTGTATTTACTTTAAAAGTTGTTCCGAAAGTAGGCTGATCCACGTCGACGATTTCGATTTTTAAATTCCAATTGTCGCCAAGTGTTTCTTCAATTTTTTCAAAAAGATTGGCTTCTACGATAGAGTCCTTAACTGCCGCCGTAAAATTCTCATCGGAAATTTTAGATTTCCAGAATGGAAGAGTGGTACTTCCTCCCGTTGATTGCTCTACAAAGATTTTATCTCCTACTTTATTCGGGGATTTGTAGTCTGCTACTTTCATACCTTCTCTAGTTGCGGGAAACGCGCAATTTCCAAGTGCAACGACGATGAGTAAACACAATAGTTTCTTATTCATTTTTTTCCTTTTTGGTTAGTGAAATACTAAGCCTAAATAACGGAATTTACGTTAGGCTTTCATTTATCAATTAAAATATTATAAATAAATCACATTTTAATTTTTGAAATTATTTGCATCTACTGATTCAGTTACAGTGTAACAAACGCAATAATACGGAATTAAGAAATGTTGTTTGTATTATTGTGGTGGCCGATATTCTTAAAAGGGTCTATTTCGACCCTTTGGAAACCATAAGAAATCGAGTTTGTAGTGTTACTAAAAACTTAAAGATTGACGTTTGCTTTTCGTTTGATTTTTTATCTCAGAGAAGTCAATTCTCTGTAGGCGCGAACAACTCCGTCTGCGATCGTCTTTGTGAACGTGAGAGCCACTCTCGCTTTTTCGGAAGCGATCATCACTTCATGAGCGTCCACCGAATTCGGATCGAAAACCATCTTTTGAGTCAGCTCGTCCGCTTCCACTTGAAGATCGTTTACCGAAGTCATCGCATTCTTCATGGCTTCCGAAAAGCTCTCGGCGACGTAATCGGGAGAGACCGGTTGCTTTACATCTTTGTAATGTCTATCTTCCGTAGTGAACACGTTTACTTTGTCACCTTTCGGAGTTAATGGATGCGCTTTGCCGCCATTGTAACCGGAATTATAAGTATACCAGAGTGAAGAATTAGAATTGATTTCCATGATTATGCCCTACCTATTTCCAAGGCTTTGTTAAACATCGCTTTGGATCCGTTGATCATCTGTACGTTTGCTTCATAAGATCTGGAAGCCGAGATCATATCCGTCATCTCAGTGACGATATTGACGTTCGGCATTTCGACGTATCCTTTTTTTGGTCCGATCTGAATCGAGTCCGGGTGAGTCGGGTCGTAAACCAAACGAAGAGGAGTCATATCCTTTTCTATCTTCATCACCTTTACACCTTTTCCTTCCCCGGGAGAAACTCCGAACGGATACACAGGACTATTCCATCTGGTTCTTAGATTGACCGGAGTCATGACAACTCTGTCCCTTCGGAACGGTCCGTCTCCATTCGTATTTCTCGTGGTTGTCGAGTTTGCGATGTTGTTGGAAATCACATCCATTCGCAATCTCTGCGCGGATAAGCCTGTTGCGGAAATGTTGATTGAAGAAAAAAGTCCCATGGCTACTTCCTAAACGGTAAAGTTATGTCTCATTAAAATCAATTCAAGGAAAATATTTTAGTTCTTAAGCCATTCTCATGACTTGTTTGAGATCTCTGTAGTTCTGATTGATCCTCTCGGACATCATCATGTATTGCATCTGGGAATTGGATGCTTCTACGACCTCTTTCTCGACGTCTACGTTGTTCCCATCCGCTCTCATCGTAGTCAAATAATCGATATTTGCCTTCGGTTGAACTTCCCGATAATCCAGAGGTTTGAAGAATGAAATGTGGCGGTCATCGGAAATCTGAGTCGGAACCTCTTTTACGGCCTCGATCTTTTCGGATTCGATCGCCCGTTTGATCATCGATTCGAAGATTACTTCAGACCTCTTAAAATGGGGAACATCCGCGTTCGCAATATTGTCTGAAATTACTTTTCTCTTCAAAACGGAACTATTCATTCCTCTTTCCAGTAAATCCTGGGTTTTCATGAAATGGGTTTTCTCAAACATTATTTCTCTCCCCTCAAAAAAATCGGTTGAATTTGCGTTTTCCACGAGAGATTTTTTTTAGTTAGGAAAGTTTTTTTCGTCCGAAGGAATATAAGGACGCTAACAACTTGAAAGCGAATCTTAAAATGTCAGACAATTCAGAAACAGTCGAAATTACTCCGGATCTTACCATCCTCTTTAACGACTATTATGCATTTCGAACCATGCTCATGGACGCTATCGCTAAAAAGCCGAAGTCGATCATTCTCAATCTGGGGGATATTCCGGTGATGAATTCGATTTCCATAAGCTCTCTGGTTTGGTTTTTAAAGAATGCCAGATCGGAAGGAATCTCCTGCACGATTAGCGCGATTCATCCCGACCTCCTAAATACGTTTGAGGTTCTGAACTTAAAAGAATATATCGATCATCAGTGATTCTCCCGCTTTCGTCCCCTGATTCTTCTCACAAACTGCGATCGCTTCCCGTTCTTTGACTCCGATTTTCATTGGACAAGCAAGGAAGGATCTCTATGTTTGAATCTATGAAAAAAATTGTTCTCATTCTAACTCTTGCGCTCATTCTTCTTTCCTCCTGTAAAAAGAAGGAAGAGTTGATTTTGGGGGATTGGGTAAAAGTAAAGAATTGTCCTGAAAAGGGTGAATGTAAGGATCCGGATAAAGGGAAGGGAAGTCATCTTCTCATTCTCCCGGACGGCTTGGCAAAATATGATACCTTTCATCTTACTTATAAAATGAAAGACGATGATATTCATTTTAATCTCGCGGATCTGGCCTTTGATTTGGAATATAGAATTCTGAAAGTGAATGAAAGGGAACTTCAACTCCTAAACAAAAAAGAAGATAACATAGAGTTCTTTGAAAAGAACTGAGTCGGACCGATATTTTTTCCTCTAAAAAAAAAGTATGAAACGACTTCTATTTCTTCTGCTCCTAACTTTCTGTTTCTCCGGATTTCTTTTTGCGGAAGACGAAGAGGAAAATCTTCCGGGGAACGTTTCCCCGACTCCGAACTTGGACAATTCCGGTTCGCCTACCGACGCGGCGAGAAGAAGGGTACAAATCGCGGCTCTCAATACGGAGACGGTGAATCTTATTCGGGCTAACAATCTCTCGAAGGCTTCCGCTAATATCGAAAGAATCAAGAAGTTGGATGAGAATACGGTGGAATATCATTATCTCAAGGGTTCTTTTCTTTATGCTCAGGGTCGATATCCGCAAGCTAAGAATTCTCTTCTCAGGGCGATTCAGATTCAGCCGGGGCACGACCCTTCCTATTATCAACTCGGGATGATTTTTGTTCAGAGAAACAAATGGCCGCGATCCCTGGAATACTTTCAGAAAGCCGTAGAATTATCGAATTACAATCCATTCTATAGAATCAATCTAGCTCTCGCATATTTCGAGACCGGAAATTATCTTCGCGCAAAAGCGGAAGCGGAAAGGGCGATCGAACTAAAACCGAATTTTAGAGCTGCCAAACTTCTTCTCTTAAAATCGAATTTCCTTTTGGGCAACAAGGCGGACGCGTATTCTCAGTGTGTGGAATTCGTAAAAGACGGCTTTCAATCCAGAGAATACATGCTAATCCATGCAAGACTTGTAATGGACCTTCATCAGAATTTTAGAAAAGCGATTAAAATCTACAATCTCTACGGAGAACTGCCTTTTCAGGAAAAAAGATTTTTAGCTCACGCCTATTACAATACGGGGAATTATCGCGCTGCAGCCGCGACTTATCAACAAGTGATTCAGTTTAGAATTGCGGAAGAAGAAGATAAGATCGAATATATACGTTCTCTTTCTTTTATCAAAGATTACAGGAGATTGGAATCTTTTGTGACTTCTTGGCTGCAAGAGGAGCCCGATAAGAGGAGAAAGGTGCAGGAAGCATTAGACATCGCAGAACTCCTTAAAGACAACGACTCGAAAGTTTTTCATATGTTCCCTTCCCGGTCTCCTTATTGAATAAGGATTTCAGTCGGAACTACGACGCTCCTCTGTGAAAGTCGCGCGCCCCGCCCGAGTTTCGGGTGGAGGGGAGTGGAGGCGGAAAAACTCCAGTGACTTCCCTATATCAAAAAATTCTAATTTTGCAAGAAAAAATTCCCGTGTAGGAATTCCTACAAAACCCTTTTCTCGGGACGATTCTCGTTGAATCTCCTCTGAACTGCGGGTAGGTTCTGTCCTAAGGTGGAGAGACTGGTTTGCCGGAAAAAATCGAGAGATTTCTTCTCTATCACAGAGTTGCATTTTGTACAACGATAATTAGGAGCGGGCTTTTGTCGGAACTCCGACAAAAATTTTTAAAACGTTAGCTTTCCCGTTTGGTCGGGATTCGAATCAAATAAACGACTACCAGAACTCCGATAAGAGAAACCAGAATTTTTACGGCTAAGATTGGAATAAAAAAGAAAACGGTGGTTCCGATCGATATAAAGATCATCGAAATCGCAATGATCTTGGCCCGAAGAGGAATCATCTTGTGAATTCTCCAGTCCCGAATGTAGGTTCCGAAATACCGATTGTTCATAAGCCAATTGTAAAATCGATGGGAGGTCCTCGCGTAACAAGCCGCAGACAAAAGTAAGAATGGAGTCGTTGGAAGAATAGGAGTAAAAATTCCTATGATCCCCAGGACTAAGGAAATAGAACCCGCGACAAATAGGAAAAAACGAATGAACCTGGATCTATGAAGTCGAACCTCGTCGCTATAATCTTTCTGTTCCATATTCTATAGAATGAAACCGGCTTTGGACAATTCAATTCTTTTCCGTATCCAAGCCCGGCGTGAATCCGTTCGAATAAAGTTCTTAGAAAAAGCCTGCGCTTTTCAGGAATCCTTCATGTTTCTTTCCAGGCGCGATCCGCATCCAACCAATCGTTTAAAATTTGAGCGTCTTTTTTCTTTGCGAACTCTTTCAGCGGTTCCAACTCAAGGGGAGAATATTGTTTTGCTAACTGGAACAGAACGTCCAACTGAGCCACCGTATGGTCCAAGTCTAAAGAATTTAGATATCGAAGGTAAAGAGACAGATACTTTAAATTTTTTTGAAGAAGCCAAAGAATCGCATAGGTTCCCGTTTCCAGTTCTTCGTGTGTAGAAAGTCCTTCGTCATCGTTCTCTTCGTTGAATTCGATCAAGGCTTCTATGTATTCCGAAACCGAAATTTCGATCAAAGGATCAAAGGTTCGAATTTCCGAAAATAGAGCTTGTTCGTCGAACGTTTGATCTTCGATCGTTACTCCGAAACCGAACCACGGATCCGAGTCCTCGAAGATAGGATCGGATAAAACGAGATCTTCCGCATTTTTAAGAATTCTCCTCCAAGTATCGATCGCGTTCCTGATGGAGGCCGGACTTAGATCTTCTATTGGAACTAATACAAGATGACCCGTAAACCCTACCTCGGGATCCATCTCAACGATACGAATCATAAATTCCGTTTTCATAATGTATCACCGTTAAAAGTTAGAATTAAAAATTCTAATAAATACACTCTTTTGCTTCCCCTTTTTGAAAAAAGATCATCCGAAGAAAAATTTTGAAATCGAACTTGGTTTTTTTCAAGTGAATCCAAAAGGATTCTTTTTATTTCAACTTTTAGATCGGAGCTGATTCTTTCTTTATCGTAAATCCGACGAAGGAATTGCAAAGATCGAAACCGATTTTAAAATTTTCCGCAAAAGTTCTAACGCGGATATCCTTCGAACAAAACTATAACTTTAAGAATAGATTTCCGGAAAAAATTCAATATCGAGAATTCTCTGTGCTAAGACCCGCAAAAGCATTTGTCCAAAGAGAAGTCGATCTGCTTCTTGGATTTTCACGACTTCGCAGTCTTCGTGAGATACGAACAAATAAGCGGGCTCTTTGTGGATCGTCTTTTTCAGAGGATTGCTTAAAATCCAGTTCTGACCAAACTCGATAATACAAGGAACGTCGTCCAGTGATAGTTCTTTATTTTCCAAAGCTTCCAAGAATTCTTCATTGTCACCTTCTTCGATTGCTTCCGGCTCCCATCCTCCAACATTGATTTTTCCGTTTTCGTCCAATCCGAAAAAACCGATTGAACCTCCTCCGAAGTCTTCGTAATAAATTCCATTGTGAATTTTAGTGGTTTTTACGTAGCTCTTAGGCAGACTTTTTTCGGGAAATTTGGTAAACGGGGGGCGGCAGATAAGCTTTGCGTTTTCATCCGCAAGATCCTTAATTTTGATTTCGGCGATTAAAGTTTTTTCCGTTTCATTGACTGAAAAAGAAATCAGACTTTCGGAAAGTTTTTTAAGAATGTCTTTGTCTTCTTCGTTTTCCGTCAGAAATGAGAAGTGTTTTATAAATGCTTCCTTAGGCGGATTTGAATCGAGCGTAGATTTCCATTCAGAAAGAAAATCTGCGGGAGAATCGTCCTTGTACCCTTTTTTAAGTTTTTCGTTTATAAGCTTTTCTGCTTCCTTTATACATTTATCCTCCGAATCGAAGGTTTTTGTCTGTGTTTGTCCCGCGGTTCCCGTTTTTCCAAAGGTTACCGTAAAGGAAAGTCCGGAGGATTCTAATTTCCAAAATTTATCGGATGTTTCATTTTGAAAAGTAAGTGTACGTTTGATCATGGAACCTCTTTTGAAATTGAATATATTAAAATTAAAGAATATACATTTGAATCAATATATTTAAAAAGTAAATTATTTTTGAATTTGGCATCGGATGATTTTGGAAATATTCAAGGATTGTGTAATTGAAAGAAATTGACGGCTTCCTGGTTTGCTAAAGGTTTTGCAGTCACATCGTTGATATCGAATTGATCGTTGACTGCTTTTGCCTGATCGAAACTATGATGAGCATTTGGATAGACCGTCATTGATATAGAATTGCCGGTTCCGATACCGGCGCCTAAGGTTTGCGCACGAGCGATTCTATCATCACAAAATCCACCGGTATAAAGTGGATCTAATTGCGCCGCGAGAATCTTGAGATGTGTGTAAGGTAGATAGCTGCTTGTAGAAATTCCGCCGAAAGCGCTGTTTAATCCGCAACCGGGGTAATACGAAATCACCGCTTTGAAAGGTTTTGGATATTTAGTTCTGTATTGAAGTGTGGAATTCGTATCCACGGTTGAGATTACGCTGCTTCCTCCGTGAGACCATCCTAGTAGAACGATTCTCTCGTTCTGAATGATTGCAGATCTTCGTACGTAATCTAAAGCAGCGTATGCGTCCGTCGGTCGATCTGTAACCTCGGAGGTTCCTATGCCGGATCCGTTACCACACTGATTTTGTTCTGCATTTCTTGGGGTGAAGCTATCCAAAAGCAAGGTTGCGTATCCCAGATTCTTTCCGCGTCCGGCCCACTCGGTAAAAAGAGAAGCAACACCCCTGGTAGGGTCGTTGTAAGAATAAGCGCCGCCACAGCCGTGCATCATAACGATCAGAGGGAACTTTCCGAGCCCGGCCGGTTTTGAAAAATATCCGATGACGAGGATATTTTGAGAAGGGTTAAATATTTGAATTTTGTAATTTGTCAATTCGGATTCTTGATCAATTAGAACCGGTCCGGAAATCACATTTTGATACTCTTTCGCTTGAGCAATTCCAAGAAGAGTGATGAGCGGAATTTCATCCTTCGAATCTTTACAGCTCACGAAAAGAAGAATGTTCAGAAATAGAAATGTTTGAATGGAAGATTGTCTCATGGGATGGATAACAGCGAGTTCTGAAATTATTTCAGTTTTAATCTGCTTTTTTTTATCGGATTATAGAATGAAAAAATAGTCGAGGAACCGATCGATCTGTTACCGTCTTCTTCATTCTTTTGGAATTGGGAGATTGTAAAAAAGACAGATTTCATTTTATCGAAGAAAAAAGTAAAAAGGATTGCCAATTCTAAGTTCTTAGCATTTGTCTTTGCAAGTTCGGACTTCCGCTTTGTAATTCTCAGTTTGAAGAATCCAAGGAGAAAAACAAAGAAATCAGGGCCTCTGATTTTTACCTGACTATCAGCTGAAATACTCTATCAGTACATATCTTTGAGGGAGCATTTTACCAAAATGTTTTGCGACCTCGGGACGAATATGTATAACCTTCTCCTTCTTTATGAATAGTTGGATACTTTTTCTGGATCAGCATCTTGGAAAAACGATGTTGCTACTAAAGAACAACTATAGACACTTCCAAGGATACCTTAATAGAAGTCTCAGGAAAGAGATCTGGTGCGAAATCGAATTACACAACTAATTCCAATGTATTATTCGGGAAAAATAAATTTCTTAAAAAAATCCATAGAAACTTTTTTTCTATTCTTTTCAAGAAAGCAAGGATACCGGCTCTAAAACGGTGATAGTTCCGAAAAAGATCGCACTGGAATCTTAATTTTCTCCTTTGTCTGAATGAATTTTACCCTGAATTCGTTTTGATATGGCTCGAACGAACGTAACGTTATGCGTCATTTTTGAAATCGAGTGAATATTTTTCGCAGAATGATGGATTTGTCCAAAGATGCTTTTGTTTTCGGCGGACGGATTTTCCGGAACGGCCGATAAAATAAAAAAGCCGGACTTTCTACAGTCCGGCTTTATAATTTTAGAAAGAAGGAAACCTTTTAGGTTTCTTTAAGAGCAGCTACGATTTCTTGCGTAGCTTTTTTTCCGTCCTGGAAATACATCAAAGTATTGTCTTGGATGAAAAGAGGGTTCGGAACTCCGGCAAATCCTGGGCTCAAGCTTCGTTTGATCACGATAACCGTTTTTGCTTTGTCAACGTCCAAGATCGGCATTCCTGCGATCGGGCTACTTGGATCCGTTTTTGCGAGAGGGTTTACAACGTCGTTTGCACCGTTTACGATTACCACATCGACTTGTTCGAAAGTTGGATTGATTTCATCCATTTCTTTCATCTTGTCATAAGGGATATCGGCTTCCGCAAGAAGAACGTTCATGTGACCTGGCATCCTTCCTGCAACAGGGTGGATCGCAAATTCTACGTCGATTCCTCGGTCCGTAAGAATATTATAAAGATCTCTTACTGCGTGTTGTGCTTGTGCAACCGCCATTCCGTATCCAGGAACGATAACAACTCTTTGCGCCATATCCAAAAGCATCGCAACTTCTTCTGCGGACGTACTTTTGGTTTTTCCAGCGTAGATGTCTTCTCCACCTTTGGAAGTATCAACCGCCGCACCGAGTCCTCCGAAGAGAACGTTAGCAAGAGAGCGATTCATCGCCTTACACATAATCTGTGTTAGGATGATTCCGGAAGCTCCTACAAGAGATCCTGCGATAATCAAAACGTTGTTTCCAAGAACAAATCCTGTCGCCGACGCCGCGATTCCGGAATAAGAATTCAAGAGAGCGATAACGACCGGCATATCGGCTCCACCGATCGGCATTACGAGAAGAATTCCTAAAACGGAACCAACCGCAACAACATACCAATACCATTCTATCTTCTCAGGCTCGATCACTACGAAATAACTCAGCGCGATAGAACCGAGGAAGAAAATGATTTTTACGAGTTGATCGCCCGGATAACGAACCGCTTTTTCGGAAAGAAGTCCTTGGAGTTTTCCGTAGGCTACAAAACTTCCAGTTAAAGTCACTGCGCCGATGATTCCGGAGGCCGCAGTAGAAACCGTGAACTGATACGATTTTAAAACTTCGAGATTGGTTCCTTGGTGAATCACTTCCATCACCGCCGCACCTGCGACAAGAAAGGAAGCCAGACCTCCGAATCCATTGAGGGCCGCAACGAGTTGAGGCATAGAAGTCATCTCAACTTTAACGGAAAGATAAACTCCGATCGCGGTTCCAACGATGAATCCAGCTAAGATATATTCATAGGCGAGACCTTTTTCAACGAGCGCGGCCGCGACTGCGAAGAACATTCCCACCGCACCTAAGAAGTTTCCGCGAACCGCAGTCTTCGGGTGAGAAAGAAGTTTCAATCCTACGATAAAAAGAACGGAGGAGAGAAGATAAATTAAATTGATAATCGATTTTTCCATATTCTTACTTTTCTTTCTTCTTGAACATTCCTAACATTCTGTGGGTGACTAAGAATCCACCGATCACGTTGATAGTTGCGGCAACCATTGCAACAAATCCGATGATGTTGATCAAAGGGCCGTTCACGGAATGTAGAGATAAAATCGCCCCAATGATCGTGATTCCGGAAATAGCATTGGAACCTGACATAAGAGGGGTATGTAAAAGAGGAGGAATTCTTGTGATGACCTCAAAACCTACGAATACGGCTAATAAGAAGATCGTCAGGTAACCTACGAACTGTTCCATTATAACTTTTCCTAATCAGAGATTCCTTCCCAAAGAGCATGGAAAGGCCGGGTAAACCGATGGGATCACTTTTCAGAAACTCCTGTCTCCTGAAAACCTTTTTTTCTCAAGAGACAGGCGTCGCATTTTCCACAGGCTTTGCCGTTTTGCGGGTCATAACAGGAGAATGTGAGATGAAAAGGAACATTCAATTTACTTCCCAAGAGAACGATTTCTTTCTTCGTAAGATTCTGTAGAGGAGTTATGATTTTAAGCGGAGAACCTTGACTTCCTTTTTTCGTTCCGAGTTGAATCGCCATCTCGAACATCTTAATAAATTCTGGTCTGCAATCCGGATATCCGGAATAATCCATTGCATTGACTCCAATGTAGATCGAATCCGATCCGGTTCCTTCTGCGAGCGAAGTTGCAAAGGAAAGAAAAAGAATGTTTCTTCCGGGAACATACGTATTCGGAATTTCATCCTTTCCTAACGAATTCTTCGGAACCTTAATCGACTTTTGAGTAAGAGACGATCCTAGGAACAATTCCGGTTTTAACTTTTGAATCGTATGTGGAATTCCTAGTTTACGAGTGATTTTTTTCGCAAAGGACAATTCGATTCTATGTCTTTGTCCATAATCAAAAGAAAGCGCTCGAACCTCTTTGCCATCGGCGATCGCTTGATAAAGACAAGTTGTAGAATCCAATCCTCCGGATAGAAGAACGATCGCCTTATTGCCGGAATTTTTTATTTTGGAATCGGATTTTTTTCGATTCGGATTCTTACTTATATCTGAATTCAAAACTCGCCTCTCTTTTCAGTGAGAATTTTTCGGACCTTCGTAGATACAAGCGCTTGTACAGGTTTCGTTGAGAGTAATTTTATACAAAAGAGGAAGAAGTGGTTTGAGATGATTCCAGAGCCAGATAGAAATATTTTCCGAAGTCGGATTCTCCAGGCCTGGAACGTCGTTGAGATAATAATGATCGAGATGATTTTCGATGAGAGGTTTTACGATCTTACTGACTTCCGCATAATCGATCAACCAACCGGTATGAGGATCGATTTTACCTTTGAGATGAAGTTTAAAACGAAAGCTATGACCGTGAAGTCTTTTGCATTTATGGCCGTCGGGTACGTTGGGAAGAAGGTGAGCGGCGTCGAAGCGGAATTCTTTAGTGAGTTCGATTTCTTCCATGAGGTCCTGCCCGAGTTGAAGAATACGTTCGGAAGATCTAAGAGTTTTACGGGATCAGGAGAAGAATGCTTTGAAAAAGCCGGTCTTATTTAACCAGCTCTTTCAGAATTTCTTGTCTTTTTTGATCTTTCTGATGTTCGTTCAAAACCAACCATTCTCTTTTGATTTGTTTTGAGCTTACGCCCTTAAGTTCTGCGTATTTGTTAAGAAGTTTTGCAGTTTTCTGGTTCATATCGACCAAAAAACTGGAAACCGAGTCTCTGTCAAGTAACTCCAATAGGAATCGCTTCGGAGAAGAAATTTCTGGAGGAGTTCCTACGTTTTCGAAGCATCGTCTGCTTCTGGAATCGGACAAAGGCTACTTCCATGATTCCAATGTTTCCGGAGTTCCGACTTTCTACAGGGCAGATAGAAATCGATACGCAGAGCCTTGGTCGCCCAAACGAAGTATAAGAATTCCGATTTATCTTTTAGAAGAATTCTCCGGAGGCAGATTCGAGCTCTTCTGGAAAACATAGGAGTTCCTACATTTTTATGTCTCGCAAGCTCAAAAGCGAATCCAAAGAACCAAGGGGTTCTTCTGAAGAAATCTTTCCGCGGATCTTGACATTTTCCAAAAAAAACCCGATCTTATGTCTCTTAGAAGGAAGAATTTTTTGAAAGGAAAGTTCCGCTTTCCAAGTTGTAGGAACTCCCCGGATCGGCCCTTTTTTTTCGATCGTATTCTCCTTAAAAAAAGAATCGATTTCCAAAAACAAAGGATGTTTCGAGTCCAGAGAGATTCTCGCGATCGTATTTAGATTTGAATCTTCGGTCGCAAGTAACTCAGCATCTTGCTCCCTATGGGTCGCAAGATGGGTCGGAACTCCGAAACTCAATTCCCAAAAAGTGGAGCCCTCGTTGCTCATCGCCTTTCTTCCATAAAGCAAAACGGCTCTGACGGTTTGTTCTGGGGTTTTTAATTCCAAGAATTCATTCTGATCGGGATAAAAAAGATAAGCACTTTGATATTCCTTTGACAACCTTATCTGAAATTCTCGGGAATCCATCTTCTCAGGAAGGATGCCCCATTCCATACCGCGAATCGATGGTAGCCCGGAGATAAAAATCGAATCCAGGATTTTTCTTCTTTCTTTTATTGAATTCAAAGAAAGATCTCTACCTTGATATTCCAAAATATCATAATATACAAATATATCTTCCCCTCTTCGATTTTTTTCCAACCATCCGAGGATATGGGCGTTCTCTTTTACTCTGGAGAATTCTCGAAAAAGGGAATGGAATTCGTTTTCAAAAAGAAAACCGTTTTTTGTCCAGAGAAACAAACCGGAAGAATGGAGAATGGCTTGGGCAGAAATTCCATCCGGAAAAAGAAGAAAGTGTGTTCCCTTTGAGATTTGATTTTTCAAAAAAGAAGAAGGAGAAAGCCAATTTTTGGGTAAAGAAGGATCGGTCCTTTTTGAAATGGAAACTTCGTCGAGTCTTTCGAGTTTTCGATTCGGAAACCAAGAGGAAAGAATTCTTAAAATGGGAGTCGTTTTAAAATTGAGCTTCGAAGTAAAGAAATTGTTTAGAAGAATTCCGGTTTCTAAATCAAAAAGGTCGGCAACGATCTCGATCAAAAGAGTCTCGTGAATTTTAATATTTTGTTTTCCGAGGAGAAGTTTGTGAAAGAATATTTTCTCCGGTACCGGAAAGGTATTCCAAATCGAAAACAAGATTTCTTTATCTCGGATATGCAAATTGATAATTTGATTCGCATTTTCTAAAAGGACATCGGTTCGTATCGCGGATTTGGAAGAAGGATTTCCCGTCAGAAGAGAAATCGCTTCCGGGACGTCGCCGATTTCTTCGATCGCAGATCGAATCATCCAGAGCGGTTGATTCAAATATTCGGAAACTAAGGTTAGAATTCGCTCCTCTTTCAGAATCGGTTTTTCTTTTTTCCCCGCGAGAAACCCAAAGACAAGATCCAATTCCTCCAAAGGACAATGGCAGAGAAACGACGTTAGGAGATATCGTCTTCGAACGGAATCCGATTCTTCTCTGTATTCTTGGATCAATTTTGAAAAAGATAACACTGGATTGATTTCTGGGTTTGTTTTGTTTTTTGCATAGATTTGCGGGAAGTCATTCTTTTTTGGATGAAAAAGAATCAGAAAAATAAAAACGGATAAAAACTTTTCTTGCTCAAACAGTCCGATTTTATAAAAGTAAACTCCCTTAAAAAAATAAATATTCGGTAGTGTATGAGAAACTTCAGCTTACAATTTTTAAACTTTTGGAATCGTATTCCGCTTTGGATACGCCGTTCTTTTTGGTCGATCCTTGCCATTCTCCTTTTTGCAAAGATCGGATTTTCCTTTTTGCTATTTTTAAAATCTCCTCGTTTGAGTGGAGAATTGAAAGTATCCGGAATTTCAAAACCCGTCTCTGTGATCAGGGATTCTTATGGTGTCCCGCACATTCGATCCGAAGATTCTCATTCCGCCTACTTTGCATTAGGTTATGTAACCGCGAGCGATCGTTTGTTTCAAATGGAAATTCTTCGAAGGGCAGGGAAAGGAGAATTATCCGAAGTTTTAGGAGCGGATTTGATTCCGGCGGATACTTTTTTGCGGCAAATGCTCTTAAGAAGAACCGCCGAGAAGATGCTTCAGGAAGCATCTAAAGGAAATCCCCAAGCTTGGAAAGAATTGGATTCTTTTTTGGAAGGAATCAATTTCTTTTTACAAACCGAAGCGCTGCCGATCGAGTTCGCCGTTCTCGGATACAAACCGAAACCGTTCGATCGTCTGGATGTATTGAGCGCTTTGTCTCTTTTATCTTTTTCTTTTGCTGAAGCGCTTCGTTTGGATCCGCTTCATTCCACCTTAGAGAAAAAACTTCCGAATCGAAATGTCGCGGAATTGTTTCCGCGACACGATAAAGAGGATCGATTTTCCACTCTGGAAAATCAGCCGGCTTATTCTCCAAAAGCTATGGCGGATAAAGGATCGAGTTCGATTATAAACGGAACCGCCGTTTCTTCTCTGATAAAAAGTTCTGAAGACTTTTCGGACGTTTCGAAAACTTTTCAGAAAGTGGATTCGATCCTAAGGGATCTTCCGGTTTTTACGGGGAGCAATTCCTGGGTGATCGCTCCTTCCAGATCCGCAACCGGCGGTGCAATTTTAGCAAACGATCCCCATATCGCATTTAGCAACCCCGGGACTTGGTATGAAGTTCATTTGAAAGTCGGCGAGCACGAAACCTACGGTTATCATTTTCCTATTCTCCCGTTCCCTTTGATCGCGCATAACGCGAAAAAGGCTTGGGCTTTGACGATGTTGGAAAACGACGATATGGATTTTTATCGTGAAACTCTTCATCCCACACAACCGAACTTAGTAAAAGAAAAAGGGAACTGGGTTCCGATTCAAATTCTCAAGGAAAAAATTCCGGTAAAAGGAGAAGAGGCGAGAGAGATCGAAATTCAGGTGACTTCTCACGGTCCCATCGTTTCAAAACCGATTGAAGGATACGACGGGCCCGTCATTTCGGTTCATTGGATCTTTCACCACCTTTCAGTTCCGATGTTGGATACGGTTTATAGTCTGGGTCGTTGTTCTTCTCTAGAAGAATGTTCTTTTATCGTACCTTCTCTTCCCGCTCCGGGTTTAAACGTTTCTTATGCGGACGTAAAAGGAAACATCGCTTGGTGGGCCGTGGGAAGATTTCCGATCCGAGGGAAGAAGAGCAATCCGCGAAAAATTTTAGACGGAGCATCGGGAGACGACGACGTGATCGGTTATCTTCCTTCTTCTCAAAATCCGAAATTAATAAATCCACCCGAAGGAATCATTCTCACCGCAAACCATCTTCCGGTGTATGAGTTAAAGGGTTACGGAAAACCGGAAGGTTATTGGCAAGAATCCGATCGCGCGAGAAGAATCTACGAAGTTCTTTCTCAAAGACAACAATGGTCTGTGGAAGATATGAAGAAGCTTCAGACCGATGTTCTTGCTCATTCCGCGAGAAGTATCGTACCTTTGATCGCGGGAGAATTGGAAAAAGACAAAGAATGGAACGGAGTTTTCCGAGAGGCTCTGGAAGTTTACAAAGCTTTCGACGGAGAACACACGTTAGACTCCTCCGGGGCGACGGTTTTTCAGACTCTCAATCAATTCGTAATGCTCAATCTTTTATCCGATGAATTGGATCCGAGGGAGATCGCGATTTACGGTCATAATGCGGAACACTGGAATGCGTATAAGGCGATCCTTTCCGATCCGGATTCTACATTTTGGGACGATCTTTCAACTCCGGTCATCTTGGAAACAAGAAGAGAAATTCTAATCCGGGCTTTCGAACAAACGGTTCGTTATCTTTCTCAAAAACACGGAGGAGCCGCATCTACTTGGAAATGGGGAAAGGCGCACAAGATCACGTTTGAACATCCGATCGGAAAGGTTCCGGTTCTAGGTTTGATTTTTAACCAAGGGCCGTTTTCCGTCAATTCGGGGGAGGCGATCGTAAACATCATGGCGCAACAGGATATCAATCCGGAAATGACTCCGAAAGTGGGCCCGTCAAAAAGAAGAATCATCGATCTGATGCATCCGGAAAATTCCTGGTCGGTTTTGCCGACCGGGAATTCCGGTAATCAAGGTTCCCCTTTTTACGGAGATCAGATTGAGATGTTCCTTAAAGGAGAATTTCGATCCATTCGATTTACACAATCGCAGATTGAACAAGATTCAAAACACGTATTAAAATTCGTTCCGGAATAAATATTCCAATTTTTTAATACATGTGATCTATCATCTTCGCTTCGAAATTTTGGGATCGTTTTAAAAGATTAAAAGCCTTTTTTTCGTGCAAACCTTCTATGACCTTGTACATCGCAAGGGCATAGGGGGAATTTTTATCTTCCCCCATGGAATCGTAGTGTTCCTTCCACAAAGGATAATCGAACCCGTTTTCTTCGCCGAATTCCGCAAAACCTTCGTATTTCCAATCGCCGATATAATAATCCGGATCAAAGAGATCGCTCATATTCATCGTTGCACCTTCGATCACGAATTGAAAGACGACAACCTCCGGATTTTCTTTTGCAAATTTTCGAATCGCGTCTTCCGCAAAGGCAATCAGTTTATCAACTTGAAACGATCTTTGGAAAGGATCCTTTTCCACTTTGATTCCTTTTGTTTCTAAGAATTTCAATACTTCCTTTCTCGTTTTCGAATCCGCGATGCTGAGAGCCGATTTTGGATTTTGTAAATCCGGATCGACTCCGTTTTCCAAAAGATATCGGATAAAGGGCATTTTATCCTGAGCTCCGGGGCTGCACGCAAAATGAAGAGGAGTATAGATTTCGTCTCCTCTCCAATTTGAAGGAGAATTCAAGTCTCCTCCATTCTCATGTAAGAATTTTAGAATATTTAGATGTTCATAGGGTTCGTGATTGGACGGACCGAAACAGGCTTCGTGGATGGCGTTTCTTTCGTACACCTTAACGTTTGGATTCGCCTTTTGTTCTAAGACGAGATAACGAACTATATCCAATTTTCCTAAACTGGCCGCTCTTGGTAGAAGGCTCGGTTCGAAAGTCAGACCTTGTTCGAAGAGAAATCTTAAACATTCTAAGTTAGAGAACGTGGCGATTTCCAAAAGTGTGTAGTTTTCGTTTTTGAGATTCGGATCTTTGAGATCGATTCCAAAGGTTTGATACAGTTTTAGAATTTCAATTTTGCCTTTCGCCGCGGCTTCGAGAATGTCCTTTGGATCCGGTTTTATATTTTTATTTAGAAGATAACTTACGACCTCGCTTTTACCGCGATCTCTGCACGCATAAAAGTGAAGAGAAAGATTGCCGGAATCCCTTGTGTCTAAAGAAAACCCGATGCTTTCAAAATATTCCAATGCGGGAACGTTGTTTTCGCTCGCGGCAAAGAACAAGGGAGCGGCGCCGTAGAAATCCTTTCCTCGAGTTTCGATTTCTTCTTGGATTCTTTCGATATTTCCCTTTTCAATCCATTGAATCATCCGATAACGGTCTTCCGTTTTTGCTTTTTTGAATGGTTGCTGATTTTTTTCGGTCATTGATGCTTTGTTTTCCTCGATTTCCCTGATTTCAGAGAGAAATTGGAAGATCTATTCTTTCTTACGTTTTGCTTCCTAAGTCTAATCGAGTTCTTTTCAAATTCTTCTTGGATTATAATTAGAAAACTTCGGAGTCCTTGCCAAAACCTTGGAATGTAGGAGCCCAATCAGAATTGAAGAAAATAGAAGCGTATCGAAAATCCTTAGAGTGTGGGAACTCCCCCATCAAAGGAATGATTTTTTGAAAAGTCTAAGAGAACAAAATATTGGCCGTTTGTAGGGGCAAATGCGAATTTCTTTTCGCGTTTGCAGGGGAAGTTCTCAGTCGTCCCGCAATTTTATGGATCGTTCCGAGGTAGGCGGGACAAGGTTGTCTCTTCGAAAGACTTTTGCAATTTTTGAGTACACAAGATTTTTTAGAAAAGGTTCGATTCGATTAAAAAAAGAAAAACCTGGTTTGAGAAAGAATTTCGATTTCGAATTTTCAAAGAATTTATTTCTTAAATTCTAAAAAGGAACGTTTTGAAAAATCTTCGAGTGAATATTCGATATCTTGAATTAGAATTCAGATTCTTCCGAATGAAATTTCGTTTTGAGAGTCTTTGCATTCTTCCCTTTCTCTTTGAGATAACGAACGATGGCTTCCGTATCTCCGTGAGTGAGAAGAATTTCTTCCGCTTCCGTAGAGGAAATCGTTTGAACCAATTCATTCCAGTCGGCGTGATCCGAAAGAGTAAACCCTTTGCTAAAACTTCCGTTCTTTCTATTTTTTGAAAGTTGCATCCAGCCGGAACAAAAGGCGCTTCGGATCTTTTTAGATTCCGGATTGGGAATCGGAGAACCCGGAGGAGCGAGAAAAACAAAATGATTTTTAGAATTCGGATTCCATTGATCCAAAGGTTTTGTTTTAGGAAGATGAATTCCCGATTCTTCGTATCTCGAGTTCATCGAAAGAATGGAATCGTGAACAAAAAAATCCAAGTCGATCCCTCGCTCCTCCGCCGCGATCGACAATCCTTTTAGAATTCTCTGCGCCTTCCCGAGCGAATATCCGTAGAGCAATGAGATCGAGTCTAGGTTTCTATTTTCCAAAATAAAGTTTAGAATATTCTGAAATACAGATGTAGTATTTTCCCAGATATAATACGGTTTTGCAAAGGTCGCTTCCGAAAGAAACGTATCACATTTGAGAATTTCAAACGGTTCGCAGGTAGGATCGGAAACCGTTTTGTAGTCTCCGCTGATCACGGTCACTTTCCCTTTGTATTCGATTCTTACCTGGGAAGATCCAAGGATATGACCCGCGGAGTGAAGGCTGATTCTTACCCCGTTCGTATATACGGCTCTTCCGTAAGGAAGGGTTTCGATCCGCGCTTTTTTTCCGAGGCGTTCCTGCGTGAGATGAAAACCGGATTCTGCACAGAGATAATGAGCGGAACCCTTTCTCGTATGATCGGAATGTGCGTGTGTTAGGATCGCCCTCGGCACTCCCTTCCAAGGATCGACATAAACATCGGCTTGAGGAATATACAATCCGGCGGGTGTTAAGACGATCATTTCCATTGACTCCAGAGAATTTCTTTTTCAGTCTGGATCGAACGTATTTTCATGAGCAGAGAAGAAAAAATCAGAAGATTAGCTCTCGTCCAATCCGAGGTCACCGATTGTAAGCTTTGCAAGCTTCACACGACTCGAACACAAACGGTCTTTGGAGAAGGCAATCCGGAAGCCGAGGTGGTTTTTATCGGAGAAGGTCCCGGCAAACAAGAGGACTTGACCGGCCGTCCCTTTGTGGGCCGCGCCGGAGAACTCTTAACAAGAATCATCGAAAAGGGAATGGGAGTTCCGAGAGAATCCGTCTTTATCGCAAACATCGTAAAGTGTAGACCAACCCTCGATATGAAATTCGAAAAGGATCGTCCGCCGGAAGACGAAGAGACCAGAGCCTGCGCTCCGTATCTTCTCAGACAACTCGAAATCATTCAACCCAAGGCGATCATTACTCTTGGAAATCCATCCACACGGTTTATCTTAAACACAAAGGAAGGGATTACAAAACTCAGAGGAAATTGGGGTTCTTTCTATGGAATCCCGGTGATGCCGACGTATCATCCGAGTTTTGTAATTCGAAACGGAGGGGAGAACAGTCCTCTCAAACGAGACGTCTGGGAGGACATAAAGAAAGTTATGGATTTGCTGGGTTGGAAGAAACCTTCTTAGGCTCCGCTTCGGTTTCCTTTAACCAGTTTGCGATTCTCTGATAAATATCGGAAGGTGCGTCTTCGTAAGCAAAAAGACCAAGATGATCGTAATCGATCGCCATTCCGTTGTCTCTTCCCGCTTCAAAATATTCCTTCTTCCCTTTTTTTCTTTTGTAAACGGGATGAATACTTTCCGTCGGGGAGATGTTATCGATTCTTCCCCCGATAAAAAGAGAAGGGAAATTTGTGTTTTCAAATGATTCCCACGTCTTCGGATTTTCTTCCAGAGCCGGAAGATAATTAAAGAGATTTTGATAAACGAAGAGGGTAGTAGGATCATCGGCGTCGAAAGAGATAAAACGTTTGCAGAAGCTGTCCTTGTTTTTACAGGAAGAACTGATATCGGAACCCAATCTTTTTTCGGCCTTCATCTGTTCGATAAAACTATCGTTGTATTTATAATCCATTCCCGTTCCGAGAAAAAATACCTTTGCGATGTCCGGAATTTTTTTGGCTTTGAAAGAATGGAGGAGCGATTGTCCGCCTAACGACACGCCGCCGAGAATGTATTCTTTTTTACCGGTAACTTTTTGGATTCTTCCGATCACTTCCGGAATCAAATTCTCTCCGACGTCTTTGAGGTTTATATTTTTGTGATCTTCGAAATGAAGAAGCCAAACCGAAAATCCGTTTCCGTTTAAAACTCCGATCAGACCCGATTTATCTCCAAGATAAAGGGCCTTTTTATTGATTAAAACTGGATCCACGATTAAAATCGGAGGATAAGAAGAATTCTCATAGGAGAACGTAGTAAGATAGACGTTCGGAGCTATGTTTGCCGTTTGTGAAGTGAATTTTTGATCGGTAATGACCACATAACGTGTGCACCCGATCGCCAAAACGACGAGAACGAACGCGATCGTGAAAAGTTTAATTTTTGTATATTTCATTCTTAAAATCCAAAATGGTTTTAGTTTCTTTTATCCAGCCAGGAAACGATCGGGCCGAATATTTCTTTGTCCGCGTGTTTTCCCACGATCAAGTCCGTATGTCCGTAATCGTCCGAATGTCCGTTGGATCGGGAAGCGATAAAAAGAGATTTGTCCTCGGAAGAAATCGTGTCATACGCATAACGGAGAGAATACGACATTCCCAATTTATCTCTTCTTCCCGCGACGAAAAGAATGGGAATTTTGATATTCTTAAGATTATCGGAATAGGATATCTTCTTATCTAAACTTCGCATTTCTCCGCTTTCGGCGAGATCTTTGAACTGTAGAATTTCATTCTTCGCACCCGGATTGATGGAAGTCGTTTTTACTCCGGAAAGAATCGAAGGATCGATATTGGCCTTGTGCCAAAAAAGTTCTTCAAAAGATTTTTGGGGAAGAAACGGAATTCCCGTTCCACCTTGAATGCCGGCCCAGGTTTCGGTCGGAATCACGGGCCAAAGATTCATGAGCCAAGTTAGAGACCCCCAGCGTCGAATCGCGGAACTCGGTGGATCCATGATCGCGGGAGAACCGAGTGCGACAAAGTTTGCGATTCTCTTTTCGTCCAGACTTCCCACTCTTCCATAGACTACCATTCCGCCCATGCTATGACCGATCCAATTGACCTTGTCCTTTCCGGTAGAATTTAACACGTGTTTGATGGCTGCATCCACGTCGTATTTGATATAGTCGTCCATGCTGTAAGTGAATGTCTTATCTCCGAAAAAAAGAGACGGATAACCAGCGTCCCTTCTTCCTCTCAGATCCAACAACCAAACGTCGTAACCTTCTTTTTGAAGCCTTCCTACAATGGAACTTTTCTCGTTGATCTTCAGATAGGTTCTGTTGGCGATCAATCCGTGGCATAATATAACGGGATATTTTTTTGTGATGTTTCCGGAAAGCGGAGGGAAATGTTCTAAAGTCAGATCCCAGCCGTCTTCCGTTTTTGGATGATGGATTTCGCCTTGAAGCTGAATGCTCGCTTGGCATTGGGAAATAAAAATTCCCAGGATAAGAATCAAAAACGTTCTTTGGATATTCGATTTCATTTATAAATCAGTCTATCGACTTCAATAGAGAGGATCAAGTAGAATTTAATAAACGAAGAACGAAGTCCAACCATAAACCAAGAGGAATGGATGATTCTTCTCGGCTTTCGGTTTATGGTTGGATCAAAGGTTCTTTCAAATTCTTAAAAGGAGAATTTAGAAAATTGGAATTCACTTTTTAACTTTGAAGCCGACTTTGAGAAACTTATCAATCTTCGGTTTTACAACGTAATGACAATACGTTTGTTCCGGATTGGATTGAAAATAGTTTTGATGATAGTTCTCGGCGGGATAAAACTTTTTCAACTCTTCCACTTGAGTCACGATCGGACTCGAAAAATTTGCGGAAGCTTTTTGGATCGCTTCTTCCGCTTGTTTTTTTTGTTCGGAAGAATGATAGAAGATGATCGAACGGTATTGAGTTCCAATATCGTTTCCTTGTCGGTTTAACGTAGTCGGATCGTGACAGATCCAGAAAATTTCCAAGATCTCGGGAAAGGTAATCACTTTTGGATCAAAGGAGATTTGAACAACTTCGGCGTGTCCCGTTGTTCCCGAACATACGGAACGATAATCCGGATTCTGAGTCTGCCCGCCGGAATATCCGGAAACGATCGATTCTACACCTTCCACCATTTGATAAACCGCTTCGAGGCACCAAAAACATCCGCCGCCTAGTGTTGCTAATTCCATACTTTCCTCTCGATACAATTTGCCATTACAAATCAAACGGGCAAGTCCGTTTTTGCGGAATAGAAAGGGCGTAACGAAGATTAGATCTTAACCGTCACCGCAAAGACGATAAATTTTTCTTCTTTGGAACGGGACTTGTGATAGTCAAAGACCGGGTCGTAAGAACGAAAGTATCTTCCCTCCAATCGTATCATCGCCTGTTCGTTCGGAATGTAATCGAGGGTAAGAGTTCCACCCGAAGTCAAAAATCCGTTTTTAGTTCCCGATTGTATGATCGTTTGATCCCGATCATACATTCTCTCGATACGAATCGAAGTTCTAAACTCTTCGATCGGTCTCCAAGTAATCCAGAACGTTCCGATATACCATTGTCGATATGCGTTCACGCCCGGGTCTGGAACCCTTTGGATCCCGACGTCTCCGGAACCCGCTATGATGAAGAATTTCGTAAAGTGATATTGTAATATTAGATTATTATAATATCTAGTTTGTCGTCTTTCATTGTCAGGAGCTTCGTTTCCGATAAAAGTGTTGTGAGTGATTCTAAGCTTATCCGTTACTTGAAAGTCGATTTGAGTTCCGATCGCTTTGTCCCGATTGGTTTCGGTGATGTTGGACCAGCCGTTCATCAGATGCAGTTGAAAGGAAAGTTTTTGAGAATACTGATAGGAAAGCCGAAACCCGCTCGAATAATAAGGAACATAGTCGAGCGCGAGCGCCCGGGAATAATTCCAGTTTGAATGGGAAATCCAACTTTCAAGACCGATGTTCCCGAAATAAATTCCCGTGTCGAGCCAGAGATTTTTTGCGAGTTTGATTCCTGCGTAGGCTTCTTGAATATTTCGAACCGAGAATTGATTGGAATTTTTTTCGGAAGTAACTTCGTTTTTGTAATTCGAGTTTACGGAATTACCGAATTGAAACGCGACTCTTCCTCGATATTGATCCGTCTCCACTTTTCCGTCGATATGAGCTAAGTTGACATTAATCTCGTCCCAACGTGCCGGTTGTGTGAGATATTTATTGTCTCTGTTCGGAGACGCGTAAGGGTTGTGTGCATAGTAAGAATCCGCAAAAAAACCGAACTTTGGCGCCTTTGGATCCGGCTTGGATTCTTCTTTTTTTTGATTTTCTTCCTTTGTTTCGGTAGGAAGATTCGCTTCCGGTTTATTAGAAGAATCTAAACTCTGAATCTGTGCCTTGTCCGTTTTTTCATCCTTCTTCTCTTGAGCGATGATCGAATCGGAAAAGAATAAAACGGAAAAGAGTAGAATCCAGGCCGGAATACCGAAAGAGGCGATGCGAAACATAAAATCGAAGAGAGTCCCTTGAGTTATAGAAATCGTCTTTTGCGACTTTTGTTTTTTAAAAAATTCTAACTGAAAAAGATTCTGTTTATGTATCATGATTGAATCTTATAAAATCGTTTTCAAAATTCAAGAGAACGGAATCAAATTGAGATTAGAATTCGGTTCTTGGAGTTAAGAAAGAATTAAGATCCTATAAATTCCGGGTAAAAAAATCCAGTCAAAAAGAAGAACCGCGTCCCTTGAATTGGAACGCGCATTTGTAAAACGAATTCTAAAATTTAGTCATGTAACCGAGATTGATCACGAAGTGATGTTTTGCGATGTGTTGTTGCTGGTAAGAATGGAGAAGATAACTCTTGGAAGTCGAGTCCATCGGAAGAGACTGAATCGCGGAAGCCACGGTTTGATTTACGGTTCCATGAATTTTGGAAGGATCCGCGACTTTTCCATCCTCAGCGTTGTTGTCGGCCTGTACTCCGCTGGCTTTCGGATAAACTCGATCATTGTCGAAGAGGTAAAGATCGGGACGATAGACGTCGCTGACGCTTACATTCATATCCTTAAAATTCAGCTGTAGTTTCGCGGTGATGTCGGTAACTCCGGATCTTCTGTCCGTATTGTTGTTAAAGTATTGATAACCCACTTGCATTCCGGGAACAAATTTGAAGTCCTTGTTCAATTCGTATTCGTGACTGATCGCAGCTCTGTGATGACTGTTCCCTTGATTGAGTCCGGCGGTTTCCGAAGAGATCCGATAGTTGGAAACTATTTCCGGTTTCAGAAATTCGAGAAAGTTCGGCTTCCATCCTAAGGTATAGTTGAAGAGGCTTGAGTTTGTCGGATAGTTCGCGCTATTGACGACCAAAAATCCTGTGAAGAACTGGCCGATCGAAGTATTCCATTCGTAGACGATCTGTCCGATGAAAAAATCCCTGAGTCCGTTGTTTTCTTTTCTCGGCTTGATCTGATTCGGATCAAACGTTAACTGACCGGATTGTAGGGATTGAATTACCTTACTCGTTTCGTCGGCTCCTCCAGGAGCGGATTGATAAAAGAAATCGTTATCGGTATTGGATCGGCCGACCAGAGGATTGGCCAGGATCAGGTTCATTCTAAAACCCGGAATCGGCGTGAAAAAATTTATAAACGTTCCTAAAACGAGTCCTTGCGAGAACGTTTCGTAAGATTCGTTGTTTCTTCTACTCAGTCTTTCACCGAAGAGGCTATTCCCCAAAACATAGACGTCGTTGGCAACCGTTTGACTGAATCCGAATTCAGGTTTTTTATCCGTCGCTTTCGGAAGATTTTTCGGATTGTCCTCCGGAATTCCAGACTGAATATCCGGAGTCTGTCTGTCTTGCGAGGAAACCGAAAATACAAAAATGAAAAAAGGAATCAAAGTTTTTATTAAGTGTTTCATAATATTCTTATTAACCGTTCGTGGAAGTTTCGATTTTCCGAGTCGACTCAATCCGATTGACCTTCGAGTTTACGATAAAAATTCCGGTGATAACCAGTAATGCTCCAATTATATCGAAAAGATTCAGGGATTCTCCTAAAAACCAAGTCGTCACCATGGCAACCACCGGAATCAAGTTTCCGAAAATTGCGGCTTTATCCGGACCCACTTTTTGAATTCCATAATTCCAAAAAAGATACCCGAAGAATGTGGTAAACGCGGCCATATACAAGATTGCGAACCAGGCTGAATTTGGGGTCTTAGTCCATTCTATGTGATAGTCTCCGCTGAAAAGGATCAAGACAAGCAAGGATAACGTTCCAAAAAAAGAAGTGAACGTCGTGATTTGAACGGTCGAAATTCCTTTGAGATACTTTTTCATTCCTACCGAATAAAAAGCCCAGCAAGCGGCGGCTAAGAAAATAAAAAGAATCCCTTCCCCTTCCAAAACGGATCTTATCGTACTCAGGTTTCCGTCCGAGATCACTACAAGAACGCCGAAAAAAGAAACTGCTGTTCCAAGATACTGGAGAAATACGATTTTCGTTTTTAGAAGAAGATACGAAAGAAAAATCGTAATCGCAGGTCCGAGCGCTATTATGATCGCTGCGTTGATCGGTGACGCCTTTTTCATCCCTATGAAAAAAAAGAAATTAAATCCGAACACTCCGACGATTCCGAGAAGGATAAAACTTTTGAGATGTTCTTTGTTTACCTTGAGGAGTTTTCGGTCGTTTATAAAAACAAAAATAAAAAGCAGAAAAGAGCCTAAGATAAACCTTAAGGCGCCGGTTTGAGCTGGAGAAAAATAGAGAAGCGCTTCCTTTGCGACTTGGAAGGTGGTTCCGGTAATGAATGCGAAAAGCACGAGACAAAAATACGGTTTGATCAAGTTCATCCTAATTCCTTTCTTCGTTTGCGAGAAGCGTTTCATACTCTTTGAGTTTTGTCTTGGTAAGCTTGATCGTAACTTCCAGATCTTTTTTCTTTTGTTCCAGGGCTGTTAGATGTGCGTTAAGAATTCGAATCCTTTTATTTAAGGGAGGTTTTAAATTCTCACCCTTGGAAATTTTATCCAAGATACAACCTTCTTTGATAAACTCCTTGATCCCTTCCAAAGGCATATTCAATTCCTTTAAAGTTCGAATGACTTTTAAATGTCGAATCTCCTTTTCGGAATATTTTCGATCTTTGCCGTGACTTCTTTCGGGGCGAGGTAAAAGTCCCAATTTTTCGTAATAACGAAGAGTATGCGGGCTGAAGTTCGTAATTTTAGAAATTTGGGAAATACTAAGGGTTTCACTCATCGGATTCTCCTGACTGGAAATCATAGCGCTTAGACTTAGCTCTAAGTCAAGATTCCATTCCAAAAAAAATTATTTTTTTTTAAAAAAGAAAAGGATCCGACTTAACGTCTACGATTTTTGACTCACCTAGAGTAAGCTCTAAGTTCGCTGTTTGCGAAAAACGAAGTCAAAAAAGAATCAAAAAGAGCGCCTGTTTTTTGTTATTTTTCTATGACACAGAAATCCCTCCCTTCCTTTAAAAAATCCGATCTTTCCTCGGGAAAGTTAGCCGAAATCATGGCCGATCGGATGTTGTCAAAACAATCCGATCGAGATCTTTTCTGGAAAGCGTTTCAATCAAAAAAGAAAAAAGCGCCCGCCAACTTTTTGGAGCAGTTTGAAAAACTCTACGGATTCCAACCTCCTGTAGAGGTTTTAGAATGGGAAAATCTACGATTTGCATACGAGCAGATCATGTACAACGTAAGCGATATTTGGAATATGATCGATCACGAAGGCGGACTTCAGATCGACGATGAGTCGGACGAGGACGACTATGATTCGGATTATCGCGCCGTTTCCTTTCAAAAATTCCTTTTAAAAAAATCCAAGAGCTTGGAAGAGCAAGTGAATTCGATTCTCGGATCCTATCAGGGGCTGATGTTTTTATTGACCGGCGTTGCAGACTTCGGGTCCGATGGGGGCGGGGACAGTTGTTGGGTTAATTTATTCCCGCACGCTGAAGGTTCCGCAGAAGTACATCGATACAATCACGAAATCGGAGAATTGGAAGACGAACCATTCTTCTCTATGAGTCATTTTATCGCCTCTAATTGGTCTTCGGAAGAGGACGATTACGACGACTATGACGATGAGGACGAAGAAGAGGATTCTCCGGAGGAAAGAATCGAATCCGTTTTGGACGAGAAGATTCTCAAACAATACGAAACCGATGCTCAGAAGAAATATGATAAAAGACCGTTTTACACAAAGTCCTTGGATCTTTTTGAAAGATCTTCTTGGCTCTTAGGGCATTCTTACGGAGATCCTGCCTATGCTTTCGCCGAAAAAATGTCTTCCGCGCCGAAGTTTAAGGATTGGGAAGCGGAAAAGAAATTTTTAGGAAAGTCCCATTCTCTCGCCGCATATTGGATTCTCGCCCATTACTTTATGAAGAACGAGAAGGCTTGTAGAGAAGCTTGTATGATCGCGAAAACACTTCCGGGTAAAATTCTTCCGGGAATCGCGAAATCGGTATTATCCTTACTCGACGGCCAATCGGATTCTCTGGGACGAGTGAAGGGAAAAAAATTACAGGATCTAAGGGATCAAACATTCAAAAACTGTGATATTTCCCAGATCGAGCCGGAAAACAAAAAACTTTTGGAAGAGGTGACCGGTTTATCCGGAAAGAAAAAAATCGCAACCGGGGATTTGAAAAAAAGAATTCAAAACGGAGACGATCCACTTTCTTTAATGGAAGAATTTCCCGAAGACGTGGAGACTCACGATTTTCTTTTAAAAGAAATCGGAAAAAAAGATCCGAAATTCTCGAAAACGGTGGAACAGTATTTTAAGGAAAGAACGGATTCTACTTATAACGAGTGGCCTTATAAAAAAGAAGACCTCGATCTACGTCTTTCTCTTCCGATTTCCGCTGCGTTTAGACAAGGATTGAATTACGACGTAGAAAACAAAAAGGCGTACGCAGGAATCATAAAAACGTTAGGAAAGTTCGACGACCAGAATGCGATGAACGCGTTTCGAGACGCGATCCGAAAATTAAAACAAGACGATAAACGTCTGGAAGAAGTTGTGGGGTGTTTGTTGGAAAGCGAACACGAAGAGGCGCTTTCGATCTGGACCGAGGCCGCGTGGAAATTCTTTGAAACCTTGGACGGCGCTTTGGAAAAAAAGAAAAAGGTGGAAGACGAAGGACCGAATCTAAACAACATCTTCACCGTCTTCAGTTATCTGCAACAGGCTTTGAACGAACGTCTGTTAGTTGGAGATGAAGAATCCGGGAAACTGGCCAATAAGGTACTTACTTACAGAAAAAATCTGAGTATTTTCGGGATCGCGCTTGGATATGCGTTTGCTGTTTCTGCAAAACTCGGATTTAAGGAGAATTTGGAATATATACGGATTTATTTAGAGTTGGGTTCCCAGATCAAGGGAAGCGGAAGGGACGCCTATCTCGAGTTTAATCAAATCGTAAATCTTTCCGAAGGTTCGATTGCTTGGGCGGTTCTGGATCCCGAAAGCGCCAAACCCGGATTAAAAGAACTTTTTGAAAAGGCGGAAAAAAATCCTAGTCCTGGAATTTCGATCGATCTGATCGCTTGTTATCTTTCTGGTCTTTTGATGCTGGAACCGAGCCGGGAAGAATGGATTCAAGTGGCCCATAGAATATTAGGAAATCGTGGTGAAGAATACAGAGCTTACGGTCCGATCCGCGCCGTAGGGAAGGCGAAGATTCAGGAATTAAAAAACCATCTCTACTATCACGTTTATGCGGATCCGAATCCGATGGTCGATTATACTTGGACTTACTTGGAACAAGCCGCGAGAAACTCGTGGATTCAAATCGAAGAAAAAGAACTTCCGGCTTTTGACGACGACGATGAATACGCAAATCGTCTCTCTAAAAATCCGAAAGAACTGCCTGGGGCGATTTTAAAACCCGAAAAATACAGCATTCAACACGTGTTTCAAAATATTAGGGAAAAAAAATTCGTGGATCCGAGCGTCGTCAAAATCGGAGGCCCGTGGTTGGAAGAATCGCTTCGTTATTCCGGAGACGAATACAGATATGGTGGAAACTACGATCGTTGGGAGGCTATGAAAGCTCTTTTTATTCAGGGCGAATCCGCCGTTCCGGTTTACGCAAGAATATTAGATCTTCCTTATGCTGGCGCTGATTGGAAACTTTACTGTCTTCAATTTATGAGGTTTATCGAGAAAGAATCGAAAAAATGGGCTCAAGTCTTAGGGATGAACGAAGAGTCCATCGAGGCGATCGTAAATTCAAATTCGGCGGAATGGGCGGCTTGGGGGGATCTCTTGGCCGCAAAACTATTTCTTCTCAAAGGAAAGGGGGCTTTCGAGACGATCCTAAAGTTGGTCAAAAGAAGACTAAGTTACACGGATCCAAATAGTTACACTTCTTCTTCGACGGAAGAAGCGCTTGCTTCCAGACTTCCTTCGATTCTTCCCTGGTTTGGAAGAGAAGGGGACAACTCGCTGGAAAGTTTATGGAAAGAATCTAAAAAAGAATCCGAAGGCCGATATATTTTAGATTCGGCGGCGAAAAAAAATCCCGAGATCGTTCTAAGTGAACTTCCCGAATTGGGAGAAGAAGGAATCGAACTTGAACAAAGAATCAACGGAGGAGAATACGGCCCGAGATTCTGGATTCAATTGAGTTCCAAGGAAGTAAAATTCGGGATCGAAGAATTTTATCTGCATAACATTTTGGAAAATTCGAGAGCGGAATCGAAGTTGGATTCTTCCCTACTCAAAAAGGATTCTCAAGAAATCCTCTCCGGAATTTGGAAGATGGCTCAGATTTTGGGTTACAAGGTCGCGAAGAAAAAAGCGAAGAAAAAGCGCTGAAAAGGGGATCGTTGGCCGGAGTTCCGACCTTCGCGGCGCGGAGCCGCTTGTATTCTTGAGAAAACCTCCTTGAAAATGTGTGAGTTCCTACTTTTTGGGGACTTCCGGGAAGGCTTGTCATCGCAGAGGAAGCGAAAAACTCCGGAGTTCCGACCTGAAAGTCCGCTGTTGGATCCGAAACTCCGGAAAATTCTCCCCAAAAGTAGGAACTCACACATTTTTCCTTTTCTCGGCCTTTCTTATCTCTTACACTGGTGGAATCCCCGGAGGTTCCATGATTCAGAACAATTATTTTTCGGACACTCAAGATATCCAGGATCACTTTGAACACATTCTTCCCTGGACCGAAATCATCCTCGATTACGAAAATGAATTCTCCGACATTTCAGACGGAGGTCCGACCAACCCTTCGGAAGCGAAAGAATATTATAAAACGGTTTTACAAACGGTCGGGGACCTTGCCGGAAACATTCTATCCCCTCACGTTGCACAATTGGATCGGGAAGGATTGGGATTCAAAGACGGAAAGGTAGAATTTCCGCCGAAGATGCTGGAATTGGTTTCGAAGGTCGTCGAAGCCGGGGTCCAAGCCTACGGTTTTTCCAGAAAGTATGGCGGGCTCGGAATCCCCTGGACCGTGAAATCATTTATTTCCGAAATCTTTTATCGCGTCGATGCGTCACTCGCCATTGCGATCGGATGTGTAAATCTCGCCGAAATTTTAGAACGTCACGCGTCGAAAGAGATGAAAGACGAATGGATACCACGTTTGGCCGCCGGAGAATTCGTCTGTGCAATGGGGCTTACCGAACCCGATCACGGATCCGATCTTCCCAATCTTCGAACCAAAGCTACAAAAGATCAAAATGGGAATTGGGTCTTGAACGGAACCAAACGTTTTATCACCCACGGCTGCGGATTCGGAGAAACCCCCGCGATTCTTCTAACGTTAGCTCGTTCGGGAGAAGTTGGCTCCGGAGCCAGAGGACTTTCCTTTTTTCTCGTCCAGAGCACGGACGTTCAAATTGCCGGAATCGAAAGCAAACTGGGCCTTCACTGTTCTCCGACTTGCGAGGTTGTCTTTGAGAATTCTCCGGGGCTTCTTATCGGAGAAGAAGGATATGGCCTCATAAAATATACGATGGGAATGTTGAACGGAGCGAGAATGGGAATCGCACAACAGTCGACGGGACTCGCCACAGCCGCATATTACGAAGCTTTAAAATACTCGAAGGAAAGAATTCAATTCGGAAAACCACTGATCGAAATCCCGGCCGTAAAAAAAATCATCGATCGTCTCGAAAGGGAAACCCTTGCGATGCGTTGTCTGACCTTGGAAGGGTCGAGAGTGATGGATCGTTATTACTGGCGTGCGCTTCGATTGGAAAAAAAAGGAGCCTCCGAAAAGGAAGCTAAGAACGATACCGTGGTTCGTTATTGGGAAAAGATTGCAAATGTCCTTACGCCGATTAGTAAATTCTACTGTTCCGAATCTTGTCTCAAGGTAGTCAGCGACGCACTCCAGGTTCACGGTGGCGCGGGTTATACGGAAGACTATGATATCGCGAGAATCTATCGAGATGCGAGAATCACAACTATCTACGACGGAACTTCCCAGATTCAAATCAACGCGAGTATCGGAGGTATTACTTCGGGACTGACTCATACTTTCGGAGAATATCTAACCGAACTCGTCAACCGACTGGATTCCTCACTCGCGCATAAATTGTTTCACGGATTTCAGGAACTCGTTTCTCTTTATAAGGATCTACCCGGCAGGGAAGACAAGGATACGTATGCGGAAGAAGTTGTTATGACTTGTTCACGACTTCTCTCGGGAATTCTTCTCGAACTTTCCTGCCGCAGAATTCCGGAAGAGAGAAAACAAAGCCGTCTCAAACACGCCAAGGATTATCATTTGGATACCCTTTCCATCTTAGAGGGAAATCTCGCGAAGTTAAAGGAAGTCAGCGGAGTTCCAGCTTAAATATAAAATGGAAAGTCATTTTTTTTTCAAACAAGGAAAGGATCGAAGAAGCGACCTTTCCATAAAGAAATATGAATTTCTCTTCTCGACGAAAGTCTTTTAATAAATTCTTCTCCGGAAATTCTTGACAAAAAAAGAAATTTAAGAAGATTGGATTTATTATGAGCATCTAAGCCCTCCTATATCCATAGAAAATTCAAATTCTTTAATATTCTATTTTCATTCTTTATCAACACTACTACGAATCGAACTTGTGCAGGAGGAATATCCATGCCAAATTCAAATCCAAATTCTTTCGGGCCCGACCCGTCGACTCCTCATCCCTTTCCTCAATATCCGAGGATCGGTTTTTTAAAAAATTTCATTCGATCTCCCCTGATTGAAATCGGCGATTATACTTACTACGATGATCCGAATGGAATTGAGAATTTCGAAGCAGAGAATGTTCTCTATCATTATGAGTTCAGCGGAGACCGTTTGGTCATCGGTAAATTCTGTGCTCTTGCGACCGGCGTAAAATTTATCATGAACGGAGCCAATCACAACATGAGCGCCTTTTCGACTTATCCGTTTGCGATTTTCGGAAACGGATGGGAATCTTCTATGCCGCAAATTCGAGATCTTCCGAATAAAGGTGATACGATAGTTGGTAACGACGTTTGGATCGGAACGAATTCCGTCGTTTTGCCCGGAGTAAAAATCGGAGACGGAGCCATCATCGGGGCCTACTCGGTGGTTTCTCGAGATGTTTCTCCTTATTCGATCGTAGCGGGAAATCCGGCTCGTGTCGTTAGAGAGCGATTTCCAAAAGAGATCGTCGAAAAACTTCTGAAATTAAAATGGTGGGACTGGACTTCGGAGAGAATTACAAATTCGTTAGAGTTTCTTACGGCTCTCGATTTTAAAGTTTTAGAAGAATTCGCTTAACAAAAAACTATTTTTTAAAATTCCGATTTTCGGGGGAGAATTTCAATCTCCCTTTTTTCGAATACAAGACTTGTTCTTTCTATCGAAAGGATTGGTGACGATTTCCAAATTTGTGATCCATTGTTTTCCGGTCTTTGGACAGTGATACAGGATCGCGCCCGAGCGATCGTGATAACCGATGACGTCTTGAAATAGAATTACAATTTCGGAATATATCTTTTGTTTAGTTTTGAAATCCTCCGTTTTTCCGAGTTCTTTAACGAGTGGAAGGGCCTTTCTGAAAATTTCGGAATCTTTCTCCTTCTCTCCCCCTTTTTCCAGAAGATTTTCCAGTGTCTTCGTGGCTACGGCGCCGTTTTTTTCGAGGTCGATATGATCCGTAAGTTTGGAAAATTCCTCCAATACAAAACTTGCCTTTCCTTTGTGCGCGTGTAAAGTCCCGAAACAAAGGATGATCATTGTCATCGCGAAAATTCCAGAAATTCTAAAATTGAGACTCATATTTGAAATTAAAATCGACCCGGCTGGAAATCGAAAACCAAAATTAAATTCGAATTCCCATAATTCCGATCGAAAAATAATTCACGTTTTTATAAAATTGTCCCCACTTGGATTTTGGGATATTGTCTTACGAGAACATCCCTCAAGGTAGAATTCACGTCCGGGGAACACGTTCTTCCACATTCTAAAACTAAAAGGAAATTGAATATGAAATACGATTTGGCTTTGATAACGGGCGCCTCCGGCGGATTGGGAGCTGAGTTTTGCAATCAGCTCGCGGCAAACGGAAGCAATCTAATCCTCACCGATTTATCTCCGAGTTCTCTCAAAAGTCTTCAAAACGATTTGGAGAAAAAATACGGGATCGAAGTTCATACCATTCCCGCAGATCTTTCAATTTCGGAAGGCCGTGAAAAAATCGTTTCTTACTTAACGAAAAAGAAACTAAAGCCGGATTTATTGATCAACAATGCGGGACTCGGATACATCGGCGATTTTGCGAATGAACCGGAGTCCAGTTTTCTCACAACGATTCGAGTCAACGTGGAAGCGTTGAGCGCTATGACTCGAAAACTTCTTCCGATCATGATAACAAACGGGAAAGGACGAATTCTAAACCTGGCCTCTACCGCTTCGTTTCAACCGGTTCCCTATTTTACGATCTACGCCGCGAGTAAGGTTTTCGTTTTGTATTTTACGGATGGATTGAGTTACGAACTTAAAGGCACCGGTGTGAGCGTGCACGCAGTGTCGCCGGGACCGATTCGAACTCCGTTTTTTGGCAAGGCTTTTCCGAAGGGATTCAAATCGCCGGATTTATTCTGGCTGACTCCGGCAAAAGTGGTAAAGACTGCTCTTTCCGGAATGGACCGAGGAAAAACTATCATCGTAGTCGGCTGGGTCAATCGGATTCAGCAAATTCTCACTTCAATTTTACCACGGAGAACAGCGGCTTGGATCGGATCGATCGTTTTCTCCATAGGAAAAAAAAGAGAAAATTAGAATTTTAGAATATTCTTTTAAACTCCGTTGCTCGCAGTCAGAAGGATCGGTTCCCGGTCCGTGACCACGATCGTATGCTCCTGTTGAGCGACGTAACTTCCGTCCCTAGTCACGAGTGTCCATCCGTCCGAGGTTTCCATCGCGATTTCGGATTTTGTCGAAATAAAAGTCTCTATCGCAAGAACCATTCCTGATTTTAGTTTTTGCGAATATCTTTTGTCTTCGTAACAAGGAATGTATTTCGGCGCCTCGTGTAAACTTCCGCCGGTTCCATGTCCCATTAAATTTTTGATCACAGTAAATCCGTATGATTTCGCTTCTTCGTGAATTGCTCTTCCAATGTCGCTGATTCGGTTTCCCGCCTTTGCCTGAGAGACTCCTTTATAAAGGGAGGTGCGAGAACAATCCACCAAGGAACTAAGAATCGGATGCGCCTGCCCTAAGATAAAAGAACTTCCGTTATCTCCAAAGTATCCGCCGAGTTCAGCCGAGACGTCGATGTTGATCAGATCCCCGTCTTTTAAAATCTTTTTTGAGGAAGGAATCCCGTGCGCGATTTCACGGTTCACGCTAATACAGGTGGTTCCGGGAAAATTGTATGTGATCGCCGGGGCAGATCTGGCTCCGTAACTTTTCAAGAGATTGAGTCCGAAGTCGTCCAATTCTTTGGTGGACATTCCTGATTTTGCGAACGATTTCATTTCTTTTAGGACGAGGCCTACGATTTTTCCGATCGTTTTCAAACCGACCAGATCATTTTCCGTTTCAATGGACATATAACTTTCCCCGATTCGATTTTTTAAATTCGAATTGGGAAGTCAATGGATTACTTACCCGTATAGACATTGGAAAAAAGATTCATCACAGATTATCATTTGAAAACAATAACTCTTTTGGGTTACTTGGAGCCAAATTCTTCCTTTTTTTTTCGTAAGTTTAAGAATCATTCCAAACCTTTCGTCACTTAATTCTAAATTATAAAAGAATAGAAGCAAATGCCTCCTGAATCACCTAACATATTAAATCATATTCAGCCGATCGAATACGACAAAGGTAAGGTTATTTTCCGTCAGGGAGATCCTTCCAAAAATCAGATGTTTTTTATTTCAAAGGGTTCCGTCGTTTTGTCCGAAACCGTAGATGGAAAAGAACGTGCGATATGTCGCATCCATGAAAATAATTTTTTCGGGGAAATGGCTTTGTTAACCGGCGGAAAAAGAACTGCTTCCGCAATTTCTGCGGTGGACGGAGTTCGTTTGATTTCCTTGGACAGTAGCATTATCGAAAATATGATTCAAAAAAATCCCAAGTTTATGTTTCGAATGCTTCTAACGGCGGCGAGTCGACACTATCGGGAAGAATTGAACTTCTCGAAATTGGAATACCTAGTAAAAATCGATCCTTCCAATTTGGAATTTGCGGACGACTATGAGAATTGTAGAATCCATAATCTTGGAGTCATCAGCAGAATCTACGGTCATCTTAGCAATTATTTTCCGCCCGGTAAATTTCTGTTTCGTTCCGGAGAACCTGCTTCGGAAAAACTTTGGTTTGTTCTCCAGGGAAAATTAGTACTTTGTAAAACGGCGAAAGACGGTTCCGAATCGGAAGTCCGAGACTATCATCCCGGCGATTTATTGGATCTATCTTCTCTTATCGGTTCTAATCCGAGAGTTTTTGCTGTGAAAGCGGTGGACGATACTGCGGTTGTGACTTCCATCGATCGTAACTTGTTGTATCGAGTTCTTACCTTGAATCCTAAATTATTCTTCAACGTGTTTAAGACGATAGTCTACGATTTTACGATTCTCAACCACTGTTTTAAGATGAGTAAGGTCGGAGAGTCGAATCTTTCCAACGGAGTTGTCCACGTTCCCGAAACGGAAGAAGTCAGGGGTGAGAGCGGGGAAGGGCTGGACCATTTAACCGAAGAAGCTTCCACCGCCGTTTGTGAGGACGAAACTTCTTCGGGATCAAACTCCGAGCCGGAAACGGTCGGAGCTCCGAGTAAGGAAAATTCTAGGGTCTAAATCCGAAAAAGAGTTCTTCAGACGGAAGATTTTTGCGCGCCGTAAGAATGAACGTATTGATCTTTCCTTTTCCTTTGATCTCTACGTCCTCTCTTTTTTCCATCGCAAATTCTTCAGAGATTAAATTTGCCGTGGAATGTGTGACTTGAATCTGACCGCTTAAACCGTGCGACTCCATTCTACTCGCAACGTTGACCGCGTCACCCCAAATATCATAGATAAACTTTTTAGTTCCTATTACTCCAGCTACTACGGGTCCAGTGTTGATCCCGATCCTCATATCAAGTTTTAGATTTCCTTCCTTAATTCTAAATCGTTTGAGCATATCCATCATTTCCCAAGCCATATGAGTGATTGCTAATGTATGATTTTTTCTTGGCTGTGGAAGGCCGCCTACTACCATATAAGCGTCGCCGATCGTCTTAATCTTCTCGAGACCGTATTTTTCGGCCATAAGATCGAATGCGGAAAATACCTTGTTCAAGATACGGACTACCTTTTCAGGATGAAACTTTCCGGCGATTTCCGTAAAACCCACGATATCGGCGAATAGTATGCTCGCCTCGCTAAAACTCTGAGCGATCACGGAGCTATCTTTTTTAAGTTTATCCGCGATGGACTTTGGAAGAACGTTTAATAATAGTTTTTCAGCCCTTTCCTGTTCCTTTTGTACTTTAGCATAAGCTTTGGCCAGCTCTTTTCTCGCCTTTTCGTTTTCGTCCAAGGTGATCCTAACCGTTCCAAGTACTTGATTGTATCGATCTGCGATCTGTCCTACTTCCGTAAACGGTTCCACCGGAACATTATAACTCAGGTCTCCCGTTTTTTTCTGATGTTCCATAACGAGAAATAGATCGATCAGTTCGGTCGTTGCGCGATGTTCTGAAATATTTAATCCTTGGTATTCTTCTTCAGGATCGACCCTCAATTTGAAAAATCGATTGATCGTATAAAAAAATAGATAGGAGGTTCCGAAAACAAAGGCGCCGATCGAAACAACTCCTAACAATTGTATCTGAATCTGCTGCCATCTCGTTAAGCCTGAGTTTAGAATCTGAAGGTTTCCGAAAACTCCGACACAAATCGTTCCAAAAATTCCCATTCCCAAGTGGACCGGAACCGCGCCTACAGCATCGTCAATTTTAAATTTTTCTAATATATCTTCAATCGGAGAAACGAGAATGCCCGCAAGAATTCCGATCAATCCGGCCTCCATTGCGTTGACCACGTTAGCACAGGCGGTAATTGCTACAAGGCCGCCTAACGATCCGTTTAACGGAAGAACCGCATCCGGATAACCTTTTCGAAACCAACCTACGAAAAGACCCGTGAACATGGCTGCGCCTGATGCGAGAACCGTATTTAAAAGAACGGTTGGAACGTGTTTATCAAAAGCGAGAGTACTTCCTCCGTTAAATCCGAACCAACCGACCCAAAGAATAATTCCACCTAACATCGCTAAGGGGAGATTGCTTCCGGTGACTTTGCGCGGAGGTTCGCCTTCCACAAACCTTCCGGTTCTAGGTCCGACTACTAGTAAAAAAGCGAGTGCGACCCAGCCGCCTACGCTATGAACTACGGAGGATCCGGCAAAATCCCTAAATCCTAAAACCGAAAGCCAGCCGTGAGTTTCGGATTGGTAGAGTCCGGCCCAAACCCAATGTCCCGCGATCGGATAGATAAAACCAGATATCAGAATCGTTGAAATGATATAAGAAACGAACTTGAGTCTTTCGGCAATAGCACCTGACACTATAGTGGCCGCGGTTCCGCAAAATACCAATTGGAAAAGAAAAAACGCGGGGCTCCAGATATCGTCTGGCGGAAATACGGGAAGGAACCAGGAAGTTCCGAAAATCCCTTTCCAAGACTGACCGAACATCAGACCGAACCCAAGAAACCAAAAAAGAACGGTGGCGATTCCGAAGTCGGCAATGTTTTTGATTGCGACGTTGATGGAATTTTTTGCCCTTGTCAGACCGGATTCTAAGATTAAGAATCCACCTTGCATTAAAAGGACAAGTCCGGAGCAGAGTAAGATCCACAGAACATCGGTTAGAGATTTTTCAGTCGAGCCCATAAACATTAAATGCATGCATATTTCCTGTAAAATTGAATCCCAAATTTTTACTACTTCAGATTTTTCCCAAATTCATCATCTCTAGATATACGAAAACAAACTTGTTTCGGAATATCGCAAAGATAACTTAGGGGACAGTCTTTTTTGTTTTTATAATCGGTCCGTTATGTTTCCATTCCTAGGCCCAACGGCTTGTAAGGAACAAAATGATTCTTCCCTTGGAATAAGAAACGGAACATCATAACGTTGTAAAACGATTTATTAGAATTCTTTTGAGAAGCACGTCGCTCCTTTTAGGGAGAAAGATTATGATTAAAATTGAATGCACTTTTTAATGCGAAGAGCGCAATTGATGCAAATTGCAGATTCTTTGAATAAAATGTTCACTTCTTCGGCAGAATTAAGAAGATTCTTCCGGCTGTTTGAATTCTGCCCGCTTGTTCTTCGGCCTTCTCTCCGGTCCCTAAGAAATAATCCAGCCGTCCGTGTCCGGTTATCTTCGATCCCCGATCGTGAACAAAGACCAGACGGTTTTCTTCGGTGATCACGGGCGATTCGAAGGAAATCAATACGGGAATGCCTAAGGGGATTTTCGGGTCCATCGCGACCGATCTTTTCGGAATGAGTTCGATTCCTCCGCTTCCCCTCGGCGCCGAGGATTCTTTTTGAAAGAATACATAACGGGGATTTTTTAAAATCGCGGCCTTGACTTCTTGCGGATGATCAAGAATACATTTTCTGAGATCCGATGGGATCAAACTTTGACAAACACCGTTCAGAGATTCGGCGGGGCTGATATACTTATGTCCGTTATCGGAAGAATACGTTATACGAAATCGATTCTGTCCCGGAATTTGAACTATCGCGGAGCCTTCTAACTGTGCCAAGTGAAGATCTACAATTTTGACGTAAACGATCGGCCTGGCTCTAAATTTCCAAAAAGAAGAATCTTCTATTTGGATTCTCGTTTCATAGGGAAGAAATTTTCCGTTGAGATTCTTTCCGACTACCGTTTTCGAGTTTTGTTTTTTTACGACCAAATCGGATGGTGTTTGCAAGATCGGAAAAACAAAGTCGCCTTCCGCTCGCTCTCGTCCTTCTATAATAACTTCGTAATATCCGGTAATCTTTCCTTCGTCCGGATCGGAAGTTTCCAGAATAAAGAACGATTTTTGAAACTCGATTCTTCTTTTTTCCGGATTTTCCTGTTTTAGAATACCTTTCAATTTTTCCAGGGCGGTCAAAAATTCTCTTCTATCGTAGGAATGTTTGTGAAGTTTTATTTTCCATTTCACTGGCAATCTTTCAAAGTAGGACTTTGATTCTCGAAAGGCGCGTTCTAAGTTTTCTACGTCATCCGTTCCTTGGATGGTCGGTGTTTTTTTTAAGCGAGTAAATCCCGATTCTTCCAATTCCTTTGCGTAAAATTCTGTAAAATTGATCAGGAAGATCATGCAGAAAAAGAGAAATGTTTGCATTCTTAAATCGACTCCGGATAGAGCATCAGTCTATATTCCGATGGTGTCATTCCGGTTAATGTCTTAAAGGATTTTTCCATCTCTCTCGCGGAAACAAAACCCGATCTTCTGGCGATATCCAAATGTTTTAGGTCCTTTCTCGTTTTTAAAAGGTGTTTTGCTTCTTCCACTCGATATTGATTCGTGTAACCCTCAAAAGATTGTAGTTTAGAGGTTTCTTGAATAAATTGTTCGAGGTCGAAAGGTGTGATTCTCAAGATGCTCGCTAAGTCTTCTTTAGTCAGTTCCGGATTCTTAAAAATTCTTTCTACTTTGAATAAATGATCGATGCTGAACTGAAGAGAAGGCGCTTTGTTTTTAGATTCGGGATCCGTTAGACGATCTGGTTTTCTTAATTTTTCCTGCAACTGCTGAATATCATAAGCTCGACTTAGGAACTTTCTTCTTACGAACTTTTCGCGATCCGATAAACTGATCATAACCACGACATAAATCGTGGGAAGCGCGAGGACATAAGCGTGAACGGTATATTCGTTGTATTGAAACACATCCAAATAGTAAAGAAGGGTAATCATTACACTTCCTACGATCGGAATCATACAAAGGGTGATTTTTCTCGCGGGTTTAAAGGAGCGAAAAACCAAAACGGTACAAATAATGATCAAACTGCAAGCGACGATGTAAGTCCAGGCGAATATCCGAACCGCGAGCGGACGATGAGGAAGAAAGGAAGTGTAAACCGCCAAAAGCAAAACTACGATCGCTCCTCCGAATAACATTCTTTGAAGAAATTTCGGAAGAGAAGAGGGTAAAAGGAATTGGTACATAAAATGCAAGGAACACGCAAGGGCAAGTAACGCAAAAAGCGGCGGTGTGATGTTTTGAAATTCGGGAAACATCGGCCAGAGATATTTGTATCCGCTTGCAAAACAGGCCCAGCCTTCGAGAGATACGAAAATCAAAAAGCCCACGGTATTCAAATAAATCGAATCCAAAGTCTGACGATAAACGAATATCGTAAGTAAAGAAATAAAAAGACTGAGAACCAACATAAAAAGGATGATAAGGTTTCTATAATAACTTCCTTTTTCATATTCCAAACCGGATTCCAGTAACAGCGGGAAATTGATAATCGAAGAAGTCTGAATCCAGAGATAATATATATTTTCAGCGTTCTTATCCTCCGACGGTTCCAGATGAAATACGGGATAGTAATCGTCCACGGATCTTTCAGAATACTGAAATCTGTCTCCGGAAATTTGAACCGAGGATTTGGAGAAAACCTTCGCCGCGTCCAAGGTAACCTGAGGAATTCGTAGAAAACATCTAGATCTTGGATATTCTTTGATGCTGAATCGAATCCAAACGGCTTCTTTTATAAACCCGAATTTGACGAAATGTTTTTTGAGTTCCGAATAAGGAAGATCGGTTTTCGGTTTTGTCGGAATCGAATCGGAAGGATTCCGGTCAGTCGCAATTTCTATTTTTCCGAACTCGCAGATTTCAGTTTGAGGATTCGAATAAAGCAGATTAGGCGAAACAAAGCTTAAAAATACAAAGAAGAAAACTTTGTCAGTTTTCAATATACTTTTCGTTTTTGTGAAAAAATAGAACATTCTAATAATCTAAAGTTTTAAGAAGAATGGAAACGTTCTAAAAACGAGGTTATTCCGTTTTTAGAACCTTCTTCTTAGCCGAGACCTAAGCGGTCTTATATTATCAAGGGCTCCAATTCCAGTCAAGAGTTCCAAATAATTTCGCGGACTTTTTCTGCGGTTCCTAACATCGAAGTCCAAAATTAAAGATCAAAGCTAAAGCGGGAAAGAATTCGAATTTCCGTTAATCCGATTTCGATTAAGCGAAGTGTAGAAAATTCTAAAGTTGTCGAGCCTTGGGCGGTAATTTAGACTGAAAAAAAAACGGATTTCCACAACCGTATCGAAGCTTTTATAAGAACCGATACTTTTTCGCCCTTGAGTATAAAATCATTGACTACCTACCTACTGGTAGGTAGGTTTGGTTCAAAATGAAACTCGTCGGAGACACAAGCGAAAAGATTGTCAACCTTGCCAGGGATTATTTTCAGAGCGTCGGATTTCAGTCCTTTAGCTTTCAAAACATAGCGGACGATCTCGGGATCAAAAAGTCTAGCGTTCACTATCATTATTCTTCGAAGGAAGAATTGGGTTTGGAACTTCTTGAGATATTTTTCAAAAACTTTGAAGAATATACGGAAAATCTTAAGGAAAGACCTCCGAGGGTCCGTTTGTTCGGATTGTTTAAACTCTACGAAGCATATACCGGAGATAACGAAAAGATATGTCCTTTTGGAGTTGTCGGCAGCGAATACCACGTCCTTACGCAGCCGATCCGTGATAAAGCTTTGGTCCTTCACAACCAGCATCGTGATTTTTTGATTCAAACCCTGAACGACGGTGTTAAGGACGGTTCCTTCGTTCTTCCATTGAATTCTAAAGAAACCGCAGATCTCTTTATGTCCGCGATCCAAGGTGCGATGCAAATAGCAAGGATTCGAAAAGATAGGGATTACTTTCCTAGAATAATCAAAAGTCTCAAATCGATGATTCAAATTAAGGAGCATAAAAATGCCGGCCACTGATACGATTACAAAAGTTAACGAAGAACTCGCTAGGATGTCTGAAAAAATGGCGAAAGAATACGGTATTCGTCTGGAATTGCCGCCGAAATCTTTTAAAGAAATGAAGGGAGCGTTTTTAGAAATAGAGCCAAAAAGAATTTTAGTAAGCTTTCCGTATGACGCGCGTTTTGCGAATCCGATCGGAATGTTTCAGGGCGGGATGCTCTGCACTGCTTTGGACAACACGTTCGGTCCGCTCTCTTACATAACCACGAAAAGACCTTGTGTGACTACGGATCTTTCGACTCAGTTTTTTAGATCGTTTGGACCTCAAGACTCCTATATTGAAATCGAAGCCAGAGTTGTCGCAAAATCGCCGGCGATGTTGACTATGCTCGCGGAGGTTCGGAATCCGAAAAAGAAGCTCGTTGCGACTTCCACAACGAGTATGTTGATCTTACAGGATTCTATGTTAAAACGAATGAGCGGTAGACAGGAAGACCAAGAAGAATAGGATTTTTTCTTCTTTAAAAAAATCCTCCCGTCTTCCGACCCTTGAGATAAAACCGGAAGACGTTGGGATTCTGATCCTTACATTTCATCGATCGAAATCTATCAAATCCTCTTTGGTTTTCTTTATCCGGACGACTTAGGTTCTTAAGAAAATTCGATTTATGCTTTCGTCTTTGTGAAAAGGAAACGTCGGGAATTCGTTTTTAAAAAATACTTAATTCTAAAATTGTTTTCCTAAACGTTAGTTGCAATCAACCTGGCCGCAATTGTCCCTTTCTTCCTCGGTTTCCAGAGTTACGTGCGCGATTTGAAGTCCTTTTAGAATGGTCCTTGCTTCGGATTTGATGTTTCTGCGGCGTTCCGAAGAAAGATCGTTTTTTAGAACAAGATGGGCGGTCAGCGCGTTTTCTGTGGTGCTCAAAGACCAGATATGAACATGATGAATATTTAATACTCCATCTATCAACTTGAGTTGTTCCTCCACAGTTTCTGAATGGATTGTGCCGGGTGCGGAGTCCAGACTCAGGCGAAGGCTTTCTTTAAAAAGTGGTATGTTTCCGTATAAAATGATCAGTCCGATGAGAAGTCCGGCCACAGGATCGATCCAGTAAATTCCTTTCCATTGAATGAGCAAACCGGAGACGATCACTCCCAAGGATACCATTCCGTCCGTGAGCAGATGGAGATAAGCCCCCTTTAGGTTTAAGTCGCTGTCTTTACTTTTGTGAAACAAAAACGAAGTGGAAAAGTTTACAACAACTCCTGCGAGAGCGACGATCGCGATCATACCTCCGGAGACGGGGCTCGGTTTGGAAAATTTTTGGATCGATTCGTAGACGATAAAAGCAAACGTTCCAAAAAGAAGAATCGAGTTGAAAAGACTGACCAAAATCGAAGACTTCTTCAAACCGTAAGTAAAACCGGGAGAAGGTGCTCTTTGTTGAAGTTTGATCGCAATCCACGCGAGAAAAAGAGAACTTACGTCCATCAAGTTATGCCCCGCGTCCGACAACAAAGCGAGGGAGCCCGACCATAACCCGATTCCTGCTTCGAGAGCGGCGTATAAAAGATTGCAAGTCATTGCGATCATCAACGCTCTGCTCGAACTATGATGGATATCATGAGCGTGAGAGTGATCGTGAGAATGGTTGTGCGAGTGATGATGACCCATGTTTACTTCCAAATTGAGTTAGAGTTCAGTTCCCAGATTAGCGGTTCCACCGGTTTGTAAATAGAAAAAAAATCGTTGTTGAGAATGGGTTCTCTAAAGGAGGCCATCAAGCGATCTTTCTCGAAGAAGCCGCATTTATTAGACTTTTCTAAAATAATGTTTAAACTTTTGAAATTGATTTCCTATTATCGAAAAAATTTTATTTCGTGAAATCGTTTGATTCTTCTTTGGATTCGAGTTTTAAAATCGGGAATTCAAAGAGGAATCGATTTTTGTTTTTTTTGATTGGAAATTGTCGCGCTTAGAATTTCTTCCAGCTTGAGGATTCTTTCCGAGTTGTTCAGCCCTTTGTAGGCACGGATGAGATTTCTCAGATTTTGAACGTTCTTTGGATCTCGGATTCGCAAACGTTCCCCGACGTCAACGGATGAGTGGATTTCCCCGGCTTTTCTCAACATTCTCGAAGTATAACCTAACATTTTATCATCAGAAGGGACGGCCTTCAAATATTCATACGCGCAAAAAGCGGCTTTGTCGTATTCCCTCAAACGAAAGTAAGCAAAGCTGAGTTCCTTTAAGGCCGCCGGATGTGTTTGTTTTCCGTCTCCGATTTCGTTAAAAAATTTATCCAATGATTTTTTATCTTTTTTGGAAAGTTTGATTTTTACTCTTTTAGGAACCGTTCCATTCCATTCAATTTTCATAATAGAGAGATCGTCGGTAAGGACTCCTTCTCTTTCGAGTTGCGAGTTGATTCTTTCCAGGTTTCCTTGGGATTCTTCAACGATGCGAAGAATTCTTGTCTCATCGTAATTCATGTTTTTTTTGCCGTCGATGTTTTCCAAAAGAATATCGTCTCTTCCGTCCGATCCGTTAAAAAGGACGTCGCCGGGTAAAAATTGAAACGTCTGAACGGAAAGGGTTCCCTCTACGAGTTGCGATCCGAGTTTTCTGTAAAACACATTCTCGCCCAGAAAAGAAGCGATCCCGTCTCGATAAAGAATGGAATAAGGATGTTCGGCGTTCATATAATATGTAAAGCCTGTGTCGTCTTCGATGACTCCGAGTACGATAGAAACCAGCATGGAACCTTCAAAACTTTCGAAAACTCTATGCAATTCTATGAATGCGTTTTTCAACCATCGTTCGGGATAAAGATCTTTCATAAACGCGCTGAAGCGGGTCCTTTCTATGATCGATTTAAAAACCGCGCCCAAAACCAGGGCGCCGCCGGCTCCTTGCATCGATTTTCCCATCGCGTCCGCGTTGAAAAATACGGTGAGTCTTCTTCCCTTAAGAACGATACTTTCGGTTTTACAAAGATCGCCTCCGATTTCGTTTCGGAGATTCTTAAATTGAAACTGCTTTTTCTGTTTGATAAAAAATTCGATCTTAACGTTTTCACTCTTCGCGTTATTCTGTCCGAGAGGATTGATGAGTAAGGAAGTGAGAAAATAATCTCCGTCCTGCTGATCTTTGAGCTTGCTCATTTTATCCAGAGTGTCAGTCAGTTCCCTCGTTCTTTCCTCCACTCTTTGTTCAAGATTTGCATTGAGTTCTTCGGTCTTTGCGTGAAGTTCGCTGAATCTTTCGGCGAGAATGGTAGCGATTCCCATCACGTAAAAGAAAAATCCGTATTTGCTCAGAGCCAAGCCTGTATTAAAGAATAAAGAATCCAACACGTCGAAGATCGCCGTAAACGTGATGATTACGGTGCCTAAGAACAATCTTTTTGCCGCCGGAAGTTTCAGCCTTATACCTTTGATTAGAACGTAGAAGTTTACGGGCACCGCGTAAAAGATCGCTCCCATTTGCCAAACCCTTAGCAAATATTCGGAGATATACATCGGAGTAAACAAAGTCGGAATTACTAGGAGGACGTTGAAGACCGAATAATAACGAATCGGGGAAATTGTCTTTCCGTAAAAAAGCTGACTCATAAACGTAAAATAACTCGAGATACAAATATACAAACCGATCAATTCGATTCTTTGAATCAGAGTGGAATCGATCGGATTTTCAAAGACGACCGAAGATCTGGTGTAAATATAGAGCCCGAGTAAAAGGGCGAAAAGACCGAACGAAAAATTGTGTCTTTCTTTTCTTCGTTTTAAAAAAAGAAAAAGATGGTAGAGTCCGGTGGTGATATAAATTCCGATCAGGATAAGGGCAATACGGTCCTGCTCTTTGTATATGAGTTCTTTATAATATCCGATTTCGTATCCGGATGTCAGATAAAATCCTGTATGGTCGTATTTCGGATCTCCGGAAATTTTTACGACTAAGCGGTTCCCTTTCGATTTTAGAACTTCACGATCGATTTCATAAACCTGACCTCGAACGGTTCTGTGGAATATTACTTTCTCCTTTGAGACTTCCCCTTCCTTGGCTATAATTTTGCCGTTGATGTAAATTTCGAACGTCTCTCCGATTTCCCCGAATCGAATTCCGGGTTCTAAGGGACTTTCCGCAAACCGATCCGGTAGATCGAACTCCGTATAAAAAGTAAACCGATGGAGCGACGAATTGTGAGAATAGAATTTGTTCACCCAGATCGGAAATATTGGAACGTTCTTCCATTCGGAATCAGGAACAAAACGTTCCTCCAAAAAACGGTTTTCAAATCGATCTAAAATTTTCCATCCTTTCGATCCACAATTTTCTTCCTGATCGCAATTTTTCGTCAGATCGATCGAGTTTTGCGAAAATAGCGAAGTTTGAGTAAGTAAAATTAGGATGAAAGTATATGCGAAAGTTCTAAACTGATGATTCATTTTTTTTACGGGGAAGGCCTTCCATTCGAACCGTTACGACTTGGACTTTACAAAGGATAACGCTCACGATCCGTTATCGAAGGTTTCGATTTTTCTTCCTGAATGGAAACGGAATGACCCAGGGGAGAATGAAACGGAACGCTCCGTTTACAAGCATATTTTTCGCCGGAAAACTTTCGGATTCCATTCCGTCTTTTCGGAAAGAAAGGAGAGTTTCGATTTTTCGCTGATAACGGATTGCTTTGATTTTTCGTTTTCGAAATCCGGCCTTCTTCTCTTTTTATAAAAAATGTCAAGAAAGAGGCCGGGAAAGTAAACTATTGTTGCAATTGTTGTCAAAAGATGCATTTATTGTCGATTTATGTTTGGGAAGAAATTGACTAAATCGATCTTTATCATTCTTTTATTGTTATGTCACAGCCTTGGTGCGTATCAAGAGGACGGTCATTTTTATACGGTTCAAACCGTTTTAAATAATTTCCATACCCCTTCTCCGCTTACCAAAGATGAAACGGCTCTTGTAGCGTTTTGCGCGCAACTTCCGGACGAAGTTCCGGAACTGGATGCAATCGGGGTTTATAGAAAACTTGCGATCGATTATCCCTTCCAATATCTTCTCTGGGTTTTTACGGATCAAGGTTCGCGTTATACGCTCGGAAGAATGGCTGAAGTTCAGCAACTTCTGCATGGGTTGACCGGCGGGAACAGCGAACACCTCAGAAATATCGCAATCGTGGTTCTTGATCGACTCAGAAACGAACTAACTTCTAAAAAGGAAAAACAACCTGAAAAACTATGCGCTTTAGGATTCGCTTTTCACCTTTTAGGAGATTCATTCGCACATCGTAAATTATACAATTCTAATAAAATGTATCCTACGGGAAGAGGACACGCGTCCGATATGACTCTTCCGGATCATCCCGTCCATAGCGACGACCGAGTGACCGAATGGGAAAAATACGCAAAAGGGATTCCCAATCTTTTCCGTTCCCAACTCAAAGAGATTATCGTGAAGGACGATTTCCCGAAAGTTAGAGAGCTTACGGGGAACGACAATCCTTGGCATTGTATTTTTGGAACCAAGTGTGAAGACAATATGAGGAAAATCTTATTGAACCGTTTGAAAATATCGAACTCTTTTCCAAAATATGATCCTTTACAAAAAGAAAGATATCAAGCGAGTAATTGTCAGGAATATGTTCAGAAGGTTGTGGAGTTGAGAGACATTCCGATTACTCCAAATTGTGAAAAATCTTGGAAGGCTTATAAAACCGTTTCTTTAGAAGTCTGGAAAGCGCTCGGTTACTTTCAGAACGAAGATTCTCGAAAACAAATCGAACTTTATAACGGAGACGATCTATGGTAGAAACTGTCGAAGAGGAAAGCCCTCGAAAAAAAAGAAAACGCAAGGTAAAACGCAATTCGATCTGGGGAGAAATCCTCATCGTCTTTGCGGGTTTACCGATTCTGATCGTCTGGGTCACGTTACGCACGTTTGTCTGCTGGGGAAATCTCGGCTTTTTCGGAGAATTGTTTTGCAGGGTTTCCGGCTTTATAAAACCGATTCTACTGATTTCCACGCTCGCCCTTTTAGTGATAACGATCTTTGATCTGCATAAACTGGGAGACGAATTGGAAGAATTGCCGAAATGGGCTTGGAAACGAAGTTATAAAGGATTTCGCTCTTTGGACGGCTGGGAAAAATTTCATTTAATATTCTCCTTTGTTTCTTTTTTGGGAGCTTTGGTTATCGGGATTTATCTTTTGAATCGTTTTGAATTTAGTTTATTTTAATATATTAACATAATTGTCGGGGTTGTAATGAAAAAGTACGAAGCGGTTGTGATCGGCACCGGTTTCGGCGGAGCCGTAAACGGTTGTAGATTGAGTAAAAAATGGCCGGGTCAGGTTTTGATCCTGGAGCGGGGAAAACGATATCCAAAGGGTTCTTTCCCGCGTTCTCCGCACGACATGGCCAAAAACTTCTGGAACGTTCCCGAAGAAAACAAGACAAAATTGAGACCGGGGAAACTTTCAAAGTTAAACCAGACAGGTTTATTCGATATTCGGAACTACCCGAACATGGACGTCGTTTTATCGGCTGGACTTGGTGGCGGATCTTTGATCTATGCGAACGTTTTTTTAGAACCCCCGGATCATATCTTCGACGAAAGATGGCCGGAGACCGTTAAAAAGAAAAGTCTCACATCGTATTATAAAATTGTAAAGGAAGTTCTGGGATCTCGGCCGATTCCTATCAACAACGATCCGAGAAGAAGAGTCGTTCGCACCGAACTCTATCAGAAATTCGCAAAGTCCCAAGGAAGGGAATCGAAACTCGCCGATATTAACGTATTCTTCGGAAATGATTTTAAAAAGCCGACAGAGATAGGACTTCAGGAAAAAAATAGATACGGAGCCGTTCAAACTTCCTGCACTTACTGCGCGGAATGTGATATCGGATGTAATTCCCATTCTAAAAATACCTTGGATCTTAATTACTTGTTCGTGGCCGAGAATAAATACAAAGCCGACGTTCGAACGGAACATCTCGTTCAAAAGATCGTCCCGGTTTCCTCGGATGGAACCGACGATCCGTCCGCACACGGTGAACACGGATATCGGATTTATTTTCTCGATCTTTCCTCGGCAAACCGAGGCCTTGATTCCGTTCTTACAAAAAGGGTCGTGGTCTCCGCAGGAACGTTAGGCACCACCGAGCTTCTTCTCAAGTGTAAGGAAGAATACAAAACTCTTCCCGATATTTCGGAACATATCGGAAAACAATTTTCCGGAAACGGAGATTTTCTATCCTTTGCTACTAAAGGAACACAACCGGCGGATCCGAACTACGGTCCGGTCATCACTCAGTACACAGACTATAATCTTTTCAAAAATTTCGATCCGAAAAAAGCTTTCGTTTTGGAGGATGCAAGTTATCCGGTCTTTGCCGCATATTTTGCCGAGGCTGCGATCCCGTTCATTTTTAGAATCGGTTTTTTCTTTCACATGATCGGAGAACTCTTCAAACGTTTTTTGAGCGGAAAGATATTCGGAAAAATCGGTTTTCTTATGAGCGAAGTTATGAAAGGGGATATGTCCTACACATCCCTGGTTTTACTTTGTATGGGGGTGGATCGTTCTGACGGAAGAATGGTGTTGGATCGAAAACGAGGTATTCAAGTGCAATGGCCTCAAAAGAATAGTATGCCTCTTTACGAAGCGATTTTGGACGTAACAAAAAATTTCGCCTCCTTCGTAAAGGCGAAGGCTCATTTTGCGATGCCGACTTGGGCATGGCCGATCCGTAACAATGTCTCCGTACACCCGTTAGGCGGTTGTATCCTTGGGAATTCCAAAGTGAATGCGGTGACTTCGGCGGAACCGAAAACGTTCGGTCAGGTTTTTTCGTATTCAGGGCTCTATGTTGCGGATGGAAGTCTTTCTCCGACCGCAATCGGGGCCAATCCTTCGATGACGATCGCGGCTCTTTCCGAGCGCGTTGCGGAAGGAATCACGGGGATAAAACCGACGCCAAAACTTTAATAAAAATAACAATTCTGCAAGCAAAAGCACAATACCGGGAATAATTGGTCAAAATTCTTCGTCTAACAGCCTTGCAGAATTGTTGAAACAAAAATAACATTGGTTTTAGGATTATTATGAATAGTGCAACGGAATCCATCAAAGACACACTTGAACTGATCAGACCATATCTACCGTCTGCGGTTGTCCGAAAATTGGCAGATTCCAACGAGTCGAAACTCCAGCGTTCTCAGTCGATCGAAGGCGCAGTCCTTTTTTTTGACGTCGTAGGTTTTACTCCTACAACTTTGGCTCTTGCGGCAAAAGGTACGAGAGGAATTGACGCTCTTCAAACCGTTCTTTCTAATTATTATACCGCGCTCTTAGACCACATGAATCAATGGGGTGGTGCGGTTTATCAATTTGCGGGAGACTCGGTTCTTGTAAGTTTCGAAAAAAAGGAAGACGAAACGGATGCGGACGCCGCGTTGCGCGTTGCCAATTGTGCATTAGGAATTTTTAATTCGATTTCTGAATACAGTTCCAGTCAACTTTTGGGAGAAAACGTCAATCTTCCGGCGAGAGTCGGTCTTGGTTACGGAGAATATCATGAATTCATTTTGGGCGATCCGGATCGTTTTTTAAGAGCCGTTATCGCGGGAGCGCCGGTCGACGATTCGATTTCGGCCGAAAAACTGGCGTTAGGCGGAGAGATCATTCTCAGCGCGAAACTATGGGATCTTCTTCCGGATTCAAAAACCGGAGAAAGTATAAATTCCAACTTCGTACGTCTGATCGATTGTGAAAGAATCGACAATAACTATGTTCCTCCCTCCCGTTCCGAAAACGCGGAAAGGATCTCTTCGGAGCGTTTTTTCAAACGTTGCAGACGTTTTATCGTTCCGGAGTTGTATCAGAGAATTACAAACGTTCACAGGGCGTTTTCCGGAGATTATCGGGAAGTCGCGGCGGCATTCGTACATATAGATTCTCCTTTGGAATCCAGCACCGATTCTAAGAATTTTAACGACTTTTTTGTTTATATTCAAGGTATTGTTGCCGCTTGTTCGGGAACGTTCGTTCTTACGGATTTGTCCGATAAGGGTGCGCTTTTTTTGATTCTTTTCGGAGCGCCTGCGGCTCTGGAAAACAAGGAAGCTTTAGCGGCGCGTTTTGCGCTACGGCTGACAGAAGGGGCTTCGGCTTTTCCGGCAGCAAAAAATCTACAAACCGGAATTTCCACGGGGATGGCCTATTGTGGAGATTTGGGAGCTCCTTTTCGAAAGGACTTTACCGCGATCGGAGAAATGATGAACATCGCGGCTCGTCTTTCCACGTTAGCTGGACAAACGGGAATTCTAATCGATTCCCAAACCAAAAGTAAGTTGGGTAAGAATTTTACCTTCCATGAAATCGGAGACATCGAGCTCAAAGGTGTGAGCGGCGTTAAAAAGGTTTTTCAACTCACCGGGGAACAAAAAAACATACCAGGTTTGCTCATCCAATACAGAGATCCAATGATCGGAAGAAAGGATGAGATCGATCGTCTTCACAAAATGCTCGATACTTCGATGGAGAAAGGCGGAGTCGTTTGTAGAGTGATCGCGGATGCCGGACTTGGTAAGTCCCGATTGACGAATACCTTTATCGATCAGGCTTACGATCGAGAAGTTGAGATTCTCATCGGTTATTGTTATCCTTACGAAAAATTTACCCCATTCTATCCTTGGAAAGAATTGCTCAGTTTGTTTCTTGGAATTTTCGAAGACGACTCGATCGAAACCAGAGTTTTCAAGGCGGAAAATGCATTAGAGAAATTGAATTCGTTTGATATCGCATGGGCGAAAGCTCTTGTCGCTTTGATGGGGGTTCCGGTCGAAGAAGATCCTTTGACCCGCGAGATCGACAGAAAACAAAAGAACGAAAGACTTTTCGAAATCATCATTTCCTTACTGCAAGAACGCGCGGAACGAAAACCTCTTTTATTGATTTTCGAAGATGTTCACTGGATCGACGAACTTTCCAGCCGACTTTTGGAAAAATTAGCCGCCAGACTTCCTTCGATGAAAGCCATGTTGATTTTGGTTTCCAGGCCGGAAGGGCAGTTTGCGGAAGAATCCGTGGCGCCGAACGAGGAACTCATTCGTTTGAAGGAATTTAAACCGGAGGAAGCGAGAGATTTTCTCGTTCATAAATTCAAGATGGATACGAGCCAGGAGGATTTTTTGGATCAGATTCTAAATCGATCCAGTGGAAATCCGTTTTTTCTTGAATCCATCGTTCACAATTTGATCGAAGAAGGAACTTTGAAAAAATTGGAGAATGGAACCCTTTCTCCTTCGGAAACAACAAGGGATATCCAAATACCGAACACACTCAACGACGTTTTACTCGCTCGTGTGGATCGTTTGCAGGAACGGGAAAAGATCGTTTTAAAAACGGCGTCGGTGATCGGACGTTTGATCAACGTTCAGACGCTCAATCATCTTCTTCCAGTGGAATTCCGTTCCGAAATTCAAAACATTCTACAGAGTTTGGAAGGATTGGATCTGACTCCTTTGGAGATCACCGATCCTCTTACTTACATTTTTAAACATATCGTAATCAGAGACATCGTGTACAATACACTTCTTCATTCGACGCGTGAGGATTTGCACAAACGAATCGCATCCTTTATCGAAGAAGAGAACGAAGGCAATATCGTCGAGATGGCGGATATCCTTGCGTTTCACTATCAGCAGTGCGCCGATTACGAAAAGGCTTCCAAATATTCTTTGATGGCCGCCCGTAAGGCGAGAAGTCGATACGCAAACCGAGACGCGATTTATCACTACGGTCAAGTTCTGGAAATGATCGTTCAAGCGGGTAAAAGTAAAAGTGATCTTTATTATGAGATTACTCAAGAATTGGCCCACGTTCATCGACAATTGGGCGAATATTCCAAAGCGGAAGCGCTTTTTATGGATTGTTTGGAGAATAAGTCCACTTTGAATCTGATTCGCTCCTACACCGGTTTGGGCCAGGTCTATCAAGAACAGGACGATATTCCCCGCGCGATGGAGGCGTTGGAAACGGCGCTTCGATTTACCGGAATCCGCGCACCGGGAAGCAGACCGGATACGATTTTTAAAATCGTATTACAACTTCCTTTTGTTCTTAGATTTTCCCTTTTGGGACCGTCTTATACTTCCGCCAATAAGGCTGAAAGATTACGTTTGAGATGTATGATTTTGGTGACACTCGCAAAGTTATACATCATGAAGGACATCAAAAAATTCGGTTGGTCCGTATTTACCCAATATAACGCCACTCAACGGTTTGACGATCCTGTTCGTCAGTCCCTCGCCGAATGCGCGTTAGGTCAGGTCTTCTTCGGATTGAATCTTTTCGGACCTTCCAAACATTTTTTGAGCAAGGGAATGGAGCTCGCTGAAAAAACCGGAGATCCTTATGCAAGGGCGATCGGTTTTCTCGTGCACGGAATCTATTATATGATGCAGAATCGTCCGGATTTGGGTCTTCCCTATCTTCACGATTCGGTAGCGATCTATAGACAAGTCGGTGAAAAGTGGGATCTGCTTTCAGCGCTTTCTTCCGGAGGATTCCTCTATTATTTCCAATCCGATTTTAGAACCGCAAAGAAATACTTTGATGATATCGGCGAGTTGGCGAGCGACCTCGGAGCTCAGTTACAGTTGCGGTGGACTCGTATTTGGTCCCCATATTTCGGATATCTTCTCGGAGAAGTCGATCCGTCGGATTTAGAAAAAAGACTGATGGTCGAGGCGGAAAGGGCTGCGTCTGAAAACGATGTGATGAACGAGCTTTCTACGATCAATAAACTTCTCAAACTTACGATCTACGAAGGTTGGACGGAAAAAGCCGCTTATTGGTCTAAAAGAAGTTATGAAGGATTTTTAAGATGTGAAGTGAAATTTCCGCAACTTCAAATCGGAAACGTCTATCTTGCGGAAGCAGCGCTTTTTGCACAAAGAGAAACGGGCGATAAGAGTTTGAACAAAATCATTCAATACGGTCTAAAGAACGGATTGAAATTAGGAAAGTCGTTACCGTATCTCTACGGCCCGGCTTTGGTTTTAAAAGGAAAATTAAAATTCTATTCAGGAAACGTTAAAAAGGCAGAATCGATCTTCAAGGAAGCTGAACTTTTTCTTTCCAATACGATGAACCGTTGGGAATACGCGACGGCGTTGTATGAAATCGGCCAGCTCCTAAGAGATCAAGAGCGTGTCTCGACGGCGAAATCGATTTTTCAGGAACTGGATGCGAAGAGGGATCTAAAAAGATTGGAAGCCAATCCTCTCTATTAGTCTTTTTTAATTAAGAAGAATATTCGATTTTCTGAATGTGATGACTTTGGCGCTCGCTCGCGGCTTGAAATCGGATTGGATGTCCGATTTCAAGGGGTTTCAAAAGATACTTATCGAAATTGTAGGGAAATTCGATTCTTCTTTTACTTTGCTTTTCTGCCGGCAAAGAAGGCGATCGCTCCGATCACATACAATTCATAATCCTTAAAATTCTCTTGGAGAGCCGCCTCTAAATCGGAAAACGTGTCTTGGGTATTATGAAAAACCCCTCTTCGGTTTAAATTTTTCATTCCTCTGCGAGAAAGATAATGGGTTTGTCCAAGGTCGTGTAGAGCGGTCGATCCGAAAATTACCCCTTCCGGATTTCGAATTTTGAGAAGATTTCGAAATGCAGTCGACGCCTTTTCGCGGATCGCTCCCGGAACACAATGAAAGAGAAAACTTAAACCTATGGAATCGAATTTTTCATTCGTTTGGATCGGTTCGAGTATATTGGCCCGGTAAGCGTTGAATGTACCTGCGAGATGCGATAAACGTCTCCTCGCTTCGATAAGACTGTTTACGTTTAGATCCATCACCGAAATTGCGGGTTTTTCAACCGGGAATTTTGCCTTTTGTAAAAGATAACCGGTGCCTACGCCAATGTCGAGATGATTGGCGGTGAGATATTTATTGTAGAGCTGAACCATATTCTGAGGAGGACAACGCCAGAACCATCGGCTGATGATGTGTAAAACCACTAAGTCGTAGATTCTTAAAAAACTACTCGTATAGACCTGTTGTCCTTCGATCACTTCCTGGCTGTATTTGTCTTCGGACAATCCGAGATCGATATAAAGCTGATTTTGTTGCATTTTTACGCGAGTTCCTTTTTTTCTTTTTGTATATTGAACTATAGAGTAGGCTGAAAGCGTGAAGGTCGATTCTCTATTTTTTTTGAGTAAGAATTTATTTTTGATACTTCGTGTTTGTTTTTGTTTAAAATAAAACGTAATTTGATTTTTTCATTTTACGCTTTGTTTTAAAAGTTATATCAATGTATTCTAAATTAGAAATTTAGAATACATTGCGTCCTTGTCAATTTTAATATTGGAGCTTCGGCAGATTCTTCTGATAGGAGTTTCACGGAGATTTTTCAGTTTCCTTATAGGCCGGAGCAGATCGAAGCTGCAGTATGTTCCGCTACGGCCGAAATGGTCATAACGGGGTGGAATCCGATGGAGGATGGAATCACGGATCCGTCGGCGATGAATAGATTCTTATATCCGAAAACTTCTCCGGTTTCGGAAACAACACCTTTGTCCGGATTGGCTCCTAAATGACAACCTCCCATCGAATGTACGGAAAGAATCCGATTGAACAATAGGAAAGTCGCAAGAGGACCGAACTGTCCCCCGTAGGCGTCTCCAACTTGTTGCATGGAAGCGGTCATGTTCTGAATGAGAGTTTGATTCTCCTTTGAATACTTCCATTTTACGTCGATGTCTTTTCCACATCGAACGATTCTTCCGTTTGCATTGTCTCTTCCGATTGCGAAGAGATTTGTCATGTATTTTGGATCGCCTGCGCCAGGAGCGCCTGGAGGTAGAGGTTTAGAAATCCATCCCTTCTTGAAGATGAAAGGAAGAATCCACTTCAGACTTTTCCAGAAAAGAGGGCCGATCATTCTTAAAAACCAATTCGGCTTTGCGATTCCTAAGGAAGCAAGAACCGTCATCACGGGTTCGTTGAAAGTAGGAGCCGCCATCGTATACTGAAATCCGTTCGGAAAATAATTGATCACCGTCGTTACATCGGGTCCGTCCCAGGGTTTGAGATCGGTTTTACTCGATTCGATTCCTCCCAAGAAATCCCCGTTTCCGGAATATCCTTTTCCGAGTTGTTTGCTCAAATTCGGCAACGTTTTGTAATAATCTCTGCTTTTAAAAAGAATTCGATTGGTTCCCAGCGTACCTGCGGAAAGTACAACCCTCTTTCCGGAGACTGAATGTTTTTCTCCGGTCACAGTGTTTTCATAATAAACGATATAACCTCCCTTTGGGTCGGGGGCGATATGCGAAGCCAGAGAATCCGTTTGAAAAACGGCTCCGTTCTTTTGAGCGTCTGCAATATAATTAAAATCTAATGTATTCTTGGCGCCGTGGTTGCATCCAAATTCGCATTCTGCACAACGTAGGCAAGTGGATTGTCCCGGTCTCGCAGCCTTTAACCAACTGACCGCTTCGTCCGGATCAAAGTGAGGATGTCCATTGAGATCCGCCGCCGCCTTGAACTTATTTCTTTTCGGAAGGTCCCATTCGGCAGGAACGGGTTTTACGTCGAGTTTGGAGGCGACTTTATCGTAATACGGATCCAGATATTTTCGATTGAAAGGGGCCGGCCATCTAGGATCTTGAAAAACCGCGTCGTCCGGACGAATGTGAATATTCGCGTAGATCAAGGATCCGCCGCCGAGACCGGAAGCGGTGACCGTTCCGAGTCCGCTGAAAAAATTCAGTTCATAAAGTCCTAAGGATTTTTTCTTTTTGGGATAACGCCAAAGGAGATTGTTCACGTTCTGCACGTCCCTGGGAAACATTCCCGGAGCATATTTTTTTCCACGTTCCAGAACTAAAACCTTTTGTCCTTTTTCTGAAAGACGTAGGGCGCTGATGGAGCCGCCGAATCCGGATCCGATTACGACCGCGTCGTATTGTTGTACGTTGTTGTTTGACATTCTTCCTTCCGAAAAGAGATTTAATAAATTCTAATATATTCGCTTGTGTCAGTATTTTTTCAAAGCCTGAAGTATGAGCGGATATACGTCTTTGTGGGCGTTTTTCCCAAAGATACAATCGATATGTCCGTAACCCGGTATCACGTGACGCGAGTATTGGGAGGGGTTGAAACGATTGATCAGAGTTTGATAGGTTTTCTCCGTACTTTCCGGAAGATAACATTGATTCTCAGCGCCGTGAATAAAAGTGATCGGAAGATTTAATCTTTCCATGTGTGTGACGTAATCGTCTGCGCCGGTCGCGGTTACGACCTTGTGAGCGCGGATCATCTTGGAAAGATGTTCGAAAGCTTTGATGTTCGCGACTCCGAACATTTCTCCGAGTCCGTATCTATAAGTTTCTTCATTCAAATTGTCTAATTTGTATAAACTTCCGTATAAAAACGAGATTCTTCTACTGACCGGATTGACGTCGTGGGAAAAGAAAGACTGAGGTTGAAGGGCGAGAACGGAGTTAAAAAATTTATCCAACCAATCCGCGTTATCCGTAGTATATGCAGTCAGATCTTCGATTCCCATCAAGTCCATCAACTCGGCGGTATGAAGTCCCACTTTGATATCCATCGCGGTCGGAACTTCGACATCTGCCGAGATTTGAGAGAGGACCACTGAGCGGACTCCCTCCAAACCTGCGAGTAAAGCCATCGTAAACGTAGTCGCCCCGAAACAATGCGCCACAACTTGGATTTTATCCACTCCGGTGAGTTCGCGAACTTTTTTCACCGCCGCCGGATAATCTTTGGTCGCGATCACGTCTCCCGTGTTCGGAAGAGGGGCCGAAGGAAGAGCGATCGAAGTTCTATAATCGAACATCCAGATGTCATATTTGTTTTCGAAAAGATATTCGAGCAGATTGGTTTCGATCGTATCGATGCTGAAGATCAAACTGGAAACGCCAAGACCCGGAGATAAGAGTACGGGCCCTTTATTGCCGCCTTTGTATCGCAAGAGACGGAGGTCGGCTCCGTCGTCCGCTTTGAAAAAATAAGTTTCCGGAGTGGAAACACGAAGAGGTCTTTTGGTTCTCGGTCTTGCATCCTTGTCCCAAGGAACGATCGCACTTGCAACTCCGCCGTACACGTCATAGAGCGCTCCCGTAAAAAAAGCTCCGAATTTCGCCATTCCCTTAACCGTGTCCGCGATCGACTTGGAATTGATTACTTTCATCGTAGTCATCTGTTTTGCAAAGTCTTCGGGAAGAATATGGAGAATTCCCTTTGCAAAAACGGGAGAAGTTTCCGATTCACCGTCGTAGATCGTGACAAAAAGTGTGCTCGTGTCTCTCCAGATATTCGTGAGCCCGTCGTTTTGTACCCATTTGGCTCCTACGAAAAGATAACGTTTGGATTCTTCGGTTTGGAGAATCATCTTATAAACCATGTTTCTAGTTTCGATACGATCCTCTCGGTTGACAAAAAGAAGAAAGTCACCGTTGGTAACGGTGATTACGTCTTTGGAGATCATAGGAGCTCTTACGGTGCCGAATAACGTAGCCTTGTGTTCCGGATTTGCGATCATCTCTTCCAAGTTGTTGCTTCGAATCGTAAGTAAGAATTCGAAAGAACTTTTTTCGTCCTGCCCGATTTGAAATCCTCGTTCGTAATCTTCTTTCGACTGAGTGGAATAGAATCCTTTCATACATTCTGTGAACTCGATTCCCAAAACGGATTCGTCGACGACTTCCGTATTTTTCGGATGAGAAGGAAGGCTGTAGTCAATCTTGCTTCCTTTTGCGGAAACGAGTTTTTCACAGGCCCTTTCCGAAATCGCGCAGATCGTAAGAAGTGGATTGACTCCTAAGGATCGAGGAATTACGGAACCGTCCATTACATAGAGTCCGTCGTGTGTCACAGCTCCGCTCTTTCCGGAAAAAACCTGACAGTTTTCGTTTACGACCGAAGAAGCCGCGTCTTCTCCCATCGGACATCCGCCGAGAGGATGGACGGAGATCAAGTCCTGATCCGTCAATTTGTTCCATACGGGATTCTTAATATACGTTCCATTTAATGGAATCGTGGATTCTTTTAGGATATTGCTTATCTTTTCAAAAATCGGTTTTTTGCCGACATTCGGCCAGGAAATACGAAGACGATCGTCTTTTAAAAACATCTTACCGTCGTTATCGTCGTGAGCCATGACAAGATAGGTCTGTGTGTTGCGAACGGCTCCGTGAAAAGGACCGAGAATAAAACTTATGAAAATTCGAATTTTCTCAAGAATCCAAGTTACAAAACCTCTTTTTGTTTTGATGCCTGTGAGTTTGGAGCCAAGGGCAAAAACCGCAGGTAATTGACCTCGGATCGCTCCCGGAATCGATCCTTCTTCGATGATCATTCCGTCTTCGAGTTTCGAAGCGCTTTTTCGCGTATCGATGACCCCCGTAATACAAGGACCGACCGGTCCGTTTCCATTCTGCTTTTTGCTTCCAAAACCGATCCCGTTAATCTTGGCCGTTCCATTATAAGAAAAGCCTAACATATCTCCGTTTCCGCTAAACCGAACCCCGACTTGATCGGAAAGGTTAAGTCCTTTTTCTTTGGATCTAAGGAGAATCTCGGTGGAACCCAAAGCTCCGGCGGAGAGAACGATCGTATTTGCCCGTATAAAAAGTTCGTCTTTGCTGAATTTTTCCCGATCCACTCCGAGAGGAATGAAGTGAACCAACCAATAGCCGTCCTTCTTTTCAAGATAATTGACTTTAACTTCTGTGAAGATCTGCGCGCCGAAGTTGACCGCATCGGGAAGATAATTCATCAAGGTCGTGTTTTTGGAAGAGACGTTGCAGCCCGTAACACAGTCGCCGCAGTTTGTACAAGCGTCTTGTTGAACTCCTACGTGATTGATCTTGGATTCGAAAGTGACGTTGATCGGAGTCGGATAAAATTCTTTTCCCAAATACGCTGCGGATTTTTTGAGAGCCTCGTGTTTCGGAAGATTGGAATATTTTTTAGGAATCGTATTCGGCCGGAGCATTTCTTCGGCCCTGGAATAATAAGGGTCCAATCCGTGATCCTTGGCTTCTTTGCGAATGCTCGCAGGCCAGGATTTATCTTGAAAAACTTCGGGAACGGCGCGAAGACTCACGTTGGCGTTGATAAGAGAAGTGCCGCCTAAACCGCAACCGACAAGGACATTGATGTCCTTGTTAAAGTGAAAATCGTAAAGCCCGTGTTGATGACCGATATGTTTGTCTTCGTAATTGGCTTGTACCTCTTCAAAAGCTTGAAGTTCTTTATTCGGAAATTCTCCAGGTCGAATTTCTTTTCCTCTTTCTAAAAGACAGACTTCGATTCCCGCTCTAGAAAGACGGGACGCGGCGATCGCGCCGCCGTAACCGGAACCGATAACGATCGTATCGTATTGACCTTTGATTTTTTCTATGGACTGTGATATTTTTTTAATCAATGTTTTTGCCTGGGTTAAATTGGCAAAATATTTCCAAAAAAGGAAAATATTGCAAGAAAAATAGTGAACGAACCTGCCAAGAATTGATAATATTTTGCCAAAGCGAAAGGATACTCGCGAAAAAGAGAGTTCTGGTTTGTTTCTGAATTTTGTATCGAAAAAGAAAATTTGGGGAATCGCCTTGGAAAACCAAAGGCTATTTTCGGAGAGAAAACTGGGAGGTTTACGTTTTTCTAATTCAATACCTCTTTTCGTCATTCTTTGATTGACGTTTTAGGCGAGAATCCCGGATCATGAAATTCAGAAAACTGAATATGATTGTTTGATTCCATTCTGAAATTCTAACTCCTCACGATCCTGGAAAAGGGAAGGGAGTTTTGTATCCATTTCAAAATCAGAAGGAATCAAATGTCACAACCAAATTCACTACTCACCTCGTACGGCTGGAATCCGGACCTATTTCTCCCGGAACCTTTGGTCGATCTCATACCCGCACGGGTCATTTCAGTCTACGGAGAATATTCTAAAATTCTAACGCATTCCGGAGAACGTCGCGGAATTTCGTCCGGAGTTTTGTTATCCTCCGGAGAATCTCTTGTCACGGGAGATTGGATTCTTGTTCGAGAAATCGAAGGAGACGATCTCTGTATCGTGGAACGAATTCTTCCGAGAAAGACCTTATTAAAAAGATCGAACCCCGGAAAAAAAAATCAAGCGCAGGCGATCGCTTCGAATATCGATTTGTTGCTCGTGGTCATGGGACTCGACAACGATTACAGTCCGAGAAGAATCGAACGTTATCTCTTCTTGGCTCGGATCAGCGGCGCCGAAGTCTCGATCGTTTTGAATAAGCGGGATCTTTGCGAGGATCCGGAGGCAAAATTCTTAGAAATCAAAAAAATTGCGGGCGAAATTCCCGTGATTATGATTTCCGCTTTGGATCCAGGACAAACCGAAAGTCTGATGGACTTCGTTCAACCGGGAAAGACGATCGCTCTCTTGGGTTCGTCCGGAGCCGGTAAGTCGACAATCATCAACTCTTTGTTAGGTGCCGAGGTTCAAAAAACGAACACCCTTAAGAGTAGCGACGGAACCGGAAGGCACACAACGACTCATAGGGAACTTTTTCTTTTGCCGCAAGGCGGCATTCTGATGGACAACCCCGGGATTCGGGAAGTTGGTCTTTTCTCCGGAGGAGATGAGAACGAGATCGAACTCATCTTTCCGGAGATCGCAACCGCCGCCTTGGAATGTCGTTTCCGCGACTGCACCCATCGAGAGGAACCCGGTTGTGCTGTTCAAGCCGCGATCGAAGCGGGGACGATCCAAGAGGAACGTTATGCGTCTTATCGAAAACTCCTGAAAGAATTGCAGGCTCACAAGGTTCTTACGGATCCGTCCGAAGCTCGAAAACGGAAACAAAAGGACAAAGAAATGGCCAAGGCTTTGAGGAATCGCCTGAAAGATAAGGGAAGAACGTAGATTTCGGGCTCCTCCGAGGGTTTTCTTTCGAAGAAAAATCCTTTTTTTAAAAAATCCTCGGAGGAAGATCGTTTTTTAAGAACCAAATATAAACTTTCCGGGACTTTAAATCGTATGAAAGACAAAACCTATATAGAACTTTTAGACAAGGCCAAGTCAGGAGATTTGCGCGCCTGGACCGTTTTGCAAAAAAGGTTTTCGCGTTTTGCAACTCGATTTGTATCGAAGATTCTCAAAGACGAGGATCTTTCCCAGGACGTGGTTCAGGAATCCTTTTGGGATCTTTATCGAAATCTTGAAAAGATCACAACCCCCGCAGCCTTTCCTTCCTTACTCAAAAGGGTCTTGATCAAACACGGGGATCGTATTCTTCGAAAAAAAGAAAATCAGGCTTTGATTTTTGTGGATCCGAATCGGATGGATCGGAATTCGAAAGAATTACATTCCACGTTTTTGGAAAAAGAATGTTACGATACCATTTTTAAGAATCTTAAAAAATTGGATCCGGACGATCAAAAACTGATCGAGTTGTATTATTACAAGAATTTCACGTTAGACGAAATTTCTAAGTCCGAGGGAAAGACGCTCTCTTTTATCAAAAAAAGACATCTTCATCTGAAGAATATTCTGAGAGACGGAATCGGAGAGACGTTCAGACCGGAAGCCCGTATGAGGCTTTTATTAGCGGCTTAGGAGAAGAATTTGGAAGCGACTCAATTCTATCCGAACGGACAGATCGAAAACGTTTATCTCGAACAAAGAAAGGTTTTTCTCTGGGGAGAAGTAAACGATAACTCGGCCCGATATCTGATCGATCGATTCTTATATTTGGAAGCGGTGGATCCGACAAGACCGGTCACACTTTTTATTCATTCTCCGGGTGGATCGACTTACGCTGGTTTGGCGATTCTGGACGTGATGAAAAACGTTCGAAATCCGGTTTATACCGTTTGTTTGGGAATGGCAATGTCCTTTGGGGCAGTTTTACTTCTTTCCGGCGACAAGGGAAATCGGTCAGCATATCCTCACAGTAAAGTTTTGATTCATCAACCGCATGTTATGGGAGAGTTTAAGGGGCCGGCCGAGGACATTCGAATTTTTGCGGAATCCGTCAAAAGGGAAAAGGATTTGTTAAACGAAATCATGGCAAAGGCAACGGGTCAATCTCTGGAAAGAATCGTTCAAGATACGGATCGGGATTCTTGGTTTTCCGCGAAGGAAGCTTTGGAATACGGCATGATCGATAAGATCATCGGAGGTGAATCCTAAAATTCTAGGATTCTTAGGTTTAATAAACTTTACTCTAAGAATCCGATTCTTATATCTCAAGGCTTAATTTTGAAATAGAAATCGGAAGATTCTAAGTCTGAAATCGACGTAATTTTCTAAAATCGATCGTCTCCTGTTTTACGGCGGCTTGCAAAAAGGATCCCCCTCGAAAAAACCTTTTTACTCTTAAAACGGACGGCGGATATAATACCAAAATACCCGTTTCTAAATCTGGTTTCTGTATTCAAAATGAGATTTTTCTTACTCTTCGGCGCGGCTCTGCTGCTCAATTATTCTGTGATCGCCGAGTCTGCGTCGCCGGAGAACGGAAAAGTATCTAAACTTCAAAATTCCGGAAACTTTCGAACCTTCGTACATTACTTTAAAGATGCGGGTAAGGAAGACTTCAAAGAAAAAATTTTCTCTAAGGTTTCGGGACTGGATTTTCAGAACATTCCTTCGGAGATCTTTTCGCTTGGATTTTCAAAAGAAACGGTTTGGTTTTATATTCCTTTGGAGAATGACACCAAAAATGAATTCAACGGAGAATTCGAAGTTTATAATCCTTATTTGGAAGAAGTCGACATTCACTATAAGTACGGACATGAGCGGATAACGCGCGAGATTTTAACCGGCGCCAATCGTGTTTATGAAGGGAATTTCCCTTCTCTTGATTTTTATCTGAGACCGGGAGAGTCCATTCAAATCGTAGTTCGTATCAAGAGTGGAACTCCACTTAGAATTCCACTTCTCCTGGAATCCGAAAAAAAATTCGGTCTTACGAAACAGTTTCGATTAGTGATCGTCGGACTGACTCTCGGCTTCGGGATCGCGATGAGTCTCTATAATTTTTCCCTGTATTTTTTCTTTAGAACCAGATCGTATCTGTATTATTTTTTAATGATCACCTTTTTTTCGGTCTATCTAACTTCTTGGGACGGACTGTTTCTAAATCTATTTAAGCCCGAATACGGGAAATACTATCTTACGGTCACGCTCATTCTCGTTTATACCGCGAGCCTTTTTTTGTTTTTATTTTCTCTTGAATTTTTATATCCGGAAAAAAAAAGCAAAAAAGCGAAAGCTGTCACGATCCTCTATTCTATCGTCAATTTGTCCCTGATTCCGGCCTCGATCGTAGCGCCGATTCAATTAAATCAGTTTTCGTATTATTGGATTCTAATAAATAATTTACTCATAGTCTACTTTTGTTTTTTAAGAATTCAGGAAGATTTTAAATCGGCAAAAATTCTTCTGTTTATCCATCTGATCTTTCCGACGGCTGCGATCGTAGTGAATCTAAGCGCGACCGGAATTCTTTCGATCAACTTTGTTTCACTTCACGTTTTGAAATTGGCTTTTATTTCTCAGTCGATTCTATTTTCGATTATGCTTGTACAAAGAATTAAGGATTTGGAATTTAAACTCAAAGAAGGTCTTCAGAGCGAGATCCATAAGAACATCGTTCTTCTTAAGAAAGAGATTCAACAAAGAAGAGAGACTGAATGGGAGTTGATCCAAGCGAAGGAAATGGCGGAGAAGGCTTCGAAGGTAAAGAGCAGCTTTCTTGCAAATATGAGCCATGAAATCAGAACTCCTATGAACGGAGTTCTCGGAATGGTTCAGTTGTTGGGAACCACAAAACTGAACGAGGAACAAAAAGAATACACTAAGATTCTTTCCGGTTCGGCTAAGTCGCTTTTGCAGATCATAAACGACATTCTTGATTTTTCAAAGATCGAAGCCGGAAAGATTATCCTGGATAAGGAAGTTTTCTCGATTCGTTCCGTTCTGGATGAGATCCACGATCTCCTCCGTCCTCTTGCAAAACGAAAACAGATCGAATTCAATTTGGAAGGTAAATACGATATACAAGAATTTGTTTCCGGAGATCAGCTGAGACTCAGACAAATTCTTTGGAACCTTGCGGGTAACGGAATTAAGTTTACAAATCAGGGAAGTGTGGTTTTAAAAGTTTCGCAGAAAAAAATTTCGCGGGACAAGGTTTCCATCGAGTTCGTCGTATCCGATACCGGAATCGGAATTCCGCAGGATAAGCAGAAACAAGTTTTTGACGCGTTTTCGCAGAGCGATTCTTCAACCGCGAGAAAGTTCGGAGGCTCCGGTCTGGGACTGAGCATCACGAAACAATTGATCGAGCTTCAAGGCGGAACCTTATCCTTGGAAAGTAAGGAAGGTAAGGGTTCTAGGTTCGCGTTTTCCATCGAGTACGACAACGCTTCGCAGTCCGATGTGGATACTATTTTGGAACCCGAAAAGACAAGGGAGCTGAACGAAGTTTATACGAATGTAGTTCCTAAAAAGATGCGTATTCTCGTAGCGGAAGACAATGAAACCAATTGTCTTTTGATTGAAAGGGCTTTAAAAAAACTCGGCTACGATCCTGTCGTAGTTCACAACGGCCGGGAAGTCATCGAAAGAATGCAGTTGGACGTTTTTGATATCGTTTTGATGGACATTCACATGCCCGAAGTTGACGGAATCGAAGCGACGAGTTGGATTCGTTCTCGGAAAGAAAATCTAGAATTACCGATCATCATCGCTCTGACCGCGGACGCGATCGATAGTAACAAGGAAAAATACATCGCTTTAGGTCTGAATGATTGTTTGGTTAAACCTCTGGACTTGGTAGGTCTCAAGTCAACTTTGGATTATTGGTCCGGGCGGATCGAGACCTTTCAATGGAAACTTTGATAAAACAGAATATTCTAATATTCTGTTTGGATTATTAATTCCCTGAGAATTTCCATAAAATTTTTCTTAAATAGATCGAAAGAATCAGGCGTCCATCGATTTGAATCGTAGTTTAGAAGAATCGTCATTTTTTTCTGATAAGTGGAAGCGGAAACAAAAACGGATTGGGACACGGAAGGATGCACAGTAAACGAAAGGTTTGTTACTCTGAAATTTTGAAATTTAGGTAGGTCCGGTAAAATACCCACGTTGCTCAAAACGCTAGATTGCGGAAATCTTTGCAAGAGGGCGGAGAGGGTCTTGATTCCGTTTGGTTTACTCAATATCTGATCCGCAGCCGGGATAAGTCCGTAGAAGGAGACGTCGTTGTTTCCGTTTCGGATCTGAGCTCTGAGTCCGTCCGAAATTTCTTTCGCGATCATCCAAGGATTGGAGTCCTTCCGGACAAAGATCCCGAGCGTAAGAAGGGTGATATAAAGTCCTAATGTTTCACTCGGTACTTTTTCGGATAGATTCGGTTTTAGATCCGCAGGATTGGAAAGGTTCAGAAGAATCGGGTCTGTGGTCTCAAACATAGAATACAATGCGAGCAATTGTGCGGCTCCGACGATCCCGTGGAGCGTGGTCTCTTTCTGTTTACAAAGGGAAAGAAGGATTTCCAATTCCGATTCACTCAGTTGAAAGCTCGTCAAAACTGGATTTGTTTCCCGGTTTTTTTTGGAAAACGAAGGTAAAGAGGCGATTCGAACCGGAGGTCCTTCCGAAGGGGGAGATATTTTCGGTTTATCGGAATTCTCCTTTTCGATTTTTAATAAGGAAAGAACCGATTTCGGCAGACATTTTTGATTAATAATATTAGAATAATCTAAAATATTTTCCGTTTCCTTGAATACGTCGATTAAAAACGATAATCCGGATCTTCCGTCGGCGATGCTGTGATGAAAGATAATGCTCAGGATCCAATTCCCGGAGAAGGAACGAAAAAAAACGGCACGGATCAAAGGGCATTCCCCCTCTGAAAAAGGAATCATAACTTCATGCGCTAATCGATTTTTCCAAAGCTCATTCTCAAAGTCGAGAATCTTGAGGGGAATTTTTTTTTCGAAAACCGTCTTGAACATAAGGCCAGACTCGTTTCCAAGTTCCACTTGGACGTTTGCGAGGGGGTGTTTTTTTTGAACTATATCGAGCGCCCTTCGAATCAGATCCGGGTTCAAATCCCCTTCTCCTTCCGCGATTACCGCGAAGTTCATGGAAGAAACCCGATCTAAAAGCCAAAAAGTAGATTCGGCTTTATCGAGAAGTCGTTCTTGTATGTTTTCTTGAGAGTTTTCGTTGTTCCGAGTTTGCATCGCTCGTCTTTATTCTATGTCTGCGGTTTGAAATCCACCGATTTGGAAACTTTGGAAAGATTTTCGGTCGGATTTTTAGAATTCCCTCGGAGCATACTTTTAAAATCATTAAAGCGAATTCCATAACGTTTCATCGCCGGAAGTACAAAATACGAAGTAAGTTGTCTTAAGTAGAAGGGTTGATTGACCACGAAGTGATGAATTCCGTGAGTCGCTCCGAAGTTAAAACAGAAAAGATGGAAAGGTAAGACGAACCAAGAGTTTAGAACCTGGGTTTGGTTGTAAACGTTGGATACATCGCCATAATAGTGCATATTGGAAGAGACCACCTGAATTGAAGTCTGACGGATCCAATTTGGAACGAGATAAACGACCGCGATAGTGTTTAGGATAGGAAGGATGGGATTCAGAAACGAAAGTTGACCGAACGGGTGAACTGCAATAATATTCAAAAAATAGAATGTATTTAGTATTAGGAAACAATACCAGAGGAAAAAGAAAGTTTCTCTGTAAGGGCCGATAATTCTAGGAGCTGTAATTTTGCGAAGATAGAAATGCGCGTCTTTGCCGACCTTCCATCCTTGAAGAATCAAAGCCATATTTCCGTCGATCATCGTCAAAAATCTCCGTAAACCGAAGGGCATTCCGTTTCCTATCATTCTTTCTTCCACGTCTTCTTTATTTCCCGAAACTTTATGGTGTAAAAGATGAATTTCTCTTCGAAACCAAGGGTTCACCGTGTTTGCCCTAAATAACCAGACGATCCAAAACATGCAGTTTTGAATTTTAGAATTCCCTTTGTGGTAAAGATTGTGAATCAGATCGTGTTCGATCTCGTGTAATAAGGACGAAAAGAACGCGTTAGACGCGATGCAGAGCCAAAACGGAATTTTGTCGGCAATATAAAGTCCCGCAAAAAGAATCATCAACAGTGCTGAAGCAAGTGTGATTCCCAAGCCGATCGTATCCTGGTATCGTGTTAAGAATGGAAATCGATTTCGGATTTTTGCGTCCCAAAAACGAATCCATCGTATGATCTTTACGGATCTTTCTTTTTCGGAAAGAACCTCGTAGGATTTTTTTGTCATTTTCAGAGGAGCATTCATGAATCACCTGATTTCAAGTTTAGCAGATTCGGTGTTATGCTAACTCGCTTCCTGGGATCTGTCGTCCCAGTTTATAAACCGGGTCTCTTCTCCAGAAAATTTCAAATTGGATGTAAGAAATAGGGGATGTTCCAAAAATTTCAGAATGTAGGAACTCCTATTCGAATGTTTCGGGAGGAACTCGTTCGAATGTTCACGAATCGAGAAAGAGATCTAATCTGTTGGAACTCCCGCTTTTTATTAAGAGTTTGAGTTTTGTATTCGGCGTTTTTTTTGGAGGTTTTCGGACAAGCTCTAAAAGTTCTTTTTCGTATTTTTCTCTCTATATTCCGAAGGAGGAAGTCGGATTCTTTTTAAAAAGGAACGATGAAACGAAGTTTTACTTCTAAATCCGGCCTCGTAGGCGATGTCCAAAATCGATCTTTCAGGTTCTTTTACCAAAAGTTCGCAAGCTTCCCGAATTCTATATTCGTTTACGAGCGCTGCAAAATTCTTACCCATCTCCTGATTGATAAATTCCGAAAGCTGATGAGACGTGAGCGCGAGTTCATCGGCTAACAAAGACAAGGTGAGATTCTCGTCTTTGAATAGTTTTTCTTTTTCCAAGCAGATTAGGAGATTGTCGCGGATCACGTTTAGATCCAAACCCTGCAAAAGAGAGCGCGCATATTTTTTGGCGGATTCTCTCGCAACGCTCTGGAGATTCTGAAAATATTGGGGATATTTTCTTCCTATAAGATATGAGATACAAAGACTCAAGGACATCAAAGAGGAGCTTATCTTAAGGAATATTCCATTTTTATGAAATATAAATAAAGCAGCCGTTGAATGGTTGATCGTGGTCGCAAAAAGAATGTAGAGTAGAACTCTCGCCGTCCATTCCCGCCGAAGAATTTCGATTTGAAAGAGAGTTCTACTTCCTTTTAGAATTAGTATCAGATATCCGACCAGAATTCCCAAAGGAAATACGCTGATCCAATCCGTTTTACCTCTGTTTTCGAGAAAAAATCTGATTCCATCATGAATCGTAGCGTCGGGTACAAAAAAACTCACGGCGAAAAAAAGCCAAAACATTCCCGCTAGAATCCAATGTTTTCCTTTGATTCCGAACTTAGTCTTTTCAAAATTCGGATCCTGTATGATGTTGTGGATTCCATAAAGAATCGGCCCTATCGTTCCCAAAACGGGAAGATACAAAAGAACTATATGCGGGAACGATTCTTCAGCGTTTGTCGTGATACAAAGGACGCTGACTTGCAAACAAGTTAATCCTAAAAAGAGCGCGGCCAACAAACGATTGAGCGCCGTTTTTCTTTCCAAGACGAGTTGTCCGAAACAGAGTAAAATGCCGAGATAGGATCCGAAGATGGTAAAAGAAAAGAAGAATGAGGACAAAATTTTCATAAAAATTTAAAATCGACGAAGGAGCAATATCCCATTCTAAAAATATGTCAAGGATTTACGGGATTCTTAAAATTATACAAAGAAGAATAAAGTAAAGAATCTTAATATTCTCAAAGATCCGGTTTTGATCGACGATGAAGATGTACTCGACTTCCGTTTCGTTTCGGATTTTTTAAAACGAACTCGAGTGAACATCGGAATTTTGCGGAAATGAAGATTCCGTTTCCTTCCAGTCTGGAAGAAGGATTTTTCCTCCGGAAAGAGTCGCGATTTCTTTTATATTGCAAAAAACCCTTTCAAAAATTGAATAACGAAATTTCTCCAGAGGGACTTCTCCTTGGGTTGTGGAGGCAAGGAGTACTTTTTCTTTGATAAGTTTATGAAATAATTCGACTCCGATCAAAGATCGAACTCCCGATTTTTCCAATATCGAAAGCGCATCGGAAAGGAAAATCGTCTCTCCTTTTGGGATCGTAGCACTTTTTAGAAAGTTAAGAATTCGTGTAACGATAAAAAGGGAGTAGATGTCTTCTCTTTCAAAATGTTCGGAAGGAATCGCCATGGAAGTCAATCTGGATAAGAATACGTCCGATTCGTTTCTTTCCGGAAAACCCGCCGCGATCGGAGAATTGGGGGTCAGATAAAAAAGAGAAGCCCCCATCAATACGGGTTGTCCCGCGTTGAATTGAAGGGTTTGAATCATCGAATCCAAAGTTTCCATCGGAAGCCCTAGGATTTGGTAGGAAGTAATCTGGAAACCGAGTTCAAAACCTTCTTTTACGATCTGAAGATATTTTTCGATTGTATGAGGTCTTTTTGTAGTTTCCCTTACGAGTTTATCCGAGCTGACTAACGCAAGATTTAGGTTTGTAAAACCCGCTTTCTTCATCAGAACCAAAAGTTCCGAATCCAAGCTGATATAGGAAATTCCGTTCATGGCTACAAATTGAACGTCTTTTTCAGGGAAGTTTCGGATCAATTCTTCGCAGAGTTCTTTCATCTCAGGTTTGAAAAAGGTAAGATTGTCGTCTTCAAAATCAAAGACTCGATAACCGAGTTGGTAGGATTCCTTGATTTCATTTAATACGTTCTCGACCGTGTTTCTTCGATACTTAGTTCCAAACGTAGTGTGAACCGAACAAAAACTACATCGATGAGGACAACTCCTGGACGTGATGATAAAACGCATCGGCTTTCCCTCGAAAAGATAGTGTTCTTTTGAAAGGGAAGTTAGATCGGGCGGCGGAAGTTCACGAATGGAAAAATTTTCTCCGATCGGATTGAAAATCATCTTTCCGTCTTCTTTCCAGCCGAGCGAATCAACGGTAGCATAACGTTTTCCGTTCTTAAATTCTTCCAAAAAATCACAGATCGGTTTTTCGCCCTCGCCTCGAATGATAAAGTCCACGTTCGGATCGGAAAGCATCAATTCCGGACAAGCGGAAACATGAGAACCTCCCATAAGAATCGGAACGTTCATCGTTTCTTTGATTGCCGCCGCGATTTTTAGGGCTTCTCTGTAATAAGGGGAGAATAAAGAAGAGATTCCGATAAGATCCGGTTGAAGAATTTTCACGTCCTTAACGATGTCTTCGTAAGAAGCGCCGAAGCGAAAGTATTCGAAAAATGTGGAGAAAGGGCTTTTGTCCGCAACCGGGTAGAATTGTTTTAAATATTTGAGTTCTTTCGGAATCGAAAGAGTTTTTCTCCCAGCGAGTTTATCGCCGTTGCCTCTATGAAAATCGCGAATGATCACTTCTACATCAGGCAAGAATTTTTGAACGGCGCTTTTAAGATAGCAAAGACCGATGGGTTGTAATCGGATATCGGTATCATAAAAATCCTCCACCGGCGGCTGAATGAGCAAAAGACGCATGACACCATGGAAACCGAAACGACTTCAAGATCAAGCGGTTCGTTTACCATTGAGTAGCGATTCCTGAATTTTATCCATTGACCAAAGAGGAATTTCGGGTTATACTGCGCGGGCGATTAAAGGAGAAGCGGAAATGACTTACAAACCTACGAAGCCTGCGATGGATCTGAGTAAACTTCTGGTGCAACTTGCGAAAGATACATCGGTTGGAACTTTAGAAGGAGTCCGTTCCATCTTGACTGAATCTTTCGATTGGTCTTCGAAGCAGCTTTCTCAACTTTCGGACATTCCTTTGATACAGGATACTAGCTTTGCGGAATTTCTTTCCAAATCGGGAGAATCGCTCAAAAACGCCGGTGAAAAAACGGAACAGGGACTTTCACAGGCGCTCGCTTCGACAGCGAAAGCGATGCATCAAGCGTTAGACGCGCTTGAAATGGCCGACGTTGTCGTAAAACGAACCCTTTTCGAAAATATTCCAGTCTCCAGTATCGTCGGAGAATCTTTTGCTGGAATGGTTACAACTTCTCATATCAAAGCTTCTTTTAGAATTCACGGAGCCGATGTCGGTTATCAAGATGTAATAAAGGATTGGAAAGAATCCAAACTTCCTCATCTAATCCTTTGTGTTCCCGGTTTATTTTGCGACGAAGGGCTTTGGAACGCAAAGGGGGAAGTTCCCATTTCCGAAACGATGAAAGAATCCGGATACTATCCGATCTATCTTCGATTTAATCCGGGAATTCATCTTTCCACAAACGCAAAAGCGATGTTGGAACTCGTCGAACAATTACTCGGTTCACCGGAAGTTGCTGAAAAAACGTTAGACGTCATAGCATATAGCCAAGGCGGTTTGATTTTTAGAAGCGCTCTATATCAGGCAAAGTTGAAGAATAGCGACTTTGGAAAAAGAATCAGACACGCTCTTGTAATCAATTCACCGGACGGCGGATCTTATATCGAAAAAATCGGATTTTGGCTGGGATTAGGAGCGGAATCTCTTCCGATTCTTCCGGTAAGTATCATCGGCTTTATCGGAAATCAAAGAAGCGACGCGATCAAAGACCTTTCTCACGGAATCATTCGAGAGGAGGATTGGGTTCAAAACAAGCAGATACAGAGATACGTAAACGATTCTTATTTCGGAGAATTGGACGAGATCGACGCAACCCAGATCTACAGTCTTGTCACAGAGGAAGAATCTAAATGGTCCTCGTGGATCGGAGACGGAATCGTGGAAAAACCGAGCCTTACTTTGTTAAGCGACAAGGTTTATCGTAAAAAACCAAATCCGGAAGCGAGAGTTTTTTGTCTTTTGGAAACCTCTCACTATCAAGTGATTACACATCCGCAAACGAAAGAAATCTTAAAGAATGTTTTGAAAAAACGCTGATTTTTCTTTTTTGAATTCCAACTTTTAAAAAGGAAAATCAGACCCGAAGAAAAAACGTTTCCTTACGATCGATCCATAAAAATGAAAAACCTTTCTTTCTTTATTGGAACGACTCGCGACCTTTGGGATTTTGGTAGTTTCTAAAATGAAATCGGAATAGGGAAAAATGAGTTCAGAAATCGTTTCTAAAAATGAAGTTCAAATCGTCGGCATTTCGGAAGTAACCAAAAATCAGGATGAAATATCCGGCAAGGGAAAGATTGGCGGACTTTGGCATCGATTTTTTGCCGAAGGAATTTTGGATAAAATTCCGAATAAAAAAGAACCGGCAAACCTTTTTGCGGTTTATACGGATTATGAATCGGATGAATCCGGAAAATACCGGATTCTGATCGGAGCGGAAGTAACGGACGGAAGTTGGGTTCCGGAAGGAATGGAACTTCGAAAAATTCCAAAAGGAAAATACTCGAAGTTCACGAGCGATACCGGTTCGATCGCAACCGTCGTCATCGCGGTCTGGCGAAAAATTTGGTCCGACTCCGAGTTAAAATCAAAAAGAGCCTTTCAGTCGGATTTTGAATTCTACGATCAGAGGACTTCCAATCCGGAATCCGCTCAAGTCGAAGTTTTTATTGGCATGAAATAGGCTTTGGACCGGAAGGGGACCGTTCAGAATTTCAAACCTCCCGAAAACAATCCGCCTTTTGGGGAATGTCGTTAAGTTTCCCGATGGTATTTTACATTATTTTAAAGTACAATTTTCGATTTGCATCCGCGAGCGATCGATGCGGGGTCAACAAATTATCTGGGACGATAGATTCCTTTTTATGTTGATCAATTTGTTGACCGGAGCGGAGAGCGCGGCCCTGCGCGATTTCGGATAACGCGCTTTATTCGTTAACCGGCGCAGTGGCGCGGCCAATTTTTACTCGAAAGGTCGTTCCAATAGAATTGGTTTTCTTAAAATCGATCTTAATAACAGATAACTGAGAAGTCCGAAGGGGCCGAACAAAAACGTTGTTATTTGACAGGGAAGCACTAACCAACGGGAAATTCCCAACTTTCGGGCATTCGCACTTTCCCAGGTTCCTACAAAAAGATCGAATGCGAGATAGTGAATCCAGCCCGCAACCAAAACCGTCGGGTTTTGGAAAAGCAAAGTGATTCCTTCCAAAGATCCGAAGTCTCCTAATGTTTTCCCAAAACTAGATATTAATAAAATTGAATATATCCCTCCGAACAACAGTGTTCCGAGTATTCCGGTTGTAATCAATCCTGTGTATTTCCAGTTCGGTAAAACGATTAAAAGAATCCATCCTGCGAGTGCGGTTTTGTTTACGATTTCGAATAGTAATGATAGTTCCACGATTAAGCTCCTTTCAGCGACGTTTTGATATTTTTTTTGATTAAAAACGGGAGAATGATACTTCCAATCATTCCGAATCCGCTGACATAAAGCCCGATTTGAATCTGAAGCGACGGATATAGGATACTTTCTCCGTTTAGCGCCTGTAAGGTTAGAAGTAGAATCAAACCGGTCAAGAAGACCGAAAAACTTCGGATAGATCTGACGATGTTCCTTTCCGGAAAATTGAAAGTTCCTAGAATCAATGCAATCATCGGTATCATCTGCATCGCGTGGATTCCGATAAAGTGCGGAATGCGCATATCCCCTGCGATCGTGCTCCATCCCAGGATCGGAAGACCGGGGCCTCCTTCTTCTGCGCCGAAAGTATGTCCGCCGTTCGACTTTAAAATTCCCAATTTCATCGCCTCGATTTGTTCTGGTTTTGGAATCGTCATAAAAAATCCGATAATCATCCCGAGGGCGGCGATAGCCATTCCCCAACGAAACGATTCCAAAAGGGGTTTGTTTTCCGATTTAAGACGTAATAGGTAAAAAGCGATTAGTATATGAGAAAACCATAATATTGTAATGGCGGTTCCCATCAGGCTGAAAATCATTCCGTTTAACGGGCTTGTTATATTGAAATGACTCGGTTCACCTCGGAATGCTTGTCCGTAAATCGCGACGTCTTCTATCATCAACATGATTGTAATCACCCAGGAAAGGTTTCGAATCGTTTTTTCATGTCCTTTTATATATTGAAGAATCCAAACGAGTGTGAACGAATATACGGAAGTCGAGAGCGCAAACTTGATAGGTTTGAGCCAGACTGGCGCGTTCGTCACCTGTCTTTGATCAATAAAGAAGGCGGGAAGCAGGAAAAAAAGACTGAGCATTACTAAAATTCCATTCCAAAACAAGGGGGGATTTGTTTGGGAATGTTTAAAAAGGGCGCCTATGATTCTCATAAAACCTCCAAAAGAGCCTTGACCCTTTTGACTTATATGTTTTCACTGTATACATTAATGTTGATTCCGTCAACATTAAAAAGTAGTCACTGACAACATTTTATGAAAAAAAAGATTCCCTCAAAAAAGAAAATTTTGGAAAAACCGATTCCTGATTCTTATCACCACGGAGATCTTAAAAAGGCGATTATTCTCAAATCCGAGGAGATCTTGGAAAAAAACGGAATCGAGGGGCTGAGTCTTCGTGATATCGCCGCAGATCTCGGAGTCAGTCACGCCGCACCTTACAGACATTTTCCGAGAAAGATCGATTTGCTTTTTACTCTCGCGATTCGCGGTTTTAGCGATTTGGCGGAGGAGATGCGTCTTGCCTGGGAAAGCAGCGAGGATCCGGTAGCGAGACTTCGTTCGTCCGGAACACGTTATGTGAAACTGGCTTTAAAACATCCTCGGAGAACCGAACTCATGTTTGGCGGTGCTCTTGCCTGCGAGTCGGAAGCTCCGGAGGAACTGCAGACGACAAGTAAGGATTCCTTTATGGGACTTTATAAAATCATTGAAGACGGACAGAGTCGAGGTTTTTTTAAAAGCGGGGACACGCTTGGTCTTTCGTTTACACTCTGGAGTCTTGTTCACGGATTTGCGGTTTTAACAAACGGAAAACAGATTCCTCCTCAGGTTTTTCAGGAACGTTCTCTAGATACGATCTTAGAATCATCGCTTTCCTCAATTCTCGATGGAGTGGTTCTTTAGATCCCGTTTTTCTTTTCTGTTAGAAAAGACTTGTAAGCAAAGTTTGTTCTTATTCAGTAATCTCGTTTTCGGGAATAAAGAATGAAATTTACTAAAACTAAGTTGATCCCTCTTTGGAGTGCGTTTTTCCTCTTACTCCTTGCCTTTTTTTTCAAACCAAAGGATTTGGGAAAACCATACAATCCTTACTTTCAAACTCTCAATGAAGAATTGAAAGCGCACGGACCTGGGAAACCTGTAGTTCTGTTAGATCTGGATCGTTTGGATGAGAATCTAAAAATTCTTAAACAAAACCTAACACCTCCTTTGCATTATAGAATTGTAGTAAAGTCGCTTCCTTCTTTGGATTTGCTTCGGTATATTGTCCGTTCCACCGGAAGCAGACGTTTGATGGTTTTTCATTCCGGAGATCTTGTGATGCTTTTGCAAGATTCTGAATTCAAGAATTTTGATATTCTCTTGGGTAAGCCGATGCCGGTTAACGCGCTTAAGGATATTCGTTCTAAAACTAACGTTTCAGATTTTCAAAAAATTCACTGGCTAGTGGATACTCCGGAAAGATCAAACGAATATCTTAGGTTTTCAATTCAGGAGAATCTAAAACTCTCCGTCAATTTGGAAATCGATATCGGACTTCATCGAGGTGGTTTCCCCGAACCGTCAAAGATTCTTCCTTGTTTAGAGTTGATAAAGTCAAATCCCGATCGTCTCCATTTTTCAGGGTTTATGGGATACGAACCGCACGTAGCCTCGGTTCCCGTGATCTTCGGCGATAAAAAGGAAGCGATTCAAGAATCCTTAAGGAATTCCCTGTTAGTATATTCATCTTTTGTTAAGTTATCTAAGGAGAAATATCCTGACTTTTTTCAAAAGGAAATCATTCAGAACGGAGGCGGCAGTAAAACCTATCGTTTCTATCAGAAATTTGGGAACGGTATCGTGAACGACGTTTCGGTCGGATCCGCTCTCGTAAAACCTACGGATTTCGACGTAGTAAGTTTAGATGAACATTCTCCCGCCGTTTTTATTGCCGCTCCGGTTTTAAAACGACTGGAAGGTACGAAGATTCCGTTTCTGGAATCCTTTTCGTTTCTTTTTCCTCTTTGGGATCCGAATCAAGAACTCACATACTTTACCTATGGTGGAGCATTTTCGGCTAAAAAAGAATCGCCTTCCGGGCTTCAGGATAATTCCCTTTTTGGAACGAGTACGAATCAAGGAATTTTGAACGGTTCTTTTTTGACTGGGCTTTTTCCGAACGACTTCGTATTTTTCAGACCTACGCAGAGTGAGAAGGTCATGTCCGAACTAGGGGAAATTTATCTCGTTCGAAAAGGAAAACTTTCGGGAAAATGGAAGACGTTTGTGAATTGATCTTCCATTGAGAATTCGGGACATTGTGAATTCGATCGTTGTTTAGAAGGATTGCGAACCGATTTTTGGACGTAAACCCCGTTTTGTTAAACGAATCTTGCTACGAAAGTGAAAACAGAGGAAATAGAAATGCTGAATATTAGAGAAGTTGCAATTACCGATTTGGATCCGGTCTCCCTTCTTTTTGACGAATACCGCAGGTTTTATGAAAAGACATCGGATCTTTCCGAAGCCTCCAAATTTTTAAAGGAAAGAATTTTAAAGGGAGAATCCAAAATCTTCGTCGCTCTGGACGCACGGGGTTTTTATTGCGGATTTACTCAGTTATACCCTTCTTTTACTTCTCTTTCCATGAGACGAACTTGGATTCTGAACGATCTTTTTGTGCGACCCGAGTATAGAAAACAAGGTGTTGCAAGCGCCTTGATCCAACAAGCGGTTTCTTTTGCAAAAAGCACGGACGCAAAGTATCTTTCGCTTTCCACGGCACACGAAAATCTGACCGCTCAGAAACTCTACGAATCCCTTGGTTTTATCAAAGACGAAACGTTTTTTCATTATTCTCTGGATGTTTAACTCCGTTTGAATGTGAATACTGTATGAATCTCAAAGGTTTATTTTTGATTACGGTTGAATCGCGATGAATATGGATCCTATGACATCTGAAATGGCCGGCAAACCTTGTCCTCGTTGCGGAATTCGATTTGAGTGCGGAGCGGAAGCGCAATCCTGTGCCTGTTTCTCCGTCAATCTTTCTTCTCGAGCGAAAGAATTCATCGAAAAAAAATATCAGGATTGTCTATGTGTTTCTTGTTTACTGGAGTTGAGTTCGCAAAAATCGGATTAAGACAGGCCTTGAACACGATCGATCGGTTACAAAGTAGATTCAAAAATTATAATCTATTTTTAGAAACACACTGAAAATCGTTCGTCCCGGGATGCTCGACCATTCAATCCTTCCTTCATTTTTGAGAAGAAGTTTACGCACCAGATCGAGACCGAGTCCGCTTCCTTCTCCGGCTCCTTTTGTGGTAAAGAAAGGTTCGAAAATTCTTTCAGCAATTTCTTCCGGAATTCCGGGGCCGTCGTCTTCGATTTCCACAACCGCTTCTTGATCGTTTTGGAAAAGTTTTACCGAAAGTTTTCCTTTGAATTCCATTGCCTGCAAAGCGTTATAAATCAGATGTGTCCATACTTGGACGATTTCTTCCCTTACACAAAATACGGGTGGAACCTCTTCGATGTCGGTAACAAGGTTCACACCTCTCCGAATGTAGTGCTGATAAACGGTGAAAACCGTATCCAGAGTTTCTTTGATTTGAACCTTTTTGGAAGAGCTTTCAAGGCCCGCATCGGAGTAACTTCTCAGTTCGAAAAGAATTTTGGAAGCCCTCTCGACGGAAATCTGAATTGTGTCCGAATTACGGAAATAAATTTCTTCCAAATAAACGTATTCCAGTAGGGTTTCCCGGTCCGTCATCTGGAAGAGCGGTTTAAAATCGTCGTTTATGTTTTCGATTCCCATATCCGCTATCGTATCGGCGAGTGCGTCCGGTTTTGGTATTCCCCATTCGTGTAAGGTTTTACTGATGTTCTTTCTTCTTCTCCTAATTTCCAAACCGGCGATCCCGTTGTCGCCACTTCTACAAAAATCAATAAATTGAATATAGAGCATTCGTTCCTCAGGCGTTGCCGAAGAAAGTATAGAATGCACCGTCGGTAACATGGACCTCATCTTCGGTACGGAGGCGAGAAGAGTCTGATTGGACGCTTTGATCGCACCCAAAGGATTGTTGAGTTCATGACTGATCCCGGCGGAAAGTTGTCCGAGTGTCGTCATTCTCACGGAATGTAAAAGTTGATTTTGCGCCTTTCGCAGATTTTCAAGAGCTTCTTCTAAATGTGTTTTTTGCGCCTCAATGAGTTCGTTCCTCTTTTTAATTTCATCACTTTCTCTCAGAGCCGCTTGTGTTGCGATTTTTTCTTCGAGATACATGGAAAGATCTTCCCTCATTTTATCCATCGCCGTCATGAGCGCTCCGATCTCGTCCTCTCTCGGATAATATGCCCTCGCGGAAAGATTTCCCTTTGCAATTTGTTCTGAATATGCGATGGCCTTTGAAAGACCGCTTAAAACGTATCGGTCGAAGGAAAATCGAAGTGTAAGAAGAATTAAGCCGAGGATGGCTAAAGTTGAAATTAGGGAAATGATCCAGAGATAAATTAAGTCTCCGTAATATAATGAATCCGGAATGGACACTCGAACGGCCCACGGTTTAGGGGAATCCCCCAATAAAATAGGATAATAGTAGTGGGTGTATTCATCTTTGGATTCTAAAAACGGTTTTCCTGAGGCGATTTCTTCGGTGATTTTCTTTCGTTCGATATCTTCCGAAATTAACATTCCGACCGTTTCCGGATTTTTTCCGTTTGCCGCGTAGGAGCCTTCTGGCGATATAAACGCGAGATAACCCTGATTTCGAAACGGTCGAATCGATCCGATTTTTGTTTGCATCCTTTGGATGGTTACGTCCACTCCTACCACCCCAGCGAACTTAGAATTTCTGAAGACCGGGGCTACGATAGAAACCATCAGTGTTTGTTTTCCGGATACGATATAACTCGTAGGTTCGGTCAGAAATTCTTTTTTCGTTGCCCTCGGAACCGAATAATAGAATCCCTTAGGTCCGGTGTCTTCGTAGTTTACGCAATTCTCATATACTAATTTTTCTTCGTCTATGGCTCGATTCACGTATGGGACGAATCTTCCGGAGGTGTCGTGACCTTTTGTGTATTTATATCTTTTATCCAGGCCGTCGAATGCCTGAGGTTCGAATACGGCCCAGACTCCGAAATAGTCCGGTTGGATGTGTAAGAATCTGCCAAGGGCTGAAACAAACATGGAACGATCGGGTCTTGTTTCTTCCAAAACCGCCTTGAAACTTCGGACCGCTCCGAGTCCTACATTCAAAAATTGTGATATTTCTCTCGTATATTTTTCGGAAGCGAGACGGGCTCCGGATTCGGCCTCTTGTTTTAGTCTTTGGTAAGCTACGATCGAATTGATCGTAGTTACGAGAAGCGCCCCGATAAAAAGAAGAACCGAAAGTATGATCGAAATGCGGGTCCGAATGCTCAACTTTTGTTTTTTATCAATCAGATTCCTTTTAAAAAAACCCGAGGATGGATCTCCACCCTTTGTATTTTCAAATGAATCTTTAAAAAGGATATCGTTCTTTTTCATAAAAGGCAACGAAAGGTTCTCTTTTTAAGAGAAGGCGAAAGACGTCGGCTGCAAATTATCAGACGGAATCTTTGAATGGAAAGAAGTTTACCGTTTATTTAGTAAATATTTTTCGCGTTTTATGGAAGGTGATTCTCTGATTCAAGGACTGACTCAGAAGAGAATCTTACCTCAAATTCGGATGTGAGTTTTCGGAGACAACGCACAAATATGGCGGGTCCGAAATTTTAAAGTAAATATGTATTTTTAATTTCGAGTACGTGGAATAATTCAGTAAAATACGAGGCCCGTTCCTAAATGCGTTAGAAATCTTTAAAATTTAGGATCCGGAGTCAAAAAAATCGGTCGAATGAACGTTCCAACGATTTTTTTAATTGAAGAAGACGCCAAATTCTTCCATTGAAGCCGCGCATAACAAAAGTTTTAAATTGAAGTTCGTTTTGAAACCCTTCTTCGGACGAGCTCGATAAAGAGGTTCTACTTGCTTTCCGAAGTATCGATACGCAATCCGATTTTTTCGTGGATGATGATGGCCGCGATCATTCTTTTTGGATCGATCGGATTTTCAAGAATGGGTCTATCTCAGATGCCGGACGTGGACTTTCCGGTGGTCAACGTTTCCCTTACTCTCGTCGGCGCAAACGCTCCCGTGATGGAAACCGACGTTGTGGATCCGATTGAAGAAGCTCTGATGGCAGTGGAAGGGGTTACGGAAGTGCGATCCGTTTCCTCAGATGGTTCTGCGACGATCACCGTAGAGTTGGAACTCACAAGGGACGTTGACGTTGCCGTTCAAGAGATCCAGACAAAACTCGCGCAAGTCTCGAATAAACTCCCCGAAAATATGGATCCGGCCGTGATCACAAAATCGAATCCGGACGATACCCCGATCATCTGGGTTTCACTCACCGCAGTGGATAAGACCGAACAAGAGAAGATGCTCTTTGTGAAGGATTTTTTGAAGGATAAATTCCAAAAAATTTCCGGAGTGGGAGAGATTCTATTAGGAGGTTATGTCGATCGTACGATCAACGTTTATCTGGATCCGGCTAAACTCGCCCGAAATGAAATCGCAGTCGACGATATCGTCAATACCCTCAAAGAACAAAATTTAGAAGTTCCCTCGGGAAAGCTCGAAAATCGGACAAATGAAATCAGCCTCCGTGCGGTCGGAGAGGTTCCGACTGCGGATCAGTTCGGCACTATTCTTTTGAATTCAAGAAGCGGATCACCTTTGTTTCGATCCATTCGTCTCAAGGACATTGCTATCGTAGAAGACGGGTTAGGCGAAGTAAGAAGAATTTCGAGATTTAACGGAATTTCTGCGGTCGGAATCGGGATTAAAAAACTCAAAGGGGCCAATGCGGTTCAAGTAGGAGATCTCGTTAAAGCCAAGGTAAAAGAATTAAAACCGAAATTACCGAAAGGTTACGATTTAACGATTTCAAACGATAACACCGGTTATATTCGGGACAGCGTGAACGAGTTGGAATTTACTCTTCTTTTTTCGGCGATTCTTACCGGATTTGTTTGCCGCCTTTTTTTAGGGAATTGGAAGAGCACTGGAAACGTCCTACTTGCGATTCCCACTTCGGTGATCGGAACTTTTTTATTCTTATACTTCGCCGGTTTTACGATCAATACGTTTACGATGCTCGGTCTTTCGTTGGCAACGGGGATCGTCGTCGACGATGCGATTATGGTTTTGGAAAATATTACGCGACATCGGGAAATGGGTAAATCCTGGTTTGCCGCGTCTTTGGAAGGAGCTTCCGAGATCCGTTTCGCAGCCTTGGCGGCTACGTTAGCCGTTGTTGCAATATTTCTTCCGGTAGCTTTTATGAAAGGAATCATAGGAAGATACTTTTTAGAATTCGGCGTTACGATTTCGGTCGCCGTTCTTCTTTCTCTTTTTGAAGCGTTGAGTTTTACTCCGATGCGTTCTTCTTTGTATGCCGAAGATAAGAAGAATCAGGAATCCAAGCTTACCCGTTATAATCCTTTTTCCGTGAATGCAAAGGAAAAATGGAATCTCTGGATCGATCGGGTTTCGTTTTTTAAAAAGTTGGATCCTCAGATCGAAAGATTCTTAGATTACAGTACTGAACTTTATACAAGATCCATCGACTTCGTATTAAAACATCCGAAGACGGTTGTCTACGGATCGACGGTTTTGTTTTTAATGTCCTTAGGTTTTTTCTTTCTTCTAAAAAAAGAATTCATTCCTCCTCAGGACATGGGACGTTTTATAGTTCGAGCTCGTCTGCCCTTGGGTTCTTCTCTACAAAGAACTAACGACACGATGAGAAAAGTGGAACAGTATTTGATCGGTCGAAAAGAGATCGAAAAATATATGTCCAATATCGGCGGTTTTGGCGGCACCGAATCCAATAGCGCCATGTTTTTTGTTACGATGAAAGAGATGGGGAGCCGACCCAAAAATCCAAAAACGGGAAGGGAGATCACCCAAGCCGCATTGTTTGGAATTCTTAGAAAAGATTTAAAAGAATTAGTTCCCGAAGCAACGTTTTCGGTTCAAGACCTTTCGCAAAGAGGATTCTCTGCGGGAAGAGGTTATCCCGTTGAACTCGTGTTAACCGGACCGGATTGGCAGAAGTTGTCCGAATACTCGGTTCAGATTCTCGATCGTCTGAAAGAGAGTAAAGCCGTTTTGGACGTGGATACCGATTACGTCGCCGGACAAAAAGAACTCAGACTGGTCGCCGATCGGGAAGCCGCCGCACTTCGAGGCGTAAGCATGGCTAACGTAGGGAACACCGTAGGAACTTTGATGGGCGGAAAGAACGTTAGCCGATTTACCGAAAACGGAAGAAGTTACGACGTAAGAGTCAAGATCCAAAAAGACAAAGGAGAATCGGTTTCGGTCATTTCCGAAATCGGGGTTCGAAACACGTTTGGAGAATTTGTAAAACTAAAAGAGTTTCTGAGTGTTCAAGAGAAGGAGGCGTTGAAAACGATCACTCGCATCAATCGAGAAAGGGCGATTCGAGTTTTTGGTAATCCGGCTCCGGCACTCGGACAAAACGCTTCAACCGAAAAGGCGCTCGAGATCGCAAGGGAAATTCTTCCCGACGGATATTCGGTTTCCGTAACGGGTTCCGCAAAAACGGCTAAGGAGTCCGGAAACAGCCTAACGCTTGCGTTGTTGTTCGGAATTCTTCTTTCTTACATGATTCTTGCGAGTCAGTTTAATAGTTTGAAACAACCCCTCTATATTCTTCTTGCGATGCCTTTTAGTTTTACGGGTGCGTTAGTCGCTCTTTATATATTCGGTCAGTCGTTTAATATGTACAGTTTTATCGGGCTCATTCTTCTTTTGGGTTTGGTAAAGAAGAATTCGATTCTTCTTGTCGAGTTTGTGAATCACGTTCGTTCGGAAGGAAAAAGTATCAAAGAGGCGATCAAAGAAGGTTGTCCGATTCGTCTACGACCGGTGCTCATGACTTCCTTTAGTTCGATCGCCGCAGCGATTCCTCCGGCTCTGGCCCTCGGCCCCGGAGCCGAAACTCGTATTCCGATGGCCGTTACGATTTTGGGTGGGATGACTCTTTCGACTCTCATCACGCTCTTGGTAGTTCCTGCGGCGTATTATCTGGGTGAAAAAGAAAAGGAAGAAAAGGCCGAGGAAAAATTGATTCTTTTTCCTGAACCGAGCGCAAAAAATAAAAAAAATAAAAAATGATTCGAAAAAATATTATAAAAAAAGAATATATCATGCCTTTTACGGTTTCTATTCGCAAGTCGGCGTCCGCGACGGGTAATTTTTTAAAAACGATCTTTGAAAATTCTTCGGACCCAAACGACTTCGTTTTAACAAGAAATTATTTCTTTCCGATCGTATTTTGTTTTTTGTTTTCGGTTCTGAATTGTACAGAAGATTCTGCGATTCGAACCAACGATGGGATTGTGGAGCCTAGACTGGAAGAAGTCACCGGTGTCACAACGGAAGCGATTCGAAAGATCGCTCCGGAGCAAGAACTGAGCATAGAAGATTTATACGCATTTGCAGTGGAAAGAACGGAGAGGATCGCTCTGAGAGAAGAAGCGATTCAACAAGCTGATTCTCAAAAGACCGCGGCTTTTGCGTCCTTTTTTCCTTCTTTATCCTTGGTTTATAATAAGTTCTACAGAGTTCCAGGGCCGAATCATCAATTCAATCCATACTACACGGAGCCAAGCCCATATACGGGAACTTCCTCCAGTAGTCTGCCTCCGACGGTCGGACCGGGAACTAGGCTTCTGCTTTCGATTCCGATTTTAAACGGTGTGAATCAATACACAACTTATAAGGCCGCGGGCGCTCTTACAAAGGTGAGAATGAACGAGGCTCGTTTCGAATCCGGACGGCTTTATCTCGAAATTGCACAAGCATATTATAATGTTCTCCAGTTAAAGGAAATCATTCTTTTGGAGGAAAAGAAAACGGATCTTGTCCGAAAGACGATTCAGGAAAGAAAAAGGCTTTTTTCTCTGGGAAGAATCACTCGGGGAGATCTGAGCGGAGCCGAGGCGGACTTTTCAAGATCCGAAGCTTCTCTGGAAGATTTTCGATACCAACTCAAACAGAGCGAGATGGCCTTGGAAAGTCTTGTGGGCGCCGGAGAAGGCGGCTTACGACTTTCGATTCCGAAAGAGACGATTTCGCTTCCACAGACCCTTCTTCCGGAAGAAAGAATCGCAAAACGATACGACGTCTTCGCGGCCAAAGAAAATCTCAAAATGGCGGAACTCAATCTCAAAAAAGCCTGGGGAGGGCATCTTCCTTCGGTAACGTTAAACAACTATTATACGATCCCCGAACACAACACGACTCCGAACAAAGACATAACGATGCAACTTTCCATCAATGTCCCGCTCTTGTCTGCCGGAACGATCACGGCCGGGGTCAAACAAGCCGAGTCGGCCGTTAGACAGGCGGAATTGCAGTTATCCCAAGCTAAAAGAATCGCTACCGATGAAATTCGAAAGGCCTATGAAAGTTCTCTGAATTCAGCTCGTCTGCTAAACTTATACTCCAAGGCTCGAAATTCCGCGGAAGCCAATCTAAGCAGTCATAGAAGGGCCTTCAGTTTCAAGTCGACTTCCCGTCTCGAGTTGCTCGTTTCGGAAACTTCCTTTTTGGATTCTGAAATTTCGTATAGAAAGGCCTATTATCAACATTCGCTGAATACGATTTGGTATGGAGTTGCAATCGGGGAACTCCCAAAAATAAAAAAATCGCGGGAAGAGGATAAGACCGGGGGATAGTCCCGTTTGTACGCTTGACATCTCTCCTCAATAGTTTTAACTGTTTGGCATACTTGAGAGGTAAGAATCCCCATGATCATCAGTAATTACTTTCAGGACAACGAAGATCTCAAACTCGTATTTGATGAGTTGATCGATTGGGAAGAAATTGTCCACGCATTCGAACATAAATTCGAAGACGCAGAGGAATACAAAAAGACCGGAAACGAACGACTAGCATACGCCCCTTCGAACGTAGAGGAAGCCAAAGAATACTATAAGTCCATATTGGAATCCTTAGGAGAAATTATGGGAGAATTTGTAGCTCCCAGAAGTAAGGAAATGGATCAGATCGGACTCAAATATGAGAACGGAAAGGTGACATTCCCTAAGGCTCAGGAAGAATGTTATAATACTCTGAGAGACGCAGGTCTTATGCCGATTTCCATCAGCAGAAAATACGGCGGAATGGGTTTGCCGGCGACGGTTCAGTCCTTTATGTGCGAAATTTCGGCTAGGGCGGATGCTGCGTTCTGTCTTGCCTACGGAAACGTCAACATCGTTGAAATCATGGAACGTTATGCGTCACCTGAAATGTGTGAGAAGTGGATTCCGGAAATCGCCGCCGGAAAATACAGCGCGGCTATGGCGTTGACCGAACCGAATTACGGATCCGATCTTCCGAACGTGCAGACAAAAGCGGTTCAAGACGCAAACGGGGTCTGGAGAATCACCGGAGCCAAACGTTTTATCACACACGCTTGCGGTTACATAAACGCCCCGTCCGTGATTCTTACGTTAGCGAGAACCGGAACACCCGAGAGCGGCGCGAGAGGACTTTCCTTCTTTTTGGTAAAGGGAAGCGACGTTCATGTGGCGGGAGTGGAACACAAGATGGGACTTCATTGTTCACCGACCTGCGAAGTCGTTTTCGAAAATTCTCCCGGAGAACTGATCGGAAAAACCGGATACGGTCTTGTGAAATATTCTATGGGAATGATGAACGCGGCTCGGCTAACGATCGCGACTCAATCGTTGGGAATTGCGAGCGCCGCTTATTTCGAAGCGAAGAAATACGCTTCGGAAAGAATTCAATTCGGAAAGCCGATCGAACAAATTCCTGCGGTGAAAAAAATGTTAAATCGTATGGAAAGAGAAGTGTTGGCTACAAGAGTTCTGATCGCCGAAACCGGAAAGACGATCGATCTTTATCACTGGCCTAAAGAACATCTGATCAAAGTAGAAGGTAAGACGGAAAGAGACGTCAATCAAGACGAGACGATTCGCCGTTGGGAAAAACTCGCGGACCTTTTTACTCCACTCAGTAAATACTATGCATCCGAAGGATGTGTTTCGATCGCATCCGACGCGCTTCAGATTCACGGCGGAAGCGGTTACACCGAAGACTACGACGTTGCGAGAATTTATAGAGACAGCAGAATAACGACGATCTACGAAGGAACCACCCAGCTCCAGGTCGTAGCTGCGATTGGAGGAGTCGTTTCCGGGATGTCTCCTACCGGGCATTTGAGGCAATACGGAGAAAGCGAACTTTCGAAATTTGCGGCTTCCGAAGATCTTAAAAAAGTTTGGAATGATTTGGAGAATGCGGTTACCGCGTACAAATCCATTCAAGACGGAAATGTAAAAGATTCTTTGGCCTTTGAAGTTGTCGAAGTGGCCGCGAGATTTATCTGTGGAATGCTTTTGGAAAGATCTCTGAAAGTGTTGAACGGTAAAGAGCTCGAAAAAAGAAAAACGATTTCTCAAGCATACAACCTAGATAGTCTCGCGATGGCAAATGCGAATCTGTTCAAATTGGAAAGAGCTTCGAAACAAGCAGTTCCCGCCTAACAAGAAACCCCGTCGAATTCGATTCGGCGGGTGTTCCTAAAAAAATGAAATTCGTATTCTTCCTTTATGTGATTTTAATCGGAATGTTATTCAATGAAATGATTTCCGCCGTGATTCAATCTCGCCCTTCCGAAAAAAATTCTAAGATTAAAAACGAAAATCCCCACTGCTGTTCCGTTGAAATTGGATATTCGGATTCCGTCGTGTTGGAAAGCGTTTGTCTTGAAAAGGAACGAACCGTATTCAATTTTCGTTATTTACTTTCGAACGGGATTTGTTCTTATTCTAACCGATTGGAAATGAAAGATTCAAATTCTAAACGTTACGCCTCATTGGGAACGAATCGGATCGGAGAATGTCCTAAGTTGTCCCAAGTGAAACCCGGCCATCGATTTCAATGGTATTTCGATCCGATCAAGAATAAACCTTCGACCGTCGACGTTACCGAAGATTTGACCGCGGACCCGATTTCTTCCGATTGGAGGTGGTGGCATTGGGAAAAAATAAATCTATCCCGTTGTGATCCGAAAGGATAAGAATCAATCCCCGCTGTACTGGCTTCCCACCACTGCCAGTGTAACCGTTGCCTTTGCTACGTGTTTTTCGCGGTTTTTATGGAGCGCGAAGACGTCCGAATTGACGACGATCACCGTTGCTCCGTGATAAAAAACTTTCGATTCACAACGAAGACGATTTCCGATGCCGGGTCGTAAAAGATTGATCTTAAATTCCAACGTCAAAACTACCTGTTTTTCTCCGATCAAAGTCCCTGCGGCGCCTCCGGCAGAATGATCCGCAAGAGTGGAGATAACACCGGCGTGAACGTATCCGTTCTGTTGCAGGTGTTTGTCTTGAATGTCCACAAAGGTTCGTAGTTCGCCTAACGTAATCGATTCGACTTGGATTTCCAGAAGTCGGATAAAGTTTGCCTTTTGGAATATATTTCTAACACGATCCTGATAATTCGGATCTTTCGGTCTGATTTCTTTTCCCATGGGAACGCAGAATGAAAGAGAAAACCAGAAAATCAAACGATTTCTTGGAAAGAAATGGAAATGGTTTTATATAAAATGATCTCGATTTGAAACTTTTTCTTTTGTCGAAGCCGCGATTTTCACCTTTTCGATTGAATGTGTTTCTTTTTTCGAAAGTAAATATTTAATTCAAACCTTGATCAAATCGAAAATTTGTTCTTTTTCGGGTTTGAATGCTCCAAGAAAAGTCGCAGGAGTAGAGCGGTTTTTTAAAAGAAGAATCAAGAACGAAAAGCCGGCAAATGCGGTTACAGAGAAAATGAAAACGGAATCAACTTTCTCTGTAACTTAGTATATTCGTATATTATTATTTTCTTAAAGTTTCCGTGGCGCTTCCCGCTGCCCACGTTCCTTCCAAGAGGCGTCCGCCATTCTTCACTTCGTAGATGACCGGGTCGGTTTGTCCCCAATCTACGGTAAGAGTGCTTCCGTCTAAAGAGCCTGTTCCCGTAAATGTTTGTCCAGCGACGGTCCAAGTGAAAAGATATTCTCCATTGGATTGGGTGATCGTCACCGATCCCCCGTAAGAGGAGCCGTCAGGGTTGGTTCCGGCTACCTTATATTTGCCGCTGATAGAGGATGGGTTGATTTGACCGATCTGCGCGCTCGCAGTAGAGATAAAACCGAACACGAAAGCAACGATGAAAAGCCTTGAAACGATTCGAAACATTTTCGTTTTCTCCTTAAAGATAAAAGAGTGGGTTAGTTTGTTTAGAATTTTAAAAAAGTCAATAAATTATTCAAAAAAAAAGAGCTACTCGAAAATTTCTTTATCTATGGAAGAAATTTGATATGAAATTCCGAAATTCCACCGTTTGATTCCTATAAAATGATTTGATAACTATTTCGCCTTATGAATGATGCAAAGACCTGCCCTGTTTTCGAAAGAAACGAAGGTCATTATCCGGAAGGGAGCTCGCAAGAACTATGTTTGGAATGAACTATATACAATTCGATTCGATGACTCATGTGATTCTTTATAAGAACGGTAGGGTTTCGAAAGAAGGAAGAGGACTTTCCTTTTTTTACTTTGCGCCCACGAGTTCGATTTCAGCGATTCCATTGGGGAGTAACGATTTACCGTTTATATTCAACGAGTCGACGAATGACTATCAAACCGTTTCGATTCAAGGACAAATCACTTATAAGATTTCTAATCCCAAGGCGCTATCCGAACTTTTGGATTTTACTGTCGATTCAAAAGGCACTTATAAGAAGAATGAAATCGAAAAACTCAATCAAAGAATCATCAACTATGCGCAGACTTCGACTTCTTCTTACATTCACGGAATCGGCTTAAAAGACTCGATTCGTTCGGCAAAGACGATCGAAACACAAATTCTTCAAGGACTTCAATCTTCACCTGCCATTTCCACTCTAGGAATCGAAATTCTAAACGTTAATATTCTCGCGATCCGTCCAAATCCTGAAATGGAACGCGCCCTTGAAACGGAAACAAGAGAAAAACTTCAACAAGAAGCGGATCAAGCGATTTACGAAAGAAGAAATTTTGCGGTGGAACAGGAACGTAAGATTAAGGAAAGCGAGTTGAATACGGAAATCGCCGTGGAGGAAAAGAAAAAACAAATCTCCGAAAAGCAGATGGAAGCGAAGATCATGGAAGCCGATAACAAAAGGAAACTCCGAGAAATGCAGGTCCAAGCCGATATCGCAGTCGAGGAACAGAGAAAAAAGTTCATCGATACAAAAACGGCGAATCAGAGAAAGGAGGCAGAGGCTCAGGGCTTTGTTACCGAAACAACTTTGAAACCTTTTCGAGATATGGACTGGAGAACGTTAGTCGCTTTGAATAACAATCCGGATCCGCGGTTTAACATTGCACTCGCTTTTAGACAACTCGCCGAAAACGCGGAAAAAATAGGGAACCTCAATATAAGCCCGGATCTTTTAGAAAATCTTCTTCAGGAGAAAAAAGATTCTAAAAAATGAGCGTCGAGTATGCGATCATTGTAAAGAATAAAACCCGCCTTGAGGCTCTTGTTGAAAGATACAATACAAAACAGCAAGCGAAGTTTTATATAGAAAGATTAGGCGGGAAGTTTGCAGAATACGAAATAGAGCACGAAATCTTTCACGAGTCTCTGGATACGATTCAAAAAAAAATTTCGAAAACCATAAAGTATAAAATCGTAGAAAGAATTTTTCTACCCTCGTTCCTTTTCTCGGAAAAACATCTGATCGTCACTATCGGACAAGACGGGCTCGTTGCAAATACCGCCAAATATTCGAAAGGGGTTCCGATTGTTGCGGTCAATCCGGACGCAGAGAGATACGACGGGGTGTTGCTTCCTTTCGACCCGCATGATTTTATTTCCGGCGTGGAGAACGTGATCAGCGGTCGTTATTCTTCCAAAACGGTTCGTTTTGCGGAAGCGAAGCTGAATGATGGACAAAGATTGCTCGCGTTCAACGATCTTTTTATCGGACCTTCCTCTCATACTTCCGCTCGTTATAAAATATCTTACGATCAAAACTCCGAAGAGCAGTCTTCCAGCGGAATCATCGTTTCTACTCCGGCGGGAAGTACGGGGTGGCTTAGTTCTATATTCAATATGTCTTATGGAGTTGCGGGGCTTTTTGAAAAGGATTTAAAGCTCAAACGTCCTGCGCTCAAAGAGGACCAGCTCTTATTCGCCGTCAGAGAGCCATTCCAGAGTGTTCGAACACAAATCGGAATCACCGCAGGGGTTCTTACTAACAAGTTTCCGTTGACGGTCGAGTCTTTGATGCCGGCTGGAGGAGTGATCTTTAGCGACGGGATCGAATCTGATTATTTGAAATTCAATTCGGGGATGATCGCGACGATCGGAGTTTCGAAAGAGAGCGCCACGTTGGTTCTAAAAAGCGGCTAAACGATCGTTGGAATTCTGATAAATCTTATATCTGAAAAGAATTTCCGAGCTAATACGGAAATTGATGATCTATAAAATAGAGTATGTCTTCAATCCAAAAAATAGTTGCCTTAGTAACTAATGAACGCTATTTTTGCGGAATGGTTTTAGTAAAAGACGCCTATGGATTTTTAATCGTTCGATCCAATCGTTTGTTTCGGTTGCACTTTCAAAGATTTTGTCAAAAACACGAGATAGATATCAGTCAGGAACAATGGTTTTTATTAAATAAGATCGCACACAGTGAAGGTTTGACGCAGGGTGATTTGACCGACGATCTTTTCGGAGATAAACCGAACATTTCTCGAATGGTAGAGAAGATGGAACAAAAGGGATGGATAAGAAGGGTAAACGATTCATCGGACCATCGGATCTTACGTCTTCATCTTACGAAGAAAGGGAATTTGACTCACGAAAAAATGACCAAGATCGTCGGAGAAGAACGAACTAAAATATACGCGGGTTTAAGTTCGAAAGACTTTAAGGAATTCGAAAGAATCCTCGGTATCTTGGAGACGAACCTACTTGCGAATTTATAGAAGGATTTTATGCTTTTGATAAATATTAAAAAGTTATTCAGGAAAAGATTTCTTTATTGGACGATATCTTTTTGCCCTTACATTTTAAGTTGTGGTTTTCTTATGAATAAGCCCAACCGAGTCATTCGTTCATCCGAAGTTTATAGTACTTCGGAATACGGGTTTTCTCAGGGAATTGTCGCTTATTCTCCCAGAACCATTTATCTTTCTGGGATCGTTGCTTGGGACAAGAATCGGCGTCTCCGCGAGCCCGACGATTTCGAAATGCAGACGATTCAAATTTTTGAAAATCTTAAACTCCTGCTGAGATCGGAAAATGCAACCTTGAACGATGTTCTTCGTCTGGAAGTGTTTATAGTAGGAATCGATTCCGAGAAACTCAAAACCTATTCAAAAATTGCGGGAGAGAATTTTAGCTCGGGACATAAGCCGGCCTCGACCGTAATCGGTGTGGAAAGACTTGCGAGAAAAGAACTTATGATCGAGATTCAGGTCACTGCATCAGCTCCTTAATTTTTTAAAAAATAGTTGCTATGGAAACTATATGATTTAAACCTTAGCTTAGCCCAATAGGTTGCTATAGCAACCTATTGGGGTCGGATTAAATTCTGAGGAGATTATATGAAGCTTATAAATTTTTTGGCCACCTTTTTTATGACGACTGCGCTTTTTTCGAATAACGAGGAAGCGTCTTTGAGGACGTTGATTCAAGAGTTTGTAAAAGCGGGCGACGAGAGAAACGTAAATAAATTGGAGAATGTCCTGCACAAAGACTTTCGACTATACGCTTTTGTGGGAAACGCGAGTCAGCCATGGGAAATGAATCGCGAAGGCTACCTTGGCGCATTGAAAGAGGGAAAAATAGGCGGAAAATCGAGAACGCTCAGTGTGACGTCTCTAAAAAACGAAGGGAATCTTGCTTATGCTACTTTGATTATGAAATCGAGCGAGATGAGTTTTGTAGTCAATCAACAATGGATCAAAACCGAATCCGGTTGGAGACTTTTGCAGGATTTGGCAAATGCCCAAGTTTTGAAAAAATAGCCAAGAGATTTGCGAATAAAAATTCACTTTGGGTCACGTGATATCGTATCAATGGCCCTATTATTTTATGTTTCTATAATGGAATATACGAGGTAAATTCTGTATCGATTCTTGAATCGGGTTCGTTATTTTTTTCTCCTCATTTTACCGATCAAGGAGGTTCATTAGAATGCGGGATCGTTCCAATTTTTTACGTTAGGCACCATTTTGAAAAGATTGAATCTTCCAGATTCGATATTCTTCTTTCATACAATGCCCGCAGGGTCTAAATCCGTTTTGCATTGCATCCTGGTGCGATTGGAAAAAAACTCGATTCTCTTTTTTTATTCTTTTTCCGGAGCTACAATTTAATTTTCCGTAAATTTTCAATCTAAGATTACCCCCGAATAAAAAACTTCGGTCTCTGATACGTTTTCTTAAACTCTTGTCATCGATTTCGATATGGAGAATCATTTTATCAAGTCGTTGCATCGTGAAAAATAATTCCCAGCGTATGACGTTCTCCGGAATGGATTTCGCTAACCCCGTGTTTCATCTGTGCGCGGTAGTAACCTTTGGTTCCTTGGATCGGTCTGAAATTCGTCGCGAAAAAAATCATGTCTCCTTGTTCCGGATTTAAAACGATCGCTTTGGGCTGAGTTCTCGGAATCGATTGAGTTATCACAAATTCCCCGCCGTAGTAGTCTCGATTCGGTCGGTTTAAAAAAATTGCGGCTTGTATCGGAAAGAAAATTTCTCCATAAAGATCTTGATGCAAAGAATTGAATCCGCCAGTTCCGTATTTTAGAATCAGCGAGGTCGGTTTTGTCTGTTCGTTATCGTGACAGATTTTTTTGAGTTCTAAAAACTGATCTGGAAACTTCTTTTCGATACTCAGTACGTTCATCCAGGAGTTTGCGATCGGGGCTAAATATGGATAAATATTTTCTCTTAGGATTTGTATAAAACCGGGCAATGGATAAGCAAAATACTTATATTCCCCCAGCCCAAATCTAAATCTTTCCATCACGACCGTTTTTCGATACAACGAATTTTGATCATAGAGTTGAATGCAACTTTTGGATTCGGAAACGGAAAGAAACTTCGGAACGAGTGCAAATCCTTTTTCATTCAGCTCTTTCGTCACATAAGGCCAATCTATTTTTTCGATCTTAGAATGGATCGAAATAGCGGGAGCGGATGCGGAAACCTGCGAAAGATTTTTCATTCGAAAATCATATTGCACTGAGCGTGTTTCTAAAACCCGATTCTTGCTTTTAGAGAGAATATTTTTGCGCTTTCGTTAAAAAAAATTACCGAGTAGAAACAAGCTGTTAAAGTTATACCCAATCGAATCGTCTTTTCTTTCTCAAAGACGGTTTAACCCATTCTACGGGACGATTCCTTGTTTACCTTATATCCGAGAAAGAATAAAATGAGTCCTCGCAAAGAATCCAGGAACAACGGATAGAGTTCTCCGAGAAAAATCCATTGATAGAATCCGATCATAAGAAGATAAACACAGAAAGGAACGAGCCAAACAAAAAAATTCTGATCCCCTTCTAACAAAAGAAAGAAAGAGCGAACTTGAGAAAAAATGAATATTACAGCGGCAAAAACGCTGAACATATCAAGCGAAAAAAAATCGTTTCCTTTCACGGCTTTCGGTATCGCAATCGAATAGGTATAAACGCTTCCGATTGAAATGGAGAGGAGTATGAGAATCAAAAGGCTCCGCTTTGATGGAGAGTAATTTTGATTTTTCAAGGACGAAGTAAGAAATGATAGAATTGTAAAAATCAGAAAAAGAAGAAGTGTCTGGTAAAAAAAAATCATGATTGCTGTTCCTTTGAAACGAATTTTACTCCGAGTGCGATAAAAAAGATTCCGATTGCAGAAACGTAAAGAAAAAGATCGAACCTAGGAATTCCAAAAATACTTCCCGTCTTTCCGACCCAAATCCCGTTTAAGATAAAAAGAAGGGCTCCGGTTAAAATCAATAACGCCGATTTTTTTAGATTCTTTTCCAGATGTTTTCGTTTTAAAATACTCATCGAAGAAACGATCCAAAGTAAGGACGCCGCGATTCCTACGATGAGTTTATAAATACCGCTAAAGCCAAAAATATGAGATAAAATCGAAAACGATGCGAGCGCAAATAATAGTATCGTGCTTCTCTTGTTATCGATTTGAATCCCTGTGGAAATCGAAAAGAACGGTAAGCACAAAAGTGGAAACGCAATTTCCTGAGCGACGTGTTTTAACACGGAATGAATACCCTCCGTGAAGGAAGGGAAAAAAGGAATCATGCCGTATAAAAATGCGGTGAGTGAGATCGTAAAAAAACCGAGTTGAACTAACCTCCATTTTACCGATCCGATTAAATTCCAAAATCCGTAAGCCGCAGAAAGACCTACTGGAATGTCTGCGATTGCAGTGCTGATTCTAAATTCTTCCATATAAATACCTCGATAGAAATCTAACTCATTTTTAGAGTTCGTTCCTATCGTGTTTTAACATGGGAATGGTTTTAAGTTTTTTCTTTGAGGATCGACTTTCTAAATTGGTTCGGAGAAATTTTTTCTTCCTCTAAAAAAACTCTATGGAACGTTGTAAGCGAATTGAAACCCACTTCGAGTGCGATCGTAAGCACGGTCCGTTTAGGATCCTGCAATAAAATTTGTTTTGCTTCTCGTATCCGAAATAGATTTATCCATCGATTGAAAGGAGTTTTTAGCGTGTTGTTCAGATATTCGGATAGTTGATGTGTGGAAAGACCGGAGACTTTCGCGACATCCGCAATTCTTAAATTTTCGTTTCTGTAAATACGATCGATTTCCATAATTTTATCAAGAATCTTCGCAATTTCGTTAGGATCCTTACCTTGAAGATAAGTCCTTCTGTGTTGCGGATTTTGAGCTTCCGATCTCAGATACTCCGTAAGTTCGGGATAGATTTGTCCCGTTGAATGTACAATAAAAACGATAAAGGAAGCGATCATTGAAGAAATTTGTAATGTCCGATAAATTTCCAAGATCGATAGCAATGAAAGAATCACTGCAATCAAAGAGAATGCTAATATAAAAAGGGCGAAAATTTTTCTTTTTTCCAATAAGGATCTGATTTTGATCCGAATCAGGATTTGTAAGAAAGAGAATAGGATATAAATTAAAATGGAAACGTTGCTTAAAAAAAGTACAATTCTAAAGTTCCCCCGATTTTGAAGGGAGACGATTCCGTAAAAATTTTCTTTCGGAAAAAGTCCTGAATGATATGCGAGAAGAATCAATAAATATATGAATCCAGGAATGAAATTCCGAAAAGTTTTCGAAGAAAAACGCGAAGGAGACGGTGAGTCTAAGACAGTCTGAATATAAAGATAGATCAAAGGCCCGAGAAAAAACAAAAGAGGCACGTGGACTGCCGTAAAAACTCCGACCCCGTTTTCGAAAATTCCCTGGACGAGAAGGATGAGATAGAGTTGGGAGATTCCAAAACAAAGATAGAGTAAAGAAGTGTAAATGGATTCTTGGATTCTAAACCTAAGGATTTGGATCGATCCAATCCAGATGGAAAGAATGCTTACGAACTTCGCAAATTCTAAAAGTAAAAGTTTCACGAATTCATTTGCGGAGGATCTTCGTTAAAAAGAAATATATTATTTCAAAAATCGATTTTACCGGTAGAATTTTGATTCCTTTCCCGAGTTTTTGATCGAGGTCGATTCATAATTTTTCTTTTGGAATCACGAAATTTTAAGCAAAAAGAGCACAATACGCAGATGCGGGGATTTTTCTGAAATTCTGAAATTTTTAGAATTGACGAAAATAGATATATCGTTAATTTTAGATATGTAAATATGAAAAAAAATCAAGGATTAGATTCGGACGTTCAAGAATTCTTATCCGCTTTAGCGAGCGAAACCCGGCAATCCCTCCTCTTATCCTTTATGGATGGTAAGGAGAAAACCGTTGGAGAACTTGTTGAAATTTCCGGTTTAGGGCAGTCCACGATTTCCACTCATCTGAATCAGTTGAAAAAGGGCGGAATTTTGATTCGAAGGAAATCGGGAAAGGAAGTCTATTATAAACCGAACAGGGAAAAAATTTTGGAACATTTATCCAAATTGTCAGGATATCTTCGAGGGTGTTGTTGACTTTTTTTTATTCAATAAATCGTTAAATTTAGATATTTAGGAGTATAGGTTAATGGCGATTCTAAAAAATGGCGTTAAACGGATCGGATTTCCGATTTTATTTTTCTCTTTTGTTTGGATTCTATTTCGATATCCGGGCAACGTTTGGATAGGATACGGGTCAGTATCCTTTCTTGTCTTTTTGGGGATTCTTTTAGAACGATTTCTTCCTTTCGAGAAAGAATGGAACAAAAAAGATTCCGATCAGAAATCGGATTTCGTTTTCTTTTTGATCCAGCCGATTTTAGGACCTCTTACGGGAAGTTTGGTTGCAGTCGCTACCATCGGTCTTATGAAATACTTCGAGATATCTTCTCCCGATTTGCAGAATACAACTTTGATCTTTCAAGTCGTTCTGGGGATGAGTTTATCTGGATTGATTCCTTATTGGCTTCATCGATTTGCGCACGTAGGAGGCGGTTTTTTTTGGAGAGCGCATGCGATTCATCATTCTCCAAAAAAATTATATTGGATGAACGCTTTTCGTTCTCATCCGTTCAACACGATTTGGAACACCGCGGGTTTATTATTGCCTTCTGTAATTCTTGGTTTGCACACGGATGCGGTTTTGATCGTCGGCTTGCTCAATAACTTCGTCTCGATTTATAATCATATGAATATCGATTTTCGTTTAGGATTTTTAAATACGATTTTTAATATGAATGAGTTGCATCGATGGCACCATTCCGAAATTCCCTCCGAGGGAAATCACAATTACAGTTCCGGCGCTTTCGTTATCTGGGACATTATTTTCGGATCTTATTTCCTTCCGAGTAAGAAAATGAATTCTGATTCCGTGGGTTTATTCAAACCGGAAGCTTATCCTTCCGAATCCTTGATCAAACAATTTTTGTTTCCGATCTGCAAGTGTTCTTAAATCCTTCAGCATTCGAGAGGGACGCTCTCTCGAATGCTGATCTTTAGGCACAGGTTGAGAGGAATTACAACGAGAATTGTCTCGAGAAGAGGGGTCGTGTGAGTTCCTACAAGGGGATTTGTGCTTTCAAGATTAGAATTTTGTGATAGAGGAGAATTTCCGGATTTTTTCCACCACCCGCCCCTCCACCCGAAAATCGGGCGGGGCGCGCGAGTTTCACTGAGGATCGTCGGAGTTCCGACAGGGTTCCTCTTGAGATTCAAAAAAATTTTGGGTAAGAATTTGCTCCCGAGTTGGAAAAGCGCGCAACGTTTTTTAGATCTTCTGTTGTAAGGAGAATCCAAGAATTATGAAATCATTTTTAAAAAGAAAGTTAGGCGTCATCGTAAGGGTCGGAAATTTATCGATCGTCCCTACGTTTGTGAGCTTGGGTTTTTTATTAGCCTTTTTATTCGTACCCTTTTTAAAGGAGATCTCGGATAGAAACCCGAATCTTTTTGTAGGAATCGTTTCCGTTTTCCTTCTTACGGCGGGGGCCTTTTTTGCGACAAAGTTCGGTCTTTACGTCATCATCACCGGAAAGGCAAAACAATCTTTAATTCCAGGAATTTTAGAATCGGACATTCCTGAATTTTTTGCCCGGATTCTCGGAGTGTTCTATTTTATTTTGGGCGCCTTTGCCTTTCTGATCGGAATCGTTCTGCTTCTTGTCTCCGTATTCTAAATTATAGATTTTAAAGAATAGGAAACAAATCTTGCAAGTGCTTCCCTTTCTTTTTTAAGAATTTTTCCTGAAACCTTCCAAGAAACTGATGACAGTATTCAGTAAGCACGTAAAAAAACGCTGCTTTCCCATAGTTCGTTCCCATAAGCGAGCTATTAGCTTTCTAACAAACTGGTTCCAATACATCTTAGTTCCCACACTTTGAGATTTTGTTAAGAGCTCCGATTGAGGATAGGAAAGATTCTATAATTTGCCAAGATTGACTAACATAACGTTAGGCGTTATCCGGCGTATTTTATTTTGATCGGATTAGTTTGAAGGAATCTATTCTTAATTTGTCTCGAACGTTTTTTCAAAAAAGGCTTTCCGATTTCTCCAGAGAGGAAATATCTTCGAGACAACGTTCTCCTTGGAGGCGATTGTTTCGGGAAAGGATTTGTTTTGAAACCGGATAAGCCTTCATCTTTTCTGAAGGAAAGGTTTGAAAGAATCCGGAAATGGTTTCTTTTGTTTTTATTTTTTCGTCGAGCCAGGTTTCGTATCTTTCGGGAGGAAGAAGGAGGGGCATTCTTTTTTTATCATGATAGAACTCGAAAAGTTCGTTTGCGGGTGTTGTTATGATCGAAAAAGTCTGAAGAGACTCTTTGGTTTTTGGATCCGTCCAGCGAGAATAAATTCCGGCCATTCCGAACGGTTCTTCGTTTTTCATTCGGATCGCATACGGCTGTTTGTTTCCGCTTGGTCCTTTTGATTCGTAAATCGCATCGCAGGGTATGATGCAACGACTGTGGATGATCGATTCCCGAAAGGATTTGAGTTCGAAGATGGTTTCGGATTTTGCGTTGAATGTAGTGAATTCGAATGCCGCTTTTAAACTCTGAGACCAAGGTGGAACCAGCCAGAACATCGCGTCTTCTACTGTATAATCGATTCCGGGCTTTAATATGATCAATGCCCCTTCCGTAAAAGAAACATTGTAACGATCGGGTGCTTCGTTTATTGATTTTGCAAAGCGAAATGCGTTTGCCTTGGACCATCGGGAGGATTGCGCAAATTTATTACACATAGAAATTCGATCGAATTCTTTCCAAGAATCACCGACGGTTTCGTTCCGTCAAGATAGGAAAGAACTTTCTGAGAACGAGTTTTGTTCGTTCTTTTACCGAGTTTTCAAAAATTTAAGCCGAGTCGCGTTTTTACAATTCTTTCAATCCTTTTTATGTTATAAAGAATTCTTATAAGAAGGGTTTTCTAAAAACGTAAAGTTAGGATCGAAATTCTTCTTTGATTTTTTTTCATAGCGACGTTTCTATTTGTTCAGAGGAAAAGATGAATCCAAAATTAGTGCTCAAGAAGAATATTTCCATCCAAGCCCCCATCTCAAAAGTCTGGCGCGCGATGATCGATCCGGAAGTGATTAAGCTCTATCTCTACGGAACACAGGCGATTTCCGATTGGAAGGTCGGAAGTTCGATCGTTTTTACGGGAATTTGGGAAAATCAAACCTACAGGGATCATGGAACGATTCTAAAGTTTGAAAAAGAGAAAGTTTTTCAGTATAACTATTGGAGTACTTTTTCAGGAATCCCGGATATTCCTGAAAACTATTCCGTTATCACGATGGAATTGATCAAGGACGGAACTTCGACCTCCCTCCTTCTAACACAGGAAAACTTTCCCACTGAAACCTCCTACGAACACTCGAATTCGGGATGGGATCATTCTCTGAAAATCCTAAAAGATCATCTTGAGAAATGATTTTTGCCTTAGTCGTGTTTTTGGTTTTGTCATAGTTCCTACAAAACAAGGAGAGCTTTTCTGAAATTTTCTTTGCATTAGGACTATTAGTCCGCTTTCAATTCAAATAGTGAGAATTTTGATTGGTTTCTTTTTGGAGCTTCTTTTTTTTAAACCGATGAAATGAGCCCGAAACAGAGGCTCGCTCGCGCTTTTCACCGGGTTGGGTTTCGGTCGGAACTCCGGTAACCCGAGAAGCAACTCAGGTCTTGGGTCGCACTCGTTTCTTTTCTCTTTTTATCAATCGATCCGAGAGGTTTATCATCGTCTGTATTTTTCTCGAAGCTAAAATTTTCAGAAAGGGATCGGTTTTGAATTCTTTTCATTCGGATAAACTCGATCCTTTCTTTTCCACGCGGGGTCTTTTTTGGGAGTGAGAACAAAGCGGCAGAGATGTGAAGCGTGCGAAGCAGTCGTCTCTTTTGAGACGACCGTAGGCGTTAGCCGAAGCGCGGAACAAGCTCGTTCCTGCGATTGTTAAAATCCGACACCGTCTTTTTCGGAGAATTCGAGCAGGAGCCGCCCGAAAAAAATTAAGAGGCGGTTTCGATCTTGGAAAGAATTTCTCGAATTTTTTCCTCACTTCCTTTCGGCGTTAGAATCAGAAGAACATCACCTTCTTCTAATTTAGTTTTTCCTGTTGGAACTATATGTCCGTCCCCTCGGTAGATCAAGGTGATCAGGGAATTTTCCGGAAAGTTTAAGGAATATACGAACCTTCCTACGACGCTTGATCCGTAAGGCACGATAAATTCCAACAGATTGGAGTCGCTCTGTTCCCGGTTTTCAAATTCAAACGGATAGGAGGCTCTTTGTTCAAGCGGCGCGTCGAGTCCGAGCCATTTTACGACCTGAGGTACGCTTGTTCCTTGAAACAGGAGCGAGATCAAGACGGTAAAAAATACGAGGTGAAAAATTTTCTCCGATCCTTCCACACCCTGTGCGAATGGAAACGTCGCCAGAATAATCGGCGCCGCGCCTCGAAGCCCGATCCAGGAAACTAGAAGTTTTTCCCTTACGTTGTAGCCCGATCGAAAGAGCGAAATGAATACGGCCATCGGTCTCGCGAAAAACACGAGGAAAAGCGAGAATAATATTCCCGTTCCAAACAAAGGAGGAATCCTACTCGGATAGACAAGTAAACCTAACGTTAAGAACATGATGATCTGCATCAACCACGCGATTCCATCTAAGAATCTAAGATTACTTCGTTTGTGAACAAAGGACTGATTTCCGAGTACGAGTCCCGCGATGTAAACCGCTAAGAAAGGGTTTCCTCCGATCAATTCTGTCGCGGAATATACAAAAAGAACCGAGGCCGAAATCAAAACCGGATACAATCCTTCGTATTCGAGTTTGATCCGATTGAGTCCTCTAAAGATCAGATATCCGAACAAGAGACCGGTTCCGGTTCCTATCGAAAATTGCATAAAGATATGAAGCACCAGTTCTCCGGCCTTTGGGGGATTCGGTCCTAAAAGACTCAAGATACTCACGGTCAAAAGGACTGCCAAAGGATCGTTGCTTCCGGATTCGAGTTCTAAAAGGGAAGTCAGTCCTTTTTTCATTCCAGTATTTCTGGTTCTCAGAACGTTGAATACCGCCGCCGCATCCGTGGAAGAAACCACGGCGCCTAACAGAAATCCTATGATCGGTGAAAATCCGAGGACATAGACCGAAAAAAAACCCATCGCCGCTGCGGTGATCAAAACGCCCAAATTTCCGAGGAGAATTCCTTTCCAGAGAACCGGTTTGATCTTTTGCCATTCCGTTTCCAATCCACCGGAGAAGAGGATATATGCGAGTGCAATCGAACCGACTTGTCTTGCAAGAAGCGGATTATCAAAGTCGATTCCCCCGGGACCGTCCGATCCGGCGGCCATTCCGATCATAAGAAAAAGAAGAAGAGAGGGAAGCCCGAACTTGGAAGATACGCGGAGAAGCCCGATGCTGAGAATGATCAACCCGGATAAGACGAGAGTGGTGATTTCAAATTCCATTCAATACCGTAATGTTGTAAGATTCAATTTTATGGATCGTAGACGAAAATTCGAACGTTTATCGTCGTTTTTTCAAGGATAAAAAAGATGAACCAGGGAAGCTTTTCTTTCAGGTTGTCGTTTAGACCGGGGATCGGTTCGATTCGAACCTTTTCTAAAGCCTTTTTTCTCCAAAACCGAGTTTTCGTACAGGGAATTAATTTTCTCTTCGGTCTTCGATTCTTCTTTTTTTCATGTTGAATCGTTCGAGATTTTTTTTTCCGCTCTGGAAAGAATCTTTTTTGTTCTTTCGGATCGGAACGTTCGAATGGAACATTTTCTCTCCAAAAGGATGATTGCTTTTTCAATTTCGATTTTTATCATCTTATGAATGGATCAATTTTGATTTTAAAAAAGGATTCAAATTGAAACGGGTCAGATTTTATTTTGGTTGAGTCGTGAATTTTTAAATTCATTCCAAATTTTGCATATAGGAAGGTTCACGTTTATGTATATCCCGAAAGCTTTTGAAGAAATCGAGGAAGACAAATTGCTCTCCTTTATTCGGGAGAATCCGTTCGGAATTCTTACCTCCGGTTCGGAGACTTCTCTGGAAGCGAGCCACCTCGTTTTCCATCCCGAAAAAAATGAGACCGGGAAACTTTTTCTTTTCGGGCATTTCGCGAGGGCCAACGATCATTGGAAAAAAATCAAAGGACCGGTTTTGGTGGTTTTTCCGGGAGCTCATTGTTATATTTCTCCCACTTGGATTGGAGAAGCTCATTCCGTTCCCACTTGGAACTATGCGGCCGTACACGCGACGGGCAATTTGAGTTTTTTGGATGATTCAGAAACTCAGGAAAGAATCGCGCAGCTTGTCTCTTCTTACGAAACAAAACCTTCTCCCGAATGGAAATTGGACTTCGAAGATTCTTACTTTCAAAGGACGATCAAAGGTCTGGTTGCGTTTCAAATAGAAATCACAAAATTGGAGGGCAAGTTCAAATTGAGTCAGAATAAATCGGTGGAGATTCAGACGAGAGTGGCAGAAAAGCTCGAACAAATGCCGGACGATAACTCCAGAATCATCGGCCGTTGGATGCGAGAGAATGTTAGTCGGAAGAATTCTTGACGAAAAAAAATTCCTGCCGTTGCGCCAAAAAAACGAAAAGTTTTATCGAGATTGGAATCGTGGATCCTAAAAAATTAATTTTTTTCGGAGCAAGGTCTTTGATTGGAATCAAAGACCTTGCTCCGAAAAAGTCGAACGAATTCGATGAATACGTGGAGCCACGTTATGCTTTCTTGTTTAGAAAACATAAGTTTTTAGTCCCTCCCGATCTTTCTAAAAAAAATTCGATTTATGTTGAGCGATTCTAAATTTCGCAAAATTTTCGATTTTTCCGGCTCTGAAACATAATAATTTTTCGAATTCTGAAGTTTTTCCGCTTTGTTTTCTGACTTTTCGGAACCGTTTTCGGTATGGGAATCTTATTGTTAAATTCCGATCAGGAACTTAGGTCCGAACTTCAGAAACCTCGGTGTGAAGTCGTTACCCTTCTGGTTTCGAAAGAGAGATTATTACAATATAAAGAAGAAGAGTGGAAAAGTTTACCGAAGAGAATCCCGAATCTCCTTCGGGTATACGGAAAATATTTAACTTCAGCGAAACGTTTGGGTAAGGAAGCTGGAAAAACTTCTTATCAACCGAGCGCGGGTCCGGGGAATATAGTGAGAATCAACGTTCGTTTGGGAACAGGTAGTTGGGCTTTGTTGGGAACTTTGGCGCAAACTCATGGAGTATCGCGCTGTTTCTTGTTCAATTATCTTTTGTGGTTGGATGAGGTTGGAGTTGGGAGTTCTATCGTGAGAACTGTGAATGAGGGAGGTCCTACATTTCATAATGATTACAGATATATCCTCCACCTCGATATCTTAAACAATAGGATTGTCCGACGACTAGAATGCCAACCGGAGAATACTTTTTACGTTCTGGACCCCCGAGACTGGTATGATTTTTAATTTTAATATGCTAGAACGTAAGAAGATTTAACAATTAGAATCTATCCTTTAGAAGAAAAGTCTAAGGCTCGTCGAAACACGCCTTGATAAAAACATTCTAAAATTCTAATTTTACATTCAAAACTCTCTCAAATTCGCTGCCGGAGTTGAAACGAAATGTTGTTTTCCACTTTTACTTAAATCCTGAGAATTCATAATTCCATTTCTCGAACCTCGTAGTCGGAAAAAACAGATCGAACCTGTCTTACAAAGATTCTTTTTTTTTATTCAAGAATCGAATTCATTCTTTCAATCCCGATCGAATCAAAAAAATCGAACTCCCCTTGACAGAAAAATCGACCAACTCGCATCGTGAACAAATGGAACCACTGAGCTCCCGAGAGAGATTGATTCAGACTACGGCCAAACTTCTGCAAGAGAAGGGATTTCACGGTACGGGGTTGAAAGACATTCTAAAGTTAAGCGACACCCCAAGTGGCTCCCTGTATCACCATTTTCCGGATGGAAAGGAAGAGTTGACCGCCGTAGCGATTTCAAATGCGGGAGAACGACTGGAAAAACAGATCGAGGCTGCATTCGCGCATCATACCGATCTTTTCGGAGTTCTTAAAGAATTTACGGATCACCTCGCCCAAGAATTGGAAGAATCCGGATTTCAAAAAGGTTGTCCAATCGCGACGGTTGTTCTCGAAGTTGCCGCGGACAACGATCGGATTCAGAAGGTTTGTTCAGAGACATATTTCGGATGGCAAACTCTTCTCCAAAACCTCCTCCTTAAATCTGGACTGGAAGAATCCAAGGTAGAATCCCTTGCAACCCTTGTTTTGGCCTCTATAGAGGGTGCTTTGGTTCTTTGCCGAGCCCATAGGAGCATTTCTCCCTTACAAGCTGTTCGAAAACAATTGGAAGGCCTCCTGAATCCCCTAATTTCAATCTAAGAGAAATTCCTTGACTACCTTTTGTTTTGGATAGAAATAGGTAGAACGATCTATCTAGTCATTTTGGAGAAGAGAAAATGAACCTATTTATCACAGGCGCTTCCGGTTTTGTAGGGGAGGCAGCGACTCGCATTCTTTCAAAGAATCATTCTGTAAAAGCAATGTCTCGCTCTGAAAAAACGGACGAAGTGATTCGAAAGGCAGGAGGAGAACCGATTCGCTCCGAGTTGAATTCGGTAGGGCCGGATTCTTTGAAAGGAATCGACGTCGTCATTCACAGTGCGGCCTATGTGGAACAATGGGGACCCTTCGAAGATTTTTGGAAAGTCAACGTCGAAGGAACGGCTCAACTTCTCGACGCGGCGAAAAAAGCGGGAGTAAAAAGGTTTATCTTTATCGGAACCGAAGCCGCTCTTTTTCATGGTCAATCGATGGTCGGTATCGACGAGTCTTATCCCTATCCGGAAAATTCTCCATTTCCGTATTCTCGTACGAAAGCCGAGGCCGAAAAACTCGTTCTCAAAGCAAACTCTTCGGAAATCCAAACTCTTTCCCTCCGCCCTCGTTTGATCTGGGGACCGGGAGATAAGACCGTGCTCCCGGTTCTTTTGAAGATGATCGCTGACGGAAGTTTTTCTTGGATCGATCAAGGGAACGCACTTACCAATACGACTCATATTTACAATTTGGTTCACGCGATCGAACTTTCTCTTTCGAAGGGTCAAAGTGGAAAGGCCTATTTTGTCACTGACGATGAAATATTCCATTTTCGTAATTTTCTCGAAAGTCTTCTTCTGACTCAGAATGTCACCGCGCCGACTCGTTCGATCCCGGGTTGGCTGGCTCGTTTTCTTGCGAGAATCATCGAAGGAGTTTGGAAACTCTTAAGAATTCAAAACGAACCTCCTCTTACACGGTTTAGCGCGAGTATCATGTCGAGGGATTGTACGATCAAAATCGACAATGCAAAAAAAGATCTCGGTTACAAACCGATTCTTACCGTTCGTCAGGGTTTGGAGGAAATGCCACTCCTGGGGGTTTGAATTCTTCTTTGATAAAAAGCGCTTCGTTCTTTTTAAAATCCTTGTAACTTCTTCTTTGCAGTTGCTCCGACAAAGTTTTTTTATGAAATTCTTTTTCACCGGACTTGAAAACCGATTTGGAAGAGTCCGGAAAATTTTTTTTTCGATAGAATTTCTCCTTTGAGAATCCGGAGTTCCGACCAAAAATATTCCTCATCCGGAATTTCAAAAACTCCCGAATCGTCTTGATTTCACCCTTTGAGAAGGGATGGAAGATCGAACTTCTAAAAGTCGATTTTTTTTAATTCTTATTTTTGATAAAAAAATCCAGGGATTTCCCGTTGCGAACGACTTTGATTTCGAGGAATTAAGAATCACTTTGGCTTCATTGGAACAATTCTACCGCAGAGAAAGAAGAAAGATCCTCTCTTGGATCCGATATCGTATCGCGGATCCGGAAGATGCGGAAGATTTACTTCAGGAATCCTTCGTTTCCGCTCTCAGTGAAATGAACGCCGCCGGTGAGATCGAAAATATAATCGCCTATATTTATGCGGTTTTACGAAACAAGGTCAAGGATTGGTATCGAAAACGAAAATCGGGACTTTATCGTCATTCCGCGTTAGGTGAAGAATTCTCCTTGGATTCTTATCTTCCCGATACGGCGCCCGGTCCGGAGAAAGAATTTTACAGAGCTCTTCTCTTGGAGGAGTTATCGATCGCGATCGGCGAACTTCCTGCGGATCAGAAGTTCGCCTTCGTCCAGAATTCTTTTGAAGGAAAGACCTTCCTAGAACTTTCCCTGGAAACTGGAATTGCGGAAGGAACTCTTTCCGCGAGGAAAACATACGCCAAGGAATTTTTAATCCGAAGGCTCAAAGATATGAAATCTTTATTCCTCGAAAACTTTTAAAGGATAGAATTCAATATGGACTCGGAAAAAAAACACCATCGTTGTAGAAAGGGATTTTTTTTAGGAAGAATCCTTTTTATACCGATCATCATTTTCGGAATTGGAGCGCTCGTTTGGCAACTCTGGAATTGGTTGATGCCTACGATCTTTGGTTTGACTAGGATCGACTATTGGCAAGCCTGCGGACTTTTTGTGTTGTCTCATCTTTTGATCAAACCGGGATTCGGATGGCACAGAGGGGGACACGGAAGAGGAAGAGGTTGGAAACAAAGGGTTCGTCGTCGTATGGAAGAAAGAGAATCGAAAGAGAAAAGATAGGATGTCGAAGTTGTAAGACTTAGATCCTTTCGGAATCCCCTTCGGAAAAAATAAAACGAGCTTCGCTTTTCCGGGAGCTTTTCAGAATGGGTTTTCTTTTTTTTACTCTACAAGTCTCGGAATTTCCTTCAATCAGACTGCCTCTCAGCGCCGTCTGATCTCTCCATTAAAAAGTAAATTATTGCGGATTCCAACAAACTGTTGTTATACGATACATTCAAAAAAATAAGGGAACCGTCCGAGGCCTTCTTTCTCATTGGAATGGATATCAATTTCTCCTTTGAATCTACGATCGAACAACGGTATTATACGATGATCCGACAATATATTCTTCCCATATCCGGACGTCTGAAAACAAAAAATCCGAAATGTTTGCCTATAAGGAATCGAATCATTCGAGGGATCCTTGAAAGCGTGCATAACGGACCATCTCAGCATCCAGTCGATCGGAAACGATGTGGTTTCTTATGCCTAAAAAGGTTCGGAAAGTTCCGGTTTTTCGGAACGTTCCGACGCCATAGTGATGATATCTATAAAACGGAAAAAATTAACGAACCGTATTCTTTTTCCATTCCGGATAACGTGCCCCTTTGGCGATTCCCTTCGGTGCGATCGAATCGATCTCTTTTAAATCGTCTTCGGTCAGTTTCACTTTCAACGCGCCGAAGTTTTCTTCGAGATACGGAATTCTTTTCGTTCCAGGAATTGGTACAATTTCGTCTCCTTGGGCCAAAACCCACGCCAGAGCCAATTGAGAAGGCTTACACTCTTTTTGTTTTGCAAGACTCTCGATTTTTTTGACGAGTTCTAGATTCTTAGTAAAATTTTCGCCTTGGAATCGCGGAGACATTCTTCGATAATCGTCCGGTGCAAAATCTTCATACCTCTTGATTTGCCCCGTTAAAAAACCCCTTCCTAAAGGGCTATATGCTACAAATCCGATCCCTAATTCTCTACAGGTACCGAGGATGTCGTCTTCGGGTTCCCGACTCCAAAGGGAATATTCGTTTTGAATGGCGGAAATCGGATGAACTGCATTCGCTTTTCTTAATATATCTGAGTTGACTTCGGAAATTCCCACATAACGGATTTTACCTTGTTCGACTAAACGACTCATCGCGCCTACGGTTTCTTCGATCGGAGTGTTCGGGTCGAGACGGTGCATATAATAGAGATCGATTGTTTCGACTTTCAGGCGTTTTAAACTCGCTTCGCAAGAAGATTGAACATACTTGGGAGTTCCGTTGTAGCCGCGAACCGAGGGATCGGAAGGGTCTCTTACGATTCCGAACTTTGTCGCTAAAGTAATTTCCGAACGAATCCCTTTGAGAGCGAGACTCAGTAATTCTTCATTGAGATAAGGACCGTACATGTCCGCCGTATCCCAAAAAGTAATTCCGAGTTCGTAGGCTCTCTTAAGAGTTTTTAGCGATTCGGAATCGTCTCTTGTTCCGTAAAATTCGCTCATGCCCATACAACCGAGGCCGAGCCTCGAAGTTTTCAAACCTTGTGTTCCTAATGACGTCATCTTTGTTAGACATTCCTTATGAATATTTTTATCTTGAGAAATCAAAATCGTAAAAAAACATTTTTAAGATAAGAATAGAATCTTGTTGTAAAACGAAATTCCATCCATATACTTGTGTTTGAATTCCAAACCCGTCAAGGAATAGTTTTATGCTTCGAAAATGGATTTGTATGTTTATCCTATTTGCACTGTTAGGTGTTTCCGCTTTGAACGCACAGGTTGATACTTCTCCTGAAATCAAAGCTACTAAAACTATCCTGCCCACGAAACAAGATCTAACAATGAGAAGGAACGTTCTCGAATGGCATCAGATTTCCGGGTTTATTACTTTAGGTCTATGGTTGGCCACAAATTTGGAAGGGGAAAAAGCGAAGGACAGCTTATACCGGAAATCGGATGAATTCGCTCAGGCTATGCTTCTCGCACATCCCGAATACGCAGCAAATGATCCTCTCTATGCGGTCGCCTTGTTTCAAGGTTTGAATCAGAACAGTATAGCGGCGGATTATTTTTTACTCAAGGATCCCGCGAATAATCTTCCTCTTTACTTGGCTCTAAAGTCAGAAGAAGAATGGGAAGCGAAAAGTTCGGGTTCCTTTCATAAACAATTAGCGTATGCAACATTTGGAATGTATGCTTTAACCGCGGGATTGGCTTATTTTGCGCCGAAACGGATCGTGGATTCGGAAGATTCCGACGTAAATATTTACAGCCCGATCTTTGCGCACAAAGCCCTTATCCCGATTCATCTGGCCGCGTTGTTACTCATGCCGTCCTTGGGGGAAAAAATCGGAAAGAATGGACCGGACGCCGCAAGGGAAATGCAACAAGTAGGTTGGGTGGGTTTTGGAGCGCTTTCGATTTCTTTGCTCGTGATTACTTTTTAAGGAGCCAAATCAAAATGAGACTTCTCGATCGTATCTTATTCTTATCGCTAATCTTATTTTCAGTTCCTAACTTCGCATCCGAAGTTTTAAAAAAAGAAATTACGTTTTTTGCAATTCATCCAATGAAAGAAATTCACGGAGTTTGTAAGGAAGTTCAAATCGATTCTCCAAAAATTGAGTTCGCCGGCGGAGCATATAAACTTAACACTCCTTTTCAGATCAAAGTTCCCGTTTTGAAATTTCATTCCGGAGACGAGAATCGGGATTCGCATATAATGGAAATTTTAGGTTATCCCGAAACTCCGGAAATTTCAGCTATCATCGAATCGGTTTCTCAATCGGGTGTTTCTTATTCGATCAAAGGTAAACTTACGATACGCGGAATCACACAAACTTTCGATTCCGCCGCGAAAGTGGAACCGAAAGAAGGAGGGAGAATTCGAGTTGTAGGAAAGGTGGACATTAAGTTTTCAGATTTTAAACTGGAAAGGCCTTCCCTTCTTTTTTTGAAAGCAAAAGAAGAAATCGAAATCGGATACGATTTTCTGATTCAGATCTAACAAAAAAACTCTTAGTTACCCGCAGATGCTCCTTGGTTTTTGCTCGAGGTGGTGTTTGAGTCGATTCTTAAAGAAAGAATCAAGAATTATTTCTTGACAGAGAAATTCTTTCGTCCTTAATTCATTTCGCCGGTTTTATTTTAGAACGGAGTGAATCCAAATGTCTTCTCTTATCGTCACACTCGTGTTATTCTATTTTCTTGGCATGTATTTGATCCATTACGTGGTAACAAAAAAAGAAATATGATTTTAGGTCATTACGCATCCGCGCTCATTCCGTATAGCAAATTCAAAAAGTATCCTTTCTGGATTCTTTTACTTTGTGCGAATATCCCCGAGTTTCTCTGGCTATTCTTGGCTTTGGCAGGAATCGAACCAACGATTCCGACTTCCTTGTTGGATGCGACGTTTCAGAATCTTCAAGTGCAGATGACCTATAGTCACAACTTGATTCCCGCTTTCATTCAGGGAGGAATCGTTTCCGCGGTTGTTTTTTTAGTTTTTAAGAATGGGGCCTTTTCTTTCTGGTGCGGGTTTTTGACCGTATTTCACGTGTTATGCGATTTGATCGTGGGTTTCGAACACCAGATTTTGACTCCGGATTCCACGGTTGTTTCTTTGAATTCTTATCTTTATTTTCCACACGTTGCCATTCTTATCGAATTCGTTTTCAGCCTCGGTTGTATATTTTGGTATGTTCGAGCCGAAAGGAAAAACGGATCGACGGTTTCAAAACGAAAACTCGTTTGGTTGATTCTAATTTTTGGAGTCGGAATCCTGATGTGGTTACCGAACGCAACGATTCCTCTGAAAGACTTGTTACCGTTTTAAAAGTTTCGCCGGTTGATAATTTATTATTTATTTTAGTTTGGTTTGACTAAAAAGGAACAAACTAAAGGATTCCTTTCGGAGCATTCGTTTGGAACCATTTCTCATATTCGTATTATTTTTATTCGTTCTTTACACTTTCTTTCAATCGAAGGGTTTAAAAAGAGAGGTTGAAGATTTAGAATCCAGAATTCGTATATTGGAATTCTCCCTCAAAAAAGACAAACAACCCGATACGGTGAATGTTTTTACGGAAGAAAAAACTCCAAAAGTTAAAGACCCCGCGCCCATCTTGGACGCACCGGTGCAAACGAAAGAAACTCCTTCCGAAAATATCGTAGTCAAGACGACGGCGAAAGTTCCTACAGCGGCTAAGAAGATTCCGCCGGAGACAAAACCGGAGACATCGATCGCAAAAACGCAAGAACCCATCGCGGCGAAGGCGCCGCGAGAACCCGGTTTGATTTTTCAGTTCTGGAAAAAAATCGAAAAGCCGCTTTCGGAAAATTGGACCGGTATTTTGGGCGCGGTTATCCTTGTAGCGGGAATCGGCTTTCTCGGAATTTACGCGTTATTCATCCTTTCCGCATTTTTTCGTTGTCTTCTTATTTTGGGTTTTGCCGCGCTTCTGTTCGGCCTTTCTTTGTGGCTCGGAAAAAAAGAGGAATTCAGAACGATCTCTCTCGCTCTCAAAAGCGGAGCGGCCTCAGTCTTTCTATTTGTTTCTTTGGGAAGCGGTTATATCGAAACCTTGAAGTGGTTGGAAAATTCTTATTTCGCTTTGTCGGCTCTGACATTGGGGATTTTGCTCAATCTTTTTACGGGGTATCGAGCGAAGAATGAAACATTCGCTTCTTTGCATACGATTTTAGGCCTGGTTTCGGTCTCCATCCCGCAAGCTTCCGTATTTACGTTAGGCGTAACTGCTTTGATTTGTTTGCCCGGAGTGATTTGGAATTATTCCGAAAAAAGACAACTACACCTGCTCATTGTAAGTACGGGTTTTTTTGCAGCCCATTTGTTTTGGAATCGTCAGATTTCTTCCGTTTCCGGGCCGGTAGGTTTGGATCTAGTATTTCCGATCGTTTGTGTTCTTTTCGTATTTTGCGGTGCGTTACTCGTTCATTATCGGGAAACTCTTTACGGTAAAAAAGAATTCGAATTGTTTCCTTTGGTCAGTCATCTTCTCAACTGGTCTTATCTAGGAATCAGTTTGATTCAGTATTCTCAAAAATCCAAATACAGTACGATTCTTTTGTTTTTGGCGTCGGGGATCGTCTGGATTCTATCCTCTACCGCAAAACGAAAAGAAATCCCCTGGTTGTTTCTGACGGATCGTCTGGTGTCACAATCCCTAATCGTTCTATCGATCTTTTCGCTTCATCTATGGAGTTTGGGGAATCTTTCGATCGTCGCGATTTTGGCGCTTGAGATCCTGATTTTTTCTTGGATTTGTTTTAAGGAGAGTAACCGCTTCTTGGAAAGGGTTTCTTTGTCCCTCACAACTCTTGTTTTTGGAATTTTGATTTTCTTTTCTTATAAAGAATTTTTGAATGCACCTTCTCCCGGAGTCGTGGTTCAGGATGCCCTTGCTTCTCAAATCGGATACGGTTTGCTGATACTCGCCTTGATTGGTTTTATCGGAATTTTGGAAAAGAAATTCCCGATCGTAAAAGAGGAATTGTCTCTGACTTCCTTGCTTATGACCGCCATGGGATTGTTAGCCGGTGGTGGCTTGTTTTCTCTTTATCTTTTTTTCTCCAAGGAAACTTACGGAATTTGGATTCCCACAATTTTATTAAGTGTTATTTTGATTTTGAGAGAAAGGCTTTCTTCGAGAAGACTTATTTTTACGATTTGGATCCTTACGCCGTTGGTCACATTGACGTTATGGAAATCGATCGCCGCTTCCACGGATGAAAATCCGGAAAAAATTCTCATCGCAGCCCTTCCTTGGCTTATTCCGTTTTTAACTTATCTAAAAAATTGTAAACTCGGAGAAGATAATAGAAGGATTTTTTGGCCCGGGCTTTTCGGTTTTACGGCGCATCTGATTTTCACATCTTATTTTTATCTGAATCTGAAAAGTTCGCTTCTGTTCGGACCGTTCGCGATTCTTCTTTCCCTTCTTTATCTCGAGCTTGGGAAATGGTCCCGTAAAAATGAAAAAGACGAAATCAGAGACCAAGGGAAACTTTTTCCCTCTTTTTATATTCTCGCCTTCGCATTAACGGTTTTATTTTTATTGCGACATTTCTCAGTCGAGTTCCAGAGCTCCTCGATTCTATTCGGAATTCCGGCCCGTTTCTGGATCGAAATCCTTGCGGCGTCCGTATTTCTCTACTGGGTTTTATTTCCAGAGGAAGAGTTTTTGTCGTTGTCCTGGTTGAGATCCGCACAACCTCTTTTCTGGGAACTTTTGATCGTCATCGCCGTGATTGGAATTTATACCGAAACTCCGGGAAGAATTCTTTCTTTTGCGGTGTCTCTTACAAGCTTGATTCTATTTTTTCTTTCGAGAATCAAATCCCTGAAGACTGAAAGATTCACATTGTATGTTTATTTTTTCTTTATATGGACGAATGTGGAAATTTTTCTCGGAGGAGAGTCGACGATTTTCGCGGATCAAAACGAATTCCCCTGGGAACAAAGAGGATTTCAGATCGTATCGATTTTTGTTCAACTCGGCTCGATCTTCTTTCTATTTCCAAAATTGAGTATAGAAGGATTGGAATCTCAGTTTATCGGATGGACTCGCATTTGGAAAGTTCCGCTTCGATTCTTCCAAAAATTCTATAATTTATTGCCTGGGTATTTAGGAATTTTCGGGGTTGTGTTCGGCGTTTACGTCTACACAAAGGATATCCTTTCTCCGATAACAAATCTAATCGTAGGGCCGGCTTGGGCACTTTTATCAGTATTATTTTTAGAATTGGGTCGGTTTTTCGGTAAAAGGCGCGCTTCCTTATCGAGTGGGATTATTTCCGACTTTCTCAAACGAGCTTCTTGGTTTGGTCTGATCGCTTTTTCGGGCCACTACATTTACGTGGACTTGCAGTCATCCTATGCTTTTATAGGATTTTTATCGGCGGCCCACTGGATCGGCTTGTTCGGACTTTTCTGTTGGATCTACTGGGCGACTTCGAATATTCAAGAAACTGAATCCGTTCCTTTTTGGAAGATCGTAGCTCCTTTGTTAGCCGAAGGGTGTCTTTTCTTTTTAGGATTGATCTCTTATTCCACGGTAAACGAATCCTGGGTGAGCGTCGCTTTTGCGATCGCCTCACTTTTAGTTTTGGAAGTTGGAATTAGAAAGTCCGAAACTCTTTCCCGGTTCCGTTGGTATGGAATTCTATTTCATCTTTTTGCATGTTTTTATCTAACTTTTATCGTATCTACCGAGGATAATCCTATTGTTCAATGGTATCAGGCAAAATGGATTCCCGGAGTATTGACGATTTTTCTTTTATTCCTATTCGTTTATAGGGTTTATCGAGGTTACGGAAAAGAATCGATTTCATTTCCGCGAGGACTTGGTTTTTTGAAGGGGCTCTCGGAAAAAACGGGAATCTATTTGAACGGAGTAGTATATTATCCTTTCTTTATAGGTATTTTTCTTTTCCTATATTGGTCTTTTTCGAGCGCGGTTCTTACACTTTTATGGGCAACTCTCGCGTTTCTGATTTTCCTTCTCGGATTGTTTTTGAAAGAATCCTGGTTTCGATACCTTTCTCTCGGTTTGTTGTTATTTTGTGTGGGAAGATTGGTGATTCACGATTTGTCCTCTGCAGGAACGATTTTAAAGGCTGTAGTCTTTTTAGGAGTAGGGAGTATATTGCTTTTAATGAATACGATTTATAATAAATACCGGGATCGGTTTTAGATGAAAAGATTGATTTTTTTTATTGGAATTTTGGGTTTTGGCGTCTTGCTTATGGTATTGTTGTATCGTGAACAGATTCAGACTGAACGAACTTCTACGTTAGCTCCCTTTTATCAGATTCTCGGGAAACCGATTCGAACGATGAATCGAGCGTTGACCAAAGTTTTGTCAGTGGATTCTCTGGATGAAAAAGAATATGGAGAGGCGATAAGGGAGCGTTTTTCGGAACTTAAAAAAGTCGGCGATAAAGACTACGACTATCTCAATCAATTGATCGTCTCTCTCACGGTTTATAAACAAAAACCGTTCGAATACACCGTCTATGTGATGGAAGAAGAATCTCCGAACGCTTTCGCGCTTCCCGGAGGAGTTATTTTTGTCACAAGGGGTTTACTCGAAACTCTCAAATCCGAACACGAGTTGATTGCAGTACTTTCCCACGAAATCGGGCACATAGAAAAATCACATTGTATGGACGGAATTCGATTTGAACTTTTGGCAAAAAAAATAGGAACCGATACGTTAGGCAAGCTTGCTGATTTTGCTTTTCAAACGATGACGAGACATGCGTATAACAAAACTCAAGAAGACGAAGCCGACGAATACGCCTATGATCTGATTCTGAATACCACTTACGATCCGAACGGAGTCGGGCTCGCTTTTCTCAGACTGGAAAAATACTCCCCTGAAACGGGTTCGAAAAAAGCGAAGTTGTTCAGCGAGTATTTTCAATCTCATCCGCACATGGATTTGAGAAGGGAAAAGTTTTCCGAAAGAGCTAACCTCTGGTGGGAGAATCATCCGGAAGAGCGCAGATACAAAGGGATTCGGAACTTAAAATCCAGGCTTACTTTCGAGAAAAAAGACTATGAAGAAGAATGGACCGAAGGACGGAAATCGTAAAACAAAGTTTTATAGTGTAGAATTCTAAGATAAATGTAAAAACGGATTTTGGAATTATCACCTTAACAAAAAGTATTCGAAATTTCCTTCGAAGCCGATCGTCGAAATGAATCCGAATTTCAGAATTCGAACGGGAGCCTTGGCTAAGTTCTTGTAAGACAAAAACTATGAGATCCCGTTTATTCTGTTTTTCTCCCGATGTTCTAAGGGAGTGATTTTTTGAATTTGTTTGAATACCCGGTTGAAAGTGGATTTCGAATTAAAACCGGCAGCGAGTGCGATCGAAAGAATCGAACGTTCCGGTTCCGATACAAGCATGATACAAGCTTCCTCGATTCGGTATTCATTTAGAAATTGATTGTAATTTTTTCCGAATTCACCGTTGATAAATTCCGAAAGTTGAGAGGGGGTTATCTCGAAACCGTTCTCGTTCAATTCTTTGGAAAGCATTTGGAGGCTTAGGTCTTCCGTTAAAAAAACTTTTTCCGAATCCATCAATGTAAGAATCATTTCCCTTAAGGAGTCTTTGTTTAAACCTTTGATCCGAGAATTTTTGTATTCTCTGGTTTTATTTCGGATTCTCAAGGGTTCGAAATATCTGCGGTCCAAAAGATAGATTACAAACACGCAGACGCTGGCTACAAAACCTCCCATTCTTAAAAAATTCTCACCTTCTAAAAAATGATCGCTCCACGCAGAAAAAGACGCGATTGATATCAATACGATCGAGAGCAGAAGTGCAAAGCGCATTCTCAACCAAATCGAATCCTTACGGCTCCAGAATTTAAGAATATAGTAGAGAAGAGAGCCGGAATAGAAGAGCATCGATATTTTCGGAAATGAAGCTATCCATGCGATGGAAGAAAAATAATTTCTTAAGTTCTGACTCGTTTGTAGTTGCTCCAGCAACCAATCTTGGGATTGCAAAAGATTATGCGACAAGGATTCTATTTCGATTTTTGTCTGCGGATCTATAAAATAGAGAGGAAGCATATAAATGAAAACAAGTTGGGCGGGAATAAAGTGAAGAAAAGAATTCTTTGAGATTCGAAAATTCGGATCCACGATATCTCTTAGAAAAAGATACAACAAAGGCCCGGTGCAAAATACGACGGGGATATGAGACATTCTAAAAAGCGCCGCCCGACCTTCTAAAAGTCCGTAGTATAAGGTACCCAGATAGATCTGCCAAACGCCGATACAAAACATAAGAGAAGAAAGGAGATACTTTCTTCGGTCTTTTCCTTCTGTGACAAGTTGTCCCGCCGCAGCGGTCAGAGCGAGAAAACCGCCGAAAAAAATTCCTGTTATTAAAAAGTCGTTCACATTGAGTCTCAAATCATGATCTGAGGCGACGCCCCTTGTTGAAGAATGATATACTCGATCGAGGCATGGGAAATGAAAGTTGAAAAAAATAATTTTTTCGTCAAGAGCGGCGACTCTCAAAATATAGCGGTACATTCTTACTTTTTAAACGGGAACGAATCTAAAAGTCCGCTCGTCCTGTTTCCGGCGATGGGAGTTCCCGGTAAGTTCTACGTCAAGGTTGCGCTCGAGTTGGCAAAAGCCGGAAATTTCGTATATGTTGTCGATCTAAGGGGCTCCGGTGAAAGTGGTCCGGTTCCTTCGAAAAAAAACGATTTCGGTTACAGCGACTTGATATATAAAGACTGGCCTTCTGTTCTAGGGACGATTCAATCCAGACATCCGGATACGAAACCGATTCTCATCGGACACAGTTTAGGCGGACAGCTGAGTTCTATCTACGCGGGTTTATTTCCAAAGGAGTTAAAAGGGCTTATCCTGGTTGCAACAGGAACTCCGTTTTTCAAACACTTTCCGTTTTTTCATAAATTCGTTTATCTTTCATTTTACGGATTTAGTTGGCTTCTATCCTCTTGGATGGGTTATTTTCCGGGAGACAAATTGAAAGTGATGGGTCGTAATGCCAGACAAGTTATGAAGGACTGGTCTAAGTTCGGTATGACCGGAGTGTTTCGAGATTCGGAAGGCAAAAGTCTGGAGGGAGTTTTCGATTCGATCGTTTGCCCCGTCCTTAGCATTTCCTTTTCCGATGATACCTATGCCCCCAAAAGACCGGTCGAGGATTTGTTGGGAAGGATCGGCTCTTCGGATATCACAAGACATCACGTTGATCCAAAAAACGAAGGGCTTTCATCGATCGGACATCTCGGTTGGATGAAAAATGCGGATCTTGTTTCCGGAAGAATCACGGAGTGGACTAAGGAAAAAATTAAATGACAAAATTAGAACCTCCGACTTTGAGCGAAGGGCTTTTTTCAAAAAAAAGTCTGATCTATTTTTATATCAATACAGCGATCACTCTTCTCGCGGGGAATATGTTCAATTATACGTTGATCATTTATTCGCTTGATGTCACACAATCTCAGACTTTTGCAGGTTCCATTTTTTTCGCAAACGTATTGCCAACGATTTTGTTTAGTTTTTTTGTGGGTGCGATTTTGGATCGGTATTCTCGATTGAAAATACTTTATACCTTTCAGACAAATTTTATTCTTTCCGGAATCGTTTTGGGAATTCTCATTCTATCGGGTAGAATGAATTACGACCTTCGATACGTTTTGATTTTACTTTCGGCATATAACGGACTTGCTCTTACGTTTATCATTCCCGGGAGATTGACGTTGCTCGGCAACTTGGTGGATCCGAAAGATACCGCGAAGGCCACGATGATGCTCAACATTCTTATCATCATAGGCTTCGGCCTCGCGCCTATGTTTGTGGGATTGATCAAACAGAAATATGACTGGTATGTTCTCTTTTTTTCAATTTCCAGTTTGTATTTTTTAGGATATCTGTTCTTAACTTTTGTCAAGATAAAAGAAACGGTTCACGTAGACAAGGAGACGATCTGGTTCGGTCTCAAGAGAGGATTTGTTTTTTTACGTTCGGAATCTCTGTCCATAGAATTACTCATTCTTACTATGTTCGCAATTTTTATGGTAGGGCCTATGCAGGTGGTTCTTCCACAATTTGCGAAAAACATACTATTCTTAAGTGAAAGGGGCCGAGGTCTCTATATGGGAATGCTCGGTATTGGTTTGTTGATCGGCGGGATCGGGGCGAGACTTTTGCACGATCGTTTTCACCGGGGATATACGATGCTCGGGGCTACCTTTCTTTCGGGGATCGCAGTTTTAGCGGTCGCCAATTTTCCTTACACGATCGTTTCGGGTTTTCTTCTGCTTTTTGTGGGCGTTTTAGGAGGACTGTTGAGTGCACTGATTCCGTCCACGTTGCAGATCATCACACCGGACAACGTACGCGGTAGAGTGATGAGTTTTTATAGTCTTGTATTTCAGGCGACGCCTGCGCTTTCAGGATTGTTAACGGGAAAACTCGCCGATACTTACGGGCAATCATGGTCCATCGGATTTTCGGGTGGATTTATCATCGTCTGTGCGATTTTCTGCGCGTTTTCGTTTGCAAAACTACGCGCCTTTCGATAAAAGAAAGGCGTCGCTTCGTATTAATTTTCGATCAAGGAAGAATGATATCCTTCAGGAGTTTCATATCCCATGATATCAAGGATCGTCGCAGCTATGTTTGCCAAACCGGGATCTTTGATTTTGGAATTTAGTTTGAGTTTGTTTTCGGGATCTAAGACTGAAAAAGGAACCGGATTTAAGGTATGACTTGTTTTGGGAACAGGGTGTCCGTTTGTATCCTTTTCCACGTTTCCTTTTTTATCGAGTTGATACATTTCGTCAGCGTTGCCGTGATCGGCGGTGATCATTAAAACAATATTCTGTTTTTCGCATATTTTCCAAAGCGTTTCCACACAGCCGTCTAAAAATTCCATCGCTTTCACCGTCGCGCGGTAGTTTCCGGTATGGCCGACCATGTCTCCGTTTGCGTAGTTGACTCTATAGAAATCTTGTTTGTTTTCGGTAAGGGCTTTTTCCAGGGCCTCCGTGATTAAAAGAGCCTTCATCTCCGGACTCTGGTCAAAAGGAATTACGTCCGAGTGAATTTCCTTATATTCCTCTGTCTTTGGATCAAAGTAGCCGCTTTTATTTCCGTTCCAAAAATACGTCACGTGTCCGTATTTTTGTGTTTCGGATAACGCGTATTGGGCGACGCCGGAGTTGGCCATATATTCCCCCAAGGTTCGATCGATAGCGGGCGGAGCCACTAAAAATCGCTCAGGAAGTTTAAGGTCTCCGTCATACTGCATAATTCCTACATATACGATTTCGGGAAGCGGGCCTCGGTCGAATTTCGAAAATTCCTTTTGTGTAAAGGCAAGAGAGATTTCGATCGCACGATCTCCTCTAAAATTCGTGAAGACGACGGAATCTCCGTTTAGAATCTTTCCGACCGGATCTCCATTTTCAGCGATTACGAAAGAAGGGAGATACTGATCGATCACTTTCGGATCCTCCTTTCGAAAGGTTTCGATCGCATCTTTAGCGGAGGAGAATTTTCTGCCTTCGCCTTTAACGTGGATGGCCCATCCTCTTTCCACCATGGACCAGTCAGCTTCGTAACGATCCATCGTAATCGTCATACGACCGCCGCCGGAAGCGATTTTGATATCGGTTCCATTCTTTCTAAAAGAATCCAACCATTCCTCAAAAGGATTCAAATAATCGAATGCGGATTTTTCAGGAACGTCCCTTCCGTCCAAAAGAATATGAAGACGGATTTTGGAAACTTTCTCGGCGATCGCTTGAGAAATCAATGCCTTGGTATGATCGATATGAGAATGAACGTTACCGTCCGAAAAAAGACCTAACAAGTGTAAGGTGGACTTATTCTTCTTTACGTTCTCGACAACTTCTTTCCAGGCTTGCCCTTGAAAGATGGATCCGTCCGAAATCGAATTGGAGACGAGTTTGGCGCCTTGATCGAAAATTCTTCCGGAGCCGAGGACGTTATGACCGACTTCGGAATTTCCCATATCTTCGTCGGAAGGCATTCCTACAGCTTTGCCGTGGGCTTGAATATGGAGAGTTGGAAATTGATTCCAGACACGATTTAAAAAAGGGAGGTTTGCACCCGCGATCGCGTTTCCGAATTCGGCGCCGCGGGGAGAGTAACCGACCCCGTCTAAGATAACGAGTAGAACCTTTCTAGGTAGAAAGGAGTATTTCTTGGAAAGCTTCATGTTAGATTCATGGAACCAGCCGACTATCGAAGAAGTCAAGAGAATCAAATGTGAAAAAAACTTGGAAATTTGCTTCCCTTCGGCAGTTCAAAAGAAAAAATGAAGTTGAATCAATCGAAAAGCCTTCCGAAAATTCTCAAAATTATTTCGATAGTCTAACACGGGAGAGGTGATGTCGAAACCGGTTTTAAATCCAGCGTTGGTCGCGGCAAACGCGGCGCAGTTAACTTTTTTAAAAGTTAAAAAAATCAACGAAGTTGTCAGTTATTATCTTAACGATCGATTGACTCATTCCGTATATAAGGCAGTTGTCGCACAAACAAGTTATAAGAACGCAAGATCACAAAACCTTTTTCAAGTGGATTCGAAAGTTCCCGAAGCGGCGGAACTCACTTCGGCCGAAGTTGTATTTCATATCAAAAGATTATTGGAAGACGGAGTCGCCCTTCAGTTTGCATATTTTTGTATTGATCCTGCGACTTCGGAATTAAAATTAAGACCGTGTTACGTAGCTTATCCCGATGCCGAGCTCGGAGATTTGACTCGTCTTTATCTTTCTCTGATCGATCTCTCTATCAATTCTATTCTTAGTTATTTGGAAAGTAAACCTCCTCTGAGTAAGGAAATTCTATGGGAGGATTTGGAAGCGGATGCAAAGGGTGAAAACGTTCAAAAACTCAAACTTTTCTTTAATCCTGAATCCTACTTTAAACCTCCTTATTTAAACATTCCTCTAAATCCTGAATATTCAAAGGATATGATATCCGAGATAACCGACGGATTGATCAAAAAGGGTAGAATCCGGGAAATTCCAGAATATGGTAATTTGATCGTCAAGGTAAAAGAACTTCAGAGTTTATTCGAACTCGTGGACGAATACCACCAAAAGAAAATTTTTCCAAAATACAAATGGGCGATCGCGGACGAATTTTCTACGATTGCTTACGAAGAACGAATTCATAAAAACGATCCCTCTTTAGCTCCGACCACTTCCTTTGGAAAAAGAAGAGCCGAGGCAATAGAAAGGGCGTTAAAATCGGATCCAGAAAAAAAGCAGAAAAAAAATTTTATGGGGGTCAAGCTGATTCACGGTTTGAGCGAAGAAATCGAAAATTCTTTGAGTCATTCCTATCACGATCAGATTCGAACGCGTTTCCATGAAATCAGCGATCATCTTTCCAAACAGGGAGGAAGATGGGATAAGCTGGTTCTATTTGTCCCCGATGAGGAATTTCGATCCTTTCCGGCAGAACTCAAGAGGCTTCTTACGGAAGACATTCATATCGCTTATTCACCCTGGGAAACGAAGGGAATCACGATGCATTCCTTTCTAAGAAGAGAACCGGAAACCATCAAATCCATTATCAAAAGTTTGGCGCTCGTGACTTCGGTGGAAGCTTGGAAGATTCTAAGTATCCGAAATCTCATCGAACAAAACGAGGATTCTATTCGAATCATATTCAAGGATGAAGAATTCGTCAAAAGTTACGGGAAGGTTCTTAGAAAAGGATATGTGGAATACTTTCCCTGGTATTTTCCGATTTTGGATTTATTCGGAATCGCAAAGTTGTTCCAGGACGTTTTTTTTCACACGGCAAAGGATAAAATTCGATCGGAGCAATCTTTGTTGCGGGCTAAAAATCGGGACGCGGCCATGAAATCGGAACAAGCGGCCATTCAAGAAAAATTAAAAAACGAGGAACGAATCCGATTGTTGGAGCAGAAATCGAAACTCTCAGAGGCTCTCAATCGATTCTACTTTGAAAAAAATATTCCGCCTCTTTTAAAAGACATACTCTATGAGATTGAGGGATTTTCTCCGGAATTGATTCATCAAATCGTAGATCGAGAAAAATTCGTTCTCATTCCGGATCCGGCTGGAGATAAAATGGATTCCATTCTCATCTATCCCGGAGACGAATCCTTTCGTTCTCGCGCGAGAGAAATTCATAAAATTATGACCGAAAGAAAAAGGCTTCTCGAACACAAAATGAGAAACAAGGAAGAAGATCTCTTTCACGAAAAAATTTCCAAGGTCGTCAAGTATATAGATTCCTGGTTTGATTCCAAACCGGAACAACCGAATTCTTCCACAAAAAGTTTGAAAGTATCGGGTTCCGAAGGAACCGATGATCCGTATGAAACGTTTCGGAGAGAAATCACCAAAGCCAAGGGAAAGGAAAAAATCTCCGCTTAAAAGTGTATTCCAATTTTATAAAGTAGATTCGGTTCTATCACCTGAGGAGGATTCTCGCGGTTGCAAATTTAGGATATAACTTCTTTCCAAATTCACATTCTTCCGAGCCAAAGGTTTGTTTACAAAAAAATCTCAAAATCAAGAATATTCCATTATGAGTAATCTTGTCCGGTTCTATTTTTGGGGAATTCTTTGCCTTTTACTTTCGTGTAGCAAAGCTGAAAAAGTAGAAATGGATCTATCAAAGGGCGGCGTAGGAATGTTTATAAACATTCTTCCCGTAGTATTTCCGGTTTCCGAAAATCCCTTCGACCTTACGATTTTACCTCAGAGTTTAAACGAAGGCCAATCCGTTTCGATTACTCTTACCTTAAAGACGAAAAAAGAAAATGAGGAAGAATATCGATTTGTTTGGGCCGAGACTGCGGGAAACCCGACCGTTTCGCCGACAAGTTTTGTTTATACGAGCGGTGTGAATTCTACCAATCTCACCGTGAATCCGATCGATAACGATTGTTTAGATGATACGATGACATTGAACGCGACTCGGGCCTCCGATTCCAAGGTTTTTGGTTTGAGTTTTAAGATCATCGATATGGACAAATGTATTTTTCTCGCGAGCAATTCTACCGTTCCCGGTGGAAGTGGTCCGGGTTTTACGGGAAATTTGGGAGGAATCGCAGGTGCCGATGCAAAGTGTCAGGCTGAAAAACCGACGGACCTCCCGGGAAACGCCTCCGAATATAAGGCTCTTTTAGGAATTACGGGAGTAAGAAATCCTACACAGGCGCCTTCCACACCGGAAACAGATTGGCCTTTGAAAATAGGAGTTCGTTATTTTTCATACAGCGCATCCTCTCCCGAAGGCGCTCTGATCGGAACCGGCATCAGCAACGGAGTCGGTTCGGGAAGCGGGGTCTTTTCATTTCCGCTTCATTCGAGCATCGATCATTCTTCGGATCCTTCAGCGTTGAATTTTTGGACGGGGTTAACAGCGAGTTTTGATCCCATTTCAGGAACTTACAATTGTACTTCTTATACGAACGGAGCCGCCGGGTTTGGTTACGACGGTTTGAGAGGTGTTACAAGCAGTTCCTCCATTTCCAGTTATTACTTTAATTGTTCCAGTTCGGCTCGTCTTATCTGCGTAAGACAATGATTGTAAAAGAAGAATTCTTCTCGAGTTTTTTCGAAGCGAAGCAAATTCAGTTCGGATCGTTGGGGCGATCTATAAATCTTTTCAATTCGATTTCCTTATGATACTGTGAATCTCATCTTTCCAAAGGTAAGAGAAGGTAAGGAGGTGGAAACAATAGAACCTTTGTTTCCACTATAATCTTATGGATTCTTTGATCCCACTGCACACAAGCGGAAAAAATCAGATTTGACGCAAGCAAAGGAACCGGATTGAGATCAATCTTTTGCCTGCAATTTTGAACACAAACGGAACTCCTTTTAATTCCACTTTGATTCCGACTTCTTTGAACGAGGGAGTTCCTACTTCCGTTTCTTTTATTTTGACCAATCCGCTGAGCGATTCCACAACCTATCAATTTGTTTGTATAACCTTACCCACAAGTTAAGAGGAGATACAACAAGAATCGTCCCGAGACAAGGGTTTTGCAGGAGTTCCTACATGAGAATTTTTTATTGCGAAAAGTTTGATTTTATTATATAGGAAAGTTTCCGGAATTTTCCGTCACCCACCCCACCACCCGAAGCGCGCCACTTTCACTGAAAGATTGTCGTAGTTCCGACAGCTTATCTGAAGATTCAGACAGCTCTGGGTAAGGATATGATTTGTTTGGGAGGATACGAAGACTTCTTCCACAGCTATACCGTCCTCGTTTTCAGGTTCGAACTCGAACGTTTCGGTAGGTTTGCTTCCAATCGAAAACAACTGTTTGGAAGATACGATGACTTTGAAGGTGCGAGCAGGTCATAACAAAGTATATCGATTTACGTTTTCGGTGATCGAAGCTGATAAATGTAGTTCGTAACGAGCTCCGCTTATACCTGAGATTTTAACGAATTGCAGGATGCGGACTCACACTGAGCTTCGGAAAAACCGGCTTCGCTTCTGGGAAGTTCAACCGAATGCAAGGCGCTGATTTTCGGAAGTAAAACCGTCGCTTCCGTCGCCTAACAAAGACAAGCGACCTTAATCTCTAACTGTAATATGTCGAGCACGCCGGGATTTACGAATGCTACAAATTAGGTTTTGAAGACAAAGACGAGAAATTATAGAGTCGATGTAACAACTTTGATTTTTACAACCCATACAAATGTTCCGGCGTTTTACTTTGCGATTCAGTCTTTAACGAATTAGATCGCCGGAACGACTGGTTAAATTTGGAAGGGTTTTTCTTCGGACTGGACTTCATCAAGAACCTCTTGTCTGGCAACGTTCGGTTCTTGGACATACTTCTCCGGGAATTCTTCCTAAGGAGATTTGAATTCTATACTGGCACCGCGATCTCGGGGGAGTTTAACTTGCTCCAATAGCTTCCGCATTCTTCTGCGTACGGCAATGATAAGAATTAGAATTTAACTGTATATGCGGCAGTCGGGGTGATTTCGGTGACTCCCGTGATCGGACTTTTTACAACAGAGGCGCTGAACTTCCATCCTTCCGGGTTTGGATCGGATAGTAAGGCTTGTATCTTTTCAAAATCTTTTGCAAATAAGAATGTATGAATCAACTGCAAACCGTAGACAGCTCCTAAAAGCCACTGAGCTTGATTGAATTGTGAGGTCGCTTGGCTGTAAGAATTGAAGTAAGGATTCGTTGCCGTTGCCGTTATTAAAACTCGAGTTACGAGCGCAGTCGTTCGAACCGTTTCGTCGGAAGTAACCGGATTTAAAGTTGGATCTAAGAATGCGGCGACCGTAATGGCAACGGAGTTCGATTTATAATTCGCTTCCTCTGCGGCGGCGTTTTGTCTGCAATTATTCGCATAAATCGCGGCGCCGGCAAACAGCGCAAAGCTGATTGCAGCCCATTTTTTTTGCCCAGTTCTCCATTGCCCCCAACCCGGAAGAATCGCCGATCTCGCCGTAATCGTCCATTTGTTGTCCTTCCACTTCGATACCGTCGGAGTTTCCTCGGTTTTAGTTTCCGGCTGCTTTGTGGTTGTGACTTTTTTTGTATCGTCTTTCTTAGGGTCTTTTAGATTGATTTCTGAAATTTCGGCTTTGGAAATTGTCTGCACTTTTCCATTTACTTCTATTTGTACTTCGGTTCGAGTTTGATTTACAATTTTTCCTTGAATCGTTTTTCCATTCTTAAGTATGACCGTACTCGCTGAAATCGGTAAAGAAATTGTAATTGCGAGAAATACAGCAAAGATTAGTATCTTTTTAAATGTTCGAGACATAGAGTTATAATTCCGGTGGTTATTCATCAAATTTTAGTCATCATCTTTTCTACAAGAAATTATCTTTTTGCTTGAAAAAACAAGTAGTAATCAGGGATCTTATATAACTGTGGCACATACATCCGAGTTAGAAAAGCTCTACAACCACAACAAAGATGATTTATTTCATTATATAAAAAAATCGTTTTACGACGAAAATTCTGCGCAAGATATTTTGCACGATTCGTTCTTAAACTTTTTTCGATACTATGAGAATAAAGACATCCCTGATCCAACTTCCTGTAGGATGATCCTTTTCCGTATTGCGAGGAACCTGATCATCAATCATGCAAAATCATACTATCAGAGAAATGTATCCTTAGTCGGTGAAGATACGGGCAATAATTTTGCGTCAAAATCCCCAAGTCCTGAATTTTCCGTAATGGAGAAAATTGATCAATCCGATGTCAAAAACACAATGGATTCTCTTTTGGAAGCGATTTCTCCAGAATATAAGGAAGCTTTACTTCTTCGTTATCAACAGGATTTAAAATTAGATGAAATATCAAAAATCCTCGGAATGAGCATTTCGGGGGTTTCGCGACTCATTGAAAGAGCCGAGAAAGCCTTAGCCCAAGAAGGCAAAAAAAGGGGTTTCCAAGCTGGAAACTATATATAGTATATAGAAATCTCACCGTCTTATAGTTTGAAATAATTAGAATTCATTCGAGTGGTGATAAAAAAAAATAGGAAATGGAAAAAATAGCTCAAATAGCCCTTCTTAGTTTGTTTAACAAACAGGAAGCGGGACGGAATTGAATCGCAGAACCCCGGGCAGAATGAATATGGAAAATAAGACACACACTCCCGAATTTGAAGGATACGCGCGACTCCTTAGAGAAAAGGAATCCCTATCTCAACTCCCGGCTTTCGATCCAGAGTGGATCGGAATGAAGCCTCGCTTTATCGTGGAGGACAAAGTAATGAGTGTTCCAACGGAAACAAAAATTCTTCAATTTCCAAAGATAGCCTGGCTTGCTGCGGCGGCAGTATTATTATTAACGGTTGGAGGCGCTTGGTTTAGCCTTCGAACTCCAAAAGTCGAAACCGAAATGGTTCTTCAAGGAACTCCTCTGAAAGCTGCGGTGGTTTTTGTAAAAGGAGAAGCGTCCGTTATCAGGGACGTGGAAACTAAACTACACCAAGGCGACCTATTGAACGAGTCCGACATCATTCTTACCAAAGCGGGCGGAGCCGTGGATATCGGTTTAACCGATTCCAGCGTAATCCGTGTTAAAGAAAAGAGCAAACTCATCTTAAAAGAACTTAGAGATAACAACGGATCTCAAATTCGTATGAATTTGGCGGCCGGTAGATTGTTAAACGTAGTGGAGAAAGAAAGAAAAGGAAGCAACTACTACGTAGAAACTCCGTCAGCAGTCGCAGCGGTGAGAGGAACTTCCTTCGAAGTGAACGCCTCTGAAAGTGAATCTGTCGTCTTTGTAGCGGAAGGTTCCGTAGAAGTAACTTCTCTGAATGTTTCTAAGAAAGTTTTTATCTTGGATGCGAGTAAGCTCGTAACCGTAAACAAAGACGGGGAAGTGGAATCGATCGATCTTTCCAAACTGAATTCTACTCGTCCGGAATATAAGGACATGAAGAAGAATCTTGGAACTCTGGATAGAGAACTTCTTTCCGACGTTCAAAATCTGAGAACGGCTAAAACCGAAGAAGAATTGAGCAAGATTTACGATTTGAGCATCGAACACATCATCATGAAAGACGGAAGGGAGTTGAGAGGAGTTGTGGTTTCTCAAAAAAGAGGAAAGCTGGTTGTCCAAACTCTTAAAGGTTCTTATATCTTGGATGAAGAAGCGGTAGATAAGATTAAATACTGATCAAATTCTAATAAAGAATTCTTTCTAAGAAGCCGGTCGAAGATTTTCTTCAGCCGGCTTTTTTATTTTAGAATAGGGTAAGACGAAAAAAGGAAAGAAGATACTTTCAATCTTTGCGATTTTTTCGTTCGTAGATCCAAAGAAGAATATTGATATATTTTAAAATTCTTATTAAAACTCAAGATTGTCGGAGATCCAAGAATCGAGAGACCAGGAACCTCCTCCGAAAAGAATTAATGCGATTCCCATGCAGACTGCGAGGATATGATATTCGAATCCTTCTCCGCCCTGATTTCCAAACCAGTTCATAAAAAATCCGATCTCTCGGTGGGTCCAACCTGCCACCGCTAAAGTGCAGGTGATTCCAAAAGCGGCCAAGCGCGTAAAGAGCCCGAGGACGAGAGCGATAGAACCGAAAAATTCCGAGACGATCGCTAAGAGAGCGAGAGCCGCCGGGAATTCGGCTGTATTTACAAAATAATCCATCGATGCCTCTAAACCGACTCCGCCAAACCATCCTAAGAATTTTTGAGCCCCGTGAGGAAAGATACAAATTGCGAGGCCGATTCGGAGAAAGAGAGGAGATAAGGAATCACGCGTTGAAAAAAAACTTTGTATCATAAAGTCTCCGAATTCCATCCTTTTTGAGCTGAGGAATGAGAAAGGAAATCAAAAATTAAGGATCAAAACCGCCAGCGTTCGTTTGATTCGATCTTTGCTTTTTATTCGAAACTGGTGGAATCCGGATTTTTTTTTGTGAGAATTCTTTGCGGAGTTCCGACCTTTTTTTGAAAACAGGGCGAATTCCACCTTTGTTTCAAGGTTGGTCTGGGGGATTTTTCCATTGAGGAGTTCCTACATCCTTTCTCTTTCGAAGTGAGAGGCCATTTCTAGAATTCCGATTCCATCTTTTGAGTTCTTTTGTAGGAACTCCTAGAGAATTTCTTTCGATCCTTTCTCGTTCAGGTCGAATTTTCTTTATACTATGTCTCTTATAAAGAGGAGGGTCTTCTTTTAGAGAAAAAGGAGTTCCTACTTTTCACCTTTCAAAGTAGGGCTTCGCTCCTTTGGAAATGTTTTTTAGACAATCTTCAATTCTTGTCCTTCCGGTTTGAAGAAATCTCCTCCGGAGTTCCGACCTTTCCCTCTTTCTAGGAAATCCGAAGATTCTAATCTAAAATCGGTTGTCGAAACGACCTAATCCGAAAAATCTGGCATAAGATTATTTGGCGGGAAACCTATGTCTGAAGAAACACAAGAAAAGAAAAACAAAAAGATCAACAAAATGACTGTAGCCGAGATCAATGCTGCAATCCAAGCTTCCAAAGAGAAGATGAACGGAAATTCCAGCAAATACATCCTGCACTTGAATGCAAGACTGGAAGAGCTCGCAGTGAAAGGTAAGAAATAATTTTATTCCTTTTTCCGGTCCGTCGACAAACGACGGATTCCGGCTCTGCTCTCTTTTTTCTACCTTTCTAAATCTCTCGATCCTTGCTCCAATTCATCGACATAAAACACCAGTATGCGTCCTCGGTTCTTTTTGAGGGATTCTCTTGGCATATCAAGCCGGGAGCGCGCGTTTGTCTTGTCGGTCCAAATGGTTCCGGTAAATCCACTCTCTTTAGAATTGCAGAAGGGAAATTTGTTCCCGACGACGGGACCGTATCCAAATCTAAAAATACTGAAATTTCCGTATTTCAGCAGCTTCCCGATTTCGATCCGGAAGCATCAGTGATCGATACTGCATTAGGAAAACACAAACACTATCGGGAATATTCCGAACGTCTCAAAGAGATCAATCACAAGTTCGAGATCATTTCTCACGATTCTCCGGAGTTTGCTTCTCTTCTCGACGAGCAAAGTTCTCTGGAAGAATACGCATTTACTTACGGAGTTCACGAGTTAGAGTCGAAGGCGCGCAAGGTTTTGGGCGGACTTGGATTTTCCAACGAACAAATGGCGATGAAGGTAAGGGAATTTTCTCCCGGATATCAACACCGTTTGGGGCTTTCGATTACTCTTCTCAATCCAGGCAACTTACTCTTGTTAGATGAACCGACCAATCACCTGGACAACGAATCGAAAGAATGGCTCGCGGATTATCTCAACTCAACCGGACAATCCTTTGTCTTGGTCACACACGATCCGGAATTCTTAAATTCCACCTGCGATACGATCGCGGAACTTTCTCCTTCCGGGGTGATCGAATTTCGAGGAACCTTAGAAGAATACTTCGAACACAAGAACGAACTTCAGGAAAAACTCCAAACTCAATTCGAAAAGGAAGAATCTTATCTCAAGAAAAGAATGGAATGGATCGATCGCTTCCGCGCTCAGGCTACAAAAGCGAGACAAGTTCAATCCGCGCTCAAAAAACTCGAAAAACGAGACCGTGTCGAAGCACCTCAGGAGTCTTTTTGGAATTCCAAATCGGACTATAAATTCAACTTTATCTCCTCCGGTAGAATCACAGCAAGAATCGAAGACGGCGCGTTCTCTTATTCCGGTAAGCCGCCTTTTATTTTCAGCGACGCAAATCTTGAAATATCCGCAGGCGACAAGATCGCCGTCGTCGGACCGAACGGGGCGGGAAAGTCAACCTTCCTCCGTTGTTTATTAGAAATTCATAAACTAACATCCGGCAAAATTTACTACGGACCGAAGACGAAGATCGGTTATTTTTCGCAAAATCATCATGAAGAATTGGATCCTTCCAAAAATCTTCTTCAGACAGTAATGACGACTTATCCCGATCTTTCTGAACAACAAGCGCGCAGTTTGCTCGGATACTTTTCCTTTTCGGATGACAGCGTTTATAAACAAACGGCGCTTCTTTCCGGTGGAGAACAAAGTCGGCTTCGTTTGGCGCTTCTCGTGAGACATCCAGCCAATTCGATTTTCTTGGACGAACCGACCAACCACTTGGATTTGGTCGTCCGGGACAATCTCAGACGTGCTCTGATGGCTTACGAAGGTTCTCTTCTCATCATCTCTCACGATCCGGAATTCTTAAAGGATCTCTGCAATCGAACCATCTCCGTCGATAAGGGCCAAATTCGAGATTATAACTGCACCTTCTCTGATTACCTCAAATACAACCTGAAAGAAACGGTCGCTTCCAATTCTCAGAATGGAAATGCTTCTTCTCTCAAAAAAGAAGAACCTTCTCAAACTCGTTCTAAGAAGAATGCGGATAAGAATCGTGTGAAAAAAATCCAAAAAGATCTGGAGCAGATCGAAGCAAAAATAGAACTTTTAGAAAAGTCCAAAAAGAATTTGGAAGAAGTTTTGGCTGATCCCGGTTTTTTTAAGAATCGAAGTTATCAGCTGGAATTGGATAATTTAAACGAAACAAAAAATGAGATCGCACGTTTGACTCAAGATTGGGAATCTCTTCAATTAGAGCTGGAAGAACTTTCCGGAACAGTCTAATGAAATACTTCTTTTCACGGAATCGTTTTAGAAACGTCGGTCATTTTTGATTCAATTTTATCTTTGCGAACTAAGGAACCGTTTTCAATGACACCGAAAGAATTAAAAAAAAGATTAGATCTAAGAAAGGATGGGAAAGATTCCTTTTATCTTCTCGACGTCAGAAATCCGAACGAGGTGGAAATTTGCACGATCGAAGGGACGGATCTTCTGATTCCAGTCGGCGAACTTTCCGGGCGTCTTTCTGAAATCAATACTTGGAAAGAATCCGGAAAAGAAGTGATCGTCTATTGTCGTTCGGGTGGACGCTCCGCTATGGCCTGCGGGATTTTGAACCAATTCGGTTTTGCAAAGCTGCATAACGTGGAAGGTGGAATTCTCCTCTATTCGGACGAAGTCGATTCCTCTCTTGCAAAATATTAAATACCTTTTTCCTTACCGAACGAGCGAACATTCGGATCGCTCGTTTCCGAAATAGGAAAGGATTCGAAAAGCCGTTTCGAAATTTTTTTGGCGGAGAATTTTGAAAAGGATTGAATCTCCTTTTACCAGAATCTTCGAAAAAGCGAATCGTATAAAGGGTGGGAACATCCGTTACTTCGTCGACCCTTGGGCCCTATTCTTTCTTGATTTTCCGATTTTTCCCATTACACTTTGATCCAAACATATTGGATTGAAAACGGATAGGGCTCGTCCAGAGATCCTACCTCTTCTAAATAATTCTTTCTTCTCTATAACGCGGAAGCGATTGACGCGGAGTCAATAAATTGCGATTTGAATCGATTCGTATTTTTTTGAGCGAACGTTTTGCAATTTATTGACTGGAGCGGAAAGCGCGGTCCTGCAATTCCGTGGAAGATCGTGAAGAACGAAGCGACTTCAGGATCCGCCCAAAGGATTTGTCACTTTGCGATGTCTCAGCTTTTGAATTTTTGAAATAGGATTTTGGAAAAAAAAATTCTTAGATCATTCTCCTAAGAGAATTTTTCGGAAGTAGAGAAAACCTTCCGCCAACGGATCGTCCTTTCCGCCGCGTCTTCTTTTGAGCATATTCGTAAGATCTAATACCATCAAACCGTACATCCAAGCCCACATCATTCTCGCGAGAGCGGGATATTCCTTTTTGGAAAGTTTGAATTCATGGCTCACGCATCCGTTTCGGATCGTTTCTAAGAATACTCGATAACTGGTCGGCAAACTCGGGAATGCCTTTCTGTGCATGTGCCCGTGAACGGTGTTGAACATCACCTTGTGTAGTTCTTTGTTGTTCAGGGAAAAATCCCAGTACGCTCGTGCGATTCCGGCGAGTTTCTCAAAAGAATTTTTTCCGTTCCTCTGAGCGTTTCTCAAAAGTTGTGTGAGTTCCGTTTCCCCTTTGGCGATGAGAACTTGGATGATTTCTTCTTGGCTCTTAAAATGTGAGTAAGGGCTCGCAACACTACAGTCCAATTTTTCGGCGATCTTTCTCATCGAAAGACCGTCGATTCCTTCTTCCAAGAGAATCTCCATCGCAACTTGGACGATGTTCTCCCGATTGAGGCTGTTTCTGGATCTTCTTTTGTGTCGAACTGCAGTTGTCATTTTGGATTCTAACTCGATCAAGCCGCTTTGGAAACCGGAACTCTTCCTTTCGTTGTCCAAACGTCTCGTTTTATATTTATGATCCCAACTTTATGCAACCCCTTCATGATCTGAAAGCAAAAATCGATTTCCCACCATTTATATGCGAAGTTTGGAGAGGTTGGATGTCCATGGTGATTGTTCTGATACAATTCTCCCATCGTCAAAATATCGATAGGAAGCATATTCTTTGACTCATCTTGGGTTTTAGAATGATTTATATATCCGTATTTATGTCCTCCCCAGTTCACGATCGCCCCGTGAATCGGTCCCATGAGCCAGTGGATCGGGAGAAGAAGATACCAACCCCATTGTCCATCGGGCACGAAGGCCATATAGTAGAATGCATAGAGAGAACCGAATCCGATCCGGAACCACCAGTTCTGACCGAGCATATCGATCGCTTTCCATCGAGGAATGAAATCACGGGTGAATTCCGATTTTGGAGCCACACGATCATAGGCGAAATCGTCGTAGATATGTTTCGTTTTGATCATCATCTCGAATGGATTTTTAGAATGATGGGGAGAATGTGGATCTTCTTCCGTATCGCTATAAGAATGGTGCATTCTGTGTAAAACGGCGTATCCATACGGATTCAGATAAGAAGGGCCTTGGAGAACCATTGTCAGAAGATGAAATGTTTTTTCCCAGAAACGGTTCATGGTAAACATCGCGTGGGCCGCGTATCTGTGTAGGAAGAAGGTTTGGACAAAAACCGAACCGTACCAATGTGCAAAAAATAAAATTAAAATAGGGACCATTTGGGGCCTCCTCTGTTTTTTCTCTTCAACGAACATTGTTCGTTATCGCCAGAATAAGCGAACGTTGTTAATTAAGTAAAGAGAAAAACGAAAAGAATTCCTACTTTCCAAAAATGGGTTTTTTTGAGGATTTGGATTAAAACGAGTAAAATGGGCAAATCACCTGGTTTCGGGGGCTTTTTTCTATTTTTTTTAGGTGGCATCGGTGGTAGCAAAGAAAGCAGTCAAAAAGAAATCGGTAGGAACTCCTTCCTCAAAATCCGGGAAAAAAGCGGTTTCCGCTTCCAAGTCCGGAAAAACTCCTGTGACTCGCGTTAAACTCAATGAAACGCTCCCTGAACTCCGCGGTTTGCTCCCTACGGGTCGCGTTTCAGGTCGGAACTCCGTTGGCGTTTCCGGCACCAACGGGAAAAAAAATCCTCCGATAGGATCTCGTAAGACTGATTCTTCCGCTTCTACAAAAGGAAAACACTTTCCAGCTCCTTGGGATTTGAGAGGAGAAGGTTTTCTTTTTCCTCTTTGGGCGAAAAAAGATTACAACCGTGAAATGGGATTCTTCTCCGGAGAAGATTCCAGACAATATTCCGGCGGTTTGGGTTCCTTGATGCTCGTGAACTATGAAACGAGTGATGTAGGACCTTATTACGAACTTCTTTATATTCCCGGGAATTTTTACTACAAGGATCAATCTTATAAAAGGATCACGAGAATCTTTGTCTCGAGCCAGAAATCCGTGGAAGAAGGAATTCTCAACTGGGCGATTCCCAAAGAAAGAGCCGACTTTACCTGGATTCGAGAAGGAAATCTTACAAAAATTTCCGCGTTTAGAAACGGGAAAGAATTCTTCCGAGTCACGATCGCGACCAAAGGATTTTCATTTCCGGTTTCCACAAAAATTCTTCCTTATACACTTTTACAAAAGGCTCCCGAGGGTTATTTGAGCACCCAGTTTGTCGGGAAAGGGAAGGGAAGAATCGCGACGATCCGCGAAATCTGGAGCGACGAGGCCGTGTTCCCGGACGCGATCAAGGGTGGAATTTTTAAAACCGGAATTCATTCCGATCCGTTCGAATTGGTCTTCCCGGTCGCTGACAAGGTCGACTAACGTTTTTTTGGGAATTCGAAGAAACATTCAATCATTAGAATATTAGAGTTATTAGGAGTAATCATGGAAGAGGCAGTCATCCTGGACGGGATCAGAACCCCGTTCGGAAATTTTGGAGGAACTCTCAAGGACCTCAGTGCGGTGGATTTGGGAGTTTTGGCTTCTAAGGCAATTCTCGAAAAAACGGGAGTTTCTCCGGATGCGATCGGAGAATCCATTTTTGGAAACGTAATTCCGACCGGTAAAGAAGCGATCTATCTCGCGCGTCATATCGGTTTGAAAACTGGTCTTCCTCTGGGAGTTCCCGCTTTGACTTTAAATCGTCTCTGCGGCTCCGGAATGGAAGCGATCATCCAAGCCGCTAAAAAGATTTATCTTGGTGATGCGGACGCTGTTCTCGCCGGCGGCGTGGAATCGATGAGCAACGCTCCTTACGTCGTGCGCAACGCGCGCTGGGGAGTTCGTTACGGTTCTGCGGAATTCGAGGATACTCTGGAACAAGGTCTTACCGATCAGTATGTAGGTTTGATCATGGGACAGACCGCCGAAAACCTCGCGGACCAATATAAAATTTCCAGACAAGAACAAGACGAATGGGCGGCCATCTCACAAACTCGCGCTGAAAAAGCGACTTCAGAAGGACGACTCAAAGAGGAAATTCTTCCCGTGACCGTCGGCGGTAAAAAACCGATCACATTGGATAAAGACGAATTTATCAAAGGCGCTGCTGGCGCTGAAAAACTCGCTTCCTTGAAAGCGGTATTTCGCGAAGGCGGAACCGTGACCGCAGGGAACGCATCCGGCTTAAACGACGGTGGCGCTGCCACGATCATCACTTCCGCTTCTTACGCACAAAAGATCGGTAAAAAACCTCTCGCGATCATTCGCGGTTATGGCCACGCGGGTTGTGATCCTGCAAAGATGGGAATCGGTCCTGCGCTTGCGATTCCTGCGGCTCTAAAAAAAGCGGGCTTGAAACTTTCAGATATGAGTCTTGTGGAAGTCAACGAAGCCTTTGCCGCTCAATATCTTGCAGTTCAAAAAGAATTGGGTCTCAATCCTGAAATCACAAACGTAAACGGCGGTGCCGTTGCGATCGGACATCCGCTCGGAGCTTCCGGTGCGAGAGTTACAATCACTCTTGCTTATGAACTTAAGAGAAGAAAGGCGAAGTATGGCGTCGCTTCTCTTTGCATCGGCGGTGGTCAAGGGATCGCGCTCGTTTTGGAAAATCCGGAAGCATAAAACTTTTTGATTTGATCGTTTGAAAAGCCCGGATTCATCCGGGCTTTTTATTTTATAATAATTTTTGTATATATTTCTTACTACTATGAATCAACGATTTCTACCTTGGTCAAATCTTCACTTTCTACTTTTGTTTCTCACCGGAGTCACGATCTTTCTTCTTCTGTGGATAGCGAGAAACGATTCTTCCGGGAACGTAAGTAAAAAGATAGGCCAGACCTTGGCTGGGATCTTAATTCTAAATTATATCGTTTACGTAATTTATCGAATCGATTCCGGTCATTGGGAAATACGTTACGATCTTCCGATGGAATTCTGCAACTGGGCCATGATCGTGACTTCGATCGCGCTCCTGACTCACAATCGAACGTTTGCTGAACTTTCTTACTTCTGGGTGATGAGCGGCTCGATCAACGGAGTGATCACTCCGGATCTACAAGTAACCTTTCCTCATATTTATTTTTTCATCTTCTTCATCGCACATTCGGGACTTGTGATCGCTTCTCTTTATATCGTCTTTGGTCTGAGATTGGAGCCGCGGCCTTGGGCAGTTCTTAGGACATTCTTATATTCTCAGATTTTCTTTGCTTCCGCGTTTACGATCGATTATCTCTTGGACGGAAACTACGGATACATGATGGCAAAACCTTCCGCCGGTTCCGCTTTGGATCTTCTCGGAGAATGGCCTTACTATTTGATTCAGATGCAGATGATCGGCCTCGGCTTTTTCTTCGTTCTTTATATGCCTTTCTATTTTAAGAATCGAAGCAAAGAATCTTCGCGTTAATTTTTTCATCGGAGTTGGAAGTCCCTCCGAAACGGATTTTCAAGAGATGTCAAATCGACTTCGAAACCTAGTCTAAAAAAATCCTGTTTTTTATGCCTTTGGACAAATGCTTTTTCTTTGGGGGTGATTTTTATTTTCGAAAAGAAGCACGGTTTTTAGGAGTTCCTACTTTTTTAGATTTTAAGGACTTCTGCGGATCGAATGCCGGACTGAAATCAACTTTGTGGTAGTTCCTACTTTTCTGATCCTATCAAGTTACGTCTCATTGAATCGGGTAAGAGTTCCTACATTTACCGTCAAAGATTTCTCGGCGAAAACTCGGCGGCGCAGGAGTTCCTACATTCTTTCTCCAAATGAAAAACCGAAGTTGGAACCGCTGGAACGCTGGAAACGAAGATTCTTTTTTTGACCTTCTCTTTGAAAACAATTGGATTTTTCCTCAAAAGAAGGAAACTTTTCAAGATCGAATTCAGAGCGGGTTGAAGAAAGGAGAGAATTCGAACACAATTCGTTTTCATCGGTTGGACTTCTTCCTGGACGGACGGAAGTCCTTTGTTCCGGCGTCTGGTAGGTTTTCATCTTTCGTACCTTCTTGACGGTAAAGGATTCTCTTCGAATCCTGCATTACAGAGCTCTTAATTCCAGGTTCCAATACCGATTTCGAGGCTGTACCGGTTTTCCGGCTATCGGCGATTCAGGCGGGATGCCAGGAACCATCGGACGAGTTCAAATTCGACCAAGGTGTGCTATTAAATGGAATTTGCCCTTTCCAGCGAACAAAAAGAATTACGCGATCTCGCGAGAAAATTCGCAAAAGAAGAAATGCGTCCTCGCGCGGAGCATCACGACCATACCGGAGAATATCCTATGGAAGTGCTCAAGAAGGCTTGGGAAATCGGCCTGATGAACATCCACATTGAACCTCAGTTCAATGGTTCTGGAATGGCGGAATTAGACGACGTTATCATTGGAGAAGAATTATTCTGGGGATGTTCCGCTATGGCGACCGCCATTCTCGCGAACAACCTCGCACTCGCACCGGTTCTCCTCGGTGCGAGCGATAAGATCAAAAAAGAATTCGTTCAACCTATGACGGAAGAATTCAAACTCGCGGCTTACGCCGTCACCGAACCCGGTGCCGGATCGGACGTCGCGGCCATTCGTACTTCGGCGAAAAAAGTCGGAGACGAATACATCATCAACGGTTCTAAGATGTGGATTACCAATGCGGGTTATGCGGATTGGTTTTTTGTTCTTACCAAAACGGATCCTTCCGCGGGGCATAAAGGAATCACCGGCTTTATCGTAGATGCAAAAACTCCCGGAATCATCATGGGAAAGAAAGAAATCAACATGGGTCAGAAATGTTCTGATACTCGTGGAATTACTTTCGAAGACGTCAAAGTTCCCGCTTGGCAGATGGTCGGTCGTGAAGGAGAAGGTTTTAAGATCGCGATGGGCGCGTTTGACCACACTCGTCCCGGAGTTGCGATCGGTGCAGTCGGAGTTGCGCGTGCCGCGATGGAACACGCGATTCAATACGCAAACACTCGCAATACTTTCGGACGTCCTATCATGGACAACCAAGGGATTTCTTTTATGATCGCAGAGATGGCGCGCGATATCGAAGCGGGTCGTCTTCTTTGTTACCAAGCCGCATGGATGATTGACAATAAATTTAGAAATACATACCAAGCTTCCATCGCTAAAATGTTTTGCGCGGATATGTGTATGAGAATATGTACCGATGCGGTTCAAGTTCTTGGAGGGTACGGTTTTAATACGGAATATCCCGTCGAAAAACTGATGCGCGACGCAAAGATCTTCCAAATTTACGAAGGAACTTCTCAAATTCAAAGAATGATCGTTTCCCGTTTTCTCGCGGATGGAAAGGGAATCGAGGGACCGAATTTCTGAAAGAATTCTCTCTCACATTCGAGGAGTTTTCCAAACTCGCAGAACGGGGAAACCTGATTCCGGTCTTCAAACAGATCTTTCTGGATATGGAGACTCCGGTTTCTCTATTTGCAAAATGGGGTTGCGAATCTTCAAAAAATTCCTTCCTCCTCGAATCGGTGGAAGGCGGAGAAAAACTCGGGAGAAATTCTTTTTTAGGAAAATCTCCATCCCGTCTTTTGCAAGGGAAGAACGGGCTCTTTTATATTTCCATCGGAAACGAACCGGAAACGGAAATCATCACATACGATCCTTTGGTTCTCCTGGAAAATTTACTCGGAGACGACGTCTACGTTCAAGACTATCGTCTTCCTCCTTTTGCGGGAGGCGCCGTCGGATTCTTATCCTTTTCCGCGGTTCGTTACTACGAATCGATTCCGGATACAAAACCCGACGATGAGAATGCGCCGGATTGTTATTTCGCGATCTACGACGAACTTCTCGTAGTCGATCATATCGATCATGTTTTAAGAATCGTCGTCAATGCAAGAATCGGAGAACATTCCAATCTTAAGGAATGTTACGATGCTGTGTTAAAAAAAATCGACACGATCGAGGACGAAATCAGAAACGGAATCGTTCCTGACGAAATTAAAAGACCGAAAACGGTTTCCGGAATTCTTCAGTTAAATCCGAATATTCCGGATGAAGAATATAAGAAGAACGTGGAGCGCGCCAAGGAATACATCAAGGCGGGCGATATTTTTCAAGTTGTCCCTTCTCGTAAGGTTCAGTTTAAACCGGAAGTTTCTCCGTTTCAAATCTATCGCGGTTTAAGAACTGTAAACCCAAGCCCTTATATGTATTACCTCCGTCTCGGAGAAATCACGATCGTCGGAAGTTCACCCGAAATTATGGTTCGATACGCGGGGAATCAGACCTTTCTTCGTCCGATCGCCGGAACTCGTCCGCGTGGAAAGAACGCGAGCGAAGATAAATTCTTAGAGGATAATCTTCTTTCCGATCCGAAAGAAATCGCCGAACACATTATGCTCGTGGATCTCGGACGAAACGACCTTGGCCGTGTTTGTAAACCGGGAAGTGTTCGTGTGAGCGACTTCAAAGTGATCGAAAAATATTCCCACGTTATGCACATCGTAAGTCAGTGTTCGGGGGAATTGGACGAGGAAAAAACAGTCTACGATCTGATCCGCGCGACCCTTCCTGCGGGAACGGTTTCGGGGGCGCCCAAGATCCGCGCGATGGAGATCATCGACGAACTGGAAACCACGAGACGTGCGATCTATTCGGGAGCGCTCGGTTATATTTCCTTTTCCGGAGAGAGCGATCTCGCGATCATCATTCGTACGATCGTTTTTTACGGGGACACCGCATTCTTACAGGCCGGCGGAGGCGTCGTATACGATTCGGTCGCCGAGTTGGAATTGGAAGAAACCAAAAACAAAATGGCCGCTCTCTTAAAGGCAGTTGAGTTTGCGAGAAACGGACTCAAAGGAGAATGGAAATAATGCTTCTCCTCATCGATAATTACGATTCTTTCACATACAATCTCTATCAGTATTTTTGTCAGATCGGAAATCACGTCGAAGTTTTTCGTAACGATAGAATTTCGTTAAACGAAATCAACGAACTCGCACCGAAAGGAATCATTCTTTCTCCGGGTCCGGGACGTCCCGAAGATTCCAAGGTTTGTCTGGACGTGATCCGAGAACTCGGAGGAAAGGTTCCTATTTTCGGAGTTTGTCTCGGACACCAAGCGATCGGTCTTGTTCACGGCGGAAAGATCGTCACTGCTCCTTCGATCATGCACGGAAAGGTTTCTCTGGTCGAACACGACGGAAGAGATATCTATAAAGGAATTCCATCACCTTTTGTCGCAACTCGTTATCATTCTCTTGTCATTCAACCGGAAAGTATGCCGGCGGAATTGGAAGTGGCTTCGAAAACTCCGGATGGGGTGATCATGGGAGTTCGTCACAAAACAAAAAAACATCTCTACGGAGTTCAATTTCATCCGGAATCCATTATGACCAGCGCGGGATTGGATCTGGTCAGAAATTTTTCCTCGATCGTTCAGGAGCTATGAAGCTTTTTTTCAGGCTTTTGTCTTACTCCGTACATTACAAGTATCGATTCTCTTTGGGAATCGTATTTGCACTTTTGACCGCGATCCTCAACGCAGTTTCACTCACCGCATTCATTCCTCTTTTTGATTCCTTAGGGAACGACAAACAAACTCGGTTTCAGTTGCAGCTAACGTTGCCGGAGCAGAGAATTCTCCTCAAAGAAAAGGTTTTCGGAGACGAATCCTTGGACGGCCTTGAAAGGACCAAACTACTTCTGATCGACGTTAAGGAATGGATCAACGGAAGAACCAAAGGTCTCGAACCGAAAGAAGTCGTTTGGGCGATCTGTATCATCGTGATGCCGCTCTATCTTTTAAAGTTGATCACTTATCTTTTATCCGTATTCTGTATCGCTACGGCGGGATACAAAGCCGTTCGGGACATTCGACAGGAATTGTTCGAAAAGAATCAGCTTCTTCCTCTTACTTACTTCTTCAAAGAAAAAACCGGGATGATGATGAGTAGAATCATCAACGACGTGGAAGTCGTGGCCGCTGTGATCTCGAGCAACTTCCGCGACGCGACGATCAACTTCTTCTACGTGATCACTCACTTAATGGTTTTATTGTATTTGAATACGGAACTGCTCATCGTCGCCTGTCTCACGGTGCCAGTGATCATTCTTCCCGTAACTCTTTTTACGAGAAAGATCACGAAGTCCACGATGCGTTCCCAGGAAAAGATGGCGGATCTCAACGCCAACATCCAAGAGATGATTTCCGGAATCAAGGTGATCCGTGTTTTTAACACGGAAAGTTACGAGCAGGGAAAATTCGGAAAGATCAATCACAACGTTTATCGCAGAAACTTCAAAGGTCAGTTTTATCTTCAGATCGCGCCTTCTCTCGTCGAGTTGACTTCTTCGATCGTGGTTCTCGGCTTTTTTGCCGCGGGGGCGAGTCTCATCTACAACGGAAGATTCACTCAGGGAGAATTCATGGCGTTTCTCCTAACGTTGCTTTTTCTTTTGAGGCCGTTGACCCAGCTCTCGCAGATGGTCGGAAAGATCACGCAGGCGATCGCTTCCGGAAAACGAATTTTTGAAATCATCGATTTGGAAACGGAAGATCACAGCGAAGAAAGTAAAATTTCAGCCCCTCCTCTGGAAACGAGCATCGAATTTAAGAATTTATTCTTTTCTTATCCGGGAACAAACGCGGCAGTTTTAAAGGACATCCATCTCAAAGTAAAAAAGGGTGAAACGATCGCGCTCATCGGAGCCAGCGGTTGCGGGAAGTCTACGCTCATGGACTTACTTCCCCGCTTCTTTGATCCGACCTCGGGTTCGATCGAATTTGACGGAACCGATATTCGAGATATCAGTCTCGGTGATCTTCGTAAAAAGATCGGGATCGTAACTCAGGATATATTTTTATTTCACGGATCCGTTGCGGATAATATCGCCTATGGAAAACCGGGAGCGACGCGCAAAGACGTGATCCGCGCGGCACGACTTGCACACGCCCACGACTTTATCAAAAAGATGGACAACGGATACGATAGCATTCTCGGAGTAAGAGGACTCAATCTTTCCGGAGGTCAGAGACAAAGACTCGTGATCGCAAGAGCGCTTTTACGCGACCCCGAAATTATGATCTTGGACGAAGCCACTTCCGCGTTAGATGTGGAATCCGAACGTCTGGTAAGTGACGCGCTCCGACGTCTGTATGCGAATCGTACAACGTTTGTGATCGCGCACAGACTTTCTACGATCAAAGACATTCCAAGAATCATAGTGATGGACAACGGAAAAATCGTGGAAGAGGGGGATCACAATTCTCTCTATGAGCAAAATGGAATCTATCGAAAACTATCGGACAATCAATTTACGGCAAATAACGGAGTATTACCATGAAAAAGATCGTTTTGATCGTAGACGATAACGACCGCTATGCGAACAACCTCAAAGTTTGGTTTGAAAAAAACGGTTTTGAAACTGTGAGAGCCGTCGACGCGGCTCAGGGTTGGGAAATTTATTCCCAAGATAAGAATCGATTTCATACGATCGTGACGGACATCACGATGGAAACCCAGACTTCCGGTCTTTGGATGATCCGCAGGATTCACAAGGATGGATATCAGGGAAATAAAATCATTGCGACCACAGGTTTTGATTTCCCGGGAGTGATGTTTCTTTCCGGTTCCATTCTTCCAAGCTTTGCGGGAATCGGATGGATGGTTCCGAAAGTTCCTCTGAAGGAAGGAAAAGTGATCTTCCTTCCAACATCTTTAAAGAAAAAAATTTCCTACGAATCAGTTCTCTAAAGGAGGGCCGCTTTCCGGCGTTTGTTCCGTGTTAGACGGAGCGGCGGGATCGGTCTCTTCCATGTCGGACGCCGGAGTAAAATTCACCGGTTTTCTCTTGTATCTTTTTCCCTTTTTTTCTTTAGGAGGAGCGATAATCGTTCTGATCTTGAGATAAGGACCGAAAACCCAGGACTGGACCGTCTCATAATAACTTTCCGGATTCTTAGATTCTAAAAGAAGTAAATAGTAGTGATCTTCGACGAACTTATCTCCGGTCTTTTGGATAAATCGCCGCTCGCTTTTTTTTAAGACTTTTCCAACTTCGCCTAACGCGAGATTGCTGATTTTGCGGGAAGTCGGATACGGATTTTCCTGCGAGTAACCGCCTTCCACTTGAACGGTTCCGAATTGGTAGAACGCTTTCCTTAAATTGAGCTGAGCCAAAATTCTTTGAGCTAATTCTTCAGAAGGAGAACTTTCTAAAATACGGATAAAAGAAAACGTTCCGTAGAGGCTGGTGTTTTGTCCGATCGCTTCTATGATGTTTTTGACGTATTCCGGTTTTGTTTCGAGAGTTTGTTCCAAAATTCTCAGAGAAGCTCTTGTTTTATGAATTCCCAAAGCTTCGATTGCCGTCTTTTGCAATTCAGGATCGTCCGAATCCAAATACGTTTTGAATAACTTGAGGTCTTCGTTTACTTGAAACGCCGCCAGACCTAGAAGGGAAGCTTTGACGATTTCGGTTCTTGTGGAACGGATTCCTTGACGGATGAGCGCGTCCCTTGCCGACGGATCCTTGGTTTTTCCCATTCCTCTCCAGGACGAAAATTGGATATCCGGATCGTTCGATTTGATTCCTCTAAAAAAATAATCCAGAGAAGAAGGGGAGCCAATATCGGCTAACGCTTTGTAGGCGGCTTGTCGCACCGCTTCCCCGTCTCTTTCGATCACGTGATGAAGTGTTTTTACACCGCTTCTTCCCATTCTTCCTAACGCTAAAACGGCCGCTGCACGAACTCTGGGAATCGGATGAGTAAGGGCCATTCGATCCAAGGTCTTATAACGTTTTTCGGTTTCTGCTCGGAATACGGTAAGAATTCCTTTTTTGAGTGAAAGATCGTAGTCGATTTCCTGTCTTTCTTTTGGAGTTAGATCCTTTCGTTTTCTGCGTTCGTAAGAAGAAACCCCGTCGGATTCTTCCGTAAGATTTCTCGGATCGTCTATGTTCAGACCGTCCGATGCGGTATTTCCGGAAGAATCTCCCGAATTCGGTTCCGTTCCGGAATCCTCCGGCGCGTCCACCGTCTGCAGAAGTTTGGATTCTTCCAATCGATCGATTCGGGATTCCGCGTTCAAAGAGGAACTCAAAATAATGGATACGATTACGCAGAAAAAATACTTTTGAAGTTTTGAATATAAGAACATCGGGTACCTTTGAATGGTAAAATTTTTGCTGAGATTCTATTTATAAGTTCGTCCGATTTTTCAGCTTTTTCCTGTTTTTTTCCGTGACAAGCATGATTTCCGAGAACCGGAATGCTTGACGGAAGACGGGAAACCTGCTAAGTTTTGGCAATCAGGAGAATTTCTTTATTAGCAAGCTCAGCGGTAACCTCAACGGTCTCAAATCCAACCAAATCCAAAGACTGAAAAAAATTTCCGAGAAAAGAATCCGGGAAGACCTAATCATTAGTCAAGAAATTTCACGCACTCTCTGCGAATTATCCTTAGAAATCGGCAAACAAATCGGAATTCTCATCGATCGCTCCGGCTACGTTACGCACGTGTTAGTCGGATCCGATACGTCGATCGAAATTCCCTTTTTAGACAGGTTGCGGACGTCCGAGGCGAGGCTAAGAGGGCTTCGTTTTGTTCACACCCATTTGAAGGGAGAAGCGCTCAATCAAGAAGACTTAACGGATTTGGCACTTTTACGTTTGGATTATATCACCGCGGTAACAATGGATTCCTCCGGAAATCCGAACGCTTATTTTTCCGCCCATTTTAATCCTGAATCGGAAGAGGAGCTTTGGACCGTTCTTCCGAAACAATATCCCGGACAACTCAAGGAAGGGATTCACGAGGAAATTATGGAGATAGAATCTCAACTTTCCCGTTCTAGAAAAAATCTCAAAGATGCACAAAAAGAAAACCGGGCCTTTCTTGTAGGAGTTTATCCCGAACGAAACATCGGAAGACATCCTTCTCTTTCGATGGAAGAATTGAAGGAGCTTTGTAGAACCGCGGAAGTCCACGTCGTCGATACTTTTGTCCAGAAAAAAAATCGTCTGGATCCATCGACCGTTTTGGGAAAAGGGAAACTGGAAGAGATCATCTTAAAAGCGATTCAGAAACACGTAGAACTTCTCGTCTTTGATCTCGAACTCACTCCTTCTCAGGCGAAAAAAATCTCCGATATCGCCGATATCAAAGTGATCGATCGGACCCAACTCATCCTCGATATCTTCGCCCGAAACGCAAAGAGTCGGGACGGTAAGTTACAAGTAGAACTCGCGCAGTTGAAATATCTCAAAGGAAGACTCACCGAACTCGACGATAACATGTCGAGACTAACCGGTGGAATCGGAGGAAGAGGGCCGGGAGAAACCAAACTCGAAATCGGAAAACGAAGAGTGGAAGAAAGAATTACGAGGCTCGAAGTCGAACTCAAATCCCTCAAAAAAAGAAGGGAGATCAATCGACGTCAGAGAAAGAAAAATGAACTTCCCGTGGTCGGTATCGTGGGTTATACGAACGCAGGAAAGTCCACATTGCTCAATGCCCTTACGAACAGCGAAGTCCTTTCCGAAAACAAGTTGTTTGCAACTCTCGATCCGACTACGAGAAGAATCCGGTTTCCCGAAGAAAGAGAAATCATCATCTCGGACACGGTCGGATTTATTCACGACCTACCTCCCGAGTTATCCAATGCGTTCAAAGCGACTCTGGAGGAATTGGGAGATTCCGATCTTCTTGTGCACGTCGTGGACGTTTCCAATCCGGATTACAAATTGCAGATGGAAGCCGTGGAAAAGATTTTAGAAGAATTAGATCTTTCTCATATACCGATGATTCAGGTTTTTAACAAGATCGATAATTTGGAAAAATTTAAAATTCTCGCGTCGCAAGAAGGGTATTCCAGCGAATTCAAAAAAACATCTAAGAATTCTGTGAATCACGGACCAGGCTTGGAAGCGATTGCGGATTTAAAGGAAGATTTGGGGATCGATTCTCACGCGGACACCGTCTTGGTATCCGCCTATCAGGGATGGGGTTTAAAAACTCTTTTGGATCTTTTGGAAGAACGAATTTACGAAAAAGCTTTTTTGGCTTCTTCCACAGAGTTGTAAATTTCGACTTTTTTCGGAAGTTCCATCAGACGAATTACGTTTTCCAAGAAATGGTTGAGTCCGCCGATTACGATCTTTCCGGAATGTTGATCTACGGTTTTGATCAGAGTAAGAATTGTTGCGACTCCCACGCTGTTGATGTATTCCAAGCCGGAAAGATCTAAAATAATATTATAGACTTCTTCTTCGAAGATAAAATGTATCTTACGGGAAATCTCGAAAGAATTGGAGTTGGTCACCTTACCGTTGAATACAACGAGAAGGACTTCCTTATTTGGAAGACTGGATTTGGTGGTCTCTATATACAATGAATCGAATTCTACTCTCGCCATGAAAATTCCTATTTTATCCTTCAGGATAAAGTTTCCCATCTCTATATTTCAGTCGGACTTTCTCTCTTATCAGAAGTTCATCGACTCTATACTTCCCTCTCAACACAATTTCGATTCTTCCTCTTTCGGGAATCGAACCTTCGTATTTCAAATACTCCCTTCTATGAGAGCGTTTTTTTTCAAATTCTACAACGCGTCCTTTTAGAAAATCATCCAGATTCTCTTGAGAAGAACCGAAGGTAAAAAGTTCCCGGTTTTCGCCCGGATCCAGGAATAAGTCCAGATGTCCTCCATTCTTCTCAAAATGCAAAGACAAAGTGAAATCTTTCCAATCCATCCTCGGAATTTTTAGAGTTTGTCCTCTAATCGAATCGCAACCGACTCGTGGCGAATCAAGGAAAGACCGTCTATAATCCTCAATGATTTCTTTATATTCTCTTCGGTTGCCGGATGTGTTATAACAACAACCTCGACCGGTTCTTTTTCCACTTCGTTTTGTCTTACGGAAGAGATGGAAATTCCGTGATCTCCCAAAACTTTCGAAATTTCGGAGAGAACTCCTGGAAGATCTACGGTCGTAAATCGGAGATAGTAACGAACCAAGGAACCGTTCGCTTCCGAGACGCTCGCCGGCGGAAATAAATTTTTCTCCGGAACCAAACCTTTCTTTCTTCTAGCACCGTAATAGAGAATATCCGATACAACGGAGGAGGCGGTCGGCAAAGAACCCGCGCCTTTTCCTACGAACATTCCGGGACCCGCATAAGCAGTCTGATAATAGATCGCGTTCATCTCGTTCATAATATTCGCGAACGGATGTTTTACGGGAATCATCACTGGTTGCACTCTTGCTTCCAATTGATCCGCTATCTTTCGAACCAATCCGAGGAGTTTGATTCTATATCCGAGTTCGCCCGCAAATTGAATGTCCAACCTACTAATCTTTGTTATACCTTCGATTTGAACGCTCTGTAAAGGAATTTTTTGAGAGAAGGCCAGGCTTCCTAAGATGCTGATTTTATGTGCGGTATCGATTCCTTCCACATCGAAGGTCGGATCCTTTTCCGCGAAGCCGAGTTCTTGTGCGATCTGAAGAGCTTCCGAATAATCCAGATGTTCCAATTCCATTTTAGAAAGAATGAAATTCGTAGTTCCGTTTAAGATTCCATAAAGAGAAAGGAAAGAATCGGAGCCGAGCCCTGTCTTGATGGAACGTATCACTGGAATGGATCCTGCAACGGAAGCTTCCATTCCTATTTCCAAATCTCTTTCTTGAGCAAGAGCGAAGAGTTCTTCTCCTCTTTGAGAAAGAAGAGCTTTGTTTGCGGTGATTACGGTTTTTCCGTTTTTTAGGGCTTCGCTTACGATCGTATAAGCGGTGTCAGTCCCTCCAACGAGTTCTAAGATCATATCGATCTCGGGATCGGAGACGATTTTTTTAAAATCAGTTTCTAATTTACAATCGGGAAAGTTCAGTAATTCTTTTTTGATTTTATCGGGAGTTCGGGTGGAGATGGAGGAGAGGATCAGATCCAGACCGTATTTTTCGCGATAGGCGGCCCTTTCTTTTTTGAGAATTTCGAGAACCCCAGATCCAACGGTCCCAGCTCCAATCAATCCGATTCGAATGCGTTCCATGGATTACCATCTTCGAAATTTGCAGGGAAGATTCACTCCATTTTCATGGGAAAAGCGAACGTTCCGGAAGGATTGAAATTTTAATTTACAACATTTCATTTCTCTGGTACGAATCAAAGATAAGTTTTTAAATTCAAAAACACAGGTCCAAATGGCAAACAAAAGAAGGCCTCCCAGAAAGAAACATAATTCAAATCCAAAAGGTTCGGGGGGAAATGAGAAGAATCGGGAAAACACCGATTCCAACCGAGGTGGCAATGAGTCCAGAGAAGGGAATCGAAGACATTCTCATCAACAACGCCAACAACAAGGAAAGAATTTTCAGAGAAACCAGGAGTTTCACCGTAAAAGCCAAGAATTGGCGATGGAAAAAAATCCTCCGAAAGTAAGGGCTCCGAGAGAAGGAGGTCGATACTTTGCGGGTGCGATCCTAACGGGAAGTATCGTACTTTTAGGAATCTTTAGTTATTTCATTTGTGAGAACTATCACACAAAAACTCCTGTTTACGGAAAACGAGGCTGGGACGATACGTTTCAAAAATCCGTAACCTGGTCCGAAGCAAAAGAGATTTGTGATGAAAGATCGAAACGTCTACCTGGCAAAGATCAACTCAAGAATTTCAGCAAAAGAGCGGATTCTAAACTTAGAAACGCGGGAGTCTTTTGGTCTTCCAGCCCGGAAGGGGATTCTGGATATTACTATTCCGTAAATTTCAAAGACGGAACGGAAACCAGCAGTCTTGGAACGATGAAGTATAACGTGATCTGCGTAAAGTAAAATTGTAAATAAGAATCCGAAGGAGAAGAGGAATGGAAAGCTTCTCTTTCGGAAAAGGTAATTCCTCTTAGCATTCAATTTTTCAACTTCGAAAAATTCTTCTCCTTCGAAAAACAAATTCAAAAAAAAGAATCCAGTAAAACAGGAACCCTTGATGATCAAAAAAATATCCGGAAGAATCGTAACACACGAAGAAGATTTTCATGGGACGGTGGAATGGGATTCTTCTACGGGATTGATCCGGTCGGTTCTTGTCGGTTTGGAATTGGATGTCTCTGAAGAAAAGAGAAAGGATGAAGTCTGGTTTGATCCGGATGAAACGGTGATCTTTCCGGGATTCGGCGACATTCATATACACGCAAGGGAAGACGAGAGCGGAAAACATACTTACAAGGAAGATTTTCTTTCAGCCAGCGCGGCCGCGATCAACGGAGGAGTTGTTCACGTCGCTGACATGCCGAACAATCCGATTCCTCCCGTAGACGCGGAAAGTTATTTCAAAAAACGTACACTTGCTGATAAGTCTCCGATTCACATAACGTTGTACGCGGGGATCGGACCGAATACAAAACCTCTGAAAGAATCGGTTCCTTACAAAGTATTTATGGGTCCGAGCATCGGAGAATTATTCTTTCATAACAACGAAGCTCTTGAGGAAACGATCCGTAATTACGAAGGCGAGAATATCAGTTTTCACTGTGAAGATCCCGAGATTTTGGAAAAACATCAGGATGAATCTTTGCACGAAGATAGACGCCCGGCGGAAGCGGAAACCATGGCGACCGACTTTGCTTTGTATTTGATCGAAAAATACAATCTCCGAGGAAAACTCTGTCATTATTCTACCGGAGACGGTTTGGAAAAAATCAAAACCGCAAAAAAGAAGGGATTGAAGGTTACTTGCGAAGTGACTCCGACTCATTTATTTTTCGACAAATCGATGTTAAACGACGAGAATCGAAATTGGTTTCAGATGAATCCACCTCTCCGGGGAAAAGAAGATCGAGAGAGAATGCTCGAAGGCGTCAAAGAAGGCTGGATCGATTATTTGGCGACCGACCACGCTCCTCACAGTGTTGAAGAAAAACAAAAAGGAACCAGCGGAATTTCTCAGTTGGATACATATTCACTTTTTGTAACATGGATGATTATAGAAGCTGGGATCGATTTAAAAACGATCGCAAGAATTTGCGCTACGAATCCCGGAGAATTTGTGAACGAATATTTGCCTGAAAAATACGGAAAAGGTTTTGGAAGAATCGAAGTCGGCTATGCCGCAAACTTTACGGTCTTAAATTTGAAAAAACCGAAAACCTTTCGAAAAGAAGAGATCAAAAGTAAGTCTGGATGGTCTCCGTTTGAAAACTTTACCTTTCCCGGTTCGATAGAAGCCGTTTATTTTATGGGGAATACGATACGATCAATCGAATTATAGGGGAGGGTCGGCGTCGGCGAATCTTGTAGGAGTTCCGACAAAATTCGAGGAGAAATTTTTTTTGTAAGAGCGCAATTTTCATGATAGGGAAAAACTTTCCATTTTTCCCGCGAGTCCGTCTCCACCATCTTGAGGGCGTTTCCTTATTTGCCACAAGTTTCTTGAATCTCAAGAAAATCCGTCGGAACTACGACGCTCCACTGTAAAACTCGCGCGGGCCCCACCCTGATCTTGGGTGGAGGGGCGCGGTGGTGGGAAAACTCCGACGGACTTTTCTTTATCACAAAATTCTAATTTTGCAAGTAAAAAATCACCCTCTAGGAACTCCTACAAAATTCCGCTTCTCTGACGCTTTTGTCGGAACTACGACGCTCCACTGTAAAACTCGCGCGGGCCCCACCCTGAACTTGGGTGGAGGGGAGCGGTGGCGGGAAAACCTCGGTCTTTCCTCTATCAGAAAATCATACTTTTTGCAAGAAAAAATCCGCCTGTAGGAACTCCAAAAAAACTTTCTTTTGGATCCATTCTCGTTCCAGTGCCTCTCAACTTGTGCGTGTAAGGTCCAACGAAATTTGGGCGGGCGCACCGCTTCACGGAGAGTCTTGTCGTATTTCCGACGGGTGCTCAGATTTATTAACTTGCGGAAACGTCTTCGGTTTCTAAGAACGCTCGTTTTCAACTCCAATGACGAAGAAGCATCGATTTTTTAAATCCGAAATTCTCATAGATTTTCTTTCCCATCTCGGTTGCGTGTAAAATGATGATCCCGGAAAATTCTTTCCTAAGTTCTTCTAAAATATTATTTACCAAAACGGACGCGTAACCAAAACCTCTTCTCTGCGGATCGGTTGTGATCGAATACAATCCGAATGATTTTCCGTTAAAGAACGTCATTCCTGTCGTGACCAAGGATTGATCGATAAAACCTCCGAAGATACGAAAGGAATTTTGATCCAATAGTTTCAGATAAAGATTTTCTCGATCATCGGATTCGAAGGAGGCGTTTACGATTTTGAGCCAGTTTTTTAATTCTTCGTCACTTTCTATTTTTCTAATATTTAAATTGTTTCTGAAATTATTTTTATCGAAAAGAATCGGCTCTCCCGATAAATACATCCCGAGTTGACCGTTACAATCTTTGTATCCCAATTCTTTGAGAATATTCTCGTGATCTCTTGAAGGTAAAAAGTCTAAAACATCGGAGGAATAACCGTCTTCTTTCAGTTTGAGAATTTCCTCTTTTAGTGAAATCGGTGAGAGTGTTTCTTTTAATACGATTCTCGTGAACCAATTCGAATCCACGTTGGAATAAAAGATAAAATTCTCGCGATCCAAAATCGGGCAATTTAACAGAGTTGAAAGGGTTCCGTGCAGATCGGTATAATTTTTAGCGATTTCAAAAACGTCCGAAGTCATCGATTAAACTGGAGAAAGAATTTTTTTCTTCCAATGATGCGCGTTTTTTCTTCCTTCTTCCAAGGCTTCCTTTCCGTGTTTGAGTTGATTAGCGTCGATATACGGAGTTACTGTTTCGATTCTTAGAATTTGTTTTTTATAATGTTTCGCCAACATCTCTTTCAATTCTCTCGTTTCATTTTCTATGATTTGAACGGAAGAATGGAAAGCGCGGATCATCGCCCTTTCGGAATGTCCTTTTTTGGTTCGAACGCTATGAACCACGATTTTACGAATCGATTTGTCTAAGATCAATTCTTTGATCGGTTCCTGGTCTGCAACGCCGCCGTCTATGAATTCTTCTTCACCTAACTTTTGTATTTCGAACAAGAAGGGAAAGGTCATCGACGCGAGAATTTGATCGATTAGATCCCCTTTTGTTTTGAGTTCTCGGATTTGTTTTGTGATGTTAGAAACGGAAACTCCCATCGGAACGGGTAGGTCTTCGATCTTCTTATGACCTAGATGTGGTTTTAATAATTCTTTGATTTTTTTTCCGGAAAGAATTCCGGAGTAGTTTTTGAGGCCTTTCCGAATGGGTTTCACAAAATTTGTAATTAGATTTCCTTCCCAAAAATCCTTTTTCTTTAAGTTTAGAATCAGGTCTGTCATTTCTTCAGGAGGAACACCGGCTGCGACCAAGGAACCGATCAAGGCGCCGGAGCTGCATCCGGTAATCTTAGAAGGATGAAATCCGATTTCGGATAATCCTTTTGCAAAACCAGCGTGTGCATAAAAACCGAAAAACGCAGAGTTGAAAGTAAGTGCGGTAAATTTTTGTTTAACGTGTATTTGAACCATATTCTATTTATGGAATGTAGTTTATTCCGGAAGAATTTCTTCGAATATCCAGTTGAAATAATCTCGATTTCCTTCCAATAGAGGAAGGCTTACGACACAAGGGATCGAATAACTGTGCAAAGATTTCACTCTTAGTGTGAGTTCCGTCATCAGCTCGCTTTTAGTTTTTAAGATGAGGAGGACTTCGCTGGAGACGACGACTTTTTTTTCCCAGTGATAAATCGATTTCATCTTAGGAAGAATATTCGCGCAAGCCGCCAATCTTTCTTCAACCAAAGTCCTTCCGATGTTAAGAGCTTCTTTTTCGTTCTTAACGGTGATATAAACGAGTCTTGCTTCCATAGGGGCCTAAGATTATTTTTCGACAGAATTCCGGATTTTTTCCGAGAGTTTTTTGGTCTTTTCTCATGTTTTAGAGAATTCTTACGAAACTATAAGTATGAAGGAATTACTCAAAATCCGGAATACAAAACCTATCTACAAACGTTTCCTTCATAGGCCGAAAACGTTCCTTCTTCTTTGGACGTTGGTGTTTCTTGTGCCTCTTTTTTCCGAAGAACCGGAGAAATTTCTTTTTCGTTGGAAGTTGATACCGGGTGAAACAGTTGAATTAAACGAGTATCATAGAGTTCAGTTGGTCAGTCAGGGAAGAAAGATCAGGAGAGAAGATAAGAATCGAATTCTCTTGGAAACTCTTTCCTGCGAAAAACAAACCTGTCTCCTCGACGGATTCTTCGATACATACAGTCGTTTTCCGGAAGTTGATCCCGCGTTTAGAAAAGATAAAACGTATAAGAGTCAATTTCAAATCACCGAAATTGGACAGTATAGAGTTCCTCAAGAATACAGTATGCCTAACCTTCGTTCGCTTCCGAGTTTTTCCGAAAAGCCAGTTGCGATCGGCGAAGAATGGACGCAGCCCGCGACCGAAAGTTTTCAATTTCCGGGTGGAAGAGTGATGATTACGGTTCTTGCAAAGTATAAGTATCACGGTCCGGATCAATGGCAATTTCAAAAACATTCGGGTAAGGCGGATCGAATCGAATATAATTACACACTTTATTATGATTCTCAAATGGGTCAAGAGGGTGTTCCTTTTAAAATATACGGATTTGCAAGGGGGATGGTTTATTTTGACAGAACTCTGGGACTTCCTCAATACAAACGTGTGCAACTTGTCTACACCTTCGTTTACCAAAACGGTTTAGCGCAGGAGATGTCATTCGATATACACGGAGTTTATCGAAAGGACGTAAAGTTGACCGATCTTGATAAGGATAAGTTTGCGGAGGAGATCCGAAAGATTCTCGGCGGCAAACTTTCCACCGAACTCGAACAAGGAAAGGACGTAGTTAAGAATCCGAAACGTCCGTCCGGTCGCGAGAGTTTAAATTGGCCTGAAGAAGAAGACAATCACGCTCGTCCTCAATCCGAAAAAAGTTCGGAACCTCCGGTTGAAATTCGAAGAACCGAAGAAGGTATCGCGATCTCTTTAAACTCCGTCCTTTTTGATTACAACAGTTCCGAATTAAAAGAGGAGGCAAAACAAGAATTGGAAAAGATCGCCTCCGTTCTAAAAAAGTATGGCGATCGAGAAATTCGGATTAGCGGTCATACTGACAATTCGGGTGGAGAAGAATACAACAGAAAACTTTCCAGAGAACGGGCGCTTTCGGTTCTAAAGGAACTTCGCGATAAACAAGGTCTGGAAGAAAAGAGATTGTCTTACGAAGGTTATGGAAAGAGTAAACCGATTGCCGACAATACTACGATTCAAGGCAGACAGAAAAATCGTCGTGTTGACATTACTATCGTTATGGAATGACTACTTTTCTGTGCTGATCAAATCTTTAAAAAGGAAACTTTCGAAACTTTACTTTGACGGTCATCAGCTAACGGGGCGGATACGAACTAGCCTTATTCCTTTGGAAATATTTTATCGATCTGAATCTACCTCGGGTCTCAAATTTCTTCTCGATTCGATCTATTAATTCTTGCAAATTCTGATTTGTCGTTTATCTAAGACGCTTCGGTGAAAGCAAGGTGAATAACGGTTATGCAAAAAATGGGAAGTCAGTTCGATATCGATTTCTCTTATCAATTTTGTTATTCGTATCGCATGAACTTTTTTCTTTTCCGACCGTTCTTACTAAGGATTGGATTCTATCGGTAGGCAGGAACGTTGATTTGTCTGCGGACGATCCGGCTTGGAGAAAATTAGATTCGCTCCCAATCCCGAAAGAGACGCTTAGAAACCTTTTTCTCCCCGAGGATTCCCTACATACGATAACTCTGCTTAGAGAGGTCGAAATTTCCAAAACCGAGTTCGATGAACTCAACTCTGACGGACTTTCGGTGCACTTCCCTTTATTTACAAACGTTTATGAAGTTTTTTTTAACGGCGTGAAAGTGGGCGAAGGAGGTTTTATCTCCGGAGGACGAATTCTTAAAAACGGATTTAGGAGACACGTCATCCTTCCCCTTCCAGAGGATAAGATTCGAATCGGTAAAAATGAAATCAGGGTCGTACTTTCTGCGGATCCGGGGGAAGAATTGGATGCATACGCGAGTTTCGATTCTACTCCTCCGCTCTTAGATCTTCGAACTCGAAACATGTTGATTCTTTCGGAACGTTCTACTCTGATGCTTTTGTTTTTATATCTCTTCGTCGGTTTTTATCACTTCCTCTTTTATTTTAAACGTCCTCAAGAGAAATATAATCTTTTCTTCGGGCTTTTCTCTATTCTACTTTCTGCATATATTTATCTCCGAAGCAATGCGGTTTACGAGTTAGGCTTGGATCCGTTTTTGCAGATGAAAATTGAATATATGATAGTATTCAACATTCCGACTTTCTTTCTGTTATTTCTGGATTCTTTTTTCGAATTCAGGATCAGTTCCGTTTCGCGTTTTTATCAATTTTTTGCGGTTGCTCTGACTTCTTTGATTCCGTTTTCGAGTAGGGTTGTCTGCGTTTTTTTACTTCAGGTCTGGCAATTCTCGGTATTCGTATTTGTATTCTACTCTTTATTTATCATGTTTAGAGCGTTGATACGAAGGAATCAGGACTCGGTTCGTCTTTTTACGGGTTTTTTGATCCTTATCGTTTCTGCGATTGCGGATTTGATCGGATCTATGCAATGGTTTGATTTTTTAGAAAATTATGGACTTCTAAAATACGGATTTTTTACCTTTGAGCTCGGCATCGTATTCATCCTGGCGAACCGTTTTCTTCGGGTTCATAGTGAAGTCGAAGAATTGAATCTCGACCTAGATCACAAAGTAAAAGAACGAACCAGGCAGTTACAAGAAACTCTCAGTCAAATTCAAGAACTAAAGGTTCAACAAGACGGGGATTATTTTTTAACTTCCCTTTTATTGGATCCGTTAAACCGACATCATCTTCTAAACGATTCTATTTCGTTGGAAGGCTTCAGTCGTCAGAAAAAACATTTTGAGTTTAAACAGTGGAAAAAGGAGATCGGTGGAGACATCATAATCGCCGATGAAATAGTTTTAAAAGATCGTAGTTATCTCGTTTTTGTGAACGGGGACGCGATGGGAAAATCCATACAAGGAGCGGGCGGTGCTTTGGTTTTGGGAGTTGTGTTCCGTTCCTTTCTTTCGAGGACTAAGACGATTTCGTCCTATAAATCAAAACCACCCGAAGTTTGGCTCAAGGATTGTTTTTCAGAACTTCAAAATATCTTCGAATCCTTCGATGGATCCATGTTGGTTTCAGTCGTGTTAGGTTTGGTAGATCTACAATCAGGTATTCTTTATTTTTTAAACGCAGAACATCCCTGGACGGTCCTTTACAGAGATGGAGTCGCTTCATTTATCGAAGATAAATTAGAACTTCGTAAAATAGGAATTACCGGTTTGGAAAGTAAAATGAAAGTAAAAACATTCTTTCTTGAAAAAGGGGATTCCATCTTTATAGGATCGGACGGAAGAGACGATTTGTTATTAGGAATCGATCCTGACGGAACTCGTTTGATCAACGAAGACGAATCTCAATTTCTAAAACGAATCGAAGAATCTAATGGAGATTTAGGTTTTCTTGTGCAATCTCTTCGTAATTTCGGGGAATTTACTGACGATTTGAGTATTATTAAATTATCATATTTACGATCTCCGATGCGCTTTAGGTCCGCTGAAAGTCCGACATTCAAAAATTTTCCGGATGAGACTTATTTAAAACATCTGGAAAATGAAAACTGGGAAGAGGCGGTTTATTATCTCGAAAATCAAAAGAATAAATTTTCGGGTCAAGCAATACCCTCGGTGTTAAAAAAGGAGCTGGCAAACGTTTATTATAAGACCGGAAAGTATGAGGAGGCCCTTGTTCTTTTTGAAGAACTGATTTCAAATTTCCCCGAAGACGTTGAAAATATGTTTTTCGCCTCCCTGATTTATAAAAAATTCAATCGTTATCGTCAGGCAGTGGAATTGGGTGAAAGGGTTTTGTTGAGAGAACCTGAGTTTTTGAACAACGTAGCTCACCTCGCAGAGTCGTATCTTTTTATCCATAAACGTGAAACCACGATTCAACTTTTGGAAAAGGTAGATCAATTGGATCCTACGAATTCCCACGCCAAAAAGATAAGAATTCAACTGGGGAAGCCGCTTCCTGATCACAGAAACGGTTAAAAAAGATTTTCGCTTAACAATTTACTGACGTCGATCTGATTGCTGATATGCGCAATCGTGTTCGTGGTTGCCACGAGTTCAACTCCTGAATTCATTAATTCTTGATATGAGTCTTCAGCAAAAATTCCGTGAACGCATATACAGATCGCGGGTTTCATCGTTGCTTCTTTTAGGTGCCCGATCGTTTCGAGTAAGGTTTTTCCTGTCGAAATGATGTCGTCTATCAAAACCGGCGTGTGATCTTTGTATTTTTCCAAATGTGGAACGCTGACTTTCACGTCTCGGTCTCCCCTCCTTATTTTTTCCAACACCGTAAAGGGGGATTTGGAAAGTTCAGCGACTTCCTTTACCCATTGTCGGCTCTCCGAGTCGGGTCCGATCAAAACCGGGTTTTTAATTTCACTTTGGATATAGTTTGCGATCAAAGAGGTCGCGTGCAGAGATTTGGATGGAATCTTGTAGATCTCGTTTAAATCCTTGATTCTGTGAAGATGGGGATCGATCGTAAGTAAAGAATCGAAGTAACGGGACAAGAGAACGGCGAAATATTTTGCGGTAATCCCTTCGCCGGTTTGAAAGACGTTGTCCTGTCTCATATAACAAAGATAAGGCGAGATTAGGTGGATTTTTTTCGCTCCCAAAGACCTTGCCGTTTCGCAAAAAAATATCAAAGCAAGAATTTTAGAATTCGGCTGATTCAAGGAGCAAACAAGATAAATTTCGGATTCTCGAACGTTCTCAAGAATCCGACAATGGGATTCTCCATCCGGATAAAGTCCTAATTCAACTTCTCCGATGTTGATCGCGGAAAGCAAGGAAATGGATTTTGTCAAAGAATCGTTTTCAGGAAAGGAAAATAAAAATCGTTTCATATATCGTTTACTTAAAGAATCGTCACGATGTCTTTTTGTGTCCTCAGATATTCGGACGCGTATTCCAATTCACCTATGGATTCTGCGTGAATTGTATAAAGCAGTTCTTCTTTTTCGACCTTTCTTCCGATCGGCGATAAAAAGTGAACTCCCGCAGACGGTGAACTTGGGGCGCCTGCAAGTCTCGCGATTTTAGCGATTCTTCGATTGTCTATTTCCGCAACCAGACCCGCTTTTTCCGAAAGAACATTGAGATAAAACTCTGCGACGGCCGGTTCCTTCATCCCGCCTTGGGCATTGCAAATCGCTTCAAATTTGTTCCACGCCTTTCCTGACTCTAAGATTTCCTTAGCGATCTGAAATCCATTTTGACGTTTGAATAAATCAGAAAATTCTAATATAGAACCGGCCATAAATAGCGCTCTTTCTTTTAGATCCGCTGGCGCTTCCCGCTCGTTTTTCAAAACTGAAATACAATCTCTTATTTCCAAGGCCGGACCTATTCCCCTTCCGATCGGTTGTGATCCGTCCGAAATGATAACTCTGACTTTTAATCCAACCGATTTACCGACGACCGTGAAATAGTATTTTAGTTTTTCTGCATCTTCTTCCGTACGAATTTTAGCGGTCTTTCCGACGGGAATGTCGATGACGACGTGAGTGGAACCGGCTGCGGCTTTCTTGGATAGAACCGATGCGATCATTTGACCGAGGCTATCCACTTCCAATGCACGTTCGACTCGAATCAGAATATCATCGGCAGGACTTAGGCCGATGGATCCGCCCCACGCAATACATCCGCCTTCTTGCTCCACGACCGATTTCATTTTTTCAAGGGTCAAGTTCACGGTGGTGACAGCTTCCATCGTATCGGCCGTTCCCGCAGGAGAGGTGATAGCCCTCGAAGATGTTTTGGGAATCGTAAGTCCAGCGGCAGCAACTATGGATACTACAATCGGGGTGGTTCTGTTTCCGGGAAGGCCGCCTACGCAGTGTTTATCGACTACAACTTTGCTGTTCCATTTTAGAATCGATCCCGCGTGAATCATTGCTTTGGTAAGAGATTTGATTTCTTCCAGATTGAGATGATCTCCCGAACAAGCCGTGATAAACGAAGCGATTTCAATATTAGAATATTTCTCATCCTTAATGTCTTTTATAATTCTATGAAAGGCGGCTTCGTCCAGACGGTTTTCATACATTTTGGATCGGACGTCGTGCATCGATTGAACCGGTTGTAAATGCGCGAGCTTGACGAGATCTCCTTCTTTTGCGTTTACGGCTTTCCAGGCGCTATTCGAAAGTCCGGCCTCGCCTCTGTGAAGGATCTTATTCTCGATTATGTTCAGAGAGGCGATGATCGTTTTATCTCCTACCGTGACCTCCACTCGATTAAGCGCCACGAATCCTTCCGATTTACAAACAGGGCAATCCCTTCTTAAGAAAATTACGTATTCTTGGTTGGTATCAATTCCTAAATTTTTGAGATAAAGAGTTTCAATCCTTTCTTCCATTCTATAATTCCAATTCTTTAATATCGAATAAGTTCGGTACGGTGCAGTTCCAATTCAAAAGATCGCTTAGTTTAACGCGAAGAGCGTCCGATGCGCCTTTTTCACCGTGAACGATAAAGGTTTCGGTGGGTTTGTTTTCTAAGTTGTTTAACCAATCTATAATTTCTTCTTGGTCTGCGTGGGAAGACAAACCTTCTACCAATCGAACCTCAGCCTTAACTTTATAAAATTTTCCATAAATCTTAACTTCGTGATTTCCTTCTTGCAATTGTCTACCTCTTGTTCCAGCCGCTTGAAAGCCGCACAAGAGAACCGTAGCATTCGGATCCTCCAAATAATTTTGAAGATAGGTGAGAACTCTTCCTCCGGTCGCCATTCCGCTTCCCGCAATCACGATCTTAGGCGAACGATCTTCTGCGAATTGCAACGTTTCTTTCATCGATTCCGTTTTTTGAAAACAATCCCAAACTTGCGAACATTCTATCGGAGAAAGTTTATGCCATTTTGTATGAGTCTGAAAGACTTCGAAAACGTTTCTTCCCATAGGACTATCCATTATCATCGGAATGTCCGGAATTTTAGATTCCGATTTTAATTTCCAAAGAAGATACATCAAACTCTGCGCTCTTTCTACTGCAAAGCTGGGAAGAATCACGGTTCCTTTTCTTTCCAAGGTTTCGTTTAATATTTTTATTAATTGCTCTTCCGGATTTTTAGGATGAATCCTATTTCCGTAAGTACTCTCGATAAAAAGATAGTCTGCTTTTTTAGGTTTGTGGGGAGGATACAGAAGTAAGTCCTCCGGTCTTCCGATATCCCCGGAAAATACGAAGAGTTTTCCAAAAATTTCTAACTCGATAAAAGTTGCGCCGAGGATATGGCCGTTGTATTGAAATCTTGCGCGAACTCCTTCCCCCAAATCCTTCCAGTGATCCAATTCGCAGGAATATAAATATGTAAGAGAAGCGGTTGCTTCTTTGAGATCGTAAAGAGGAACTGCGGGTTTGTGCTTGGAGTAGCCTCCTCGATTGGCGCGATCCGCTTCTTCTTCTTGAATCTTGCCGGAATCTTTTAAGATGATTTCCGCAATTTCAAGAGTCGGTGCGCTCCCGAGAATTTTACCGCGAAATCCTTGTTTGACGAGTCTCGGGATATAACCCGTATGATCGAGATGACCGTGTGTAAGGAGCACCCAGTCAATTTCGGAAGCGTTGACCGGAAGTGTGCTCCAATTCAAAAGTCTGAGTTCTTTAAGCCCTTGGAAGAGCCCGCAATCAACGAGGATTTTTGTTTTGCCTGTATCGATTAAATATTTGGAACCGGTGACCGTGCCCGAAGCGCCTAAGAAATGAATTTGAACGGTTGAACTCATTGCTTAAGGGACGCTTTCGAAATGGAAAAAAACAATCAGAATATTTCTAAGGATTCTTGATATAAATCAAATCATCGAGCCGCTAAAAATTTTCCCAGACCTTTTTTCTTTCCAACGTCATCCAAGACGTTTCCGTTTTGAACGCAGAGATTTCCGTTTATAAAGACCGCGTCTACGGCCTTGTCGTTTCTTCGAACCAAACGAACGATTCCACCCAATTCTTCCAGAGGCGCTTCGTGAATTTCTTCGACCGAATTGTCCAAACCTTCCGGGTTTAAGATTACGATATCCGCTCGAGAACCTTTTTCCAGACGACCTGCGTCGATTCCAAACCAGTCAGCAATTTCACCCGTTAATCTCCAGATCGCTTTTTCCAAAGTTAAGAATGGTTTGCCTTCTCGGATTCCATCATTGACGAGCCGTAACATACGAAGAGGAAAGTTGTAATGAGCCATTCCGCGAAGATGAGCGCCCGCGTCCGAAAAACCGATCAGGACATCCGGATGACTGATGATAAACTTCAAAGGTCCGGGTCTATCGTTGGCGATCACCGTGTACCATCGGATATCGTTTCCGTATTCCGCGCAAAGATTGAGAAACGTATCGACGACGTGTTCTTTTCTTTCTTTGGAGATTTGATAAAACGTCTTACCGATCAAAGAAGAATCCGGACATTCCACGACGGTTGCTTGATTGAAATCGCGGTGAAAAACTCTCGGAAGAAAAAAGTTGGTCCATTGTTTTCGAAACCACTTTCGATATCCTTTGTCGAGAAGGAGTTTTTTTCTTTCCACAAGATCGGCGAGATGGATCGCGGCAGTGCCGGCTCCGAATTCTTCAAACACAACAACGTCGACTCCATCCGCATAAAGATCGAAAATTTCCGGTAAGGCTTGGAAGCGAAAGTCCGCGCCTAAGAATCGATTGATCAAACGTGCGAGTCCGGCCACGAGTCGATAGAGAGTTCGATTGGATCTCGGGTCCATCAAAGAGATGATCGTAGTTTTTAGTTTTTTACGGAAGACTCCGATGCTTTCCCAGAAGAAAAGGATAACGTTCACTTTGGTGGAAACGTTAGGCACTCCTTGAAAGATTTTTCCATTCTCCCTAAGAATCCGATTGAAACTTCGAAACTCGGACCAAGAGGCGAACGTGGAAGGAAGAGGTTTACTTCGAAAACGGGTTCCATCCATTTTATCCCAACGAAGAGTATTGATCGAAAGACCGAGATAACCCGCGTCGATTCCTTCTTGGAGAAGGGCTTTCATACGAGCCATTTCTTCCTCACTGGGTTTGACACCTTTGCTCAAAGATCTTTCGAGACCCATCACATACGCACGAATGGAAGAATGGCCTACAAAGGAAGTGACATTGGGTCCGAGAGGCAATTGATTTAGGTGTTCTGTATATTCTTTCAGAGTATTCCAGGTTTTTTTCTTTTGTAAAAGCGGAAGCACTTGTTCTCTGGGAATCGCTTCGACCCTGGAAAACATATCCGCCAAATCTTCCGGAGATCCCAAAGCCAGACTCAGAGAACAACTTCCGAGCGTTACGGTCGTAACTCCGTGACGAAGAGACTCCGAAAGGGATGGAGCGGCCTCGATCTCGGCGTCATAGTGTGTGTGAAAATCGATAAATCCTGGCGTGACCCAACGACCTCGCGCATCCCAAACCGCTTCCGCAGAATTTTCATCCAAGGGAGAAACGCTGATTTCCAACAGTTGTCCATTGGCAATTCCGAGATGACGAATCTCCGGAGGAGCCCCTGTTCCGTCGAAAAACAGTCCGTTTTTTATAATCCAGTCATAGGTTTTCATTCTTAAAAATTTTCTCCCCAATGCGTACGTTAGGTGCGCTTTTTCAGTGGATCGAAAGCGTTTTTAGGTTTTAGTCAAACATTTTAATTTTGTGGAATTCCATAGTTCATTGTAATAATAAATAATATATCGATCGTTATGGATAGAATAGCTAAAAATTGCAATTCTGGCCACTCTACGCTATCTCTTGAGAAATGCGAAATTATAAAACGACCTAAATATTAAAAAATGAATGAACTAATGTTCATTATATAAAAGTTATATTTTTTATACGAATGCTCTTGACAGAGTTTTGGCGGGGTTTAAATTCTTACTTCGGTGTAACAAGCACTATAAGCGAAGAAGACCAAAGCGAAATCTAGAAAAAGAGAAAATACAAATAGTGAAGAGAATTGAGGTAATTGAAATGCGCAAATTAAGCTTATTGATCCTTATGAGTTTCCTTTTAACAGGTTCTTTAATGGCATCCGGTGGTGGGTCTTCTTCGAAACCATTATCCGGTTCGTATCCGATCGTTCTTTCCCACGGATTATTCGGTTGGGGAGCGGATTCTAGCGGAGTTATCAACATCGTAAATTATTGGGGTGGAATGGACACTTACTTGAGAAATCAAGGTGCGACCGTCTATGCTCCCACTAAAACTGCGGCTCAGTCTAATGAAACAAGAGGCGCGGAGTTAAGAGACAAAATCAACGTTTACATGGCGGCTAACGGCTTTAGTAAAGTTCACATTCTCGGTCACTCACAAGGTGGTTTGGATAGCCGCTACATGGTTTCCAATTTAGGAATGTCCGGAAAAATTTCCACTCTGACCTCCCTGAATTCCCCCCACAGAGGAAGTCCGATCGCAGATATCGTAAGCGCCGTGATTCCAAGCTGGGCAAAACCTTTTGTTTCTGCGGTTCTTGGCGTTGTGGTTCAGTTGGTTTATGGTGGTGGACAACAAGACGCAATCAAAGCATTGAATTCTTTGACTACCAGCGGAATGGCGGCTTTTAACGGTTATACACCGGACAAAGCAGGCGTTAAATACTATTCTTACGGGTCCACGATCACTATTCCGGATCTCATTCAACACCCATTGATGGGGATTCTTTATCCGGCATGTTGGGCGGGTGGAGTTTTTAATGGACAAGGCGGTTCTAACGACGGTCTCGTTCCTGCTACTTCTCAAAAATGGGGAACTTGGAAAGGTGGACCTTCTTACGGAATTTTAACCACAGGTGTGGATCACCTTCAGGCTTCTAACACTCTCCTTTCCGGTCAGACTTGGTATGACGTAGAGGGATATTTCCTCGCTATGGCTTCTAACGCAAAAGCGAATCAGTAGTTTCCTAAAATTCCAGTAACCGTGCAAGATAGGATTCCGCGTTCAAACGCGGAGTCCTTTTTTTTATTTTTTCTCCGCTTTTGATCGACTAACTACCAATAGTTGTAGAATTAATTCCCGAGTTCCGATTTAATACCATTCCCTATGAAACCTTCGTTTGCAATTTTAGGCTCCGGAAGTATCGGAACTTATCTCGGATGTAAATTGTTAGCCGCAGGTAATTCAGTAATTTTTTATGGTAGAGAAAGAATTCAAAATGAATTGAAAACTTTCGGAGCCAAAATCACGGACTTTACTGGTAGTGAAATACTCGTTTCGGCGGATTCTATTTCCTATACGACGTCTCTTCAGGGAGTTTCCGATGCTGATGTTTTTTTTGTCACCGTTAAATCGAGGGACACAAAGGATCTCGCGCAGGAGCTGGGTGGAATTCTTGAAAAAAGACAGAAAAAACATTCGGTTTCCAACGCGCTTCCGCTCGTAATCAGTTTTCAAAACGGGGTTAGAAACGCGGAGGTTCTCAGAGAAGGTTTAAAAAATCTTCCTGTGGAGGTTTTGGCGGGAATGGTTCCTTTTAATGTCGTTTCCAAAGGAAACGGCCACTTTCACCAAGGGACCAGCGGAAATCTCGTAGTCGAATACTCTCGCTCCGGACGTTCCATCGTTTCTATTTTAAACCGCGCCGGTCTTTTTGCAAACTCTCATAAAAATATCGGGGGTGTCCTTTGGGGAAAATTGATCTTTAACTTGAATAATTCTTTGAATGCCTTATCAGGGCTGACCCTGAAAACCGAAATTTCAAAACCCGGTTATAGGAAAATTCTTTCCAAACTTATGAAAGAATCTCTTGAAATTCTCAGACTCGCCGAAATTCGTCCGGTTCGTTCCGGAAAGATGATTCCGACGCTGGCTCCTTACATTCTGAATCTTCCGGATTTTCTTTTTTTTAGAATCGCATCCGGAATGGTGAAAATCGATCCTCAGGCACGTTCCTCCATGTGGGAAGATTTGATTCATAAAAGGCCGACGGAAATCGATTCTCTAAACGGAGAAGTGATCAAACTCGCGGACGTTATGGGTCATCCAGCACCGCTCAATCGTGAAATCGTTCGTTTGATCAAAGAGGCGGAAACAAATTCTAACGTTTTGAATTTGAGCCCGGAAGAATTGGCGAAAAAAATGAAAATTGTATTGGATTAGTTTTTTAGAATATTCCAAATTGATTTAGTCTTATCAGTTTCTTTCCGGACGTATTTTTGTTCCCATTCTTTCAAAGTCAGACCTTCCTTTTCCGCTTGTTTTTCTCTAAATCCGTTTAACAAAGTTTTTGTGATCGGATAACCTGCTATTGCGGAGGGGATTCCTATTAAAAATCCTCCTAAAAACATAGGTGCTCCCATATCGTTTATCAAAAAAATACTCCAGTATTTTAAACCTTCGTATAATTCCAAAGAACTGGAATGATCGATGACAGCCAAAATACGGTCAAAGCTGATCACGGACATACTCCATCCGAGAAGGTTGTATGCGCCGGCTCCGGTGATATAGAAAATATAATAGAAAAAGGGAAGTGTTACGGGATTCGTAATCCAAATCATCGCGATCGCGATCGGCATATAAAAGCGGATTCCGGCCAGCCGCAGGACGACCCAGGTGATCAGACCTAGATACATTTGAATCCCGATCAGCGGTGTGAGTGACCAGAAAAGTCCGATCGAAGTTCCTAAACAAACCTCTTTGACAGGAGCGTGCGACTGTTGAAAAGGAACGATGATTTGTTGGTGTATAAGTCTATAAACTGCTTTTATCATGATCGAAATCAAAGATTGGATTTGATTCTTTCCTTTGTGTAGGTTTGTAAAGCATTCAGATATTCTTTGTGGAGCGGGAAGATCTCGATCGCTTTTTTAATTTCTTCTTCCGCTTTGACCGAATCTTTTCTTTTTTCAAAATAAAATTTAGATAACAAAAAGTGAGATTCCGATTTGAGGGCTCTTCCCCGGAAAACTTTGGTAACTCCTTTTTCCAAAGAAGAAATCGCTCCTTCCGAATTTCCTTCCATAATCAAACACAAACTAAACCCGTAATAGGCGTCTCCTTTATCGGAAAGGGAAATCGAGTTTTGAAATTCGCTCAGACTTTGTTTTCTTAAATTCTGACGAAGATAGAGACTTCCTAAATTCTCATGAAGAATCGCCTCACTGTCCGGACCTTTTTCCTTTGCGATTACGAGCGCTTCTTGAAAGATTTTTTCTGCATCTTTGTAGTCCTTGTTCGATTCGTAGACGAGTCCCAATCCTCTTTTGCAATCCAAAGATTTCGGATCTAAGAGAAGACATTTGGAAAAATCTTTTTCGGCAGCGACCTGATTTTTTTGGAGATAACGAATCCAACCTCGAACATACAGGAGTTCCGCTGTATCTCCTTTTTGTTTTAAACTCTCTTCGGCTTTTTGAAGGGCTTCAACAAGATTGTCTTTTTCGGTAAGATCTCGGATTTCCAAAACGGAAATCGAATCCTTCTTATTACAGTTTGCAAGGAAGAAGAATAATGAAATCGCGATCCAAGCGAAACTAAGAAGAGTTCTAAAGTTCGAAATTTTTTTTTTCATAAGCGTATAAAAATCCATTCCTCGAGGAAGTGTATCCTTCCATGTAAAAAAAGTTGAATCAAAAGGAAAATCTGTCGTAACAACGACAGATTTTTCCGTGAAAGTCGCGCGCCCCACCCTGATCTTGGGTGGAGGGGTGGGTGGCGGGAAAACCCCCGGGTGACTTTTCTCTATCAGAAAATCATTATTTTGCAAGGAAAATCTCCCCTTTCTAGGAACTCCCACATACAGGCTTCATTGTCAGTCCCTTGATTCCAAATCGCTTCCGAACCGGATGGAAAGATTTTCTACGGAAATCGAAACTCCTCCGGATCTTCGCAAAAAATATCGACGGTTCTCCACTTGCACAGAAAGATTCTAAGATCGTTCGATTAAAGCAATCCGGAAAGAACTACAAAATATCTTTTTTCAAAGAACGTTCGATTCATTCTGATTTTGAAATCTGAATCAAAGCTGGTTTTCCAGAAAGCTTGCGACCAATTCAGCTGATTTTTTTCCCTCTTCGATACATTCTTTCGCTCTATGAAATTCCATAAGACCTATGTTTCTAAGTCTCGGCGCGATGATTAGATCCGGCGGGTCTCCGGCCATTCTACTCCGAGTGATTCGGATTTGCATAACGTTGACACTCTTCGACATTACTTCGATCATTCCCGGTTTTTCATCCTTTTCTTTTTGGAGATTCTCATCCAAATCCTTTCCCCAAAAACGTGAAAGGAACGATTTTCGATCGTTTTCTTTTTCGCTTACTTCCTCCGGAGAATCCTTTCGATCTAGAAGATCTTGGTTGAGATCGACGGCGATTACGAATTCCGCACCCATCGCCTTACAGAGAGAAACGGGAACCGGATTGACAAGACCTCCGTCCACGAGCCAACGTTCACCTAATTTTACGGGAGAAAAAATTCCAGGGAGAGAAATGGAAGCCCGAACTGCTTGTGGAACTGAGCCTTCTCGCAACCAAATCTCCGCTCCGTTGTCTATGTCGGTTGCGATTGCGCCGAACTTTTTTTCGAGATGTTCGAAGTTGAGGTTCTTGAATTCTTTTTCAAAAAAATCGAAAAGTTTTTTGCCGCTGATCAGCCCCCCTCCGAAAGATATGTCCATAAATCCTAAAATATCTTTCCATTCTAAGGTTTGAACCCATTCTTCCAGACGATCGAGTTTGCCTGCTGCGTAAAAAGCTCCTACGATCGAACCGATCGAGGTTCCACAGATAATATCGGGCTTCCAACCGTAGGATTCCAAGACTCGTATAACGCCGATATGCGACCAACCTCGGGCCGAACCGCTTCCTAAAGCCAATCCTACGATTCTTTTTTTGTCCTTTTTCAATGGGTTCCCCGCTTTTTTTATATAAGATTCTTTGAAAAAATGAAAAAGATCCAGTCAGATAGAAATTTTTTACGTTTAATATTCCGTCAGTTGTTATATGCAATTGACGACCATCAATTGAATTTCAACTTTAATTCGGAACGGATCTAAATTCGAGATGCAATTTTCAAAAATATTTTTTTTCCTAATTGGTCCGTTCGCCTTGATTATTTTGGTAATGATCTCTTCCCCCTGGCAGGCCGGGGACGGACTTAAGGCTTACCAAGGTAAAATCGATTTGAGAGGAATCCAAGATCCGGATTTCGGGATGACCAAACTCAATGGAGAATGGGAATTCAATTGGCTTCAAGAACCCGACGATCAGATAGAAAATCGTTCTATAGGATTTATTAGCGTTCCGGGTTCTTGGACGAACGAGAGCAAAAATCACCAAGCCTTTCCGAAATTTGGTTATGCAACTTATCGGCTCAAAGTTTTTCTTCCCGATGTATGGAAGCATAAGATTCTTTCGGTTTCCTTAGGGAGTGTTTCTTCGGCATACCGCGTTAAGATCAATGGACAACTGATCGGAGAAGGCGGAGTTCCGGGTCTGACCGCTGAGACCACCGTTCCAAGAATCGAACCCAGAGACTTCCTATTCGCGGCCGAAGAAGGCGAGGCTCAGATCGAAATTTTTATCTCCAATTTTACTTCTACTTTGCCCGGAATCTTACTCCCTGTGTCGATCGGTCCGGCGGAGTCCGCAAGCGTTTCCAAGGCGATTACTCTTTTCTTCGATATTTTCTCCTTCAGTAGTCTTTTGATTATGGGGATCTATCATATCTTCCAGTATCTTTATCTGAGAAGTAGCGTTTCCCCTTTGTATTTCGGAATGTACAGCTTGGTGATTTGTATTAGAACCTCCTTGATCAATTCAAAAATTGTAATGCTTTTTTTTCCGGAAGTTCCTTGGTCTTGGATCAATAAAATCAACCACCTAACTTTGTCGGTGAGTGTTCCATTCTTCTTATTATTTTTTAGCTCAGTCTTTGCTCCCTATGTAAATCGAAAATACATCAATGCCGGGGTCATCTTTTCGATCTTATTTTCGATCGTAACTTTGTTCGGAGATATGCAATTCAATAATCAGAATATTTCGATCTATCACTACTTCATTCTTCTTACGATCTTCTATCTTTTTTATACGATTCTAAAAATCGACTTCGACAAAGAGAGAAACTACACTTATATCTTGTATGGTTCCGGAATTTTGTTCATCGCGGTGTTGGTGGATTTATTTTACGCCCGTGTTTTAAAAACGGGAAGTATTCAAACTTCGCACTACGCACTCGTGTTTTTCGTCTTTTTACAATCGCTTTTGTTGGCATCGGAAAGATCCCGCAAATTTGCGGAAACAAGGGAATTAGCGCTCAACTTAAGGACTTCCAACTTAGAATTGTTCGAGATGAAGGAACAACTCGTACAAAAGATCGAAGATCGAACCAGAGTCCTCAACGACAACATCGTTCAGATCAACCGGGAATTGGAAATCGCCCAAAACGTTCAGAGAAAGATACTAACGCCGCTGGATCGAACGATATCGGGAATTCGATTTTTTTACGAATACATGCCGCTTGAAAAAGTGGGCGGGGACTTTTTGGACGTCTCCGAAATTCTTCCCGGAAAAATTCGAGTGATGATCGCGGACGCGGTCGGTCACGGCGTGCAAGCGTCCTTGATGACGATGGCTTTAAAAACGGAATATGAAGAACTCAAGAATTTGGAGAATCCGGCCCAGATTCTCAAAGAATTGAATTTTCGATTTTTGAAAAAATTCGATTCTTTGGAAAGTATCTTTCCTTGTTTGATCGGAGACATCGAGATCGAAAAAGAGGAATTTACGTACGCTTCTGCGGGACATCCCGATCAAATTCTTCAAAGACCGAATGAATTTCCGTCTTTGATTCATAAAACGGGGCCGATTTTAGGACTTTTTGAATCTCTCGAAATTGCGTCCAACACGATTTCATTTCCGACTGGATCCCGTCTTCTCCTTTTTTCTGACGGATTGATCGAGAATCGTATGAAGGATTCCTTAAATACGAAACAATACAATATGGAATTGATTACGAAATGTCTTCACGAAGGAAGAGAGAATAGTCTGAATACTTTGATTCAAGAGATCATAAAAATCGAGGAACTGACGAGAGGAGACAATCCACGCTACGACGATATCACCGTCATAGCCGTGGAATCGTATTCTACAAAAAAAGGTTAAGCGACAACGACCAGTTCGCCGGAGCATTTTACTTCTCCGGAATCGTCGGCGGCTTCTAAAGAAACGGTAATCAGTTTTTCGCCGTTTTCTTCCTTCTTCCTTTTTACCTTTCCGGTGCAGGTGAGTTTTTGTCCCGGTTTGGTCATATTCTTAAACGTAACTCCGAATTCGCGGATTTGTTTTTGATCCGCCCAAGAAGTACAAAGCCTTCCGAGTTGTGCCATCACATACATTCCGTGAGCGATCGTTCCGTCGAGTCCAGTCTTACGCGCGAAGTCGGGATCGTTGTGGATCGGATTAAAATCTCCGGAAGCTCCCGCATAACGCACAAGGTTCGCGTGTGTGATCACGTCTGTTTTGAGAGGAGGAAGTTCGTATCCGACTTCAATTTTATCAAAATCAATCTTACTCATATCAGGCCTCCGGTTTTCTGATGAAAATAGACATTTCAGCTTCTACGATCGATTCACCTTTCGCGTTTCGAATCGTAGTTTTGAAAGTCATCGTATCCATCTTTCCGACAGTAACGTTTATACATTCTCCCTGAGAAGAAACTCTTCCGGGAAGAATGGGTTTGAGATAGGTGTATTTTTCTTTGAGGTGAAGAATCCGAGACGTATCCACTCCCATGTTTTCCATATCCTGCCAAATTTTAGGATAACCCCAGAATTGGATCACAGTTGCATAAGTGGGAGGTGCGGGGATGTCTTCGTATCCCGCTTTTTTAGCGGCTTCTAAATCAAAATAGATCGGGTTAGTTTCCCCGATGGCCTGACAGAATTCGCGGATCTTTCCTTTTTCTACGTCGAATTCGTAGCGATCCAGCTTGGTTCCGATCAGGTCTTTGGATATTCCTTTTACTGACATATAAAGTTCCTGAGAATTGTTTTTAAAAAGGGCTTTCGACCGGATTCAATGTTACCAGAAAAGAAGAATCCGGTCGATGATTTTTTTATGAAAAAACAGAACAAACGTTCTGTCTGTTAGCTGGAGTGTGCCTCGAGCCAGTTCTTGAGATCGGTAAGAACTCTGGTTCTATCTTCTAAACGTTCGTTCATCGTTTCGTGATAAAGACCGTCGTAAATTTTCAAAGTTTTATCGGAAGAGCCGACCGCTTGAAAGAAGGCTTCGCTTCCGGTATAAATGGCGATCGCATCCTCTTTTCCATGAAAGATGTAGATCGGAATTTTAATTTTTCCCGCGTTTCCAAGGATCGGGGTTTCCGAATTGAGAAGCATATTTCCAAGATAACTCGAAGCCATTCCGTGAACCAATGGATCTTTTTTGTAGGCTTCCACCACCGCTTTGTCGCGACTAAGAGCATTTACATCTAACCCGGTTGGCAAAGTAAGATTCGGTAGAATTTCCGAAATGAAAGGTGCGATTCCTTTTTTAATCTTCAGACTGAAATCCATTTTAGCTCGGATCGGAAGCGCGGAAACTACCAACGTATTGAGATTTCCCTGATTGGTTCCTTCCTCGGCGTAAAGAGTGACGATGGCCGCTCCCATGGAATGTCCCAAAAGAGTTACCTTGGAAACCTTTTCCTTTTCTTTAGCGATCGCGATGAGTTTGTCTAAGTCGGAAAGAAAATCCGAAAAAGAATCCACTGCGCCTCGTTTTCCTTCCGATCGTCCATGACCGCGAGAATCGATCAAGTAAAGAGCGGTTCCGGTTCCGGCGAGGGCTTCCACTAAAAATTCATAACGGCCGCTGTGTTCTCCGATTCCGTGCTGAACCACAAGAACCCGGTTTCCCTTTCTCCCTTCCTTGGGCTGATAGGTGCGATAAAAGATTTTTGATCCGCCGCTTCCTGCGAAGGTATCATCCTGTAGATTGTAAGAATTACTCCATGACATAGCGAAACGTGTTATAACCGGAAACGATCCTTTGGAAAGAGAAAAAAATTTCATTTGTTAAAAATTCACAGTTCTAACGGGGTTCTTTTCAGTTGTCGATAGGAAGGAAACGATTTTCCTGGATTCATGTTCTCATCCCGAGCATTCTTCGATCACAAAAGATTCTGGAATCGTTCGATTTTTCTTTTAGTCTTATTGAATTGCAACCCGATCCCGGAAACCGAAAGAAACGTGGTCAAGGGCGATCTTACGAGACTTCTGAAAAACTCCGATTTTGTGTGTTCCGGAGACACAAATCGAGACATTGAAAAATTTCGCACACATTGGAAGAAGAATCCGGGAAGATATTCCGGCCTGGATCCGAAAGATCGCTGGAAGAATGTTCAGCTAACACTCTATGTCGATGAGACACTTTTTATCAACGAGTCTCAGGATTCTCTATTTATTCCTTCCGGAGAAGAATGTTCCTTAAAGATGAGGGAACGTTTTTCGACTTCGAATTCGGCTTTTTTTCAATTTTATGCCACGATTCTATCGCAAGGTTTTGGAGGATCGGCTCCCGGACAATTACAGATCTTAGAGGAAGATAAAGAAATTCTATCCTACGATTTTAAGATTCAAAAAGAAGAATGGAAAAAGTTCTCTCTTCCTTTGAACTCAAAAAAATTAAACGAACATTCAGTTTTTAAAATCAAATGGAAATCCAAAAACGGTTCCGGTTTGTTTTTGGGATCTCCGGTTTTATTGGAAAAGGAAAAAACAAAAAAACAAAACGTAATTTTAATCGTGATAGACGCGCTTCGTCAGGACGCGTTGTCTTCGGGAGGATCTCCGTTCCCCACCACTCCGATTTTGGATTCTTTGTCCAAGGATTCGATCGTGTTTCAGAATACGATCGCAAACGGAAATTGGACAAAACCTTCCATGCTTTCTTTTTTTACATCCGAGGTGGCGTCTAACTTAGGTTTGGGGAATGCCTGGTTTTACACTTCGGGACAACAGAGAAAGATATTCTATTCCAAAAAACCTGCAACCCTACCGAATAAGTTTCGAGATGAGGGATACTTCACGGAAAGTATCATGAATAACGTTTTTCTAATGGATTACACTTCGGTCGGCGTCGATTTGGGATTTCATAAAATTCAACAGGTTGGAAAGGATACGTTGGATACTGAAGAATTGGTTTCCAGAACGGAAATCTTTTTTCGGGAACATAAGGACGATCTATTCTTTTTGCATCTTAACCTAAATACTCCTCACTGGGGTTATCGCCCGCCTGTCCGCTACTTTCAAGAATTGAAGGACCAAGCCGATCCCCGATTATGGAAAAATCTCGACGAGTATCAGCAAAAGTATTTGGGGGAAGTTCGTTATACGGACGCTCTTTTAGGAAGAATTTTCGAAGAGCTTAAAAAACAGGAATTGTTTGAAAACTCCTGGATCGTCGTTACGAGCGATCACGGTGAGTTGTTGGAGAAGTCGCATTATTATCATCATCATTTTATCACGGAAACGGTTTACGCACACGGGGAGACCCACTACGAAAAAGAAATTCGAGTTCCGTGGATCATTCATCCACCGAAAAGTTTTCACGGTCAGATTCGAAAAAAAGAATTTCCCGGACAGGTTTCTCTTTTGTCCTTGATGCCTACGTTGCTCGGCTTGAACGGAATCGAATACGAAAAAGAAAAACTAAAAGGCAACGACTATTCGAAAGCGATCTTTGGAAAAGACGGCCCCGAGTTTGAGCCAGTCATTTACACGGAAGGACGTTATTCGGAATCGATTCAAACCCAGAATTTCAAATATCTACGAAGATATCCCGGCTATGATACTGTAAGAAGAACCAGGGAAGGAATTCCGCATAAAATGCCGGAAGAATTATACGACTTAAAATCGGATCCAAACGAACTCTCAAACATCGTCGAAAAAAAACCGAAATTGTTAAGCGAAGCTCGAAACATTCTCAAAGAAAATCAACTCGATAAAAATGTTTTTACTCTTCGCCTTCCTAAATGCGAAAATGATTGTGAACGTGAAATTCGTTTTTTTTCAAAAGGTGGAATCTATCGTTTTGATTTTACGGGCGAGGCAAAAGTGATCGGGGAGGATTCCAAAAATCTAAACTTGTTTCTTCCAAAAGAATCCAATCGTTTTGAACAAACCCTTTCCGTCAAAACCGTGGACGTGACCCCGATTTTTAGGCTTCAAATTCTGAAAGATGGAAAAAGCGAGGATTTTCGCGTCGGGAAGTGGGGGATTCGATCCAACGCTGCAGCGGGAATTTTGGCCGCGGTGCCGGATAACGTTTCTTTAGGAAGAATTCCTTATCGTTACGCGTCCTCCAAGATTCCTTTTTTGTATTATCACACAGGGTTTTCCGGCGGAAAAGAGTCTGCGGAAGAAGCCGCGATGGGGAAAGAAGTCCGCAAGATCTTAGAGAGTTGGGGTTATATCCATCAGTGAGCCAATCTTCCATAACGGAAATTCTCCTGTCATTTGGTATTACGGTAAAGTCAATGTGACTGAAATAAATATTGAATTTTACTTATATTCTTCCTCCTGATATTTTTTGAATCAGTTTTAGGAACCGGGTCTTATTATAAATCTGTTTTTCACTCATTCAGGTTTCAGCTTCGACTTAGAGTTCTTCAGTGGATTGTCTGGAGCTTTTAGAAAGGCCTTCAAAATGTAGGAACTCCTATAAGAATCTAACGGTACAGATCTGTTCGGAAATTGATAAGCCGCCTCAGGAACAGAATCTGCGGGAACTCCAGCGGTTTTTACAATTCCGGCGAGGCCTGAAAACGTTATTTCAGGTTTTGGGACTTGTTCTTTTTTCGGATTGGATAAAGCTGCTTTATTTATTAATTCTTTTTTTAGGCCATAATTTATAATAATTTGATTTGACTAATCAAACTAAATATGTTTATCCTGGTGAATGGCGACGGATTTTGTAAGTCAGATTCTTGAATTTTATCCGAGAATCTTTTTTGCTTGTCATACGAGACACATCAAGGATCCGAAAACCAAACAACTGTTAACCGCAAATCAGGCGAGTATTTTGGATCATCTCGACGGAGACGAACCCGTAAGTCTTTTTGATCTCGCACTCCACATGGGTGTAACTCCTTCTACGATGTCGATTACCGTATCCCGTCTGGAAATTCTGGGATATCTTCTGAAGGAAAAAAATCCAAAGGACGGAAGGGGAACTCTGATTCGTTTAACAAAATCGGGGGAACGTATAAAAAGTAAAAAATCGGTTTTAGATCCCGCCTTGGTCAAAAATCTGCTCAAACGATTGAGCAAGGAGGAACAGGAAGCCGCAGTAAAAGGTCTAGGCTTGCTCGCTTTTGCTGCGGAATTGGAGATGAAAAACAAAAGTCTTTCCCGATCCTGGTCCAAAAGAAAGTGAACGATATTCTTTAAAAATAGAATATTCAATTTATAAAATATTAGAAGGTTTTGCTTATGATGTATACGATTCTTATTTACACGATTTGTTTTTTGATCCTCTTGGCTATAGGTATCTACGGCATTGGAGCGATTCTCCCGATCGAACATTCCTCTTCGTTGGAACGGTCTTTTGCCGCGTCTCCGGATCGTATTTATTCACTCATTCATAATTTCAAAGAATATCCGTCTTGGAGACCGAATCTAAAAAAAATCGAAGTGATCTCTTCTTCCTCTTGGAAAGAAACCGATTCGCATAACGAGGTAATGACGTATTCCTTCGTTCAGGATCGTAAGAATGAACTCGTCGAATCCAAGATCATGGACGAAGACAAACCGTTCGGGGGTTCTTGGACGTTTGTGCTGAGTTCCGTACCTAACGGCACCAGACTTAAAATTACCGAGAATGGAAAGGTCTTTTCACCCGTTTTCAGATTCTTTTCTAAATTTGTTTTCGGTCACACGGCGACAATTCGGTCTTATCTGGATTTTATGGAAAAAGAAATTTTGAAAACGGAGAAATGATCATGGCCGGATATTCTGGTAAACCGCTTGGGGATAAGCTCGGTCTCAAACCGGGAATGAAGGTTTATTTCAAGGACCTTCCGGAAGAAATTCGTAAGGACCTTGAAGGTTATCTTTCTCAAGTCGAACTCGCAAATTCTCTAAAGGGTTCTCAGGATTATCTGCATATTTTTACAAAAGAATCCAAGGAACTTCAAAAACTATTTTTGAAATTGGTAGATTATCTCGCCGAAAAAGGAATGATCTGGATTTCTTGGCCAAAGGGTTCTTCTAAAATTCCCACGGACTTGAACGAAAATGTGATTCGGGCTATGGGATTGAAATTGGGAATCGTGGACGTTAAAGTCTGCGCCGTCTCCGAAATCTGGTCCGGTCTCAAATTCTATAGAAGAAAAACATAATTTTCTGAACTCACGATTTCGTTCTCTACGGATCAATCAACCGGAGCGGCCCGCCTTTTCGAAAAATGAATGAGGAAGAATCCGGAACATGCCCGGTCCCGCGCGTTTTAGCGCGGGCACCGTCCAAAAAAGCTACAGAAATTTATTGGTAATTGGTTTCGTGCGTCAGAACGGGTCTTCTTCTTTCTTTGTTAGCCTTCATCGCTTCCATAAGATTTTTAACCATACTCGGTTGATCTTTGAAAAGATTCGCGAGTTGTTTCGGCGCCGCCTTCGCAGCTTCGTATGCTTCCCGATTGAGAGATCTTTTGGTTTCTTGAGTCGCGGAGGCCGGAACTCTGTTGAGAACGCTGATCTTGCTTAAAGATTTTTTTCTCAGCTCTTCCAAGGAAGCGCCCACTTCGGTTAACAATCCGTTTTGTACCGCTTCCGCAGGTTTGTAGAGCGCTCCTTCCAAAGCAGCTTCCGCCGCCGCCGAAGGTAACATCGTTTGTCTTAGACGAATGACCAGTGAAGATGATAACGGAAGGCCGACTAACGGTTCCGCGAATCCGATTCTTCCTTTTCCGTCCACCATGTATCTGTAGTCGCAAGTATATGCGATGATTGCCCCTCCGCCGACCGCGTTCCCGCCGACTTCGGAGATCAAAGGTTTTGGAAAGCTGATCAGAGATGCGAACATATCGAAAACTCCGGTCATAATTTTTCCGATCCCTTCTTCATTCGTATTTAAGATCGCATCCGGATCCAAACCCACACAGAAATCTCCGTCCGGGCCTGCAATAATTCCGGCCCTGATATCTTGATCTAAGGTGAATTCTTTTAGGATGGAATCCAGTTCCTGCATCAGAGAAAGAGTCAAGGTCATCGGACCGTCCGGTACTAATTTCAAAACTCCGATTTTAAAATCTTTTACTGTGATGATTTCCTTTGCTAATTTCATAAGAGTCCTCTTTGATTGAATCTAAATTTTTTTCTCGTTTTACTGCTTTCCAAAATTTGGTCTAGATAGTTTTGGATCAAACTTTATTTTTGGAAATGGGGAATAAATTAATTTGGAATTAAAACTATTTATGGAGGCGGTGGCTTTTTGTAGTTCGTATCTTTGCACTTTATAGATCGAGTGGAAGTTCTATGATAAATTTTGTTCCAACTCCTTCTTGACTTTCCATTCGAATCTTTCCTTTGTGAAGTTCAACGATCACCTTTACAATCGACATTCCTAATCCGGTTGTTTCTTCTCCTTTGAGTCCTTGACGTTTCGCCCTTGTGAACTGTTCGAAGATAAGCGGTTGTAAACCGATCGGAATTCCGATTCCGGAATCTTCCACTTCTATGATTGCATTGTTGTTTTCAACATAAGAACGTATAAGAATTTCTCCTCCTTCCTTTGTAAACTTTAGAGAATTTGAAATTAGATTTTCCAGCACTCTCTGAAATTTGAGCAACTCTATCTGAACAGGAATCGGATCTGTTCCGAGGTTTGTGTACAACTTGATTCCGTTTTTTTCGGCTTCAGTCACGTTTTGTTTGACCAACGCTTCCACAAGATGGTTGAGATTCGCTTTTTCTAATTTTAATCGATAACTTTCGTTTCCCATCTCTGCGATCTGCAGGAGTTCCTGGATGATATTGAGAGATTTGCTTCCGGCTCGAAGCATCATGTTGAGCAATTCTATATTGTTCTGATCTGTCGTTTGGTCCTTTATAAACTCTGTCAGACTTAGAATTCCACTGATCGGGTTTTTGAGATCATGGGCGACGGCGGCAAGAAGACGATCCTTGGTTTTGATACTATTGATCGTTTTTTGTTCATAAATTTTTCTTTCGGTGATGTCCCTGATATAGACCGTTGCCCCGGATACGGTTCCTTCCCGGAAAGAATGTCCGTCGAACATGACGTCTGATATCCGCGGAATTTCTTCTTTTTGAAATCGAAGATTCGACGAAACGGAATCGCTTAGAATCGGATAAGTTAGAATTTCATAATGATTAGAAGTTTCGTTTTCGATTTTTATTTCCAGCTCCCTGCGGATCGATTTTCCCGAAAAGGTTTCTTTGTAGATGTCTTTCCAATATTTGCTCATTTCGGAATCGAATTGTTCGACGATATTCTCTCCCGCTTTAAGATCGATATCGTATAGTTGATGAATCAATTTTTGGAACGAACGATTTATTACAAGAATCTTATATTCCCTGTCTATGGAAAGAATGGAGTCCTCCGTGTTTTCGATCAAAATTCTTAGATTGGCTTCCGACCTCGCCAGTTTTTCCGCCATCGCCATTCGATCAGTTATGTCCTTGCAAAATACGGCGACGCCCGCGATCTCTTCTTCCTTTTTGATCGGATTGAAGGATAATTCTAAAATTCTCCCATCCATTTCGTGGTCGTGTATGAATTGTTCGTTTTGAAACGCTCGTTCGAATAATTTTCTGAATAAACCGCTCTGTTCTGGGTTGGGAGCAATTTCCTCTAAAGACATTCCCTTTTCGATCTGGATTCCGGAAAGTTTTTCATAACGTTTTCGCATCGCTTCGTTAAAGTATGTGAGGCGATAGTTTTTATCCACGGACCAGATCGGATCGTTCGTATTCCCTATGATGGAATGAATTGTGGAACGTATTTTTTCCATCTCTCCTTGAAGTTGTTTTTCTCGAGTGATGTCTCTCGCGATTCCTTCAAACCGGTCAGGCTTTCCTTCTTCGTCCAATACGACCCAAGAACGATCGCAGAGGTGGATGATCTCCCCGTTTCGCTTAACAACTCTGTATTCCACTTCCACAAAACGAGTTCCGGAACTTAACTCTTGCAGTTTGTGCTGAATGATATTCTGGTCTTCGGGATGGGCCATTCGCGCCCACAGTCCGTTGTCCTTGGCGAATTCTTCAGGATCCACTCCATAGATCTTACGAGCCGCTTCGCTTACAAAAAGCGGAATGTTTTGCTTTGCGTCGGCGGACCAGATCAGGTCGTCGATCGTTCCCAAAACCTTCTTGAGCAGATCCTCTTTTTCTTTTACGTTGGATTCTGCGGTGACTTCCTTGGTCTTATCGGTGCCGACCGCGAGATATCCCTGAAACTGATTGTGTGTGTCGATCACAGGATATACTTTCCATTCTACGTTTAAGAAAATTCCTTCCACGTTTCGAATTTTGTAAGAATGAGACTCGGGAGTTAACGTATTTTTTACTTTCTTTAGTATTTCATAAATTTTGTTTCTGGCTGGTTCCGAAAGAAAATTTATCCACCGAGCCGCGTAGAGTTGTTGTTTGGTTTTTCCAAAAGTAATGCAGCAACTTTGGTTGATGTAAGTTAGAGTCGTATCTGGAAGAAATTTACAGATCAAGATCGGCAGATGATCCAATATCTCCGATGATTCGGGAGAGAATACGTTTCCTATAATCGTTGAATTTTTTGGATTCAATTTTTAAATCCCTTACCTTTGAAATTCCTCTTTCATTGGACGAGGAAGTTTTGAACGTATCTACGGTTTATATTCTAACACAAAAAGGTGATTTCAAAAAATAACATATATCTTGATGTCTTTGTCATACTTGACATCTTACTTTTAGAATCGGATCCGACGGCGTTTCTCGGGAGGAAAATAGAATCCGACTCCGCATTTTAAAGAATCAAATTTGAGTTTTTCAAAACGGAACATTACCGATTTCGACGAGCTAAATCAGTTTCCGATTTTGATTTCGATAGGAAGTTTTTTCTTATGATTTATCAGTTCAGGCAGGCGCCCTTTTTCGAAGTAACTCGATTTTTGTCGGTTTTTTAGGCGAAACGGCAAGTCGAAAAATTCAGTCCAGGAAGACTTTTCCCTTAAAATCGTAAGTGAAAACGCGGTTTTAAAAATACTTCCTCTTGATCCTCCTTAAGTCTTACAAAGAGAATATTGTCTCTTAAAATCGTAAGGAATTCTTAAAATCAAATTGACCGTATTCGTTTTTTAGATCGATTTTGTATGCAGCCGGATCGAAAACGAAAAAGAATTTCGATTTTCTTTCGATGCGGATTGTTCTTTAGAAAAGTTTAAACTATGATGCGAATAAAAATTATTTATTGGATACCAATGACATTCTTATTTTTGAATGTTTCCCTCTTTGCCGATATCATCTACTTCAAAGACGGTCGAGTCATCTTTGTATAAGTGCTCAATCAGGATATGGAAAAGGTCACCGTTTCCAACGAAAAGGAAACTTGGGAGGTGGAAAAGAAAAAGATCTCTCGAATTTCGTTTAACGAAGACGAGGAAATCTACGTTCGAAATCAATTGCGTGAAAAGGATCGAATGATCGGCGAAATCGATTTTCTCAAAAAATCGCTCACACAAAAAGAGTCCGAAGTATTCTTAAAAAAAGAAGAAGTTCAAAAAAATCAAGAACTTGCGAAATCTTCTCTTTGGAGAAGTGCTATTCTTCCGGGTTTGGGACAATTTTACAGAGGCGATTTTGAAAGAGGATATTTTTTTTCCGTCTCTGCGGGGCTAACTTTTCTCTACTGGTTTCAAGCCGATTCAAAGTATAAAAAAGAAACTCAGGAATTGAACGATACAAATCAACTTTCTCTTTTCACCGCGGCGAGCGGTGATCCGGGTTTGATCTCGTCAGCCTTTTTGTATGCAAATGAAATCAGGAATCGAAGATTTCAGACGGGGATTCAGGCCTCCGGCGCCTTGGTTCTTTTTCTGACGATCTATACGTTCAATTTGATCGATGCCTGGTTGTTCGGAAGACCTTGGAATTTTTTCTCAAAGGTTCCGGAAGAAAAGAAAGAATCGATCGAGATCCAAGTAACGCCCGATTCTTCCCAAAACCCGGCGGCTCCGGCAGTCCCGGATTCTCCGGAAAAAAATAATATTCCTATGCTGCCACAAGCCGCTTTTCCCGGTAGTAGTTTGAGTCGTTGGGAATTACGATGGAGAATCCGTTTTTGATCGGATTCTCCATTCTATTTTCTGAATGTTATTTTTTCGGTTTTTTTGGGGTCGTTTTTTTCGAAAAAGATTCCTCTTCCTGCGCAAGGAGTAATTCTTTTTCGTATTCCATCTGACCGTTCGAAGGATGTGAGGACGGATGAACCAAAGAAGCATTCATATCGTAGTCGGGACGGAACTTGGATTCGATCCATTCTCTAAAACGATCGATAAATCCGAAAATCGAAGGAACTACTACGAGTGTGACCACGGTGGATAGAATCAATCCGCCGATGATCGCGATTCCCATTGCGGTTCTGGATTTCGCCGCTTCTCCGAATCCCAAGGCGATCGGAACGGTTCCCATGATCATCGCGAGAGAAGTCATTAAGATCGGTCGAAGTCGAACCAAACCGGCTTGATAGATGGCTTCGTTTCTCGAGAGTCCTTCGTCTCTCATCGCTTGCATCGCGTAATCCACAAGAAGAATCGAGTTTTTCGCGACGAGGCCCATGAGAAGAATCAATCCGATCATCGAAAAAAGATTGAGCATCTCATTCGTGAGAGCGAGTGCGAAGAAGGCTCCCGAAATCGCGGGAGGAATCGCGAATAGAATCGTTACCGGTGTGATAAACGATTCATATAAGGATGCGAGAACGAGATAGATAAAGACCAGCGCCAACCCGAACGCCAAAACGATATTCGCCAATAGCTCCTTAAAGTCTTCGGATTGTCCTTGGAAGTTGTAGCGTACGCCCGGAGGAGGTGGTAGTTCCTTTTTAAGAATTTCATCCGCCATTCTGGTCGCGTCCTGAACCGCTCCTCCCGGAGCTAAGTTTGCGTTGACTACGATGGTTCTTGCACGGTCGATACGATTGATTCGAGAAGGACCTGCGGTTTCTTTTCCGGTACTGATCGCCGAAAGAGGGATCAACTTGTTGGCGATGTTCGGAACCTTTGTTTGTCCGTACGCCATTCTCAAGTTTCTTTGATCCGGACGAAGTCTCATTCTAACCTCGTATTCGATTCCCTTATCGTAATATTTGCTTACCTCGTCTCCGGCGATCTGATAACGAAGTTCGGATCCTGCGACGCCGGGGAGAACTCCGACCAACTGCATTCTCATGTTATCCAGATGAATCTGGTATTCCGGTTTGCCGGCCCTATAATCCGTATCCAAATCGGCGAGGTCCGAAATTGACTTCAATCGCTCTACCACCTTTTTGGAATATACTTCCATTTCCGCCAGGTTCTCGCCTTTGATTACAAGCTGGAACGGATATTGAATTCCGCCTCCAACCGCGCTATAATCGGAAACGGCAGGTCTTGCAAACGTGAACTTTTTGAGAATTTCCCGAATATCGTCTTTGACTTGGGTTGTAGTACGTTTTCGTTGTTTAGAATTTACTAATGCAATGGCAAGGGTCGCCGCGTTCGGTTCTCCTCCGTCGGGTTTCCCGATCGTAACCGCGATCATATCCATCTCTGGAATTCTTTTGAGCACGTCCAGAACCTGGTCCGCGACCTGCTTTGTTCCTTGAAGACTGGTTCCCGGAGGAAGATCTAAGGTTACTAAAAATTCTCCTTGGTCGTTTGCAGGTAAGAACGTACTTTTTACGAACTTCAAAGAGAAGATCGAAAGGATAAAAATTCCAAGAGTTCCTAAAAGTACGAGACCCGGTCTTTTCAGAGCGACCCTCATAACTCGTCCGTATTGTGTTTCCAACCAGGTTTGAAATTTGTCGAAAGCTTCTACTGCTTTGTTTTTCTTAGCGTTGTGGTCGATCTTTCCCGCGAAGTAAGCCGAAAGCATCGGAGCGACGGCGAGACCGTCGAAGAGGGAAATTAGCATCGCAAACACGACGGTTAAGCCGAACTGTTTGAAGAATTGTCCTACTATTCCGGAAAGGAATCCGACCGGTAAGAATACCGCGATCACCGTGAGGGAAGTTCCGATGACGGCTAACGTTACTTCGGTGGTTCCTTTTTCGGAGGCTTCTAAAACCCCCATTCCCTCTTCGAGCTTTCGAAAGATGTTTTCTCGAACTACGATCGCATCGTCTACGAGTAATCCCACCGCCAAGGATAAAGCTAAGAGTGTCATAACGTTGATCGTAAAACCCATGACCCACATTAGAACGAACGCGCCGAGCATCGAGTTTGGAAGCGCGAGCCCCGTGATCACGGTGGAACGGAAATTCCCTAAGAAAAAATAAACCGTGACTACCGCCAGAAGCATACCGATCACGATCGCTTCGGTTACGTCCTCAACGTTGTAACGAATCCACTTGGAACCGTCTCGGATTAACCGAATTTTCGGTTTTCCTTCCATGTCCTTGATTCCGTCGTTGAGTTTCCCGATTCTTTTGAGGACTTCATCCGCAACGGCGACCGTATTTCCGCCGGATTGTTTGTAGACGTCGATAAAAAGCGCGGGTTTGATTTCTTTTGGAACCTCTCCAACTTCCTTTTTTCCTTTGAAGAGGTTGCCGATCTTTGCGAAGAAAGAAGTTTTTTCTTCTTCTACGTCGCTTTTGGAAGCCCAGAGGTAACCGATCGTTTCTTCATCTTCGGTTCCGTCTCGAACGGTTCCCAATTGTTTGATTAAGACTGCGTTTCCGACTTCACCTCCGAAGGAGACGATCGTGTTTTCGATTTGAGAAAGAGATTCGTATCTTCCCAGGGTTCGGTAGGAAGTTTCTTTGGAACCGGTTTCGAATTTTCCGACGGGAACGTTTAAGCCCGCGTTTTTCAATCGATTGGCGATGACGACCATCGGCATTTGATAAGAACTGAGTTTGTTTCGATCGAGTTCGATCTGAATTTCCCTTCTGGTTCCCCCTACAAGTTTCACCGAACCCACACCTTGTACTTGTTCGAGTCTGGCTTTGATCGTTTCCTTTGCTAAGTCATAGAGTTTTGCCTGATCCAATTCCGCAAAGACAGCAAGACGAATGATGGGCTGATCCGCCGGATCAAAACGAACCACTTTCGGTTCTCTGATCCCGGTCGGGAGTTTCGGTTTTACAAGACCGACTTTATCGCGAAATTGTTGTTCTGCGTATTTGATATCCGTATCGAGAGTGAATTCTCCAAAGACTACCGAAACCCCTTCTTGGTTTCGAGAGGAGATTTTCTTAAGACCGGAGATGGAGGAGAGTTCTTCTTCCATCGGTTTGGATACGAGCTCTTCGATTTCCTCCGGACCGGCTCCTGGATAGATGGTAGTTACAGATACTACGGGAATGTTTACGTCGGGAAAAAGGTCGACCCCCATTCTTCCCAATGCAACCCAACCGGTGAGAAGCATGAGAAGAACGATGCTCGAAATAAAAATAGGTCGTTTGATCGAAAGCTGGGCGATATTCATGGATTACCTCAGTGTATCTACCAGATACCGACTTCCTTCTTAAAAAGGAAATCACTATCAATTTATCTGTAGAGAAAATTTAGAATTCGAGTCCAGGATGAGAAAGGTTAGTTTGCAATAAAAAACAATTCAAGAAGAGTGTTGGAAAATATTTCTGTAGTAAAGAACGGAGCTGAGAAAGTAAAAAAGAAGGAGTTCCTACTTTTTGGAAAGTAGGAACTCCTTCTTTTGGTTTTTTGGGGAAACTAAACGTTTGCGTTAATAAATTCTACGAATCGCCTGCGAGATTCTTTGGATATTGTCTTTTGTAAGGTTCGGATAAACCGGAATACAATGTCCCCTTTGGAAAAGTCTTTCTCCGTTTGGAAAATCCGAATTGGAAAGTTCCAAGATATGATGAATCGGTTCTTCGGAAGCTCTTTGCGTTCCGATTTGAAGAGAACGGAAATAGCGTTCCACTTGTTCGTAAGCGCCGGGGGCGATGATGATAAAACGATTGAAAGAATCCAGATTCGGATCCCCGTACCAAGTGGTAACAGAGGTGCCGGAGATCGATTGGAGATAAACCTGAGCGATCTTTCTTTTTCTTTCTAAGATGATTCCGATTTTGGAGAGTTGTTCGATTCCTAAAGCGGCTTGATAGTCGATTAAGTTATAATCTAATTTTGGTTGTCCTTCTTTTCTTTGGTAAGGTTCCTTTCCCGCTTTCATCGCACGCATTTTTTTTGCGAGAGCTTCTTGGTCCGTGATGATCATCGCTCCGTTTCCAGTCGTAATCATCTGGTCAACGGAAAGACCGCAAACGGCGAGGCTTCCTTGTTTTCCAGGAGTAAAGGTTTCGCTCTGAGCTCCTAAAACTTCCGAGATATCTTCGATGACAGGAATTCCTTTGAAGTCATATCTCTTTGCGTCGGCCACCGCACCGAAAGCGTGATCCAGGATGATCACTTTTACGGAAGAATCCTCCAGCGCGTTTTTCAAACCGTCTGCGCTGAGGTGAAAAGAATTCTTATCTAAATCCACAACGAGGGGGATCGCTTTGAGAAGGAAGATAGCATCGAGTGCGGAAACCGGTGCGAAAGTGGAGAGGACAACCTTGTCCCCGGCCTGGACGTCCAATGCGAGAAGGGCAAGGTGATACGCGGAAGTAAGATTGCTGCTTGAGACGACTTGTTTGAAACGAAAAGTGGAGGCAAAGACCTTTTCGAATCTGGTTGTTACATTTCCCGTGGTCAGATGGTCTTCCACAAGACATTCTAGGACTGTTTTTAGATCCTCTCTGGAAAGAGTGGGCTTGTGAAATTCAATCTCCGTCTTTTTTTTGGGATTCTTTTCTAGAATTTCAGTTTCGGTGCTACTCATATCCAACTCAAGCTCATATAATTTTATTATGTCGCATTCTATGCAAAAGAAGAATCTCGTAAATTCCTTTTTGAGAGGCTGCAAACGGAGATTCGTAGATACCGGAAAAAGTACAAGAAAAATCTTCCCTTTTAGAGGGATTTTTGTAGGAACTCCCGCATTTTAGAAGTGGATCCCGATTGTTCGGCAGGATTCGCCGTTTTTCGAGCAAAGGTAGGAACTCCTATCGAACGGAACCTAAGAAAAGCGCTCGGCTTTGATTTGGAAAAGTAGGAACTCCTATCGAACGAAGCGGATTGTTTCTTTTCATCGCTCAAGCCTGGAGAATTCTTTCTTTAAACTTCGATTTCGTTTTTCGAGAAAAAAGTAGGAACTCCTATCAAATGTCTGGATGGAAGAATCTCGTTCTTGGGAGGGAACCATTCTCGTTTCAAAAAGAGAAACTCGAACAAGAACGCAACGCCCAATCAAAGAAAACCGGAATTGCTTCCGGCTTCTACTTTTTAGTCTTTCTTAAAAAGATTTCTGACTCCGATCCAGATTTCCGGAAGATAAGCTCCGATTAAAATTAGAATCAAACCGCCGACGGTCCATTTTGAGATGAGAACATTCTCCGTAAAACGAGTGAGCCCGACGTTTAAGATGCTCACATACCATCCGATCGCTATGAGCATGAGTCCAACGATGTGGGGAATGACGTAATTAAAGATCGTATTCATTTTGGTTCCTTTTTCAAAACTAAGAATGAGGAGATTTTGCAGAGAAAGCAATGGGATTCAAGTGGTTTTCGAGTTGCTTAGAATCCCGATTCTCGGAAAGTTTCAGCTATGTCTCAAAATGAAAACTGGAACGACGAGGAAGAGGATTTTCCGATTCCCGTAAAGGAAGCTGGAAGAACGGAATCCAGGCTTTCCGCGCTCTTATTCAATCTTCTCAATCATCATTCTCCCATGAGTTTTACAAAAATCCGTTCCTTACTTCCGGATCATTATCAGAATTTGGAGAATCCCGATTCCGATCGAAAAAAACTTTCTCGGGACGTGGAAGAATTGGGAGAACTCGGTTTTTTCGTTCGTTCCACTCAGGAAGGTTATGTCTTGGATCGAAACGTCGCCAATCGAGAATTAAAACTGGAAAAGGAAGAATTGCAGGTTTTGGCGGAGACGATTCTAAGATCCTATCAAGAATCTCCATCTCTCGAACTCTATTCCCTTTCTCAAAAACTCTTTGAAGGTAAGTTGGACGTTTATCCAGAGTTGGAGATGGATTTAAAAACCCAAAAAACTCTCAGCCAAAACGAAACCAGTTTTGCCGAGGAAATTCTAAAAAAACTTCTGGAGTCGCTCAAGACGAGATCTCCGGTTCAATTTTTATATTACAAAACATTCCCCGAAGAAACGTATCGGGTGGAAGTCGATCCGATTCGATTGATTCGAAAGAATTCGGAAGATTATTATCTTTTGGCTTACGATCGAAAGAAAAAAGAAAGAAGAAGATTTATCATTCCAAAAATCTCCAAATTAGAATCGATCGCGGAGAATTCACTCTATCAGCCGTTAGGACTCAAAAAAGAAACCTCTCAGGATTGGTCGCTCCATCCCGCGCTCTTCCAGATTCACGATCCGATCGAAGTAGAGTTGGTCTGCGATCCGGAGTTTTCATATAAGGTAAGAAACGGAATATCAGAAATCCCTTATGAAGAACTGGCAGGAGATTCTTTTCGGTTAAAGATCACCAATCAGGAAGGCTTGTTTCCTTTTTTAATCGAAGCAAGGGATACGATTAAAAAAATTCTTCCGGAAACCTTGGCGGAGGCGTTCCGGAAGAACGTCGAACAAATATCGTTCAATTATCAATCGTTTTCGGAGAACGTTTGAATCGAAATCGGAGTTCTAATTTCTAAACTCGGAATTTTCTAAAACGATTGCGATACCTTGTCCGCCTCCGATACAAAGTGAGGCCACTCCGATTCTTTTGTTTTTTCTTTTTAGTTCGTAGGCGAGAGTTAAGGTGATTCTCGCACCGCTCGCTCCGAGAGGATGTCCAATCGCGATGGCTCCTCCGTTTACGTTTGTTTTTTCCGGATCCAACTTGAGTTCACGGATTACGGCTAACGTTTGAGAGGCGTAGGCTTCGTTGATCTCGAAAAGATCCACGTCTTCGATTTTGATTCCGGCATTGGAAAGCGCTTTGGGAACCGCAAAGACCGGGCCTAGGCCCATCATCTTAGGATCACAACCGACGTTCGCATAACCAAGAATATGCGCCAACGGTTTTAACTTTGAGTTTTTTGCCCAGACTTCGGAAGAAAGAAGAATGGACGCGGCGCCGTCGTTGATTCCCGACGCGTTTCCGGCCGTAATACTTCCGTCCTTTAAGAATGCGGCCGGAAGATTTTTGAGTTGGTCCACGCACTCGGCGCCTCGGATCTGCTCGTCTTTTTGAAGAAGAATCGACTTTTTACCTTTGGTCTGAATTGGAATCATTTCCTCGGAGAAAATTCCCTGGATCGCGGCTTTTTCAGCGCGGACTTGAGAGACGCCGGCCCATTCGTCTTGTTCGGCTCTGGAAATTTGAAAGTGATTAGCGATGTTTTCGGCGGTCATTCCCATCGTAAGATCCGCAAAACAATCGGTGAGGCTTTGGGCAAGCCGATCTTCTGTGATCGAGTTACCGTATTTATTTCCCCATCTCGCGTTCTTTAAAACGAAAGGCGCGTTGCTCATCGATTCCGTTCCGCCAGCGAGAATCAAATGATTCTCTTTGGAAAGAATCTTTCTCGCGCCTGCGATGATACTTTCCAGCCCGGAACCGCAGAGCCGATTGAGAGTCAAGGCGCTCGAACTTTCAGCCAGGCCGGATCGAAGTGCGATATGTCTTGCGAGATATGCGGAATCTTGATCATCCTGTATTACATTTCCGTAAATCGCTTCCTCGATCTCCTGGGGATCGATTTTCGTTTTACGGATCGTTTCCCTTGCGGTGATCGTCCCCAATTCGGAAGAGCTGAAATCCTTGAGCCCCCCTCCAAATTTTCCAAAGGGAGTTCTTACTCCGTCGATGATAACTGCCATTTGATTAACTCCTATATAGTGTATATACACCATATTGTTTATAGAAATTAGACTGAGAAATCCTTCCGATCATTCCTCGGAAACCGTTTTTAATACTGGAAGTTTTCTGATTTCCGACAATATTTTTAGAGTTTCTCTGAGTTTAATTTTTCCGAGGTTTTCCGTAAGAGAATTTTGGGCTTCTTTCCAGAGTTCGATTCCTTCCGAAAGTTTGGATTCTCCTTTTTTGGTGAGAAACACGGAACGTACATTTCCCGTATCTTTTTTTTCGATTCGGATCAAGCCGTCTCGATTTAGAATTTCCAAACTTCGTTGAAGGGTGGTTCGATCGATATCGGTAATTCTTGCAAGATCGGTTATGCTCGGTTCTTTTTCATAAGCGATGCTGGCTAATACTGTGAATTGGGTGATTCTCAAGCCGGAAGGCCTGAGAATAAAATCGTAAAACGTCGTTACCAACCGAGTGGTTCTTCTCAGGTTGAGATTCAGACAAGAAAGGCCGATGATTTTTAGATCTTCGTTTGAAAATTTCACGATCTTGCACCCCTTTGGAACCAATTTCCGATTCTCGAAACAAAATACAACCCGATCCCGAATGGAATGGAATCGTATCCGAATTCAAGGAACGAATTTTTCGGTTCCATTTTTACCCTGTGGTCCGCTTGAAATCGGAAAGAATTTTTTTTAGACCAAAGCGGTTTCCTTGTTCTCCACGTTGAATTTGAATTCTCCCATCTTTTCCAAAACCTCCGTCGGCAAGAATGCGGGCTTTTTGGTTTCAAAGTTAATCCACATTCCATAGGAGCGGACCTTGCTTACTACTTTTCCGTCGGATTCTCTTTCCAGCTGTTGATGAAAGATCGCACGAGTTCTTTTGATAAATTCAACTCTGGTTCTTACGATCACAGTATCGGGATATTTTAGATCGGAAAGATATTCATACTCGGCTTTGTAGACGATCGGCCCGATTCCACTTTGTTTGGTTTTTTCCATGTCGATCCCTGAGCTTATAAAAGCTTTCATTTTAGCTTCGTCGCAGTAGGAATTGTAATTTTGATTGTTTACGTGTCCGTTGACATCCGTATCACTGAATCGAACCGGGATTCTGGATTCAAATCGAAATGTTTCTTCCATCTTAGTTTTCTCCTCCCTTTTGACTTTATATAGTGCATATACACTATATAAAGTCAAATCGAATTTGTCTCAATTTTTCCGCTTCGTTTCCTTTTTAGAATTAAGATCTCCGCTTATTTTTGTAGAATCGGATTTTCCGGTTCCAAACATTTGTCTCAAGATCGGGCTGAGAATTCTTTCAATCATTCTTGGGAAGCCATTTTTGATGCCGGAGGTTTTTTTAGAATTTGTCCCGAAACTCAGAATTCTCCGTGAAAAAAATTGATGGCTCTAAATAAAAAGGATGGAGTTCCTTCGTATTACGTCTCTTAAGCGATCAAGGGATCTTGTAAAGAATTGATCGCTTATAAAGTTTGATTGGAGTTCCTACACTATGAGGCCATAGGGCAAGTTCTGATTTCCGAAAGTTTTCACCACGCAGGGGATTCTGAAAAAGGAAAACTTTTTGCGGTAAAAAAAGGAAGGCCGTATGTTTCACTTCTGATTTTGGAAAAGACCGAATTCTAAAATCGAGAGTTTCCTCCTTTATTTCCAAAAACGTCGATTCGGTTTTGTATATTCTTCCGGCTTTCGTTTTTCAGAAAGAATTCAAGAGGATTTATAGATTCTTTCTCGGAGAGAAATGTCGTTTTTCTTTCCGAGATAGTTTTGTAGAAAAAAAGAGAATCCAGATCGAAAGAAGGATCTTTTTGAGTCCGTTTCAATCTTCGACGATTCGGGATTCCGATTCTTTGAGGATGAGAATCGGTTTTAAGAATTCTAAGCTCACCATTCTCCCGTATTGGGCATGGAAATCCAAGGTTCTTGCGGTGAGAGCGCGTGTCCTTTTTGAAGAAGTTCTACGGAAATTAAATCCGGTGAACGGATGAAGGCCATTCTTCCATCCCGAGGAGGGCGGTTGATCGTGATTCCTCTCGCGGAAATTTTTTCGCAGGTTTCGTAGATATTCTCCACTTCGAATGCAAGATGTCCGAAGTTTCTTCCGCTCGTATAAGGTTCTTTCTGACCCCAGTTGTATGTAAGTTCGATTTCCGGTGCGTCGGGTTCGCCCGTTGATAAAAATACGAGCGTGTATTTTCCCTCCGGATGTTCTTTCTTGCGCGAGACGACGAGTCCGAGAGTCATACAAAAAAAATCGAGAGCCTTTTCTAAATCTTGAACTCGAATCATTGTGTGAAGGTATTTCATGTTTTCTCCAGTTACAAGAATCGGATATAGGATAGAATAGACAATTCGTAAAAATAGGAAATTTCTTTCCTATTTTGTTCGATTCCTTGGATCCAAATTGTGGGTGTGATTTCGTTTTTTTTTTCAGAATACGATTCGGTCTTGAGAGTAAAAAGGATCGAGAAAGGTTTTTTTTTCGAAGTCCTTTAAAAAAAGATGTCGTCCTTTTGAGCAAATTCGGTATGAACTCCCATTTTTTTCTGAATCTTCGGGATCGTCTTTGGCCGAGTGCGGGGTGAGGGTCGCGTCTTTTTATAAAATTTGGTCCTGGTATTTGGATCGCACAAAGTTTGATGTTATATCTGGTTTGAATTTGTAGGAACTCCTAGGGTTTTTTCTACTTTAGAGACATAATTTTATAGATAGCGAGAAGGAGATTTGTCATGATTTAATAGAATTTGCTCTTTTCTTGGATAGAAATTCTGTTTTTTGATTCCTTCTGCTGATTTATTTAGCAAATTTTTTAAAAAATAAATGCTTAAAAATAGAGCTAATTAGTGAGATGGGGCAACTATCGCAATTTTTCTTAAAAAAGAAGGTTTAACAATAATTTTGGATACAATTTCTCCTAGAGGTTGCGCGATTTTGGAGAGAGCTGTTTATAAAATAAAAGCGAATGTGTTCAAACAAAACAATCGCGTTTTGATTCAGCAAGAATTCTACTTTTGTATGCGTTCCATTCAAACTTATACTAAACATTGCAAATACTAAGCTATACGAATACGCTCTGTCTTCTTTTGAGTCAGAGTTACGTTTTGTTGCTTAAATAAAATAGAATATTCTAAAAGCAGAATGTGTTTCAAGGGTTCGTTTGTTTTTTTTGCCACAAGAAGAGTGTGGAATTGTTTTTTTTTGATTTATTTCTTTAAGAGCTTTTGTCTAATTGGTATTGAAGATTCGTTCTTCAAAAAAATAAAAACTCACTTGAGGTTTCAATATCATGACAACAAACAAACTGATTTCTGTGGTTTCCCTCCTTGGCCTTTTGGCAACTAGTTCCGCCTTTGCCGTATCCGAGGAAGTTGAAGATCAACTCCTGGAAAAAGCAATCGTTGAAAGCGCGGTTACCAAGGAACAAAAAACTGCGGTCGGAAACTATCTGAAAGCCGTTGCCCAACAAAAAGCCTTCAGAGCGGAGGAGCTTCGTGAGCTTGCAAGAAGATCCACTGGTGGAAAATTTCTCGCGAGCAACGTTCAGTCTCAAAAATACATCAAACAAGCACAAGCTCTGGAAAGAGAAGCCCAAAGATATCAATCCGTTCTTGGAAGTCTTTAATTTTTAGATCAGTCTGTTTTTCTTAGACTGAACGAAAAAGGCGTCTTGTAAAAGACGCCTTTTTTATTGTAACCATTGGTTAAGAATGTTTTGTCGTCTTTGCTCCGAAGGTGGAGGGGGGTTAGGGGATTAATTTTGAATTCCTCAATCGAGTCGGATTCTTTTAATTCGTTTTTGGTTTTGAGGCCGCCGCTTCTCGATTCGGATTTGCAAAACAGCTCAAGGAAAGTCCTTCCACAAGATAGCAGGTTGCTTCCGGAGAAATACATTTGTGACCGTCGTCATAGGTCTGGCCGTTGATGATAAGCTCGATCTTTTGACAGACCATTTTTTCTTTCACTATCGGGCTAGCTTCTTGGGCCAAAAAACCGGCGGAAGGAATGGAAAGGATCAAGAGGAGAATGGATTTCCGAAGGAGGTTGTGGGGATTCCGTTTCATAGCAGTTCTTCTTTCTTTGGGATTACTTTAGAATATTCGTTCTTATTTACTTTCTCTGTCAATCAAAGGTTTGAGACCATTCACGCCATCTTTTTTGTTCCGGATTTGGAAGACTCCGAAGGCGAGGAGAGGCAAAAGAAAGATTCCTATCCAAAGCCCGTTGATGGGATTTCTCCAGGAATTTTCAAGATCCGTCCAAGAGGGCAAATAAGGAAGAAGCGATTCCGGAAAGAAACCCGCTCTTTTTTGGGGATCGGGTTCCATTCTGTGATAGAGCGAGGCTGTATGATCAAACCAGTATCTTCCAATCCAAAGCTGATAAAGAACCGCAAGAATCAGGATTCCTTGAGAGATCATTTTAGAGAGGTTTTTGAGGAGAATCCAACCTCCCAAAAAAGGGACAAACCAAAGCGTTGCGGACCCCCACTGAAATCTTCCGGGCAAAGCGAGGCATCCATAAGAACAAGGATGACCTGCGTTTAACGCCCATTGAATTCCTAAAGTAAGGAATAAAAGGATTCCGAATTTTCTTAGATTCGAACTTTGGAAGAGGTAAAACCAACCGATCAAGCCGGGAATCCAAATCAAAGGGTTTTGGAAGAAAAGCCCTTGATTGCGATCCATAAAGAGTCCGAAGCCGACCGTTACCCAGTGTTCTATTCTGGAATCCAGTCTTGGCGGTGCATTTTTTGCCGCGAAAAAAGATCCTCGGATCGAGTCATACCAGAGATAATTCCAGAAGAATAGGCTAAGAATTAGGAGAGCTGCGATTCCTAAAGAGAGGATTTTTGGCTTTAATCGCCATTCTTTTTTGAATAAAAACCAGAGTAAAAGCGGAATCATTGTCGGCATATTCTTTATGTGAAGCCATGCCAGTAAGCCGAAGCCGATTCCATATGCAAAAAATAGAATATTCTAAAATTCTTTTTTGTTTGAATCGGTCTCCGCATAAAAGAGAATATAAAAAATGAAAATGAATAGAATTCCGGACGGTAAATCCGGGAAAATCTGTCCTGCAACCAGCGGAAAGGGAAGGCTGATCGAATAGATAAGGCTCAAGAGTGCTGATTCGTTTTGAGGTAGGTGAAACATTCTTCCGATTTTATAGAATACAAAAGGAAGAAGCCCCGTAAGGATCGCGAGGAGAATTCTTGCTCCTCCGATTCCGGACAATGTATATCCGAATAAGACAAGCCAGGAGGTTCCGATAGGATGAACGCTGTATAACTTTCCGTTTTTTGGAATCGTATGATTTTCTACGTCGGTCGGACCAAGGATCTTTTTTGTAATCGAGTCCTCTTCGTAATTATTTTTGAGGTCAACGTCTCCATCTCGGAGGATACTTTCCGCGATGATGAGATAGTGTGGTTCGTCTCCTGTGATCGGAAGTTTTTTCTTTTTCTCCCAACTCAAGAGTGTTCCTGTATAATAAAGGCCTGGGAGAAAAAGAAGGGCGATCCAGATATACTTTCGCATCTTCTAAAAGTTTATGCAAATAAGGATTTGTCAATCAGGATGTTTGTAAGCATTTTCTCTTGCTAGGGATGTGTTGTGTTAGATGAGAATTTCCTATTTGTAAAAAATCCTGATGAAATTTTTGAAAAAAACGTTTAGAAAATTAATATTTTTTCAAAAATTTTGATCTTTTGGGAAAGTCCTAAGAACCGTTGAGAGTAATGGAATTGATATTTTTAAGTTCTGAGGAAAAGATCGAATCTCCGCTCGCTGAGAGAAATGAAAAAGTAGTCACTCTTTTGATTCCCGAAAACTACTTGAATGGTTTGTCCTTAGACGAACAGAGAAAGCTTCCTAAGAAACTTCCTTACCTATTGAGGAGATATTCCAAATTCATAGCTTCGAGAAGTCGGTTGAATTCAAAGGCGGATTCGATTCTTTATCAAAATCCTGGGAAAATGAGAAAAATGAATTTCAGAGCGAATACCGGTCACTGGTCAATGCTGGGGGCTTTGGCTCAAGCTCATGGGGTATCCAGGTGCTTTCTTTTTAATTTTCTCTTGTCCCTGGAAGATGCTGAGGTGGGTGATTCTATTGTGGAAGTTTTAAACGCGGGAGTTCCTACCTTTCATGACGTTTACAGATATATCTGGCACCTAGATCTAATCCAAAACACAATCACCCGGTCCCTTGAATTCGATCCAAATCCGATAAGTCCCTTTTTTGATATGAGTTTTCCTTGGGCTCGCACAATTCCAAATTCATAGAGAATCGACTTCAAATCCAGAAAACGGAAGATTTTTCGCTCGCCCGATTCGGTAGGAATCTCCATATCCAAAAAGAATTCGGAAACAATCTAACGATTCGGAAATAAAAAAACGATGGAGACTTCGCAATTACAAAGTTTTAATTCCGATCTTCGAGGCACTCTCGCGTCTTCCGATTTTTTTTAGATCGGAGCCCGGATTTAATAATCGCATCTTGCATCCAAAAGCCGGCGGAAAAGAATTTTCACAATTCCTGTTTACAAGAAAGCCCGGCGAATTTAGTCTTGAGGACATTCCATGAATCCAAGTACGGTCCGTCTAAATTTTAAACTGAATCTCATTCGTCATCTCCGAGATGGAAAACGGATGACTCTGGAAGAACTCTCGAACGTAACCGGAGTGACCAATCAAAAGGACCTCAAAGAACAACTTGGAGAATTATTTTTTCTCGGCGCCACTCCTCACGTAGCGGATCTGATTCAAGTGGATTACGATTCCGAAACGGATACTTTCGGATTGATTCTACCCTTTCGATTCGATTCCAGCCTTAGACTCAGCATTCGAGAATGGCTCACGCTTCGCAATATTTTAGAAGAAACATCAGAATCCAACATCGATTCACAAACGAGTCCTATAATCAAACGGATGCTTCAGAAAATCATCGCGATCCTTCCTATCACCGGACAGGACACCCTCAAATCTTATAAGAATCTGATTCAAGACGCGATTCAAAACGGAAAAACCCTGATCATAGAATATCAATCTCGAAACGATGAGAAACCTTTGCAAAGAAAAGTTGATCCTTGGTTCCTCTTTCATTCTTTGGAAGATTATCTCTTGGGATATTGCCACGAAAGAAAGGCTCCTCGCAATTTTCGATTGGATCATATCCTTTCCCTAAAGGTCGGAGACGAACCGATCTCGCAACCGTCCGGTCGAACAAAATCGAAATACCTTCAAGAGTTCGAAGAATTTAGAAAGAATCAGGAGAATTCTTCCGGGATCGCCGAGATCTGGCACACAAAGGAAGTTTTTTATAATCTCGATCGTAAGCTGGGACTCGAAAGAACCGGAGAAACCAGAACTCTCGAGAATGTCGTTTATCATTTGTCCAAAGCCAAAATTCGGGAAGAATCCTGGTTTTTAGAAACCATTCTTCCGTTTGGAAAAAACGTGATTCTCAAAAGCCCTTCTTCTCTTGTAAAAAGAGCGATCGGTGAGATCGAGTTGATGCTACGTTAGGGAACATCGTTTTGCTTTCTCCGGCTAAGATCAATCTCGGTTTAGAAATTCCCTACAAACGTAACGATGGATTCCACGAGATTCGAAGCGTCTTCTTAAGAATTTCTTGGGGAGACGAGATCGAAATCGAACCCGCGGGGAACGGAGTTTTTGAACTCATCTCACAAAACGAAATTATATTAGAAAAACGTAAACTTTATGATCAAGTCTCCGAGCTTGGAGATTATAAAAGGAATATTCTCTACAAGACCTTTCAAAAGGCTCGATCTCTTTTTCCCGAACTCCCCGGAGTAAAAATTCATATTACAAAAAGAATTTCTCCCGCAGGTGGCTTGGGCGGCGGAAGTACGAACGCCGCTTCTCTTCTTTCTTTTTTCTTTTCTTGGCGTTCTTTTTTTACTACGGACGAAATGAAAATTCTCGCCGCCGAAATCGGATCCGACGTCCCCTTTTTTTTAGGGGAAGGAAACGCTTACGTTACGGGAAGAGGTGAGAATTCTCAAGAAATCGAAGTCCATTCAGGACAAGGAATTCTCGCGCTCACTCCGCAAGTCATGAATACGGCGGAAATGTATTCCTTATTGAAAAAACCTTTACAAGAGGGGCCCTCTCAGAAAAATGGGAATACGCTGTCGGAAAATCTGGTTTCTGTCTTAAAAAACGGGGATTGGAGCGCTCTGCAGGGTAGGCTCTTGAATGATTTTGAGCCGGTTGCCTTCCAACTTCATCCGGAATTGGGAGTTCTTAAGGACAGATTCCTGGAGTTTGGATCCAGTTATTGTTCTCTGACCGGTTCGGGTTCGAGTTTGTACGGGCTGGTCCAGGGCCTTGAGATCCAGGAAGAACTGTTGCACAGGCTGAGACAGGAATTCCCAAATCTCACATTCGTACGATTCAATTTTTAGAAACTGGGCTGTCGCCAAGTGGTAAGGCAGCGGTTTTTGGTATCGCCATTTCCTAGGTTCGAATCCTAGCAGCCCAGCCAAATTGTATTACTGACATTGATTAACGATGAAACCTACTCAGGATAAGGTCGCTGTGGTATTAGCCGCAGGGAAGGGCACCCGTATGAAGACGGATCAGCCTAAGGTGGCGGTGGAGCTGAATGGCAAGCCGCTACTTCTCCACGTACTCGATCACCTGAGAGCCTCCGGCGTAGAACGAATCGTCGTCGTTGTAGGCTACAAAAAAGAATTAGTTCAAAATCTTTGCGCCGAAATCCCAGGTGTTTCCTTTGCAGAACAGACCGAACAACTCGGAACCGCTCATGCTCTTCTTTGCGCTGAAACTCAACTGAACAACTTTCGCGGTTCCGTGATCGTTGCCTGCGGCGACGTTCCCATGATCACCGCAGAAACCTTTTCTAATATCGTAAAAGAACACAAACAAAACGAATTTTCAGCAACGATTCTTTCTGCCGTTGTGGAAAAGCCGACGGGTTATGGAAGAATTATCCGTAATTCCTCCGGTGACGTTACGGCGATCGTGGAAGAAAAAGATTCTTCTTCCGAAGAAAAACTCATCAACGAAATCAATACGGGAACTTACGTTTTTGACGGAGAAGGTCTTTTTGATTCTCTCAGACAAATCGGAAACTCCAATGCTCAGGGAGAATATTATCTTCCCGACCTCGTGAAATTATATAGAAATTCAGGAAAGAAACTCGGTGCGATGAAGTTAAAGAATCATCTTGAAAGTCATGGAGTGAATTCTCCCGAAGACCTGCAGATGCTTTCCGCCATGATCAAAGGGGAGGCCGTCCATCCATGAATGGAGATATCGCCGTATTTGCGGGAAGTTCCAATAAAGAAATTGCCGAAGAAATCTGCGCTCATCTAAAGATTCAACCGGGGAAAATCAATCTGAAGAAATTCTCCGATGGAGAAATTTCCGTAAAGATCGAAGATAACGTTCGAGGAAGAGAAGTTTTCGTCGTTCAGTCCACTTCTGCGCCGGCTAACGATCATTTGATGGAATTGATTCTTATCATGGATGCTCTTCGCCGAGCATCCGTTTCGAGCATCAGCGTTGTGATTCCTTATTACGGTTACGGTCGTCAGGATCGGAAAGTAGAACCGAGAGTTCCGATTTCTGCAAGGGTCGTCGCCGATCTTTTGGAAGTAGTTGGGCCGAACCGAATTCTTACCATGGATCTTCATGCGGATCAGATTCAGGGTTTTTTTAGAGTTCCAGTGGACAATCTTCACTTTGCTCCCGTTTTAGCGGAATACATCAACACAAAGAAGATCGAAGACTTGGTCATCGTGTCTCCGGATTCTGGCGGGGCGGAACGCGCTCGCGCTTTCGGTAAAAAAGTCAACGGTTCGCTTGCTATCATCGATAAGAGAAGACCGAAGGCAAACGAATCCGAAGTGATGAACGTAATCGGTGAGATCGAAGGGAAAAATTGTATTCTTCTCGACGACATGATCGATACCGCAGGAACGATCTGCAAGGCCGCGGAAGCCCTTCTCAAACACGGAGCGAAGTCGGTTTATTGCGCGGCGACTCACGGAGTTCTTTCCGGCGAAGCCGTGAATCGAATCAATGCGACGAACTTCACGGAAGTTGTCCTTGCAAATACGATCGCGATTCCAGAATCCAAAAAGATCAACAAATTGAAATCATTGTCAGTAGCTCCTTTGCTCGCAAACGCGATTCAAAGGATTCACACAAATCAATCAGTCAGCACTTTATTCGATTAAGGTTAGGTAATAAAAATGAGCCAGAACACTATTCACAAGATCGCAGTTAAAAAAAGAACGGAAACCGGTAAGAACGAAAACAATCGTCTTCGCGCGTCGGGACTTGTTCCTATCAACATCATCGGAGCAGGCGTTGCAACTTCAGGCGCGGTGAACGAAAAAGAACTTGAAAAGATGGTTCATTCCGGAATCCGTCAGTCCACTCTGATCGAGTTGGACGTGGAAGGCCAAGGATCTCAAAAAGTGTACGTAAAAGAAATCCAAAGATTTCCCGAAGTAGACAGAATCCGTCACGTAGACTTTTACAAAGTTGTTCCAGGTCAAAAGATCGTAACGAAAATCGGTATCGAAACTACCGGTGTTGCGAAAGGTTCTAAGACCGGTGGGCAATTCGAACATATCATTCACGAGCTTCGTGTAAAAACGATTCCGGAAGATTTATTAGAAAATCTTACGATCGATGTGACCGATCTCGACGTCGGCGACGCGATCAAGATCAGCCAACTCAAAGTTCCTGCAAGCTGGGAAATTTTGATCAACGGAGATCCAATCGTTACTTCCGTAAATAAAACCAAAGCTCTTCTTGCTGCGGAAAGAGCCGAAGCTCAAGGCGCGAAAGACGACGCTAAAGGCAAAAAAGGCAAAAAATAATACGGAACTGATTCGGGTCTAACCTGAAAAATACAGATAGGTATTCATGAAGCTGATCGTCGGACTCGGGAATCCAGGAGACAGATACAACAATAACCGCTCAAACATCGGTTTCAAAATTTTAGATGTTATCGCAAATAACATCAATGTTGAAATCAAGACCAAGAAGAAGAAATCTCTGATTGGTCGCGGTGATTTTGAGGGGGAAGAAGTTGTACTCTTAAAGCCGCAAACTTTCAGCGACCTTTCGGGAGAATCCGTTCTCTACATCGCTTCGTTTTTAAAGATACAAGTGGGAGAAATTCTTGTCATCCAAGAAGACTGGAGTCTCCCTCTTGGAAGAATCGTCGTAGACAAGGGAACTCAGGAAACCGATCATCCCGGGGTAAAATCCATCATTCAATCGCTTCGTTCTCCGAATTTTATCCGAATTCGAATCGGAATTTGGAACGATGGATTCGATCTCAAAGTGAGGGATTCTTTCTTAAAGGAAGATTTCGAACCGATGGAAAACTTGAGCCTGATTCAGATCATCAACGACGCGGAAGCGGCGATTCGTTCGATTTCGCTCGGAGATATCGACGACGTGATCGAGAAATATCATCTTTGATCTAGGGATCCGTCCTTAGGAAAGATTATTGCCGTTTGTTTTTTCGGTAAGGGAATTCGAATTTTTTAAGACGTCGTAAAAAATTTCCCGCGAATTTCATTCCAAGCGTTTTCCTTTTGGCGGTTTCTCTCAATTCTTCCTTGCCTTTTTGAAGAAACGTGAAATCCTAACAGAAGGAACCTCTTGCCTGTTTAATGTATCTCACAGGCGTCTAAGTTACAGGAGAACTCCATGAACAAGAACGTAAAAAATGTATTCTTTGTCCTAATCATTATGATGGTCGTTTTGATCATCGCTTATAATTATGAGAACAATGCCGGCGCGACTAAGGATATCTCCTATTCCGACTTTTTGAATATGTTGGAACCGGTAGAGGGGAAAAAACCTCTCGGTAAACTTTATAAGGGAACCGTTGACAAATACAACAAGATCCAGATCGAAAAAGACGTAATCGAAGGATTTTACATTCCGGCGGAATATTCGGAATCTAAAACTGCGAAACCGGTTAAGTTTAGAACGACCGTCGCTCCGCTGGATAAGGATTTGATTGCTTCTTTAAGAAGAGCGAATGTTTCTTTTGACGCGCGTTCCGCGGAAGAAGGAAAATTCTGGAGCGTCATCGGAAGCAATATTCTTCTGATCGTTATACTGATCGGTCTTTTCTGGTTCATCATGATGAGACAGATTCAGTCGACCGGAAACAAAGCATTCTCCTTTGGAAAATCAAAAGCAAAGATGACCGTCGATCCGAAAGTAAAAATTACTTTTGAAGACGTCGCGGGTTGCGAAGAAGCAAAAGAAGAATTAGTAGAAATCATAGAATTCTTAAAAGATCCGAAAAAGTTTCACGCGATCGGCGCGAGGATTCCCACTGGTGTGTTGTTAGTCGGTCCTCCGGGAACCGGTAAGACGTTGCTTGCAAGAGCGGTTGCAGGCGAAGCAGGAGTTCCATTCTTCTCCATCTCCGGTTCCGACTTCGTAGAGATGTTCGTGGGTGTGGGAGCTTCTCGTGTAAGAGACTTGTTTGATCAAGGCAAGAAGAATTCTCCTTGTATCATTTTCATCGATGAGATCGACGCGGTCGGTCGTTTGAGAGGCGCAGGTCTTGGCGGCGGTCATGATGAAAGAGAACAAACTCTCAACCAAATGCTCGTAGAAATGGACGGCTTTGAAAAGAACGAAGGTGTGATCGTGATGGCGGCTACAAACCGCGCTGACGTTCTCGATCCTGCCCTCCTTCGCCCGGGACGTTTTGACCGCCAGGTGATGGTGGATCTCCCGGATATCAGAGGAAGAGAAGAAATTCTAAAAGTACATTCTCGCAAAGTTCCGATGACCAGCGACATCTCCCTCCATTCGATCGCGAGAGGAACCCCTGGTTTTACGGGAGCGGATCTTGCAAATCTTATCAACGAAGGTGCTTTACTCGCAGCTCGTAAGAATAAAAAAAGAGTCACTCAGGACGAACTCGAAGAAGCGCGCGACAAGGTGCTCATGGGTCCGGAAAGAAAATCGTTCTTCATGTCCGAAAAAGAAAAAGAAGTCATCGCTTATCACGAAGCGGGTCACGCGATTTTGGGAACCCTTCTTCCTTATACAGAACCGGTTCACAAGGTTACGATCATTCCACGAGGACGCGCTTTGGGACTCACTCAGTCGTTACCGAAAGAGGACAGACATATTCTTCCAAAAACGTATTGGCTCGATCAGATCGTAGTCGCTATGGGCGGGTTTATCGCAGAAGAATTTAAGTTCGGAGTCACTTCCACAGGTTCGAGCAATGATATCCAACAAGCGTCGAACATCGCACGGAAGATGGTTTGTGAATGGGGAATGTCCGAAAAACTCGGAACCGTAAACTATGCGGGCGACCAAGCCAATGTATTCGTGGGAAGAGACATGGGTCATAGCAATAAATATTACTCGGAAGAATTTGCCGCGATGATCGACAAAGAAGTCCGTGAAATCGTTCAGACCTGTCTGAACAAAGGACGCGATCTGGTTCGTAAGAACGCTTCCAAGTTTGAAGGATTGGCGAAAGCCCTTCTCGCAAAAGAAACCATTTCCCATGACGAGCTGATGCTCATCGTTCATCCTGCGAGCGAAGACGGCGCAAAAAAAAAGCCGGAAAAAACGGTTAAATCGAAGAAACAAAACGGAATCAAAACAAACCCCGCCTACAACGCCGGAATGGAATGAATCACTGGTTATTTAAAACAGAACCCGACGTTTTTTCAATCGATGACCTGTACAATTCTCCTTCCCATATCGCTCCTTGGGAAGGGGTAAGAAATTATCAGGCGCGCAATTTCTTGCGTGACAGTATTAAAAAAGGGGATCTCATTCTCTTTTACCATAGCCGGGCTAACCCCCTTTCCATCGTTGGAATCGCCGAAGTTGCAAAACAAGGATATCCGGATCATTTCGCATTTGATCCTTCTCACAAATACTTCGATCCGAAAAGTAAGAATGAGAATCCAACGTGGTACATGGTAGATGTAAAATTTAAAAAAAGATTCCCTGAACCTGTCACGATGGAAGAAATGAAAAAGCACAAACAACTTAAGAATATGGTGCTTCTACAGAAAGGTTCTCGCCTTTCTATTCAGCCAGTTTCTCCCGCGGAGTTTCAGTTCATTCTGGGACTTGCGGGTGTGAAACTTTGAAGCTGAAAGTTCAAACCCTTCTTCTTCTGTTTTTCTGCGAAACTGCCCTGCTATTCGCCGATTCGGTATCGATCACCGATAAATATTCTTCTCCGCTCCAATCCGCGTTCTCCCTTTCGGAAAAAATGAATGGGGAATTTTTAGGAAAAACTCTTCAAGTATTAGAAGATTCTAATGGAACGATTCGTATCGAGGATTTTTCCAATCCGAACTTTCATCCGGAATGGAAGAATTTTGAAAAGGAAAGCCTTTCTAAAGGATATACTCAATCTACGTTTTGGATCCGTTCCAAGATTCATTTTGAAAAGATCGGTCACGGTTTTCAACCTTGGTTTTTAGAATTAGCCAATCCCGCTTCCGAAGAATTTATACTCTATAAAAAACTTTCTCAATTTCCCGTCCGTTATCAGGAGATCAAACGCGATCAGAGCATTGAATATTTTCATCCGGTCTATCGTCTTGTCACTCAATACGGAAACACGGAAGAATATTTGATCAAGGTCTCCACTAGAAGATCCTTGATCCTCAATTTAAAGGCTTGGACCGCGAACGAGTTTATCACAAACGTTCAAGTTCAGAATATCCTTTTCGGTTTGTTTTTCGGGGCCTTACTCGTGATGCTCGTTTACAACGGTTTTGTCCTTTCTACTGTGAAAGAAGCGGGTTATCTTTTTTACGTTCTTTATCTTTTGTTTTTCGGTCTCTGGCAACTTTCCGTGACCGGGGTGGGAAATCAGTATCTCTATACTTCGGCCCTCAAAACGTGGAACGATTTTCTTGTTCCTTTTGCGTATCTTGCGATCGTCTTTTCGATTCAATTCACGAGATCGTTTCTTCATACCGGCAGGACGATGAAGATTACGGATGTGATTCTGATTTTGTTTATGATTCCGGGAGTTGTGGGGATTCTTCTTTCCTTCTTCCCTATATTCTATTTTTGGAATATGCAGGCATTGACCTTGTTCCCGATTTTTACTTCCGTAGTCGTGATCTACGCCGGAATCGATCGTTATCGTCAAGGTTATCGTCCCGCCCGTTTTTTTCTTCTCGCATGGTCGGTTTTGGTGGTTTTTATTTTGATCACGGTGCTTAGAAACTTATCCGTTTTGCCGAGTAACTTGTTTACCAATTGGGGTTCTTTGATCGGTTCCCTTTTGGAAATGACTCTTCTTTCCTTCGCTCTGGCAGATCGTTTTAAATCTCTTCAAGCGGAGAGTTTACAGACGAGTATCGACGCTTATGAGAATCAAATCAAACTTTCCGAGATCGAACAGGAACTGAAGATCGCGAGAGAGCTTCAAGAATCCATTCTTCCCGATAAACTTCCGAAAGTGGCAGGAATCGAACTTTCCGTAAAGATGGAATGTGCGAGTTCCGTCGGCGGAGACTTCTATGATTTTCACGATTACGGAGACGGAAGGCTCGGAGTTTTTATCAGCGACGTTTCCGGTCACGGGATTCCCGCCGCGATCATCGCCTCGATGGTGAAACTCGCGTTTTCGATAGAAGTCAGAAAAGCCGCGGAACCCGCCGAAGTTTTGAAAAATATTAACCGCGCTTTGATGGGAAAATACGGGAAACACTTTATAACCGCAGCGTATTTGATTATCGATATGCACAAAGGTATCATAACGTATTCGAACGCGGGACATCCTCCGATCGCGATTCTCAATCATGGTAAAGGAGAATTCAGAGAGATTTTTCTTCCAGGTTGGATCATGGGAATCGACGGAAATCTGAAGAACGGTCAGTTGATCATTCCGATCAAAAAAGAAGATCGTATCATCCTGTTTACCGACGGCGTTACGGAAGCACGAAATCAATACGGACAGATGTTCGGTTATCAAAAATTCTACGATTTCTTAAAAACAAATTCCGCGATGCAGGGCAGAGCCTTAAATCAGCTCGTTTTCGATACGGTAAAATCCTGGTCGGGACGCGGGGATCAATTCGAGGACGATATCACTCTGATGATTTTAGATTTGAACGGAAAGTTTGAAAAGGAAGAAAAGGTGATCCCGCCTCTTTATCAAGAAAGTTCTCGAACCGGATCCTAACCCGTTTGAAAAACGAAAAACTTCCGAAACGGAATGAGATTCAATTTCGTTTTGGAAGTCTTCCTTCGGAAATTGGATCGGTTATTTTTTAAGTTCTTTTAGATATTGGATCAGTTCGGGAGAAACCTGAATCGGTCTTTTACGATAAGTTTTTTTGTATTCTTTTTTAAATTCTTTGTGACAGGTTTTGCAGGACTGTTCGTAGTCTTTTGTTTTGAGCGCCTCTTGAGAAATTTCGGTCCACTTTGCCTTTTGTTCGTCCAAAGCAAAATTTGGAAGTTCGGCTAAAATCTTTTCTATGTATTCCGGTTTTCCTTTTTTTGCAGCTTTTACGGCCAGTTTTGGATAATCTTCCATGAAGTCATGGACCGTTGTTTCGATTTTACGTTCCGGTTGTGCGTTTAAAGAGGGTACAAACAACGCGACTAACGCAAAGACGGAAAGGGAAAAAAGGGAAATCGTTTTTTTCATTCAGGAATCCTTAAATAGTGTCCAATGTCACAGGCTTATCTTACAAGACGCCGTTTAAAAGTTGGACAACTTTTTGAAATTCAGGTTCCACGTTTTTGAAAAATCTGTCAATCTTAGAAGGGAAAGTCGGACTCGATTCTTTTTTTCGTTTTTACCAGGCGTTTCGCAATGAGAATATTTGAAAAAGAGGCTTATCGGCAATTCGTTTTGTTGAAGTTTAGCCTTCGCTCTTCGATCGGATATTTTTTACCGGAAGACCAAAAGACGTTTTGTACAAACTTATTTCCGGAATGGTGTAATCGGGTAATCTCGTATTTCATATTGAAAGCGAACTTCTTGTTAGCTTCCGCTAATCTCAGGGGCTTCGAATCAACTAAATTGAGAACTAAAAAGTAGATTGACAGGCGGAAGTTAAAAGAACTAAAACCTTCTACGAAGTCGAGAATCACCGTAAGAGCTTTTCATCGTATTTTCCGGTTTTGATTCGAACCAAAAAAACTCAGGAGCCGCCTATGTTCACCTCATTCTTTTGGAGTAAGAAAAAATGAAAGATTAAGGAGTATATCAATGAAATTCATTCCCATTCAACCCGATTCGAGCGAGCTACTAGAACTCGAAAAGAACGCCGTTGTGCAAGACGTCGTGTCCAGTGTATTCAGAATGTATAATGCAAACGACCGGCAGCCCGTAGAACCTTGGATTGCTTATTTGTATGTCCAAGGATACGATGTACTCGGTACTTGTGCATTCAAATCACCTCCTCAAAACGGTCAAGTGGAGATCGCCTACTTTGTCTTTCCGGAATACGAGGGAAAAGGGTTAGGAACTTTTTTTGCGTCCTTCTTGGTTGCTCAGGCGCGTTTAGCGTTGCCCCAGGTGACCGTTACGGCACAAACGTTGCCGGAGAACAATGCCTCTACCCGTATCCTGGAACGTTTGAATTTCGAAATGACAGGTGAGCTGATTCACCCCGAAGACGGCAAAGTCTGGCAATGGTTACGGAGATAATTCACTACAAATTTTGACTTCGGTTTCTCGCTTCGATCTCGACGTAAGGACCCCGCGGCAGAGATCGAAGCGGTGTCAATAAATTGCTTTTTTGAAAAATACGTCTTGAACAGTCGAATCCAATTTATTGACAGGAGCTGAGAGCTCGGTCCTGCAATTACTCTTCATTCTTTTTTTGCTAGAAAAACTTCAGGAGCCGCCCCGAGCCAATTTTCCGATTTCTAATCTAAGATTCGATTCCATTCCCGATCGTAATATCGTACGAGAGCTTGATTGTCCAATCGATTGATCTCCACCGGAATTTTGGACATATCCAAAGGAAAGATTTGAATCGACTTGAGTTCTTCCGAATTTAAGTATCGAAGATCTTCCGGAAATTTTTCTTGGAATCGAATCGGTCTCTGTCCGGCAAGAACGAATCCCCATTCTCCGAAAGAAGGAACGTAAACGTGCAGTGGAAGCGTCTGAAATCCCAAGGACGAAATCGTTTTTTCGATACACCAATAAGAAGAACGGGCGAAGAGTGGAGACGTCGATTGTATCTCCAATACGGACGTTTCGTTCATCCTTCTTTTGAGAACGTGAAAGAATGCGGTCGTGTAGAGTTTTCCGAGCGAGAAGTTGCTTGGATCGGGAAAGTCTATGATCACAACGTCAAAGGTCTGATCGGATTCCTCCAGCCATACGAAAGCGTCCGTGTTTATTACCGTTACTTTAGGATTTTTTAAACTTCCATCGTTGAGTTCTTTCAAGACGCTGTGTTCGGTAAAAAGGCCGGTTACGGCGGGATCAAGATCGACTAACGTAACCGATTCTACCTTTTTGTGTTTTAGAATTTCCCTCACCGCCAATCCGTCTCCGCCTCCCAAGACCAAAATTTTTTTCGGCGACGGATGTGCTAAGATCGCGGGATGAACCAAGGTCTCGTGATATCTGTATTCGTCTCTGGATGAAAACTGAAGATGTCCGTTTAAAAAAAGTCTTATTTCATTTTTCCATCTTGTTACGATGATTCTCTGAAACTGGGATTGTTTCGATAGAATGATCTCGTCCGTATATAAGGTTTCTTCGCTATAATATGTGATCAGGTCCGAAAACGAAAATCCGAGAATCAAAAGTGTGAGGACGATCACGGATTGCGCTCGGAGCAATATCATTCGAGATTGTCTAAGAGGTAAGGCCCAGGTTCCCCAGAGTGCGACCGCTGCATTCAAAATTCCGAATATAAAACTGGTTCTTATCAATCCGAGTTTCGGTGCGAAGAAAATGGGAAATAAAATCGACGCGAGCAGAGCGCCCACGTAATCCAGACTTAAAACCCTGGATACGAGTTCTTTAAACTGGAGTTCTTTTTTTAGAATTCTTAGTAAAACAGGAATTTCAAGTCCGACCAGGATTCCAACGAGGATAACGAGGAGGAACAACGGAATTTGAAAAAAACGAATTTGTCCGAAACTCAAATAAAGAATCGCCGCGCTAAAACCTCCCACGAGTCCGATCGCGAGTTCGATCTCCAAAAATTTAGGGATCAAATCCTTTTCCAAGTATTTGGACAACCAAGAGCCCACTCCCATCGAGAAAAGATAGGTTCCTATGATCAATGAAAACTGTGTTACGGTTTCTCCGAGGAGATAAGAAGCGATCGTTCCGGCCAACAGTTCATAGACGAGGCCGCAGGAGGAGATGATGAGGACGGAAATATAAAGGGCTGTTTGCAAAACGGTCTTACTTTCCTCCGGAATATCTCATGAAGTTCGTATAATGAGACCTATAAACTCCGGGATTTTCTCTTACCGTTTTCGGAACGTTCTCCACTTCATCCACATTGCTCGAACCTCCTCCGAACATGTTTGTGTATGTCAGATAACCCGTAAGCCCCAACGCGTAGAGAGGATACAAAAGTGGTTTTAGATATTTCATTCTTTTTGTCCTTGGATTTTATCGAAATATGGATCGATCCGCGATTCTTTTTTTCATTTTCCTTCCATTCTCAATCATCGCTGGAAGAATAGGAAGAATCATCCTCGTCGGAATCGCCCGAACTTTGTGGGGCAAAATCGCTATTCTCGTTTCTGGAAGCTTCAAAAGAAAAACTTCGAAACATAGAATACGGAACCGGAAGCCAGATTCCCAGTAAGAAAAGAAGATAGTAATACGACTGGTCTACGTCTCTTCGGATGCTGAAATGTGCCACCGTTCCCGTTCCTCTTGGAAAATCGGATTCGGATTCGATTCGAAGATAGTATTCTCCCGGAGGGATTTCTCCTAGGATGACGTCCGCAGACTTATCTCCTTCCGTCCAACTTTCTCCGTCGTCAACGCCTTCGTAGTAGCTGACTTCAAGACCCGTATCGTAAGCGATGTCCGTCTGAGTGTTGATCAACGCTAAGGAATAGTAGATATAATGATTGGAAAGATTGGGGACTTCCACCTTGATCTGAACGTTCTGCCTCGAATTTCCCTCAAACTGAAAACTCTCAGTAACAAACGAAGGATCGGTGGTTCCTCCCGGAGCCGGTTCTCGAACGTAGGAATAGTCTTTTGAGAAAATCTCTTTGTCCTGAGCGCTCAGACAGAATCCGATCTGGATTACTAGCATGATCGCAGAAAGCCAAGTTGCGATTCTTATATTCCGTTTTCTTAATTTAGTATAGGGGTTCGGTTGTGCTGTGCCGATACCTTCCGGTTCGGGAAGATCGGCGTCTCCTTGGATCGATTTTTTGAGTTCTTCGACCGGGACGTATTCTCCAATGGACCAGAAGAGTTCGTTCGGAGTTTTTTCGGAAGAGAGCATTTTAGGCGGAGCGATAAAGTCCGCGAGTTCGGCCGTGTCTCCCGCGTGAATCTTATAGTAGAATTCTCCGAACGCAAAGTCGGTTCCCGCGTTGGAAGAATTGAAAAGTCTGTATTCTTCTTTTTGAAACGTTTTTTTCGGAGGATAGGTTCCGATGATCGTCCTTGGAATAAAAGGAACCGGTTCGAAGACGGTCCAGTGACCGCTCGTTTCGTTTAACCAGTAATAGCCTCCCGTAAAATGGAGAAGGTATTCCGTCCAAGGAAAAATTTGTCCGTCCGCGTGGACCGATTTTTTTACAACGCCGAGGACCTCACATTCTTTGCCTTTGAGAGTGAGCTTTGTTCCGGGAAGAAGGTAAATTCTATCCTTGATGACTTCCTGAAACTTGGAAAGAATTTTGAGTTCGTCTTTGCTCGTATCCATCACGGTTCCGCAGTATTCGCAGGCGACGGATTTGGAGAAGTCCGGGCTTCTTTGGCTCAAGGAGGCGCCGCAGCCGAGACATTGGATCGCCTTTGCCTCCTCCACTTTTTGAAAACCTTGGAACGCTTTCGGATCTCGAAGATTGATAAAATCGATCTGATCGAAACTATAAACTTTTCCACGGAAATAGAGGGGAGGTGTATGAGAATAATCTAATGTAGCAAACCAGCCCTCGTCGTTTGCGAGATCCAAGAGGACCGAAGTTGTTCCGGATTCGAAACCTACGGGAAGTTCTCCTTCGCCTCCGATACAGGTCGCAACGCCGATTTCGCGGATCATCCAATAGGAGTTTTCGAGTAATAGGGTATCGCCGGCTCTCAGGAGTTGTTTCGAAGTTTTGGAGGAGATAAAATAAACGTCGGGAGGAGTTTCCAGATCCCGGATCGGATCGTGTTCCGGGAAGGTTTCGTTCTGAGAAGTGGGGCGAAGTTCGGTAATCATGAATTGGCCCTGTGCTTCCGCGAGCCACATGGATTTCCCTTCTTGAGAAATCGCGTGCCATTCGTTCCAGGTTCCGAGGCTGTAGCGTTGTTGAATTCTTCCGACGATTTGAAACTGAATCCCGTCTTTTGTTTTCCCCGAGGTTCCTACTTGAATCGGAGAAAGATCCGGGACGAGTTCTCCGGCTTTTCCTAGGCTTTCTAAAGATTGGTTTTTTTGAACGGTGAGAGTCTTACAGTTCGGACAGACTCCATAAATCGAGGCTTTGTTTTGAAAGGGGACGGGCGCGCCGCAGTTCGGACAACTCAGTTCTAACACAAGGATAGGTTGTATCTAGACAAGAATTCCCTGTCACCTGAATTTCTAAAATAGGAAACGGAAAAAATCAATTTGGGCGCGTGGGCGGAGAAGCTCGGAGGAGAAAAATTTACATTCCAAGCGCCCACCGGGCTCTCGGCTCTTATCAACAAATTGGAATCGACCTTGAAAGAATTTTTTTCCAAAAAACCAATTTGTTGATACCGCGTCGATCCCTCGCGCATTGAAGTTCAGCGTTTTGCTCTGCGACGATCCCGGAGATAGGCGGCGTCGACTTCTCCCAAGGGTTTTTCCAGTTCTTCGAGAGCCGGATTTTGCCAATAAGTGTCGTAGAGGTTTTCACCGGAATAGGCGTGGAAATGATTGTCAAAATGGATTCTTGCAAACTCGTCCTTGCGGGAAAACATCGCTCTGTTGATCTCGTTCAGGATCCCGAGAAAGTCTTCACTTTCAGGATCGGCCGGAAAGTCGGAAAGAAATTCCATGGAAAGTAGGATCACATACTTTCTGGATTGTTTGAGAAGTTTTAGAGATTCGTAAAGTAGTTCCAATTTGATCGGTTGAAGATACGGTCTCGTATTGTCAGCGATCAATTTTTTTTGTTCCGCCGCCGCCAGTTCCCGATAAGCCATCTCAAGGTGTTTTTTTGGTCGAGCTTCGGTTCCTCGAATCGCTTGATAACCGAGCGGGATCAGTTCGGTTCGAACGGTTTTTTTACTCCCTTCGATGACATTGGAATACAAAATCACCAGAAGGTCTTGGGTCCTTTTGAGTTCCGCGTAGGATCTTTCCAGATCGAACTGGAAGTAGAGTTGGTTTGTCTCTACGTGGTGTTGGATGATTCTTTTGTAGAGGGCTTTGTCCGCCTCGGAGCCGATGTTTGAGATCGAACTGTTCATCGATTTGATGAGAAACTCGTTTACCTTGAGACCTTTTTCAACTCGGACCAGATGTGTGGCTCCGTTGCTCGCGAGGTCCGCGGATATGGAAATGGGGATCCAAAGTAAAAGAGCGATTCCGATTCCCAGGGAGAACTTCATACAACTAGTTTCGGGAAATGTGAACCTATAATTCAATAGTGAAACGAATAATAGATCATTCCGGTTTTTAAGACTTATGTCCGCTGCCAAGGTTTCGATTGAAAGGAATTCTTCCCGAATCCTTGATTTTGCCTTCTTTTCAGATACTGCCTCCGGTTTCTAATCAGATTATCTTTTACACAAAAAGGAAAGGGAAAATGGAAGAAACATTCCTTTGAATCACAAAGAAATAAAAGCGGCCTCTTTTTAAATTATTAAAGATTCGATTTGTATTTTTAAAAAGATAAAAATACATTCCAAATACTTAATTTTCTAAACGAGGTTTTATGGTTCCGGATCGAATTTGTTCTTTGTTGTTTTTTTATGTTTCTATTTTGTTTTTTTCATTCTGTTCTACGACGCAAAAAATCCATCTTTTGTCCCAAGGAAATTTAGAAGGGAAAAAAATTCCCGAGAATCTTCAAAACCTTTCTGGAGAAATCAAAGAAGGTAAGGATTGCGGATTCTACTATAGCCTTGCGAAAGCGTTTGAGAATGCGATTGCGAATACAAAATACGATACGATTCTGGAAGCGGAAGTTACGCACACGACGGGGCCTTTTGCTCCGATGCACTGTATTTTTATCAAAGGTTTTGCGCTGAACAGCGACACAATTCCACGGGGCAAATGAACATGAAACTCACTTTAAAATTATTAGCGTTTTTGTTTTCGATTCTCTTTCTGAGTTGTTCGCAAACACCGAGAAAGATAAGTTATGTGATTTTAGAAAAACCGAATCAACCGATCGGAGTTGAAATTTCAAAAACGAGACGGGTTCAATTCGGAAAGTATAGAATCGGTTTCGGCGGACTTTTTCCGGTAGGATTGAATTCTTATCTGAAGGAAGCGGAAATTTCGGAATCCTTTTTAAGAAATGTGGAAGTCGATATGAAGTTTCCGGTTTGTATTTTGCCTTTGGTTCCGTTTGTTTGTTTTGCGCGTTACGAAGTGATCGTAGAAGGCGAAGAAATTCCAGAACGATAATTGAAAGTTCGATCGATTCTAATTCTTCTCAAAAAGCCGACGGAAACTTGTTGCTCTTCCAGAAAGATCAAAAAAGTTTCCGGAGGTAAAATGGAGTTCGATTCGAATCAATACGATTTAGTTTTATTTGTTTTGCTTGTGATTTCATTTTGTGTCGGAATGTTTACGATCCTTTTTTCAAAGAAGGAAATTATCAATCGGGGAATTCTTTTTCCGATCCCTGCCTCTCAAAATCAAAGTTTAAGAATTCCATTCGATCTATTGGTATCGTTCGGTTTCGTATCGGAATACCAAAAATATCGCGTAAATTACAAAAAGGAAACCCTAAAAATCGGAGTCGTAATTCTATCGGAGAGTTTTTTTCTTCTATATAAAAACTTCGGAATTACGAACGATGTTCTGGTCAGCCTGGTCAAGTTAGTCGTTTTTGCCTCGATCGTGATCGGTCTTTGGATCATCATTAAGGAATATAAGAATGAGCCGAACGAAAACTCGCACGGGCTTCTGAAAATCCCGGATTGGAAAATTGTGGAATCGATTTTAGAACTTTTGAAAAAGGAAAAAATAAAAATCAAAGACTGGAATTCGTTCGCCGAATACTTTCCGTTTTTTGCATACCTCTTACCTATTGAAAAATTTGAGAAGGACGAAAACTTTTCTTTTACGATGAATTTCGAAGATCTATTTGGAATCAACGGAATCGATCAGGAAGCGGCCGCTCGGATGTTAGAGACTGTAAAAAGAACGAACGGCCTGTTTTTCAAAATTCCATTTCCTCAAAAGAAAAGATCGGGATCTAAAAAATCCAAAAGGAAACGATAAACGATCATTCTACTTTAATTCGTAGATCGCTTGGTAAAAGGGTAAGGTCTTTTTAAAACGAAATTCTTCTATAGGCTTAAATCCTGCGGCCTTTAGGATAGAAGCCGGATCTCTGTTCAGATTGCAGCCTTGTGCAAAACGATTCCAAAATGGATTGAGAAGATTTTGTAAAATCTGTCCGGCTTTTGAAGTCGCCTGAACATGTTCCAGAATCAGAATTTTTCCCCCGCGTTTCAATCGGGATTTTGCGAATTGAATCGCATAGACCGGATCGGGAACCGTACATAAAACGAGAGTAAAAAGAATCGCGTCCATACTTTTCGGTGGAATTAAGGATTCTAATTCCGGATTTCCAAGACCTATAACTTCCATTTTGATCCGTGCGTGCCGACTGGAATCGGAGGAACTTTGGAAGGAACGAATTCTTTCCTTTGCTTTTTCCATCATGGAGATTGAAGGTTCGATCGCGATCACATCCGCCTTGGACGAATAGATCGGAAAGTTAATTCCGGTTCCGCTTCCGATCTCGAGAATTTTTCCCTGTAAAGGATGGATGAGATATTTTCGTTTTCGGTGGAGAACCGTCCTTTCGATTCTATCCATAAATCGGTCGTAAAATCGAGCGAACATCTTCGCATAAAAGGATTCCATTTCGGGTGCGGGAATACTCTGAACTGGAATCTTTTTGCTTGGCGTTTTTGTTTTTACCGTGCGCGTCGTGTTCTTTGTTTTCTTTTTCGGAGTTTTCGGTTTCATCTGCTATATTGTTTTCGGAAAAAAGGGTAGAATCAATCAAAAAATGGAATATTCCGAGAATTGAATTTTGTCGGATTTAGAAAGTGGGATCGAAAATCCGGAGAAATGTCTTATTACGTGCGGGAAGAAATTTTAGTTGAGTTTCTTTTCTTTTTCAAAAAATTTCTTGTGGATCAGCTCTTGGATTTCGTTTCTATGATCGTCTGCGATGTTTACAAAGATGCTGTTCGCTTTTTTCCCGGAAGAACGGATGATCTCCGCCTCAAGAGTCATCTCTTTTCCGTTGATTTTTGCGTGAAGGTGAATCCGATCACCTTCGAACATCGTCATTCTTGAATCCAGAGCGACTCCTCCGGTTCCTATATCGAGAATCGTAACGGGATGTCTTTCCGATTTTCCTTTGATCGTCATTTCCGCGTCTAAGGTGATTTTAACTCGAGCATTCTTTCTTTTTTGAATCGCAGGATCTCTGTATTCAAAAGAATCGTCGAATAAGGACTTGGTGCCGGCCATATAAAGTTCAATTATCCTAAGACCGAAAAATCCGTCAAAGTCAAATTAAGAACTTCCGGATCCGGTGATTCACAAGGTTGACCATCCTGATATGTGACCGTCAACAACTTCTCCGTTAATACGACTTCGGTTTTTGAAACCGAATGAGCGTCTCTTCGGTGCATACAAGCGGAAAGGGCTCCTTTTTCGGGAATATGCGAAGTCAGAAAATTTTTCGATAAGCGCAAAAAATCTTCGGAGTTTGGAAGAGTTTTCGGAAGGAAATGTTCATTGAAGACGGCTTCTCTCGAAGCCTGAGCCTTCGGCCCTTGTGTAAACGAACTCCCCATGATTTGAAACGTTTCTTCGTTAGTCGTTACGGCAAGCTCTTCGCCGTCCCAAATAAAAACGTCGGTTTTTTCGAGGGTGATCCGCACTAATTTGAAAGGATAAAAGCTGAGTAGGTCTACTTTTTTAAGTTTGTCGGGATCGACTTCGTTTAACAAACAAGAACGAACGAGTAAACCGCGGCTGGTGGGATTTCTCAAAAGTTTTAGAGTCGCTTCGTAAAAATTCAGAAGACAAAAAATTTCCCGAGAGGAATTGACCCCGATCCAAGTTCCGCCGTAGTCTCCATCCAATGGAGAGATTGCGTAAACGGGGCCGTTTCCGATTTTCTGAGGAAGTGTAGAAGGTTTTCTTTTAACGGATTCGTCCCGATTAAAACCCAAACCGAGAATTTTTTCCTCCCGATTTCTGTAGATGATCGCAGTGCACATAACGTTATTGAGGTGAAAGATAAAAATCGATTCTCTGATTTTTATCGGCTTCGTATTTTCCGGAACCCGGAATCAAAGGAAGAGTTTCTCCGTAACCTCGAAACCGAATTCTACCGAACGGAACGGATTTGGAAAAGAAATATTCAGACGCGATTCTCGCGCGTTCTTCGGTGGTCACTTGATTGACTTCTTCGTCGCCTTGGTGGGAAGAATGGGATTGTACTTCGATTTTATATCCGGGGAATTCGTTTAACAAAGATCTGACTTTTCCGGGAAGGGACCACCACCTTGCTTCCACCTGCGATTCCGGGATCGAAATTCGGAGATGGCTATCTTCTTCTAAAACCAGAATTCCGGTTTTAAATTCCGCGCCGCTGCCGCTCGATTCTCTTCCCAAGACGTCGGTAAATTTCCAGTCGAAGTAGAAGTCGCTCAACGAGCCGACCCTAACGCCGGTTTCGTCCAATCCTTCCCAGTGAATTTCTTGACAAGGCGCGCCGTTACCCGACCAGGTTTTGATCTTTTTTTTCAAACCCGTATAAGGCGGTGTTTCGTATAACGTGATTTCCCAGAATTGAAGAGGAATCCCTTGCGCGTCGAGGGAGATTTTTAAGACGTCGTTTTTGCCGTCGTTATCGGGAGTGAATTCTTTCGGAGAAACCGAAACTGAAAGTTCGAAAGAATCTTTTGTGATCTGAAAAAAAGACGGAAAGGACTGATAACGTTCGTATCGACTGTGAATCGTTAGTCTGTAATGATAAATGCCCGAGGAAATAAAATCTCCAGCCTGATTTCTGAGATCCCATCTCCATTCCGGAGACGGTTCTCCCGTATCCCTGAGACGATAGACGTTCTTTTCTTCGTTTCCGTTTTTTTGAAAAATTTCGATTTCATAAGAATCGGATTTGATTTTCGGAGAAATAAAGGTATGGAACCTTATCGAATTTTTCACACTCCCGGGAAGATAGGAATACAATTTTGAATCGGAATACAAATCGACTCCCGAGGTTTCGTTTCGAATCGTTAAGTCGTTTAACAAAGTTATGGATTCGTTTTTTCCTTTGTCAAACGCGGTCAATCGATAGGAATAGATACCGCTCGGAAGTTGTTTATTCGAATAATCGGTACCGTCCCAACTCAAGTTGGAAGGCACCTCTTTGTACTTCCAAGAATAGGATTTTACTACCTTTCCTTCGGAATTCAAAAATTCTCCAGTGAAGTTGTCTCCGGATTCTCCGATCGCTTTTTGCGAGATGTTGATTCTGGATGAGGAACGGTCTCCTGTTAAAAAAAGAACCCTCGTTTTCGAGCCGAGTTCCGAGTTCGGAGGATGAGAATCAAGCAGGATGGATTTTTCTTCCGATAAAAGATTTTCCTTATTCTCCGTAACCAATCGTAGTCTGTATTTGTATTCCCCATCCGGTAATAAAAAACCTTTCGAATCTTCACCGCTCCAGAGAATCGATTCCGGAATCGTAATCTCTAATGGAGAAAGTGTATTCTCGTCTTGCAAAAATGGAAGAAGGGAGAATCCTCTTTTTCTTCTGTGATCGGCTCGAAACGTTTTTACGATATCATCACCCGCGTTTTTGACGACCAATTCCCAGTCGAACAAACGGGGAAGCGCGGATTTGGAAATTCTAAATTCTACCGTATCGTTTCTTCCGTCCCAATTCGGCGAGAACGACTCGGAACTCGTTTTGATAAAAGTGTCGGCATTGAGAGAATAGGAAAAGAATAAACACGAGGCTATGATGAATTGAATCCGGTTCCGCATGCAGTACATTCTAATTTGGTACGTTTTTTTTCCTATGTTTTTTTTAAGAATCGGATTCAACGTAAGATCAGGATTCTTTCGAAGGAGGATGGTTTTTTCTTCGAGTATTCCCCAAGTGAAAGGAGTTTTTGTCCGGCGAATCGACATATTGTCTGAGAGCGTAATAAACCGAATTGAAAGCGAGTTCTTCCCAAGGGATTTCACTTGTGGAAAAGAGTTTTACTTCTTCGGATTCGGAGCTTTCGGAGAATTTACCGTCCACGAGATCCGCTAAAAAAAACATATAGATCTGGCTGATCTGAGGAATGCTGTAGATACACTGAAGTCCGAGGATGTTAATCTGCGCGTTCGCTTCTTCGCCCGTTTCTCGGATCGCTCCTTCTTCTACCGTTTCCCGATTCTCTAAAAAACCGGCTGGAAGAGTCCAGTATCCCTTTCGAGGTTCGATGGCCCGTTTGCAGAGAAGAATTTTGTCTTCCCAAATCGGAATACTTCCCACTACTACTTTCGGATTTTGGTAGTGGATCGTTCCGCAGTTGTCGCAGATATGCCTGGGCCGATTGTCGCCTTCGGGGATTTTTTGTGAAACGGGCGAGCCGCAAGAACTACAGTATTTCATACTTTTCTAATGCGATTCCAGGTAAGACCGGCTTCTATCAAAAGCCAAACCGTGAGTACGATCAAGGTTCCGCCGACTCCGGCGAGAAGAATGTTCGGGGAAGGCCCCAGCAAGAAGTCGAAAAAGTTTCGAATCATCGCCCAAACGGTCACAGTTAAAACAAACAACATCGGAATAAAAGCTACTTTGATTCTTTTCTTCGATTTGAGGAGGAAGACGGTTACAACCAGAAGTGCTAGGCCCGCCAAAAGTTGGTTGGTGGTTCCGAAAAGTTTCCACAACGCAAGTCCGGCCGGCTTTTTCTTTCCGTCTTGTTCTATCTCCATGAATGCAAACAGACCGATGGCAGCACAAGCGATGAGGCTGGAAACATAACGATTCCCGACGAGTTTTTGAACCCACACGATACGAGTCGATTCGGCGATTTCTTCGATGTTGTAACGCAGAAGTCTTGTTGCGGAGTCCAAGGAGGTCAGCGCAAAGCTGATTACGATGAGCGCGATAAAACCTTGTCCGAACGTTTCCGGAATTCCGATCTGCGCCAAAAATCTTCCGGTTCCATAAATGTATGCGCCGACCTGAGGAGCCAATCCCTGAATGCCGGACCAGGAACGATAGAATCCGGACCATTCCGAAGCGGAACTAAATCCGATCGTGCAGGCGATAACCGCAGAAAGACCTAACAACGATTCGCCGATCATACCTCCATAACCGATAGCTCTCGCGTCCACTTCTCTGTCCAATTGTTTTGCGGTTGTCCCCGAGCTGACTAACGCGTGAAAACCGGAGACCGCTCCGCAGGCGATCGTGATAAAAACGAACGGGATTAGATCCAATCCTATCGAATCCGTACGAATCGCTTCCGCGTTGAACGAAGGAAAATTTTGGAGAACCGCACCCGCAAAAAAGCCGAGATAGATCAGAGTGATTCCCAGATACAACAAGAAAGAATTGATGTAATCGCGGCTTTGTAAGAGCAGCCAGATCGGAGTCACCGATGCTAAGAAAGCATAGAATAAAAGAATATATTTCCAACTTCCCGTAGAAGGAGACGTATCTACCGATGCAAGTCCGGTGGCTTGCAGAACGGAATCTTGCATTCCCAAAACCATAGAAGCTAAAGTCGCAAGAACGCTGACGATCGTAAGCGGAGTCAAACTCATTCCTTTTTTGTAATGTAGATACCCTACGATAATCGCAAGGATCATAATCGCCGCAGAAGGAATGACGGCCTCCGGAAAATGGCTTCTCAGACGAATCGAAGGTTTTTCTTCGGTCCGAATTTCTCCGGGATGATCGTGTGCTTCCTTGGACGGATTTTTAGGGTCCACGGTTGCGTTAGCCGGAATCTTAGCGGTTTCCGTAACGAAGGTCGGCTTAGAAGTTGGAATCGTTTTCGGATCCGCGGAGAACATCTCTGCGAGCACAAGAACGAACACTCCCATCGCGAGGGCGACCAAGAAGAAAATGATCGCGTGGAACAAACTTCTCGCACGATGACCGAGAAGGTCTTCGGCGACTTGACCGATACTTTTGCCTTGGTTGCGAACGGAGACGACCAAGGCTCCGAAGTCGTGGACACAACCCACAAAAATACTTCCGAACACGACCCAAATCATAGCGGGAAGCCATCCCCAAATGACCGCTACCGCAGGTCCAAGGATCGGAGCCAATCCCGCGATGGACGCGTAGTGGTGACCGAATAAAACGATCGGTTTTGTGGGAAGGTAATCGACCCCGTCGTTGAGCTTATGAGCCGGGGTATCTGTCGTATTGTCTTTTAATTCGAAGATGGATCGAGATATATAACCTGAATAAAATTTATATCCAAGAAAATAGGCAATAAAACAACCGAGCACGGCGATGAGTGGAAGCATATTAGGATGGATGGGGTTAAGAAAGCATCCGAGCAAACCTTTTTTCAACGTTCAGGAAGAATTCCGTTTCGGATTCTTAGAGAAGAATCTGAAAAAGAATTGATGAACGGATTTAGCGGGGTTGAAAATCTGGAAGTAGAAGAGAATGCAAACTCGAAGTTTTGAACAGATTCGCTCCTCTCTGGAGGACATCATTTTCGACATTCAATCCGGATGTACGAACTGCGAGTGGTATATCTCCGTTGAAAAAATTATCTCCGCTTTGAACATTCGTAAGGAGGATTATTATAGAATTTTTTACGACCTTCGAAACGAAGTTCATTTTTCCTCCAGGGCCGCTTCCGGGTTTAATGAGACTCAGGCGGATTCTCTCATACAATTACTCTCGAAAATTCTTAAGATAGAAGGGATCGGAGAGGAATTTGCAAAAAGTGGAATATACTTCGACGACAATCATCTCGCAGAACTTCAAATCAACCTCAAGGAAAACATCCAGAATCGACTGGAAAGACACGAGCTGGATAAGGAACTTCTTTTGCTTTTGTCCTCCGCAACGATCGACTTTGACGATGCGTTCGATTCTTACTTCGATGATAAATTTAATTTTGAAAGAATCGTAGAGAACGGAATTTCCGATTTTATGGAATTGAAATCGATTCAAAACGATTTCGGTGCGGATATCTTTTTAAAAAACCATATCTTTTCGATTCTCAATACAAAGCTGTTTCATCTTCGCGAAATCACAAGAGAATACAGAGACCGAGCTTATTATGAGTTGTTCGGAGCGTTTCGCAAAAAACCGAAAAAGAAAAAACCCGTATCCGTGTTTCAAGAGATGGATCCGGAAACACAAAGACATCTCGACGTTCTCGGATTTGACGCGCCTTGTACTTTGGAAGAATTGAAAAAAAGATTCAAAGAGTTGATCAAGAAGTATCATCCGGACATCAACAAGGATGGATTGGAAATGACTCAGAGAATCATCGCTTCCTATAATTTTTTGATCATGAGGATGAGTTAGTTGTTCTTCTGGATTTCTCGCGGTGTTCCGGAACCTTATATTCCTCCCGCGCGACCGGAGATCGTTCATCCTTTGCATGCGGTTCCGCCATCAAAGGCTTCTAAAAAAATAGAAACTGAAGACAAATCGGAGAGGGAGACTGTTTCCAAAGGTTTTTCCGAGGGAGCGAGTTCCGAATACAAAGCCAATTCTTCTTTGGGAGAAGTAAGATCCAAACAAGGAGAATTTTTGTCCTCCTTGACTGCTCGGGATCTGATGAGTTCTCCCGTGGTCAGCTTTGAAGAAAACGATCCGATCGAAAGAGCGGACGAAATTTTTTTTCAAAAAGGATTTCGACACGTTCCGGTGATCAAAGAAGAATCTACATTATGCGGCATTCTCTCTGATCGGGATTGGATGCGATGGCAGTTGACCCGGGGCAAAGAAGTCGGGTTAGCAAAAACGATAGGCGACATTATGAAAACAAAAGTTCTCTCGGTTCAGATGTATGCGGGAATCGGAGAAATTTCGAAAGTTCTTTTTGAGGAACGAATCGGTTGTCTTCCGGTCGTGAATGAACAGACCCAGGTGATAGGAATGATCACTCGAAGCGACGTTCTTCGCGCCATTCTCAAGGTCAATGAAAGGGAATTTCTCGCTTGAGTCGGGAACAAATCCTTGTAACTTAGAGCGAAAATCAAATGGGGAAAACATTGAATTCATCGATCATCATTCGTTCGGCCCAACCGAAAGACGTGGACGAAATTGTTCCTTTGATCTATTCTTCCGGTCCGGCCGCTTGGGATTACGTTTTTACTCAAGGATCTAACACTCCTTTTGATTTTCTGAGCACTTCGTTTATCAAAAGAGGAAACACGATCTCCTACAAAAATCACTTTGTGGCCGAGTTAAACGGGGAAGTTGTAGGCGCGATCCTGAGTTATCGTCAACCGTCTTTTCTCTTGTTAAACGGAGGAACGGCTCTGAGGATCCTTGCTGTTTATGGTTTTTCCGCTCCGAAAGTAATCGCTCGAGGTCTTGTTACGGAGGGAATGATACGTCCTCCAAAAACCGGAAGACTTTACTTGGGACATATCGCGGTTTCCGAAAAACATAGAGGAAAGGGAATCGGAAAAGAATTGATTCGATTTATGGCAAAGACATTCCCCGAATTCAAAACTCTTTCCTTGGACGTTTCGCAAAAGAACGAAACGGCGATTCAACTCTACAAAGGATTGGGTTTTCGGACAGTGGATGCGAGAAGTTTCGGCGGGCCGACGGGAAAAGTGCCCGATCATTTCTACATGGAAGTGGAAAGAAGTATATTAAAATAATCGAATGGAAAATTTAAAAACACCAAGTCAGAGTTCCGTCGAAACTAGACATATCGTTATGCCCGATCAGGCCAATCATTATGGAACCTTGTTCGGAGGAACTCTCATGTATTGGATCGATATGATCGCGGTCATGGTAGCTCAAAGACATTGCGGGAAAGAGGCCGTTACCGCGAGCGTCGATCGGTTGAATTTTATTGCGCCGATCGAAGTCGGAGATCACGTAATCTTAAAAGCGAGCGTGAATTATACCGGAAGAACTTCAATGGAAGTCGGGGTTCAGGTCTCGAAAGAAAATCCTTATACGGGAACGGTCGTACGCGCGACCACTGCTTATCTCACTTTTGTCGCGTTAGACGAAACGAAAAAGCCGTGTCCCGTCCCGCAGATCAAACCGGAAACTGAAGACGAGACAAGAAGATTTAAGAATGCGGTGTTAAGACAGGAATCCAATCGGGAGTTGGTGAAAAAAATTCGAAATTCCAAATGAAAATACTTTTTTCACCATGTGATCCGGAGTTAACGCCTTGGATCGGATGTTATTGGGGTTGGGAGTCCGATTCCGATTCGGCATCGATTCAGATCGAGTTCCCAAAAATTTTCCCTTCCGTCGAGAATGAGATTCATATTTCCTATCGGGATCCGATTTTATTCGGAACCGTTCAGGAAGGAATGGGAGAATGGAATTCTTCCCAGGGACATATCATCGGAAATCATCTTTCTCCCTTTCTGATTTCCCCCCAGGGGAAAGTCGGTTTTTTTAATATAAGAATGTTTCCCGGATCCTTTTATGAATTTTTCAAAATTCCCGGAAAAGAAGTTCGGAGCCATTTGAACGATCTGCAGATCCCGAACAACAATCGATATTCGGATTTCGTAAATCGAATCCGGGATTCGAATTCTTTCGATGAGCGCGTGGTGCTTTCAAACGAGTACTTTAGAAAATTATTAAATTCTAAAAAAGAAACGGAGCCTGTGATCGTCGAGGCAGTGAGAAGGATCGCGAATAGCAAAGGAAGGATTCCGATCTCGCAATTGACTCAGGATTTGGGTGTGATCAAGAAAACTTTGGAAAGAAAATTCCAAGAAAGAATCGGATACAATCCGAAAGAATTTGCGAGAGTCGTTCGTTTTCAAAACGCCGCTTGGATGAAATTGGAAAATCAAAATCTCAGCGAACTTGCTCTTAGTGCGGGTTATTACGATCAATCTCATCTGACCAAAGAATTTGGCGCTCTTTCCGGTTATTCTCCGTTGGTTTGGTACGGGGTCAGGGATCGAGTTTTGTCTCTTTTTTACAATACAAGACCGCATTCTTTCTAGTATAATATACGAAGTTAGCGGTAGTTCGAATCTACTTCGGCTAGGGAGAGGGAAATGAATCAAAACACATTGCAAGAAAATTCGAATCCGGAACTCGCTATTTCTTTTTGGAAAAGGTTTCTCTTTTTTAGAGCGATTAAACAGGGAAATACTTCTCGTTTGAGAAACCTTCTTCTGAGCGGATTGAACCTGAACGGATTGTCGTATTACGGAATGAGTCCCGTCTCTCTCGCCGTTAAATATCAGAATTTGAGAATCGTTGAAATCCTTTTTGAATTTTTAGCCGATCCGAATCAACCTGATGAAACCACGGGTTTGACACCGTTGATCCATTCTATTTTGGAAGATTCTTCGCCCGAGCTTTTATCCCTCCTGATTTTTTTCGGAGCGGACCTCAATCAAAAAGATATAAACGGGATGAGTCCTCTTCATCACTGTGTAAACGAAGGAAAACTTTTACCTTTTCAAATTCTTTTGGAGAAGGGCGCGGATCCGAATGTGCAGGATTTCGACGGAGTAACTTGTATGAATTTGGCGAAGTCCTCGCACGGAATGTCGGAGTTCGCGGAGCTTCTTCTCAAACACGGAGCCGATCCGATGATCAAGGACAAACACGGAAAAATCTATCTGATGTAAATACTTCGAAGAGCGAATTCAATTGACAGACCGGAGAGGATCAAAAGCCTGAAAGGAGAATGAAACCTCCCGCTAGTCAGTCCTGTCAACACTACCCGGAATGCGCCGGCTGTGATCGTTTGCATATCGGTTATGAAAAACAACTTCAGCTAAAACAGGATGAGATTGAAAAACAATTCGGCGGGTTTAAGGGATTGGAGATTAGAACGATCGTAAAAAGTCCCAAGGATCAGATGTACCGTCATAAGGTTCAACTTCCTTTTGGACATCGTAAGATCGGTAAAAAGACGATTCTTACTCTCGGACTGCACAACAAGGAAAATACTTTTATCATCGATCAGAAAGAATGTAGAATTCAGGACGCTGACTTGACAACCGTAGCTTCCGCAATTCGACACTGGGCTAGAACTGAAAGTCTCAGTCCTTACTTTGAAAAAAACGGGAACGGTCTTTTAAGACATATCGTTTTGAGAAAGGCACACGCGTCTCAGGAAATTCTCGTAGGAATCGTTACGAATGCGAGCGAAATTCCGGGAAGGAAGAATATAACAAACAGCTTACATTCGTATATTAAACAATTCTTAATCCAGGAAAAGTCGAAGGCGGAAGTGGTCGGAATCCTGCAGAATGTAAATCAGAGAAATACAAAAGTGGTCCTCGGGGAAAAGGAAACAACCTGGTACGGAAGACATTTTATCAAAGAAAGAATAGGGGGGCTGAATTTCCAGATCGGCCTTTCCACGTTTTTCCAAGTGAATCCGTTTCAGATTGAAAACCTTTATAACCTTGTATTAGAAGACCTTCCGTCCAATTCCGTCGTCGTGGACGCATATTGCGGGATCGGTACGATCACCCTTTACTCAGCTTCCAAATCCAAAAAAGTGATTGGTTTGGAGGAAAATCCGAATTCCATCCGTTCCGCGATCGGGGCCGCAAAAGCGAATCAAGTGGAGAACGCGATCTTTATGAAAGGTAAAGTTCTTCAGACGTTACAATCGTCTTTGAATGAAAAACCGGACGTCGTTATCGTGGATCCGCCGAGGGAAGGATTGGATCCGGAAACCAAAAGAATATTATTAAATTCTAAAGTTGGAAGAATTCTTTATGTTTCCTGTAATCCGGAAACTTTGAGGAGGGACGCGTTGGAACTTACAAAATCTTTCCAATATCAAAAATTGACTCCGGTGGATTTATTTCCGCATACGAGTCATCTGGAAAGTGTCGCGGTTTTTACGAGATAATTTGAATTCACGTAATTTGAAGTGTTTTTGATTTCGAAAGAAACACGATGAGAAAGAGACTATGATACGTTTTCTCTCGAAGAGTATTCAGTCCGAAAAAAAATAAGAATCCTATTTCAATGTCCTGTATTCTATCGTTTGGATTCGAAAGAAACCTCTGCTGTTCCCAATCGTGTTTTCGCCGGTGAAGTTTTTGAGAACGTTTTCGTTTTATTCTTTCCACATTTTAAAATTTGAATCAGTAAACTTAACGGAATTTTCGACGGATTTCCGAAAACATCTTTTTTCTAAAGGACTTAAAACGGCTTTCGGGTTCATCCGAAGTAAAATCAAGATTCAAAATTTTCGGTGCGAGAAGGTATGCGTCTTCAATCGGTTGACGTAGAATAAAAAAAGTCAATCGTATCTTCAACTTCGTAATTATAATCCGTTAGGAAATATTCGATAAAGCCGTTTGACCATAAATTTCCATTCTAAATATGACAATTGTGATGGGGAATCTTTACGATAACTCACAAATGAGCTATGGATAGTTTTGAAGGATTGTGTGAAAGTTTAAACCCAAGGAGTTTATAAAGAATGAAACTTTCACATCTATTTCTTTTGCTAAGAATTTATCGAGCGGTCTTACGCTGTTTCCTTTTTCTAAGTCTGAACGTTCTTTTTACGGTTTGTGACAAAGGACCGAACGTTAACGACGGAACAACTTTCGCCGCACTTTCTGTTTGTTCCGGTCCTGATTGTAAACATAAAGATTCAGGATCGATTGTTGATTCGATTTTATCCACGTTTGGAATTCTGACCGGTAAAGAAAATTCCCAGTTTGGGATTTTAGACGCCGATCCTTTAGCCTGCAATCAGCGTGAGACTTCTTTGAACTGGGAACGACCTCTTCTATATACTTTTTTAGGAAGCGGATTCGGAGACGGCGACTTTTTCAATCAGGGTGTAACCGCGTTATGCGTCGCTGACGTTCCTGATTCTGGAAGCACCGAATATATCATAACAAGTCAGGAATTCCCCGCATCGGGTGCGGAACCCAATCTGCTGGTTCAAAGAGTAAATCAGTTCGGGCATTTGGTGCAAACGAAACTGATTTCTGGCGCTGGCACACAAACCGCCGTCGCGATTGAACGTGATATAACGGGAGACGGGGGTTTTATCATTGCAGGTACTTCGAACGCAGATATTCCTACGATCGATGGTCTGACTCCCATTCTGCGTTACTCCGGTGGAGTGGACGGATTCGTTCTCAAACTCAAACGAGATTTTCAGGTGGAATGGTACACCTTTTTAGGAGGAGCCGGAAACGAAAATCTGCGCGGACTTTCGCAGACACATTGGAACAGCTATATCCTTGTCGGAGACGGGGATTCAGATGCGACGCTTGGAGAAGTCAGGCCTATCCAAGTTCATTCTTCGCCAGTCAATGGTACGAATACGGACGGATGGGTGATTCAACTTGCTTCCGACGGTAAAGTTTATTGGCATACTTATCTAGGCGGTCCTTATCGGGACACTTTTTATACGGTCTCGAAAGAATTGCTGAATACGAACCAACGGTTTATCGTCGCAGGTATTGCGGGTGGAGAAATTACGAGTATAGGCGATATTTTTACGCAGGTGAAACATTCTCCGGGAGTCAACGACGACGCTTTTTTTGCTCAGTTAGATTGGGGTGGAAATCTGATCTGGTTTTCCCAGTTCGGCGGCTCAGGCCAGGAAAGAATTTTCGCAAGCGCTACAGGAAGCAGTAGCCAGGTGATCGGACCGGATCAAACCTATTTGGTGGGAGAGTTGGCGCAAGGTTCCCTTCCTTTTGGCAATTCTTCGCTTCCGGGTAGCGGTTTGGCGTGTAGCGATACAACCGGTTCGGAAGCTTTGTTGATGAGCGTCAACAATATAAACGGAGAACCCATGTGGTACACCTGCGTCGGCACTCCCAGGAAATTGGATCGCGCCACTTCCGTAGTCAGCAATCGATATGGAACCTCTTTTATGGTTGCGGCTCTGATGCAAGAGAACATACCCGAATTGGTCAAGAACCAGTGGACCACTTTACTCCCGGCGGTTCAGCATTCGAACGTAAATACGAATACGAACGGAAAGTTTTATTGCGATACATTCCTTGGAAACTTCAATCTTAATGGAAGAGTGGAAATGTACACGTTTTTTGGAAGTCCTTACGGTTGTGACTGGCCGATTGGAAACGACGCAATTGCGGATCATTTCGGAGGAGTTGCTTACGGAGGAGTCGGCGCCGGCGAATTGTTTTCTTACGGTCCTAACGGAACCGCCCCCGTTCAACAATACGCATCCTATCGTCGGAATTTACTCGTCAACTTCGATAGTAAGGTATTAAAACCCTGCACCAAGGAACCGATCAATCCGGAATGTGTATCCATCTACTAAGGTAAAAATCTTAGGCTTTACGAAATCGGATTCGCGACGGTCCGTGTTCGAATTCCGGGAAAAGAAACGATATCGATTCTCGAATGAAATAGAGGATTGAAGGAAACAAAAAGTGATTGGAGAAGTGAAGAAAACTCGAGCCGAATTCCGGCTCGAGAGACCGAGAATTAAAGTTCGGGAAAAGGAGAATCTAAGATAACCTTATCCTCTTTCAAGGAACATTTGGATTGAAGAACGATCGTAAGAGGAGCTCCGATCAAATATCCGCTCAATCCCTTGATTTCCAGGATACAATCGTCTACTTCCGATTTAACGTAAACTCCGTCGGATTTGATACCTGCTAATTGGTCCGATAAGATAGAAAGGATGGAAACCGATGCACGGCCGTTCAAAATACTTGAGTTGATCAAATCGGTGACGATCGCGGCGTCTCTGATTTCACCCGCGGCTTCCGAACCCTTGATTCTTCCCGGTGCAAGACCGAGAGTATCAAAAAATAAGCAGTTATAAACTTGGGAAAGAAAAAGCAAAATGAGAATTCTACTGAATAGAGTTTTCAAAGTCGACCTCTGATAATATGTTTAAGAAAGATCGTCCTTTACGAACGAACTCAAGGTCAATCAGAAATAAATTTCACGGATAAAAACGAGTCCGATTTTACGTTTTACAAACGACGCGGAAATGTAGACGTTCGTAATATTCTAAAAAACCATTATCTTCGACTGGAATGGAAAAAAGATTTAAGAATTTTGCATATTCCGAATTATCTCCGAACTCAAATCGGGTTTGAAGCCCGAGTCCGTCCTTATTCAAGGGAGATTTTTTTTGCCTTTGGAAAAGTTTTGAAAATCGTTTCCGAAAGTTCTTCTTGTTTTGTAAAAAAACAAATCTGATAATCGGTTTCCTCTTGAAAACTTTTCAAGTAAGAAAGAGCGGATTGAATTCTTACCGGATCCAGATGGACAAAGGGTTCGTCCAACAGTAGAATTCCGTTTTTGGGAACCGTCTTTCGAGCCAAAAAAAGTTTAAAGATTAGATAGAACGTCGCCAAGGTTCCGCCGGAAAGGTGTTCGATGGAACGAAGTGTTCCCGCTGCGTCTTCCATTTTGATCAGTTCTTTTTTATCGAGCGCTTCGAATGAAACTTCTCTTTTGGGAAGAAGAAGGTTGAGATCTTTGCGTATTTCGGATGCGATCGAAACAAATTGAAAGGACTGATCTTTGGAAATGTCCTCTACGATTTCCTGCGCGATCTTCGCGGATTTGCGTTTGGATTCTAAACTCGAAAATTCTTTTTCTTTTTCCGCAAGAAGTTGAAGAGTAGAGATTAGATCCTTTTCTTTTTCCGGAAGAGAATCTTGGATTCTCGTGTCCTCGACTTTGATTTCCGTCTTGAGTTTGTTCAATCTTTCTTCCAGAGATCGAAGTTCCGTTTCCAATTCTTTCTTCTGTGCGTTTTTGGAAAGCCTTTCGGTTTCTGAAAGTCCTTGTGTCGGAATTTCCTCAAGCAGGGAAATTTCCGCCTTCCATTGAATTTCCAATTCTTCGGGATTTTTTCCTCCGTTTGCGGATTGAAGTTTTTGAGAAGATTCTTTGAAAATTTTGGACTGGGATTGAAACTCGGCAATTTGTTTGTGATAGTCTTGAATGGACGCGACCCTTCTTTCTCCGAGCCAAGAATTTCGTTTTGTCTGAAGTTCCGAAAGTTTTTCTCTTTCCAATTTACTTTTGGAAAGAATCGAATCCAAGGTTTCGATCAAAACCCGGATTTCTTTCTCCAAGGTTTCCATCTGCTCCGATTTAGATTCAAAATTTAGAATCTGTTTTGCTAAGAATTGTCTGAGAATATCCATTCTTTCGATCGGAGAAATCGGGTTTTCAGGGAACGTTAGATTCCATTCGTTTAATCTTTTGGAAACCGCTTCCCTTTCTTTCGCGGAACTGTAACGCATTTCTAAGGATTCTTTTTTCTGAGTAAAAAGATAAAGACCGATTCCGATTGCACCCGCCGAAACCAAGGAGCCGATTAAAAGTCCGAACGGAGAAACGTTGGCAACCAACAAAAAAACCAAAACTCCCATCAGACCTAAAAAACCAAAGCCTGCAATTCCTCCTCCGATGACTTTTTGATTGGAGTTGGAAAGATCGGTGCGAACCTCTTCGGTAAAACCTTCTTCTCTGAGAGTTTTATCGATTTTTTCGATCGATTCTTCCGCTTTGACTTTCATCTTTTGCAAAAGGGAAATTTGATTTTTGAGGGAATCGGATTCTTTCTTTTTGAGATCGATCGCCTTTTGTTTGTCTTGCAATAAAGTTTCCGAAGAAGTAAGAGAAGATTGGACTTTATCGATTTCCTTTTGAAGATTTTCAAAAACGGAAGATTCGTCTTTGGAATAGAGAAAGTTTTTTTTGAGAGTTTCTTCCAGAGATTTTAATCTTTGGATTTTGGAAAGAGAATCTAAAAGTTGAATCTTCTTTTGAATTTTGGAATCCAAAAAGAATTCCTTTTCGAGTTGTGAGAGTTTTTCTTGGATCTCTCCGGCCCTTTTCCGATCTTTGAGATGTTTTTCTTCCATTTCCACATTGTTTTTGTTTCGGGAATGAAGAGATTCGATTTTCGAAGTCAGTTGAATTCTTTTGTCTTTGAGATCCGCGATTTCCTTTTTGAGGGTTTCAAAAGTTTTATATTCTCCGCTAATCGATTTTGGAGAATGAATTTTGCCGAGCGACTTTGAAATTCCCTCCAAGTTCACTCCGTTGTTGAGGAGTTTACTCCGTAAGAATTCGGGCTTGATCATCTTTTCGTTGTTAAACGCAAATTCCAATTCTCCTTCACGAAGCGAAATACAATGCACATACTGAGGAGCCGCATCTTTGGAAAGTTCGGGAATCTCACCCAAGAGCTGATAACCTTCCAAACTCTTCTCCCCGTAACGGGAAAGAATACTTTTTTTCGGTTCCTGACTCGCGGTAAGAAACTTGCTTCCGATTCCGAGACGGAGCGCGTCAAAGATCGTGGTTTTGCCCGATTCATTCTTCCCTTGAAAGATCGTAACGGAAGGACTGAGGTCGAAGTCGGATTTTTGAAACTTTCCGAATTTAAGAAGTTGTAGTTTGGAAATCATCTTTCGTTTTTTCCCGCGTTTTTTTCGATTTGTTCCAAACCCAATACCAAAATTTCATTCCAGTCGGGAGCATCCGCGCCGGACCAGTTCCGCTGACGTTCTATTAGATTTTCGTAAAATAGTTTTGCGACTGGGTTGTCGATAAGCGCCGAAGAGGTTTTGAGATCGGAAGTTTTGATTTCAATTTTTCTACAACGCGCGGACTCGCTAAAACGATTTAAGGCTTCCGAGACGACGTGTTCGTCTTCGACGATTCCCGAGACGGTGATTCGAACCGTGTCCATTTGCGAGAAACGAGAAGCCGTTTTTTCGAGTTCGGGAATTTTACCGGAAAGAGTGACGGAAAGAGAAAAGTCCTTAAATTCTCCGGCGGAAACGATCGCCCTTTCTTTTAAAACCGGAGTTCCGTTTTTACCGAGGGAAACGATGTTTACGGTGCGAATTCCGGATTCTCCCAAAGAAACGATCCGAGGCGAACCCGGATACGCTTTGATCAGAGAGCCGGAAACCTCCGAACGTTTAGTATGAATATGACCTAACGCGAGATAGTCGAACTTGGCTTCGAGAAACGGCCCGGAATCGAGAATGGAATCCGCCTCTTCCGGAGAAGGTCCGAGATATTCCACCATTTTGGTTTCGGTGCCGTGGAGGAGCGCGATCCGGTATTGAACCTTCTTTTCTTTAAATTGAATATTCGAATAATCTAAATTTCTGTTAAACGGAAATCCGAAAAATTCAGCGGAGACGCCGTCCGATTCTTCCAACCAGAGTTTCACGTTTTCGCCTTTCTGAGGATAGAGCATCGGCGAAAGATCCGCGGAAATCGGGTAGGTTCCTTCTGCGAGACCGAGTTCCTCGTGATTGCCGGGAATATAGAAAATTCTTCCGGAAAAGGATTTGAGGATCGATTTGACTTCTTCTTTGAGCGCTCCGATATCGTTGTTTCGATCGAAGAGATCCCCGCAAAATAGGATATGAGTGCATTGTTCCTCGGAAGCGATCGAGACGATCTCTTTGAGGACGGAAAGGGAATAGTCCTTTTCTTTTTGGCTGAGATGCAGATCGGCGCTGTGTAAAAATCGAATCATGGGCTAGGTCCTAATTTCTAAGAATAGGGTTTTCCCCTGACAAAAATTCAAGGGAATCCGATTCTTTTTGAATTTTTTTTTCGAAACTTTTACGGGGCTTCCCGGCCTGGGAGTTGTAACCTCAATCGAATCTTGGGAATGGAATTGGAATGAGAGATCCCAAACGGAGTTTTTGTCGTAGTTCCTACAAGGGTTCGGGGCGGGGAATTTTACTTGCAAAAAGTAGAATTTTCTGATAGAGAAGGATTCCCGGAGTTTTTCCCGCCTCCGCTCCCCTCCACCCAAGATCAGGGCGGGGCCGCCAAGTTTCACAGAAGAGCCTGTAGGTTCTCCTACAAGAGTTTGAGAGATCCCGTTCGATTTCAGTTATGGGTTTGTGGAAGAGGGCTCCAGATCGCAAAGCCGGGGTTTAACCTTGATCCAAAAAAGGGATGAGATGTTGTTCCGTGTATTGAATGACTTTTTGGATTCGATCTGAGGCGTTCCATTTTTCGGAAATCATCCGAGGAGCTCCCCAGAGAAAAATCGCTTCGATAAAAATTTTGCGGGGATCCGGAAAGAAGGATTCGATTTTGATTTCGATTCCGTGGTCTTCCGGATCCTGAGGATTGAGGGGAGGAAGAACAAAACGAAGTCCTCCTCCTAAGATCGGTCTTCCGAGTTGTTGTAAGCTGTCTCTGTTTTGTTTGAGGCGTTTTTCCCAGATCTCGCCGAACGCGTGTTCTGTGGAAGAGTCGGTGAGGAGGCGAACGGTAAGATCGCTCTTTACTACATTCTTCCCTTGGATCTGCCAAACCTTGTCGAAGGCTTCGATGACTCTTTCAAAATCCTCTTCGATGGATTCCAAAGAGCCGTCGGGGTTTTCGGAAATGATTAAGAGTTGTGTAATATTCGGTCCCGCGTTGATCACTTGGATCGTAAGAACCGACTGAGAAAGTTGTCTCGTGAGGACGTTTTGATTCGGACCGTAGTTGGTGCCCGTGATTTCGATTCCCAATTCTTCTAATTTACTTTGGAACAGAAGAATTTCGGACTTGGATCTTACGACGATCGGTAAAAATAAATCGCTGAGTCCGACGTGAATGATGTTTCGATTTCGATTCATGATTTGCGTTCTTAAGATCCTTTCTAACAAGAGGATCTTTTTTGAATAGAAAAGAAATTCTTTCGTTTGTCGATTATCGATATTTGACTAAAAACGAATCCTGCACTCCTTTGGGCGAAAGTCCGTTGATCGTTGCAGTCGAGAAACCTGTTCCATACAGCGCACCTTCTGGATCGGTGAGGATTCCGTTACCCAGTATGGTCGCGCCGACGTTTCCGACCTGACGAACCCATTTTTGTTCGCCTTGTCCGTTGTGTTTCGTAAAAAATAAATCGTTATTCCCGAGGGATGGGCCGGAACCCGTCAACAGATTCCCCGTCGTATTTCCGGTTGAAAAAACGTTTCCAGCCAGATCTGTAGTTAAGGACGCGACCGTGGTGGTCGCAGATCCGTTATTGACGCCGAATTGCTGAACCCACTGTTGCGTTCCACTTTGGTCGAACTTAAAAATGGTTCCCGCATAGGTGGTTCCCGGGTTTCCGGAACCGAAGTCCGCGTTACTCGAAGCTCCCACAAAAATATTTCCCGTAAGATCGAGAACAATCGCTCCCGTGAGAATTTCTAAGGTCGCTTGACCTACGTGTTTGAAAAATTGTCTATTTCCGGCCGAGTCGTATTTGAAGATGAAAAGGTCGTTTCCTCCGATACCGGGAGCGGTTAACGTAGAATAATCGGCGCCTCCAAAACCCGTTACAAATACGGAATTGGACGAAGGATCACATACAACGCTACTGGCAGTGGTATTCGCTCCCGTAACGGAAAGTTGAGTCGCCCAGGATTGATTTCCGGAAGAATCAAAACGAACCACAAACATGGTTCCTCCGATCGCAACCGGGCCGCCGAAAGGTCCGTTCGTGTCTCCTACGACGTAGGAATTTCCGAGATTGTCCACGCAGATATCCGTCGGATTTAGAAAATAACTTCCTCCCGTTGGCCCCACTTGTTTGCTCCAAATCGGAGTTCCGTCCAAAGAAACCTTGATTACAAAAAGATCCTGACCGCTCAACAATGGGCCGGCAAAGGTCGCGTTCGTAAAACCGGCCAAATACACATTTCCGAACGAATCCGTCGCAATTCCGACAACGGTAAGAAGGGCTCCGGATGCGCCCAACTGGAAAGACCAGGCTCGACCGCCGAAGGGATCATATTTAGCAAGGATGAGATCCTGAGTTCCAATTGCACTACCGTTAAAAACGGCCCCATCCGTTTCACCCACAACAACGACGTTCTGAAAAGGATCCAGGACCAGATCCTTGCCCCGACTGCTTGCTCCTGTTGTTCCTTCGAGGATCGTCCATTCTAAGGTTCCGGTGTTTTCCCGAAAGACAATAGGATTGGTCCCCTTGATCCCCGCGAGAAACTGGCTGATCCAATATTCGCTCGTTGTTGGATTTCCGGAATTCATGGAATTGGTCGGATTACAAGCCTGGAGAAAAATCCAAAGAACCGGGATCGTAAGATGGGATTTCATTTCGCACCTAAAAAATTCTAAAATAGCGTTCTTACTTCTTCCAAGAATCCAAGGAAGAGGGAACTCCAACGAAGAGTAAGATTGGTAAATTCTAAATATCTTGTTATAATTTGGAAAGAAATTTACCGTCTTCGAGCAAGGTTCTCCGATGGAAAAGCGAATCTGGATTTGACGGAAAGAGATCGACTTCTCGAGGCGGACTTGGTATCCGTACTCATTATCCTAAAAAGAGTTTTTCATAGATGAACTTAGAGACTGAAATCAGACAAGAAACGAATCTTTGCGATAAATCCGGGAATCTGAATTTAAACGCGGTAGGGTGGTCCAAAAGACCTTTGCATCGATGCAATTTGAGCGGACATTACCTGAGAAAGAAGAAATGGAATTATTGGTGTATCTATGACGAAAACTTCTTGGCCTCGTTTACGATTTCGGACGTTGACTATGCGGGAGTCATCTTTGTCTATTGGCTCAATCGGAAAACGGGAGACTTCGAAGAAGGAACGATTCTTACTCCTTTTGGATCCGGTGTGAGTTTGGGACAACTTTTGGGAAGTAACGCGACTTATATCGGAAACAACGCGAGACTTCAATTTTTTCGGGAAGAAGAGGGTTATCGTCTTTCGGTCAATTTTTCGCCAAGAAATAAGATTCCGGTTCATGCAGAACTTTTGGTTCCCGTTCCAGAGAATTGGGAAACGCTCAACGTAGTCGTGCCTTGGTCTAAGAGAAGATTTCAGTTTACGGAAAAATTATTCGGAGTAGGCGCGAGTGGAACCGTTCGCTACGGAGCAATGGAGCATAAATTCGAACCGGAGACTTCCTTTGCCTGTTTGGATTATGGAAGAGGGGTCTGGCCTTATTCCACAAAATGGAACTGGGCTTCGATGATGGCGGTTAACGCAGGTGAAAGAATCGGAATCAATCTTGGAGCCGGATGGACTGACGAAACCGGAACCACCGAAAATGCGATTTTGGTGAACGGAAGAATTTATAAGATTCCGTCTAACGCGGTTTTTGAGATCGACAAAGAAAATTGGATGAAACCTTGGCATTTGTACACAAACGATTCGCAGGCGATCGATCTACAGTTCATTCCCGAATTTCATAGAAAGGCAAACACGAACACTGGAATTCTTGCTTCTTCCGTTCATCAGATGATCGGAAGGTTCGAAGGTATTATTCGATTGGGAAAGAATGAATATAAGATTACGAACGGTCAAGGTTGGGCCGAAGACCATATCGCAAGATGGTAGTAGGGTCTTCTCCGAAATACATCTACAATATCGCTTCTAAAAAAGAATATGAAGAAGCGGTAAGGACCGGCTTTTATATTACAGATTCCCTTTCAAAAGAAGGATTCATTCACAGTTCAAAGAAGAATCAGGTGGAAGAAACCGCGAACCGGATTTTTTTCGGAAGAACGGATCTGCTTATTCTCGTTGTAAATACCGAAAAATTAAAGTCGGAATTAAAATACGAAACTAGCGAGTCTTCCAAATTTTCGAAAGAGGAGGAGAAGAATATTTTCCCTCATATTTTTGGCCCCTTGAACGTGGACGCGGTCGAGCAGGTTTACGAGATAGAACCGAACGAAGATGGAAGATTTCGTTTTTCATTCTTAGATTGAAAATCCGCTGAAATCCTCTTCGAGATTAAGAATAAAAAAAATGAAAAGTAAGTCCGAAAAAATTCGATGTGCTTGGGCGACGAAAGATCCTCTTTATATGGATTATCATGATAAAGAATGGGGAACTCCCGTGCACGACGATGGAAAACTTTTCGAATTCTTGATTCTAGAAGGGGCACAAGCTGGGCTTTCCTGGATTACGATTTTAAAAAAAAGAGAAAATTACAGAAAGGCTTTCGACGGTTTTGATCCTAAAAAAGTCGCGAATTACAAAGAGAAAAAGATTCAATCCCTTCTTAAAGACGAGGGGATCATCCGAAATCAATTAAAGATTCGTTCTGCGGTTACAAACGCACAATTATTTTTGAATATTCAAAAAGAATACGGTTCTTTTGACAGATATATCTGGTCGTTTGTGAATCAAATGACGATCTATAATTCTTGGAAGACGATCCGAGACGCGCCGAACGAAACGCCGGAGTCGAAAGCGATGAGCAAGGACTTAAAGAAAAGAGGCTTCAAATTCGTGGGTTCTACGATTTGTTATGCGTTTATGCAGGCGACTGGAATGGTTATGGATCATACCACCGATTGTTTTTGTTTTGTAAAAAAGAAAAAGTGAGCTTTTTCCAGATCGAAATCCCTATTTTACTTTGAAAGTGTAGCGGCCCACTCTCGATTTCGCTCCCAAAATTTAGAAAAGAATTGTGCGACGTAGGAAGCCTTTAGGAACTTTTGTCGGAGTTCCGACGAGAAAAATTTTATTTGCAAAAAGTATAATATTCTGATAGAGGAAAGTCTGCCGAGGTTTTTTCCCGCGGACCCGCCTCCACCACCCAATTCAGGGCGGGGCGCGCGACCTTCACGGTGGATTGTCGTACCTCCGACGAAGCCGAGAGGAATTTTACTTTGCAAAAAGGTTCATTTTCTTTCGTACATCGTTCCCCGAAAGTTGAATCGCTCGTTTTTGGAAGCTTCCTTAAAATGGTTAAGGAAAATTCTTTCTGATCGCTTCCTTAGAAAAATTTCCGTCCCAATCCGTTTGAATCAAAAGGGCGTCCACGTATAAGGCCGGTTTTTTCTTCGTATAAGCAAGAATAACGTATCCCTTATCGTTCTTTAGAATCTTGCTCGCCATATAGATTCTCTGCGAATGTTTTTTTTCCCAGATTTTTTTACCGAAAGAATCGAATTTTATCAAAACCATCGGTCCTTCTCCGTCGGAAAGAATTCCTAGAAAACCTTGATCCGGCGTCTCGATAATCGGATCCAAAAAGTTGTGTCCGCCTAACCTTTGTTTTACTTCCCAAATCGTCTCTCCATTGGGAGAAAGTTTTAAGAGCCAGACGGACTTGTTACCCGCACCGGAAATTCCTCCTGATAAAAGAAGATTCCCATCCGTAAGTTTGAGTAAAGAAATTGCAAAATCTTCCACACCCTGAGTTCCGAATTTTTTCTTCCAAAGAGGGTTCCCGTCCTCGTCGTATCTCTGAACGATCACGTCTCTTTGAGATTCTTTTCCTGATACGTTATCCGTGCTTACTGCAAATGCAAAACCCCCGTCGGAAAGAGGAACCGAAGCGTCAGGGGCAAAACTTAAATCTGGAATGTATTTCGAATTCTTAACGGAACCGTCTTTCCCGAAAAGAGTATAAAGAAAGCTTGTTTTGATTTTTGTGGAAACCACGGTCGTGTTTCCTTCCTTCTCGGTAGTTTCCACTTTATGAGAAACGGAAACAAGACCCCTGAACTTTCCGTTGGAAAGCTCCTGCAAGTGGTAGATCTGAGGATCTTCTAATCCGCAAAAGTTGTCGCAGAATTCATTTGCGTTGATAAAACGATCTTCCACGAGTTCGCCTTGAGCGTTGTGTTTTGAAAAAGAGAGTTTTCGATTGAGAGTCGAACCTCCTATCGATCCGGCCGCGATAAAATCTCCGTTTTGAGTAACGATGAGAAGTTCTCCTCGATAACTGTCATGGTCGTGCAGTGCGATCGAATAGCCGTCCATATCCACAGGTTTACTCGGGAATAGATATCTCCACCAAACCGGATTTCCATTGGAATCCACTTTCGCTGCCCAAGCGGCTCCGTATTTTTTTTGTTCAATTTTAGAATTCATGTCTTGTTTGGCGCAACTATTGGAAGAGCCGACGATGACAAAGCCGCCGTCTTTGAATGAACCAATCCCGGAAGGAAGTTCCTCGGGACATTCATTCGGTTTGAGTCCGTTGAATTGTTCTCCTCCGAACATGGTCTGCCAAAGGGAAACGTTCTGGGCAAAACTCGAAGAAAGAATAAGAAAGAAAATGGAAAATAAAAACAATCGTTTCATTGTAAGCGGTTATCCTCGTGCGAAAAGAATTTCCAAAAAGAATTTAGAATTGTAAAGAATTTATTTAAAAATGAAGTCGAACTAAGCGAAAGGAACGGATAAACGAAGAATAAAACGCGGACCGTTCTCAAAAAATCGAAAGGAAAAAACGATGCAACCGACAGAAGACATTCTCGGACATAAAGAGACTCGCTCTTTTCGAATCGGCTTTGTGCTTAGAATGATCATAGCCGCTTCTTTTATTCCGCCGAGTTTGATTATTTCACAAAGTATGACGGAAAAAATAGCGATTCTGATCTTGTATTCCGGAACAGCGTTTGTTTCCGCAGGGATGCTTTGGTTTTTAAGAAAGGAAAGATTTTGTCTGAAAGACGACAATCGAATCGCGGGATGGATGGGGGTGTGTCTTGATATTTTGATTCTTTCGATACTTCCTTGGACTTGGTATGATTCCGTTGGAGGCGAGGCGGTTCCTAGAACCTATCTTATGAAGACGGGTTTTATTCCGATCTCTGCGGTCTTTATACTTGTGAACGGCCTTTCTTTAAAACCGGCTTATCCGCTTTTGGTTTCTTTGGGATCGATTGTAACTTCCATACGGATGTTTCTTTATGTTCAAGGAGATCCAAATGTGGAATGGACGTCGAGCCTTTCGGAAACGTTTCTATCTCCCAAAGCCAATCCGCAATATCATTTTTCAATGACCGCCTTACTTTTGTTATATGGAGGTATCACCTCCTTTATCGCTTTCACCGCACGCTCTCTTCTGAAAGAATCCGTAGTTTTGGAAAGGAAAAGTTACCAGTTGGGAAGATATTTTTCACCGGGTGTAATCCAGAGAATCACCGCAGAGGACAATCTTTTTGCGCCCGGGGGAAGAATTCAGAAGATCGCCGTTTTGTTCTGCGACATTAGGGATTTTACTGCGATTTCCGAAAAACTTTCTCCGGAAGAGGTCATTTCGCTTTTGACGGATTATCATAAAGAGATGGTTCGAGTCGTTTTTGAAAACGGAGGTTCGGTCGATAAGTTTATCGGCGACGGAATTTTGGTTACCTTTGGGATTCCTGAATCCGGAGAAGAGGACTGTCGTAATGCAGTTCTTGCCGGGATCGGAATGAAAGAAGAATTAAGAAAATTGAATATTCGGAGATCCGAAAGAGGTCTCTCCGAGATCAGGCAAGGAATCGGAATTCACTTCGGGGAGGCGATCTGCGGTAATATCGGCACCAAAGAAAGACTCGAATTTACTGTTATCGGAGATGCCGTGAACGCGGCTTCTCGAATCGAATCTGCATGCAAAGAATTGAATGCGGACTTTTTGATTTCTCAGGAAGTTTTGGATCGGATCGGAAGCGGTTTTCGGACCGTCGAGATAGGAGAGGTGCAGGTAAAGGGAAAAGAAAAACTTCTGAGTCTTCATTCCGTGATCCTGTCCGGACTTCCAAAGGATACTTCTGCCCTTTGAGTTTGATTTTAAGATCGAGAAACTTTCAAATTTCCTGAAAAAAATACGGAAAGTTTATACCTCCTTACACAATTTTGATCCGGAGGTATAAACTAAAACGAAAGAGAGTTTTTTATCTTCCGAATTTTGCGATCAGTTTTGCTTCGCCGATTTTCAACTGGTTGATATAAAAGCCGATCAGAGCTCCTGAAGAATTCTGATCCGCTCCGATTTTATCTTTTAGAGCGTAAACGGTGAAAATATATCGATGAGGTTTGTCGCCTTTGGGAGGACAAGGCCCTCCATAACCGCCGGTTCCAAAATCCGTTCTGCTTTGAATGGTTTCCTTCGGTAAAAGGTCCTTCTCAAGATTTCCCGCATTTGCAGGAAGAGAAGTGGTCGTAGCCGGAAGATTGAATACGACCCAATGCCACCAGCCGCTTCCAGTGGGGGCGTCAGGATCGTAAACGGTGACAGCGATGCTCTTCGTATCCTTTGGAAGTCCGGACCAGGAAAGAGAAGGGGAAACGTTCCCGCCGGTACATCCGAAACCGTTAAACACTTGTTCGTCGGCAATCAGCTTACCCTTAGTCAGTTCGGGGCTTTTGAGTTGAAAAGGCTCTGCTTGTAATACGGAAGCGGATAACAAGAATGCAAATGCAATTCCTTTAATTTTCATGAATCGAAATTCTCCTTTCTAAACATTTTTTATTCAACAGTAAATTAAACTTTTTGCAATTCTTGTTTTAAGAATTTATAAAAATTCTTTTGAATCGAATTCGGATTCTTCGGACAAAATCCATGAACGACTGATTTATCGGAAGAAAGAAGCCCGCTTATTTTGCTTCGGGCTTTCTAAAATTCTAAATCAACCAGACTTTTTTATTGTCGTTTGCATACTGATCGAAAGAGATCGGATCTTTTCCCGTAATCTCCCTGACGCCTTCTGAGATAGGAGCTACATGTCCTTCTTTCAGAAGACCTGCGAGGTAAACCAAAACGTTCGAGTAATCTTCAGGAACACCGGCGCTTAGTAAGTTCTTTTTAAATTCTTCCTGTGTGATATCGGCAAACTTAATGTTTAAACCCGTCGCTTTGGATATTTTTTGAGCAACTTCGTCGTGTGTGATGGAATCTTTTCCGGTAAGCGTAAATTCTTTACCGTTACGGGAATCGTCGAGTAAAAGAGATATGGCGGAAGAAGCAATGTCTCTTACGTCGATAAAGCTTGTTTTTGCCTGACCGCCCGGAAAGTAGATCTTCTTATCCTTTAAAATTCCAGAGATCCAAAACGTCTGAAAGTTTTGCATAAACCAATTCGGCCGAATGATGTTGAATGGAACCCCCGAATTTTCCAGCGCGATTTCTAATTTTCTAAGTGGTAAATCGTCCGGAGAATGTTCAACGCCTACTGCGGTCATGAGTACAACTTTCTGCAATTTTTTAGATTTCGCTCTTTCTATCCATGGATTTAGTGCCCCAAATTGATCCGTAAAGCCTGTTGGGGAAAGAAAAAAAGCCCTATTCACTTGATCCAAAACTTCGAGCCCAAGATTCGGTTGTGATGCGTCCGCTTTTACCCAGTGAAGATTAGGAACCTTTTTGCCGGATTCCGGCGTTCTTGTGCCTGCGTAGACCTCATGACCTTTTTCTAATAAACCTTCCACGACTAAACCCGATACCGATCCGCTTGCGGCGTATACAAATATTTTCATAATTCATTCTCCTAAAAACATAGTAGCCTGTGAGGAAGAGATTGGCTATGTCCTATAATCTAAAAAGAATATCCAATCGTATAAATGAATCGACTTTTGGACATTTTGGGATAAAGTTGATCTATGGATTTACTTTCTGAAATTCTTACGTCCGCAGCTTGGAAGACAGATATTCTTGTTAGAAGGTCGATGTATCGAGCCTGGGGGCTTCGATTTCCATGTGAGAAAAGCGGAGGATTTCATCTTCTTTCTCAAGGTTCTTGTTTTGTTCGATTTCAGGGAAAGTGTATTCCTTTGGAGAAAGGAGATATTCTTTTTATCGCAAGGGGATTCAATCACGAGCTCGTGTCCACTCCGAATCACAAAGCAATGGATATCGGAAAGTTCAACGAGTTCTTGGCGAAAGAGGATTCCAAATCCGACGGAGTTCCGATTACAACCTTTGTTTCGGTTCGTTACGAGGTTCCCGAGACGACACAACATCCTTTTTTTCTCGAACTCCCGGATCATATACTCATTCGTTCCGGAGAAATTCCTCCCCATCATCCTTTGCACACGACGTTGATTCTGATTTCTCAAGAAGTCGATTCGGAACTCGGATCGGATCTTATTCTACAAAGATTGACCGATATTCTTCTTTATTACGTTATTCGCCATTGGTTAGAAACTCACCCGTCTCTTTCTCCGGGATGGAGGAGCGCGTTTAAGGATGGGAAAATATTGGCCGCGTTGGAAGCGCTTCACAAAAAACCGGCGCACTCTTGGAGTCTTGAGAATCTCGCAAGGGCCGTTGGAATTTCCAGAGCTTCACTTGCGAATCGTTTTCGAGACGTATTAGGTTGTACGCCTATGGATTATCTCGCAAGACTTCGAATTGAAAAGGGGAGAACTCTGATTCAAGATCAAGGAGCTACCCTCGAAGAAGTTGCGAGGATCGTAGGTTATTCTTCCGCGTTTGCTTTTTCAAAAGCATTCAAAAGAATCCACGGAGTTTCTCCCAGAAAAGACGAATCACAAAAAGCCAGACAAGTCTCTTGAAAGAGGAGAGGAAAAGGATTCAATCTTACATAATATAATTTGAATTCTTTTTTTTAAATTTTTTTTTCGGAGATGGAGGTGATGATTTGCTTCGATTTGAATCCGAACTTGAAACGATTTTGTTTTTCATGGATTCAATTCTTTGCTCTCTTGTAAGCGTGGTTTTAGGGAGTTGAAGATGAATTTGAAATTAATAGCTTGGATTGCGATGATGAAGATTGTTTTTGTATTCTTTTCTTGCAAAGAAGATCTGATACAAGTGACTCAGTTAGGCGCAATCGATCAGAAAACAAAAAATCAGACTGCGTTTGTGTTTCGGCCGGAAAATCTTTTGATGATGATTCAGACGGATACGGATTTGGACGGTCAAACGGATCTTTGGACCTGGGTTCGTGGAAATCGTGAAAGCCCGGAATCGAGTCTTGTACTTTTTGAGGAAATGAAACGAAAAGGAAATCATAGTAGGATTTGGTATGGGCCTGGGAATCGAAAATTGATCGAACAAGACGATCTAAACGAAGATGGTCGCTGGGAATCGATTCTATACTACAATTCTATGGCGATACCGGGTGAAACTTTGCGAATTGTGGGTCGGATTGAGGTCGATCTGAACGGAAATGGAAGGCCGGACCTGTGGATTTTTCCGGAAGCGAGGATGGAATTGGATAGAGACGGAGATGGAAAACCGGATCACATTCTCTCTAGAGAAATTCTAATGCTCGAAAATTTTAATCTGATCACGCAAGAAATGAAAATCAAAGAATCCGATTTTACGCAAATGAAAAAAGAAGATTCTTGGGTTCTTAGACCGGAACGAATCTTAAACCCGCGTTACCAATCTCTAATCACGATCAGCATTTTTCCCACGGGATCGAAACAAGAAAAAAATCACGATCGCTAAATTAAACGTCCCCTTCTACTTTCATTTCATAAAAAAAAAGACCGCTCTTCCGAAGCGGTCTTTTTTTATCTAAGTTTCTAACCGAAAATCAATATTTTGGATAAGACGCCGGACAAAGTCCGTTGTTTTTTACGTTCGTCTCGGTTCCGACCGTGCTTAAGTTTGCGGCGGCTTCTTCGTTAAAATCTCCGTATCGACAGGTAAGATTTAGAAAAAGAACTTCCTTCACCGCTTCCGCTTGAGCCGTAGTGATGATTTCACCGAGAACTCCACCGGTCATTGCTCCAGTGAATCCCCCAGCTACATCGTGAAGGGAAGCTGCAATTCCCTGAACTGCTTCCGATTCGTTTGCAATGAGGGCCTTTGCACACGCGCGAGCGGTCGTAGCCCCTGCCGCGTTTCCGCCTACGATAGCCGCTGCATTGATCTGTTGCGCCGTACCAAAAGCAAGGAGTGTCGCCCCAGCTTGTCCGGAAGTCGTAAGTTCGGAAACATTGATCAAGCGTCCTGCGTTCGCTGCTTCCGCAGTCCACTTGAAGTTACTCGCAGCGACCGCCGCAGTTTTTCTCCGAAATGTCAAGTTGGTTGCCATATCGGTTGCTGCAGAACCGGAAACGGTAGAGATGTTAAAGCTCGAAAGAAATTCCAAGTATTTTGCCTTTGCTTGTTCGGAAGAACAGGCGATCACGGTTTTTCCAAAATAAGCGGGGTCGATACTCACAACGGTTCCGCCAAGAGCAAGCGGATTCAGGTTCCAACCTGTGCCGGCGGGCATGCAGAATGCGTTTGCTGCTAAGGTTTGATCTACTTTAAGAGCTGTGACTGCGTCCTTGGTGGCTTGCAATGTGGCAACCGTTTGACCGGCTCCCGTGCAGTTTGCACCGCCCGCGTTTGCCTTATCGATAGCAGCTTGGTAAGAAGCCTTAGAGGACTCCGCTACGGCTTCCGAGTTGCCTACGATAAAGACTGTATTGAAAGTTCCGTTACAAGCCGCTTTTGGTCTTGTGGTAGCCGTTGCCGTATAAGTTGGGAGTCCGTCGCCGGGTCCACCGGGAGCAGCGTCTGTTTTCGAGAGGGTAACGCAGTTCCCGCTTGTTTGGTCTGCTAAAAAAGCCAGAGCTAAAAGCAGTTCCGTGTTATCATCTTCTTTCGGTTTACAAGCTGCTAATGCAGTCATAAGCGCAAGCATTGCAGTAAACTTAAAAATATTTTTGTTCATTCAAAAAATCTCCTTAATTCACCGCGATAGAGTGATTGATCGTAAACGCGACAACCATTAATAGCCAAGAATGGATTCAAGGTGACAAATTTTATATATATGATTGGATTGTAATGTATATTTAATTTATTTACTTCTATTATTAATAAAATTGAATATTTAATAATTATTATTCAATTGATATTATTAAATAATTGATTTTGAATGATTTCTTTTGTGACAAAGTGTAGGTTGTTCGAATTATACTTCGAATTGTTTTATAAGAAGGTCCAACTTTTTCCCTAAGAGTCGAATTTTCTCTTCGGTTCAGGGTTTGAATTCGTAGAAACTGGAATGAGTTTGATAATGAAAGACGAAACGTAGGTTTTGAAAGCTGCTTGTACTTTCAAGTGAGTGGAAGTTTTAAACCGAAATCCGGTTTTTCAAAGGTTTTTTACAATTTCGAAATCTTATTTTGGTTTTGTTGAAGAGATTTAGAAACTTGGAATTCTATCGAGTGCAAAGAGATTCGGTCGAGAAGAGAAAGTTGAATCGGTGTTATTTCAGAAAGTGAAGAATTTAAAAATGACCGATCCTCGTTTTCTTACATTGAAAAAGGAATTATGGCTTTCCAAGTTTCATCGGGAATGAGAAGCGGGTGAAGCGCCCAAGACTGTGGAGATGGTAATGGCTGGACCTTGAGAAGTGGAATTCGTTTTCCTTTTTTGAAAACTTGACCGATTGTATCCGGATTCTCACTGAAAGTATCAGGGATCGCGTCCTGATTCGTATCGATCTCGATTCTTTTCATTGGATAGATCCAGATGTCTATTTTTTGATCTTTATCGGAATCGATTTCAATTCTGGCTACGATTCCTGAGTTCACCTTAGGTTTTGCAAATCGGTTGTAGTATTGTGTAGTTTCGAAAAATCCGTCTTGGTCTCGGTCATCTTTTTCGATGAGTTTTAAATTTCCGGGCCCGAACCAGATCTTAATATCCACCTTCAAAGGGTCTTTCGATGCGATTTCATTATAAAGGGATTGGAATGCTTTTGGATCCTTAGGATCCATTTTTAACCACATCCAGTCGTCAGGAACATCTTTTTGTTTTTCAAAGGTTTCCATAAAAATGGATACATTCGAGTCGCGTTTCGTATACAGTATGTTGTCAATTTTTCCGTCTTTGTTTTGATCCATCGGGGTCACATTAAATTCCGATCGGCAGCCAAGGAAAGAATATAAGAAAAAGGCTAATAGAAGTGAACAATGCTTCATGGAGATTAAAGATAGAATGAGGCTGAAAAAGTAAAACAAAAAGACATCGATGAAGATAACTTTTTGTTTTACTTTTATAAAATGTCTTCTATATCTTTTACGACTTAGAATTCAGTGTTAAGGGTCGTACATTTGGTCGCCGCAGGGGCTGCGCTTCCGTATGGGCATATTGCTGAAGAGATTCCGGTTATGGTCGCTTTTGTAGTCGCCGTACTATCTAAACCGAGGAAACCAGCAAATGCGGTTTTATTATTGTTTGTAATCGCAGTTACGCAAGCTACGTCTCCAGCTCCAGCTGCAAGCAGTCCTAAGGATTGAGTAGCTGATGCCAACTTTGTTTGCTCTAAAGTCAATACCTTGAGAGCAAGTATTTCTGCTGGGCTAAATCCTAAGAGTGTCAGTTGTGAATTAGTAGCCGATAACACGCCCAATGCTTCTACTCTAAGATCAGAGATAGGGAAGGGTTTAAATCCCGCAACAAGAGCGTCAAAAGTTGCCTGTGTAGTTGCGAGAATGTTGTTTTTCGAATTTGCAATGGCATTGTTTGTTGCAGCAGAACAGTTCAAAGAGGCAGAAAGTGCGCTGACTGCATCGGAATTAGCGGTTTGAATTACTTTGTAAGAAGCCAGATCGCTACCGATAAGTGTTGCCTGGTTGCATCCACCCTTTGGGACAGCAGAAAGGGTGGCGATGTAGGTAGTCGCATTTACCTTGAGCACTTGAGCACAATTGCCGGAGGTTTGGTCAACGAAAAATGCAAGCGCCGCAATGGTCGTTGTATCGTCATCTTCCTTGGGTTTACAAGCGGTTATGGCAATAGCGAGCATCATAACTGCTGCCAGTTGAATCATCTTTTTATTCATGAAAATTTTCTCCTATAGATTTGCACTAACAGAAGTTGAGCTTATTAAATTTCAAATAAAAAACAAACTTAGCGACGAATTGATGTTAGGTTATTATAAAAATATTAGAATAATATAATACGATATTTAATTTATTATATAAGCGCATTTATTTGCATTTAGTTTTTCCAGAATGAGATACGGAATCATAATTCGATATTATTTTGGGGCGATGCGGCTCTTAGTTTACCGAATTAGATGTATAGAGTAACGGTATCATATAACGTTACTTATGGACGAGTCTGAATACCCTTCAGAAATGGATTGTTTGTTCACGTTAATTTTATTCCCTGAATGAAGACTGAAAAAAGTGAATTTTCTTTTTATCTTCTATTCTTGAGGAGCTTGCTTGAAATTGTATTTCTCAGAGAATATTTTCAAACCCAGTCGTATTTTTTCTTGAAGAGTTCGTAGATTTGGCTCCAGCTGCATTTCTAAAATGCGCTTACGCTAAAGTTGGATGAGGCGCTCCAGATATTTGATCTCTCTGAGGTTTTCGAACTTTGGTAATCCGATGTTCGATGACTTCATTTCTCTTATTGAATGAGGGCCGATCGCTCCTGGAATTTTGTCCGGAAAGCACTTCTAATCAATATGTATGGATTTTTTTTCGAATTTCGTATTGTGCTAACGAAACTATCCCAATGCTTTTTCGAAAAAACGAGTACCAGCCCGACTTTTCGGTAAATACCTCGCTATATATTCTTAGCTCACCAAAGGTTTTATGATTTGAGCCTTGCGTCTGACCTTTGTGGAATCTTTCTAAGTGTTAGAGTCGCTGCAAAGATCCACCGCAATCGGAAGTCTGGTCTTTGTATACGCGAAAAGTTTTAAACCGAAATCCGGTTTTTCAAAGGTTTTTTACAATTTCGAAATCTTATTTTGGTTTTGTTGAAGAGATTTAGAAACTTGGAATTCTATCGAGTGCAAAGAGATTCGGTCGAGAAGAGAAAGTTGAATCGGTGTTATTTCAGAAAGTGAAGAATTTAAAAATGACCGATCCTCGTTTTCTTACATTGAAAAAGGAATTATGGCTTTCCAAGTTTCATCGGGAATGAGAAGCGGGTGAAGCGCCCAAGACTGTGGAGATGGTAATGGCTGGACCTTGAGAAGTGGAATTCGTTTTCCTTTTTTGAAAACTTGACCGATTGTATCCGGATTCTCACTGAAAGTATCAGGGATCGCGTCCTGATTCGTATCGATCTCGATTCTTTTCATTGGATAGATCCAGATGTCTATTTTTTGATCTTTATCGGAATCGATTTCAATTCTGGCTACGATTCCTGAGTTCACCTTAGGTTTTGCAAATCGGTTGTAGTATTGTGTAGTTTCGAAAAATCCGTCTTGGTCTCGGTCATCTTTTTCGATGAGTTTTAAATTTCCGGGCCCGAACCAGATCTTAATATCCACCTTCAAAGGGTCTTTCGATGCGATTTCATTATAAAGGGATTGGAATGCTTTTGGATCCTTAGGATCCATTTTTAACCACATCCAGTCGTCAGGAACATCTTTTTGTTTTTCAAAGGTTTCCATAAAAATGGATACATTCGAGTCGCGTTTCGTATAAAGTATGTTGTCAATTTTTCCGTCTTTGTTTTGATCCATCAGTTGTTTTGACTGGAAAATTGCAATAGAGAGGGAAGAATCCAGGACGCGATCAAAAGAAGAAATTTTTTTGAAAACTTAAAAACCGACCAAAAAGTATTATGATACGAAAACAAAGGTCACCCGTTTCGGGATGACCTTTGTCTCTCTGGATCAAAAGAAAACTTTCGATTAGAATTGAGTGCTCAGGGTTGCACAAGTAGTATTCGTCGGAGAAGCGCTTCCGTATGTACAAGTATTGATCAATGGAAGTGTTGTGATGGTTGCTTTTGTAGTCGCATTGGCATCCACACCTCTCACGCCCGCGTAATCCGCCCTTATTTTATTTGTTGTAGCAGTAACACAAGCAGTGTCACCTGCTGCAGCCGCCGCTTGACCAAGTAAGGATAGGGGAATGAGGTTTCTGTAAGCGTCTAATCCGATTACTTTAAGCGCAAGAATTTCAGCTTGAGAAAATCCCAAAGGAGAAAGTGCCGTATTTAAAGCTACGATTCCTTCCACTCTTAAGTCCGCGATTGGGAAGTATCTTGTTCTTTCTGCGTTAGTATCAAAAGTAGTCTGAGCAGCTGCGGTGGAGTTTGCGGTCGCAACAGCTTCTTTTGAAGTGGTGAGTCTTGCGCTTGTGCTAGCGTTACATGAGAGGGAGGTAGCGATGGTTTGAGCGGTATCGTAGTTCGCTTGGGCAATTAACGTGTTTGCCGCAAGAGTGGTCCCTGCAAGTGTCGCTTGGTTACATCCACCCTTTGGAATTACGGTCAAACTTGCCGTATACAAAGTTGAATTTGTTCTAGATACGATCGCACAGTTTCCGGTAGTTTGGTCCAGCAGAAAGAGCAGAGCCGTAGTTGTGTTGTCATCGTTATCTTTTGGTTTACAAGCCGCAAATGCAACAGTGAGTGCCACAATCGCCGCTAGTTTCATGATGTTATTTTTCATGTAGAAGGTTTCTCCTATTTATTTCCACCAACCACAGAATGTATGGTTATTTTTTGAATTGTTATTTGGTTGTGTGTTAAATTAATATTACATATTTATAAAGTGATTAGATTTCGTTTAATAAATACGAATTAGTGATTTATCATTGATATTCTTTTTATAAGTTATTTCTACATTTGGAAAGTAGTCTTGCTGATGAATCCATATTTTACTTTTAAGAAGCTATATTCTCTCCTGAAGTTGAATGTGTTCCGGAAAAGGAAGGATTTTTGTCTCGAGATGCAAAATCGGTTTCTATTTCCCTCGTAAATGAAATCGAATTTTATCATTCAGTTCCATACTTATCGATGTAGAAGATCGATCCCCATTTGTGTTTTATAAAAACAAAATCCAAATATTTTAAGGAACGTGTTTCGCTTTCCTAGGACCAAACGATGGTCTGAGTTATCAGAACTGTTCTATCGAAATCCGATGCATCGGCTGTAGTTAATCTCAAAATTTCATCTTTTGTACAGATGTTTCCTCGTGTTACCCAGGGGTGATCAAAGAGCCCTGTTTACTCATGATTTTTTTAAATGTTCTGGATATTTCTATAGCCTTGCGTTAGTTGCAATTGTATCGTATTGTATTCGATGTTAGAGAAATTTTAACACGATCAACCGAGCAATGATTTTTTGCAAAAACCGCACTGACCGGATGTGAGAGTTTAGATTGGGAGATCGAGAGCTGATTGCATCCGACTTTTGGACTTTCAAGGATAGAATTTGTTTCTTGGAAGCCTCGATTGGAAGTTCGGGAAACTCGCGGATTTTCACTGATCTTTCCTCGCTGCCCCGTCCGTCGAAAAGTGAAAAAGTATAATCGGGAGCCCGTTTCTGGATGTATCGATGGAAAGTGATTTCAGCCTTTGGGTCGGGAAGGGTTTTACAAAATAGAGGGTTGATTCTCGAGAGATCCCAAATGGAAAATCAATTTCTGAACATGAACGTTGTTTCGAAATGTTGAATGAATTTTCCGTAAAATATTTTCTTCGACGAGCGGTATTTGTGGAAAAACGTTTCGGGAAAAAAATATAGTAAGATTTTCTTTCGATCAATAAATTACGTCCTAAATCTAAAAGTTCTTGGAATTCTCATTCTTCTATGAAAGATTCACCGGGCGATGATAAATGCCCACGATAAAGAAACCTATTCTTCTTATTTAGAACTCGAGATCAATTCTACATTACAAAAAGTCAGTTTCTATTCTTTCATTTTAGGAACAACTTCGGCAGTAGCTCTTATTTGGATGCAAAGACAGGAAATTGTCTTTCAGATGCAGGTCCCGATTTTATGGACCACCATCGGAGGTGTTGTGTCCTTTTTCTTTTATCTTCTTGCAAAATTCAAAAAGGCAAAAGGGTCTCGGATTTACGTCGTAATCTTATTCTATTCCACACTTCCGGGAATTTTGTATCTTCTCGCCGAAGTCTATCTTCCGTTAGGCGCCGCAACTTATATCACCGGTCCCGCCTCCTATCTTTATTTTTTTATGGTGATCCTTTCCGGTTTCGCATTGAATGAAAGGCTGTCGATTCTTTCCGGTTCGTATTGCGGATTTCAATATCTTGCTTTCTATCTTATCTCGAGGGATGGAATATCAGAGATTCATTCCAAAGACGTTCTCCAGTGGCATGATCTTACCGATCCTCCGATCTATTTTTTTAAATCGATGATGATGATTTTTTCAGGCATCGTGGTCGGCGTTCTTGTGAGAAACACAAAACGTCTTCTTTCCGAAGTTCTCGAAAGAGAAAAAGAAAAATCCAATATATCCAGGCTCTTCGGACAATTTGTTTCGGAAGAAGTAAAAGAAAAATTGTTAAGCGAAGGGGTTACGGACCGCACTGAAAAGAAAAAAGTTCTCGTTCTCTTTTCCGATCTAAGGTCGTTTACGTCTTTGAGCGAAAAGTCCGATCCTGATCGATTGATTCTCCAACTGAACGAATACTTTGACCGAATGGCGGATTGTATCACGAGAAACGGCGGAACCATCGACAAATTTATCGGAGACGCGATCATGGCGGTATTCGGCGGATTGGTGGAAGTCGACTCCCCTGCGGACGCCGCTTTACGAACGTCTCAAGAGATGCAGAGGGAATTGGAAGTTCTCAACAATGAATGGAGTCTTTCTCGATTTCCGATCTTAGAATCCGGCATCGGCCTTCATTATGGAGAAGTCGTTCAAGGCGCAATCGGTTCTAAAAATCGTTTGGATTTCACCGTTATAGGAGACAGTGTGAATATCGCTTCGAGGATCGAAGGCCTTTGTTCTTCTCTTCAGGAGAAAGTTCTTTTTTCCTCCGCCGTTTACGAACTTCTTTCCGAAGAAAATCGAAAACAATGCAGATCGCTTGGAAAATTCAAAGTGAAAGGAAGAGAAACTGAAATTGATTTATATAGTTTGAATATTCATTGACCGTTTCGTTTTACAAAGCAGAATATCATTTCACAATCGGAACCCGATTTTTTTAGAACGAGTATGAAACACAAACTCTTGCAGAACTCTTTTTTTCATCGGAAAACCTTCTTTCCGATTCGAATTTTCGGATAAGAATATGAAAATTCCGAGGATCTGTTCTTCGATTTTTATTTTTATTTTTCTTTCCTGTTCTTGGATGGAATCGATTCCGTTCCCAAAGGCGGAAAAAGGAGTTCTCGATCTCACCGGATGGAACTTCGATGAAAACGGACCGGCGCTTCTTGAAGGAGAATTTCGATTTTTATGGAAACATTTTTCGCAGGAACCCTGGACTGAAAATTCTACCTTTGCAACGGTTCCGAAGTCCTGGGTGAAATTCGAAAATGTTGATGGAAATAAATTTTCATCCGAAGGTTATGCCACTTATCTTCTAAGAATAAAACTTCCCGATTCACTCGTCGGACAAGAATTAGCTCTTCAATCCGATATTTCCGAGACGGCGTATGAAATTTCTATCAATTCAAAAAGGCTGGGATCGGTTGGAACTGTAGGAGAAAGTTCGGAAAGTTCAAGACCGGAGTGGAACAAAAAGATTTTTTCATTCTTAAATTCCGAAAAGGAGCTTGATCTAAAAATTCTCATCTCGAATTTTCACCACGCGAGGGGAGGTTTGACAGGAAAGTTTTTTATAGGTAAAAGCGCATCCATTCAATCGATCCGTGAGAAAAGACTTACGATCGAAGTTTTCGTCTTCGGAAGTTTGGCGATCATGGCTCTTTATCATCTTACGTTATTCTATCTTCGTAGGGAGGAAAAGTCGGTCCTGTTTTTCGGGCTTCTTTGTTTAGTTTATTGTTTTCGTGCGATCAGTACGGGGGAGAATCTGATTCAAATTCTTATACCGGGTCTGGACTATTCGATCCACAGCAAGATCGTGTATCTTTCTTTTTATTTGACAGTTCCCATCTTCGCCGCGTTTTTTCGTTCCTTATTTCCTTCCGAACTCAACGAATATTTTTATTATGGAATTCTTTCTTTCGGAGGCCTTGCTTCCGTTATCGTTTTGATCACTTCCCCTTCTTTTTTTACGGGGACTATCGACGTATATTACGCTTTTACGTTTCTCACTTTTTTTTACGGGTTTTATATTCTAACGCTCGCGATCGTAAGAAAACGAAGCGGAGCCGTTCTTTTATTAAACGGTATGTTGATATTTTTTCTGGTTACTGTTCACGATACCCTTTACAATAAAAGAATCATCAACACTGGGTATTTTTCTCCGATCGGTTTATTGGCGATGCTTTTTACCCAGGCGTATTTACTGGCGCGCCGGTATTCCCAGGCTTTCGGTGCTATCGTCGATTTAACGAATTCATTAAATAAAACGAATACTTCCTATGGCTTGTTCGTTCCAAGGGAATTTTTGAAAATTCTCAACGAGAATAGTTTCATAGATGTCAAGTTAGGCGACGTCGCGGAAGAGGAGATGACGATTCTTTATAACGAGATCCGGCCTTCTCAGTCGATTTCCGATCAAACTTCGGCAAAGGAGAATTTCGAGTTTATCAATTCTTATCTCGGAAAAGTTGGCCCCTTGATCCGGGATAAAAACGGCTTTATCGATAAGTATTTTGGAGACGCCTTTCTGTCCTTGTTTTCTCAGAAGACGGAAGACGCTCTTGACAGTGCGATTGAAATCCAAGGTATATTAAGAGAAATTAATGTGCAGAGAGTCGGGAACGGAAGAGAGGCCGTTCGCGTGGGAACCGGTCTTCATCGCGGCCCGATCGTTTTGGGAACGATCGGAGAATCGGAACGAATGGAAGGCGCCGTGATTTCAGCTTCGGTGACGCTTGCGACTCGAGTGGGACAACTGTGTCGTCTGTTCGATTCTTCCATTTTAATCACGGATCATGTACTTTTTAATTTGGAAAATCCGGAAAAATATCGGATGAGGGTATTGGATCGGATTCAACTCAAAGGTCATAATTCTATCGTAACCATTTTAGAAGTTTTTAATGGACAACCGGATTCTCTTCTGAATCTTTTTATGGATACAAAAGAGGAATTTGAAAGAGGAATCGCACATTTTAGACAAAGAAATTTCGAGGAAGCCTGCGTTGTGTTCAATCGGGTATTGGAAAGAAATAAATTAGATCAACCCGCTCGTTGGTATCTCGAAAAATCGATCCATTACTGTAGATTCGGATCTCCCAGCAATTGGGACGGGATCACCGTATTGGACGTATGAGGATATTTCCGTAATTCGAAAGACATATTTATTTTTTAAGAATGGAATTATAACTCGCTAAAAAACTCCATTCAAAGAAAGTAAAGAACCTGATCCTCAATATTCTTATTGACCAAGAGGAAGAGTGCGAAGGAGAATCAAGAAAACCTCCTATGATTTTATTTAGATTTTACCAAAAGAAGGTTTTGTTTTTTCTCGGTCTGATTTTTGTTTTGAGTCAATGTCTGACCGAAACTGAACGTCCTCAGGCATCCGCCGTATCGGGAGTATTGGATCTATCCGCTTGGAATTTTGAAGAGGGCCCCGTGGCTTTGCAGGGGGATTGGATCTTTCGTTGGAATGAATTCTCCGAAAATCAGGATGTTCAATCCGAAAAAAACCGTATCATGCCCGTTCCAAAGGCTTGGACTCGGATTCAAACTCCGGAGGGAAACAACTATCCGGGGACCGGAATCGCAACATATTTTTTGAAAGTGATTTTACCTCCGAGTCAAGATCCTAGAAAGTTCGCTCTTCTTGCCGAAACTTCCGAAACGGCTTACGAGATTTGGATCGACGGTAAAAAAATCGGATCTCATGGAGTTCCCGGAAGAACGCAGGATACTTCGATCCCAGAATGGAATGTAAGGGTGATTCCATTTCAAATTCATAAAAACGAATTTCAGATTCGAATCCCTCTTTCGAATTTTTATCACGCGAGGGGTGGTCTTACCGCAAGATTAATTTTCGGAAACGAAGATCAAGTCATTCGTTTGAGAGAAAGAAGAATGACTATGGACGTTTTTCTTTTCGGTTTTCTCGCGGCGATGGCGTTATATCATTTTACCCTTTATTTTTTGAGAAAAAAAGACGCCGCTCTTTTGTATTTCGGAATCATCTGTTTTGTCTTTTGTTTTCGAGAACTCAGCACAAGCCAGAATCTCATTCAAGTTATTTTTCCGGGCATCAATTACCATCTTCACATGAGAATTGTCTATCTCAGTTTTTATTTGATTCCGCCGCTTGCCACCGCCTTTTTGCGGGCTTTGTTTCCGGATGAAGTTAAAAAGGAAATACATTACGCAGTGGTTTTTATAGCCTCGATTTTTTCCTTGATCGTAATTTCGCAGGATCCGGTTCTTTTTACGGGAACGATCGAATACTATTACGTTTTTACATTCCTATGTTTTGCTTTCGGATTTTACGTTTTGATTTTTGCGTTGATTCGAAAAAAACCGGGATCGGTTTCGATTCTGATCGGATTATTTCTTTTCTTTTTAGCGTATAGTCAGGATATTTTTTACAATAAAAGAATCATTCCTACTTTTATTTTAGCGCCTTTTGGTTTGATCGCGTTTATCTTTTCCGAAGCCTATCTTCTCGCAAAAAGATATTCCCTTGCGTTCGACGCGGTGGAAGAGATGTCCGAAAGTCTGAAAAAGGTAAATTCTTCCTACGGACTTTTTGTACCAAGAGAGCTTTTGAAAATATTAAATAAACATGATATATTTGATATCAAACTCGGAGATACGGTGGAAGAAGAGATGAGTCTTCTCTACAACGAAATTCGCGCGTTTTCGGATATCTCTGAGAAGATGAACGGAAAGGAGAATTTCGAATTCATCAATTCTTTTTTAGGAAAGGTGGGGCCGATCATTCGAGAACGAGACGGGTTTATCGACAAATATTTCGGAGAGGCTTTTTTGGCGTTATTCCCGCCTGAGCCGGAGAAGGCGTTGGACAGCGCGATCGAGATTCAGAGAATTTTAAGGGATTTTAATCGGGAAAGAATCGCCAATGGAAAGGATCCGGTTCGTTCCGGAACCGGAATTCACACGGGACCGATTTTGTTGGGGACGATCGGTGAGGCGGAAAGAATGGAGAGTACGGTAATTTCCTCTTCAGTAAGTGTTGTCACCAAAATAGGTCAGCTCAGTCGCACTTATGAATCTTCTCTGCTGATCACGGATTCCACCTTATTTCGCTTAACAAATTCCTCCAAATATCATTATCGGGTTGTGGATCGAATTCAGATCCGAGATCAGAAAACGGTTCACACGGTTTTGGAAGTTTTTAACGGCCTCTCCGAAAACTTAATCGATTCTTATATGAACACTAGGGAAGAATTTGAACGTGGAATTCTTATGTTTAGGGAAAAGCATTTCGAAGAGGCCTGCGTCGTTTTTAACCGAATTCTCGAAAAGAATCGTGCGGATCAGGCCGCGAGGGTATATCTGGAGAAGTCGGTGCATCATTGTAGATTCGGGGTTCCCGAAAACTGGCAGGGTGTGACTCTTCTTGGAGAATAGTCAAAATTTCTAATTTAGAATTTTATCATTGAATATTCTTGTTTCAAAATCGGATAAGAATTCTTCTTGAACCTTGGACTCGATCGCTCTTTCACTTCTGGATTCCCGCACTAAAGAAATCGCTTCGCTCGCACTCATTTTTGCCTTCCAAATCGAATAAGCCGCGGCGAGCGTTCCCGAACGTCCCAACCCTCCAACACAATGAATCAGAAGTTTTTCGTTTTTTGAGAGAGCCTCATCCATCCATTTCAAAACTGGAATCGTTTGTTCGAGCAAAGGTGCAGCTTGATCGAGGACCGGACAATAGTAAACGGTCAGTCCTCGGTTTTTGTATTCTTCTTTGAGATCTTTTACGCCATATTCCGCAAATTCGTTTTCCGTAAGAAGGCAGAGAACGTGAGTGATTTTTTCCTCCAGGATTGTTCGAACATCTTCAATCAAATTTCTTTCTCTGTCCTTTCTACCGGGAAGAATCGTGAGTCCGATCCGAGAAAGATTTTCGTTTGGAGAATCGGACCTGAGATAGTCGATTCTGAGAATTTTGGACCTTTGAATATATTCTCTGATTCCGGTAACACAAAGAGTTCCCGAGTAGAGGGCCCATTTTTTTTGCCAATCGTTGGACTCGTCGAAAGAAAGGGTATGCATCGCATAACGTAAGGCTCCCGTATGCAGCTGATATGGATCTCGATCCATTTTTATTAGAAAAGGGTAATACGATCTTAGATGAGCTATTACCGAATACGCTTTGTTGATCTTGGAGTGTTTCCACGGTTTTTTCGGTTCTGCGGGAAGCGGAACCCCAAGGTCCGGAACCTTGAGAAGAAGGTCGCTGAGTTCGATCGCTTCCTTCCATTCTTCTAAATTTTGAATTTTCGTGAAGATATAGAGAATGTCGTTTTCGAGCTTGATTAAGTCTTTAAGAATATGGCCTTTGTGAGTGTGAAAAAAATCGATCAACCAAACGTTATTCTGCGCATCCAAGATGATATTGGCGCCGTTCAGATCTCCGTGAATATAGGACGTGTAGTGTGAAACCGCCGCGTATTCTTTGAGATTGATCAGATCCGTTTCGTAAAATTTGCATATATTCTGGACCGTTACGCCGGATTCGATTTCGATCGTGTCTTCCGTCGCGGGTTTGCCCGTAATCAGCTCGACCCTTTTTCGAACCCCCGGCGCATATCTCGACTGAAAATCATAATATTCTAATAGATTTAGTTTTTCCTGAGAGGAAGCCTCGTAGAGTTTTGAGAGTTGTTTTAGAAAGACGATATCAAGAATCGTCTTTAGTCCTTGAACGTCGTCCGTAGAATCGAATGTTTTTTGAAATGTGCGGACGTTGCCTTCCAACATGGCCGCATAACGGTATTTGATTGCACCTCTGTCTTCCAATTCCGCGAAATCGACGATGGAGGGAGCGTTATTTCCTAAAACCTCTTCGATCCTTTCAAAGGAGATTCTTTCCCTTGCGATAAGATCGCGGGGGCCGATTTTGATTACGGAAGGAACTTGGCTGTGTCCTATATGATCCACGGACTTGGATTTTAATACGACGTTTCCCGAAAAACCGCCGTCCAGACATTTGAATTCAACTTCCTTACAATCTCTGAATAGATAGAGAAGAAGCTTTTCGTCGGTCGCGGCGACTTTGTAGTTTTCCTCGTATCGAAAATGATCCGAGGATATTCTGGAATGTGTGATTCTTTTTTCCAAATTCGGAACCGTTCCGTTTAAGAAAGAGGTAAAGGCTCCGATGGATGGAAAGATTTTTACCCCTAAAATTTCTTTCATCTGATCCAATGCTATGAAGTGCATTCCAATCGAAGAAGAGGCCGTAAGCGCGGAGCAAATCGCTATTTCCCATTCGGGATATCTTGTTTTGATATCATAGGCAAGAAATTGAACTTTGGCTTCCGTCCAAACTCCTGAAATTCCCACTTTTAAGGGACGTCCCTTTAGAGGTTCTAAAATTTCTTCCAGATTCGTCTGTACGAAGTCGTTTAACCCGGAGGCGTTTACAATTTGATGTCTTTTTTTTTGATCTTCTCGGATCCAGGACTCGAATACGAATTCGGCTCCCTTCGTATTTTGAATGCAGTGAGGTCCGAATTGGCCGAGATGATCCTTTTGAGAAGAATCCGAAATATCATGCCAGTCTCGAATATGAATGATCCAGAGATCGTTCGGATCGACCGCATACGCCCATTCGATCAGTGAATGAACCGGGCCATATTCGACCATTTCGCCCAACAATCGTTTTGCCTCTTGATAACCGACGTGCAGCGCATTCGGAAGCGGATCGTACTTTTCAAGAAGGGAAGTAAAATCGTTTTGAAGACATTGAGTCAGAAGAATCGCTTTTGGAATTTGCATCGGGTTCCGTTCAAGGGAATAATCGGAAGATTCTAAAGTCGGGATTCGTATTCTTTAAAAAAACGAACCTCGATCGTTCCGGTGGAATGAAGAATTTATATAGGGAAAGAAAAAAAGCAATTGGTTTTTTGAATCGTTCAAATGGCGAACCATTCTATGATTCAAAAGTAATAAACAAAAAAACCCCCGAGATCCTTTTCGGACTTCGGGGGCTTTACGAATTACCGATTTGGAAATTATTTTTTTCCTAATCCCGGTTTGTCCGCTCCCACTAGGATAGACATATTTCCAGCAGGATGTTTGTTTTCTTTCATCAATTGGTGAGAAGCTGCCGTCTCGTTCCATACAAAGGTTTTGGAAAGACAAGGATCGACTTTTTTCTCGATGACTAAGTCGTTGATACCTTTTGAGTTTTCATCGTTTGCAAAGTGAGAACCTTGAAGACGTTTTTGTCTCATCCAGAGATAACGTAAGTCAACGGTCGCGTTAAAACCGGTGGTTCCAGCACAGATGACAACCATACCTCCTGTTTCACAAACAAACATAGAAGTAGGGATCGTGGTTTCTCCCGGATGTTCGAAAACGATCTTCGGGTTATTTCCTTTTCCGGCTATGTCCCAGATCGCCTTTCCGAATTCGCGAGCGGCCTTTGTCCATTCTGCGAATTTTTCCATCTTGTTGATCTCGGAAGTCAAAGCTCCCCAGTGGTTGAACTTCTTACGGTTGATGACACCCGCGGCGCCTAACTTCATGCAGAAGTCGAACTTATCGTCTTCGGAAACGACTGCGATTGGAATTCCACCGGCGGCTTTTACGATTTGAATCGCCATTGCACCGAGTCCACCCGCTCCTCCCCAGATCAAAACGACGTCGTCTTTTTGTACGTCGTTCGGTTTCCAGTGATGGAGCATTCTATAAGCGGTCGCACCGACTAACATGTAAGCGGCGGCTTCTTCCCAAGAAAGGTGTTTCGGTTTTGGAAGACACTGATGGTCTTGCACTTTGCAGAATTGCGCGAAAGAACCCCAGTTCGTTTCGTATCCCCAGATCAACTGAGAAGGTGCGAACATTGGATCTTTTCCCGCTTTTACCCAAGGATCGTTTTTATCCCAGATTCCGCAGTGAAGAACAACTTCGTCTCCGACCTTTACATTCTTAACATCGGCGCCGACTTTATAAACGATACCGGATGCGTCGGATCCGCCGATATGAAACTTCTCAGGTTCACCTTTTTTGTTTCTTGCGCCGATTACATCTACGGGAAATCCGAGAGCGGCCCAAACATTGTTATAATTTACACCGGCGGCCATTACCGCGACGAGCACCTCGTCCGGAGCTATTTCTGGAACATCGATGAGTTCTTCCTGAATTGCTTTGATCGGATCTCCAAAACGTTCGGGACGAACGACCTGTGCATACATTTTTTTAGGAACCTGTCCCAAGGGTGGGAGGGTTCCGATTGGAACGGATTCAATTTGGCTCATGTGCACAGATTTCTGAACTTTGGTATTTCTTCTACACCAATTTTTAGGGGAGTTCCCGCGTTTTTTCGGAAGAATCAGTCTTGTTTACGGGAGTTCCTACATTTTTCGATAGAGGATCGCACTTGAAGTGAAGGGAACTGGAGGAGTTCCTACATTTCTCGATAAAGGATCGCACTTGAAGTGAAGGGAACCGGAGGAGTTCCTACATTTTTCGATAGAGGATCGCGCTCGAAGTGAAGGGAACCGGAGGAGTTCCTACATTTCTCGATAAAGGATCGCACTTGAAGTGAAGGGAACTGGAGGAGTTCCTACATTTCTCGATAAAGGATCGCGCTCGAAGTGAAGGGAACTGGAGGAGTTCCCGCAAAAAAAGGCCCTTTCGGAGAATTCCGAAAGGGCCTTTTCCTAACTAAGAGGGACCAAACTTACTTTTTCAAATGCGTGCGATCGAATTCACATTTTTTACTTTTTTACGTTGCTTCTATCAATTTGTCGTTTGGAAGTATTCTCCTTCTCCAGGGTGTGATTGGAGCTGAATTCTTTGAGCGTCCTATTTACGAAAGACCCGAGGCTGGAATCGTAGCGGTATTTTCCTAAAAACGTTTCCACCTTAGAAATCTGTCCTTTTTGAGAGATAGCGTAACTTCGAATCGCGAATTTTCGCACGGACTCGTGCTCGTTGTTGGCGGAAATTTTAGATTCTAAAAATTGGGAGTTCGTCTCGGAAGGATAGAATTGTAACAAATTCAAGGCTCTCGTTCTGATATAAACTCTGGTTCCGGATTCTTGAATGATCGCGATCAAATATGGGGAAGGATCCGCTTCGTAGATCTCTAAGTTTTTCTTTAGTTCGCTCAAGTCCTCCAAATGTCTCGTCCCGGATAAAACGGAGCGGATTTCGGAGAGTTTTTGCGGATCTAAGTTTCCCGCGGATAATGGTATAAAGAAAAACGTCAAAAGGATCCATGTGGTAATTATATTTTTCATATATTCTATTTTCCTAATTAATTCTAATAAACTAGAGGGTTAAGTCTTAAAACCCATCCTTGTTCTCCGGTGAGTTGTGTTTGTTGGGTCACCCCGTCCCCCGCCCAAAACATAAGATTCAAGGATCCGGAATCAAAAAAGCCCGTCCCGCTGCACTCGCTGATATCGACCCTTCCGTTCCCGTTCGTGTTTCTCGAGGACGTACAAAGCGGAGTTTCAATCAGAGGATCCATCGTATAATTCGGAGTACCCGCCCCGCTTTGACCTGCGCTTTCCACCGTGTGAAAGAGGCCTAGAAAGTGTCCCGCTTCATGCGCCATCGTATCTCCTAAGAAATTCTGATCTGCAACGCTAAGAATGGAACCGAGAGCGCCCGAAGAACGATGAGGTTCGATAAAGACCACCATCCCGGATTGAGGAGTTCCTTTGAGACCGACGGAACCGGGGATGCCGCCGGAAATTCCAAGAACACCTCCCACTTCCGTTTCTTCTCTTGCGATATAAAGATTTAATGCGACATCGGATTGAACGGAGGAAGTGGAAGAAAATAACTTTCCTAAACTTCCGTTCGTGTTATAGAAGTCGGTGGATAACGAAGCAAGACTTAGAAACTCCGCAGAATCCAACTCAGCCACGGTGAATTGAATATCTATCTTAACCGAGTCTTGGGAATAAATCGCTTTCCAGCGGTTGAGGGCGGTTTGTAAACCTGATTGTGTCGGATCCGGATAAGCCCGGGTATTTCCGTCTTTAATAAAGATTAGGTTCACGTTCAATTTCTTGCGGTTCGTCCAAATTTTGCTCATTCCATTTGTGCTGGAAGAACCGCCACTGGCAGAAAAGGATCGTTCGTCGGAATCCAGAGTTCTACAGTTTGTTATGATCGAAGCGCTTGCGTTGGTCGTTGCGGGATTTGTAGGAAAGTTAAAATCGACCGCGTTGATTTGGCCCGCGGAAAGAGTATTGTTAATGAACTTGTTCACGTAGTAGAATCCGTTGTAACCGTAAGGACTCATGGACGTTACCGTGAACACATTCCAACCTTCTCTTCCTTGATAGTTGCTTCCGTTCGAATCGTAGAATGTAGGGAAGACCGGTCTATAATCGGTGTTAGGATTTGTAAACGGATGATCCTGCTTTGTATAGAATATGGAGGAAGGTTTCGACGGAGACAAAGTATAAGTTTTAACGCTCGAATAAAAATAAGGGAGACCGCTGAAAGTCCATGCGGTCGCACTCGAGATCGTAAAGGAATTTTTTTCCATACAAGGCGCAACCGAAGTCGTCGGAGTTGTAGTCTTGCCTGATCCCGAACTTGTAGATCCGCCCATGAGTAAAAATAGGATCGGCGTAATATCGGAACCGCCCCCGCCGCCCGGACAATTGATAAACGAAGTGATGAGAACCAAACAAACTAGTAATTTTCTATTCTTCTTTTTCATATCGAACCTTTCTTTATTCATATCAGAATGCAAGTGAAGGACAGACAGGAATTCTCCGAAATTCTAAAAAAACATAAAATTATAAGATGACATTCTTGCGGACCGGCGTGTTTCGTAGGGAAATGAAATCGAAAGGAATTAAAATCGAAAGTAGAATAAAAAAATATTTCTTTAAAAATAAGAACATTATAACATTCGAAGCATGCACTTTTCATCTCTCTCCGATCTTCAAAAACAAATCTTTCATCGACCTTGGCCCTTACCGGAGACGAAACCGTTTATGGTTCAGTATTGGGAAGAATTGGCGTTCTTGCACTGGGAAGTCCCAAAGGAATTTTTAGAAGAGGTATTACCGAAGGAGTTGGAGGTTGATATTTTTGAAGGAAAAGCCTATATAGGATTGGTTCCTTTTCGAATGAAAGGAGTGAGGCCGATCTATCTACCACCTTTGCCTTGGATTTCTTATTTTCCGGAATTGAATGTTCGAACCTATGTGAAGAACGGCGAGAAACAAGGAGTTTACTTTTTTAGTCTGGACGCGGGCAATCGTCTAGTTGTCGAAATCGCAAGAAAGTTTTTTCATCTCCCTTATCTCAACGCGAAGATGTTTTTTCGAAGAGAGAAAGGCCAAAAAGAGTTTTTCTCTTCGAGAAAAGATGCTCGAGCCAAACCGGCTGAGTTTTATGCGAGATACGAACCGATCTCGGAAATCTACCAAACGAAAAGGGGCACGCTTGAGAATTGGCTTACTGAAAGATATTGTCTTTATTCAAAAGATCCAAAAGGAAGAATCTATAGAGGAGAAGTCCATCACATTCCCTGGCCGCTTCAAAAGGGGGAATGTAGGATTTATAAAAACGAGATTCTTCAAAGCTACGGTATTCCGATAGCGGGGGAGGATCCTCTGGTTCATTATTCCGATTCGATTCAGGTTTTACTCTATCCTCTGGTCCCTCTTTCCTAAAGAGATCCGTATCGGAAAGAATGGGCTTTCCTGTCCGAAAAACCACTACGACAAAAGGGTTAGTAAAAAAGGATTCGAGTCGAATTTTAAAATTTCAAAAAGAAATTTTATACAAAGGGTTCGAAAGAATTCTCTTTCTTCGTCTATTGATGCATCTTTCTGCAAAACGAATTTGTTGGGTCCAATTCCATTTTTTTGGAACTGAAAACGGTTAGAAAAGACAATCATAGAAATCGGAGAAACGAAGGCATGCTGGCACACTTAAGACCGGATCAGCTTTTTTGCAAAGACGAAGAGAAGGAACAGAGTTTAAAGACTTTGGGAATGATGCTTGAACTCTGCGAAAAGTGTTACGTTTTTGGAAAATACTTTTTAATCGACGAGTTCAATTCTGAAAAACATCCGTTTATCTTGAGGAAAGGTTTTGAACTCTTAGGAATTGGAATGGATTCCGAAAACGTTCGCAACATTCTGAAAGGTTATATTCTTTCCGGAGGTTACGAAGGAAGGGAGCTTTTGGATAGAATTATCATTCTCGAGGGAATGGAGACGATTCAGAAAGAACTGCATATATCCATTTTCTTAGAAAGAATCGCTTCCTATTTTGGGGAATCCTATCAGGAAAAATTTTGGAACTATGTGATGGCTAAAAGAAAGGAAATCGATACGATTCTCCTCAATGATTTTTACGCGGAGTTTTGTAACTCCAAACCTCAGATCGACTCCGATATTCTTTTGAGCCGCGCTTTTCATTCTCTTTCCCATAACGAACTCAAAGAACTCTTAAGACAAGTCAGCCTTCCCGATCTGGCCGGCGCACTGAGGAGTGTACGCGAGAAACTTGTAATTCAAGTTTTGGATTTTATGGACAGAGAATCTTCTCGCTGGTTGATGAAAGAACTCATGAAATCCGATGATTCTTATGACGGTTCCGAAAAAGTAAAGGAAGCCCAGTTGAAGATTCTCGGTTTGTTTGCTTCGAAACGGGAAATGAATCGAGACTTTTAGATTCGAAGCTCCGTAAAAAAAGGATTCTTTAGTTAGAGAATGATAAAAATACCGGGTGAAAGTCCCGGTTTTTTTTTGCAAATCGAAACGAGCCGAGTTCAATTTGTGAAAGAGATTACAATCTTTTTTGGGAGGTTTTTTAAGAATTCCTACTTAGAGTTTTTCTAAAACCTTAGAAGAAAGCGCTGAAGAACTTCTACGAATCCTATAATAAAACGCAGGAGCTCCCGTATATTATACGTCTCTGAAGCGGTTTATGAACTTTCTATGAGATGATTACCGTGACAAAACTTCCTCTATAGAATTTGTTTACCGTTGATTTGAAAAATTGCGTTCCAATTCTCTTGGAAAAAAAATTCCGAATCCATAAAATTCGAAATTGGATCTAAGAAACGATTTTCTCCAACTCCTTGCAGATAATTTTTGCAACCTTATAATTTCGATACCACTTCTTATCGGAAGGAATCAGATTCCATTCTTGCTCTTGATCCTTTTCATTAAAGATAGTTTCATAAGCGGCTCGATAGTCCTCCCAACGATCCTGAGTAACCTCGTCCGAAGGATCATATTTCCATTTTTTGTCGGGGTTGTTGATTCTTTCCTCGATTCTTTCTTTTTGTATTTCCTTCGAGATATGTAAGAAGAATTTCAAGATCAGTGTATTGTTTTCTTTTAAAAGATGTTTTTCGAAATTACGAATCGACTCCATTCTTTCTTTGATTCTTTTTTCCGGAAGATTTTTTTGAACGATGGGCATGATCACGTCTTCATAGTGAGAACGATTGTGAATATAGATCGTACCTTTCGAAGGAACGTATTTATGAATTCTCCAGAGAAAATCGTATTGAACTTCCTCCGAATTCGGTTTTGACCAAGCCTTTACCGAACATCCCTGAGGATTTAAACCGGCAAAAACGTGTTTGATCGTTCCGTCCTTCCCCGACGTATCCACTCCTTGTAAAAGAATTAGAACTGAATGTTCCTTTTTTGCGTATAACTTTTCCTGAAGTTTGTAAAGATCCTTAAGATATTCTTCAGTTTTGAGAAGGACTTCTTCCTTGTTTTTGTCGGCGGACGGAAGAGTGGAGACGTCTTTTAAGTTCATCTAAAAAGCCTGCCTATACGGTTTTAATTTTTAAAAAGTGCGATCATGGATAAAATCGATTTTCGAACGGAGCGAAAAATCGGAAGAGAAGAAAGTTTGAGAAGTTGAAAAACCAGATCCAAACCTTTATCGATGAGCGCTTCCGTCTTTTTCTTTTTTGAGGAAGAATCGAATAACCAGACGTAGATAAATCCTAATTGTAAGAGCCAGAATAAAAAGGGAAGCTCCTCGGTTAAATCGGCGGAAACGGAATCTTTAGAAGTTTCGATGGCGCTTCGAAAAAGGGAAATCGCGTCTTCTCGAATTTGTTCGGTCTCATCACTAAAGGGGGAAAGCGGATGTTTGGGATCTCCGCCGCTTCGGGCAAGAACGTGTAAGAATTTTTCGTATCCTTGAAATTGTCCGAGTTTGAATCGAATGATATTCTTTACCCTGGCTTTTAATTCGGATTCGGATTTACAAAATTCAATATTTTGAATATTGGCTTCTTCTTGGGTAAGTCTATAAAATTCCAAAACGATATCTTCTTTCGTTTTGAAGTGATAGTAGGTGGCTCCCACTGCAAGGCCGGCCTTTTGCGCGATAGCCCGCATCGTTGTTTCATCATATCCTTCTTTTTGAAACAACGAGATTGCGGTTTTAAAAAGAAGAGACCGGGTTTGTTGAGACTTCCCGGTTTCTCCCGTAGATTTGACTTTTTTACGAATCATACTCTGGCTTCAGTTTCTCCAAAACTGGATGAGATTTTCCTTCTGAACTTCGCAAACAAGAACAGGTTGAAAAAATGCATCGCTCCTAAAATCAAAAGTACAACTCCGACTTTTGTGGTTAAGACTTCGATACATTCTGCCAGATCTAAAGGCTTCTGATTGGTAGTCAAGGAAAGGCTTATGTAACCGATATTGATCAGATAGAAACCGACGATCAGAAGATGATTGATAGAATCCGCGAGTTTCTCCTCTCCATTGAACATTTGCACCAAAAAAATTCTTCCGTTATTAAAAAGAGTCCTCGCTACCCAAATGGTCATCAGAATACTAATGACGAGATAAGCCCCGTAAAGCCCGATTGTAAAGGGACTTGATTTGGGCTTGGAGGTTTTTAAGCCTTTAGCCATTAGGTAAGCCGCTGCATTCGTGTTTCCATATTCTAAAGCGACATCCAATGCATTCTCTCCGTTTCGATTGAGATGTTCCAGATACGAATCGCGTTCTACGATTAATTCTATCAATTTGTTATCAGAATATCTTGCGGCGAAATGGATCGGATACTCTCCTGCGTTATCGGCCCTGTCGATCGAATTGTATCGATCTAAGATAAACTTTAGAACCTTAGGATTCGAGCTTTCAATCGCATAAAACACGGCGCTTCTGCCTCTGCCGTCGGTAAATTCTATCAGCTCCGGTTCCTTGCTAAGCGCCTTTTCGATTTTGATCAAATCTCCTTTACGAACTTCTTCAAAAAAATCGCTTTGAGAATCCCCGAAAACGGAGGAAGCCGCTCCGAAGAATAAAATGAGAAGAATGAGCTTGGATGTTTTCATAATTTTTCTCCAAAAAATGAACATGTTCAAATAATTGGACTCGTTGAGCTTTTTGTAAAGAATAAAAAATGAACATGTTCAAAAATATTTTCAAGAGGTATTTTTGATTTTAGAAATTCTTTTGGAATAAAGGAAAAAAGGGATTGAATGTCGGAGGAATTCCCCCAATCTTTGGGGCGATTTTAAGGAGGAAATATGAGAATTTTCGGAATTTCAGTTCTCGTTTTGATTTTTGGTTTGACCGGATTCTTATTTTATATGGGAGCTTTCGATCGGGTTCAGGTTCAGGAAGAGAAGCTTGGACCGTTTTCCGTCTTATCCCACGAACGAATTGGCGATTATAGAAACGTGGGTCTTTCCTATGAAATTTTGCAAAGAGAATTACCGCCCAAAGGAATTCAGAATTTTAAACTTTTCGGAATTTATTTCGATAATCCGAATGTCGTTCCAAAAGAGAAACTTCGATCCGAAGTCGGGGTGATTTTGGCGGAGCCTTTGTCGAAAGTTCCGGAAGGTCTTTCGATAGATTTAAAACTTCGAACGATTCCGGAAAAAAAATATGTCTTTGCCGAGTTTCCTTTGAAGAATTTTCTTTCGATCTTTTTAGGTATCTATAAGGTTTACCCGATCGTTTTTCAAGCTTGCGAAGCCAGAGGTTGTAATTTAAAAGAAAAATCTTCGATGGAAATCTATGAACCCTTGACCGAACGTAAGACGACTTATTTGATTCCTTTGGATTAGGTCGTTTGCGCCAAAACGGAAAAAAATTCGTAAGAGTTCCTACAAGCATCTTACATTTCACGCAAGATTTTACCGTAAGGATGGATCCGTGGATCGAAAAACGAAGGAGTTCCCGCAGTTTCGGATTTTGGGACAAGTTTTAAACCGTTTGTAAAGTAGGAATTTGCGGAAATGTGTGAGTTCCTACTTTTTACTTTTTCAGAAACTCAAGAAGTTTGGGAAGAATTCTTTCCGGAGACTCGAAGTGAGGGACATGTCCTGCTTTTTCCAAAGGAAGAAATTCGATTCCTCTGAAAATTTTCACTGCCATCTCACTATTTTGAAAGGGAATGACCTTGTCGTCCTTTCCCCAGATTAACAATTTCGGAATTGGATTCTCACTCAATTTTTCATATTGGTTTTGAAAGGACTCTAAAGGCATATTTCTCAAACTGGAAAGAATCGCTTTTTTGAAACCTATGTATTTCATTTGCTCTTTATAGATTGAATTGAATTCAGGAAACTTTTCCGGAGCGAAGAAATTCGTTTTCGAACCCTTGAGCAAAGCCCTGTCTCCAAAAGCTTTTGTAAAATAGTCGCCGATCCAGGGAAGTCTTGTCAATTTTCCCACAAAAGGAATGGGCATGGGAAAACCCGCGGGTGCGATCAGAGCGAGTTTTTTAACTTTTTCCGGATGTTTTAAGGTAAACTGAGCTACGATAATTCCACCCATCGAGGTTCCGATTAAATTTACAGGTTTTTGAATATTCAAAGAGTGGAATAGATAAAGCAACTCTCTTTCGAAAAGTTCCGGATTGTAATCTGCGTCGGGACGATCCGAAAGTCCTCTTCCAAAAAGATCCATCGTGAGAACCCGATATCCTTCTTTTTGAAGAATTTTCGATAGCGGTTCGAAAATAAAAAGCGGATTAGAGAATCCAGGAACTAAGACTACTATCTCCCCGTTTTCGGGTCCTTGGAACACGTAGTGAACGAAGCCGTCCGGCGTTTCTATAAATGTCCCTCGACTTTGGGAGCGAACTCCGGAATCGATGATTTGTTTTTCCTCATTCGCAACGAAAGGAAGCGCGATCAAAAAAACTAACAAAAACGAAAGGATCGATAGCAGAATACGTTTCATGGTCCAAGGAATTTGGAGCTTTATAAAATAAAGTCAAGGATCTTTTACCGTCTCGAAACCGTCTTAGAATCTCTTGGGAACCGATAATTGAGTCGTTATTAGGGCATGATTTGTCTCTAAGGTTTACTCTTTTTTATATAAAAAAACTAAATTGTGTCCTGAATAATTGTTGCATAGGCAATAATTTAAGTCTAATCTATAAATCAAAAAGAAAGGAGAGCTTTATGAGACTAAAAACCGGAGATAGCGCGAAAGAATTTACGGTAAAAGATTATCTCGGAAAAACGATTCAACTCGCGGATCTAAAGGGAAAATACACTCTATTGGCGTTTTTTAGAAACGCTGAATGTGCGCTTTGTAATTTAAGGGTTCATCAACTTCTAAACGTTTATCCCGAACTTCAGAAAAAAGGACTTGGGATATTGGCCGTATTCGAATCTTCCGAGGAAAACATTAAGAATAGCGTCGGCAAGAAGGAAATTCCGTTTTCTTTGATCCCGGATCCATCCAATCGGCTATATAAACTTTACGATGTGGAACGATCTTGGCTCGGTGTTATCAGTACGATTCTGACCGGAAAAAAAGAAATTAAGGAAGCTGAGGAATTGGGTTTTGAAATGAAAAGAGTGCCCGGTATGAAAATGGATCGTATGCCTGCGGAGTTTTTGATCGGACCGGATTTAAGGATTGAAATCGCCAAGTTTTCAAAAAAAGTAACGGATCACATCTCTCTGGAAGATTTAAAAGCTTATCTCAATTAAAATTTAATCCGTCAGCAAAAATCAATTTTAGGTTCTGAAACGACAAAACGATCTATATTCTTCCATCCAAGACGTTGTTTTCGATCGTTTCAGAAATCTTTTTGAGGACTTGTAGATCGGAATTGCTGAGTCCCTTATAAACGGACTTTCTCTCCTTTAGCATGAGAGGAACCGTTCTTTCCAAAAGTGTCTTTCCCTTTTTAGTAATGATCACTTGAAACTTTCTTCTATCAGCGGGATCGTCTTCTCTTTGGATTAAAGCCTTTTTTTCCAAACCGTCCAAAAGGCGTGTAACGTTCGGTCTATCTTTGAAGGTTTTATCGACGAGATCCGTTTGGGAAGCCGATCCGGTGACCGAAAGCTGATTCAGAAGAATCCATTGTTCCACCGTTATGTCTTCCTTGTAGTCGGACATGAGTTTCGTAAAATGAAGCCTTAAAAGCCGATCGGTTCTATGAAAGTAGTAAGCGAATGCTGTGTCGATAAGTTGTGAGGTTTTTTGGTCTTTGGATCGGGGCATTTTTTATTCTCTCTTACGATCATTGTATTGGAAATGATTACTTCAACAATAAATGAAAAAAATCAAACTGGTCTTCATAAATTTCGTAAAAATTCGATTTTGGAGCCGGATTGCATCAACTTCGTATAAACTTCAATTTCGATATTGGAAAGTATTTTTTCTTTTCCGTTTCTCATACAAATCCGAAGTTCCTTGATTTCAGGATCGTATCCGATGGATTCGATTTCGGGAGAAGAAATATAATGTGTTTCTAACATTCCGGATTCTACTTTAACATTAATACGAAATGATGCGAGGAAATGATCATTCTTTCCCTAAGATAAAATCGGTGAGCGAAATATCTTTGCACACCGCTGTCCAGATGGAACTGATCGCAATTTTTCTTTTTTGCTTCGGAAACGAGCCAATCAAAAAGGATCTTTCCGAAGTTTCGGGACCGTTTCGTATCATCCGTAACAAGATCGTCCACGTATAAATACTTACCGCGCGCGAGCATGGTTCCGAAACGATATCCGGCTACAGAACAAATCTCCGAATTCTCCAAAACCGCTGCGAGCAAGTAGCCTTCTTTCATCATCGAAGACACGAGCGTAACGTATTCTTCTTTTTTTAAATCGGGCCTCAATTGATTCATCACCGGAAATGTGGAAAGAATTTCTTCGGGACTTTCTATCGACTTAACTTGGATGGAATTCATGGATCCAAAATTCAATCGAATTGCCGGTTTAAAAGCGAAAAACCAAAACTCAAAAATTTTGTCTTTTACGATCCTATTTTGTTCTGAACCGGATTGGAAGGGTGAATTTTGATATTTTTTCGACTGAATCTGGTATGTATAAAAAGGATTTTTCAGAGAAATTTCTGCATCCAGCTTAGCAAATTTCTGAGTTTGATTTTTTCCAGTCGATCCGTTGCAAACTGAGTCGGAGCGATTCTTTCGATTCGAATACCGGTGGGTAAAATCCCGGTTCTAAATTCGAAAATCATTCTTTTTTGATTTTCCGCGCCGATATTTTCCCTTTCTTCTCCTTGGATTGAATGATTCAAAATATTTAATATTTCTTTTTCTGAATATAGTTCTTGGCAATAATCTCGAATTCCAAGTGAAAGATCTTGAAAAAGATTTTCTCTTTTTACATCTCTGATTCCGATGATCGGAGGAAAGGTCGGTCTTTGGGGAAGGTTTTTGAGTTGTTCGACCCCGTCCTTGACGTTCAGTCTTTCCCAGTCTAAAAACAAAATTCCCGGTTCGTATTCTTTATATCGATCTCTGAGAAAGGAAAGTTCTTTGCAAGGATACGTTTCCCAGCCCATCGCTCTTAAATGGGCGCGGATTCTCCGATACAAAAAAGGATCGGGACTGACGACGAGGGAGTTCAATCCTTTTTTTTGAGGAATGTCCTCCAGAGGAATATCTATAATTTTAGAAGATTCTAAATTTAAAAAGTAATTCAAACCGTGATTGAAAAGATTCTCTAAAAGTTTAGAATCGATTCTACCGATCAAGAGAGGTTGTTTCGACCAATCGAAAGATGTCTGCAAGGAATCCGATTCGATCGATTTCCGGATCACGATTTCTCCCGTTTTTGTCTCTGGAAATCTTCCAGAGGTCGACCATTCCACAAAGGAAATTTCTTTCCAATCCAGAAGCGAGAGTAGAAGTTTTTCCTCCTTTTTTGTGAGTCCGTTTAGGAAGAGACAATCGAACAATAGGCTTGGCATGGGTATTTTGCTTGACCGAAGGGTTTTGCGACGGATTCTAGAATTGTGCGATGCGTAAAAGACGCAATCAATTAAAATGAAACTTCTCAAACGATACGCGAACCGAAGACTCTATGATCCCGAGACGAGTAAGACCATTACTCTCGAGGACGTTGCCGAGATGATCATCAACGGAGAGGAAATTCGCGTCATCGATAATATGTCGGGTTCCGATATCACTCCGAAGATTCTCGGGCAAACCTTTCTCAAAGTCTCTTTGGGACAAAGAAACGAGGAATTCTCCAACTTTATGCTTTCGGCTCTGATCCGCGAGACCGGAAAGGACATCAGCTCTCTCTTTGGCAGATTGGTGCTTGGAGGAATCGGAGCGAGTTATCTGACCCGAGATCGACTTGAAAAAATTCTTCAATCCATGATCTCTCTCGGAGAACTTAAACTCGAGATGGCGACGGAATACAGGGACGATCTTCTCACTCATATGGCGACCCGCGCCTCCGAAAATAAACTCAGGATCCAAGAAGACCTCAAGAAAATCGGAAAAGAGCTGGAAGAATCCACCGAATCCGATTTACCATTGGAAGATCTTTCGGAAAAAATCCGTAAAATTGCGGAAAGTGTAAAAGAAAAGGAAGCCTGAAACTTTAACCCGAGATTCTAAAAACCGATATTACAAGAGAGGGAATTCCATGTTTAAGAATATTTCGATCTCTATCTTTCTGTTTTCCGTCTGTACCGCGTCCTTATTCTCTTCAGATAAGGCAGTGGAATACGCGGATAGAGCCTACTTCGATCAAATCCGAAAGTTAGAATCCGGTTCTTACGAAGAGAAAGTGGACGCCGCCGATTATCTCAAATTTGTCAGCAATAAACTCGCGGTTCGCCCTTTGTTAAACGCTCTCAAAGGAAATCCGAAAGTTCCGAAGTCGATGGAGAATCATCCTTATCTAAAATATACGGTAGCTCAAGCTCTTTCAGTGATGGACCAGGAAGTCGCCATAAAACCAACGATCGAAGAATACAAAAGGATCGAGCCGACGATCACCGAAAAAGACGAACCGTATTTTACGAATAAAGACGATTATACGATGGTCATCGCCGCCGGTGAAATTCTAAGGACGATCGGAAGTTATCCTTACGCGAAAGAATCCGAAGACGTTCTTGTAAACGCTCTCAGTCACCCGAATTTTTACATCCGAGCTTCCGCAGCAGACGGATTAAAATATATGAACCGTAAAGAAACAGTAAATTTTCTAGTCTCCACTCTGGAAAAGGAAAAGGATGATTTTACGCGCGCGGCGATTCTAAACTCAATCGTTCGAATTTTGAAGGTTGCCGATAAGAATTTTTACGTTCTCTGCGATATGTTGAAAAGCGAAAGTCCTATGGTTCGTTACAGAGTTTCTATGGCGTTGGGAGAAGTGGACTTGAAAGCGGCTGAATTTTATCTGCGTCAAGCGCTTCTCGTCGAAGACAAACAAAGTGTTCGAGATCAAATCCGCAAAGACTTAGGAAGCGTTCTCGGTTTTAAACTTCCGTCCATTTCAGTAATCTCTGCGGAATAAGGAAGAATCTGAATTCTACATTGAATCGTTAAATAAAAATCAAACCAAACAGGTGTATGAAAGCTCCTGACTTTTTCAGGAGCTTTTTTGTTTTTTGGGGGATTCGGAGAAAAAAAGATACGAACCCGCAAGAAGAGCAACGATTCCGGAAGCGGTGAGTGCGACGGTCGAATTCCATTGTGTCCAAAGAAATCCGGTGATTGAACTGGCCAAAATCATACAAAAACTCTGAAACGCATTAAAGGTTCCTAATGCAGTTGCGGTTTCCGTTGGAGGAACAAGATTCGTAATCCAAGCCCTCGAAATCCCTTCCGTGGAAGCCGCAAACACTCCGTAGATTGCGAAGGAAACCCAGAGAACCCAAGAAGTAGTTCCGAATCCCATTCCGAAATAAACGAAGGCGAAACAAGTTAAGCCGAAAATAAAAAGACTCTTCAATCCGATCTTATCGCCTAAGATTCCTAAAGGATACGCAGTTCCCGCATAAACGACGTTATAAAAAATGTAAGCTCCGATGGAGGCGGAATCGCTCATCCCGAATTCTTTGAGCCGGAGAAGAAGAAAAACGTCGGATCCGTTAAAAAGAGAGAAGAGCAGAATTCCTTTGCAAAGATTTCTGTAAGAGGACGGGGAAGTTTTCCAATATTGAAAGAAAAGCAGAAAAGAACGGGAGTTTTCACCTTCTTTGGGAAGTACCGGTTCCCTGTATTTTTCTCGAATCAAAAACGTAAACGCGATCGCGAGGAATCCCGGAATAAACGCGAACAGAAATAATTCTTTGTATCGGCCCGGATAAAAATATAAAAAGATCAGTGCGCCGACGGGGCCTAACACCGCGCCGAAAGTATCCATGGATCGATGAAAACCGAAGACCATTCCTTTGTTCACGGTCGTGGTCTCGTCTGAAAGAAGGGCGTCCCTTGCCGAAGTGCGAATTCCTTTTCCAAGACGATCGGTCGTTCTGATGAGAAAAACCCAAATCGGGGAGATAAAAAATGTCATCATGGGTTTGGAAAGAGCGCTCAAAAGATAACCCCAGCGGACAAAGGGCAATCGTTTCCCCGAGAGATCGGACATTCTTCCAAACGAGCCCTTGCTAAAGCCCGCGGTGGCCTCCGCGACTCCTTCTAAAATTCCGATGAGAAAGATGGAGAATCCGATCTCTTTGAGATAGATGGGAAGAACCGGGTAAAGCATCTCCGAAGCTACGTCCGTTAAAAGGCTAACCAAAGAAAGAACAAGAATCGTCTGCGTGATGATTTTTTTACGTGAATCGGGCATATTGAGAATCTTAAAACGAATTCCCGATGCGAAAAAACAAGGTTCGAAGCGTTTTTCGAAGGAAGGGTTGGTGGGAGATACTGGGATCGAACCAGTGACCTCTACCATGTCAAGGTAGCGCTCTAACCAGCTGAGCTAATCCCCCTTACCTTGCGTTCCAGAATTTGTATCCCTTGTAATTCGTAAAGAAGATTCCTGGGTTCAAACTTCGGGAGAATGTTTTTTCAACGTAGAATCCGGATTCTTCCTTCAAAAATACTAGCCGATTTTGAAATCCATAAGCGCTTTTGGAATTCGGACAGAATCAATCTTGAAGATCTGGTATTCTTATCTCGCGTTGGAAACAAAAAAACTTTTTAGACGAAGAGGGTTGGAAATGAAAAAAACGTTTACTAAAACGATCGATGGAAACGCTCCTTCCGTCCGCAAGATGGACTTTGAAGCTTTAGAGAATGTTCCGAGATACTACTTTAATGACAACGCAATCATGACACACGCGATAAACAGCTTTCACGTGATATTTCCGGAGGGAGAAAGATTTTTTATTCGAAGTGTGAAACCGTTTCAAGAGCGAATCCAAAACGAATCTTTGAAGAATCGGATCAAAGCCTTCATCGGCCAAGAAGTGCAACACGGAAAGGAACACGAAAGAGTTTGGACTTCGATTCGGAATTTCGGATTGCCCCTCGATAGAATCGCGAGGTTCTATCATTTCACCTGTTACAAGATCATCTTTAATGTGCTCGGTTTTTTATTCGGACCGAAGATCAACCTTTCGATTACCGCTGCGTTGGAACACTATACAGCGAACCTCGGAGAAATATCTCTCAAACACGATCTGACTAAAGACGTACAAGGGGATATGAAAAAACTTCTAATCTGGCACGCTTGTGAAGAGATCGAACACAAATCCGTCGTATACGACGTTCTTCAGGAAGTTGCCCCGAGTTATTTTTTAAGAATCGCCGGATATATGATCGCGACGGTCATGCTCTGGTCTTACGCGATTTTGTTTCAGTATTGGTTTTTACTCGCGGATAAGAACGTTTCTTGGAAAAAATTCAAAAGCGACCGCGTCTATGCGCGGGAACAGATGAACATTTCGGTTCCACCTTTGTATGATGGATTTCTAAAGTATTTTAAAAAGGACTTTCATCCGGATCAGATGGGTGGATACGAACTCGCGGAAGCAAAACTCGCGACCTTGTAATCATCTCACTTTTTTTCACTCACGTATCCATCCGAAACACTTGCTCTCGGACTTCGGAGTTCTTCGGAATTCCGAAGTCTATTTTTTTTTGTCTTCTCGATTTTTGTTTTTCCCGAAACGAAAACTCCAGTATCTTTTTTGAAAGGAATGTAACAAAAATTCTGATTTTTTTAAACACGCTTTAGAAGGTTTTATGTAAGATCACGAAACCCCTTCCGTATTCAAAAAGCTGCAATGATTTGCGATGTGCATGGCGTGCGCTTGGTCGTATTCTTCTTTGGATAAATTTCCGTATGCAAAATGGGGTTTGAGTTCTCCGCCATAAGATTGAAATTTTACAATGGTTTCCTTGAGGAAAAAAAGACTTTGTTTCCAATCCGTATTCTCCGGAATTTCTTTCGCTCCCGGAATCGGAGCCTCCAAGTCGTGGGACATCTTTCTGGAAAGGGAGAATTTTAGAAAGACCAGTTTGCCGATCGTATTTTGAAATAAGGCGCTTTTGTTTTCAGGATAACCTTGAATTGAATATTCTATCGATTGAGCGCAATGGAGAAATATCCTTCCCGCGTCCCAATTCCCGTAGCCGGAAATCGAATTCGATTTTACTAATGTGTCTAAGTATTTTAAAGAATCGGAAAGTGAATCAAAACTGAGTCCCTGGTTTCTCGCTCCGTCAGGCGCGGAAGAACAGTTGTTAACATTCGGAAGAATCGCTCCCGATGTTCCTAATAAGACAAATAGTTTTGCGGAAGAATGTAAGAATTCTTTTCTAGTATAGGATTTTGTGTCGAGTTGTGTTTTCACATCGGGCTCCTTAAAGACGAAAATTCTAAACCGTTTTTCCACGGAGTCAAACGTTTTGTATAAAACGACTTCGGTTTTGAAACGGACGGAACGATTCGATTTGGATTCTAATCAGAATAAAAAGAACGGGATTTTAGTCCCGTTCTGATCGAAATCTAATTCGAATTCGTTTAATAAAACTGCTAAGGCGAAACTGGCTAATAGGAAATTCCTACTTTTTTGTAGAAGTAACTCAGACACCAAGCCGGTCCTATCAGTAGAAATTGAAGATCTTTGAAGAAAGAGGGTTTTTTGCCTTCGATCTTATGCCCGATGAACTGAAAAATCCAGGCTACTACAAAGACACCGACTGAAATGCTGATCAACGTGGCGACTCCGGAAAGAGCGATGTAGTAAATTCCGGATAACATCAAGGCGGCCATGAGCATCATTCCTAGAAACATAGGGATGGAAAGTCTAAGATAAAAAATTCCAGTAACGAGTGCGAAGACGGTCGCCCAGTTCAAAAATAGACGGGCCTGGCCGAAGGATTCCGGAAGGAGGTTTTGGACGGATTCCGATGGAATCGACCATAACATTCCTAATAAGGTAAACATGATGGTAGGCACCATGATCCAGTGGATTCTTTTGTTGATCTTGTTTTGATGACTGTCCGCGTATTCATTCAGCCATTGTTCGATTGGTTTCATTTTCAACTCCCTTCATCTTAGTTAATAACCTCTTCTCGATCGATGAGAGACGGCTTCTTTTAGAGTTGCATATCATCCTCGAAATCGCAGAAGATTACTTGAACGGAACTGCTATTTTTTAAAAAAAGCGAGGGTTTGAGACCGAACATTTCCCGAAACGTTCGGCTCATATGAGCCTGATCGGCAAAACCGGCTTCGTGAGAAGCGACCGTAAGCGAATTCCCTTGCGAAAGGGAAAGAACACACGTTTTGATTCTCAACCACTGAATGTATTTTCTCATGGGAATTCCGACTTCATCTTTGAACAGATGCATCAATCTGCTTTCGGATAAACCCGTCGATTTGATCAATTCTTCCAAAGAAACGATTTCCGGAACCGAGTCGGAAAGTTTTTGAACCACGTTTTCGATTCTCGAATCGCGTTTTTCCGATTTGTTTCGATCCATTTTGAGTTCGTTTAATATTTTCTTCCAAAGAAGGATCGCTTCCTCTTCGGATTTCGGGGCTTTTAAGAATTTTAGAATTCTTTCATAAAGAATAGAATCCAGTTCCAGGAATTCGGAGGAGAACTGGAAAAAAACGCCGTGAACCCTTATGCTATCGGGATCGAAGTGAAAGATGAATACGTCCTCATTCTGGGCGTCCAGTTGTTGTTCGACGTTGGGCCGTACGAATATGGATCGGGATTCTATCCAATCGCTGGTTCCGGTTCTGAATCGAAACGGTTTACCGTTGCTGAGAATCAGGGAGGCGCTGTAATGTTCGTGCAGCTCGTTCAAAATCGGAACTCCCGTCAGGAGCACGTTCGAGCCGATAAGAAAAAGCTTTCCTGCCATCGCAGGAAAGCTTAGGAAGCATTCCACTCATTGCAACTCATTTTGAAATCGGAGATTCCGATTTCGGAGGCAATCGAATTCTAAAGTTAAGACATCGCCTTGTCCATCGCGGCGTCCAAGTCGAGTGTGATTCCTATCAGTTTATCGAGTCTTGTAAGTTCGAAGATCTTCTGAAGATGAGTCGGAACGTTGAAGATGATGATCTTTCCTTGAGCTTCTTTGAAAAGTCTCGCTTGTGTACTGATAAAAGCCGCCAAGCCGGAAGAATCGATATGAGTCGTAGTGGAAAGATCCACGAGGAAAATGTTAACCCCGTTTTCAATCCTATCCGTCATCGCTTCTTTAAACTTCTTCGCTGAGAAGAGGCTGATCTCTCCGGTAGTTTTCAAAATCGCCATGTTCTTTTTAAGAACTCCGGCCACGTGAGAATCGGTGATCTCTTGAACCTGTAGTTCGTCTTTAGAGGCTACTCCGCCCGAGTTTGTGTTTTGCATAAGTTTCTTGTCTCCTAAAAAGTATACGTCATTTTAAATTCGATGTTTCTTTCCTTCGTCATCGCATACGGAATACTTCGTTCGGTTGCCGCGATCGAAAAGACGGCAGGGAACGAAATCAGAGCCGTATTTAATAAATAATTAATTGATAAAGAAATCAAAAAAAGGTGATTTAGCTGTTTGTGCCTAGAATACTCGGAGTTGCTTTGGTCGAAAAGAAGAAAAGTTCCGTTTTCTTGAGGAAGTAACAACGGTTGTTTTTCTTTTACGTTGATACCCGCGTAGTATTCGTAAGCCGCGCCCGCCATAAAAAAACCGGTGAGCCCCATCATCGCGTATCCGGACTTCGTATAATTTTTTCTCTTCAAATAATAACCGGGAATCAGATAATCCCAAACAACCAGGCTAGTTTCCGGATTTTTAGGAGTTAGGTCTTCGGGTTTGTAGACTAATTTAGAAATATTCTTATTTTCTAATATTACCGGAGATTCAGCTTCTCCACGGGTCACCATGATCGATTCGTCGTTTAGGATGGAGATTTTGGAAAGAATATCGTCGTCGGTTTCGGAAGAAACAGTGAACTTTAAATTCGTTTTCGAAAGTTGTTGTAAAATTCTCGGCGACGGTTCCTTGATCTGAGCGAATTTCACCCGGTCCAATGCAACTCTTAGGTATTCTCCGGCTTCGGTAACGTAAAACAGGGTTTGCGGGTTTATCTTTGTCAGCTTATGATTGCAAGTCCGTTTAGGATCTTCATCCAATTCAAGGCAAAGAAAGTTTCCTGCTTCCTCGAAACGCATTTCGGAGATTTCGGTTTTTTTGATTTTTCTTTCGCCGTCTTCGGTCTGAATCGTAATCTCTTCCAGAGTCGGATCGTTTTCGGTCACGTTACCCGTAATCTCTTCCCCGGTTTTTAATATGATTCTATGGGCGGAAATTTCCAGGGAGAAAATACAAATCATAAGAATCAGAACAATTCTATTCATGGAACCACCTCAATCTTGATGGCAGAATCGATTGGAACCTTTTTTTTGGAGGTTTTATCGATCACGGTGATGGTGTCCTCATCAAAGGAAGCCTTTAAGAAGGATTGTTTATTCGTATCTTTTGTCATTACTAGTTTTGAATCCTTTGTGGCGTTCTTATCCATCGAGATGGATTCGATCGTAAACGTTGGAAGAGTGATCGGGAAGTGTGATGAAAATAATTTCGTTTGATCTCCATTGATCACAATTCTGTTTGCATAAACCGGCTCCGCATCGGAGACGATGATCTTGATGAGGGCTTTCGGCGGTGCTTGTGCTTCCGCCTTTTTTAAGAATTGATTCGATTTTTGAAGTACTTCTTCCAAGACCGCTTGGTTCTTTTTCGAAATTTCAATGTCCAATTTCGAATCTTGCTTTTCTTCCGAACCTTCCATCAAACGACTCGGTTGTTTTAATTTTTCAGAGGAAGTTTTGATTTCTTTCGCTTCCGAAGTGTCCCCGAGTCTTTCCGCGTTTTTATCGGAAAGACTCGCGATCTCCGAACCGGCGTTGTAATAATAACCGAGCATCAAAAGTCTGCGATTCGCTTTGATCGCGATTTCTTTGTTCTTATCGGAGAACGCAAGGCTTGCGTATTCTTTGATGGCTTCCGGTTGATGTCCCGTTTTTTCCAAAGAATAACCTTTGATGTAGTTCATCTCGGGAGAATTGAGATTGGTCCTTTCGATTTCTTCCAGAGCCTTCGCATAGTTTCCTTTTGCAAAATAGGCTCTCGCTCTTTTTTCGGGATCGTCTTCGCTCGATTCGATTTCTTTTTCACTCTGTTTCGCCTTGAGAATCAAGGAGATTAGGATTTCCGCGTCGCTGGAAAGTAATGTCCCCGGATGGTTGGCCTTCACTTCATAAAGAGGTTTGAGCGCGGTGTCGAACTCACCTTGGACCGCGAGACAAAAGCCTTGGTGGAGCTGAATAAATCCGCCTTCTTCCGATTCTTTTCCGAACTGATCAAAGGATTCTTCATAGGTTCTATAAGCTTCTTTATAGAACTGATTTCTTTCTAGAGCGAACGCGTGCTCGAGAAGACGGATTTTAGAGGAATTAAGATGAAGATTGATGCCCGCTTTTAAAGAAAGGGAACGAACAGAATTGATCAAAACGGCTCCGGTTTCGTGTAAAAAGGAAGGCTCCAAAGAAACCGCGTCCTGGGAATTGTTGATCATCGAACTCTGCAGGTGATTCAGTTTCATTTCCGCTTTTATGTTTTCTTTGTTCGATATGATACCTTCGAACTTGGAGCGCAGGATTTCGCTTGAAAATGAGAAATTAAGAATTTTACGTCTTTCTAATATAATTCTCAACTCGAAAAGTTTAGTTTCCAGAACGATAAATCCGAGAGGAAGAATCAATAGGAATCCTATGATGGATATTGCGATACTCTTCTTCATAATTATTGAATTTCGATAATTCCGAACGTGACATCGTCAGGATAATGATCCGCGAAAATATCGACTTCCTTTTTGATAACCGACGTGATTTCTTTTGCATCCAGATGTACGTTCGATTGAAAAATTTGAAGAAGACGATCATCCCCGAATTGTTCTCCGGTCGGAGAAGTCGCATCGAGAATCCCGTCAGTATAAACTAAAATTTTATCTCCGGGTTCCGTTTTAATTTTCAGAACTTGATATTCTTCCGGGATTCCGATTCCGAGGATATGACCCGTGGAATCGAGGGTGACGATTTTATCTTTGTTTTTTCTAAAGTAGTAGATCGGATTGTGGCCTGCGCTGCAGAAATATGCGTATCCTTCTTTGTCAAAAAGGACAAAAATGCCGGTGGCGAAAAAAGAACCTTGCAGTGTATCGAAAAGCCTTTCGCTCAGACGAGTAAAGATAAAGGAAGGGTTTACGGTCTCCTTCATGATGTTCTCGATATTATAATGGATGATGGATGTAATAAGCGCCGCTGAGACTCCATGTCCCGTTGCGTCCGCGAGAAAGAATACGGTTCTATCCTCGTTGATTTCAATTACGTCGTAGATGTCTCCGCTGACTTCCCGCATCGGTTTGTAGAAAATGTCCAAGGTAATCAGATTGAATTTTCTTCTTTTACCGGGTAATAAACATTCTTGAACGTTCTTGCCGATTTCTAATTCGGTTTGAATTTGATTATTCTTATATTCTAAACTTTCCACTTGAGAGGAAATTCTTTCCACCATTCCGTTGAACGTGGTTCCTAACAGATCCAACTCGTCTTTGGAAGAAAAGTTCCAAAGTGCGCGCGCACTTAGATCTCCCGTTGCCATAGTTTCGCTTACTTCTTTGAGAATGAAAAGGCGAACGAAGATTTTTCTATAAAGAAAAATTCCGAAAAGAATATGAAAGATGATTCCCCAGAGGAGCAGTAACCCCAGCTGGATGTAGAGCGAGTTGAGACGATCTAAAATTTCCTTCACCCGAACTTGAGAGACCAAGAAGGTTTTTTCGGTAAGATAAAATATAAGACTTACTATGAAATTTTCCGAATCAAGTTCGATATCATAGGAACTGTTGATTGCTTCTTTGGCGTTGATGATCGTAGCCAATTTGCTCTTGAGATAATCGATGGATGCGGGGGTTCCGTGTTCGAGATTGATCTTGAATTTTTCTACGGAACGATCCTCTACGGAGACGATTGAAAAATTTTCAACCCCAATGCTCAGTAGTTTGTTCTCGATATCCGCTAATTGATCTTTATCTTCATAGTTTTGGGTTTCTAACCCTTCGATTTTTTTAAGAATTTTTCTGGCAATTTGATCCGACTCCAGAGTAAAGTTGTCGATCAATAAATCCGTCTGATTCTCAAAGATCATTACGGCAACAAAGGTGAGATTGATCACTGTCAGTAAAGAATAGATCGAAATTATCTGGAGTCTCAGTGATCGTTTCATAACTATTAGTAGTATACGGTTTTTTTCGTATATTAGCATCGTTTCTTATAAAACGACAATTGTCAGATATATAGCGCTATTAAGTGTGTTTTTACGGTTTACTTTAGAGGTATTTATTATAAAACAACTGTTTTTGCGCCAAAAAAGTAAGCAAACTGAGTTCCTGAAATTTCAATTTTTCGACTTTATGTCAGTAGCATATTTTGAGTCGTTTTTTTAAATTCCAAGGATGGACTGATTTTAAAAGTGCAATCTTGCTTACTACTTACCTACGCACAGAGAGTTCTGTGCGTATTATAAATCAATTATTTTTCGAAAATTTGAACTTTATTGGAAATAGGTTTCGAACTCATGAGATAGTCGAAGATAGCTCCCAAGTCTTGGTCCGTCATACCGGCGTATTCCAACCAAGGCATTACGCTGTTGAACTCTCCGGGTTTGATATTCGGGCTAGTTTTCGCTCTCTTTGCATTGGCTCTGAATCTTTCGATAAAAGTTTCTCGGGTCCAGTTGCCGATTCCGGTTTGAACATCGGATGTAATGTTAGCGCTTCTTACTTTTCCGCCGGTGATCAGAGCAAATTCAAAACCTCCTGCGTATTCCATTCCTTCAACCGGTTTGCCTTTTATCTTTTGTGTATGGCAGTTGTTGCAAGCCGCGGCTGTGAACATATACTTTCCATAAGCGACCGTATCCTTCGGCTCTGGCCTTTGTGAGAATTCAGGAGCCTTGGGTATGGTTCTTACGATCAAGTTTACGGGAAAATTTGCCTTCGACTTTTCCACTTGATTTTCGACCGCTGGAATCGTTCTGATGTAAGCGATCATAGAATAGATATCTTCCTTATCCATTTGTGCATAATTTTCATAAGGCATCAGAGGAAAGAGTGGAGTTCCGTCTTTGGAAACTCCGGCTGTTATCGCATAAAAAATGTCCGTATCCGTCCAATTCTTCAGACCGGTGAGCGCAGGGGTTATGTTTTTAGAATAGAAAGTTCCTGGTAAACCTTCTTCTTCCCCGAATTTTAAATTTCCAGCTCCCGCGTTTTTATCGAATGGGTAAAAAAGTTTTTGAGGATCTCTTTCCCCCGTATGACAACCCATACAGGCAGCGACATTTTTTACCAGGTATTCACCTCTTCGAACTTGTTCCGAAGTGTGTGCGATCTTGATTTCTTCTTTTTTTCCGATGTCCGGATATTTTATATATAGAAAACTCAATCCGCCGATTACGATCAAAATGAGCGTAATCGCCGTTCTTTTTAAAAGGACTCCAAAAAATTTCATCATACTCTCCAGCTATATTTATTCGTTAAACAACGTCGTAAATGAATTTTGTCTTAAATTGGAGTTTCTAAATTCCCAACTTATAACATTTTGAATATATGATAATTTTTGAATTCTCGCATCAAAACGGATTCTTGTCTCGGGGAATTCGGATGCTCGGTGGAGTCGTGTCCCAATTTCGGCTAACTTTAAATTCTTATACAACTTGAACGAGCAGGAGCGCTCTTTTTATCGCGATGTGTTTTTGTTTCGATAATTTCTTTTTAAGAATTCTATCTCACTGAAACCGATACAAACGAGCGTTTTGGGTTTAATGGGAATAAAAGTCGAAGATTTTCGAACGAAAAAGGTCGGCTTTGGTAAAAAACCAAATTCTCCCCGTAAAATCTATTCAAAAAAAGGAAGATTCATTGTTTCGAAAGGTATGATGTTTCGAATTTCCTTTTACCTTTCGGTTTTGTATTTGTTTTCCTGCTCATCGGCCCAAACGCAAGAACCTGAAAATCACAATAAAATTGAAAAAATACAAACTGCGAAAACTCTCGTTGTTGAGTCTTTTTCCGTTGATGCCGTACGCGAGATTTGCTCCAAAACTATGGATCCTGAATTTTTGAATCCTGAAGATGAATCTTGCGTTCGCAATAGACAGGATGAACTCTGGAGAAAAGTTTATTTACCTTCTCCAAAAGAGAAAAATCTGACGAAGGCTTTGGAATTGGTTCTGGCTCTTAAGAAGGTTTTTCCTAAAAAGAAAATGTTGATCGGTAAAGACGCCGAAATACACGTTAGGCACATTCAGCAAAGAGTGGAATACTGCGATCCGACACAAACAACTTGTGTGCCCGTCATTCATAACTTGATTTCTTTTTCAAATTCGAATGTTCACGAAGTCAATCAAACCTATACTCTCATTCCGCAAGCGAGTTATTTGGAAAAAGAAGACAAAAGTCTCCCCGTCGCAAAATGGAACGAACGTTTGGATCTGATCTCGAAAGAAAATATCGAGTTTATGCTCAACGCTTGTTTTACTTTGGAATAAAGATGTAGGGTTTTTCGATCGAAGTATTTTTTTCAAAGAAAATTTAAAGTCGAATTCTGGAAGTTTCCGTTTTCAAATTCGGATCCGATCGATTTTCTAAAGATCCTAAATCAAAATTTATCCGACTCGATAATCTTCCGCAGGCGATCTTCCTGCGGAAGAAATCCATTCTTAATACGGTCCGCTTACACAACGGACATAGGCATTCGTATTTGTTTTCGGATATTCGACGACACCGCCGAGATCAAAATCCACGATGTAGGCCATCGATCGATAGCTAGTGGATTCGGGAATTCTGTAGTGTTGTTCTTTGTTATCACTTGATGCAACGTATTGCATCGGGTCGTTTTCCTCGTTTCCAGTCGGTCTTGAGGAAAGATTGGGAGTATTTCCGGCCGCAAAAGAATTGGTCGAGGTCCAATATTTTCCGGTTGTAGTGTTCGGGAAGAGAGTTGCGTTGATGATCGGTCTTGCGGTCACTCTGTAATCTACGATTGAAATCAACTCTTTGACGGACGGAAGGCGCCATTGTCTTCCGTCTCCTAAAGCCGTTCCCAAGCCTCTGCAATAACTCAGGGCAGAAGTCCAGTTGCTCGTTTCTGCAGGCCCGGAAGTTGTAGAACAATCGGTGTAATTCATTCCGGCGGTTCCTCTTCCTCGAATACATTTTCTCCAGAGCAAACGATTTCCGGTGTCATTGATTGTTCCGTCGCCGGGATCGGTAAAGGGGCCACCGATGGCCATCAGGCCGCCGACGATTCCAAGCAAAAGGGTAAGAAGTATAGACGTTCTAAATGATCTCATTGATTTTTCTCCTTCTTTCAATCGGCGATACACATAGCAAGAGCCGGATATTTGTTCAGATACCAGTTTCCCCAAGAGTAGGCTTTCCCTTTGTTGTTCATGTGGGTTCCACCTCCAAAGATCGAAATTTGCCAAGCTCCCCAAGAATTTCCACCAGTGGAAAGTGTAAGATCCGATGGAGCTAACGTGATTCCATTTGCAGCAATAGCGGTAATCGTGTTGGTGGAAGTCCAATACCTTTGATATTTATCATTCGGCATACCGGGAAAGCTGGAACTCGGCACGGCTTCGTTTCCTAAGGAGCCTTCGTATATGAGAATCGACATTTGTTCGCTGAGTGTCGGAAGTCTCCAGGTTTTTTTACCTGCGAAACCGGCTCCTGCGTTGTTTAGGTTGAGCTGTAAACAATACGCTAAAGAATCATTCCAGGTAAGATCTAAGATTCCGGAACCCGTATTGAGTCCGATCAGCGTTGCATGATAAGCATCGACCGTATCTTGAACGCAGGTTGCGCCGGACCATACATACGTTGGAGCACAGGTTTTCCAATACTTTCCATTCAAGGTGTCGGGCGTGACTCGATCGTTTGTATAAGCTCCTAACGTTGTAGGTGTTCCTAAACCATACGGAGTCGCGGCATTGAATTCGGCGTCCTGGCCCGAAGTTGCACAGGCACTTGCGTTTCCGGAAGAATCATAACAGGTAGCCTGAAGAGTTCTTGAGATTAAAGTAGAATTTGTTTCCACAAAAGAGCGGTAATCGAGTTTGATTTTGTTTGCGGACACAAAGGCGCCCGTTACCGTGTTTCCGGCTTTATCCTTGAAGTTAGAGTCGTTGAATTGAAGATAAAATCTGTGCCATTCCGGTAATTTGCTGTTTAGGCTTACGGTATAAGTAAGCCCGTCGGTTGACCAAGCACCGGTCATAGTCGGCCAAGCGATCTGTGGATTTCCGCTCACACCGCTGTCGTGATGTTCCGGAAGTGGGGTTACACTTTTGTCCATTGCTTCGCTAAAAACCAGAGAAAACGTGTTTTGATCCACGCTCAAATTGGTAGTATTGTTTGCCGGAGAGGCGGAACTTACGGTAGGGGCCGTATTGTCCACAGTAAGAGTTCTCGAATTGCTTCCTACGTTGCTACCAGAAGTTGTAAGGCAAATCCGAACTGTATTCGCTCCGACGGCTAAAGAGGAACCGGGAATCGTAGAAGTAATCTCTGTTGCCGCCGCGGCGCTTCCGGTGATGGCAGGGGAAAGAGCCGTTCCATTTGTGCCGGCAGCGCAGTTGGTTCCACCTAGTCGAAACTCGTAGTTTCCTGCGATATCGGATTCCCATTTGATAACACTGCTGTCCACACTACGAAGATCGACTTTCGAAACGGAATTTACGGTGATGGTAGGATTTCCCACAGCAACCACGTATTGGCTTGTGCTTACGGCGCTTTTATTCCCCGCCTTATCGATCGCGATTACCTTTACATCGGTTGTGGCGTTGTTTGGAACTGCAAACGCCGCAGAATAGACGGTAGAGCCGGCAGGGGCGGTTCCATCGGAGTTGATCGTCGGGTTGCTTCCGTCGTTTCTATAAGTCATTGCAAGACAGCCTGCGGATCCCGTATCCGAGCAAGTAAGAGTAATATTCGGAATAGAGGCTCCGTAAGTTCCGGCGGCAGGAGAAAACGCGATGGTAGGAGCGGAGTCGTCTCGGACCGCGCTGATACTTTTCATATCCCAATTCGCAGAGCCGTCGGCGCTTTTCAAGCAGAGTTTAACGGCATTGGTTCCGGCCGCAAGATCACTTGCTTGGATTCGATTTGTGATCGATGTGGACGCTGTAACTGTAGAACTTGTATTCACGGTTCCATCGCTACAGTTTGTCGCACCAATGCGGAGATCATATTGCCCGTTCATATCGGAGGACCAAGAAATATCGTAATAAGAGATCGTTCCTGCGACTCCGGTTCCGCTCACATACAACGTTGTTGCGGAAGAGTAGGTTATGGAACCTGTAGGAGCCACGGGTGTGAGCGCTGGCGCTGACGTTCCGGTGGAAGAATCTCCTCCGGGAAAAGAAATACTCGAACTTGGGAGATAAAAAAAGTTCATTCCTTTCTTACCGTCTCCCGGCAAACAATTGAGAAGGACGAAAAATAAACCTAGGCAAAGGCTAAGAATATATAAAACGCGAGTTTCTTTTTTAATTTTCGCATGTTGTTTCTTTCTTTGTTCGATCATGAGAAGATCCTCCACAACATTTACATCCGCAAAATTTGAGTGATGTGAAGTTAATTTACTCTTTTTTTTTGCTTAATACGTCACTGAATATAATAAAGGAATTAGCCGCTTATAAATAAGGGAAACACGTGCAAAAAGAGTATTTCGTTTGGTTTGAATAGGGCAAAGTCATTGAAAAAGTTTTGAATTCTGCTTCAAGTCTGTGTGGAAAATATGTTTTTCTAATCTTCGCTTTTGGGATTCAAGATCAGAAAGAATTTTATGTTTAGAGCCTATTTCTGCAGGTTTCTTTTTCTTACGGAAAGGAATCGGGGAAATTGCGGGCTTCCCAAATTTTTTTGCAAGCCTATTGAGTTATTATTCAATAACTTTTCCTATAAATCAGTAAGTTTTCACGTTTCCGTTTTTTCGGACATTATTTTGGCATTTTTTGGTTGGGTACTCGTATCAATTAAAGATCGGAAAAAGAGACTTTTATTTTTTTTGGGAAGTGACGATTTATAATTCTCAAGAATATAAAAAAAATGAGCAAACGCTCGGAATCCCTTTGTTACCAAAATATCTGGTAAAAATACAAATAAATAACTACTTAAGGATTCGGATGTGGAAGAGGTTAAATACTACTCTTTAGCTGCGATGCTCTATTTTATCATCGCGGCATTTGGACTATTTAAAAGGGATCGGAACAAAAGGTTCAGTACATCGGTACTGTTTTTTTTGATGGCCTCTCTCTTTTGGTCGTTTACGGCTACTATTTTTATCACTGAGTTTGCTCTTGCGAAAAAGCTGGCTCAGTATTTATACGCTTTTTTCTCCGTAACGGTGATATTCTTTTTTATGAATCTTACCATGACGGCGAAGAATGGGAATTCTCAAATCGCCGAAGGGGACTTTTCCGCGCTGAGAAAGTTGCTTCTGCGCAGCTTTGCGGCGACCGCCGCGATCGTCGTAGTATGGGATTTACTGGATGAATTTAAGATTCCTAACTTGTCGGAAATGATTTCCCTGGGGAGTTTTTTGTTCTTTGCGTATTTGCTTTTTCAGGTTTTGGTTCCGTTGCGTTCCTCGGAAAATCGTGGAAATGTCTTCAAAATTCTTCCAGCGATCAGCGTATTGCTCGTGATCAAATTGACCGAAGTGATTCGATATTTCGAAGGCGCTAAGATCATCGAACCGATTAACACGATCAATTATTACTTTCTAATTCTTTCTCCGATCATTTTGAGCGAATTTATTCCGATAGTCGCCGATCTTCAAAGGGCAAACGAGGAATTCTCAAAAGGAAACTTGGGTACGAGAGACTTGAGTTTGGAGAAGAATTTCGAACAAAGGGATTCCAATTTAGAAAAAAGATCTCTTTTAGAAGACTTGAATATAGAAAAAGTCGAAAGCAAGTTGAACGAGTTGATGCAAAACGAAAAAATCCATCTCGATGAAGAACTCAGACTTCCTTCTTTGGCTTCTGAAATGGGCCTTTCCGTACATCATTTGTCAGCTTTTTTAAACGAACACATGGGGATGAATTTCAATTCGTTTATCAATCACCACCGAGTCAAGGAAGCAAAAGTGATGCTTCTGGACGAACCCGATCGATCGATTCTTTCCATCGGAATGGCTGTAGGTTTTAGTTCTTCTTCGGCATTTCACAGGGCATTTTTGAAAGAGACAAAAAAATCTCCGAAGGCATTTCGAGAAGAACATCTTACGAATTATAAAAACAAAGAAGATGAAATGGGAGATCTGGATTCCAGATACTCTCATTCTATCTAAGATGATTCGATTCACGTTCTTCTTTGATTTATAGGATCAAAGGAGAATGTGAAAAATATCGATTCCCACGATTCTTCAAGTCTATTTTTTCAGAGCGGGTTTTATTCAAAATTCTCTCTGAAAAAATAGGAGTGGTGTGGATTCTAAATAAATTTTTCTTTCCCATAAGAAAGACGATTTTGAAAATGAAAAAGAATTCAAAAACCCATGAAGTATCTTATCTATAAGTTAAACGATTTGAAAGAGAAGTAATCGAAAGCATGAGGCGAATCTCATTTTATAATTTTGCACTATTCTTATCGCTTTTGAGCGCTTTGACAGCCTGCGCTCAAGCGGATCGTTTTTCTCTGGACGGTCCCAATGGCGCTTTGATTACATTGGTTCAGGAAGTTGCGGAGACCGCTTCGATTTCTTCCGCTTCTGTGATTACTCCCGGTTTTCAATTCAGTGGAACCGTACAAGGTTTGAAGTCCGGCACCGTTCAGATTCAGTTGAACGACGAAATTCTTCCCGTCTCCGCCAATGGAGGATTTCAATTTGCAAATCGTGTTCTTCAAAATAAAACGTATCAATTGAGGGTGAATTCTTCCGCTCCCAATCATTCTTGTAAAATTTATTCCGATACGACTGAAAATCCCTCCGGAAGCGTCGTCTCCGACGTTTCGAATCTTGTGGTCTATTGTTCTACGGTTTTGATCAACGGAAAAATTCCGGGTGAGACGATCGAAATCAAGGAGGACGGAACCGCCTTGAATTTCGATGTTTCTCTCAGCGGACCGACCGGCCCCAACGATCCGGTTGCTCACGTCGGCCTTTCCACAAGCGCGACTATCGATCATTTTAGCCCGGGGCCGGAGAATTATGATATGAACTTTGCAAATCCGGATTCTATTTCTGTGATTGCGAGCGATTTGACTCCGACCGGAGCTTCGGATTATTTTGATCAAATCTATACTTTGAACGTGGCCGTTACCCCTTCCAATCTTGCCGTTTCTTTTAACCTAAAGATTCTCAATAATGACAAGAAGATCGGATCTATTTCGAGGGCCGCCGCTGGAAACATGCAGTATGGCGGGAGTCACTTGGGTATTTTCGGAGGTGATGCGGCTTGCAGTGGGGAAGTCGGTTTTATTTCTAAGGTGCTCGCCGGGGTTGCGATACGGATTCCGGGAAATGCGGCGGCATGGCCGATCGCTAAGAATACGAAATACTACCGCGCGGATAACAATGCGTTCATCGCAACTTCCGACAATAACGGTTTGATCCCCTATAACACTCTTTACAATAGCACGGGAAATCCGCCCGCCGATTTCTGGTCCGGTTTTAATACGGATTGGACGATCAGCGCAAATAACTGCAACGATTGGGCGGACAACACTTCCGGAAACGGACTTGCGGGCGACGCGTCGACTTTGATTCCTTGCACAACCGGATTTAAACGTTATCTTTGCATCGAACAGTGATTTCACCGAGATCCTAAACTTTTCGTAAAGTAAGTTTCGCTTTTCGGACCGAAAAGATAAATTCTTATTTTAGAATATGATGGAAATGAAATGGAGTTTGAAATCTGTGGGTTCGACTGAATTCCGGATTTAGATTTCGTTTTTATCCGATTTTTTTTGTAAACGCTGGGGATTTCATATTTTATCCAAAGGACCGCGAGGATGACTCGCAGATTTATTTGAGCCAGGTTCCCTATCAATGATCGGCTTTTCGAAAGATTAAGAATTTTCCCGCAGATCTATTTGAAATCGCAACCAAATTTAGATAAGCTCGTAATTGGAATGCGGTAGTTCCCGCAGTTTTTCATAACTTTTGCGGTTTGTAGACTTTCGATCGGACTTCTCATTGTTCAATTCTGATTGGAGTTCCTACATTTTTGAAACTCAGTGTTTCGCTTTAATTGGCGCTTGACAGGTTTTGGACAAGTTCAGAGCCAACGACTGAAATTCCTCTTTTGAAAAACCGGTATTGTGAGAGTTCCTACATCGAAGGACTTGAGGCCCGGTCCTACGCTTTTTCCGGTCAAACGGTTTGTCGAAACAGGAACGTTCGTTTCTGATTTTGGATTTTAGGGCGAACCAAATTCTACTCTTTTTCGCCGCGAAGGAAGGTGATTTCGTCTAACGTTTTCGGTTCCTTCCGATGATCGAGTAGAGTCCTTTTGCGACGCTCTGAATCGTTCTCGTCATCACACCTTTGAGTTTGATCTTCAAAAATAATTCTAAGATCAATTCCCGGAGCGCAAGATCGAAGGGAAGATTGTAGTTCTTCCAATCGATCACAAATTGAAACGGATAACTCTGCTCGGGTTTATCGTTGGAGTTCGGTGCAAAGTGTATCAGAGTTCCTTCAACGGAAGTTTGATCTTCGTTGATATGTTTGAATTCCACGTAGATTTGAACTCTGTTTTTGAGAAAAGGAAGGGGAATCACTTGAAGACCCGCGAGTTCGGACCAGGTGATGTCGCTTAACGATAGAAAACCCCTCGTTTCTCCGGCCAAAACGCCGATTCTAAGGGTTCCTCTTTTTCCGAGTCTGCAGGAGCCGCTTTTGGTTCGAAAGAGTAGTTCCAACGGAGAACCCGAATCCATGTAGCCGCCTTCGATTGCGATATCCCGGAGTTGAATCGAATAAGTTGGAGTTAGGGTTTTATCTACGATCGATATCGATCCGTTTTCTATTTTCATATTTTGGAATATGATTCTTCCACGTTTAGGCATGAGTCCTATTTTTTTGTGAGGACTGACGATGTTGGTATAATCCATGTGGAAGTTTCGAAAGTAAGAGGACGGAATTCTCAACTTGCCTTTGAATAAGGAAAAAAAATCGATCTGAAAGTTCAGGGAGGAAATTCTCGTGTAAACCTGATCGGTTTTAAGAATCCCCGGAAATTCTATCGTAAAGTTTTTGGAAAGGACGTAAAAAACCGGAAGAAGAATTCCCGAAGAAGACCACTTGAATTTGAAATGCCGAAACGAAAAAAAGTTAACGAGCAACTGAATGACCGGACCCGACATCAAGAACTGAAGTCCGGCGTAGAGGATCAAAAGATAGAACGACGTTTCCCAGACCCAGTTCATCGTAAAGGTTTTCCGGGAAACAAGGATCTGATCTGTAGGAAACGATTCTGCTTCAAAAGATGGATTTACTTCTTTTTCTCAAGAATTCGATTTTCGATATTCTTCTTATCCATCGAAGATATCTCGAGTTCTTTTGCTAAATCGTCTAAAAATTCTCTTTCTTTTTTTGTAAGAGCGCCGTCCATCGAAACGATGACACAAGCATCTTCGTAAAAACCTGCGGCCATGATCGGATTTCCTTCCGAAAAGTTTCGGATCGTTTTTACGGGAAGAGGATTTTCAAACACATCGGATAGTTCGCTGATGATGGAAGTTTTTTCGCCTTGGTGATCAAAGAAGATACAACCTTCCTCAAAAAGAGCTTTTACCATCTGACCAACGAGACTTCCTTCTTTCTGATGAAAGATTCCGTCCGCCATGCAGGAATAAGACCAAACACTGACGAGGACCTTGGCATAATTCATCTTCAGTTGAAAGATTTCTTGTTCGGGGTCTAATTCTTCTCTGAACTTTTCATAGAATTCATGCCCCGGCAGGACTTTGCTTGCAAGGGATGAAAGATTCTCCATTGGCATCGGGAGTTCCTCCAGGTTTTCAGAAAATTCTATCCTAACCATTGGATTTGCAATGAAAATCTGAAAAGAAAGACGTTGATTTTGACCTAAATTTTAAGAACCTGACTTTTGTGAACTCTTCTCTTCAAAGAATCCCAAGAAAGATTCTAGTTACATCGGCGCTTCCCTATGCGAACGGCCCGATTCACTTAGGGCACGTGTTGGAAGGCATTCAGACGGATATCTGGGTTCGTTTTCAAAAAGCCAATGGAAACGAATGTTATTTTTTCTGTGCGGACGATACACACGGCACTCCGGTAATGCTCGCGGCCCGCAAGGAAGGAATTACTCCTGAACAGCTGATCGAAAGGGTTCAAAAGGAACATTACAGAGATCTGAGCGCCTTCGAAGTTCAATATGATAATTATTATTCCACAAACTCCGAAGAGAACAAGGTTATCTCGGAAAAAATTTATTTAGAACTCAAAAAGAAAGGACATATCGCAAAAAAAGGAATCGAACAATCCTATTGCGAACACGATCAGATGTTTCTTCCTGATCGTTTTATCAAAGGCACTTGTCCGAATTGTAAGTCCAAGGATCAATACGGAGACAACTGCGAAGTCTGCGGCAAAACTTACAGTCCGAAAGATTTGATCGATTCCCACTGCGCTCTGTGCGGAACCGCTCCGGTTCTTAAGAATTCGGATCATATCTTTTTTAAATTGGAAGACTTCCAAAAATTCTTAAAAGAATGGATCGAAGCGGGAAATCACGTAACCGAAGGCGTGCAAAAAAAATTGAAAGAATGGTTCGAAGCCGGCCTGCAACAGTGGGATATATCGAGAGACGGACCTTATTTCGGTTTCGAAATTCCGGAAGAGAAGAATAAATACTTTTATGTTTGGCTCGACGCTCCAATCGGCTACATGGCTTCTTCCTTAAAATTCTTTCAAGGAGATTGGAAAAAATTCGATTCTTTTTGGAAGGATGAAAACGCGGAGATCGTTCACTTTATCGGAAAAGATATATTATACTTTCATGCTTTGTTTTGGCCGGCGATGTTACACGGGAGCGGATACCAAACTCCGAAGAATGTTCACGTTCACGGTTTTATCACCGTCAACGGAGAAAAAATGTCCAAGTCCCGCGGAACGTTTATCAACGCGAGTACTTATACAAAGTATCTGGATCCGGAACACCTCCGGTTTTATCTCGCGGGAAAATTGAGTCCAGGGATGGACGACCTGGATCTTTCCTTTGATGATTACGCAGCCCGAGTGAATTCCGATCTTATCGGAAACTTGGTCAATCTTGTTTCCAGAATTTCCACGAGCATCTTGGATCAGTTGGATCGAACGTTAGGAACCCTTCCGAAAGAAGGGAAAGAATTGTTAAACGAATTGCTCAATCAAACGATCAAATCCGGAACCGGAGAACAATCCGTCCAAGATATTATAAAAAACGCATACGAACAAAAAAACTACGCGAGAGTGATGAGAGAAATCACTCGTCTGGGAGATACGGTAAACCGTTATGTGAACGACAACGCTCCTTGGAAATTGATCAAGGAGAATCCGGAAAAGACCCGAGAAGTCGTAACGACCGTTTTGAACGCGAGTCGAATTCTTGCAGTTTATTTGTATCCGGTCGTTCCGAAAGTTTCCGAAAAAATCTACGCTTTGCTCGGATTGAAAGAAACTCCGAAGTTCAAAGACTTAACAAATTTTAAGGCATTAGAAAATACGAAAGTGAATCCGTACGAGATGATCACAAAACGTGTGGATGAAAAGGCGATCAACGCAATGTTAGAAGAAAACAAACAATCCGTAACGGAACATTCCAAAAAAGAAGAAGAAGCAAAGGCTGCAAACGCCGCGCCCGAGGAAAGGCTCGAGATTTCGATCGATGATCTCGCAAAAGTCGAGTTGAGAGTCGGTCAAATCGTAGAAGCAAGTCCGGTCGAAGGCGCCGACAAACTCGTAAATGTAAAAGTGGATCTCGGAGAACTCGGAATCAAAAACGTCTTCGCCGGAATTAAAGTCGCTTATCAACCGGAAGCTCTGAAAGGTCTAAAAGTTGTGGTTGTGGCGAATCTCAAACCGAGAAAGATGAAGTTCGGAATTTCGGAAGCGATGCTCCTTGCTTCCGGTGAAGGAGAATCGTTGAGTTTGTTCGTTCCTCACAAGGACGCAAAACCCGGTGATAAATTGAAATAAAAAAGGGGATCATCCGTGATCGTTCTTAATTTCCGCATATCTTTGCCATACGTTGAAGAATAGCAAAGGAATGAGAACAACCCTTGGGGAAGTTTTGTGGGAATTCCCACAAAGGGAGAGAGGAGACTTTTTACTTGCAAAATTATGATTTTCTGATAGAGAAAAGTTCCCCGAGTTTTCCCGCCACCCACCCCTCCACCCAAAGTCAGGGTGGGGCGCGCGATTTTTACGGAAGGATCGTCGTATCTCCTACAGGATTTATTCCGGGATTCTCATTTGTTGGATAGAATTCGGTTTCTTTCTGGAGTCGGCTTTCATTCGGAGACAAGAGATTTTCTTTCGAGATCCTTTGTCGGACCAAATAAATCGGTATCAAAAAAAGATTTACAAAATGGATACGGCTCTTTTGAGAAATCGGACTCAGAGTCGATTGAACCTACGGGAATGGAATTTATTTTTAGGAATTTAGATGCCCTTACAATTAGATATCTCTTATAGTTTTCAAAGACTTCTGGAAAAAAGTAAGAACGTCGGTGGTCGTCTGGTTTCTCGTCAACTTACTCACATCGTAGATTCGTTCATTCTTTCCAAGTTTGAAACTTCCGGGGTTGAGTTTAAATCCGGGGATGAAATCTGTCTGGTGGCGATGGGTGGTTATGGACGGATGGAAATGGCCCCGCATTCCGATATCGATCTTTTGTATCTTCACAACGGAATCAAAGAAGAAAAACTCGCCGCTCTTATCTCCAAGATCAACACTTATCTTTACGATTCCGGAAAAGAGGTTGGACATTCCTGTAGAACGATCAAGGAATGCTTTCAATATCTCGACGATATGTCTTCGTATCATGCCTTTTTGGACGCGCGTTTTCTTGCGGGATCGCGCGCGCTCTTTGAAAAATTCAAAACTGACTTTTTGGAAAAACTTCCTGAAAAAAGAACGAAAAGTTATAACCAAACGAAAGAAGAAATTCTTTCCTCACGCTTTCTCAAAGAAGAACGTCCGATTTTGTTAAGCGAACCGAATCTTAAAACCGACCTTTGCGGTCTTCGGGACATTCAATATATGTTTTGGATGGAGAAGTCGGTTCGAAATCTTCCGTCGTTAGGCGGTCTTTCGATTCTTCCGGTTTTTCAAAGAGGAGAGATCCAACTTTTGCAGGAAGCTTACGACTTTCTTTTGAGAACTCGGATTTCGATGCACGTGATCACATCCAGAAAAACGGATCGGCTTGATCTCAATCTTCAGCAAGAAGTCGCTGAATATTTGGGCTTCGGTAAAAAAAACGAACTTTCCTCTGTGGAAAAGTTTATGTACGTTTTATACGGACATCAGAAAAATATCTACTTCATCATTCGTACTTATTTGGACTCGATCATCGAAAAAAGAAAGAGCTCGGAAGGGGAAAGTTTTCCTTACGAGGATCTTCATTTTTTTAAAATCGGTAAAACGGTTTTTCCGCCCGTAATCGGAACCTTGTTTACGAACCCTCATACGCTTTACCGAGACGTTATGATCTCTTTTCGGATGATACAAGAAAAGAATCTTCAGGTTTCCGGAACTCTTCTCAACGAATTTCGTTTCGCTTCCAACTTTTTGGACGACGACTTTAAATATTCGCCGGAGGTGAACGAAGAATTCCTTAAAATTTTAAGAACTCCTTCTCAGAGAGGAAGGGTTTTGAAGCTCATGCACGAGTCGGGGGTACTGGGGGCGATTCTTCCCGAGTTCGGGGCTTGTACAAATTTTCCTCTCTTTAGCTATCATCACGAGTTTACCGTCGACGAACACACACTTTTGATCTTGCACGAATTGGATCTTCTCGATAAGGGAGAATTTCAAGAAGTAGAAGTGCAAAAGGCGTACGAAGAATGCTCTAAGATAGAACTCCTCGCATTAGCAATTTTGTTACACGACGCGGGAAAGGTGAAGGAAGGAGATCATTCTCAATATGGAGCGGAGCTCGTTTCTTCAGTCGGGGATCGCCTGGGTCTAAACGAAGAAGATCGCGACCTATGTCGTTTCCTTGTGGAAAAACACACTCTTATGTCGGAGTTGAGTTCGAAGAGAGATATCGGAGATCCGAAGTTGGTCTTTGATTTTGCGAGAACTGTAGGTAATAGAGAAAGATTAAGAAAACTCTATATTCTTACTGTAATAGATACCAAATCTGTCGGTTCCGGCGTTCTTACAAATTGGAAAAGTTCCATCTTGAATACACTATATCAAAACACGATTCCGTATCTAATCAGCGATTCCAGCGGAAATTTCGGAGAAGTCGGACCCGATCGAGACGTTGAGCTTGAGAATTTAAAAAAATACCTGATGGGGAAAGAAGGTTTGGAAGAGGAGATCTCCAAATCCATCGTCCAGTTTGCGAACGAAGTTACTCCTTCTTCGTATTTGAATACGATTTCCAATCGTAAAATATTAAAAAACTTTAAATCGATCGGAACTCTCGCTCAGGATGCTGGCAGAGGATTGATTTTCGACGCTGAACAGGATCCTGCTTTTGTAACGATCGATGTCGTAACCGTCAACCAACCCGAAATTCTTTTGGATCTTTCCTGTGCCGTTTCTTCCGAAGGACTCAGTCTTTTGGGGATGAAAAGTTATACTCTTGGAGAATACTGGATTACCTCGATTCAAGTCACGGATTCTACGGGCGGGGGAAATCTTCCTCCCGAAAAAATGGATCGGATCGAGGCCAAGCTGAAGGCGATTGCCTCCGGCGATCTAAAAAGAGAAAGTATCGCCTTTCAGAGAGCCGATTGGAATCCAAGAAAACCGACGCCTGAAAGTATAGTGAACAGATCCGTTATGTTTTATAACTCCGATCTTCCGGACGTTACAATCATGGAAGTGAGAATGCCCGACGTGGTCGGTTTGGTTTATAGGATGCTTCAAATCATTCTTCGTCTCGATTTGAAGGTCAGATATCTGAGAGTTTCGACTAGCGCAGATTATGCGTATGATTCTTTTTATATCCAGACGAGCAACGGAACGAAACTGGAAGACCAGGAAGTCTTGTCAAAGCTGAAAGATAAAATTCTCACCATACAACTTTCTGAACAAATGTTGGATGAAATTTCGATCTGAATTCGATTTTGTTTTTCTGGATGGTTTTCGATTCAAAAATTCCGAAATCGAGCACGTTAGCTCTTCTCTGACTCGCTTCTTTTTTCGCTCGCTTGGAAACGAGGGCGGCGTTATACTTTCCTAAAATCTATATTTTAAAAAAGTATAAACCGTCAATTTTTTTAGTTAGAAGAATTTAGTGAATGAGGAGATAATACTTTGAATAATACATCTATCAACCCGGGGCTTGCACCTTTTGATATTTCCGACTATAAAGGAAATCGGGGAAAGAATTTTTACGAAGAAGACAGAGTATTGCAAACCTTGGTTGAAAAATATTCCCAAGGTTATGACCCTACCCACAAAAAAGCGATGCAGGATCATCTCCTCGGTTACGGCGCTCTTGTAGGAGGAATCCTAGACGAGCTTACGGAAGCTTCTCATAAAGAAGGCAAATACGGAGAGGTTGTTAAATACGATCGAACCGGTAATCGTATCGATCAAATCGTTTATTCCAACGAACAAAAACAATCCAGAAAGATTTCCTATGATTACGGGATCGTAAATTTAAATTATCATTCTTCCTGGAAACATCCTTTTACGGATCTTCATCGATATGCGTTAGCTTATCTTGCCAATCAAAACGGAGAAGGTGGAGTGACCTGTCCTCTCGCAATGACCGAAGGAATGATCAAGGTTTTGGAATCGATCGGAACTCCCGAACAAAAAGGGAAATATTTACCGTTGGTCGCCGGAGAGGGGAGTGATTCTCATTTTATGGCCGGTCAATATGTGACAGAGAGGGTCGGCGGTTCCAATGTAAGCGCGAACCGAACCATTGCGAGAAAAAAGGAGAATGGAAAGTGGATTCTTACGGGAGAAAAATGGTTCTGTTCCAATCCCGGTGACCTTTGGGTAACAACCGCAAGAGTGGAAGACACGAATACGATCGGACTTTTTTTGGTTCCGAGAATCAAAGAAGACGGTACATTAAACGGACATCATATTCTTCGTAAAAAAGATATCATCGGATCCAGAGGAAAACTCACCGTTGAAATCATCTATGACGGAGTCGAAGCGGAAGCATTGGGTAGACCCTCGCACGGGATTTCGAATCTGATCAAATATGTGATCGGGATTTCAAGACTGCACGTCTCTCTCGCCGCTTCCGGAATTTCGAGAAGAGCTTGGATGGAAGCCTACGAGTACTCAAAGTTTCGCTCCGCATACGGAAGCAAAATTTTAGAATTCCCCTCCTTGCTAAAACAACTCAGCGATCAAAGATTGAAACACACGGCCATGTTGACTTCCGTTTTTAGGCATTATCATACGCCTGAAAATTTAAGATTGGCTGGAGAAGTTTTGGCTCCTCTTTTGAAATACAAATGTTCCGCGACATCAACGGAGATCACATACAATTCGATTTTGGTCTTGGGAGGAAACGGAATCGTAGGGGATTTTTCAGCACTTCCTAGACTTCATAACGATTCCATCATCAACGAAACTTGGGAAGGGACCCACTTATTGTTAAGCGAACACGTTCTGAGGGGATTTAAAAGAGAGAAAGTGGCAAACGCATTTTTCAAATACGTGGAAGAGTTAACCGATACGACGACTGAAGCTTCTGAAACGATTCGTACCAAGTCCGGTCTTTTGAAAGGATTCTTAGAAAAATCCGGTGCGGAAGAACTGGATCTCAATCGAATTTATATTTCCGATTTGGCTTTTGAAATTTTCGCGTTAGCTTCTCTTTGTGATGCGTCCGGAAAAAAAGCGTCGAGCGCTCAAAGGGATCTTTCGTCCTTCCGAGACGGATATTTGGATCTTGTAAGTTCTTCTCAGAGTTTTGCGAAACAAGGTAGTTTTTCGGGGGATCCTGAAAAATTGAAATCGGTGATTCACTACTGAGGTTTTCTAAAGAAATCTCGTAGCCTTCTTCTGTAGGAAATAGTTTACGAGTGGGGGAGTTCCCGCAAAGTTTGCCTTGAAAACGAAGAGCCCTTTTGTTACCGAGGGATTCATCGTCTTTCTCTGCAAAAGTGGGGAGTTCCCGCAAAGTTTGCCTCGAAAACGAAAAGGTCTTTCGTTAACGAGGGATTCGTCTTTCTCTGAAAAAGCGGGGAGTTCCCGCAAAGTTTGCCTTGAAAACGAAGAGCCCTTTTGTTACCGAGGGATTCATCGTCTTTCTCTGCAAAAGTGGGGGAGTTCCCGCAAAGTTTGCCTCGAAAACGAAAAGGTCTTTTGTTAACGAGGGATTCGTCTTTCTCTGAAAAAGCGGGGAGTTCCCGCAAAACTCACCTTCAAAACAAAACGATCCTCACATCGGCAAAGCCGGACGAAAGAAAATCTTTCTCGGTCTAAGGAATCGCTCAAATCGGAAGGATTCTTTCGTTCAAAACCAACTCTTCCGCTTGTAGGATCTCCAACGGATAGGAATAAAAATAACCTTGGCCGAAGTCACAATTGAGTTCCTGTAAAAGATTGTGTTGGATTTCATTCTCCACTCCCTCCACGATGATCGCCTTTCCCATTGCCTGAACAAGATTGACCAAAGAAGTGATAATCGTCCTTGTGGAAGTCTGGAAATAATTAAAAAGAAAAATCTTATCAAGTTTGATATAGTCGATCGGAAGATGGATCAATCTTCCCAAAGAGGAATAACCTTTTCCGAAATCGTCGAGTGCGAATTTAAAACCGTGATCTCGCAACGAGTTTACCACGTTCCCAATTTGAGTTTCGCAAGAATCGAAAGAATTTTCAATGATTTCCAGAATGATACGATCCGGTTGAATCTTATAATAAGCGCTCGCTTCCTTAAGAAGCGGGACGATATTCTTATCCCCCAATTGTTTCGGCGAAATGTTCAGAGAAAGGGATATATTTTTGGATTCTAAGATTGAATTTTCGTAGTATCGAAACGTTTCCCAGATCATCCATTCTCCGATTGTTTTGATAAAACTGGAATTCTCCGCGATCGCGATAAAACTTCCCGGAAGGAGTTTTCCTTTTTGCGGATGATTCCAACGAACCAGAGTTTCCATCGAAAAAATTCGATTCTCTCTCATATTCATAATGGGCTGAAAGTGAATTTCGAGCTCGTTTCGGTTTAATACTTTCCGAAGATCGATTTCAATCTTCGCCTTTTCCGAAGTCGCGGAAATCGCATTTCGATCATAATAAAAATGAGAATTTGGTCCGATCAGAAAAGAACGGTGTAGGGATTCCTTTAGAATTCGGATCGCATTCAGATCGCTTCCGGATTCCGATTTGAAACGCGAGTAGCCAATATTGACGTTGAGATGAAATTCCCTTTCTCCGTAAGAAAAAGGAAAATTAAAAAGTACGACGATACAATCGCAAAACCACTCGGCTTCGGGTTCCGAATTGATTTGCGCGCAGGAAATCAAAAAGTTATCTCCGTCGAGTTTAAAAACCGAATCCTTTGGATTGAGATACTTTTTTAATCTCTCCGCGACTTTTATGGACATCGAATCAAAATAAGAATTCTCCTCCTGCAAAGCGACAGCGTCCGGATTGGAGAAAGAAACTAAAAATACGAAATGTCCTTCCGCGTTCCGGGGATTTTGAGAAACGAGTTCTTGAAACCGTTTCAAAAAGAAATTCTTATTCGGAAGATTTGTGACCTTGTCGAAGTCATTCGAATCGAATTCCTTTTTTGGAAGAATTGAAATTTCCGGTCTAAAACGGATCATATAAGAATGCCCTAAATCATGGACCGTCCACTGAAGCTTTAAATTGGATTCGTTTACGAAGGATGGAAATTCAATTTCATTCTCTTCTAAAACCGAAGGCATCTCAAATTCTTTTTCCCAAGTTTTTTGGGAGCGTAAGATCGGAATAAAATTTTCAAACAGAATTCGAAAACAAGGCGCCGACCAGTATTTTTGAAATTTAGAATTGGAATAGATCGTTTTCCAGTCCCGATCCAGAACCACAATTCCTTCGATCGATTGATCGGAGAAATACAACAAGGACTTTTGTAAGGAAGGAGAAATGTTCTCCATTTGTGGATCCATGTTTAGCATTTTATCGTTAAAAGATTATAATGAAATACGTACTATAAATCAAAATATTCGCTATTATAAGTTTGCACTTTTAGGAATTGCTTTCGTTTTGATGACTTATCGAATCAAATTTTATTTTGAAAGGAAGGAACGAATTATTTTCTTCTTTAGAAAAAAAAATCTTTCCTTGAATGCGGACTTAAGATTTGCTCTGTAATCCGTCGAAAATCCCGCTTTCTGATCTTTGGGCTCCGAGGCTGATTCTTCCGCGTTCAATTGAAAAACTCTCATACGAATTTCAAATTCGAAATCGATCGCGAAATTTTTTAAGGGAAACCTTAGATTTTCATTCGAATATTTCTTTGCTATGGGGTTGACCACGATTGGACATCGAATTTTATAAAAATCAACATGTCGAACTTCTCGATCGTTTGAGCAAAATTGAAAACAGATTGGAATCTGAAATTTCTGAAAGTATTGAAATCTTGTTACACGAACTGGCCGGTTTATCGGCGCGATTGATTCTTCATATAAGTATGGAGGAGAATTTTGTTTTTCCCAGATGGAAGGATTTGATTCTAAAAAAGGAACGCGCCTTTCAGGAAGAATATCTCAAAAAAGCGACGGACTTTAAGATCGCCTTCAAAGAATACAATAGTAAATGGTCGCTTCCGTCTTCGATTCTTCAACGCGAGTCGGAATTTCGAAAGGAAACGAGAAGGTTGATCGTTTCCTTACGAATGATTGTGAAAAGAGAAGAAGCCGAAATCTATTCTATTTTAGAAAAAGAATCCGATTCTAATTAAAGCTTCTCACAAGACCAAAAAAAGCCGCTTCTGATACTCGGCAAGCTCGTAAAAACGCTGGAGTTCCCGCAAAATGCCTCTTTTGAACGGCTTATGAACTTTCAAATAGCCTTTTTCATTCTTAAACTTTTATTGGAGTTCCTACATTCTGAAGGTTTTGGGACAAAATCTTAACGTTTTCCCATCCATTCGATACAATTTTCTAACATTCTTCGGATTTCCTTTTTTTCTTTATACAAAGGTGATCCGTGTCCCGGAAGAATTCGTTCAAAAGAATATTCTTTCAGTTTTTCCATGGACTTTTTTTGTTCCTCCCAAGAATACCAACAGGCATCTCGAAACGCGATCAACCGATCCTTTTTGGGATCGTAAGCAAGATGATCTCCGGTAAAAAGAACTTCTTCCCGATACAGCAGGACGGAGTGACCTTTTGTGTGACCGGGGGTCGGAATGATTCTTACGTCCTCGGCGAAATCTAAGATTTCATTTCCTTCGAGTACGAGCTCTGCGTTTGGAACGGCGTGCCGATCTCCTTCGTGGATGATCCTTTCACATCCGAAGGCCTTTCTAAATTTTTCGTGATCCGCTACGTCGTCTTGGTGTGTCATGAAATGATATCGGATTCCTCCGAGTCTTTCGATCTTTTCGGCCAGGGAAGGAACAAATCGGGGAGAATCGATTAAGATATTGCCTTCCCCTCTTTGGATCAAATAGGAAAAGGCTCCGAAAGAATCTTTTGAATGGTATCCGCAGTAATAGACATTTCCTTCGATTTTATTGGGGAAACTTTCTTTGGCCTCTTGAAGATCCATTCTCTTTTCCGTTCCGATCGAGGTCGTCGGGCAGGCGAGAAGTGCTCTTTGAGCCGAAATCATTTCCCAGTCCGTTTCCGGTTGTTTCCATACGAACGAAGCCCCGTTTTTTTCGGAGAATGTGGAAGGTGCGATGATTCTGCACGTTTCACAATCGATACAGGAAGAATCCACGTAGAAGTTGCCGTTCGGATTCTCCTTTCTCCTTTTTGTCAGATGGGCCATGTTTTTTAGACTTGGGACTTTCTCCGATTCCAGAATCTCTTCCCCGAATTTGTTTTGAAAGCGGGAATCCGATCCCTTTCCCGTTTTGGGATTGTTACAAAAAATTCAAGGCCCTTGTCCATGTAATCAAAATGAAACATTTCTCTCATCTAATTGTAATCTAAATGAAATATAAATTCCCTCAGGATTACAAAAAATACGAACGGAGAACGGATTTATTACATTCGGATATCTTACAGTGAAAATAAAAGAAAAGAATCATAAAGTTAGGCTTACATTATTACAAATCGGATTTCAGATTTTTGGATTTTTTGCTCTTTCTCAGACCTCCCTTTTCGCTCAAGAGAAGAACGCACCCGCCGCGGACACAATCAATCAGCAGGAAAAGTCCGCAGTTCCGAGTTCGGCTTCGGATTCTTCCAAACCTCAAGAAAAACCAAAAAAGGAATTTTACGAAGACAACGATTCCGGTTTGATTTATACAAAGCCAGGACCAAATCGAACCAAAATCGATTCTCCGGAAAGGATCAGTTTTCCGGATCGCAAAGAGATGCAACTTCCAAATCACTTCAAGCACAGACCTGAAAATCTAAACGAAGAAAAGTTGGTGATCGCCGCAAGGACTCAATTCCGCGGTGTGAGCGGGGATCGACAATCCCCTTTTTCCGGAAACGAAGACTTCAATACGGCGGATGCGAATTTCAGAAGACTACGTCTCGGTTTCTTTTACCAAGGCGCGAAGTGGTGGGGATTTGCGACTCAGCTTCGTTTGGAAAACGCACTCAATAGCCAGTTCTTAAAGGTTACAAAAGACAAAACCTCGGGCGATGTTCAGGAAGTTGCCTTGAATGACGCTCGCGGATTCATTCATGAAGCCGTGGTTTGGGTGAACATTCCGATTCTAAGCTCGCGTCTGACCTTGGGTCAAATCAACGTTCCTTTTAACAGAGAATACATTCAAAGTTCCGCGAACTTTATTTCCTTGGAAAGATCGCTCGTCACAAACGTCCTTCCTCAGTTTGATTTGGGTGCGATGATCGCGATCCATCCCTTGGAAGCGCTCGATAAAAAATATACGAGATATTTATCTCTTCACGGTTTTGTCGGCAACGGTCACGGAGGCGGCGGAGATTACGGTTATGGAAGAAGACAAGACAATACGGCGGCGCGTCAGAATCTTCCTCAGCTCCTCGCTCCTATTTTTTATGGAAGAGCTCAATACAACGTCTTCGGTGGTCTGATCAAAAAAGAAAAGGACATCGGTTGGCTGGAAGGGGATGAGATCTTTCAAAACGATCCTAAACTTTCTTTCGGCGCTGCCTTTGCACAAACAACCCAAGTCAAAACTTCTCAACCGGTTCCGATCGAATTTTTATATAAAGATCAAGCTCCTACAAAGTTAATTCTTCAACAAACAACTCCTACGAACGGAATCGATCCTACAGGTCTTCGTTCCGATTATCTCGCCGATGCTTCGATTACTACTCCGGGAAGACCGAATCTTGGGATCGTCGGTCATACATACGACATGACCTTTACTTGGAAGGGATTTTATCTCAACGGAGCTTGGAGTAAGTTTTCAGGTTCCGCCGCCAATCAAGTGATGGGATATCACGGAATGATCGGTTATAATTTTCATCTCTGGGATTCGAAATATATCATGCCCGTGATCAAGGTTGAATTCTTAAAAGGCGATTGGAACCAAAATAAAACTTTCGAACCGGGGGAAGCCTACTACGTCTATTGGGCGGGAATCAACCTGTTAGGGGATTATCACCTTTTTAAGGTTCAACTTTTTTATCAATATATGCATTCGAACTCCGCTAAGAATTATTTCCTGCATACGTCAGACAATCGGGATTCGAGAACGGTCTATCTTCAGTTCCAAGCGAACTTCTGGACCGGAACTACTTCCCCTGAAAACGTTTCCGGAGGAGCGATCTACAGACAGGATTATTGATCGAGTTTGGAATCCCTTACGAAAAGGGCCTGATCGAAAAGTTTGAGAATCGAGTTTATTTCGACGTTTCCGCTCTTCGAACAGAAAAACGAATAAGCCTGGTTGATCGTGAAGCCGTCGATCAGGTATCGAAACATCACGTAGATTTCTTCAGTGTCAAAATTCGGATTTAGCAGATTCAATTTTTGGGCGAGTTTGATGCTTCTTCGATGATATCTCTGATACAAACGGTTGTAATAATCGGTTTTTTTCTGCAGTTTTTCTTTTGTAAGAATTTCGTTCGTCAGAAATTGATAACAGACTCGATTGAGTTCTTTTTTGGAATGTATATCCAAAAGAATCGGTTTTAGATACTGGTCCCGAATCGCGACGGAACTCGTACACTTTTGAAAGAGGGATTGTGTGATCTCCAAGTCCTTTCTCGCCGCGTAGTCGATAAGAATGTAGATGAGATCGTCCTTGCTGTCGAAGTGTTCGTAAAAAGTCCCTTTTGCAAAACCCGCTTGAGCGGTGATGTCTTCCACTCTTGCCTCATGAAAGCCCTTGCTTCCAAAAACGGAAAGAGTCGCTTCTAAAAGTTTTTCCTTTGTCTCGAAGGATTTTTTGGATTCTTTTTTAGAAGCGGAAGAAGAAAACGAAAACCCGAGAAATGTCCTTTTTCTCGGGCGGATTTTCGATTCTTCTCGGGAAGATGGTTTCAAGGTTTTACTTCTTCTTACCGTTTTTCTTTGAGAATTTAGAACCGAGTTCGTGAAATACCGAAAGTGTCACAGGAACATAGAGAAGACTTCCTAACGTTCCAAAGCCCAATCCCCAACCCAAGGCCAAGGTCATCGGAATCAATACGGGATCGGAACCGCCGAGGCTGTAAGCGGTCGGGAGAAGACCCGCGACTGTGGTAAGAGTTGTGAGAAGAATCGGTCTGAATCTTCTTTGACTCGCTTCGATAAGGATTTCGTCCATGCTCGCTTTCGATCCCTTTTGAATCGAATCGATACAGTCTACAAGGACGATCGACGCGTTTACAAGAACTCCCGCTAATCCGATGATTCCGATCATCGCGAGGAAGCTGATCGATTTTCCGGAAAGAGGAAATCCGATTACGATTCCTATGATTCCTAATGGAATCGTACTTAAGATTAGGATCGGTTTCCAAAAACTTCGGATCGTAAGTGCGAGAATCCCGAAAATTCCGAAGATCGCGATGATTCCCGCTTTTCCCAGGGAAGCCATCGATCTCTGTGTGTCTTTTTCTTCTCCACCGAAGGATATGGAAATGCCGGGATATTGTCTTTCGATCAAAGGTTTGAATTCGTCCGCGACCTTTTGATTCGCGTCGTGAGCCGTGATTTGATCTATCTTCACGTCGCCGTTGACCGTGATGGCTCTTTCGAAGTCTTTGTGAGCGAGGAGTTCAGGAGATTCTATCAAATCCATACGCGAGATTTTCGCGAGATGGGTTATGTTTCCGGCTTTGTTGCGGAGCGGGATCGATTTGATCTCGTTCGGATTTTTTCGAAAGTCACGATCGTAAACGACTCTCAGATAAATTTTGGTTCTTCCTTTCCGAATCGAACCGGCTCTTTCTCCGTCGTAAGCCGCGCGAAGTCCGTTTGCTGCCGCAAGAGTGGAAACTCCCGTAAAACTTTCCAAGCCTTCGTCCAATTGGATGTACATTTGTTTGCGGCCGAATCGATAATCGTCTCGAACCGAAAAGACTCCCGGAATTGATTTTAAGAATGTCTGAAGTTCGTTGGAAATCTTCTTTAGAGTTTCGTAATCTCTTCCTTGGATCGATATCGTAATCGGGGCTCCGATCGGAGGAGCGTTTCCGAATTCTTCCAAGTAAAGATCGGTGATACCGGGAGTTTTACGAAGTTCCGGTTCGATGGAGCGAAGAATTTCGGAAGCCTTTCGTTCTCTTTTTACTTCCGGCGTGAGATAGATAAGAATCACCGCTAAATTCTCTCCGAATCGAGAGAGGGGATCGTCCGGATCCGTTTGTTGAACTCCGATCTTTGTCGAATAACTTACCAATTCGTCTTTTGGAATTTTCTGAACGATCCCTTCCATATATTTCATCTTCTCCCGCGTCTGAAAGATTCTGGAAGTTGGAGGAAATTCCGCTTTGATCATGATGATCTCTATGTCTTCCTTCGGAAAAAGGATGAAGTCCATTTGAGACATGGCTCCGCAGGATCCAAATACAAGAAGAATGATCACTGCAAACGAAGCCTTTTTGTGTTTGATGTTAAACGAAACGAGTCTCGAGAAGGAACTTTCGAGAGAAATAAAAAAAGAATCCATCTTTTGACGAAATCTACTTTTCACTTTGAGTTGTTCGGGCGTTTTGGCGTAGGCCGCAATTCGAGCCGGTAAAAAGAGGAAAGATTCGATGAGGCTTGCGGTAAGAGCTACGATGACGACTAACGGAATTTCCCAGATAAATTTACCCATGATTCCGGTCATAAAGAGCATAGGAAGAAAGGCCGTTACCGTGGTAAGATAGGATCCGAAGATAGGAACGATCATTTCGACGGTTCCACGAATGGAGGCTGTATGAGAATCGTTCTTCTGATCCAGGTAGGTGTAGATATTTTCCGAAATTACGATGGAATTATCCACGAGCATTCCGAGAGAAATGATCAAGCCCATCATCGAAATCATGTTAAACGAAACGTCGAAAAAGGGAAGAACCGAGAATGTCATCAACATCGAAAGCGGAAGCGAGAGAGAAGTAAGGGTAGCGGTTCTAAAATCTAAGAATAGGAAAAGAATACCGAAGACGATGATGAATCCGATAAGAGCGTTAGACGAAACGACGCTCAGTCGGTTTTTGGTTCTTTTGGCTTCGTCGTTTAATATAAACGTTTTCATCCCGGAAGGATAAGAAGCCGAAAGAGTCTCTAATCTTTTGTGAACGGTATCGGCGACTTCGATTGCATCTGCTCTTTCTTTTTTGATTACTGAAAGAACGAGTCCTTGTTTTCCGTTTGAGATTGCTAAGAAGCGGGGATACTCAAAAGTATCTTCGATTCTTGCGAGATCGCCTAACTTTACTGCGGAAAAAATTTCATTGGTTCTAGTGGGGATTCTCCCGATTTCGGAAGGATTTTTAAATTCTCCATCGATTCTAAGGTCGAAAGAATCTTCAGAATCCACGGATCCTGCCGGAAGATTGATGTTTCTGTTTCTTACTGTATTGACTATATCGGATAAATCTAATGAATACTGCTTTAGCTTATTTGCATTTACTAATATTTGCCATTCTCTGTCTCTTTTTCCAAAAACGTCGACTCTCGCTACTCCGGGAATTTTTTCCAATTCGAGTTCTATAAATTCTGCGGTCGTATGAAGTTCGATTTCGTCTTTTCCTCCGGAAATCGAAAATTCAATAATCGGAAAAGAACCCGATTTTCTTTCAGTCATCTTCGGCTTTTCCGTTACTTGAGGAGGGAATTCCGACATTGCGTTATCCACTGCACGTCGTATTTCATTGAGAACTTTTTCCGGATCTTTTTCTTCCAAACTAACTCTGACGTCGATGTCCGAGACGGAGTTTCTGGAAAAGGAACGGATTTCGTCGATCCCGTCGATTTCCTTGAGTCGTTGTTCAATCGGATAGGTAACCCGAAGTTCGACGTCTGCGGGGGATGCTCCCGGAAACTTTGTAGAAATGACCATCTGTTTCATGTCCACGTTGGGGAATGCGTCTCGGCGAAGGCCTAAGAGAGAAACGACTCCGGAGAGGACAATGAAGACCATTCCGAGATACATAAAAAGGCGGTTTTTGATAAAGGATTCAATGATTGATTTCATAGGTTCTGACTGACTGGTCAGTTTTCCGAGGTGTTCGTTTTACAGTCAAACTTGAAATTGCGGGAACTCCCCAAAAAAAACGGATTCTGGAGAATCCTGTCGGAACCAAGTGGAGCTCTCGAAATCTCAAAGAATTATGTCTCATTCATAAGAGAGAAAAGCTAAAAACGAATCGGAGTTTTCTTTTGAAAACGGGACTTCCCGGGATTCTACTTCTGCCTCCTCAGGGAATTTGCGGGAACTCCCCAAAATCCCTCCTCTTTCACAGGAAAATCCCGAGGCATCCGCGATTCTTATTTCATTGACACTCTCGAAAGGGGAGAATCTGATCTCAAGAGTGGAAAGAAACCGTCTTGCTTTAGCGATTACATTTGTTCTTACAATCTTGTCCGTCCTGATCGGGCTCGTAAACATTTCCCTCTCAACGACTACTTCGAAATACTCCAAAACTTCCGGGGGAACTTTTTTTAGTACGGCCCCGATCGGAGCCGCGCTGATAAAGGTGGAGGGAGAGATTCATTCCGGACATTCGACGTTCGAATCCACGGGGGCCGAGAGCATTCTTCAAAAACTCAGGGATATAGAACAAAATCCGAATATTAAGGGAATCTTAATCGAAATCAATTCTCCCGGAGGAACCGTAGGAGCTTCTCAGGAAATTTACAATGAACTCATGAGACTTCGAAAGACTCGTAAGATCGTGGTTTCCATGAAGGATATGGCCGCTTCCGGAGGATACTACATCGCTTCTTCTGCGGATAAAATCTTTGCTTTATCGGGAACGATTACCGGCTCGATAGGAGTCATCGCGATGGCTCCTAACGTCAAGGGCCTTCTCGATCGTTACGGCGTAAAGATGAGAGTTTACAAAGAAGGAAAATATAAAGATTCGTTGTCTCTCTTTCGCGATTCGACTCCGGAAGAAGACGAGATGATTCAGAAGATGCTTTCCGACACTTATAACGAATTCATACAAGACGTTGCGAAAGGAAGAAACCAAACCGTAAAGTCGATTCAGACTTTGGCGGAAGGTAGAATCTATTCCGGACAAGACGCGTTTCGAAACAAACTCGTGGACGAAATCGGTGGAAGAAAGGAAGCTTTAGAGGAATTATCAAGGCTCTGTCAATACGACGGTGAGATTCCTCTTTATGAAGAAGAAGAGTCTCCGTTTGACAGACTTTTTATGATGTTAGGCGCGAAGATGAATTCTTTTTCGGGTGAGAGAATTTTCTTTAAAGAATTTAAGAATTCTCCGGTTCTGATCATTCTTCCGCAAGCGCTAAGGTAAGAATCCTTGAAAGATTTACTCAATTCTATCATTGAAGTTTTGGAATCGGTTCTCTACGAACCGATTCGTTTGGAAGCGGCTCTTTCCAATCTTTCGGAAAAGAATTTGAATTTCTTTTCCTGGATTGTTTTGATTCCGAGCGCTCTTAGCATTTCCGTGGGCGCGACGTATCTTTCTCCGCCTTATACGAGCGGTTCTATGGGAATGATTGCTTTTGCATTTTTGGCAAATCTTTCCATGATCTCCTCGCTCCCTCTGATTCTCGGAGCGGTGATTGATTTTCATGCTCAGAAAAAAGAAAGGACGGGTAACGTTCGTTTTTCTCATAATCTCTGTCGTTTCGGAATGGCGATCTTCGTATTCTTTACTCCTTTGGCGATTCTTCTTCGTGAAACGGGTTTGACGGGAGGAGTCGGATATTTTCTCATTCTTCTCTTTTTAATCGTTTATTACGTCGTAATCGTTTCCAGAGGAATTCAGTTTATCTATGATCTGAAAACTTCCGATGCGTTTCGTTTTTCCCTGACTTCGATTTTGATCTCTGGAATTTTTCCTTTTGTGTTTTATTTCTATATTTCCGGATCCATTCTACATTTGATTTTATGAATATACTGATTACGAATGACGACGGGATCGCGTCGTCGGGAATTAAGGCTCTCGAAAAAGTTCTTCAAAAAGAACACAATACATTCTTAATCGCTCCTCTTCGTGAAAGATCCGCCACTTCGATGGCTTTGTCGATTTATGATTCGATGAGAGTGGAGAAGATCAACGATAATCATTATATCGTAGACGGTTATCCTGCCGATTGTGTGAACATCGGTTTGCATGGAGAAATCTTTCCCAAAATCGATCTCGTTTTATCCGGAATCAATCGCGGTGTAAACATGGGGCACGACGTTCATTATTCCGGGACGGTCGGCGCCGCGAGACACGGCGCGATTCACAATCGTCTTTCCCTTGCTGTTAGCTCGGGAAATATAAATCGTGATTACGATTATATTCAAGAAGCTGAATTTGTTTTAGGATTCATAAACAGTTATTCTTCCGTTTTGAAAACGGGAACGGTTTACAATATCAATATTCCTCCCGACTTCGTTTCTTCTCTGGAGAATCTTCGGATCACAAAGCTGGGAAGAAGAACCTACGAAGACACTTATTCCAAAAAAAACATTATCGGTGGAATCGCGGACTTCTATTTAGGAGGTTCCGAGTTGGGGCACTCCGAAGAGGAAGGAACCGACTTCTCCGCATTCTTCTCCGGAATGATTTCCCTGACTCCTTTATCTCTGGATCAAACGGATTCTTCTCTTTTAAAAGAACTCTCTGAATCCGTGAGTAAGAATGTCTGAGAAAGAGAACAAAAAGAAAGCCGCTTCCGCGAAGAAAAGAATTCTCCAAGAAATCAATAAGGAGAATTTTCTTTTTGCACTCACTTTGATTGATCGGGAAATTTCTTCCGGAAATGACGATCCTGAACTATATTACAATTTTGCAATTTGTTGTGCGAGAACCGATAACTTTAAGAAATGTATTTCAATTTTGGAAGAGCTCTTGGAGAAATTTCCGAGATTCGGAGAAAGAGAAAATTCTATCTTGATGATGATCTATTCCTTGATTCAGAGCAAAGATTTTAAGAAGGCTCTAGAAAAATGCGAGGAACGGCTCAAACTTCAAGTCGACGATATCCGAATTCTTTCTATGAAAGCGTACGCTCTCGAGAAGTCTGGTAAAATCGGTGAAGCGATCGAAACTCATAAGAGAATTTTGAGACTTCGTCCGGAGTATAAGAATTCTTTAAATTCTCTCGGTTATCTTCTCTTGAATAACCGAGAACCGAATCCAGAAGAATGGAAATTGGCCACGGATTGTTTGAAATCTATCCTCAAAGAGGAGCCTGAAAATCCTGCGTATTTGGATTCGTTCGGAATTTTTCTCTTGAAAGCGGGTAAAAAAGAAGAAGCGATCAAGGCTCTTCAGAAGGCTCTTCGGAAAGCTCCGACACATCCTGAGATCTTGAGACATATTGAAAAAGTTGAAGAGTCTTCTTGACACTGAGGGTGTTTTTAAAAACATGGAGTCGGAAACGGGATGTAGCGCAGGGGTAGCGCATCTGCCTTGGGAGCAGAGGGTCGTAGGTTCAAATCCTATCATCCCGATTTTCCAATCCTCCCAAGACTCGGTAGCTCAGTTGGATAGAGCAACTGCCTTCTAAGCAGTGGGTCGGGGGTTCGAATCCCTCTCGGGTCACCAAAGGACAAACAAGAGATGGAGAACGTAGCTCAGTTGGTAGAGCTCCAGTTTGTGGTACTGGCTGTCGCGGGTTCGATCCCCGTCGTTCTCCCCAGTCTTTTGCGGGAACTCCTTCATTTTTCGAGGGGATTTAGTTCTCGCTCAACCAAATATCTTCTAAACAGAGTGTTCTGTCTTTCGAATGATCGTTTTGGTTATCTACCCAGGTACCAAAAACTGTCCAGATGAACATTTTTTGCGGGAACTCCCTACTTTCTTCAGGTTGGAAGTAAGGCTCTAGAGGAATTTCGAAATGCTTTGATTCTGAAAATTTCAAAATTTTCTCCCCTTTGATTTCATCTTTTGGCAATCTTAATTCTTTATCCATATCGATTGATTCTCTCAACACCAAATCTATCTTTAGAATCCCTTTGGTTTCAGGGCAGGCGATTATTTGGAGGGACTTCCAATTCGAAATCTTCGGTTTACCTTGATTTAAATGGTGAGTTTGTCGCAACTCCAGTTGAAAATCCTCTTTTCGAGAAGAATCGCGAACTTTTGTCCAAGTCGTTTCGGGATTCTTGTCTAAGAGATTGAGAATTCTAGAATTATTCCTTTTGAGGTAGGAATTCGTGAAATCAAAAGCGAGGAAAGGTGGTTTTGATTCAAAAATTTCGATCTTATTGTTGGTTGAATTGAAAAGAAGAATATTCCCAGCAACGATAGAAATCGGGAATATTAGAGTTAGGAGAATGATGATACTTTTTTGTTGAACCACGAATCATAGTTGCGGGAACTCCCTTCTAATAGCAATCAGGATTCGCGGGACTAAGAAAGACATTTTTGATAGGTTTATTCAAAAGGTAAGAATATGAAAATTGGGATTTCGGGTGGGACTGGCTTAATCGGTAAAAATCTTACGCTCCGTTTGTTAGAGCAAGGATTTCACGTTCGAATTTTCACTCGCTCCTCAAATGTTCCGACTTCCTTTCTAGGGAGACTAAATTTAGAAATTCTAAGAGGCGCATCTCCGAGGATAAAAGACCTAGAAGGTTTGGATGGAATGATAAACTTGGCAGGAGCTCCTATCGCAGGAGTTAGATGGAGTCAAAAAGTTAAGAATGAAATTCGAGATTCCCGGGTTAGTTACACGAAAGAATTAGTTCAATCGATTTCGAAAATTGCGGGAACTCCTTTAAAATTCTTCTTACAAGGATCTGCAATTGGTTATTATGGTTCTTATGAAAGAGAATCTCCTGTCTTTTCTGAATCTTCTTCTGTTGGAATCGATTATTTAGCCAATCTTTGTAAGGACTGGGAGGATGCTTCGGATGAGATCTCTACGATGGGGATTCGTCGGGTGAAGATGAGAACAGGAGTTGTTTTAAGCCTTCAAGGTGGAGCTTTAAAAAGTATGCTTCCACCGTTTAGATTTGGGATAGGGGGGCCGATCGGATTCGGGGAACAAATTTTAAGCTGGATTCATCTGAAGGATTTGATAAGTTCTATCTTATATATTATTCGGGATCCAAATCTTTCCGGCGCATTTAATCTGGTTGCTCCGAATCCGGTTAGCAATCGTATCTTCTCGGAAACTCTTGGAAAAACTTTGAATCGACCTGCTTTTTTTAGAGTTCCCGCATCTGCCCTATATGGATTATTTGGAGAAGGCGCCGATGTGGTCCTAAAAGGTCAAAATGTAATTCCGGAAAGACTCTTAAAAGCAGGGTTTTCATTTTCGTATCCTACAATAGAAGTCGCCTTGCGGGAACTCCTTAGATAAAAGAGATATTGAGGCGAAACTCAAATATTTCAAAAAACTTATGAGAAGATTATTTTTTTTCCAAAATCCTACTCAAAATGCAATTCCTTGGAACCGTTTCGGGTATGAGGAAAAATAAAAATGAAATACTATCTTCTAATTTCGATAAAACAAAAATTACCTGTTCATTCTTAGTTCCGAAATCCCTTTACAACGGGCTTCCTCTTAAGAGCAGAAAAGGAATCGGTAGGAATTTAGAATATCTCTTAAGAAAATATAGGAATCGAATTCTTAAGATTAAGAGAATTCATAAGAAAACAGCGACAGCTCTTTATCAGGAAAAAGGAAATGACCTGATAAAGTTTAATGTGAGAATCTCCCCTATTTTTTGGGAAGAATTGACGATTCTTTCTCGATCTCATGGAATCTCAAATTGTTATTTATATCACCTTTTTTTGAAGTGGGAGCTCTTGCATGAAAAAGGAAATTTAATTTTCCAGACTCATCCTCATTTGAGAACCAATCAAAAGCTTGTCTTAATTTGGATGATCGATTTTAAAGAAGAATATTCGCAAAGAATGGCTCAGTTAGTAAATGAATTCTCATCGAAAGTAATTCAATAGATCTTTATATAATCTTAAAAACATTATTTGAAAATCAAAGATCAAAGGAGAACCTTCGATTTTTTTACTTTGCGATGACGCTTTTTTCAAAGCGAAAGAAATTACTCTCTCAATAAGAATACCTCTTCGTCTTAAAATTTTTTCTTTTTGAAAACGTTTCATTCTGAAATTTGAGATTTATCTTGATTTTTGGGATCTTTTTCGATCGAAATCGAGGAGTTCCCGCGGACTTGACTTTACAAATCAAATTCCTGCTTAATGACGGGGTGCTCTCTTAGAAGATTTAGCGCTTTTTGAATTAATTTCTTTCCTATCTCTGTGTGATTCCAAACATTGAGTCCAGAGGGGTGCGGCAGCGGCACCCAATCCACCCGTATGCCGTAGAGTTCCCGCGAAAAACGCCCCCCAATCACGTCTTCCAGCTTATAACTTCGGTTCTTGAACAACTGGTCGATCGCAAGTTTCCCAATAGGAATGATCAGCTGAGGTTTGTGAAAACGGACTTCGAATTCCAAAAACTCAGAGCAGTTGAGAACTTCTTCCGGGCTCGGTTTTCGATCTCCACTTTTAGCCTTACCCGGAAAACAACGGCAAACAGCTGACATATTCACTTTTTTTCGAAAGACTTCCTCTTCGATTCCGATTTTTCGAAACCAACCAAAGAGAGTTTTTCCGGCGGTGTAGGAAAAAGGTCTTCCGAATCTTTCTTCATGAATACCCGGCGCCTGGCCGATGCTTATGATTTTAGTGGAAGGAACACAGCCGTGTATTGGTTTTCCTTCCATTTTCGGACACTTTTTGCAGCTAAGTAAGTTATTTAGATATTTAGAATATTCTTTTTTCTTTTTGTTCATTCTTTGGGGTCATCAATCGATAAGGACATCGATCGCGTCTTTGAGAGTGCCCGTGACTCGAATCAGAGATTTTAACTTCGTCAATTCTAAGATTTTATTCACTTGGGATGAGGGTGAAAACATCGCGATTCCGCCCTTTCCGTTTTTTATAAGTTTTGCATGGGTACTCATAAAAACAGCCAGACCGGAAGAGTCGATATAGCTGATATTTTCCATATTCACAAAGATATAGATAAAACCCTTGTCGATCAGATCGAAAATTTTTTCTTTGAGGGCGTGAGCGGAATAAAGATTGATTTCCCCGCCGATTTTCAGTGCGACGGCATTCTTTGGAAAATTCTCCGGGATATCTTCTTTCTGAAGATTTACGGTCAACTCGTTGATTGAAAAATCCACATCCCCGCCGTCGAGGTTAAGAGAATTATCTGCTCCCATCTCGTATCTCCCTCAGTTTCACTGAAATTCTTTCATTAGAATTCTTTGACGCCGTCTGAAATTCGGAAAGTATAGAGCTGGGGTTCGTTCTTAAATTCTTTCCAATAGAGCGTTTTTAAGATAGCAAACACCTTATCTCTTCTACCTTTTTTGTCCAGTATCAAAACACAACCTCCAAAACCGCCGCCGATCATTCTTGCACCGAGAACTCCTTCTTTTCTTAAGTGTTCGACTATAAAATCCGTTTCTTCACACGAAACTTCGTAGTCTTTAGAGAGAGAGTCATGGCATTCAAAGAGAATTTCCCCAACGATTTGGGCGTTCCCGTTTTTGAGATTTCGAATCACCTTTTCGGTTCTCAGTCTTTCGGTAACTATGTGTTTTGCCCTTTTTTTCTCGATCGGATTCAGTCCGAAGGATTCGTTTTCTAAGTCTTCCAATTCAGCTTGATAGAGATTTTTGAGAGAGGGTTTTCCTGTTTTGAGCTTATCGAACGCCGATTCAACCTCAGTTCTTCTTTCGTTATAAGCGCTGTCTTTCAAGGAATGTTTTACTTTCGAGTCTATAAGATAGAATTCGGAATCATCCAAATGCATTTCATGATATTCGTATTTAAGAGTTTCCGTATCGAGTGCGATACAAAAGCCTTCTTTTCCAGTAGAAATGATGAACTGATCCATAATTCCGCAGTTCACACCTACGAATCGATTTTCAGCCCTTTGCCCCAAAAGAGCGAGTTCTTCCTTTTTGATTTTCCAAGAATGAATTTCGGAAATCGCAAAAGCGGTGGCGACTTCAAACGCAGCCGAAGAAGAAAGCCCTGCACCTTGCGGAATATTTCCCCAGACAACAAGATCGAATGGATCCGACTCAAATCCAAGCTTTCTGAATTCTTGAACGACTCCGAAGACATAATTGACCCAGGGATTCTTTGCATTGTAAGCGATGATTTTCGCTTCAATCTTCTCTCCGGATTCTGCGGAAAAAATTCTAAAGAAGGAGCCTCGATTTTTTCGAATCGCGATTCTTATGGAAACGTCGATGGCCGCAGGAAGAACGATTCCACCGGCGTAATCGACGTGTTCTCCGATGAGATTGATTCTTCCGGGAGCTGAGAAGAATCGGATCGGTTCTTCTTCCGGAGAGGATGAAAATTTTTCTCTGAGAATTTTTGTGAGTTCTTCTTTGTCCATGACCGGTTCTTACTTTTAAAAATCCCGGAAAGATTGAATTACACTTCCTTTCTCGTCAATCTTTCTCCGTATTTTTATCCTTTCTTTCCAATTGCTTTTTTCTTGCCCCGCATCTTCATTTTACTAAACTGTTCCAGCGTCCTTTTTTTCGACGGTTTTTGGAATAAGAATTCAAATCATAAGTTGCGATTTGAGATTAGGAACCGATATAAATTTTAGAATCTTGGAATCGAATGGAATCAATCCGAGATGGGAATAGAGAAAAAGAGATTTTGTAATTCATTATGATCCGATTAGAAACAAGATTTGCATCCGCGTTTATTCATGCCCGAGAATTCGAAACCTTTTTGAAAGGAGCCGTGTCCTCGAGAAATACATTACATTCTTTTCAAGGAAAAGGAAACGGATTTTTGGGTTGGTTGAATCTTCCGAACGAAATTCAAAATTCGGAGATAGAAAGAATCATTCAGACTGCGGAAAAAATTCGAGCTTCTTCGGAGGTCGTAGTTGTGATCGGGATCGGCGGATCGTATTTAGGATCTCGAGCGGTTTTGGAGGCCAGTCTTCCTTTTTTTCGTTCCCCAAAAAAGGGAAATCCGGAAGTTGTTTTTGCGGGACATCATTTAGAATCGAGATATTTTTCCGAGTTGCTCGAGTATCTTAAGGATCGGGATTTTTCCCTCAACGTAATCTCCAAATCCGGAACGACTACGGAGCCAGCGATCGCGTTCCGACTTCTCTGGGATCTCCTCGTAAAAAAATACGGGAAAGGCGCTTCCTCAAGAGTGGTCGCTACGACCGATTCCAGTAAAGGTGCTCTCAAAACTTTTTCGGATTCGGAAGGATTTGAAACGTTCGCGATTCCGGATTCAGTTGGAGGGAGATATTCGGTTCTTACTCCCGTCGGGTTGTTTCCGCTTGCAGTGGCTGGAATTTCTATTCGAAAATTTATATTAGGATTTAAGAATATTCTGGAAGTATTGCATTCCGAGGAAGATCCGATCGCGAACCCGGCCGTCCACTATTCCGCTCTTCGGAATTATTTTTTATCTTCCGGGAGACATATCGAAATATTAGCAAATTTTAATCCTTCTCTACGTTATCTTTCCGAGTGGTGGAAACAATTATTTGGAGAAAGTGAAGGAAAGGAAAACAAAGGGATTTTTCCGGCTTCCATGGATTTTACAACCGATCTACATTCTTTAGGTCAATATGTGCAAGAAGGGAAACGAATCTTATTCGAAACGGTTTTGAGTCCGGCCCGGATCCATTCCGACCTCACTCTTACTTCCACAAAAGAGAATCTCGATTCTTTGAATTTTCTTGCCGGAAATACGATTGAACACGTAAACGAACAGGCCCGATTGGGAACTCTTCTCGCACATGCGGATGGGGGCGTTCCTTGTTTAGAGCTGATATTCCCGGATATCTCTCCCGAGTCGCTGGGGGAAATTATGTATTTTTTTGAATATTCCTGCGCGATTTCCGGATATTCTCTAGGCGTGAATCCTTTTGATCAGCCGGGGGTCGAGGCTTATAAGAAGAACATGTTCGCCCTTCTCAAAAAAGAAGGTTTTGAAAAGGAAGGAGAAATTCTTCGAAAGAGAATTTTCGGAAACTAATTCGTTTTCGCTAACCCGTTCGTATTAATTCATCTTTGTTTTTTTCGAGAAGGATCTTTTTGTTGAATTTTTATTTACTGCTTGACGCTTTTTAAAATTTAGAACTCGATGAGGTTATGAAGAGGCAAAGAAACAAAGTCGGTTTTCCTCTAATCGCTTGCGCGCTGGCGGTTTTGTTTCTGATATTTTCTGTCACCTCTTCCAGCAATCTTCCTGGGAAGTTGCCTACCCAAAAACAAACAATAGACGGTATTGAATCCGAATATAAAGAGATAGTTCAACTGGAAGAGGAATCCGAATTTCTCTTTAGTTTTCTATCTCTTTCCCATAAAAATATTCTATTCGTATTCAAGGGCAAAATCACTTCCCTCCAGGATAGGTTCCAATTCCACTTCTGTAACATCCAAACTCTAAACCTGCTGAATTTACCTCCGCCCGTTCTCGCGTAACTAGTCGAATTTTCTAGTTTTATCCTTACGGGGGAAATATGTCCGACAATCCAAGCTCAATCGTAGTTTCAATTTTTTATCTTTTTTTCTTTGAAGAATCGTTTAGAAAAGGATTTGGATTCTTTTTGAATTTTTTTTTCGAAGGGGAGAAAACGAGCGTTTCGGAATTCAGAAGAGAGGAATTTTTCGTTTCTCAGGATTTTTTGGAAAAGTCGGGGGAGTTTCCGCGTTCTCTCCTCCAAAATCCCGAATCGCGAGGATCCGTCCCCATTGGAGCCCAAGAAAAGCGCGGAGTTCCCGCACTTTTTCCCATTTCAAAGTTTTCTTCCTTCCATTTAGGAGTTCCTACCTTAGAACCTCAAAAGAACTCGCGACTCATATTCGTCCTTATTACTGTTTGCAACTTACGGATCTCCAAATTATGCCAATCCCGGTCTCGGGAAACTACTCGTTCTCAAGATTGGGGTTGGCATCCTTTTTTCAGATTCTCCTGAATACAAAAAAGGAACTATCTTATAAGAATGGGGGACAAACCCCCTTACATTTCTTTTTCCGCACACAATCTAAAAATGGGTTTTCTTTCTCTAAAAATTCGGATAGTTTTTCGGAGGATTTTTTTTTGAAAGCGAAATGGATCAAGAATTTAAAAGATGGACCCGCCTTCTCGGAGCGATAGAGGCCGGTAAAAGAATCGAACTTACCGGATATATTTTTAACGACTCTTTTCGTCTGAATCTCGAGAAGTTCCTCAAACTTTGTCTCGAAAATTACAACAAAACCGATCTCACCCCCGTCGTCTACTCTGTGATCCAGGAAATGCTCCTTCGATCCGCGACATCCAATCTCAGAGAAGTTTTCGCTTTTGAAAGAGGTCTGAATCCTCTGGATGAAAATGAATACGATTCAAGCGAAGAAGAGTTTAGAAAATTTTTAAATACTTTTGACATCGCCACGATCCGAAACTCTCTAAAAGAAAAAGGGCTTTTTTTAAAAGTAACGATTCGTCACAATGAAACTGGAATGGTCGCGGAAGTATTACATAATTCTAAAATGATTCCTTTTGTGGAAGAACGTCTAAGGAAATATCTTTCAGCGGCTATGGGATTTAAGAATTTGATGGAATACTACGATCTTTATCCCGACGATTCGGAAGGAAGAGAAATCGGGTTGGCCCTCTCCATTTTGATGCTCCGGGAAACAGGGATGAAACCTGAACTTTTAAGAATCGGCTCTGGGCCGGATATACAAACCTCTCGTATCGAAATCCCATTTGGAGAAGGATACAAGAGTATACGTAAGAAAATTCTGAACGACGAAGAGATTCTTCCATTTCCAAAGGAAATACACGAAGAATCGGAACTACCTTGGAAAACCAGCCATTGCAGTTATTGCGGGCGGACAGTGGACGATCGGATTTTCTTTTCTGAAATTCCGAAAGACATTCAACTCAAAAATCTTCCGGAACCAATTCGAGTCGGAAATGGAATTTGTGCCTGGTGTCTTTCCTCCTATCTCTAATTAGGAGAGGTCGCAGAGTTCTAAAAACTCTTTCCATCGAGGATTCAATTTCGGAGAAAAATCCTGATCCTTTAGGGAAATATAATATTCTTTCTCGCCTAAGTCCAGGGCTTCTCCCGGAAAGAAAACACCACCTAATCTATGTTTTTCGGAAAGTCTCTTAAAAGTTACGGAAAGATCCGCGAAAGTATCGGGATCCACGTCTATCAAAACTGAACTGTTTAAAACTCCGATTCCGACATAAAAAAGATTCCCTTTGCCGAAACGAACTTTTCCTTCTTTTAGCTCGAGTCCGGTGTATCCTGCTGTTTTCGGCTGAGGAAGCAGATAGAGAAGGCAATCCTCGTTCTCCAAAGTTTTCGGAAGATAAAAATCATCTTCAGGAAAGTAAAGAAAATCCGGATTGATGATTCCGATCGTTTCTCCCATCCAAGCAGCTTTTTCCAAACCGGTTCGAATTCCTCCGGCGGTTCCCAAAATTTCTTTTTTTTCCTCAGAGAAAATCAAAGGGAAAAGGGAAAAGTTTTCTAAAACTTTGCGGATCTTTTCTCCTTGATAGTGAAGATTGATCACCGCTCCTTGTGCGTTTTGAATCCAGGCTTGAAAGAGCGCGTAATAAATCAACGGAATCCCGCGAACCGGAAGCAAAGGTTTCGGAAGATTTTGCGTGAGTTCTTTCATCCTGGTTCCGAACCCCGCGGCTGGTATGAAAAATTTCAAGGAAGAGTTCCTCGCTTATTTGTTTTTGATAAAAGAATAATTGGACAAAAGTTCTTCCTTGAGAAGATGGAAAAAAACAAAAAGCTGATCCGGAAATAATCCCGCCTGAACGATTTCTATCAGATTGTCCAAACAACTCAGAACGCTTTCCCTGTATTTATCCATTTTCTTGTCAGAGACCAGGTAGAAATAAGATCCAAGCGCCTTATAAGAACGTTGAAGACATTGAAGATAATAACATTCTTTCGAACGAGGATAGTTCTGATCGCCTAACTTTACAAAAAGTTGATAGAGTCCCTGTCTCATCGAAAACGGAATCGGTCTGTATGCGTCGTATAGGATGCTCGCGAGGTCGTAGAACGGAGTTCCCATTCTCGCGTCCTGAAAGTCGATCATACAAATTTCGTTTTGAGAATTGATCAAAAGGTTACGCCCATGAAAGTCTCTGTGACAAAAAACCTTCACCGGGTATTCCGCCAAATAAGCTGAACACTCCTCGATAAAAATTTTCACTTCGCTCCTCAATTGGGTCTGAAGTTGAAATTGCTTTTGGAATTTTAGATAATTAAAATATGTGAATTCGCTTTCGAAGTGGAATTTTTCGACGTCGAACTCTCGGGAACTTACGGGAGGCATCGGATCCGTCTTTTGAAGTTTTACGAGAATCTCCAACGATTTCACGAGCCAGTCTCTGTATTCCACGTCGTCCGTGACCGAGGTAAGATCTTTTTCTCCTCCGTCGGTCATCAGGATCAAATAATGAATCAGATCTTTTTTGAGTATTTCGGGGACGATAAAATTCTCATGGCTTAGAAAATCCGCGATTTCAACGAAGTCGTGTTGGAATCGAACGTCTTTGCAAAGAATCCGAGTCTGATCCGAATACTGAACACGAAAGTATTTCCTTTCCGAAGCTTCTAAAGTGATCGGCGTGATTTTCTGAGGGAGTTTTCCGGAGAATTCTAAAAATTTTAATTCTCTGTCGGTAAGAGAAACGGAAGCGTTCATGATTTTTTTATACCTTATCCGGGAAAACCAAACGAAATTCGGTTCCCGAGTTTGGCTCCGATTCGATTTCGATTCTGATTCCGTATTGATCGGCGATTTCTTTTGCTACGAACATTCCTAAGCCGGTTCCTTTTCCGATTCCTTTCGTTGTAAAATAAGGTTGGTAGATTTTTTGGATCACTTCTTCGTTCATTCCGATTCCATCGTCCAAAATCGATACAACCGGATGATGGTTTCTAATACTTACTGAAATTGTAATATTCCCTCGGTTGCCTGTCGCGTCGGCGGAATTCAACATGATATTTGACAACAAAAGTGAAAGTTGATCCTGATTCGATTCCACCAAAACCGGCGTCGGTTCCGGTTTGAAATGAATCTGACAGTTTTTCAATCGAGAGGTTTTTTGAAATACGTCGATCACACTTTCCACGGACTCGTTGAGGTTGATCGGTTCCGAATGTTTTTTTAGGCTCTCTCCGGGTTTTCCAAGTTGAAGCAGGTTGTTCGTAAGAGTTTTTAATTTGATCAATTGGCCCCAGGTGATCTGGATCGCCTTCTGACGAATTACGTCAGTCGAGTCTGGAAGTTTTGCAATTTCGATATGGCCTTGGATCGCAGTCAGAGAGTTGTTGATTTCATGTCCTATGCTGGAGGCGAGTGTGGAAAGGAAAGCCCTTCTCTCTGCATCAATCAGTTTTTCGGAGATTAAAAGTTTGTTTGTAATGTCCCTGGCGATTCCGGTATAATAAGTCTGACCTTCCACGTCGTAGTAACAAACGGATATGTCATAGGTTCTTACTTCGCCGCTTTTGCTCTTCAGATCGGAATGGCTGATTCTTGCGATTTGTTTTTTTCCTTTCCGTTTTAATAGCAGCCCAACCTTTTCCATATAAAGACTTTCTTTTCCGGGAGGAATCAGAATGCTGATATGTTTGCCGAGAATTTCTTCTTCCGTATAACCGAATGCGTTTAACGCGGCCTGGTTTAGGCTGGAGAATTTCAGATCCTGGTTAAGAGTGATTACGCAGTCGCTCGTAGCGTTGAGAATATTATAATTTTGTAAATAAAGATCTTTTGCTCTTTGGGCGAGTTTTGTGTTTTCTGTCGTCGATTGGATTAGGGATTCGGTATGTTTGTCTCTGGATTCCTTTTCGACGCTGGCTTTTTCCAAAACTTCCAGGATGTTTGTCCTTCGGATGGGTTTGGAGATGTAATCGAAGGCCCGGTTTCTTACGGCTTCTTCTGCGGTGGTGAGATCTGGATTTCCGGTCATCAGAATCACAGGAATGTTTTCGTTGATCTTTCTGATTTCTTTTGTAACTTCGATTCCATTTTTACCGTTCATGACGATATCGGAAATTACGACGTCTATATCGTGATTACGAATGATTTCTATAGCGGAATCGTAGTCCTTTGCAAGAAAGACATGATACCCCTCTCTGGAGATGACTCTTTCAAGAACCGTGCGGATATCGGATTCGTCGTCTATAACAAGTACTGATGTATACTTAGATTCCATCGGACTTAGATTTTTACCTCTAAGAAGATCCTTAATTTACCAAAAAATCCATTCTATATGGGAAGGCGAATCAAAACCCTAGTTCCGTTATCGGGAGAAGAGTCCAAGGAAATAGTCCCGTTGTGTTCGGAAATAATTCTTTGAGAAATGGCGAGTCCTAAACCGGTTCCTTGTTTGCCTCTTCTCGTAGTAAAGAGAGGTAGGAACGCTTTATCAAGAACTTCTTTACTCATTCCGGGGCCGTTATCCGAAATCATAAATAGAATTCCATCCCGGTTTAAGTGAAATTCCTTGCGGGCAGTGATCGTAATTTTGGGGTTCGCCGGTTTGTTTTCCATTTCGGAGATTGCGTTGATCGCGTTCACTAAACAATTGATCAGAACTTGTTCGATTTCCTGCCAAGCGACTCGAATTTTTGGAAGATCCGGACTTGCGACTCGTTTTAATTCGATTCCGTTTTTTTTACAGGAAACTTCGATCAATTCGCAGGCTCTCAAAAGAATATAATAGGGAGAGACCAGTTCTTTTTCTCTCGCGACCGATCTTCCTAAATCCAAAAGGGATTTGATCAGATCCCGGATACGAATACTCGCAGCTTCGATTCGTTGATAAATTTTGAGTCTTTCGGCGGGATCGGACTCTTCTGCTTCGATGAGATCTTCAAGATAGAGAAGGCTCGCTTGAAGAGGATTGTTCACTTCGTGTGCAATACCGGCCGCCAATTCTCCGATGGAGGCAAAACGAGCGGTTTCATACAGTTGTTTGTCTAAAAGTTTTGTCTGAGTCACATCGGAGAAAATGAGCATGACGGCTTCTCCGTCGTCCCTGTATTTTTTGAGAGGAAGAATTTTGATGGAGAAGAAGTTTTCTTCGCCTTCGATGAATTGAATCGGAAGATCCAAGAAGACAGCACGTTGTGAGGTGAGACAATTTTCGATTCCTTTTTTGAGTTCGTTGGAAACGGATTTTACGAAAAGAGAAAAGAAATCCTCTCCCGGATTGACGTTTAGGATTTGGAAAAGAAGAAATTTGAGAATGGGCGCCACTTCCAAGATGATTCCGGTCGGAGTTAGGATTACGATTCCGTTATTCATCGCGGAGAAAAGATTTCGAAGTTTGATTTCGGAGGAACGGATGAGTTCTTCATTCTTCTTTTGCTCCGAGATATCCAAAAGAAGAAGAATCGTTCCGATCGAATTCCCATACTCGTCCCGGATTCTGGAAGATGCGAGGAGCATCGGGGCTTCGATGTCGGGAAAAATTTTCATCTTGATCTCGGTTCTGAATTCTTCTTTGGAAAAACGTTCGATCACTTCTTGGCTGAGATTCAAAAATTCTCCGATATGGAGGTCGATAAAATCTTCTTTATAAACTCCTAATATTTTCTCTAAACTTCTATTTCCGTAGGTGATGTAACCTTCGTCGTCCGTCGAGATGAGGGGAACTTCGATCGAGTTTAAGAGCGCGCCTTGGAACTGGAGTTTTTTGGAATTTTCGATCCGAGTCCTTTCCGTTTTCGCGTTTTGGAGGGAAGTCTGAACGTCGGAGATGATTTCTTCGTAGAGAAAATTTTCGCCGGAGTCGAAGGCCATTCCTTCCAAGGAAAGAATTTCGATCCCTCCTAAAAGTTTTTCCTTATCTCGGATTCCGATCGAAAGACTTCTTCGAAACTTATGATCGGAAAAGATGGATTCCCATTCCGGATATTTACCGTTTCCGAATTCGTGAATGATAAAGTTTTCCTTAGAGTCGATGAGATTTCTCATCGGGAAGGGAAAATCGGACGAGATGAAAGAATGAATTTTTTGTTTTAGATCCGGATTGAGATCTTTCTGCCCTAAGACCTGAAGTTCACCTTCTCTGAAGAAAAAAGCCCAGACTAAAAAGTAGTGGGGATTCTCCTTTAAAGTATCGCAGAGTTTTTGAAAGACTAAGCTTTCCGATGTCAGATAACGTAGGTTTTGCCTAAGGAGTCTCAGAGTCCTTAAAACGCTTTGCATATAGTAGAGACGAAGTTCGGTCTGTTGGATTTCGGAGCGATCGGTAAAATAAAATAAGAAGACGTCTTTCCCAAGAAAATTGGAAGTGTTTACGGTGAAGTTAACCAGTTTTCTTTCACCGTTTTTATCGCGGAGTTGCCAGTAAACTTTGAGCGGTTCGTTTCGTTTGATCGTGAGGGTTTCGCGGGGTTGAGTCGGGCTCGGCAAGATAAAGTCGAGAGGTTTTCCTCTGAGTTCATCGGCAGAGTAGTTTAAAAGTCTTTCGAGAGAAGGATTGAGATAGAGAATGGTTTCGGTTTCCGTATCCAACGCGAGAATTCCTTCCTTCACGGGATAAAAGAAAGAATGGAGAACGGAGAGTAAAGATTCAGGCATTCTGATTCCGGTTCAATAGTTCTATACCTTCGATCGGTCGGCAAAAGTTCAAAGTTACTCGTGACTTCCGAATCTAAATTGAATTTCGGTCGATTCCGATTCTTTGCAAGAACTAATTCCGGATTCCCGGCGGCGGAAGGATTTACAACGAAGAAGAGGATGGAATTTTTGTTCTAAACGTCGTCTAAAGAATTCATTCCTATCCGAATGATTGAAATCAAAGGATAGAAATGGAATCAAAAGACAATTCTAAAATTAAGAATCGGCTTTTATGAAATCATTATTTAGTTTCTTTCTCACTTATTACAATTGGAAAAAAAGAAAATATATGAAAGAGGTTCTCGGCTTTCGGGAACTTGAAGTGGAGACCGGAGGAAACTCCGTCTATTTTTTGGAGAAGAATGGAGAGAAAGAGAAAACGATTCTTTTGATTCACGGACTTTTGGATTCCGCGACGGGGCTACGAAGGGTCGCGCCAAAAATTCGACAAGACTACCGGATTCTTATCCCCGATATTCCCGGTTTCGGAAAGAGTAAATTACCCGATCTAAAATATCTCTATCAGGTGGACGTGTTCGGAGATTTGATTTACGAAGCGATCCGAAAGATGGATCTCAAGAATCTTGTGTTAGGCGGCCATTCGATGGGCGCATTAATCGCGATGCACATCGCGTTAAGAGATCGGGAGAAAAGAATTTCCAAGTTGGTCTTGATCGCACCGGGAGGAATTCCTCATCCGAAGAGAGACGAGATGAAAGAACTTTTGTTTCCAAAAACGGAAGAAGATATGCTGAAACTCATAGAGGCCCTTTATTACGAAACCCCGGAGTTGCCCGGAAGAATCGCGAGGAGGGCTTTGATTCAATCTTGGAACGAACTCCCGAATCAATTTTTGACGATCAATACTTTGGAGAGGGAAGAGGAGATTTTCCTGGGAAAAAAATTGGGGGAAATCAAAATTCCCGCGTTGATCGTTTCCGGGAAAGACGATCCGATCACGGACGTTTCGATGACGAAAAAACTCCATTCTTACTTAAAAAAGAGTAAACTCGTTTTTATACCCGGTGCAAAACATGCGATCCACATGGAGAAGCCCGATGAACTTTCTTTGGAAATCAATCGGTATCTGGATTAGATACCGTTGAAGATTTCTTTGACCGCTTTGACAACGTCATGAATGTCTTCTTCTTTCATTCCCGGGAAGAGGGGAAGGGAGAGAGATCTCGAATACATTGCGTTCGAATTTGGAAAGTGTTCTTTCTTATATTCGTAACGGGCGCTGTAGAAAGGATGTTCGAAAAGAGGAATGAAGTGAAGACTAGAACCTATATTCCGTTTTTTTAATTCAGAAGCGAAGATATCCCTGTCGATTTTGGAGGATGCACGATCGACTTCCACACGAAAGAGGTGCCAAGAATGTTCCCCGTCCGGAGCGGAAAGAGGAAGATGGAGAAAGGGAAGATCCGAGAATTCTTTTTTGTAGAGCTCGGCGATTTCGATTCTTCTTTTCCAGAGGTCGTCCGCTTCGGAGAGTTGGACGATCCCCAGGGCCGCGGCTATGTCGGTCATATTGTATTTAAAACCGGGGGAAACCACTTCGTAATACCAGCCGGGACGATCGTAGGTTTCGCGGTTGATTCCGTGAAGACGCATGAGTTTGATTCTTTCCGCGAAGTGAGAATGATTGGTCGTAACCATTCCACCTTCTCCGGTTGTGATTCCCTTGGTCGCGTAAAAGCTGAAGACTGTGAAATCGCCGAAGGTTCCGATCTTTCTTCCTTTGTGAACGGCGGGGAATGCGTGGGCCGCGTCTTCTATTACATAAAGATGATATTCTTTTGCGATCTCTAAGATTCCTTCCATGTCGCAGATAACGCCTGCTAGATGAACCGGAAGGATCGCTCTGACGGTTTTACCGGTTTTTTTATGAAGAAGAGAACCGTTTTGATAAATGCATTCTCTTTCGATCGTCGCGCGGAGAGTTTCGGGAGTCATAAGATTGAAGATAGGATCGACGTCGGTGAGGATCGGCTCTGCGTCGAAGTAGCAGATCACTTCTGCGGTTGCTGTGAAAGTGATTGCCGGGCAGATCGCCGCGTCGCCGCGACTCAGGCCGATGGCTTCCAGAGCAAGATGAAGTCCTGCGGTCGCTGAGTTGAGAGCGAGTGCGTAGTCTGCGCCTGTGTAACGTGCAAATTCTTCCTCGAATTCTTTGACTTTGGGTCCGGAGGTAATCCAGCCGGAACGAAGGACTGAGGAAACTTCTTCGATTGCCTTTTCCGAAATGGAAGGAAGTGCGAAGGGAAGAAAAGTTTTGCGAGCTGTGATCATATCGGACATAACCCCCGGTGCATTCTTAAACTTCGGCAGATTTTGATTTTTCCTGAGCTGGAAATTGGTTTGAAGATCGGAAAAGTGCGGGAACTCCCGCGAATTTTCCGGCCGCATCCTGCGTGATCTGTGCTCATGAGGATGATACACCGAGGAAAAGAAGGAGTTCCTACTTTCGATTCGCAGGACCGGGCCATTCCGGGCTCGCGGAGTCCCGCTCGGTCCTTTCGGACCAAGCCCTGCATGTCCCTTGCGGGTTGAGAAAGATCGGAGCGACGCTTTGGAGGCGGAAGAAATGCGGGAACTCCCGCGGTTTTTAGAAAAAGTCGATCGAAACTCAAAGATCTCGGTGAAAGTAGGAACTCCTATTTTTCAAAGGAAAAATCGATTGTCGGCGCCATCATTCTTGAGCCGAAACAAATGCCGGAACTTTCGGAAAATTTCGAAGAGAATGGAGGGGCCAGAGAAAAAATAAAAAAAGTAGGAACTCCCTCTGCCAGCGAATCAATCTTGACGTGGGAAAAAATGCGGGAACTCCCCGTTCTCAATTCAGAATTGAAATCTTTTGGTAGGAAATATATTTTGCCTTAGTGGCTCTAACATTTGGAGAGATCTTAGAAAGAATCCGGATCATCGATCGAGATGTAACCGAACTCAATCGTCTCAAGTCACGACTTCCTGCAGACCGCCCTTATTCTTCCTCTCTCCAGATCTCTTTTGACAAACAGATCAACGAACTCTTAAACGAACGCGTCGGGCTCATGGAACTCGAGGTTCTGGATCCGCCTTCTTGGATTTTAGGAGTTCCTACAGTCGGGGTACCACAGGAAACTCCGGTTCCGATCAAGGGACTTTTTCCTTCCGGCGATCTTTCGAAAGAAAAACCGGACGACCAGGACGTAATCAATTTCCTCCGAGAACTTCCAAAGACTGAAATCCATCTTCATCTCGAAGCCTGCGTGAACAAAGACACGATGAAACAACTCATGGCGAAGAATGGAATCACGGTTTCAGACGAAGAATTCGAAGCGAAGTTCAACTTCAAAGATCTCAACGGATTTATCCAAGTATTCTTCTTTATCCAATCTCTTGTCAAAGAACCCGCTGACTTTTCTTACTTTGTGGGAAGCCTCGCTGAATACATGCGGGCAAACAATATCGTCTATACCGAAGTATTCTTTGCCCCTTCTAAGTTCATCCAGAACGGACTCGACTTTGACGAGATGGTCGACTATCTCGTAAATAGAATTCGAGAAGAAAAAGAAACCGACGGAATCACCATACGTCTGTTAGTCGATGTCTCTCGATCCTTCGGACCCGAGAATGCGATGAACAATCTCAACCGTGTTCTCAAAATAAGACATCCTGAAGTGATCGGAATCGGACTCGGAGGCGCGGAGCTTATGGGACCGGCCAGAGACTATCAGGGAGTTTTTCAAAAGGCAAGAGAAGCCGGACTTCGTGTTGTCGCACATTCGGGAGAAGACGACGGACCGTGGGCGATCTGGGAAGCGGTGGAACTTCTCAAAGCCGAAAGAATCGGACACGGAACTTCTGCGATCCAAGATCCTGAACTCGTTCGATATCTCAGAGAAAAACATATTCCGATCGAGATTTGTGTGACGTCTAACGTGTTCACCGGAAAATACGTAAGAAAAGAACAGAATCACCCGGTTCGCTACTACTACGATCAGGGACTTCCTCTCAGCATCAACACGGACGATCCCGAAATTTTCAACGTCAATCTTACCTACGAATATTTCAAACTCTGGAGATTTTTGGATTTTTCTTTGGACGAGATCGTGGACTTGATTCGTCAGGGAGTTTTTGCTTCCTTTCATCCGAACAAAGAAACTCTCTGGACCGAAATGGAAAAGAAAATCAACGTCGTAAAAGCAAGATACGGTCTTAAAAAATAAGACCTTTCTGAATTCTCAATCTCTCTACAATCTTCTTTTTTAATCTTCCAATTTAAGAATAGAATATAAATTCTTTATCTTCGAACCGAATTCTTCTTTTCGAATCGTTTCTCATTCCGAAGGATCGAACTCATGCAGCCAAGAATCAATATCATCACTCTCGGAGTTGAGAACTTAGAAAAAGCGGTTCGTTTTTATCAGGAAGGTCTCGAGTTTCCAAAAATGGAATTCGAAGGGGATATCGCCTTCTTCACGTTAAATGGAACGTGGTTTGCACTTTATCCTTGGGATGAACTCGCAAAAGATATAGGGATTCCTTCCAAGGGAAGTGGATTTAGAGGATTCACACTCGCGTATAATGGAACTTCCAAAAAGGAAGTGGATGACGTGATCGCCAAGGCGAAGAAAGCGGGAGCGAAGATCGTGAAACAACCGCAAGACGTTTTCTGGGGAGGGTATTCCGGATATTTCGAAGACCCGGAAGGTTACTACTGGGAAGTAGCTTGGAATCCTATCTTTTATCCCGGACCCAAGGATCTCCGATAAAAATCGTTACTTCTGACAAAAAACTTGGACGGTCCTTCTCGTATAAATTCCGCCGATCGTCCAATGAAGAATACTATCCATTAGATTTCTCTGAATAAAGATCTGAGGCTTTCCTTCCTTACAATGAACTTCCGGCGCTTTAAAGTTTTCAATCAATCCGACTGCGTATCCGCCTTGTATATAAGTTGTTTCCGGTTTTTCCCGGATCGGATTTAGGATCGGAGTTTGGTTTGGATAAATTTGCAGAGAAGTATTGTGACAACCAAGGCCAAAAAGAAAAAAGGAAAGAATGGAGATTCTTTTAGATAGGTTCATAAGTAAATCCTTTAGTTGTAACAAATCAAAACGAGGGTTCTTGGTGAATAGATTCCGACCGTGAGTTGTTCGTAAAGGGAATCGAAGAAGGTCGAGTATTGGTGTGCTTCCTTTACTCCGCCGGGACAATAACCGGTAGTGTCGATCGGATAATTCTTAGGGCTCAGGCCCCAAAAATAATAAGGTTGAGGAATTACGTGCAAGTGAGAAGGTTCCGCATTGAGCCTTTCTCTTTCTTCCAAAGCGTGTTTGCACTTTTTATCTGCTTTTATCGAAAGGCATTCTTTTGGAGGATCCTGGTTAAAACGAACCCGGACGTGCTGACAAAAAGATAAGCCGGTCAATATCAAAAGAATTATAAAATTCTTAAGTAGAATGTTTTTATTCGATCTGAACATAACCTTTCCCGAAGATTCCCGCAAAAAGATTAAAATCGGACTCGATCGAATTCGAATCTCCGAATATTCTCAGCTGATAGCCGGCTTTTTTCAGAGATTTTACTTCTATTTTGCAGGAATACGTGTTTCCTGAATTTGTATTTGTACATTCCGTCTCTGTGTCGAATGGGAAAACCGTTTGGACCAAACGAATCCTTAATTCCGAATCCGTGGAATCGATCTGAAAAACTCCTTGGACATTCTCCGCTTGTTTGAGAATGAAGCCGTAATTTTTTTCGTTTCGATCTATTCCTATTTTTCCGTGAACAAACGCCTGAAAACGAATCATTCCGTTTAGATTGTTTTTTAAAAAAGAAAGCTTCTCCGAATCCTCCGTTTTGCAGAAGGGAATTTGGAAGAATAAAAATAAAATTAGTATTTTTGAATATTCTTTCATTTTAATTATTCTGTTGTCTGTAAACTCGAACTGGCTGATTGTTTTTTCCAACGCTTACGTAGATATAATTTACTCCCGCATCGGTTCCGGAGATTGAGGAGTAGATTTGACGGTTGTTTGTGTCGCCGAGTCCGTTTGTTCCGATTTGTTCCCAGCTCGAAGAAGCCGAACCCGGATTTTGAACGTTGGTCCTCCAGATCTGAACACCACTTTCGTTGTCAAAACCGATATAAAGATAGGAACCGTTTCGAACCGCCATCGTAATGCTGTGATTGGAAACGTTTCCGAAATTCGTAAATCCGCCTCCATCGTCTCCGACCAAAGACCAATCGCCGGAATCACAATTGGAGTTGTTACCGTTCAAGGTCGGATCGCATTTCCAAAGCTGAGGCCTTCTATTGTTATAGTTTCCGTTCGTACAACCGGCGATCGTCTGTACTGAATTTCGCAAACCGGAGTTGTCTTGAGGAGTGAGGCAGATCGTCCTCGTAACGTAAAGTTTTCCGTTAAACTCCGCAAATTGAGAGAATGCCTTATCTGCCGGAATCAAATCATAATACTTAGTAAGTTCGAGAGAGAACCAGTTGTTATCGGATCCGTTATGCCATTTTGAATCGGATCTCGGAGCTACGTCCGTCCAGTTGTTGCAACTATCCAAATCGTCGCAGGGGGTCGGGTTTCCGTTCGTAGAACGGATGATACTTCCGTTGTGAGAAGAATTCGGAAATCCTCCGTTTGCCGCATAGATTCTTCCGTTAAAAACGAACAAAGAATCGATTCCGACGTAGTAAGCCCAGTTGATATGCGAATTATTTCCTTCGGAAGAACCTCCTCCGAAATAAGGCATTCTATCGATTCTAAAACGGTCTCCTCTGGTTCCGTCGTTCGCGTTGCAGTTATTTCCGATCGTACATCTCGAAGTATCAGAAGAATTGAATGTGATTTTTCCGAAATCCGGCGAATTTGTATTTTGGTTCCGTTTAGCAAAACCGGAATAGATGCGGTCGTTCATCACCGTGATGGAAGATGTTCCCGCTGTTACGGTGCCCGTGATGGATCCCATATCGATGTATTTGAAGTCGAGACCCGAATCAGTATCGGAAGAATAATACAAGTAGTTGAAATTTTCCGAGGATCTGGAACCCGCCATCAGTATATGTTCGATTCCGCCCAAAGAGCCCGTTGAAAAAACTCCGCGCCCGTCTTCGTTATCGGGTCCGCATCCGGTCGTTTGATCCGCGTTGTTTATGGAACATCCGGTGTGACCGATCGTAACATAAGGAGGAACTCCGATTCCTCCGTCTCTCGAAGAAGCCGAGTTAGACGAAACCCCGGAGCCGCCGGAAGAAGTTGTATCTTTTGTAAAGGAAAAGGAAACTGATTCTGGGAGGGTTCCATCGTAATTAAAACGGACTGCCTGATTTCCGTTTGTGTTCGGACCTATATAGATTCTTCCGTTATAACCCGTAAGATAACCGAAGGAGGAATCGTCTGCGAACGGGTTGTTTGCGATCGGACCTTCCGTAAAATTTACCGGTGAACTTCCACAACCGATAAAGCTGGTTCTGTCTTTGGGAGAAGACTGAAGATTCTCCGTATCGGAACCGTTACGAATCGCGCCCCAGGACATATTGTCAAACCCGTCTCCATCCAAATTGTTTGCGGCGATCACTGTGTATTGACCTCCGCTCTGAGAAAGGGAATGTGTTAGACACACTTTCGAGGAATCCGCAGGCGCTCCTCCGCATACCGTCCCGTCCAAAATTTTCGCGCTTGTTATATTTCCTAAGGAGGATACTCCCGTGAGTTTATATCTTAGAGCACATTGAGTCGCATTCGAACATTCCGCCGATTTTGGAATGTCCGCACCGGGATAAACGGATTTCGAGAAAGAAACAATCACCTTTCCCACCGAATTACAAACCGCACCGGAAACTTTAAGCTGCTCCTGGCCGGTAAAGTCCGCATTGTTGGGACAACCCAAAAGATTTGGAACAAAAGAAAGATCGTGAATCGCGTTCTTGTCGACTACGAGTGTATAAGTTTTTCCTGATATTTGAGAACTCGAAAGAATGATCGTAAACGTATTTCCGCTTCCGTTCACGCTGCTTAAAGAAAAATCTCCAGTTTGCGGATTTGCGCTAAAGTCCGAATTGTCAGAGCAGGTGCCCGTCAAAGAAGAGCTGTTTACAATCTTATAATTAGAAAGATTTAAGGCTTCCTCGTTGTTTACGTTTTCGGAATATACAACTCTAATTGTGGTCGGAGATAAGGAAGTTACGGATATCAGCGTAGGTGGAGAGATATCGATCGGATTTACCGTTAAAGTAGTGCTTCCGGAAACTGAGCCATAAGTTGCGGTGATGATCGAATTTCCCTCGGCGATTCCGGTCGCAAGACCTTGGGTTCCGGGTGCGTTACTCACCGTTGCCAGAAAAGTCTGAGAACTTGACCAAATCGCAAGGGAGGTTAGGTCGACCGAACTTGCGTCCGAATAAGTTCCCACAGCCGTAAATTGTTTTGTAGCGGTTGTGTAAATCGCCGGATTTGTCGGAGACACAGCAATGGAAGATAACGTTGCCGGGGTGATCGTTAAACTTGTGGATCCGGAAATGGAACCTGAAATTGCTGAGATTGTATTGGCGCCGATTTGCAGAGCGCTGACCAAACCTTCGGTCCCGGAAGCGTTGGAAACGTTTGCGGATAAAGGATTCGAGCCGGACCAGGAAACTGAGGTTGTGATGTCCTGGGAGGAAGCATCCGAGTAGATTCCGAGAGCGCTGAATTGTCGACTCAATCCTTTTGCGAGATTAGAATCCGAAGGACTGATTTGGATCGAAACCAGAACGGCCGGAGTGACCGTAAAGCTGACCGTATTGCTGGTCAAAGAATTGAAAACCGCGTAAATATTTGTAGAACCGGTGGAAAGCGCCGTAGCCGATCCGACACTTCCAGTTGCGTTGCTGATCGGAGCGACGTTCGTATCGGAAGAATACCAAGTCGCCGACTCAGTGAGATTTTGACTCGTGCTATCGGTAAAGATTCCGTTTGCAGTGAACTGCTGAGTCAGCCCTTTCGGCTTTGAAGGAGAGGGAGGGCTGACGACCACGCTCACGAGTTCCGCCGGTGTGACCGTCATCATACTAATCGCGCTCTGGATCGAACCGTAAGTTGCAATAATATTCGAAAATCCTAATGCATTTGCCGAGGCCAAACCCTCCGAACCGGATGCGTTGCTAATAAGAATTTTGGAAGAATCCGAAGAAGACCATGTCGCAAGCAAAGTCAGATCCTGCGTGGAGTTGTCCGAGTAAATACCGGTGGCCGTGAACTGTTTGCTCAGGCCTTTTGCGACGGAAGGGTTCGTAGGAGCAACTTGAATCGTAATCAAAACCGCCGATGAAATCGTTAAGTTCGAAGAGCCCGAGATCGATCCTAACGTAGCCGTAATCGCGACATTCCCAACGTCAAGAGTAGAGGCAAGTCCTTCACTCCCCGTCGAATTGCTGATCTGAGCCTTTGAAGGATTAGAGGAAGACCAACTAACGGAACCGGTTATATTTTGGGTTGTGTTGTCAGTATAAGTTCCGGTCGCAACGAATTGTTGTGAAAAACCTTTTGCAACGGAAGGGTTCGGAGGTGTAACCGAAATCGAAATTAATTCGGCGGGAGTCACGACAAAAGGAATCGAAGGACTTGAAACGGATCCTAAGGTTGCGGTGATATCGCTGGAACCGGGAAGAAGAGCGTTTGTGAAACCTTTGTTTCCGGGTAAGTTTGAGATCTGCGCGATGATGGTATCCGAAGAAAACCAAGTCACTTGTTCGGTAATGTTTTGTGTGGAATGATCAGTAAAGACGCCCGTGGCCGTAAAATTCTGAGTCAATCCCTTTGCTCTGGTTGCGGAGGAAGGAGTGATTCCGATCGAAACTAGTTCCGCCGCCGTTACGGATAACGTAGCGGGGGGACTTGAAATACTTCCCAAAGTCGCCCGTATGGAAGTGATGCCGACCTCGTTTCCGAAGGCGAGACCTTCACTACCGCTCGCGTTGGAGATCAAGGAGATGATCGGGTCGGAAGAAGACCAGGTAACCGAGGAAGTAATGTCCAAATTGGAAGCATCCGAATAGATTCCAGTAGCTGTAAAAATTCTCACTAAACCTTTTGCTAAAGAAGAATCAGACGGGGTCACCTGGATCGAAGTGAGAATCGCCGAAGTGACTGCGAACGTAGTGTTCCCGGAAATACTTCCAAAGGTCGCAGTAATGATCGTAGTTCCAATGGAAATAGTCTGGGCAAAACCTTTTGCGCCGCTTGTATTGGAGATACTCACGATCGACGAGGAAGAAGTCCAGGTAACGGAATTCGTAATGTCTAATGTAGAGTTATCGGTGTAAGTTCCCGTTGCAAAAAATTGTTCAGTAAGACCTTTTGCTTTGGAAGAAAGAATCGGAGTCACCGAAATCGAAACGAGTTCTGCCGGAGTCACCGTAAAATCGGTATAACCTTCTATACCTCCGATCAAAGCGGAGATTGTGACCGTACCCGGATTGAGAGAAAAACCCAAGCCATGAGAACCGGAAGCGTTTGAAACGGCGAGAATGTTAGGGTCCGTCGTCGTCCAAACTACCTGATCCGTAATATCCAAACTCGAATTGTCCGAAAGAATTCCTATTGCTCGAAAGGAAGTCGATAATCCCTTGGCTCCGGACGAATTGACTGGTTGAATCGAAATGGAAACGAGAGACGCCGATGTTACGGTTAACGTGGATAAACCGATTTTGGATCCTAAAGTGGCAAATACGGAGGTAGAGCCGATATCCATTGTCTGAGATAATCCGTCGTTTCCAATCGTAGCGACGGCTGTATCCAATACCGTCCAAGTAACTGAGTTCGTAAGATCTTGTGTGGAATTATCGGAATAGATTCCGGTCGCAAGGAATTGTAGATTCGCGCCCAAGGGAACACTCGGATTAGAAGGAGTCACTTGAATCGAAGAAAGTGTGACGCCGTTGGCCGTGGTTAGAATAAAACCTTGTTTGGAAGCGAAGGTGGCGCGGATGCTGACAGTACCGGAAGAATGAGCGGTAGCTAAACCCGAGACGTTAACCGAAATTATGGAGTCGTTGCTGGAAGACCAGGTTGTCAAAGGATCGTTCGTCAGATCTTGATTGGAACCGTCCGAAAAGATACCGGTAGCCGAGAATTGTCTGCTGGAACCGATTGCTAACGGACCCGAATCCAAAGTCGTTACTTGAATCGAATTCAAAAGAGCCGGTGTCACAGAAATCGTCAATCGAGAAGTAAACCCTTGGTAGGCGGCTTCTAAATCGGAAGATCCTACGGAAAGACCTCTTACGGAATTTCCTTCGATCGCGGCGATCGAAACGGAAGAAGAGAAAATAGTAGAGGAACTCGTGACATCACGATTGGTTCCGTTTTCAAAAACTGCGGTAACGTAAAATTGAGAGCTTGTTCCCTTTGCTATCGAAGTGTTTTGTGAAGTGAGTTCAATACGAGTGATCGCAGATTCGGAACCGCTGGACGGAAGAAAGAACAACGGAGTTCCACCGCTTTTTTTTCCTACCGCTAAGCCGACGGCTCCGGTCAACATAGGCCAAGCCATACAACTTTGTAAAAATAAAAACAGGGGAACGAGGATTAAAACTTTTTTCTTCATCAATCTGGCCTGTTGAGAGTTAGGACGATTCGATCTATGGATTTCCGGCATGATGCTTACTTTTTTAAAATTAAATGATTATTCCGATGATGATGAATGATTACGGATTTGTTTTTCTAAAATGAAGTACATAAAATTACTTTAAATTGCCATAATCTAAAAAGACTCAAACGATCATGACTTGCTTATGAATCCGATTTTGTTCTATGTCACTCAAGTAGATAAAAAATAACAGCTATGGAAGAAAGATGATCAAAAATATTATAAAAATTTAATATATAGTCGAATAGTTAGTAACTGACGGCCGTGATACAACATCGGATTTGAAAAAGGAAGCATTAGGGCCCTTGAAAATAATTTCCAAATTTAGGGAAGCGAAACTTGTATTTTTGGAAATTCATCAAAACTGTGTTTCTTTTTACTGCGGAATGTGTCTAAATAACAGTATGAATCCAGTTTTATTCTTAGGTCACGGATCGCCGATGAACCTCGTTATTCCATCCGAATTCACTCGAAGTTTGGAAGCCTTCGGTTCTAATTTGGAGGGAGTGAAAAATATACTCGTCGTTTCGGCGCATTGGAAGACTCGAGGGACTTATGTGACAATTTCCGATCCGCCGGAACAGATTTACGACTTTTACGGATTTCCTGATACGTTGTATGCAATCGAATATCGACCGAAAGGAGATCCGTCGTTGGCCAATCGTGTGAAAGAACTCGTAAAGACGGTGTCCATACAAACCACGTCAGAGTGGGGAATCGATCACGGAAGTTGGGGTGTCCTTTATTTTCTTTTTCAAAAAGCGAATCTTCCCGTGGTACAACTGAGCATAGACGCAAACCTGAGTCCCGAACAACAATACGAGATTGGACAAGAATTAAGAAAGTTGAGAGAAGAAGGAACTTTGATCGTAGGAAGCGGAAATATCGTTCACAATCTTGGAAAAGCTGACTTCCACAATATGAACGCGACTCCGGCGGACTGGGCGATCGAGTTTGACGAGTTTGTCCGCCAAGCTCTGGAATCCAGAAACGATAAAGCAATATTAGAATTTCAAAAGAAAGGGGACATAGCCAGGTTGGCCGCTCCTTCCACGGAACATTTTGAACCGATCTTTTATGTTTTAGGCGCTATGAGGCCGGAAGAAAAGGTAAAGTTTATTCATCATAGTTTTCAAAACCGATCGGTATCGATGCGGTCCTTTGTGGGTGTATAACGTTAGTCTTCATCGCCGGAAAGAACCCATTCCTTGTTTAAGAGAGAGTTCGTAACTTTCATGAGGTCTCTTTCCGGATCGATCAAAACCTGACTTTTTCTCCCGTTTAAAGAAACCATCACATCCGCGTAGACGGAAACGTCCTGGCCCGTTTTCACCTTTTCGATTTCTCCGATCCAGTGCGCAAATTGAAGAATCAAATCTGGTTGATAACTCATCATAATCCTTTGGATTTCGTTGAGATGAGATTCCGGAAGTATTACCGTGGTTTCACCGGTCTGTTGATTGACTACACGAAAGGAGGCGATCCCGTTTTTTTGAACGAGCATGATCTGCCAGGAGAATCTAAATCCTTGTTCTGTCCAGAGATGATACCCGGGATATAAAAAATGCCTGAGCGGAAAAAGAATCTGAAGAAGAATATAAAAAATCCAGAAATAACGAAAGGAACGATCTGATAAAATCAAACTGAATTTTTTTCTCAAACTCGATCCTGTTGAAAAAAGAAAATTCTCCGATTGTAAGGATTTCTTTTCCAAGAAGCTTAAGGACCTTTCTATAAAAGCAAAAACGGATATTCTAAAATGAATCGGAAAACGGGTCCATAAAAAAAGAAGAATGTTTTCTCGATTTGGAAGCATACTTCTGGATTTAAGAAATCGAAACAGATCCAGGGGCCAACTGGGGGAAAAGAATAGGGTGGCGTTTAGAATCATCACCCAAGGAAACATTCCGATCGGAAACAATTTCCAAGTCAAAAAATGGAATATTAGAACTAAAGAATATCCCAGGGCCCTTGTTTTTCTATTTAAAAGCAAGAATGGAACCGTAAGATCGAAAATCAGGCCGACGTAACTAAAAAGGTAACCCGTAGCCGGCATCGAAAGTGTGGAACCGAAAACGGGAATATCGGAATTACGCAAGAGCCAGATCCGCACCGGCTGTGCGTCTATTAACCAGTCCGGCACGAGTTTTCCGATTCCTCCGAAAAAATAGACGACTCCTATTTGAAAACGCAGAATATATAAATTCCAAGCTGGAATCGGTTCTATCTCTTGAATCGCTCTGTTTTTGAATATTCTAAAAATATGAAATATGTTGAGGGCTCGGTCCGCCGGAATCCAGACCAATAAAAATAGAATCAAGCAAATGAGGTAGTAATGATTGAGATAAACAGCGACTTCCAAAAGGTTGACATAACCGAAGATGACGAAAAAACACAGGATCGAAATTCTGTAAAAAATCCCCAAAGAGATAAAGATCGCGAAAAAAAGAAGAGAAACAAAGAGAGGATATAAAATCCAAGAGGGAAGGACACCCACCCAGGAAAGTCCGTAGAATTTAAAGTGGAACGCGGGGTCTAAGAAGTATTTGGAGATCCATCCATTTGAAAAATAACGAAATGCTAATATAAAAAGCAATAAACCGAATACAATTCTGTAAAATCCGAGAGACCAAGCCGGAACGGGGTCAAAGGCCCGGGAATAAAGATTGGGAATTCGTTTTTCTCGCATAGTATCCGGATCCGATAGGTTTCCACTCGCCAGAAAAACGTTTCTTTGTAAGTTCTGCAAGCATTCCCGGGATCGCCGATTGAGAATCGGGCAAAAGCTCGTTTGTATGAAAGACTTCCTCCATTCCCAAAGAGATGGTGTTCAAATCCAAAACGTCGGCTCCTTCTCGGATTAAAAGTTCTCCTCCTTGATTTCGAGTTTGGCTCGGATGGGAGAAGATAAAGATCTGACGATCCTGTTCGAGTGCGTTGTGCGCGGAGGAGACGGCTCCCGATTTTTCGGGAGCTTCTAAGATAAAAACCGAAGAGCAAATTCCCGTAATGATTCGATTTCGTTTTGGAAAAGAATATTTTAATGGGACATGACCGGGAGGATATTCCGTAAGGATCAAAGCTCGATTCGATTCTTTCATGCTCCGATACAATTTTCTATTTTCGTTCGGATATTCGGTTTCCGGTCCGGTTCCCATCACGCCGATCACGGCGAGGTCGTCTTCAAGTGCGGAATACATGGCGACTGCGTCGATTCCTTTTGCAAAACCGGAAACGATTCCGGAAACTTTCTGAGTTTTGAAAAACGAAGGAAGTAAAGTCGCGGCAAAGGAGGAAATCGGAGAAGGTTCTCTCGTTCCCACGACGGCCACAAAATTCTCAAGAAGAATCTTTCGATTTCCTTTTGCAAAAAGGATCAGAGGAGGGTCGAAGATTTCTTTTAAGAGCGGAGGATATTCCTCGTCGAAGATGGAAAGGATCGAGAATCTCAGGTCTTGAAGTTCTTCCGAAATTCTTTTGGAAAAAGATTCCGCGTTCCGCAAAATGGATTCCGGAAGGGAAGAACGTAGATTGACTTGAGCTTCCTCCCAAGAATTCCATTTTTTGAATATTCTTGTGCGAATGCAAAATTGCGAGACCTTGGGATCCGCGAGAACTAAAAGATTCATTCTTCCTTCGAGGAGCTTTCGGAGATTTTTTTTAAATTTTGAAGAACGTTCTGATAAGAATCGTTTTTATTCAGACCTTCTCGAACCAAACCGGCGTCGTTTAATTCTTCGATCGTCTTTTTGATTTTAAGATATTCTTCCTTTGCGTCTTCGGTTTTTCCGAGTCTGTATAAAAAATTGGCCTTTGCAAAACGAGCGGGGACGTTCCTAAATTCCTTTTTTAGAATATCGTCCAAAATTCTTAACGCCTTGTCCTGATCGTGAAAACCGGCTGAAACTCCTTCCCAAGAAGAATCCGGCATGGAAGAATCGAAGTAGATCAGAGCCAATTGAAATGGAAATCGAGAATCCCTCGGATCCTGGATCGCAAGATGGGTAAAAAGATCGATTGCAATCTGTCTTCTTGTGGTTTCCCAGCCTCTGTCTTTGGAAGCGTTCGCGTAAGCAAGAGCGGTCTCGTATAACAGCTGTTGGTCGATCGGCTTGAGAAGAAGCGCTTTTTCAAAATACGGGATTGCAGGTTCGAAAAAATGAAGTTCAGCTCCTACGATTTCGACTTTTTTTCCTTCGTTGTTTTCTTTGAGAGCGCGGTTATAGTATTTTACTCCCATATCGTAATCGCCGATTTTCATATAACCTTGTGCGATCTTCCAGCTCAAGGCGCCGGCGGATCGAGTCTTTTGGGCCATCGCTGAGATTTTTTTTTCCAGTTCTATGATTTCGGCTTCGTTTAGGGCTAGTCTTTCTTTCCAAGCTTCCAGATCTTCTACGGTGGGAGGTCGATCTCCCCGATTCTGAAATCCGAAGTTCTTGGATCTTTCGCAGGAAACAATAAAGAGAACCGTAAAAACGATAAGAGAGCGTAGAATTTTTTGTGACATGAAACTTCCTCGCAACGGGTGAGTCTTCCTTAGTAACTATCGGCTAACGGAAAAAATCTCATCTCCCTAATTGTTACGGTTCTCGGATCGAAAGGGGGGAAGGGGGTTTTGAAAGGAAAATGAAAAAAAGCGGAGGAAAAACCCCGCTTTTTTTAAAAAAAGGACTTAGTCTTTTGTGGAACCGGCGATCAAAAGAGCCGCACCTAACAAAGAAAGGTCTTTGAGAAAGGAAACCGTGGACATTTGATTTCCGGCCGCCGCCCCCGGAAGATGGACCAAAACGATAAAAATTCCGAGAAGAACCGCAAGAAGGATCGTCGCGAGATGAGTTTTGATTCCGGTAATAATGGAAACGGAAGCCGCGAGCAAGGCCAAGCCGATGAGGTAAACCCAAATTACCGGAAAGGGAATGTAAGACGGAACCATCCCGGACATAGCCGGAGCGGAAAGGAAGTGAAACAATCCGAAAATCGCAAAGGGAACCGCGTATACGATCTTACCTATTTTTTTCATACGAACTCCTTAATTCTTAAGATCCCTAAGAAGAATTCAATCTTCTCGAATATGATCGGTGCTGAATCTTGATTGAACATTGGACTGCTGCAATCAGAATTTGACTGTAAAATCAAAAAGGGTTTCAATCTTTTGGAAGTAAAAAAGCTCGATAAATCGGATTTGAACTGGCTCTTCCCACTTGAAAGCTCCTGTTTTGGAACTCAAGCCTGGACCGAAGCCATGATTCTTTCCCACTTTGTGGAATCGGAAGGGATCGGCGTTAAGGATCTTGGTTATGTGCTCTACAAACTCGTTGGAGATGAAATCGAAATTTATAAAGTCGCAGTCGATTCCTCCCAAAGAAGAGAAGGAAAAGCCAAACAAATGTTGGAATTCCTGCTCGATTCTCAGAAAGACAAAACTTTTTTCTTAGAGGTCAGTTCGAATAATCTTCCCGCGATCGGTCTTTATAATTCCTGCGGATTTCAAAGAATTCATATAAGAAAACACTACTATAGCGACGGTTCGGACGCGCTCATTTTCAAAAAAACTCCCGTCGATGATCTGGAGAATTTTAGTTTCGACATTCCTTAGTCAAAAGAAACTTTCGTCCACTTCGGTTTGACGTTTCTGTTAAGCGACCAGAGTCCATTGAATAAAGAGTCGAATACTACTCGAATGAGTGAGATGGTTTTTCTCAAACGGCAATTTTTATGGAATAGAAAGCCGGTTCTGGGGAATAAAATCACTTTTTTATACACTTTCCGTTCTTCTTTTTGAAATTTGGATGCAAGATCTGATTTCTGGGTTACACTGCTTTCTATTGGAAAGTTATAATATGAAAAGATTTATTTGCATACTCCTTTTGATTTTGGTGAGTAGCCTTTCTACAAACTGTTTTTTAAATCCTCTTTCTCAATTTGTCACCGAGTCGATTTTTCCTACCAAGGAAAACTGTCCTGATTGTACAGAACAACAATTCGTGGCTTTGGCCTCCGTGGTAAAACCGAACGCCGATGGAATTCAAGGATTTGCGTTCGATTTTTCTTCTTCTTTTTCGAACTATTGCGGGGCGGGGATTTGCGCCGGAGGAATCACGGAAGCACAACCGAATTCTACGGTTACGGTGGCTGTTCCGAATGGAGCTAGTGTAACAACTCTAAAACCCACGTTTCGAATTCCGGAAAATTCTTCTCTGGAAGTGGATGGGGTAAAACAAACTTCCGGTATATCGGTGCAGGACTTTACGAACCCCGTGATCTACAAGTTTACGGATGAAAAAGGGGCCGTTCAAAATTATACGGTTACCGTAAAACAGGCGTTACCTGGAGATCGTTTGAATGGAACGGTTCTCTTAGGAATGTTGCTTTGGACGAAGTGTTCTTACGGTCAAATCTGGAGACCAGGCTTTAACGACTGTCAGGGGAAAGGAAGTGCGGAGGACAATTACGGAGCTAACACTGAGATCGCGTTTTGTGATACCGACGACGGCGCCTGTGACGCTTACGGGAAGCCAGCATTTCAAAATGCCTGTCATGAGATGCAAACTACTTTATCACCTCCTAATATACCCCCAAGCGTAATGCGTCCGGGTTCTTTCGACGATATGAACCTTTTGACTTCTTGTAGTCCTTATTCGAAAGGGCCCTTGTGTGGAACCGGAGACCAGTGCTCCGGCAATACCGGGTCTACGATCAACGTAGAATTATTTCCGCAAACCGTGAACGGTTACTATTGGACGTTTACTCCGAGCGGATGTACGACCGCAACGATGCAAGTGATTCAATTCGGCGGCGTAAGCAGGACCACAACACATACGAAAAGCAGCAAAGGAAAGGCGATACGTTGTATGTATAATCTCGCTTCTTAATCTTTTGGGATTAAATCGGTTTCGGAAAACAAAGTATTATTTTTTATACAAGGTCGTCGTTTTAAATGAAAGTTAAACTCTATATTCTATTCCCATTCTACTTTTTTGTTCTTCTCTCTGATTGTAAGATCGATCAGAGATTGAGCGAGGATAAAAGTCATAGAACGATTTTGGCTTCAGCGGACGCAACTTGCAAGATTGCTTCCGTAGAACCTCTTTATTCTTTTTTATTCGGTTTGGTTCCCGTGTTTCGTAAATCCGAACCCAATCTTCCCGCGGGTCAGACTTTGAGAGTCACGGAGGTCACGAATTGGAAAGACTATGCGGTTACTCTAATCGGAGGTTGGGCGATCACTCTCGTAAGAAGAACGAGGACAATAGAATTTTGTGACGAGAATTTATTTGCAAATAGTTGGAATCCGGAAAAACAATCCGTGGATCAGACTCTTTATCAACTGGCCGCATCCGGAAAAGTTTCCTTATATCTGAAATCCGGAGAGTCCTTGTCCCAAGTGAAAATTCTTGCGTTTGATGAGAGCTCCATCGACGTCGAGGCCGTGTTCCCCGATCCTAACGGCGGCTTTACGGATCGTGCGATTTTGCGAGACGGTTCCAGCATCGACGGAAGGCAGATCGGTCAAGACGACAAAGAAGTTTTGATGGAGAGTCTGGAAGGAAAAAAAATTTCCATTCAAAAAGCGAATCTACACAAGATTGATATGCGGGTTCCAAAAACGATCCGAGAAAAGAAAATTTTTTTGAAAGCTGATATTTCTAAAATTGCCTTTGAAGATTCTTTAAAAAAGTAAGAGTTCCTACTTTTGAGCAATGGACCATTCCTCTTTTCTTGTATTTAAGGCGGTGTAAGAATTCGTGTTCGAATCGCAAAAGAATCGATGTTTCTCCTTTGATTTCGTATTTGCAGACCTACGTCCGGGTATAAGAATCGTTCTCGTAAATACGTTTATCTAACCAAGAACAAATCGTTGGTCGTTTCAGACACAGAATCAGAACTCCCCCCCCCCCCCAAAAAAAAAAAAACAGGAAGTTGTGGGAACTCCTCCGTTTTTAATCGACGAAATAATCTCTCGAAAAGGTTAGATCACGAGATGTTGGGTTTTGCGGGAGCTCTTAAAAAATTTCTTTTTGGTTTTCGGAAAAAATCTCAATAAGAATCCGAATCAAATCTTTGAATTCTTGCTCAGAAGAATCGTACAGAAAGTCCCGATTCCTTCCTGTCTTCCAAGAGCGCCCATCTTTTCGGTAGTCGTGGCTTTTACGGAAACACAATCCAAGGGTAGAGACAAGAGTTCACTTAAGGATTTTGTAATTCTTTCTTTGAGAGGGGCGATCTTTGGTCTTTCTCCGATCACCGTACAGTCTACGTTGACAAGTTCGAAATTTCTTTCTCTCATCAGCTCCAAACACTTTAAAAGAATGATCTTACTATCGATATTTTTTAGTTTTGGATCGGTGTCCGGAAAATGTTGTCCGATATCGCCGAGGGCCAGGGCTCCCAAGATCGCGTCGGATATCGCATGAAGAATGATGTCTGCGTCCGAGTGCCCCACGAGAGCGAATTCCGATTCACATTCGATTCCTCCCAAAACGAGTGGACGTTCCGAATTGATTTCCAGTTTGTGAAAGTCGATTCCGTTTCCGATTCGATACATTCCTATATTCCTAAATAATAATTCTTTCTATCAGTGTAGAATTTTTGATTTTTCAACGGTGCTGTTTTTAAAAAAGTCAATGTTTTTTACCGGGCTTGATATTTGTTCCGACAAATCAATTCCTTGAAGAATCGGCGCCCTTAGAAAGTATGAGTTCCTACTTTTTAGAACTTTCACTTAGCAGCCTTGTTTTTGAGAACAAAGTATGAGCTCCTACTTTTTAAAAGAAAGATCCAACATTCTCTGAACGGACATTCTTCCTTTCTCGATGACTTCCGGATCCAGATGAATCTCAAACTGATCAAAGAGAAGCGCGTCCCTGATTTTTTCCAAAGTGATTCTTTTCATGTGAGGACAAACCTGGCAAGTGGAAACAAAATGTTTCTCCGGAAACTCGGAACGAAGATTGTCTCCCATGGAACATTCCGTAATCAGAAAGATATTCTCCGCACCGGATTTACGAATGAATTCGCTCATCTGAGAAGTGGAACCCGAATAATCGGAATGATCCACGACTTCCGTCTTACATTCCGGATGAGAGATGACGGTAACTCCGGGAAACTGTCTTCTCGTAAGTTCGATATCCTCCGCGGAATACATCTCGTGAACCATACAACTTCCGGGATGTGTGATGATTTTTTTCTTCGTAAGATTCTGAACGTTCGCCGCCAAATATTGATCCGGTAAAAAAATGACGGTATCACTTTCGAGAGATTCCACAACCTGTAATGCGTTCGCCGATGTGCAACAGATATCGGTCTCTGCTTTTACGTCCGCCGTGCAGTTTACGTAAGTGACCACTGGAACTCCGGGATATTTTTTCTTAAGATCCACTACGTCTTGTCTTGTAATACTTTCCGCGAGAGAACAACCAGCTTTGAGATCCGCGATGAGAACTTTTTTTTGCGGGGACATAAGTTTTGCGGTCTCCGCCATAAAGTGGACGCCGTTAAAAAGAATGATTTCAGCCGTGGTATCTGCGGCCACCTTACTCAGATAGAGAGAATCTCCGGTGATATCGGAAACCCCATGAAAAACGTCCGGAGTCATGTAGTTGTGTCCGAGAAGAACCGCATTCTTCTCTTTTTTTAATTTCTGAATCTCCTGGATCAGAGGAAGTTTTTCTTCCACTTCGTGATCCATATAGGTGCTCTTGAGCGCTCTTGTGATTTCGTCGAGGGTTTTCATAGATAGGGCCAATACGTTGTGGTAGTAGAAATTCCTTTTAGCCTTGGAAAAGCGGGATCAACACCCGTGTTACAATTAGACTGGCATTGTCTCCAAAGATTCCCGCTGTTCGAGGAACCGGATCGTTTTGCGTTTTCAAAATCTTTCTCCGTCTCGAAGGCACAAGATCCGTTTGAGGAAACGTAATTCAGATAGAATGTAGAATTGCACTTACTCCAGCAGCGAAGCAGCTCTCCCAGGGTATTTCTGTTCTGTAGGCCGGCGGGTTGGATTCCGTTCTGAAATCGATTCAACTCCGTTTCTGTGCATTTTTCACCGGTGGCTACGGGAGTTTTGAGACAAAGATTCCCTTGAGTATAGTAATCAACGCAGGAGGGATCGGAACCGGAAGCGAGGATCCAGCTTATAAGTTGTTGATCTTTTGCGTCGGATTCTTTCTTCGATGCAAAACATCCGATCGCTGAGAAGATAATAAGTAGAATCAAAATGGATCGTTTGTGCACAGCAAAACCCGTTTCCTTTCAATTTCCCTTAAGAGAAGTCTTGCTACAATCAAAAAAATAGGATGAGAATCGGCTCGGATTCAAATTGCAAACCTTCATTCTAAAATATATTGACACGATTTATTTCGAGTTTTAAATGAGACCTTATCCCCAAAATCAAACAGGATTGGTATTACTTTCCATGAGAAAATTATCTTCTCTAATTTCTGTGTTAGTTCTCCTTATGTTCTTAGGAAATTGCGCAGACACAGTCGATGTAGAATATCCGGTATTCCCGAAAGATAAAGAGGGCCGTGCCCTTCAGAAATTCCTCGGCACGATTCGTAACGTAGGATTAGCAGTTGAACCTCCAAAGAAAAGCCTTTGGGAAGCGATCTTCGGAGAAGGTTCCAGCTTTATCGATCAAATGCCAGCGAAAGTTTTCGAAGCATTCGACAAAGAATCTTATTACAAACTGATCGACCTCAGCAAACGTGCGGACGTTCTCAACGAAGCGACTCTTTCTCTTACTGGGATTACTAAATCCAGAGCAAAGATCGGAAATCTTCTCGGTGCGGAAGCGATTCTTTACATTGGATATCAAAAACCTTACACTGAGTGTGGTAGCGAAAACAAAATCGATATGGTTGCGGCGGGAATGAAAGTTGCCGGTTTCGCGGCTTCTATGGCTACCGGAAAAGACGTGAACACTGGAAATGATCCTGTTTCTAAACCGACAGGTGTTCGTTACATGTTGATTCCTCTCGATGCAACTCTGATCAAAGTGGATACTGGAGAAGTGAAAAAAGCGGTTGTTTCTAATCCTGCAAAAATCTTCAACAGCGTCGGAAACTTAGAATGTCCTTCCATTTTGGATTCTTTCGGACAAGGTCTGGACGAAGCTGCCGGTTACATCAAGAGCAGACTTTCTCCAATCGTAAAAACTGAAAAAATCGAAATTTTCGTAAAAGATGAAGATGAAGAAGTAAAAGAACTTCTTACTGAAGGTTACGAAGAAATCCAAGGTGAAACTCCAAGTTTCAAAAAAGCAAAAGAAGCTTGGGAAAAGGCCGATAAAAAAGCGAAGGGTCAGTCTTGGGGAGCGAAAGCAAACCTCGGAACTTATTACTTCTCAACCGGCGATTTCGAAAAATCGATCAAACTCTATGAAGAAGCTATGAAGATCAACGGAGCTAAAAAAAGCTACCTGAGAGAACTTAGAAAGAGAGTAGAAGCTACTTTCGCGGTTGACGAAAGCAACGCAAAGTAATCGATTCCTTTGAAGTCGATTGATTGCAGGAAAAGCGGGCGCAAGTCCGCTTTTCTTATTTCTATATTCTCATTTTGTTTTCTCTTTTTCGGGGACTGCAGAAAAATCCCGACCGAAGAAGAATGTGTCGAAAATCAAATGCACAATGTGAAGTTGATTGCTCAAGCTTCCGAAACGGAAATTCCCACGGGAATGCGACAGCTGATGTTGAAGCAGATTCTTCAACCGGATATGTCGAGAGCCATTGTTTTGCGTTGTATGTCGGACAAAACTTTGAAACAGGTTCAGTGTGAACTTGGAAAGGAAAAGTTTTTAGATTTGAAAGAATGCAAACAATTTGGGAAGGAAGAGGAAAAGTAGGAACTCCCGCTTTTTACTTAAAACGACAACGGAACACTTTTCAAAAAAGTCGAAAACCCGTTGAAAGTCCGATCCGTTTCGAATAAGAAAAACAAATCTTTTAAAATAAAAACGGCCCAATTCTTTTCGGGCCGTTTTTATTCTCGATGACCGAACTTCTAACGAAAAGAACCCATCGAAAGAATCCTACAAAAGTAGGAACTCCCATAAAAACTTCTCAGTTCGGTGAATTGTTTCTTCGAAGATAGGCTGGTATATCGTAGTCTTCCGACTTCGGAACGTTGGAAGAACGAAGTCGAAGGGAACCCGGAGTCGCACGGACCGTTTCTCCTGAATCTTCCTGTAGGAACTCCTTTCTCTCATTCGGAGATTCCATTCCCACAGCCTTTCTCTGAAAACCGTAGTTCTCCTGAACTCTTGTACTGAGATCCTGATTTTGAATCAGTTTTCCGGAAGGATTACGCTTGCTAAAGCCGGTTGCGATCACAGTGACCCGGATTTTGTTCGCTAGGCTTTCGTCTTCGTGAAGGCCGATGATGATATTCGCATTCGGATCCACTTGAGAAGTGATGATTCCCGAAACTTCGTTCCAATCGGAGATCGTAAGATCCTTTCCGCCGGAAACGTTGATGAGAAGCGAAGAAGCTCCCGCGATCGAAGAAGAGTCTAACAGCGAATTGTTGATCGCAAATTCCACTGCCTCTTTAACTTTTCCTTCTCCGCTTCCTTCGCCGACTCCCATCACCGCGTCGCCCGTATCGCGCATGATAGTCTTTACGTCCGCAAAATCCACGTTGATCAAACCGGGGTTGTTGATGATATCGCTGATTCCTCGTACGGCGTTGAGAAGAATATCGTCTATCACCTGAAAGGCGAGATCGATCGGAGTCGATTTGTCCACGACTCGAAAGATAGAATCGTTGTTGATCAGAATGAGAGTATCGACGTGCGAACGAAGTTGTTCGATTCCTTTACGAGCGAGTTCCATTCTTCTTCTTCCTTCGAAGGAAAAGGGAAGAGTCACCACTCCAACCACGAGACATTTCATTTCTTTTGCGATCTTTGCGATCACCGGAGCCGCGCCTGTTCCGGTTCCGCCGCCCATTCCCGCGGTGATAAAGACCATATCAGATCCTCTCACGACGGACTGAATTCTTTCCTTATCTTCTTCTGCGGCCTTGTAGCCGAGTTCGGGATCGCCGCCCGCCCCCATTCCGCGCGTGATCTTGGTTCCTAAGATGATTTTATTTTCCACGGGAGAACGAAGTAACACCTGTTCGTCGGTGTTGAGAATCGCGAACTCGACTCCTTTGAGAGTGGAGTTGGACATCCGCGTGACGGCGTTCATTCCGCCTCCGCCGACTCCGAAAACTTTTATAACTGCCGGGCTTGTTTTTGTTTCTTCTTCAAAACGGATCATTGTATTTTTCCTTTTGGAGGACGGTCAAAGATTCTCTTCGATCCATCGTCTGATTTTTTTCGTCCAACCTTCCGATCGGTCCACGGATTTCTGATCCATGTCCGTCATTCTATCTGCGTATTTGATCATTCCGATCACGGTGGAGAATTCGGGTGAAGAGGCTTTTTCTGCGAGTCCGCTGATTCCGCCCGGTCGCGCTCTGGATGCCGTTAGACGAAACACGTCTTCTGCGAGAGTATCAATTCCTTCGAGAAGACTTCCTCCTCCCGTAAGAATCACTCCGCCGGCGAGAAGTCCTTTTTTACCGGACTTTACGAGTTCCTTATCCACCATCTCGAAGATTTCTCTCATTCGCGGTTCTATGATTGCAACCAATTCTTCTCTGAGAACCTGTCTCGCGGGTCTTCCGCTGATCGGCGGAATTTCGATCGTTTCCGTAGGATCGATTTCGGAAAGAATGGTATGTCCGTATCTTTTTTTGAGAAGTTCAGCAGTTTCTAATGTAGTTTTGAGTCCGATCGAGATATCGCTCGTGACGTTGATTCCACCGAAAGGAATCACGGAAGAATAAGAAATTCCTCCGTCGACGTAGATGATCAAATCGCAGATCCCCGCGCCGATATCAAGAACTGCGGTTCCGAGATCTTTTTCTCCCGAAGTCAAAACGGCCTCGGAAGAAGCGAGGCTGGAAAGGATCATCACTTCGCAATGAAGTCCAGAAGATTCAATACACTTTTCTAAATTATGAATTGCTGTTATACCCGCGGTGACGATATGGACTTCCGCTTCCAGACGAACACCGGTCATTCCGATCGGATCTCGGATGCTCGTCTGATCGTCGACGGAAAATTCTTTGGAAAGAACGTGAAGAATCTGTTGATCCGCCGGAACTCGAATCGCCTGTGCGGCTTCGATCACTCGCACCACGTCCGGTTCGGCTACGGTTCGATCGCGGTTTGTGATTGCGACGACTCCTTTAGAGTTATCGGCTTTGACGGTCTTCCCTGTGATATTGACCGCAACCGAAGTGATTTCTTGTCCGGACATGAGTTCCGCTTCGCTCACTGCTTCGATGATGGAACGGGTTGTGGATTCAATATTGATGATGGATCCATTCTTCACTCCGGAAGAAGGATAAGCTCCGGTTCCGATGATTTCCACTTCGTATTCGGAGATAGGTCGGGCCACGACTACTTTTGTCAAAGAAGTCCCGAGATCCAGAGCGGCGATGATTCTATCTCTTGGTTCCAGCATGTCAGTGATAGACCGCGTCTTCTCCTCTGATATCTACGAGCTCGGATTGAATTTTATCTTTTTCAAAATAGGCTAAAATTGCGTAGAGTTTTCGGATTTGGTCTTTGTGAAGAAGGGTTCCGATTTGGATTCTCAATTGAATCGGCTCGTCCGCGAAAAAAAAGATTTCTCCGTCTTCTTGGAGAAGAACTTCGGAGATTCTTGGCTTGAGAGCCGGATACATTCTAAAAGCCTGTTCAACGGAATTATAAAGATCCCGAAAGCTTGCGTCTTGGATGAATCCTTTTTTTACGGGAAAGTTTCCGGAAAGAACACAGAGATCCTTTTCACGGACGTCGTCTTTCGAAAGAACTCTGTGTTCGGAATCGATCTCGTAGAGATGTCCGTCCGAGTTGACGATGAAGGAAGCTTTTCTTTCGGTGAGTTCTATGAGGAGTTGGTCTTCCGACTTTTTTGTGATACGGGCAGAATTCACTCTCGGATGCCTGGAGAGTTTTTTTTCCAGAAGATCCAAGTCCAGAGTATCAAAGGAGGTCCCGGGTTGAATTTCAAGCATTCTGACGATTTCTTCCGTTTTGAGCTTTTCGTGCCCCGTAATGATTAACTTATTCAGTTCTCGGGGAATTCCTTGAAAACGAAATCCGAGAATCGCCCCAACGCTCAAAATACAAATGAGAAGAGCCAAGAGGAGAATGTTTCTCCTTTTCTGCACGAATTCTCTTAGAAAGTCAATCAGATTATGTCTCATGGCCAGATCTTGAGGTAAATTTCTTCTCTGGTTCCAATATCGGGAATTTCTTTCTGAAGTACAGCTTGTTTTTGACGGAGAGTTCCCGCAATCTTGGGAAGGATTTGCAATTGGGAAGAATCCTTCGATTTGAAAGGCGGTCGTTTTCTCCGAGGCGCTCAAAAAAAGGGGAGTTCCCGCATTCTTCCGGAATACAAAGGAACTCTGATTGCAAGGGAAGAATTTTTGGTCCTAGAATCCGGTGCTTTTTCGGCGGAGAGAATTCTTCTTGGGACATTATTTTTTCGGAAAAAAGAATTCCTTCTTGGAAAGCAAAGAATTGAATACCGATCTTATAAATATACCAATTCGTTTATGAATCTCTCAAAACACATCGCGGTCCTTACGGGCGTCATTTTCTTTTTAGGATTCTCCTTAGGGATGTATATGGCCGTGGTCGAAAAGGCCGGAACCATAGACGATTATCCTTATACGATGAAAATTTATTATCCACGTCTGGAAGGAATTCATCCGGGAGCACCGGTACGGATTCTCGGGGTGGAAAGGGGAATCGTTCGAAGTCTGGATGTCGTCCCGATCGAAGAAGTGGGTGATCAGAGATTCTTAAACAAGGATCAAACCAAGGCGATCGAGATCGTCATTCGTCTCAAGGAACCGATTACTCTCTGGGACAATTACAAGATTACGTTTCAGACGAATACGATTCTTTCCGGAAGAACGATCGACATCGATCCGGGTTCTTCGGAGAAAGAAGATACCACATTCTTCCAGCCTACTTATCTCGAAGAGGAACAGCGCGCTCCCGACTTCCTTCCTTCTGCGGATTACTTCGAAGATTTTTTCGCTGCTTCGACGGGAGTGATTCGTGAGAATCGAGAAGATATTCGCGCTTCTTTTACAAACCTCTATGAGATCTCCGAGAAACTCAAATCCAATCGTGGGACGATTCCAAGGATGATTCATTCCCCGGAAACCTATGATAATCTTTTGGAACTTCTTACGGATGCGAGAATTTTCGGAAACGACGCTCGGCGTTATTCGGAAGGATATCGCAAATTGGAACGTTCCGCGCCGACTCCTTTTACGATCAATTTGTATCGAAGAACAACTCTCATAGGGAGTGTTGGAAACGATTATTATTTCGGAAAACTCTAAAGATTTTTTTTCAAGCTTACGATTCTTGCTTAAGCTTTTTTTCTTCCAAGTCTTTCAAAGATAGAACTCCTCCATTCTCTACTTTTAATGATCCAAGCTCTGGAACATTTCAAAGAAAGGTAAGTTCAATCCTTTCTGCATTTCAAATGCTTGAAACAAAAGTGAGAAAGAAAAATGTTTTTTAATTTGAGAATTTTCTAATCTCTATATTCTGATTGAATCCAGTGGAGTTCCTACTTTCAAACATCTCAAGTCAGAAATGATCGATCGATTTTTCGGAGTATATTCGAAAACAAATTGGAGGTCCTTAAAGAAGGATCTTTCTCAAGGCCCAAACTGGGGTTTTCCCGGGAGAAATCCTGATAGCGGAATGAAGAACAGCTTCGTGGAAGTGATTCGGTTTTTTGATAGGGTGAGTTTCCTCATGGTAAATCCAACGTAAAGGTGGAGAAGTGGATCGTCGCCGCGAACGAAGACTACGTTATCGAAAGCCAACACATATTTGCAAACAGAGAAGAATGGGATCGATTTGGATCATCTTGTTTGTGTTCTCCGGAAATTTTCCGAGGAAAAGATTGTGGAAGGTGTCATTTCTTTGCAAGTCCGGTGGAAGCGGGTTCTTTTTTACAAAAATTTCTCAGAAGAATTTAGAATAGAATCCAATTCTTCTTTCGGGCGTGATGAGAATCTGAATCTCCAATCGGGTCCTTAAAAATTTTGTCCTTGGTCGTTCGGCAAAGAAAAATCTGAATTCTTAAGTCCCGTCGTATTTTGAGACATTTCTCGGAAAATCTGGAAAGGCGATTCTTTGTCGGGACAACGGCTTTGTGTCATCTTAAGACTGTAGTTAGGAGTTCCTACTTTTTCAAGAATTCCCATTGATCACCGAACTTCGAACGAAGGAGTTCCTACTTTTTAGAATCAGGCTTTTACCGAAAAACCTCGAACGGGGAGTTCCCGCACTTTTCAGAATCACAAAGAAACAGGGGAGTTCCTACATTCTTTCCAAAACAAGTTTACGAATAGGTTAGAATTTTTTCTATAAGCGCTTTCCTAAAAAACCGAATCGCAAATGGAGAGGAATTCCCACACTTTCGCGATCTCCTTGGAACGAGCGCCTTCATCATAAACAGAGGAGTTCCCACACTTTCTCTCAACAGAGAAATCCAAAATCTGCCGATGAAACCAATATGAAAGTTGCAATCATCCATGACTGGCTCAACGGAATGCGAGGGGGAGAATTGGTCCTCGATTCTCTCTTCAAAATTTATCCTTCCGCCGATCTCTTCACTCTATTCTACACTCCGGGAAAATTAAATCCTCGGATCGAACAAAGAAAGATCACAACCGCCTTTACAAACAACCTTCCCTTTAAGGATTCCAAGTATCGTTGGTATCTTCCTCTCTTTCCTACTGCGATCGAGTCCTTGGATCTGAAAGGATACGATCTCGTTATCTCTTCTTCTCACTGTGTCGCTAAAGGGGTCATCACCGATCCTGACTCGGTACATTTTAGCTACGTCCATTCTCCGATGCGTTATGTTTGGGATCTCTACTACGATTACTTTCCTTCTCGTAAAGGTCTTAAATTTTTCGCCTTCGAACTCATCTCCAATTATCTGAGAACCTGGGACGCGGCCTCTTCTTCCAGAGTGGATTCTTTCTGGTCCAATTCAGAGTTTGTCGCGAGAAGAATCCAAAAATTCTATCGTAGAGAATCGAAAGTCATCTTCCCACCTTGTCTTCCTGAAAAATGGAAAGTTGTTTCCGAGAAGAAGGACGATTTCTATCTCATCGTTTCCGCATTCGCGCCTTACAAAAGGATCGATCTCGCGATCGAAGCGTTTCGTAAGAATGGAAAGAGGCTCGTCCTCATTGGAGGCGGCCAGGAGTTTAAAAAGCTGACTTCTCATCTTCCGAAGAATATCGAAGTTCTTCCTCATCTCAAAAGGGAAGAAGTATTAGAATATTACAAAAAGGCAAAAGCTTTTATCTTCCCCGGAATGGAAGATTTCGGAATCGCTCCCGTCGAAGCCCAGGCCTATCAAACTCCGGTGATCGCTTTTGGGAAGGGCGGCGCGCTTGAAACCGTGGTCTCGGGAAAAACGGGAATCTTCTTTCAGGAACAAAGCGTAGAGTCTTTGAACGAGGCGATCGATCGAGCCGATCGTATTTCCTGGAAAACCGCCGACTTTCAGAAGAACGTAAGCCGATTTACCGAGGAAAAATTCATTATCGAAATCCAAAAGCAGGTCGAGAATAGAATGAGAACTCCGAGGAAAAAGGGCTAATTGTTTTGATTCTACTTCACAGACTGAAAGGGGACGAATTCGTGCTCAACGCATCTCATATCGAGTGCCTTGAAGCCAATCCTGATACGACGATCACCCTTTCCAACGATAGAAAGTTTGTGGTAAAGGAATCCATTCCCGAAGTCATCGAAAAAATTTTAGAATATAAGAAACGGATTCTTGTGTTTCCTCTGGGATCTTCTCCGGACCAGTTCAAAAGGGTGGAATAAAAAATTATGGATTTTGGAACAGTAGTTGGTTTAGGATCGGCGGTTGTCCTCATGATCTTCGGTATCATCTCAGCAGGATTAAGCCCAATAGACATTTTCGATATTCCATCGGTCATCATTACGTTCGGAGGGGCGACCGCGGGAACGATCATGGCGGTCCCTTGGGAATCCACACTCGCGGTCGGAAAAGTCACCCAAAAGGTTTTTAGAACCGAAAAACACGACCTCATCGAATTGATCAAAACGTTAGTCTCCTTTTCGGAGAAAGCCAGAAGAGAAGGTCTTCTCGCGCTGGAAGACGACGTAAACGAACTTCCCGACGAATTCTTACGAAAAGGAATTACTCTCGTCGTGGACGGAACCGACCCCGAGCTGGTTCGTAACATTATGGAAACGGAGATGGGAAACATCGCCGCGCGTCATAATAACGGTAAGGCCTGGTGGGAAAACTGGGGAGCCTTGGCTCCCGCCTTCGGGATGATCGGAACCTTGATCGGACTCGTACAGATGTTAAAGAACCTTGGTTCCGGAGACCCTTCCGCGATCGGAACGGGGATGGCGGCGGCCTTGATTACGACGCTTTACGGATCCATGGGTGCGAACATGTTCGCTATTCCCGTGATGAAAAAGCTGATGCGTAAATCCGAAGACGAACTTACCATCAAACAGATTATGATCGAAGGAACTCTTTCCATTCAGTCCGGGGATAACCCGCGGATTGTAAAAGATAAACTGTCTTCATTTCTTCCTCCTTCAGAAAGGGACGTACTCAAGGACGACAGCGAGTAAACTCGGGCTTTTATTATGGCAAAAGGAAAATGTCCGGAATGTATTCAGAATATCCCCGAGTATATGCTTACCTACGGGGACATGGTGACGCTTCTTCTTTGTTTCTTCATCATGCTCTACACAACCGGTAAAACAAACGCGATCGAGATGCAGATCATTCTTTCTGCATTCAAAACTACGACTGGTTTTTTCGACGGAGGTCAGACTCTTTCCAAAGGAAAACTTGAGGAAATGGGAATGAATATCGAAAGCCTTCCATCTCAGACGACCGGAAAGACGCTTTCAAAATCCAAAAAACTCGCGACTGAACTTTTTAAACCCGAGGTAGAAGCGGGTAAGGTAAAAATTACCGAAGACGAAAGAGGTCTGATCATCTCTCTCGTCAGCGCCGATTATTTTAATCCGGGCTCTGCGGTTCTAACTGATTCGATCAAGATCGCATTGAAGAAGGCGAGTTCCTTGATCAAAGAACTCGATCGTTTTGTTCGAGTAGAAGGGCACTGCGACGCGGATGCCGTCAATCCCGGAGTCGCGCCCGGAAAAGAAGAAAGGGCTTATATCAACAACTGGGATTTGGCCGGAGCAAGGGCGATTAACGCGACGGACTATATCATCAACGTGGAAAAATTGGATCCTTCATGGTTCCAAGCGGTGAGCTTTGGAGCGTTCCGACCCTTGGTTGTGGAATACTCCGGAACACCGGAAGCCAAGGCATACAATCGAAGAATCGATATCGTAATCATGACTGATAAGTCTACCAAGAGAAGTCCATACGAAACCAATTTCGGACTTCCAAAAACTAGGATTCCCGGTTCCGAGTCGTCTACACCAGGCAACGAGTAACCGGAAGAACAACTAACGTCAAAATTCAGGAGGCAAACCAATGGGTGATGCGGAAATAGATGAGGAAGAAGGCGGGCTACCCGCCGCCGAAGGCGGCGGTGGAACATCGCCCATAATCAAATGGCTTCTTTACGTAGCCGGAGCGATTTTTGGAATTATCATCGTAGCCATCATTGCAATGGTCGTCGCAAAACAAACGGCGACCAGTACATTCAAACAGATGAAGAACGTGGCGTTGGTAAAACCGCCTCCACCATTAGCGAACTATAATTTTACGGAAGAATTTCGGATCAATACTTCGGACAAAGGAGAGGCTCACTTCGTTAAGATGAAGTTGGCTTTTGGAATTGCGAAAGAAGATCAAACCTTGTCTGCGGAGCTTGCGGAAAGAAACGCGCAGATGCGGGATTTGATCAACTTGATCGTAGGACGAAAATCCAAAGACGAATTGATCAATATCGAAGACCAGTTGGATCTTCGGGAAGAGATCAAAGCACAAGTGAATCATATTCTTACCGAAGGAAAGATCCAGGAAGTCTACTTTACGGAATTTATCGTCAACTGATGAGAAAAATTCTCGGGGTAATCCCGGCGCGTTATGCGAGCTCTCGGTTTCCGGGAAAGCCGCTCGCGAAGATCGGCGACAAAACGATGATCGAGTGGACATACCGGAATGCCTCCCGGTCTTCCACTCTTTCCGAATTAGTCGTGGCGACCGACGATCAACGCATTCATGACGTTGTACTCGGATTCGGAGGTAAGAGTGTTCTTACGAGTCCGGATCATCCTTCCGGAACGGATCGAATCATAGAAGTCGCGGAAAAATTTCCCGACTTTCCCGTCGTCGTAAACATCCAAGGAGACGAACCCGGGATCGAACCGGAACTCATCGACGGAGTCGCTAGTATCAAAGTCTCTCATCCGGAATGGACGATGAGCACAGCCGCAGTTCCGCTTTTGGATCCGACGCACGGAAGCGATCCCAACCGAGTCAAAGTTATCATCGATCAGAATGGAAAGGCGATCTACTTTTCAAGATCACTCATACCAAGTCAGTTCAAGGCAACGGTTCCACTCTATCGTCATTTGGGAATTTACGGATACGATCGAGAATTCTTATTAAAGTACAATTCTCTTCCGAAAAGTAATTTGGAAGAATCCGAATCGCTGGAACAACTCAGGGCGATCGAAGCCGGTTATGGAATCGGAGTTTTTCTTGCAAAGGAAGCGGGATTGTCCGTGGACACGCCCGAGGATCTGGAGATCGTAATCCAGGATTTTAAAAAGAAAGGTTGGGTTACTTAAGAGCTTCTTGAAGAGTGTTGTGGATCAAGACGAAATCGGTTAGACCGACAATATCCATCACCTTTCTAAAGTGTTCGTTGAGACCCGCGAATTCGATTTTGCCTTTTGTCTCGGAGGCTCTCGTAATCAAACTGATGAGAGTTGCGATTCCCGCCGAATTGATATACGAAGTCCCTTGAAAGTTCAAGATCACTCTGCTTCTTTTCTCTGCGGGAATAGATTCATACTTCCCTACGATTTCCTCGTCGGCTTCGGAAGTAATCTCGCCTTCAATGTGAATGATGGGAACAGATACGGTGAGATCTACGAAAATTTTGAAATCGTCGGACATAAGGAATCTTTCCACTAAAAACAGCTAAATTCTATTAAAGTCAATCGAATTACGCATAATTTCCGAGTTCGATTGCCGACAATTGGTCGAATTGCTTGCCGCATTTTTTACAGAAGAATTTAACTTCCTTGGGTTTAGATGAGATTCCAAAAAGAATCAAAAAGATTCCGAGTTTGGTGTAAGTCTTTTTTTCTTGAGCGTTCGGAGAAGTTCTGCTGATTCCGCAATTTTCGCCGCAAGGAGGCAGCTGGTTGTTTGAGTTCACAAAAGTAGAATCCTTTCGGGCTGTAAAAAATACCAGTCGAAAAACCGGAAGGGGGTCGGAAAATGAAAATCCTCCGACCCAAAAAGGGAAGTCTTAGTTTTGAGTCAGATAAACTACGTATTTCGCAAGTAGTTTGATATTCTCATCCCCTAAGAATTTGTAAGCGACCATCGGACCACCGGGAATCCCGTTGTTCAGAGTTTTCAAAACTCCAGCTTCGGTGTTTCCGTTTTTCCACTGTCCGGCTGGAGCCTTATAGTTACGAGGTTTCGGATTCAGGCTTGCCGCAGCGGCTCCGTCTCCAGCGCCTTTTTCACCGTGACAGGAAGCGCAGTTTTGCAGAAAGATTTCCTGTCCTTTTTGAAGTTCGGGGCTGAGGGTAGAAGCTGTAGTTTCGGTTGCGGCGGGCGCAGAAGTTTCAGCTGGTTTTTCGGACTTATCTCCGCAGTTCAAAAAAAGAACCAGAGAGGTAAGAGCAATCACGATGGAAATGATCATATTTTTGGAGTTCATCGAAAATCACCTCTATTTGTGTAACCAGCATATCTTGGGAGGAAATTTCACGATAGAATTTTTTTGTCAGGTAATTGTCACGGGACTTGATTTTTCTCAAGCTCCGATCGTGATCAAGCCGGCGTGAAAATGAATCCCGTTCCGGATTCTTCTTTTGAAAATCGCACGGGAAGATCGATTTTTACGGATTCCGTAACCGGAACACCGGAAACTTCTCCTTCCAAAAGACCCATCGTCTTGATTCCTTCTTCTAACTCGATGACCGCTAAAACATAAGGCGCTCTTTTTGCGAGATGACCAAAGCCCACGTGAACGACCGTGTAAGTATAAATCTTGCCTTTTCCTGAAAATTGAATTTCCGAAGTTTCCGAACTTCCACAACTCGTGCAGGCGACAGAAGGTTCGGTCATCTGAAAACCGCAGGAATTGCATTTCTTTCCTTTCAAAATTTCTAATATAGTTTCCGACATTGTTAAACCCTCTGAAGAATATGAATACAACTGACAGCGCCCGGTCCACCCAAGACATGCGTCATCGCAGTTCTTGCGTTTGTAACCTGACGTTTACCGGCTTCGTCCCTAAGTTGAAACGTCATCTCTACGATCTGGCCGACTCCGGTGGCTCCAACGGGATGTCCTTTCGCTTTGAGTCCTCCCGAAGTGTTTACGGGAAGTTTGCCGCCGAGGCGAGTGTGACCTTCCATCGTAAATGGTCCACCCTTTCCCTTTTCCACAAAACCAAGATCTTCGATGTTGATGATTTCGGTAATCGTAAAACAATCGTGACATTCCAAAACGTCGATGTCTTCTCTTTTTACACCGGACATTTTGAAGGCTTCCGCGGCCGCTTGAATACTCGCGGGAAAACTGACGGAATCTTTTTTCAGAGCCACGTTGAAATAATCCCCTCCGATGCCGGAACCTTTGATCGCGATCGGATTTTTACGAATCGATTTTGCTTTATCCAATGTGGTGATCACGATCGCGGCACTTGCATCCGTGACTAAAGAAACGTCGTGGAACCCGAATGGAGTCGTGACCATTCTTGCTCTCATGATATTGTTAAACGAAATCTCTTTTTGTTTGTGAGCGTATGGATTGAGACTCCCGTGATAATAATTCTTTTCAGCGACTTTGGAGAGCATTTCTTTTGTGGTTCCGAACTCGTGCATGTGACGGGTCGCGTTGAGCGCGAAACCGGAAGGGCCGGAAATACAATAGCCGCCTTCCACATCCGCGTCTTGTCCTCGAGCGACGATCTCCATCGTAGTCTCCGGATCCAGGCCGTTCATTTTTTCGACTCCAAGAATCAAAACGGTGTCATAGATTCCTGCGGCGACGGATAAGAATCCCTGACGAACCGCGATTCCTCCGGAAGCACAAGCTCCTTCGGTTCGAATCGCTGGCTTATCGCCTAATCCGAGTAAGTTGGACGCATAAGAACCCATCGTATTCTGATGATTGAATTCGTTTCCCGCGTAATTGCCGACAAAAACGGCTTGGATTTCTTTTCTATCGATTCCGGAATCCAAGATGGCTCCGTTTCCGGCTTCGGTTACAAGGTCTCGTAAGGTTCGATCCTTGTGATTTCCGTGTTCGGTTTCATAGGCGCCGATGATCGCGACTTCTCTCATGGAAAATTCTCCCTGGGTTGAATCGATGGTATTAGAATCGAGTGAACAAAAGTTCAAAGAATTTTTCAACACCTTCGAAGTTTTTGACCGAAGAATTTAGGAATCCTTGAAGAATGCACTTCTTTTTTACGTTGAAAATCACAAGCCCAAAGCGATTTCTTTTGAATTACTTATTTACCGAGGATCCGTAGGATTGCTTTTTAAGACTACGGGAAGACCCTTTAAGAAAAAAGATTGGCTCCGATGGATCGAGATCGAATCGGATTCGATAGGGAAGGAGAATGTCCAATTTGGCAAATTTTATCTTTGTATTAAAAGCGATTACGGTCGCACAACTGGGTTTTCTGATTCTTAACTTCTTGATAAGAATTAAAATCACATATCGGACCGCTCTCGGCAGTCTTTTTTGTACGAGCCTGATTGCGTATTTTCTATGCCCCGCGCTCTCCCATGTCGAAGTGAATCCGTTCGTTTTTGTGATCGTACATATCGGGTGTTATTCCGTTTCGATATTTTTTTATCTTTTTGTTTCGAGCTTGTTTGCGGACGGATTCCGATTCAGGATTTGGCACGGGGTCCTGTTTTTTCTTATCAATCTTTTTAGTTTTTATATATTCATTTTTTCGAATATACGAAACGAAACTTCCGTCACGGCTAAAATTCTATATAGTATGCCTCAGCTGCTCTATTTAGGGCTCATCCTTTTCGCGTTAGGCGGCGTTTTGAAAGATAAGAATGTGGATCTTTTGGAATCAAGGCGGGAATTTCGTGTGATCTTTGCGGCTATTACCGGAATCTACGCCATCTCGGTAGTAATGGTGGAAGTGATCATGAAAAATTCGGAATATTCGATCGAATTGGATTTGGTGAATTCGGTTTTGATCGCCGCGCTCGTTTTCTTTTTTTCGTTCCAACTTTTTGAGTTCAGAGAGAACACATTTTTGGTTTCGGAAAGGAAACAAAAAGCGGATGAAGAACCCCTGGATGAGAATTTACTCAAAAACTTAAATTCACTTCTGGATATACAGCGTATCTATCTGAAAGAAAATCTAACGATCTTAAGTTTTGCTCGGCAGATGAACGTTCCCGAAAAGAAAGTAAGAAAATTGATCAACCAGGGATTGGGTTATCGAAACTTTAACGAATTCTTAAATCACTATCGAATCCGCGAAGCAAAGATGATCTTGTCAGATCCTTCCAAAAGTGAATTGCAAGTTCTTCGAATCGCGATGGATCTCGGTTACGGATCTTTGGCCCCGTTCAATCGAGCGTTCAAGGAAATCGTAGGCGTCACTCCATCCGATTTCCGAAGACAAAATCTTTTTCAAAAAACAAGCTGAGTTGATTTTTCAGTTTTGTTTTCGTATCTGAAAGAGAAAGAAATTTTGAGTCGGTAAAAAATCGAAACGATCGATTTCTTCAAGGCCGGCTTCTTTCATTTCTTTGATCAGGGTTTCTCTTGAAGACCAGTGGTCCTTTGTTACAAGAACACGAAGGATTCCGGTTAGGTCGTCTTTGTGGTCGATGATCGCGATCCTTCCTTCCGATTTTAGTAATTTTTTTAGCTCCGAGAAATACGCCGAGCGATTCTCGATGTGATGATAGGTATTGCAGGAAAAGATTAGATCCACTTTTTCGGGAAGATTTGGATTTGTTGCGTTTCCGAGAATGATCTGAACGTTGGAAGGTTGGTGATCGGAAAACTTTGTTCTGAGTTTTGAAACCATATCCGGCTCCACTTCGATTGCGTAAACTTTTCCGGTTTCACCGACTTCTCTGGAAAGATACTTTGTAAAATATCCGTTTCCCGCGCCTAAGTCTGCGATGATCTGTCCACGTTTGATTTTAAGCGTTTCCACTACTTGTTCCGGAAGTTGCCATCCCGCTCTTGAGTAAATCTTAGAATACTGAAGTTGGTTCATTCCCGCGCAGGAGATGGTGAACAAAAAAAACGTGATCGTCATAAAAGTTTGTCCTAATACGGGTACAAAACCTCCTAGCTTGAGATTTTCGATAAAAAAAGCTAAACTTTTTGTAAAGACGGTAAGTTTCATATTTATTCCTCAATCGTATTTTTAATTAATATATTCTGATTATTGAATATTTTTAAATCATTGTATATATTTTTATTGTCCGCCGCAAGCAGGGCAAGAGCGGCCGTTTTATTTTAGATCTCCGGATCCTGAAAGTAGTGATCGAGACCGATTTCAGTGATTATGATTCCATCGGGTATGATCGAATCGATCGTCAATGTCAGTCCGTCATTCGGGCCGAACGGTTTTAAAATCTTATAACGAGATCGGATTCTATCGTTCACCTGTGATTCCAGCAAAACTCCCTGAAAATGAATCACCTTAATCGTGTCTGGAAAAAAATATTTTCCGGATTCTATCCAGTCTTGTTTTCTTTGTAGATCCTTTACGAGTTCGGTCGATCTCCCGCGAAATCCCAGAAGAATTTTCGCCAACAACCATTTAGGAAATTTTGTGAATTCATCCGCAAGCAAGGTTCCTCGATTGATTCCTCCGATATTGACCCACGCGTGAATCCGTGTGATTTCTTCCGGAGAAGCGATTTCATTCAGATACGCGAGAACATCCTGACTTCCTTTCGAGGCGCTGACTAAAATTATTTTGCGTTTATCGGAATAAGTCGCCAAATATTTCCGGATGATAAACGCATTGTCTTTCGCAAGACCGAACTCATCGGTTTCTATAAGAACGGTCTTGATTCCTTGTTTTTCAAACCATTCGCGTTGTCTTGCAAAATCCGCTCCCGTAGAAGTGTCGAGACGATAAGCGAGTCCTGGAACAAAAAGAAATTGGAATTTGTCAAGCCTGACGAGATCTCGTTTCGAGAGGCCGGATGTTTTCAATCGTTCGGCAAAATTCAAATATAGTTTTTGGGATCGCTCCTGGAACTTGTTTGAATAGATGGCTCTCAGAAGAAAAATCGTTGCATAATCGGAAGAATATCGTTTTACCAAAGAGGAAAGTTCTTTGAGTGATGGAATTCTCAATTCCGCTTCCGATGACTGAAGTAGTTTTACGGCCGCATCGCTGTCTACGGTCAGTTCTCTTTCCTTTCCGACCAGCATCCCTTGTCCGCGGTAGGATTTTTGTGTCTGCTGACAAAAGAGACTAAACAAAATCAGTATTCCGATGATGGCTACGTTCTGCATTTCTTTTCACAAAAACTTAATTGGATCGGGTTTCGACTTCTCGCGAAAGATTGATCGGTTTTCGTTCGGTTATATTCTTAAATGTTTGTTCGTATTCCGGATGAACGGTCCCGAACATCTCATCCCAAATTGTAGAATAGAGTCCGAAGTTATATCGAAAGTATTGGTGATGCATATCATGATTCGTATTCGTATTGATATACTTTAGAATTCGATTGGAGATTATCCAGCTTGGGAACATTTCATAACCGCTGTGACCCAATACATTTCTGATGATCTGGAATGTCATAAAGATCACGAGCGCAAGCGTGTGGACTGGAAATAGGGAGACCACGATCGGCATGATCATTGCGTGAACGAGCGCTTCCCAAGGGCTAAACGAATACGCCGTCCAAGGAGAAGGTGTCGTGGAATCGTGATGAATTTTGTGAAAGGTTTTGAAAAAAAGCCGAGTGTGCATCAAACGATGAGTCCAGTAAAAGTAAAAATCCTGAATCAACAGAATGAGAAATACGCTTAAAAGAAGATAACCCCAACCATAGTCTTCGATTCTATCGTAGAATTTAAAAAATCCGTATTCTTTCAGAACCAAGACGATTAAGGTTACGGTTGTATAGACTACGACTGAAGAGACGGAGTATAAAAACTCTTTTCTAAACTGGGTAGGTTTTGCGTTTTTAGTCTGAATCTTTCTGTGTTGAAAGGGATGTTTCCAGATATAGAGTCCCGTAAATGCAAGGCCGGCGAATATGAAGTATCTGAGAAAATCGATCAGAAAGATTTTCGGCACGTGAGGGATTAGCGCCGATACGGTTTGAAGAAAGTGGCTTTGTTCGTTCATGTTTCATCCTTAAGTTCGGTGTTTGGTTCGAACTTACGAACGATTAGAACCTATTTTCCGGTTCCGTTCTTATCGAATCCGGCAAAAGACTGATCAAAGCCGGATTCGATCAGTCTTTTCCGCACTTTTTGCTTTGGAGAATGCAAGAAAGAATCCGCGTTCTGATTGTTAATTCTATTTTCGTGCGAGGAAGCCGTAGTGATACGGAGGAAGGTCGATCGGTTGAGCTGTTTCGATTCGGAATTTTACTTCTTTCGCGCGGTTATAAATTTCTTCCGGTTTGGGACGAATATCCATTTTGGGACCGCGAGGTGTTTTCGGATCGTAGTTCCAATGAACAAGTCCCGCATACGCTCCCGGTTTTAGAATTCGGTGCGCTTCTTTCAAAATTGCGATCGGGTCTTCGTGGTGCAAAAGATTGAAAATCATAACATAATCTACGGAATCCGGCGTGAGAGAAGTTCCGTCCGCAATGATGTCCTTTTCGATCGGAATGAGATGGTCCAATCCTTCTTGTTTTGCTTTTTTTTGAAGATCTTGGACTAAGTCGTTTTCAATTTCAAAGGCAAGGATTCGATTCTTATGATTTTTTGCCAATGGGAGCGTAAACGTTCCGTAGCCGGATCCGAATTCTACGATCGTTCCGATTTCTTTTAACAAATTCATTCTTTCTAAGATTAAGGGCACATCAAAAAGGGTGCCCCAATACTCGGCTTCCGGCATGCCGCTGTCTCTTACTTTCATGGTTCAAATCTAAAAAAGAGGATTGACAGAGTCAATCAAATATTCAAATATATGTTTGAATATTTGAGGAAATATGGAAAATCAAAAATCCGGTCGTGAATTTAAGAATTTTATCTATGCCGTTCTGGCAAAATACGGGAAGGCGATTTCGGACCCAAAACGAATCGAATTGCTGGATCTTCTGCTTCAAGCCGAGAAGAACGTCGATCTTTTATCCAGGGAAATCGGAATGAGCGTGGCAGCGACCTCGCACCACCTTCAAATCTTAAAAGAGGTGCGTCTGGTAACGGATCGCAAGGACGGGAGAAATATTTTTTATCGCATCGAATCCGCTGGAATTTCGATCTTCGAGAGTCTATCCTCGACGGGAGGGGAATTTAGCGCCGAAATCAAGGTTGCAATGGATTCTTTTTTTGATTCCGAAGAAGAATTAAACGAACTCGAATATAAGGATTTTTTAAAACGAGTTTTTTCGAAAGACATCATACTTCTCGATGTGCGTCCCGAAAACGAATACAATTCCGGGCACGTTCCCGGGTCGATTTCCATTCCTTTAAGCGAACTCAAATCAAAAATGGACACGCTTCCAAAACGTAAGAAGATCGTGGCCTACTGTCGAGGTAAGTATTGTGTTCTTTCCAAAGAAGCCGTGGAAATTCTAAGGGCGAAGGGTTTGCATGCGTATCGAATTCCGCAGGGTCCGCTCGATTTCAAAAATCACGGTATTGAATTGATAAAAGAAGGAGAGGATTAAGATGAAACGAGTCGTGATCATTGGCGCCGGAATTGGCGGAATTGTTGTCGCGAGGGAATTGAGAAAAAAGAATCGGAATGTCGAAATCATTATGATTGATCGTTCCGAAATTCATACGTTTTCACCTTCTCTTCTTTGGGCATTGGTGGGTAAAAGAAAACCGAACGATTTTCAAAAAAAGATACGATCCAAAGGAGTGAATCTGATCGTCGACTCCGTTTTGAGCATAGATTGGAATCAAAAAATTGTAAATACGATTTCAAACGAACTGTCCTATGATTATCTCGTTCTATCGCCCGGTGCGGATTTGAATCCTGAAAAGATTTCAGGGTTTTCAGACGGTGCATTCAATTTGTATTCCGTAGACGGAGTTATGAAAGCAAAAGAAAAGCTTTTCGCTTCTTCCTCCGGAAACGTAACTATCCTAATCTCTTCGCTTCCTTTCAAATGTCCCGCCGCTCCATACGAGGCCGCATTGTTGATCGATTCGTTTTTTAAAGAAAGAAAAATACAACCAAAGATTACGATTGTAACTCCCGAAGAGATGCCCATGTCGGCAGGTGGACCGGAAGCCGGAATTCAGGTCGTTGAACTTCTAAAACAAAAGGGAATTTCTTTTCAGAATCAAAGAGCTGTTACGAAAATCGATTCAGATCGGAAGGAATTGATTTTTTCCAACGAGGAAAGGCTCGATTTCAATCTCTTAATCGGAATTCCCGCTCATTTGCCTCCGATGTTTTTGAAGGATTCACCGATTGTAACGGAAACAGGTTGGGTAAAAGTGGATCCGGTTACTCTAAACACTTCGCTCCCAAACGTGTATGCGATCGGAGACGTTACTACAATCGCGCTTCCTTCCGGTAAACCGCTTCCGAAAGCGGGAGTCTTTGCTCATGCTCAAGCTGAAATTGTTGCGTCCAGAATTGCGGATGAAATATCTCTTCGAACTCCTAAGGATCTGTTTCGCGGAGAAGGAGGCTGTTTTTTGGAAGTGGGCGCCGGAAAGGCTGGGTTTGCTACCGGAAGATTTTATTCTAAAGACGGCCCGGGGGTTTCTATTCGTCGTCCTTCTCGATTCTGGCATTTTGCAAAAGTTCTTTTTGAAAAGTGGTGGCTTTGGCGATGGGTATAAGTCGTAGGAAAGTGTTCAATAGAAGAAAGGAAGATTGGCGATGAAATTAGGAATTGTCGTTTATTCGTTGCAAGCGGAAAGCATTTACAATGCGTTTAGAATCGGAAACTTTGCTTTGAAAAAAGGAGATTCCGTAAAAGTTTTTCTTTTGGGTGAGGGAGTCGAATCGTTACGACTCGATTCTTCCGAATTTAAAATCAAGGATCAGATCTCGTTTTTTCAGGAAGGGAGCGGAGAAATTCTCGCGTGTGGAACTTGTTTGGATTTGAGGCAAACAAAAGTGGAGAATTTTTGCAAGTATTCCAACCTCGCCGATCTTTACGAAATCATTTCCGAAAGCGATAAACTATTGAGTTTTTAAAAATAGATTCAATTTTTATAATGTTTTTGGAAGCGGTTTAATAAAGAATTCTTAAAAATGGATAAAACTCCTATGTCGAGTGCCTCTGAATTCTTATTTTTTAAATATTCTATAATTATGCTCGAGTCTTTCCCGTTGAATTCCATCCCGATCGTTCCATATCAATTGGAATGATTTACAAAAAGATTTCGCTTTAGATCCAGATAGGCGAGGGTCGGATTGGTCGTGAAATCGTCTTTGTTTGCGAGGGCTGAAAGTGCGAAATTTCTTTCCACTTGGATTCCCACACTTCCTTGATTGAACATTCCGCCGAGGTCGCCGTAGAAAGAAAATAATCCGATCGTCGTTGCATAACGAAAATCGAATGTAGTCGAATAGATATTTGAATTGTATGTAAGTCGTTGCTCCCGATCCATTTTCGAGGTTGTCCCGAAAGTCGGATGTTTGTCGGCTTTCGATCGTAAGAATGAGGGCTGATCGTCTGAATCGATTGGAAGATTCCGAGCGGAAGGAGAGTGCGTCTTTACCGTTCGTTTCGGAAGAGTTCGAAGAAGATTAGAATGGAAAGTATCTCACGTTGATGCCGATGTTCGCAACTTTTGCGTGAAGGTCGGTCTTTCTCAGTTTTAGAAAGGGAACGTTTTGTTCCGAGAGTTCGTAGGGAAAATAGTGGAAGTGAATGTTCCATTTCGAGAGTTGCGGACTCGGACCTTCGAAGAGGTTTCCTAAGTTGAAACCGAAGTTGACCAAAGGAGAGGCGGCCATTCCTTGTTTGGGGAGTTCCCGCATTCCGAGTTCTCAAAGAAGTAGTTTCTCGGGTTCAAATTGATCTTGCGATAGAATAACCTGCACGATCTTCTTTTGGTAAAAATCGGCCTTCCTAACATGGAAGAGTTGATATTTTGCAATGCAGCGGCTTTTCCCACGGAAAGTAGGAACTCCTTTGTGTAAACCGCGTCTAAAGTTGAATCGATGAGGTTAGCACCGAAGGTGATTTCGCTCGCATTCGACGCAGATACAAAGCGCTTCGGAACCTATGTTTTTTGAAAGTAAAAACAAAAGAGAATTATAAAGACATAATGTTTCAAGTTGGGAACAGTTTACGAAAAAGAAAGTTCTTAGGAAAGGGTTATATGGAGGATGGGAAAGGATTTCGCTTAATGAAAATTGATCTTCGATGGGTGAAATTCGAATATTCAAGACTCGGTCGCGTATTTTGCGGCCGAGTCTTGAAATACGATTCTCGCTGGTTTCGAATTTTAGCGAAGTTTACTTTTGATCGTTGGAAGTCTGAAAACTAAATTCTTACGTGCGGAGTTTTGTAAGTTATCCGTGCCGTTTGTTGCGTTCGGTCGATCGTTTGCATCTGATTGCGGAGAAAACGTGTTATTCGTATCCGGTGAATCCCAGAATAATACTTTGTCCAATGCGAGATCGATCTGAAGAACGTTTTGCCCACTATCAGAAGTTTTGTAATCCACAACGAGAATATAAGGATCTGTTGTGGCTAAGTTATCGATTTCGGGCGAAGTCTTAAATTTTAAAATTTTGGTTCCCATCGGATCGTTTACAAGTGCGTTGAGAGGACGGTTACGATTCGCATAGTTTGCATTCGTAAAAAAATCAACCGTAGTCGAGGTTAATAAGAAATTTCCGGAAGAAGAATCGATCCTTACTCCGTCCCCGAAACACTGAGTGCGATCATAATCGTAATTCGCCGAAAAATAGTAGCCCGGTGAGGTTATGAATTCTGCGGGACATGCGTTCGTAAAAATTTCGGCAATGACTTCTCCTCTTTGATAAATGGGAAGCCCATTTGGATCAAATGCAGGATTCATAATCAAATTAAGGTATCGATACGAATTTTCGGGAACATCTTGCGGGTCGAAGTAATATCCAAACGATCTTGCGATGATTCCGATACGATCGTATTGTGTTCTTTCTTCTTCGGGAATCTCGACGGTTTTCTCGAACAGGGTGGAGGTCTGTTGATCCAGATTCTTACCTTTTAATGCGACACTGATGGCGATCGGACAAGGACCTTTTTTATCGGTATTTTCGAGTTCTTCTGCGCTTAAGGTGCTCAACGGATTGTGGAGAATTTTAGACGCGTTCTTAAACGTTTCAGTTCCTTTTTTAGGACCTCCGTTGCTTTCCGATTTATATGCTAAAAGATAACAAACATCGATTTTAACGGCCGCCGGAGTTGCGAAGTGGTCGTTAAAGCCGTCGCCGTTTCCGTCTCCGTAGTTTTCGATGTTGTCTCCCGAAACATCGGTTAGAAATCCTCTTCCGGATCTTCCGCCTCGAAGGCTCTGCGAATGTCCGCCGGCGACCGTGCTTTGATCGGAAAGTCTAAATTCAACTTTGGTTTTCCCTGCTCTCGCCAATGCCAACGCGAGGAATAAAAGGTTTTCCTTATCGTCGTTTCCGTTTTTCTTACAACCCGCGAGCGAGTTGAAGAGGAATGCTACACCCGTTAAAAGAGCAATTAACGTGATTTTATTTTTACTTGGTTTCATATACAGCCTCTTTGAGCTTAATATACAAAATTGTTAAGATCGTTGAGACAAAACGTGAAAAAAAATGGATTAACCTTTCGAAATATATTTCGGAACAGAGTTAGGCATCAAAATGTGGGTGACGCTTTTTTATTTTCCGTTTTATATAATGATAAGTTTGAAATTTGGAGACTGGAAAACTTTGGTCGAAAACGTATAAGGATTTATAAGAACTAAGAGCGGTTGACTTGAATCGATATTTTGATTTTAAAATATTTACTTTTGAAAACTTCCACTCGTAGATTGGCGTAAAGTTTACATTTGGTTCTCCTGAGCATGATCGGACAGGACCCTCATCGGCGACGGTCAAAGAATTAAAGTGAAAATGTATAAGTTGAAGTGGCAAACTGACAAAAAAACAAATAACGCGGAGTTAAAAAATTTTCCCTCCGCGTTGAAAAGATTACATTCCGATCGCCGCGCCGCCGTCTACTCTTAAGTAGGTTCCGGTGATATAATTGGATTGATCACTTAAGAAGAATTTTACCGCGTTTGCGATCTCTTGTTGTGTTCCCGGTCTTCTCAGAGGAATGAACATAGGATCGGTGAGTTTTTTCTGAACTTCTTCCGGTAAAGAAGCGGTCATGTCGGTTTGCACGTAACCAGGACATACTGCGTTGACAAGAACGTTTCTTCCGGAAAATTCTCTTGCGGAAACTTTCGTGAGAGCGATGACTCCCGCTTTCGAAGCGGAGTAGTTCGCTTGTCCGGGTTGTCCGGTAAGACCGGAGACGGAAGAGATGTTCACGATTCTTCCTGATTCCGCTTTGAGAAGAAGTTTCGATGCGGACTTAGTCATCAGAAAAACGCCTTTTAGGTTTACGTCCATCACGAAGTCGAATTCTTGTTCGCTCATTCTCATGAGAAGATTGTCTTTGAGAACTCCCGCGTTGTTCACAAGAAAATCAAGTTTTCCGAATTTTTCCTTAATTCCCGCGATGACCGCGTCGCAGTCTTCGGGCTTTGTTACGTTGCACGGAATTCCTAAAGTTTTTACGCCGAATTCTTTCGCGATCTCTGCGGCCGCTTGTTCGATATGTTCTTTGTTGAGGTCGCATACTACTATGTCCCCTCCCTCTTTAGCGATTGTATTTGCGATCGCTCTTCCGAGCCCGCGTGGAGACGCCGCTCCGGTAACGAGTGCTACTTTTCCTTCGAATTGTTTAGACATGATTTCCCTCGTGTCGAGATACTGATTGGCTTTCCATTTCCGTGAGAGAAATAGAATTGCCAAGTAAAAACTTTCTCCCGAATTTCCTTTGCCTTTCTAAAACGAAAATATATCATCGTTAGATGAACATTCTTTCATTTTGAATTTGGAGAATCAAAACATGCAATCTTCATACAACCGTCCTTTAGAATCGATCGGTCCGATCGAAGCCGTTTATCTTCCCGGAAATTCGGAAGCCTACACCGTGATTTTGTTTCACGGATACGGCGCGAACGCATACGACCTATCTCCTCTCAGCGCTTATTTGGATCTTCCCGAAGGAACCAACTGGCTTTTTCCAAACGGGATTTTAGAAATCCCGGTGATGCCCGGTTACAATGGAAGGGCTTGGTTTCCGATCGATATGGAAGCTTTGCAGAAGGCGATGATGACGGGAGGATACAGAGATTTTTCGGATCGTTATCCCGCCGGACTTGAAAGCGCTCGCGAGAAGGCGGTCGAAATGATTCGGAGTTTGGGACTCTCTATGGATAAAGTGATTCTCGGAGGCTTTAGTCAAGGAGCGATGCTCGCAACCGACATTGCGCTTCATTCTGATATCGATCCTGCTGGACTTCTTATCTTATCCGGAACTCTGATCAGTGAAACCGATTGGAAACGTTTGGCGGAGAAGAAGAAGGACTACAAATTTTTTCAGAGTCACGGCAGAATGGATCCCGTTCTCGGTTATCCCGCGGCGAAAAAGTTGGAACAACTTTTGATCGGAGCCGGATGGAAAGGGGAAATGATCGCGTTTCCGGGTGGACACGAAATTCCTGAGATCGTACTTAGAGGAATGAACCTGTATCTCAGGAACATCACCGGATGACAACGACACTCGTAGAAAAATACGTAGCTCTCAAAAACAAGTATCGAAATTACGATACAAAAGAAGCTCTCAAGCGGATGCAGGCCTTTCGAATCGCCCTCAAAGAATTGCAGGAGAAAGGCTTTCATACGGGTGTTGAAATTTTAGGTTCGATCAATTTTGGAATTGTGGAAACCGCTTCCGACATCGACTGTATCCTACTTCATTTTTGCGATCTTCACAAAGATGTGGAATGTCCGGAATACTGCCCCAACTTTCTCTATGAAACCGAAGAGATCAAAACCTCTCTTCGAAAACGTCTGAACGATGAAAATCTCAAAGTCGAGTTTTTGGATTGTATCAATCTAAGAATGGTTGAAAAGGCCTTAGAGAAAAAAGAAAATCTGAAAGATAACGATCTTATCAAAAGACTTATGTTTTACAGAACGATCGGAAGGCCGGTCAATCGTCCGCTTTTTATTCCTTATTGTGAAAAGCTGGAGGAAAATGAGGAATTTATAAAGGATATTTTAGACTGGGGTTCCGAAGCATTGGAAGATTACATTCGAACTTCGAGACATCGTTTTTCGTTTAACAAATACAACGAAAGAATCGAAGGCGCCGGTTTAGCTTTGCCCCCCGGTCTGAAAGAAGAATTAAAAAGTTATCTGGATGAGGTTCCGGAAGTATAAATTTTATTTTCGATTCCATTTTTGCGAAAAAAAAACCTCATCATCTTTTTTCCAATCAGTCGCGAATTTACTCAAAAGTCCTTTTCGAAAAGTGAGGCCGAAGACTAGAGGGAACGGCTCAGGATCCAGAGACTTTCGATTAGATTTAAAGAGAAATGGGCCGAGAAAACTACCCACAAGGATTTCGTATAACGTTTTACGATTGCAAATGGAATTCCGACTACAATCCCGGTTAGAAGAATATACCAGAAACCGCCTAACCAGTGTAAGAGGCCGAAGAGAATGCCGGATCCCAGGATCGCCGCAGTATTTCCGAATCTTTCTTCTAGGGCGCATAACGTCATTCCCCTATAAATGGATTCTTCGATCCAAGGAGCCAAAAAAGAATTCGTAACGATAAAAACCCAAACCGGTCTTTGAAAGGAGGAGAACATCTCTCCCGGAGGAACCCAATCCCCAAATTGAGTCTGTAAAAACGAATGAAAATCGACTAGAATAAAGATGTAAAATAAGGACATCCCTGTTCCCAAAAAAAAGCCGAGCCCGATCATCTGAAGGGTTTTCGAAAAAGAGACAATCCTCCATTCCTCCCGAATGCGGTAGTGTTTGTTCCGATTTAGGAGAATAAAAAAAAGGAGAAAAATTTGGATTTGAGAGAATAAAAGTACCAGAGGGACGTTGGTTTGAATCTCTTTTGAAATGAGATCCGGTTCTTGCAATCCGGAAAGAATAAAAAAGACGGAGAATCCGAGAATCGAAATCAAAAAACTCAATGGAGGGAAAAGAATGAGAAACCAAAGGGAGGAACCGGAGGTAATTGATTTTGTGGAACTCATAAAGTTGTTTACCTTTTTCGAAAAAAGAATCTAATATTACTTCGTAAAGAATAAAGGATCCAAAGAATTCGAAGTAGATACGTTCCCTATTCTTTCTTTTTCCAGAGGACCGTTTTGAATGAAAACATGGTTAGATACGATTAAACCCGTCGATCAAAAAAAAATGCAAAAAAAGGTTTTTACACTTTGGAAAAAAATTTCCAGATCTGAAATTCTTAAAATCCATTTTATAGTCTTATTTTCGAGAAGATCTTCCCTTGTCTTTTTTTCGATTTTTCTTCTGGTGGTGTCTTTTTCGACTATGGGCGATTTCATACCGTTAGAAGCTTCCAGAAAATCCTCTCCGGAAACCACACTGGACGGAAAATTCAAATACTACAACGTAGGAATTCAGGATCAATTTGCGTATCTTGAAATTTTCGGACAGATTGAAAATCGGTCCGGGAAGGACTACGCTGAGGCCTTTTTTACGGTGAATTTTTACGATAAAGAAGATTCTCTTTTGGAATCTTGTCAAATCGCGATCCAAGGTCTTCTCGCGGGTCATAAGAGAGATTTTTATGGAAGCGCGAGGCATGTGGATCCTAAATTAATCGTTCGTTTTACGATAGAATTCGACGGAAACAACTAAATCAAAAAATAGGAATATAAGAGTTTACTTATGAATTTCAGAAAACTAATCTTCATTCTTTTGGCCACACTCACCCTTCAATGCGGTGCGACGGTTCGTCCGGGTGAAATCGGATTGTTTTGGAAACCGTTCGGATTTTCCGAAGTCGGGCTCAGTAAGGATCCTGTTTTTAACGGGTTCTACTGGCTTCTTCCATGGAACGATATTTATACATATTCCACACAATGGAATTCGTATAAGGAGAAGGTGGATGTCCTTTCAAACGACGATCTTAAAATCGACGTTCAGGCTGTCATCATTATGAGGCCGATCAGGGAAGAAGTATATCAGCTTCATATCGAGGTCGGTCCAGAATATTACAGAAGTATTGTGCAACCGGAATTTCGCGCATCGATTCGAAACGTAGTTTCTCATCATCAGATGATTCAAATTTCTAAGAACAGCGCCGTTCTTGCAAGGGACATCAAAACCGCGGTGATTGAAAGGACTAAGGGAAAACACATCGAAGTTTTCGACGTAATTTTGGACGATATCGAATATTCTCCAAATATGTTGCACGCAATCGAGGCGAAGCTTACAAAACAACAGGAACTAGAACAACAAAAATACGAACTTGAAATCGCCGAGAAAAGCATAGAGATTGCGAAAAAGAAGGCGAGGGCGGACGCGGAAGCCCAGATGATTCGCGCGGATGGTCAAGCGAAGTCGCAGGCGATTATCAACGATAAGTTGACTACGAGATATCTTCAATACAAGGCTTTTGATAATCCGAACTCGAAGTTGATTTTTGTTCCCTTGGATAAGAACAATCTTCCGATCGTAGTAAGTCCAAAAGAATAAAAAGAGATTGTTTGTTAAGAATCGGTAAAAAGAGGGTCTGGTTCGAATTCGATCTTTCGAGAGATCGCCTTTTCAACCAGATCGAGGTGCCAGATATAGCTGTAAGAGTTGTGGAGGGGTGGACATCCCACGTTCAAGGCTGTATCGATAGAGTCCCCGACCCCGGAGTCTTCCAACCACAAAAGATAGTTCAACATAAAACACCGGGAAACACCATGCGCCGCAGAAAGAACTCCCAACAACAACCAAGCTTCGGATTCGATTCTTAGATTCACGCGAATCAGTTTTCCCCGATCTCCTTTCTGATAAAGAGTTTTCCCGGCTCTTGGATTGATTCTCCTTTTGGATAACATGAACTTATGATATCTTTTCAGAAGAGGAAAAATTTTTCTCGGAAGATTTTTTCTCCCTTCGGCGGATAAAGAATTCAAAAATCTCTCCGGAAAAAAGATCGTCTCCACTTCCTTTTTGGATTCGAAAAAGGAAGAATGAATTTTTCTGTTTCTGTAAAAAAGAATGGTTCCCATACACAAGACGGTTCCCGACCGAAATCTCAGAAGGGGATTTCTAAAAAAAAAATCTTTATCCAAAACTCGAGTGGAGGAAAAACTTACATCCGATCTTTAGAACGAATTCTAAAGATCATATTTGTTGTTAAAAAGAAAATCGAAGAAAAGGCAAAGGTGATCGCAGAATAAAGCTGGATAAGAATTCCGACATACAACAGAGAATAGGGAGGATCCAAACCGAACACACCTCCGAGACGTTTTCCGAGAAAGAAGCTGAAGAATGAAAGCAGAAAAACCCAAAATAAACTCATTCAAAATACCGTTTTACAAAAGGAAAGAATCCGATTCATAAAATTCAAAGCTCTTTTCTTTTTTCCTTACGTTTATTCAATGACCGACTAACGCGTGAAATTCCGGATCCTCTCGAAAATTATCGAAGTCTCGATCCTTAAAATCGCTTTTCGGTTTTCCAAGTGCCAGAGCGATCTGAGTATAACGAAGCATCTCGGCCCTTTTTTTTTCTAAAGAATTCAAACAGGCAAGGTTGAAAGCGAGACGGCTGTCTTTGATTTCGGGAGGAAGAAGGTTTTCTACCAAAGCGAGGAATTTTCCACCGCCGTATTTGGCAATGTAAACGATGATGTCTCCGGCAAAATATTCGGCCGTGTTGTACATTTTCCCGGAATCGTTTCCTTTTACAAGGGATTGAGTGTTGATCCCTAACTTCTCATAAATTTCATGATAACAATTGAGAACCCAACCGGCGACATCGGGTTTGTTTTCCTTTAAAAAACGGTTCAAAGCGATGGAACTGATCTGCATTCCTAGATCGCTTAATCTTTCTTTTTCCTCTTCTTTGGTGACTTTTTCTCTGTATTCTAAGATACGATTAAATTCTCTCTGATACCTTTCCTGATTCTCGTGAAAGTTCTTGTCGAGACGTTCGATGGATTGTTCCATCGTGCTTTTCCAAACTCCGACGTAGTCTTCCATGACGTCGCCGAAGATATCGTCCAAGAGTTCTTGTTCTTCTTCCGAGATTTCCTTTTTTTCCTTAGGTTTTTCGTCCTTTGGAAAGTATTCATCGAAGAATTTTTTCTCGATTCCTTTTTGAGAATGATAAGCGACACTCGCGTCTTCGTCGTGATAATGCGAATACGCGAAATATACTCCCTCTTCTTGATTGACTTTTTTAAATTCTTTTCCGTGAGCGATGGAAATAAAATTCTCAATGGATAAGAACGCGAGAATATCTCGAACGGAATTGTAATCATCTCCTAAAATTTCCACAATCTCACCCCCGGAAATTTCCGAAGAATCATGATTGTCTAATATACTCCGATAGAATCCCGTGAAATTCAGAATGTATGCGATAACGTTCGCTCCTTCCGAAATCGCGTCTTCGTAGTCGCTTCCCGCGTGCCAATCAAAACCGAGGTAAACGATTTCCCCCGCGTCGTCCCAATAAGAATCAAAGACGCGAATTTTTTCTTTTACGGCGCCTTCTTTTCCAAGGCTTCTCACCCATTTCAAAATCGTTCCGTGAATTTTGAATGCGAGAGAATGCCAGTCGAATTCTAAAATCCTTTTTGCGACGTCGGAATCGTTCTCGGAAATCTGAACCGCTTTGTGGGCCATAAATTCTTGAAACTTTCTGGAAACGATCGGAGTTCCGTCAAAACTCAATTCTTCGTCCGAATCGGCATTGATGTCTCGGATCCAGCGACAAATTTCTCTGAGTAAGAATCCGCCCATTCCGTAACGAACTATAGGCGGCTCCAAATCACAAATTCCGTGATCGACACAAGAGATGGCAGATTCTCCGTGTTTGTTTTTGATGAAGGGATGGTAGACGAGCCAGTTCTGGCTGTCGTCAAATGCGCCTAACGACTGTACGTCGGATATGCTCTTTCCAACGATTTCCAAAGGTGAGATCCACCAGCTATCGCCGTCTTCCAGGATTTCCTCATCCCAACCGAAATCTTCTTGTACGACTGCGGGTTGATCGGGAGAATCCGGATCCGGTCCGATCCCACGGATCACAAAGGTCGGATAATCGTCATTGTCGTATTTGATTTCGATTCCGTTGAAGAGGCAGACGAATTCCGCCATCGAATCGGGAACGGAAGTATGAATTTTTCCCAGAAACGGTTTTTGCCAGCAGAGATGAACCGGAGTTTTCTCGTCGTAAGACCAAGGCAAAGTAAGAATCAATTGATCCTCTTCGATATTTACGTCAGTGATTTTGGAAAGAATTTGATCTAGGAGTGATTTGCATTCTTCCGTTTCGATCAAAAACTGAAAATGATTTCGAAGCGCTTCCTTGCGATCGGAAGATTTTACGATTTGATCCCAGCTTTCTAAAAAGTTCGGATCACCGGAAAGAATTTTATAAGAAGGAATCCGATTGGATTCTTGAAATCCTTGTTTCGTTTTTTCTTCGACAAGTTTTTGGAATTCTCTGCTACATTCTTCTCTCTTTTCAAAATTGAGAATTCGTCTTTTCCCAATCGAACCTGTTTTTCCAAACGAAAGAAGGATGGAATATCCGGACATCTCGATTTGCCAGAATCTCTCGAGCCCGTTCTGAGTTTGAGTAAAGTGTTTTCTCATGATAAAACCTAATTCTTAGATTGTAAGGATGACGCGTCAAAAGTATAACTCATTGCGGAGATATAGGCTTATCACCTTATATTCTGAAATGAACAGAATTATACATCCAGAAATTCTAATTTGAGTTGGTAGGAAAGAAGTTTCAGCCCGTTTTTGCGATTGCTTGAACCGGATCCGAAACGTGACGAATGTCCATTCCCGTATTCAAACGGACCAATTCTTCCGCGATGTTGACCGCATAATCTCCCGTTCTTTCCAAACAAAGGATGAGACGATATACATCCGCAAATTGATTCTTATCCAATCTAGGATCCATTACGAATTTTAAGAATGCGGACTGACAGAGATTGTTGATCTCCTCTTCGACCGAATGAACGCTTCCGTAAAAACGATTCTTTTCTTCCACCAAAGATTCAACTGCCATTCCGACGATCGTTATAACTCTGGACAAAAGTTTGTTTAGAATTTCCTCGTCGCAGAAAAAACGTTTCGGGATCAGACCTCTTCGAAAACACTTCGCGCAGTTTACGATCTGATCCCCCATTCTTTCCAGGTTTCTTGTGATCCGGATCGCGGAAAGTGCGAAACGAAGAGGATCTCTTTTGAGAATGACTTCTCCGTCGACTTGATCCATTCCCATAGAATTTCGATTTGCGACCGCTTCTAAGATTGCGTTTTGAGAAAGGTTGTCGTTTTGTTTTTCAAGGTTGTCGATGAGATCGTCCCGGTCGATTAGCTTTCTTGCAAGTTCGGAATCGTCGGTTTCCAGAGCGTCGTCGAGAATGAGTACTTGTTCGAGACAAAGCTCCGCCATACTGTAGAGATTTTTGCGGAGAAAGTCAAACTTGGAAGTCATAGATTTTTTTAAGACCCGTAGATTTGATAACAAGGTTCCGAATCGATTTTATCTCGGAAAGTGGACAAAAGTTCAGGTACTCAGGAATGCTTCCTAAAAACCGGTTTTGGTCAAGAAGATTTTCTTTTGAGCAAAATCTTGTCCCCGATTTCCTGGATCTTGGAGGAGGGGATCTTTGTTCTTTCTTTGGAAAGTGGACCCAGCGACGTTTTCACGAGTAAGAATTCTAACTTTCCGTTTTTGGAAATCACTTCTTCTACGATTCCGGCTTCGGAACCGTCGCTGTTTAAAACCTTGAGGCCTTTGTATTTTTCAAAAGGAATCGTATTCAGAAGAATCGCGTCCACTCCTAAAGTACGGACAAAGTCGATTCCCACGAAAAGATCGGGTTTCATAAAACCCTGGTCGATCGTAATTCCGGTGATTTTTTTTTCATTCCGATCGATATGAAGTTTGACCACGACCCCGAGAATCTGACCTTCCGGATCCAGGGCTTCCTTTCCGAGAATATCATCGGAAGTGATTATGTTACTTTCGTTTGGCATAATCTTTCTTTAATAAGACATTCTTAATGGAGGTTTCAATATCTTCGGGATAAAATTCGATTTTTTGGGAGAATGGAAATTTTCGTACCCAGAAGCGGATCAGTTTGGAAGTTCCCGGAGAAACTTGAATTGCAACCACGGATCCGAGAAACCTTGCGTTTTTATCATAGACTCTTTTTCCCAAGAGATTGCTTGGAGGATCGATTTTTAAGAGGATTCTTTCTTTGGAATCGGACTTGAGATATTCTTTCGAAAAGTAAATTTTACGAAAACCTTTGAGGACGACGATACCCGAGAGAGTTCCGGAAAGAATTCGGACGTCGATCAATCTCCCGGAGTTCTCTCCGGATTTAGAGAGAACGTTTCTTCCGAGGGAGGTCCAAAAACTTTTAGAGTCTTTGAATTCTTTTTCTTTGTCCGTAAATTGAATCATCGGATTCCAGAATTCAGGAGAATTCTAAAGAATCCAATTCTTTTTGTAATTCAGATCATTCCGGATTTTTGGAGAATCAACCAGACCAAATAGAGAAAGCTTCCGTATTGAACGACAAATCCGGTAAAACGTATGTTTACCGCCATCTCGGAACCGGAACTCAAATGAGCCGAGGACTGAACCAATCTCGCGCCTAGGACGATTTGACTGACAAACGCGAATGTCGAATCCAAAACTCCGGTGAAGGCCCCGATCAAAACTAAGGCGGCAAAAATCGGAAGATTTTCGATGCAGTTGTTGTGAGCTCTGTTCAATCTCCAATAGAAATTACTTCCGTGTTGAACTCCGGAAGGAAACTCGTTCGATTTTTTTTCACCTTTCAAAACCTTAAACGTACGGATGCTGATCACTCCGATTCCCAGAAGGATGGTCCAAATCGTAAAACCTATTAACGCGATGATTGCCGGATTCATTTTTTCTCCATTCTTTGTTTTTCCGGAGAATGGAATCAATCTTGCTCTGAATGGCAAGTAGGATTTTCAATTTCGAAATTTCTTCCTTAAAAAATCCTTTCTTAAGTTGTTTTTTAATTTCAAGGAAGGGCGTTTGAACACAATACAACCGAATCCGAAACTAAGGGTCCGATTTAGAATTCGTATGATCTATATCGTATTTTTTTGTGGAAGTCTACACGAAAGAAAAAAAGGAGCCTAGAGAATTATGATTTTATAATAGAGTATTTTTTGCAGACTCTGCTCCCGTCAGACCTCTAAAAAAAGGAGCCTAACTCCGAATCGATTGCGGCGCAGGGAAGGAACGCGACTTTCCGGGAGTTTTTTGTTTTTATCATTAGAGTCGATGATTCTCAAGATTCGATTGGTTTTCGGTAAAGATTTGTAAACTCGGAATCGATCGGCTTAAAATTAGGATCGATACGAAGGAACACAAATCCTCGATTGGGAAGCGGGCCGATTTTGATTGGAAAGGTTTTAGAAGAATTGAGTTTTCTCTCTATTCTCCTCGGATTAGATTCGAAATTTCTTTTTTCCGTTCTTCCGATTCAAGGCTTCCCGTCACTCTCCATTCGAACATTTCAAATCGGGAAGAACGATTTAAGAATATGATAAAACTTTGATTTTCCGTATCGATCTTTTCCGATTGTTGCGAAGAATAAGAAAGATAAATGGGTGAAATCGAAAGCCCGGTTCCGTAATAAAGAATGTGCAGCTCCAGAGAATTAAGAAAATTCGCCGGAAGAACCGAGATCGTTTTTTGATCCCAGCTTCCCTTTAAAACTTCTTGAATCTCATAGTGTGCGATTCTTCTTTCGAAATCGGGAACTTTTTTTTGAAGTTTTTCGTGTATGCCCAATTCCTTCAAAAGTTTGGATTGGATTTTAATCTTGGTCACCGAGAAGGACGGGGTCGCTGCGGAGACTATAAAAATATAGGGGGAACTTTGAACCAATTCTTCCAGAGTGACTTGTTGATAGTGAATTTGGCTCATGCAGAGAAATGGACTCCAAAAAAAAATTAAAAGCGAGAAATGAAGCGCGTTCTTGGAAAGTTTCATTGAAGAATTCTCGACTTGTAAATTCGATTTTTAAAACCCGCGAACGGTTTGGAAAGAAAATAACGAAAGTCAAACCAGGGAAAGACGAAAAAGTTTTTCTTTTCCATTCTTAAATTTCTTTTGAAATCCTTTAATAAAAGAATCGAATTCTTTAAGGCGTTCATGCATATTCTAAAATTTTAATATTCGATTGATGCGGGAGCGAACATTTGCATCTCGATCGGTCTCTTTTGATAATACGTTTTTCTTTTTAGATTCTCTCAACGGTTGGGTATTTAATCATACCGTGCTTTCGCGTAATTTTAGCCAAAAGTTGAGAGAATCTGCAAGTTGTCCTAGAAGAAAGTAAGATTGTCGTAGTTCCGACAAGGGGATTTTTGCTTGCAAATAGTTTGATTTTGTGATAGAGGAAAGTTTCCGGAGTTTTCCCGCCGCCGCTCCCCACCACCCGAAATCTGGGCGGGGCGCCGCCGTGTTCAGGGTAGAATTGTCGGAGTTCCGACAGGCTTTTTTAAGATTCTCAGTCAACTTCTGGGTAAGGTGAATCAATCCTCGGACGGAGGTGGCAACTGGATCTGGATATCGCCTTCATTTGCGACCTACGGTCGACGGAGCCTTTGATGCAGGGGCTGAAAAAATTTTTATAACATCAAGAGCTAAACCTTTTATTTCCGCAGATGAATTTACCGCTTCCGAAGAAACGGATCCGGGATTAAAAAGAAGAAATTGTTCTCTTTCGAACGTCGTTATAAATCCTCGCCTGTCTTATTTATTCCTTCTAAACATTTTGGTTCTTAAAAAAAGAACAAACTTTCGTTTGTTCTTTTTCTTTTTTTCAGAGTCAAAGGGGGAGAGGGTATATTCTAAAATCCTAATCTCCATCAGAATTGGAAGGAAGCGCGTTCGCTCCTAATATTCCGATCACTTCAGTGGCAAATATCGTTCTCAACTCTTTGAAATTGGAGTGGATTTGTGTGCTTACAAAAGTCAGATTTCCTGTGAGATCCGTTTTTAACGTTATGGATGCGTTGATTCTGCTCTGGATATTACTTTTGAGAGTGTTGATTTTACTTCTCACCCTCGTGTCCAAGTCGCTGTTTTGCAGTCTCACCAGATAACTCAGAGACCTTGAATCCGTATCTCCAACATTTCCGGCGTAAACCAACTCCAATCCTTCCACCGAGGAAAGAAGATCTTGATAAGAAGTATCACTGTAAACCGATTCTAACTTTGCAGGAAACTGAGTGCTTCCCGCGAGTGTTAGTCCTGCGGGTACTCCGATACGAACATCCTGGTTCGTATATTCCAATTGTACGATTCCGTTGATAAACGAATCCACGGCGTCCTTGGTTCCGGTGAAAGAACCGGAACCGGTCGCCAACTCATTCGCAAAGGAAGAATTCCACGCGTTGTAGAGTCTTTGCGAATCGAGTTGAATGACGGTTGCGAGAGATGCGATATAAGTTCGCCTTCCTGCGCTCAAGCCGTTGGCATTATCGATTGCGGCTAACGTATGAACGTTGGCCCCATTGTCGAAGATGAAATACTCTAGGGCAGCGAATCCTCTTCGGGTGAGCGGAAAGCTGTCTACTGTGCTCGAGGATGGGGCGGTCGCCGCTACAGCGTCCAAATCGGCCGTCGTGGGGCGACTATTTTCTCCTAAAACATATCCGTCTAATCTGTGAACATAAGTGGAGGGAAGATATGAACGGTTGATATAAAAGATCTCTGCTTGTTTGAAAAGTTTTCTGGCGGCCAACCATTTGTTTTGAAGGTCGGCTAAATCAGTCGGCCCTGTTCCGGTTCCTGCGGTAGTAAAATAATTTGCGGCGCTCGTTTTCAGCTGATTCGATGCGATCTGAAGCCGATTGAACTGTGGAACCGCGACTTGGTTAGCCGAGTAGTTTAAAAATTCTCCCGTACTCGCGTTTGCAAACAAGGCGATGATGAGGGTTTCCACTCCGGATATTTTTCCGATTTCTTCGCAACGGATTCCGGGGAAAACGACTAACGAGGTCAAGAGCAGAATTTTTATTTTATTGGCTATGAGGGCGGTCTTTTTGAGTTTATTAGAAAATTCTAAAGTTTTCATAAAGACTCCAGGAAAAGAATCAATTTATCCCGATCCGCTTTCGGCAAAGCGACGAATTTGTTTCTGGAATTGAGGGCTTCTCCTCCGTGCCAGAGAATCGCCTCCTTGTGGCCTCTTGCCCTTCCGTCGTGAAGGAGATGGTTGTGGCCGTTTACCTTTTGAACAAGTCCCGTTCCCCAAAGAGGAGGGGTTCTCCATTCGGTTCCGGTCGCTTCGAAGTCTTCTCGATTGTCCGCGAGATTGGCTCCCATGTCGTGAAGAAGGAGGTCCGTGTAAGGTTTGATATGTTGAAACGATACTTCTGGAAATCCTTCGAGATAACCCGTAAAAATATATGGTTTGTGACAGGAGTTACATCCGATCTCGGAAAAAATTTCTTTTCCTCGAATCACATTCGTATTGGTCCAGTTTCTTCTTCCGGGGACTCCTACTAATTTTGTATAGAGGGTTACAAGATCGGCGGTTTTTGTAGAAATTTCAGATCCTTCCGAGGTTCCGTTGTTTCCCGGTGTGGACGCTAGGCAATCCGCTTGTGCCGCAGTACAATTTTGAGTAGGAAAGAGGGGGCTCGTGATTCCTATATCGCCTAAGAAGGCACCTTGATTTTGCTGATTCAAGTTCGGTTCGTTGGCCTTCCATCCGAATCGACCGAGAACTTTCTTCTGAAGCCTCGCATCCCAAACTATATTCGGTTTTCCTGATATTCCATCTCCGTCCGTATCGTCCGGATCGGCGAAAGAACGAATCGTAGATTCCGGTATCGCCTCCAAAAGTCCAAGTCCCGGAATCATAGGGGACGTACGAGGAGATTGATTGACCACCGGAGGAATTCCGAAGGCCCAAGCTGAAATCGTAAAGGTTGGTCTTCTGAGTGAATAGGCTTCTCCGTCCGGAAAGGTTCCGGGTTCTTCCACAAAGGTTACAGTTGTCGTCGCTTCACCCGGAACTACGGGAGGTCCGGCGACTCCACGATCGTTGATCTGTAAGCCGTAGTTATCCAAACCGACGGGGCCGCCCGTGATCGGATCCTTTCCATTCTTACTGACTCGAATCAACATCGTAGAGAAAGTGCTACTTCCGTTTGCGGGAGGAGTTCCTCTTCCGTCTTTTACGTGACAGCCGTTGCAGGAATTACTATTGAATACGGGGCCCAATCCGTCGGATGCAGAATTTCCGCCTTGTACCCAGAGTCTGTTAAAGAATGAGTTTCCGCCTTGGAAGTCGATATTACCGCCGTCTCGAAGATTCGAAGCTACTAAGTCGAATGCGTTCACAGTCGTGTCGAACGTGGTAGTCAACCCTCCGGAGTATTGTTCTCCCGGATCCATATTCTGGAGAATGAGAAGAATGGCGGCTAACTCTAGATCGTTATTGTTCTTTTTTTTGAGATCTAAGATTCCGCCGCATTGGGAGAATAAAACAAAAAGGATTCCTGCGAGGAACCCTTTTTGTATATTAGAATATGCTGAAACCATGAAGGAATGAAATTCTTCCTTCATTTTTATACTTTTGTTTTTCATAACAGTTCATCTTTTTATATTTTATTTTTTTATTAAATCGAGAAGTCGGTGATGGAAACGCCGACGCCCTTTGCAGCGTCTGTGATTGTTTTTTTCAGAGTATCTCCGATCAATTTTTGAGTATCAAAAAGGATTTTATATTCGGAATCCGTATTCTTAATGATTTGATCGTAACGCCCCGTGAGAGTTCCGGAAGAACAGGTTGAAGTGTAGTTCGGATCAGAAGTTTGTTCCGGGAGGTTGATGCAAAACGCGTCTCTGGAAGCGATCAGCTGAGCCGCGATCGGTGGTGCAGTGAACGTTCCAAAAAGACTGCTCAGTCCGGGGCCGGTAGAAATTGCGACGTTCTTTTTAATCTGGTAAGAACCCGTCCAGAGGTTGAGAACACCTTGTGCGTCGTAGTAGAAGTCGGCCTTTGTGGTGTCGCTAAAACAAGAATGTTCCTCTTCTTGTTGTCCGTCGAAGGTTCCGGTCAATCGTTCTCCGCCCCATTCTCCGGCTATGAACTTTCCAAGTCCTTGGAAGATATTTGTGATTCCAGCGTTCGGGCTGGATTTCATAAGATTGGAATAAGCTGTTCCATCCGAGAACTGATCCCGAATCAATTTGAGTTGAAGTACGATGGCGTCCGTTACCGCTTTTAGATATGCTTTTCTACGAGCAGGGGCTCCTGCGGCACCGTTAAAGTCGGCCACCGAACGTTGTCCGGATACTTGGTTTGTACCGGCTCCGGATAGATCCTGTCCCCAGAGAAGATATTCGATTGCGTGCCATCCGACGGTGATCGCCTTATCGTCGTTACCTTCCGCGGCGCCCGTCGCTCCGGAATCTCCGTTTACCGCTAAGATTGCGGTATAAGTCGTTGCGCCCGCACCTGCGATATAATTGTCGATTGCTGTTTCGTCTAACGGCCATGCGTTGAGGAGTCCTTCACATTCGAAACCTCCCGATCCGTCGGCTCCGTCTCCACAACCTACGACGTCTGAATTGTCGATCGGCCCGGAAGAAAAACGAAACGCTTCGGTGATGAGATAAGAAGCTCGTGCGATGATAAAGAGATTCTTTAAGTTTGTATGATCTGCCGCCGTCGGGGTATTTGTCGCCGCGAAAGTCGTTACCGCCGATTGCAATGCAACTGCGTCCTTATAACTTTGATCGTAGGATTCGTAACCTAATTGAAGGTAACGGTCTATAACCTGTGCCTTTGTCGCGGTCGGGACCGAGCCTAATACGGCGATGCCTGCGAGGATCGTCGAATCATTGTTATTCTTATCCGCTTTGCAGTTCGCAAAAAGGATAAGTCCGATGAGGCAAAGAATGAGAAAGAGAGATGTTTTTTTTAGATCCATGTATTTTTCCTGAATGTCTTTGAAAAAAGGTCCCGGGAGGAGACTTTCGCCCACGCCCGGGGAATTTTCGATGAACTGGTTGTTATGATATTGATACTAATTCTCAAAATCATAATTTTGGTCAATCGAAATTCTTTTCGATAGGCGAAATTGCGGGAACTCCCGCGAAAAATTTCATGAGAAGGGGAGTTCCTACGTTTTTCGGTCCAAAGCCCCGGTAGAGAAGGATGATTACTCCGCAAAAAGTAGGAACTCACACCCAAAACCTTCTCTGCAAAGGCCGGGTAAAAAAAATCCATTCTTAAATTCTCAGAGTTCAAAGGAAACCCCGACATTGATCTGACGAAACGGTCCGACTTGAATCCCTTCCGGGAGACGCCCGGAAATATAACGAACGTCCCCCAGGTTCTTACCGTTTACAAAAACGCTCCAACGTTTGATCGGATCCTTATATCCCAAAGAGGCATTTATGAGAGCGTAAGCGGGAATCACTCCCGTTTCACCCGAACTGTCCGAAGTAATATTCAAATATTGTAATACTTTTTTTCCTAAAGGATCGGTAATGGAATCCGCCCAGTAGGCGGTTCTTGTGTTAGTGTCATCGTGGAATTGAGCCGAAAAATACTGATATTCAGCTCTCGCATAAAAACCTTTTGGGTGAACGAAACCCAAAGAAATCGTGGCCGTGTCTCTGGAAACGTAGGGAACGTAATTTCCGTTTTTATCTTTTTGAGCGACTATAAAGTCCAGAAAAGATTGGTTTGCCGCAATTTTTGAAGTGTCGATCGAATACTGATTCATCTTTGCGTCCGCTCTCGTATAGATAAATTCGATCGGAAGTTTAAAAGACGCGTCGAAGAGTTTTGCAGGGTCGAAGGTTATATTCGTTTCCAATCCTCGACTATAAGTTCTTCCCCCGTTTTTGGCGGATGTCGCCGAATCGTTTCCGGAAGCCGAAGAAGTGATGATGATTTGATTGATATAATTCAAATCGAAATAGGTCACCTGAGCATTTAAGTAATTTGTAATGTCTCCTCGAATACCGGTTTCATAATTGTAGGAATATTCGGGATCTATTTTATTTATGATTCCCGAATTGTTAAGTGCATCCTGATAGCGGGGAGGAGAAAAACCTTTGTGGGCTCCTGCAAACCAGGTAAGATCCTTTCGAATATCGTAAGTAAGGCCAAGACCGGGAATGAGGACGTGATAGACGTTTCTACTTCCTTTGTCGACCTCTTGGGGTGGAGAATTCGGATTCGTTTGGTTTGTAATCGGGTCGACGGCTTGTTGACGGAGAATCGTTCGATTTTGAGAGAAGGTTTCGTATCGAACACCTGGAATCACGGAGAATTTATCATAGAATTTAAAACTATTCTGCGCAAAACCGGCAACGGATTTGGTATTGTTGATCTCGTGATCTCGGAGTTGTCCGGATTTTGCGAGGGAATATTCCGAAGAGGCGGTTCCGGTTGCCGGGCTTCCAAGTCCGTTTCCGAAGGTCGCATAATCAGGAGTAGACGGACCATCCAGGAATTTAATATCTGCGGTTTCGTAGTGATAACGCAGACCCGCATCGAGTTGGTTTTTGACGCCGAAAAATTGATAATCCAGTTGGTATCTAGATTCCGCGCCGACAAAACGATAAGTTCTGTTTCTATGTCCGACTCCGTCCAGCATATAAACCGAATCACCGCCGCGGTTTACGAAAGGTTCTGTATCATAAGCTTTGATAGTATTGTTCGGAAGAGTATTATAATGAGAACCGGTGTTGCGGGAGTAGTTTTGTCTGGACCAGTTTCTTTCCGTATAAGCCGAATAAACTTTTGTAACGAGTTTAGAATTGTCAGTGATCTTCCATTCGTGACCGAGGTCTCCGGAATATCTTTGCAGTTTCCGATTGTCCTGTTCTGCGAAATTGGAAGAAGAATGATTCCAGAGTTGAGCCGTTGTAAGACCGAGATAAGTCATATTCGCGTCTTGGACGGTCCCTAAGAATTTTGTGGTGAACGCGTGATTCTCGTTCAGATCTGTTACTGACTTAAAAGAAACCTCATGAAGTCTGAAGTCTTGGTGGTCTCTATATCCGTTTCCTTGTTTTCGAAGAATGGAGATATCGATTCCCGTATTTCCAAAAGTTCCGCCGTAAGAAACTTGAGAGGAGAAGAATCCAAAGGACCCTCCTTGCATAGAAACGGAAAGGACCGGTTCTTTAGGAGGTCGTTTTGTTATGAAGTTGATCACCCCACCTATGGTGGAAGGTCCGAAAAGAATCGCGCCGGATCCTTTTACAACTTCGATTCTTTCCATACGGTCGATGTTAGGCGTATAATATTGCTCAGGCGCGGAATAAGGATTGAGAGAAGTGAAAACTCCGTCTTCAAGAATGAGAACTTTTCTTCCCAGATCGTTACTCACTCCTCGAAAACCTACGTTTAGGGTCAGACCACCAGTATCCTGATATCGAATGGAAGCTCCCGGGATTCTTCGAAGGACTTCCATCGAATCGACCGGGCGTGTCTGTTCGAGGTATTCTTTTTCGATAATCGTTGCAGAGCCTGGAATTCGTTTGAGATCATTTTTCTTTTTTCCGATTACCGAGATGGTTCCCTTGGACCATTTTTCTTTTTCTTCCTGGTTCGGGGGAGGAAGGGTTTGTTTTTCCTGATTCTCGGAGTTTTCCTGAGGTTGGGCGGGAACTCCCCTAGAAAAGAAGAGGAAAAAGAAGAGAAGAAAGACGGACAGAATTGTTTTTTTATACATCGTCGTTTTCGATTTTGAAAATGATTCTCAATATTTGGCGTCTGGGTTTAGAGTCAAGGGAGAATGGGGAGAAAAGAATGAAGCGCTTAGAAAAATTCTCGGAAATTAGAACTTAGGGAATGCGGAGAGAAAAAGTAGGAACTCCCTCGTTTTCGATTTCAGAAATGCTTTGCTGGAACAACGAACGTGGGAACTCCCTCGTTTTTCGATTTCAGAAACGCTTTGCTGGACCAACGAACGTGGGAACTCCCTCGTTTTTCGATTTCAGAAACGCTTTGCTGGAACAACGGACGTGGGAACTCCCTCGTTTTTGATTTCAAAAACACTTTGCTGGAACAACGAACGTGGGAACTCCCTCGTTTTTTGATTTCGGAAACGCTTTGCTGGAACAACGAACGTGGGAACTCCCTCAAAAAGAATTCTTCAGAAAATCTTACCGGAGAAAACAAAACGAACAAAAAAGAGAATCACGACGGACTGAGAAAGTTGTCCGGCAACAAAAACCGGAAAAAAAATTTTCTTCTTATAACGAATGACACCGAGGATCGCACTTAAGATCGGAGCCGGCAAAGGAAGCGCATTGAAAGCAAAAATCGCCAAAACCCCATAGCGATTTAAAAATCCTTTCATCCTGTAAAATTTTTTCGGACTTATGAGTTTGATACAAGCGCGGGCCGCGATTCTTCCCAAAAAATAATTGATCGAGAAAGAAATCAGAAGTCCGAGAATATGAAGCGCGATCAGATCGCTTCCCTCGAGTTTGGAATACGTCGCGCGGATAAATAAGAATTCGATGGGAAGATAAAAGAAAAACAAACCGCCGAAGAGGGTCGTAAAAAAAACGCCGATCAGACTCGGTTTTTGGATTTCCTTGCTCACGTAGAGGACGAGCTTCTGAATTGAGGTCAAACCAGGAATATCAAATTTAAGAATCCCGGAAGTCGCCAAGACGAAAAGTGTCGCCGCGATCAAAACGGTGAAGAGAAAGATTAAACCGGAATAGAAGTTTCTTTTCTCGTGATACGAGAAAATTTCATCCTTTTGAAACTTCACTCGTCTCTCTCTTTCGAATGATATAAGAAGGCACACGAGAAACGATCGCTGAAAGAATCAGCCCTCCCGCTTCTCTCGTCACCTCGTCGTCGAAGGAAAGATTTTGAATCTGCATCGCTGCGAGAACGGTTCCCGCTGAAAAAGCAGCGGAAAGAATCAAAGAAGTTCTAAGCCAAATATTTGTCCTCTCTGGATACATTAAAAATCCTGCATATAGAAGGACTACGCTTAGATAAATGGGCATCCAGAGCCAAGGATCCGGATCGTTCCATTGAAGAGCCGCAAACAAAATCCAAAGAAGAATGATGGTGATCGAAAATGCTTTCATGATTCGTGAATCCATTTGAGTTCGTATAAGTCTTTTCTTCGATTGCTTAGATTTCTCACGGAACCTTTTTTACGAAGTTCTTTCAAGAGATCCAAATCCAAATCCGCGATCAAGGTCATCTCCGTATTTGGAACCGATTCCGCGGCGACGCAGTCGTGAGGAAACGCAAAGTCGGAAGGAGTAAAAACCGCGGACTGAGCATACTGAATGTCCATATTCTCCACGTGAGGAAGCGCGCCAACCGAACCCGAGATCACCACATAACATTCGTTTTCAATGGCTCTTGCCATCGCGCAGTGTCTGACTCGGTTGTATCCGTTCTTCGTATCCGTATAAAAAGGAACAAAAAGAATGTCCATTCCTTGTTCCGCGAGAATTCTCGGGAGCTCCGGAAATTCCACGTCGAAACAGATAAGAATTCCGATCTTGCAGGAATCCGTGTTAAACACGGAAAGGTTGTAACCACCTTTCACTCCCCAGTAGAAATCTTCATCCGGAGTTACGTGCAACTTATATTGTTCTTCGTAGGTTCCGTCTCTTCTGCAAAGATAGGAGACGTTGTGAAGGGTTTCGTCCCGGTATTCGGGCATACTTCCGGAGATGATATTCACGTTGTATGAAACCGCAAGTTCCACCATTCTTTCTATGATGCTTTCCGTATGACTGGAAAGGGCACGCATCGCGTCGGAAGGGCTTCGATCGTTGTATTTTGCAAGAAGAGAAGCGTTGAAAAATTCTGGAAAAAGAACGAAGTCCACGTTGTATCCGGCGACCGTATCCACGAAAAATTCGACCTGTTTCATCAATTCTTCGATCCCGGTTACGGGGCGCATTTGAAGTTGAACGACTCCCACTCGGACCACGGTTTTTTTCCCGCCGATGAGAGTAGTCTCTTCCTTTTCGTAATATATATTCAACCATTCTAATAGAACCGCGTAAGAACTGAAACCTTTCGTGTTACCGAAGTAACCGCGTTTTAGTTTTCTCACGTGAAAGCCGTTCGCCAGTTGAAAGGAAAGGACCGGATCGTAGATTTCCTTGTCTCTCACTTTTTCGATGTACTGAGCCGGGGTCATCGAGTCTTCATAGTTTTCGTAACCGGGCATCCAAGCCCCGACTACGATTCTTTTGAGATTGAGTCTTTCACAGAGTTCTTTTCTCGCGTCATACAATCTTCGACCGAGACGAAGACCTCTGTATTCCGGGTGAACGAAGATATCGACTCCATAAAGTGAATCTCCTTCTTCGTTGTGATTTTTGAGATCTCCCTTTCCTACGATTTCTTCGTACGTGTGGTTATCTCCGTAATCGGACCATTTGATGATCTGGCTGATCGCCGCGCCGACGACTTTTCCGTTGTCTTCGATACAGATCTGGCCTTCCGGAAATTTTGTGATCTGAGATTCATACTGATTTCTTTTCCAGGCTCCGTCAAACTCCGGAAAGACGATGTCCATAATTTCTTTGACGTCGTCGTAATCATCCAAGGTAAGAGCTCGGATTACGATCCTATGATCGGATTGAATCTTCTTTTTTTTCTTCCTCGGTTTTTTTCCGCCGGCTCCGTTTGTGGATATCATCAGAACACTTTACCGGGGTTCATGATGTTTTTCGGATCCATGGATTTTTTGATCTCTTTCATCAGGAGAATTTCGGCTTCCGACCTGGAAAAATGGAGAAAGTCCTTTTTTAAAAGTCCGATTCCGTGTTCCGCGCTGATCGATCCATGATATTTTTGTAATAAACGGAACATATCCGGATCCACGCTCTTGCATCTTTTGAAGAATTCTTCGTTGGAAAGATCTTTCGGTTTAACAATGTTTAGGTGAAGATTTCCGTCTCCTACGTGACCGAAGAGCGCGATTTCAAAACCGGGGTATTCGTCTTTCAAGAGCGCTTCCATTTCGACGAGGAAGGGTTCCATATTTCGAAGAGGAAGCGAAATATCGTTTTTATGAACTGTATAATCGATCGAAATACTTTCGCTGATTCCCTCTCTGTATTTCCAAAACGTTTCGGATTGTTTGGAATTCTGAGCGAGACTTCCGTCGCTGATCAGTTCCTTTTCAGTGATCGTTTCCAAAAAGCCGAAGAGTTTTTCATCGTCGCTTTCGTCGGCGATTTCGAATTCCATCAAAACGTAATACGGGCTCGGAGCCGAAAACGGATCGGAAACTCCCAAATGGGCTTTTACTTTTCCGAGACAATATTCGGTGAAGAATTCAAATGCGAGAAGGGGAACCTTCACCTGGTGAGTTTCCTTGAATAGGGAAAGAATGGAGACAAAATCGGGAACGGCTACGAGAAGAACTCGGTTGTCCAGAGGTTTTGTAGTCAGTTTTAGAGTTGCTTCCGTAATGACGCCTAACGTTCCTTCGGAACCGATAAAAAGTTGTTTGAGATCGTATCCGGTGTTGTTTTTCAGAACTTCACCGTTGAATTCTAAGATTTGCCCCGAGCCCGTTACTACGGTGAGTCCTAAAACCCACTGACGAATGAGTCCGTAGTGGACGACTCTCACGCCGCCCGCGTTAGTCGCGATGTTGCCGCCGATATGGGAAGAACCCGTGGATGCGAAGTCCACCGGAAAGTAGAATCCTCTTTCTTCGGATTCTTTGTGGAGATTTTTCGTGATCATTCCCGCTTGTACTTTGATACTTCCGAAAAAAGGATCGAAGTCCAGCACCTTATCCATCTTGGAAAGGGAAAGAACCAATTCTTGGTTCTTCGCGATCGCTCCTCCTGCGTAACCCGTTCTTCCGCCGGAAGGAACGATGGAGATATCGTTTTCAAAAGCGTACTTTACGATTTTTGCAACTTCTTCGGTGTTTGTGGGGAACGCGAGAATTTCGAAATCGGGACTGTGAACTTTGGTTCGGTCGGTTCCAAAAGAAAGAAAGGTCGCTTCGTCAAAGTCGGGGTCGTTTCTAAAAAATATCTTTCCGGGTCCAATGAGGGATTTTAATTCTGATTTGTTGATTGTGGAAGTTGTAGTCATAATTCTAATTTCGTATATTCAGGTTTCGTAATTATTCTGCGAAGTTCATTCTTTCGATTTGAGAATCGACCAGCTTTTCGTCCTTCTCCAAGGTTCTTTTACGATAGTGTCCGTCCGGATGCAGAAATCTCGCTTTTACGTTGTCTCTCAGCTGAACGTCCAAAATTTTCTTAATTCTTTCCTTGTTCTTGGGTTCTAAAATCGGAAAAAGAACTTCGATTCTTCTTTCAAAATTTCTGGGCATACAATCCGCCGAAGCGAGGAAGGTCGCCTCTGCTCCTCCGGAATGAAAGAAATAGATTCTTGTGTGCTCCAGAAACCTTCCCACGATGGATAGGACCGTGATGTTTTCGGAGATTCCTTTGAGCCCCGGTTTGAGGCAGCAGATTCCGCGGATGATAAGATCCACTTTGACGCCGGCCTGACTCGCCTTGTATAATGAAAGTATAATATGTGGATCGACGAGGGAGTTCATCTTGAAGATGATTCTCGCCGGTTTTCCCGCGAGGGCATTCTCCGTTTCCTTTTCGATCATCGTGATAAAGGTGGATTTGAGATTGTGGGGAGAAGCCGAAAGTAGGTTCAAAGTCGGCATCTTCGCGTAACTCGTGATCGTGTTGAAGATCGTGGAAACGTCTTCGGTGATCTGTTTGTTTACGGTAAAAAAACTGAGGTCCGTATAATACTTGGAAGTTGTAGAATTGTAATTTCCGGTTCCAAGGTGCACATAACGCACCATGTGATCGTCTTCTTTGCGAACTACGAGGAGCATCTTACAGTGGATTTTTAATCCGACAACGCCGTAGACGACGTGAACGCCGCGCGCTTCGAGTTTTTGCGCCCATTTTATGTTTCTTTCTTCGTCAAAACGAGCTTTGAGTTCCACAAGAACGGTTACTTGTTTTCCATTCTCCGCCGCTTGTCCGAGGTATTGGATGATCGGAGAATCTCCGCTCGTGCGATAAAGCGTCATTTTGATTCCGAGGACCCGATGGTCTTCGGACGCGATTCTTAAAAGATCTTCGATCGCCGAGAACGATTGATACGGATGATGGAGAAGACGGTCTTTCTTTTTCATCGCTTCGAAGATTTTTTCCGGAGTATCAAACTTCAGAGTCATCTTCTGTTGAAAGAAAGGATATTTGAGTTTGGACGTATGATCCAATCCGTAGAAGAACATCGCGTCGTTAATATTCAAAAGGGAAGCCACGTCGAAAACTTCGTGGTCTTGAAGTTCCAGGAGTTCTCTGAGTGTGTTTTTGATAAAAGGAGAAGTTCCTTGGTGGATGTCCATCCGAACCGCGTCGCCCCAGATCCGGTTGCGAAGTTCGTCCTTCATAGTGATCAATAAATCTTTTACGGATTTTTCTTCGTCGATGGAGATGTCCGCGTCTCGGATAATTCGGAAAGGATAGATCTCCTTTACCGTCATTCCGTAAAAGAGATCGTCTACGTGGAGTTTGATGATCTCTTCCAGAGGAAAAAATCTTCTCTCGTCCCCCTTTGTTTTTAGGTGTAAGAATCGAGGAAGAACGGAAGGTACTTGAACGACGGCGAAGAGATCTTTTTTTCCGCCGGTTTTTTCGTCGTCCGTGCTGAGGACCATCGCGAGATTTAAGGATTTGTTGAGAATATGCGGGAATGGATGGGAGGTATCGATCGCAAGAGGTGTCAAGATCGGAGAGACGTCTTCTTTGTAGTAACTCTGGATTTGTTTGATCTCATCGATGGTCAATTCTTCCGGATTGAGAATTACGTGGATTCCTGCCGCTTTCAATTCTTCTAATGTATTGGAGAATGTTTCGTATTGTTCTCTAACAAAGGCGCGGACCTTGTCGGAAAGATCGGAGAGAATTTCGGAGGCGCTGTCCCCGTTGAGACTTCTTTCGTCGTTTCCTTCTTTTACTAAATTTCGAAGTCCGGCGACGCGAACCATGTAGAATTCGTCGAGGTTTGTCTCCGTGATACTTAAGAATTTCAATCTTTCCAGGAGTGGATTTTCAGAGTCGTTCGCTTCTTCCAAAACGCGTCGGTTGAAATCGATCCAGGAGAGCTCCCGGTCGAAAAATATGTTCGGGTTGCCGAGGTGAATCTCGAATTGATTTTCTTTGGAAGAACCGTTTTCGCTCGTCTTTGTAGGAGCTTGTTCTTGTATTCTTGGCTTTGACACTTGGATATCCTGAAAAGTCTGGGAAGCCCCCGGAGAAAGATGGGACGAGGGGTTCTATTCCTGTTTAAACCTCCTTTCCGGGGAGTCAATGATTCTTGGAAGGATTTTGATGAGAGCTTTGCTGCTCTTCTTCTTTTAGGATATCCTTACCCGAAAAAGTATTTGGAATCTCAAGAGTAATTTGTCGGAACTCCGACAATCCACCGTGAAAGGCCGCGCCCCGCCCTGGTTTAGGGTGGAGGGGTGGGGGGCGGAAAAATTCCGGAAACTTTCCGTTATCACAAAATCATAATTTTGCAAGTAAAAAGTCCTCTTTGTAGGAATTCCTACAAAACCCTTTCTTGTAGGACGATTCTCGTTGGTAGTCCCTCTCGATTTGCGGGTAAGGTTATGTTCCTTTGGGACGGGGAGTTCCCACGTTTCGGCGCTTTTTCGAAGAATCTCGAAAGTGAGGAGTTCCCACACTTTGAAAGACAAGGCTTTTCCCGTGGTTTGGAAACGTGTGAGTTCCTACTTTTTTAGATCTTCAGAGAGGAATCCGGCTCTTTCCAAAAATAAGGGAGTTCCCGCACTTCCGAAAGAATCTCGAAAACCAGATCGATTTTTTATTCCAAAGAAAAGCGGAATTCTTCTTGGCAGGGACTCGTCTAAAACAATGAATACAGTGTAAGGAACAAAAAACTTGGCAATTCCCAGTCGTTACGCAGTCGCAATTCACATTCTCACTTTCCTGGAAAACAGGAACGGGGGAGATACGACTTCCGATACGATCGCCGAATCCGTAGGAACCAATCCCGCCATTGTCCGAACCCTTACGGGAAAACTTAAGAAAGCGGGACTTGTTTTGACGAGACAAGGTGTTCCCGGAGCGAGCCTCGCAAAACCAGCGTCAGAGATCCTACTTTCCGACATTTATCGTGCCATTGAAGATTCCGATTGTCTCTTTACCGTACATGATCATCCAAAACAGGACTGTTCTGTAGGAATGGGAATTCTCCCCACCCTGGAATGTGTCTTCGCCCAGGCCCAAGCCGCCCTCGAAGCTAAACTCGGAGAGATCTCTCTCGCCGATGTAATGAAACAGGTTCGAGGAGAGTGTCAGAAAAAAATGTCTCTCACAAATTAATTTTTAAATTTTCTTCTTTCCAGGAATGGTCGCCATCTTGTTAAGGTGTTTATAACAAGTTAACATTGTAAATTGCGGGAAAACCGGATCCACAATGAGAACCGGAAAAAAGGAGAATTTAGAAAATGGAATTACTGGAAAAACTCAGATGGCGCTACGCAACCAAAAGAATGACGGGGGAAAAAGTTCCGGCAGAAAAAGTGGAAAGAATTTTGGAAGCCGTTCGACTTACGGCGTCCGGATTCGGATTACAACCTTACAACGTCATCGTAATCGAAGATGAAGAATTAAAACGCCAAATCCGACCGATCGCATTCAACCAACCGCAGATCGAAGAATCTTCTCATCTCCTGGTGTTCGCCGCTTGGGACGAAGTGAACGAAGAAAAGATAGAAGAATACATCCAGCTCATCTCGGAAACAAGAAATACTCCTTCGGAATCCTTGGAAGGATTTAAGAATTCGATGCTCAATTGGTTGAAATCTCATACGAGAGAGGCCAGTTCCGAATGGGCCGCGAGACAAACCTACATCGCGTTCGGAACCGGAATCGCTGCTGCGGCAATGGAGAATGTGGACGCCACTCCGATGGAAGGGTTTAATGCGAAAGCTTTGGACGAGTTGTTGCATCTAAAAGAAAGAGGACTGAGATCCACGTCTCTTCTCACGTTGGGATATCGGGATTTAGAAAAAGATTCAATCGTAAACGCTCCAAAGGTTCGAAGAGCCAAGGAGAAGTTTGTGATCGAATGTAAGGGCGCTTTCGCATCGTGAGCAAGAATAAAAAAATAAAATTCAATTTTTAGAATATTCTAATTGAAGAATGGATAATCTGCCGGTTGTATTTGGGAGCATCCGGCCTTTCTTCCTTTCTTGTTTAACGGTAGTTTTTGGAACCACAGAGAAACGAGTCGGCTAAATTTTTTTGTTCCTTTGAATCAGAGGAAAAGTTTATCTTTCGATGATCCAGGTTTTAAGAATTTCGATATCCTCGATTACCTGAATTTTATACTTTCCGGAAATGATCGGAAGAATGCTCCAATCGAAATACCAAATTGAAACCTTCCACTCCGGCTGAAGAATCCAATCGACTCTTTTGCAGGCGGAATCCGGATTGCAGACTTCGACTTTTAGATCCCGTTTTCCGGGTTTTCGGATATCCAGAGCGATGATTGGTCTTTTCTGAGGATTGAATTTTTCATCACATTCCGAAAGTTTATTTTTTGCGAGTTCGGAACAGATTCTAAAATCTTCTTCAAAGATGGATTTTCCCGCAGGAAGAGTGTTCGAAGGGTTCCAGTAGACGACTCCTTCTTTGAGTTCCTCTAAAATTCCTTCGTCAGTCTCAAATGTCGTTGGGAATGATTCTAAGTTTTGAAAATTTTCGGTAGGTTTCAAAACGTGAAAGTGAAGATGAGGGGCGCTGCTAAAACCCGTGTTCCCGGAAAAACCGATTCTTTCTCCCGCCTGAACGACTTGTCCCATCTGGACTAAAACACCTTTGTATTTTAGATGAGCATATTCCGCGATGCTTCCGTCCTTATGAAGAATTTGGATGTAGTTGGCTTTGTCCTTGAAAAAAGGGGTAGTTCCACCCGCGCTAAATTTATCCTGAACCGCGATAACGAGACCTTCTCTCGCAGCGAGAATGGAACTTCCCTCGGGAAGTGAAAAATCGAGCGCAAAAGGAAAGGAACCGAAGTGAGTAAATTTTCCGTTATAACCCTGGCCGATCCTCGAAGACGTTTCGAAAGGAAGACGGTAAATAACGTCTTTTGTTTTATTCGCGTTGAAGTCTCCGGCTCTTACGTAGATACTCGAACTATAAGAGCGTTCCTTTTGGACATTGATAGGTAGAAGGCTGAGAATTTTTGTGGGCTCGTTACTTCCTCTGGAAACGAAACGTAAAGGAAGAGAAACATCCGATTCAAAATTATCTAAGGAAGAAAAATTAAAATAAACTGTAAAAGGATAATCCGCGCCGGGAGTTTTATTTTGAATATAAAAATCGATTTTTTGATTCTGATTCTTTGTAAGGACGCAGATCCATTCTGTGGGTTTACATTCTCCCTTAAAATCACCGGTTTCAGAGAAGAGGGGAAAGAAAGAAAAGAAAGTTAAGATGAGGAAAAAAATTCGATTTCGCATACCGTGAAACAACTTTTTGCTACCAAAAAAAAGAGTAAATCATCATTTTATAGTTTGAATAAGAGAGGAGAATTTTCTTTCTTCGAAAATAAGAAACAAATTTTATTTTTTCAAAGATTATTTATCAGAAAGTAATTTCAAAGAAAACGAGAATTCGGTCCGGATTGGAATAGGACAATTTTATCCTTTTCCAATTGGCAAAAGAAAGAATCGAAATCGGTTCTATTTTAAACTTCTAACCGACTGGATAAGAATTCTCAACGTTTTTTTGGGAAAGAAGATCCGATCGGATCATCGTCTAAAGTCACCGCTTCCAGGAGAAAATTCAACAACGTCTTTGGATCGATTTCCTTTTTAGAAAGATAAGAAATCGATCTTACGACTTTTCTTTTACCCGCAAAGAGTAGGTTCCGAGGATCGGAAAGAAGATGTCCTCGGCAAAAACCGAATTCTACTCCGAACTTCGGACCGAATGGAACGGAGGAAGGCCAGATAAAACAGATTCTTTGTTTGAGAGAAAAATAAGGAACGTTGTATGAAATCTTCTCCTTTGCTTTGGGAATACAATCGAAGACGATTTCCCTAAGAATCAGGACGATTTCCTTTTCCTCTTCCGTAAGTTTTGTAAAAAAAGATTCAAAATTCTTCATGTTCTTTGTGAATCTGAAAAAGATCTTTCGAAGTAAAATCGTTTCCCGTATTTTTTTGGAGTCCGTTCCCTTGGTTCCGACAAACCTATCTCTTCCGTAATCCCAGTTTGTGGAAAACTAAAAAGTCATTCTCGGGACGCCCAATCTGAAATTGACTCGGATCGAATTTGGAAAATTCTTTGTCGCAAAATCCGAAAAAAACTCTTCAAAACCCGTTCTGCTCGGATTCAAAACGTGGGAGATCCTACAGAATGAGTCCCTTTTGTCGTTTCTGAATTTTCTCAAAGACGATGTTGCCGTTCAATTCTTAGGGGAGTTCCTACATTCCGAGGTTTTGGAGAAAGATCTAAGCTCAAAAGAATAAAGCGGATTCTTCCATTCTTAGATCCAAACTTCTTTTCGGGCTTCTTCTCCTTATCGTTTTTCCGGAAAGATGTGATTGCCTTAAATTCTTCAGCTCGATTTTTAGAGCCTCAAAACAATCCGAGTACAAACCCGGCCAACGCGGCTCCGCTCAAAGGCGCAATCACCGGAAGCCATGCATACTTCCAATTCGAAGGACCTTTTCCGGGAATCGGCAAAAGAAAGTGGGCAAGTCTCGGTCCGAAATCTCTCGCGGGATTGATTGCATAACCGGTGGTTCCTCCCATTGAAAGTCCGATACTCCAGACCAAGATACCGACCAAAAAAGCGCCGAAGTGGGTCGTCAGTCCTTGCATCGTAGGTGAAAAAATGGAGACGATTCCTAAAATCAATAAAAAGGTTCCTAAGAATTCGCTGAAAAAATTCGAAGCGGTCTTTGAGATCGCAGGTTCGGTAGAAAAGACCGCAAGGATCTTTCCTTTGTCTTTTGTTTCTTTCCAATGTGGAAGATAATGCAAAAAGTTGAATACCGCACCTAAAAAAGCACCTCCGATCTGAGCGGGAACGTATATGAGCAATTTTGAATAATCTCCGGACTTGATCGCAAAGGCAAGAGTCACTGCGGGATTGAGATGAGCGTCCGGGCTTCCAAATGCGTTGGAAGTAAAAATTCCGAGCATCACCGCGAAGGCCCAGCCCGTTGTGATTACGATCCAACCGCTGTCCTTGGATTTACTGTGTTCGAGTAGAACACCTGCGACGACTCCGTTCCCCAAAAGGATCAAAACAAAAGTCCCTAAAAATTCTCCCAAAACAGGCGATATCATAATTTCCCCCACGAAAAACGGGACTAAAATCCACGGATTTCTAAGATCGGCAATTGGTTTTTAGAGCCTTCAATTTTTTCATTTTCCCTTATCTTTTTTCCGATTCGACCGATGTAGAACTTAGGAGGACAAGATGCCCGCATTTACGATTCCAGGACTGAGCTCCGGTCAAGACACGAATTTGATCGTAAAAAAACTGGTGGAATTGGAAGGAAAACCGATTCGCCGACTTGAGCAGCAGAATTCGTTTAACAAAGCCCAAGTCAAAGCGTGGAACGATTTGAAAGTTGTAACCACCGACCTCCAGAATAAAACCAGAGCCCTCATATCTTTTACCGCTCCCTTCGCTATGAAGAATATCGTTTCCGAACCGGAAGGTGTCGTGAGTGGAGACGCATCTCGTTCCGCGAGCGCCGGAAAACGTAAGATCGAAGTCAAAGAACTCGCGACCTTTCACCAAGTTTCTGGAGACAAAACGGACGCGAATAAACAAATCCCTGCGGGAAGTTTTAAAATCTTTTCGGGAGATTCCGAAAAAGAAATCGAATTCTCCGGAGGAACGATCCGAGATCTCGCGGCTGCCATCAAGGTTTCAGCTGCGGGACTTGTAAACACAGGGCTCGTAAAAGTGGACAGTGATAATTACGTCCTCACTTTGACCGCGGGTCTTTCTGGAAAGGAAAGAAAACTCAAGTTCGAAGATACAAACGGAGTTCTTCAAGCTTCCGGTCTTGTGGGAGCGACGGAGCCCGCCGATCCTCCGAAAGAAATCAATCTTCTTCCGGAAGCGGATCAGACTCTTGTCTTTCAATCCGAAAAATACGGAGTTCCCGCAGACGCAAAACCTACTTTCAAAGAAGAAAACGGAAAGAAATGGATTGAAGTGGCTAGCGTCGGCTCGTTTCAATTCGGAATTCCGACTTCGGAATTGAAGAAGAATACGAAGATCGAACTCATTACTGCGACTCAGTTCGCACCGGAAGACAAACTAGAATTAGGAATTCTTTATAAAGAAAACGATAAAGAGAAGATGATCTTAGAAACCGCATCCAAACAGGAAGGAAAGATCGTCCTCAATCTCAAAACTTTTCCATCAGGCATGAAAGCCCATAAGATTCTTTTTGCGAACTCGAGCGGAAAGACGGTAGTTTTAGAAAATTTTCATATAGTTGTTCCCGGAGAATTCAGAGGAGCAAAGCCCGCGAAGGAAATCACCGAAGCGAAGGACGCCGTTTTTTTAGTCGATGGAATCGAAGTCAATCGCCCGAAGAACGAAGGTTTGACGGACGTGCTCGACGGGGTTTCTATGAACCTTCTTAAAAAAACGGAAGGTCCGGTGAGCATCGATATCAAAACGGATTCCGATAAAGGCCTCGAGATGATCAAGGAATTCGTTGCCGCATACAATACTGTATTAAAGTTTTCTAAAGAATCTACTGCGGTCGATAAGAACGCACAAGTAAACGACGGAAAAGAAGACGGCGGTGAAATCGGACAAACCTTTTGGGAAGGTAAAACCAAAACCGGACTTCTGTCCGGAGAACATACCGTGCTTCGTCTGATCGCGGGAATGAAAACGGTAGCGAGTTCTTCTTACCCCGTTACTGGCGAGAATCCGGTCCGAATGTTAAGCGACATTGGAATCAGCACCGGAAACGTAGGAAGCAAATGGGCCGATATTCAAGACGGATTTCTGATCCTGGATGAAGAAAAGCTCAAAAACAAACTCGCCGAAAATCCGGACGCGGTCCGAAATCTTTTCGCGATCGATACGAATTCAGACGCGAGAATGGATACCGGAGTTGCGGTCGATCTTCTGGAACACGTAAAACCATACACTCAGTTTGCGGGCGGTCTCGTTTCCGGAAAAGTAAAAATGCTCGAAGAGCAAGTCACTGATAACAACAAGAAGATCAAAGAATACGAAAACCATCTCGTAAGTTACGAGAAAAAACTGAAATCCAAGTTTCTTTATATGGAGCAGGGAGTCGGTAAAAACAAAGCCGTGGGCGCGTATCTGAATAACAATCTAAAAGGCGCGAGAAACGAGTGATTCAAGCAGGAGAGTGAAATGGAAATTTATATCAACGAACATCTCTTAGATAGTTCTCTTGAAAACGAAAAAAAATTGGGGGAAGTCTTCGGAGAGATCACAAAGTGGGTCGAGTCCAAAGGAAAATATCTTCTCGGTTGCACCGTGGACGGAGTCGAGTTTCAGCCCGTCGAAATGCAGGATCGAGGAATCGACTCCACACATAAGATGGAATTTTTTATCGGAGAGGAGATGGACTTTCTGGTTTCTACTCTTACCGAGCTGGATCTATATGTGGACAAAGTAGGATCCACACTTTTCGGAAGGGATTCTTTGACCGAAAAGGAATCCAAGGAATTAACGGACGGGGTAAAATGGATTCAATCCGTATTGAACTCCGCATCGAATCTGCTTCATCTTAAATTGGATCAGATCAAACCGATGGGAACCGGTAATACCGTTACTCAGATCGTCGCCGAACTTTCCTCCCACAGCGCGAGACTTGACAGCACGGAAGCGATCGAAACATTTTTGGAAAATCTGAGAGATCTCAAACTTTTTATCATGGATCTGATCGCAAGAACTCAAGTGCTTGATTTGGATCTTCCCACTCTAAAAGAAATTTTGAATACGTTTATCGGGAACATAGGCGGACTCAAAGAAAGTTTCGTAAAAGTGAACGAGGCCTATCAATCCGGAAAAGACGAGGTCGCAACCGAACTACTGACACAATCTATTTCGCAGATCAATGTGCTGCTGACTTCGTTTATTACTTTGAAGTTAAAAAAACCGGATCTGGATCTTTCTCAAATTACGATCGAAGGAATCGGTTTTGAGGAAAAGACGGGGGAATTGAACGAGATCCTCGCCTCGGTTGCGGTCGCATTGGAGGAAAAAGACATCATCCGTGCAGGGGATTTGATCGAATACGAACTTCCCGGAACTTTGGATGAGTTCCTTCCTTTTTTGAAATTGATTCAAGAAAAAATTTCCTAATAGAAAAAGAATTATTCTACGGAAAAAGATTTGGGCGAATCCGTCTTTGGCATTGCCAAAGACGGACCGCGCTTTCTGCTCCAATCAACCGATTGAAAATCTGCGGAGAAAGAATCGACCGATTCAAATCGCAATCGGTTGATTCCGCGACAATCGCTTTCGCAAAGAATTTCCCGAACTCGGATTAAAACACTTCTAGACAAAAGATGGTGACGTCGTCCGACATTTCTCCACCTCCGTAAGAACTGGAGTAGGAAAGAATGGAACGGATCATCGAACTTGTATCGTCACTTACAAGAGATTTAATCGCGTCTAAAAATTGATTTTTTCCTAAGATATTTCCTTCGGAGTTTCTAACTTCGAACAGACCGTCCGAGTAAAAAAGGACCCGATCTCCTCCCTGAAGATTCAATTCGTATCTTTGAATTTTCGGAGAAGCGATTGCAAAAAGAATTCCGCCGGAACCTTCGATAAAACTACATTCCCCGTTTCGGATCAAAAGTCCCGGATGATGACCGCCGTAACTGTATTCCAATTTTTTGGCGGAAGGAACGTATCTCATGTAAACTGAAGAAAGAAAATGCAACGTGATAGTGTCTTTCAAAAGATGATGCATAAACAAAAGATTCTGATCAGTAAGAGCGCTTCTTCCGGTCGCGGCTCCGAATGCGATGGAAGTCATCGCCGCCACCATCGCGGCGGAAATCCCGTGGCCGGAGACGTCTCCGAAAAGAATATGAAGACTATCGTCTTTTTCCCTTTTTACGTTCAAAATATCGCCTCCCACTTTAACGTAGGGCTGAAAATGGGAATGAATTTTATATTCAGGAGAATCCGGAAAGTCGCGGGTAGTGATCATTTCTTGGATGTCCCTTGCTAGATCCAAATCCAAGTCCAATCTATATAATAATTTCCTAATTTTCTCTAAGGATTCTTTTTTTTCAGTGATGTCTCTTAGGATATAAACCTTTCCTCCGTTTTTACCGGAAAGTGGAATGGGCGAGGAAGAAACCTCCAAATATTTATTTTCGGGAACCTGAAAAAAATCCTCTTGAAAGTCTGTGAAATTTGTTACGGCGCTCACATTCAGGTTTATAAATTCTTTTCTTTCAAAGTAGGAATCTGCCGGAAAACCGTCCAAGTAACGATTTAGATCGAGCTTCATTCCCATATTCAAGTCTTCCGGAAGATTTAACATTTTTTTTGCGGAGAGATTGTTGAATAGAAGTGTGCCCTTGGGGGACAATAGAATTACACCTTCCCTGATTTCGGAATAGAGCCGAAGGGCAATGTGTTCCAATTTTAAATCCATAAACCCGTATTTGTGGATCGCGATAAAAATACAGATCGATTGGATAACGGCGGAACTTCCGCTCATCGGAGGAAACGTAAGGGAAGGATTGATAAATCTGGGAAGCAGGGTCGTAAGAAAACTGAAAACGAAGGTTATGATGGTTCCGTAGGCGACAAGTCTCGCCTGTTTTTTAAAAAAAGAATTGGAGGAACGAAAACTCTTAACGATCAAAATTAAGGAACCTGCTAAGGTCGGCGCTCCTATGACAATCGTACTTACGTAAAGATAAAGCGGTCCCGTTGCGATCACGTCGCCCCAGTAGGCTCTTGTGCTTCCGGCGATTACCAAATCGGTGCTAATCGAAATGATAAATGAAACGAGGCTAAGACCTCGGAAAAAGTAGATGAGAAAACGATAAGAGGAGGCCGCAAATTGAACCGCAAACTCGAAAAACAAACAGCCGATAAAAATCCAGGCGAAAGACGAAACTTTAAAAAGGATCGTAGGCAAAGAACCGGGTAAAAAGGACCAATAAAGAACGAGCGCTACATGCCAAATTGATAATAGAAATGAAAATCTAAGATAGAGATTTACGGTTCTGGATTTACCCTTGAGCGCGCTTACGTAGGCGAACAAGGATCCGTTGATTATCAAGGCCGTAAACGGAATTAGGATGTAGGGGTTCATCGATTAAAAAACCTCCAAGATCAAAACCGCTAAGTCGTCGGTGAGTTTGCCGCGCCCGAATTCCAAAGCGTGATCGATGGAAGTTTTGAGAATTTTGGAAGGTGTTTGAATTGGGATTTCGTGGAGGCTTTCCATAAAGTTTTCGTAACCTAAGATATCCCCTTCGGTGTTTCTTACTTCGAAAAGGCAGTCCGAGTGTAAAAAAAGGACATCCCCTTTTTTTAAAGGAACCGAGTAGTTGGTTAGATCCGTTTCGGGTGTGATCAAAAGAATTCTTCCGGAGCCTTCTAAAGAAATAATCTCTCCATCCCGAAAGATTAAAATCGGATGATGACCAGCATAAGAATAGTTTAATATTTTTTTATTCGGATCGAATGAAAGATAAACCGCCGAAATGTGATGGTTTAATACCGCGCCAAGAAGCAGGTTTTGAATTTCCTCAAGAGCTTGTTTCGGTTTCGGATTTTTTTCCGAAACGAGTTGAAAGGAAATGGAAAGCATTCCAGCAACCATCGCTGAGGAGATGCCATGACCGGAAACATCCGCAAAAAAAATATCCAGCTTTCCGTCGGAACGTTCGAGAGCCCGAAAGAAATCCCCTCCCACGAGCTCGTAGGGTTGAAAATGAGAATGGAATTTATACCGGGCATTCTCCGGAAATTTTGTGGAGATCGCCGAAGTTTGCGCGATCTTTGCGATTTCAAGGTCTTTGCTGAGGGCGGTGTAGATCGATTCGATTTTTTCCCGAGATTCGATTTTTTCAGTGATGTCTCTGAGAATAAAAAGATAACCTCTTTCATTCCCTGCCAACTCAATATTCGATCGTGTCAGTTCCACTCCTTTACAACTCGGATTGAAGATGGGCTGGTATTCTTTGGAAAGATGATTCGGATTCTCCTGATATCCTCTAAAATAATCGGAAGGGTAGAAGTAGGAAGGCAAAGTATTGGAAATTCCTAATATTCTGATTGCGGATTCGTTCATAAAAAAAAGGGAACGATCCTGTTTGACTAAAATCATTCCGTCGTGAATGTCTTTGAAAAGTTCCACGGCAAGACCTTCGATGTTGATCCTTAAAAAACCGTATTTCGTGATCGCAATGAATATTAGAAAAGACTGAATTACGATTGCCATCGGAGTCCAGGGAACCGAAAGGATTCTTCCCTGTTCGTCCACTTGGATGATTTCGGAATAAAAACTGAGACACATCGCGGTCGTAGATCCGATGATTGCGAGCCCGATTTGTTTTCTCTGATTCTTGTGAGAGGAAAAAAAGGATTTTGCGAGAATCCCCAATCCGATAAAACCGGGAAGCGCGACGAAGGCGACGATGACTAAGAGGTAGAGAGGCCCCGGTTCGTTTTCGTATCCCCAGTAATAGTGTATGCTTCCGCGTACAACTTGATCGGTAGTCAGAGTCAGGAGATAAGATATCGGAACTCCTATTCGAAAAAACCAAAGAAACAAACCCGGAGATCGGTTTAGAAACGTATAAACAAATTCTAAATAAAGAGCTCCTACGGGAAGCCAGGTTATGGAGAGAATCTTAAACGTCCAAGTCATCCAGGATTCAGGAAGATAAGACCAGGTAAAAATATAAGTAAAAAGCCATGCGTTGAGAGCTGTGGAATAAATCAGATAAGAACGAATGATCGGATTGCCCGTGCGTCTCGCATAAACGAATGCGATAAAAATCGTATTCGCAAATAAGGCAATCATAGGAAGAAAAAGATAATAATTCATACGAAAGAAATCTGTTATAACCTCGAAATGACAGGATAAAGATCATCCGAACGAGCCGACTGAAAGAATCGGAATTTCAATCCTATTATCGGTTTTGACGAAGAATTTGAAACTATAAAATATTTATTTATAAAAATCCTAATTTTTTTGAGAGAAAGAATTCCGGCGTTCACTCTCAAGAAAAGAAAAAAGTTTTAGTTTTAAATTCTTCCGCTTCGAAGATTTTAAATTTCGGATCGGAAACAAAATCGAAAAAAGAAGGCTTCACAAAATTCTAATAGACTTAGAAGAGGATTTATCTTCTGTCGATGAAATTCTTTTTAAGGAATTTAAAAAGGAGGATTTTAGTCTAAAATTCGGTCCTTGGATTTGGAAATAATTAATTTCTAAATCGTTGTTTGTAAAAAAAGAGGCGTCTTTACGGGACTTCGAAAGGTCGATTTCAAAAAATGGGAAGAGGAAGAGATTCTCCTCGGTTGCGCAAAACGAGAAAATCGAAAAGAGAAGAGGTTTGATTCGAAAGATTTGGTGCGCCGATATGGACCGCGAGGATCGGAGTTCCGAGTCGTAATTTACCGGCGCCGTTAAAAGGAGTCGGTCCGGTTTTGATCGAACGGGGAATTCCCAAGCCGTTTCTTTGTCTCCGGTTTCGTGATTTTTCATTTTATTTGTAACCGAAAATCGACTCTTAAATCTAAACTCCAGAGATTCCAGGAGGTAGCATTCCTCCCGAAAAATGCATATCCTTACCCAGAAGTTGTTTGGATCGGAGGATAATTTGTCGGAACTCCGACAATTCTTCCGTAAAAGTCGCGGGCCCCGCCCAAATTTCGGGTGGTGGGGAGCGGTGGCGGGAAAAATTCCAGAGACTTCCTATATCACAAAAACATAATTTCGCAAGAAAAAATTCTCATGTAGGAACTCCTGCAAGCCCTTGTCTCGGGACGATTTTCGTCGTATCTACTCTCAGCTTGTGGGCAAGATTATGAAAAAACGGGATGAGTTGTGAAAAATCTGCCCGTCGTTTCGCCGAGGCAGTCCCTGGGTATCGCTTCCACGCTCGCTCCGAGAGAAAAATTTCCGAAACGAAAGGTCCTTGAGAGCTTATAGGACGCGAATTGATTCGAACTCGGTCCTTTGACGTATTTAGGGTCTCCGATCGGTTACACATTCTTATATTTCGATTTACGCCATTTTATAAACCAAGATGTCTCTTTCTGAAGTTCGTATATCATAGATGTTTGAAACCGGAGAAACGGGTACCAAATCTATGAATCCTCTGACAAAAAACCAAGCCCAAAGCCTGAGTGAATCTTTTGAAATCGTCAATTTAGATAAGGTAAAATTTGCGGAACTTGTTTTTTCTTTTTTAAAATTCAATCATCCGAAATATGAGAATATTTTTACGGTTCTTAAAATCGACGACGTTCGATCCTTTATGGGTTCTGCTCGGGAAGTTGTAACTTCTTGCAGTCATGATTTTTTATTTCCAAAGGCGGTTCGGAATTTCGGCTCCGAATGCCTCAAGATTTGCGGACGCCCGGAGGACATCCTACATTTAGAAAAAGCCTGGATTTTCGGTTTGGAAGAATGGCTGGGGCCTTGGCATACGCTTGAAATCGAAGAAAGCTGGAAAGAAGTATTCAATGTGACTTATCTCTCTTTGAATGAAACTCTTCAGTGGAGTTGAAAAAGGCGGAACTCGGCGCCTTTTTTGATTTCTTTTTTCCTTCCTTTTCTTCCAAAGAACTTCTTCTCGAGACCCAAGGATTCGCTTTTACAATACGTTTTGAAGCGGGCATTATTTCACCTCAAGATCCTTCGGGAAAACTTCTTTTTTTAAAACGCGGCAGGGATCGACTCGGAGTCAATCCATCCAAAATGAAAACGATCGGATTTTAATAAAAAGGCGGATGGATTGACTGGAGAGGAGAGCCCGGTCCGTCGAAGACGGAGCCGCCCCCCAAAAAAAATCCAGATCCTTTCCTGAAAAATACTTGAATTTCAAGGAGAATCCGTCGGAACTCCGACAACTCTTCCGTAAAAGTCGCGCGCCCCGCCCTGATCTTGGGTGGAGGGGAGAGGTGGCGGGAAAAAACGGCGGACTTTCCTTTATCACAAAATTCTAATTTTCGCAAGCAAAAACTTCCATATAGGAACTCCTACAAAACCCTTATTTTGTCGGACAATTCTCCTTGTCGCAGTTCCTCGCAACTTGTGTGTAAGGTTAGGAAAAATCAGAGAGGAATCGGTTTTTCAAGAACTCTTGGATTTTAGGATTTCCCTTGCGTCGATTTCGTCTTTTTTGAGTTGAGAGATAAGATTTTCGACTCCCGAGAATTTTACCTCGTCACGGAGACGATCCGTAAACGTGATTCGGACCGTCTTTTCGTAGATCTCTTTATCAAAATCGAATAGATTCGATTCTACCGTGAGTGGATTTTCTCCAAAGGTAGGGTTGCGTCCGATGTTGATCATGGATGGATATTCTTTTCCCTCCACATTCGTATAACCCGCGTAAACTCCCACTCCGGGAAGAAGAATGTTCGCGTCCGGTTTTACGTTCGCCGTCGGAAATCCTATGGTTCTTCCCCGCTTATGCCCTCCGACCACGACCCCGGTTACGGAATAAAAACGGTTCAGACATTTTTTCGCCTCTCTCACCTTTCCTTCTCCGATCAATCCTCTCACATAAGAACTCGAGAGTTTGATTTCTCCCAGATAAACCGGATCCACCCTTTCCACGGTGTAGTTTAGAGTTTCTGCATATTCTTTTAAAAGTTCGTAATTTCCCCTTCTTCCCTTTCCGAAACAATGATTGTATCCGATCACGATCTTTTTTGTCTTCAATTCCTTGAGGAGAATTTCTTCCAAGAACGTTTCGGCGCTCATCTCCGCCAATTCGGAGTTGAAAGGAAGGACAATCAAAAAATCGATCCCCTTTTGACGGATCCATTCTTCTTTGTCCTTGAGGGTCATCAGACTCTTCATTTCCGGATTTTTTCCTAGGACGATCGCGGGATTCGGATCGTAGGTGACGATGCAGGAAGCGAGTCCACTTTCCTTAGAAACCTTCAAAACTCGATCGATCAGGGCCTGGTGACCTAAATGGATTCCGTCGAAATTTCCCAAAGTGACTACGCAAGGAGAATGAATTGATTTTCCCGCTCTTTCAAGTGTCTGGATTGTGATCAAATTCTTCCCGGTCCTGTCGATACTATAGTAGATGTTCTTCTACCGTTTTGTAATCTTTTCTCTCTGTTTAACTTTTACCAGTACGGGGTTTCTCCAGTCGGAAGAAAATCCGAAATTTAAAAAATTCATCAACTTCGATCATCAGGGAGAAGAGGGCGCCCCTCTTCAGACCGAAGATTTTCGAACCTTCGCTGAACTTTCCACTTGGGCGATTCACAACGGTCTTCAATTAGTCCGGGACCGTTCCGACTTTGCCCCGGGCGCCGGAACCGGAAAACTTCAAAACGGACTCTGTAGAATGATTCCGGAAGAAGGACTTCGTTTTTATCTCACCGCGGATCCTTCCAGAAACGAGCCCCTCTACGTTCAATTGGATCTAACACAGTTTACATACACGGAAAGACCCAAAGGACTCAAACCCCGTGATCTGAGAATTTTTGTAAACGGCGTCTTAAAGGCTACGGTCTCTTTTCCCGGAAATCCTTCCTCGTATTCTTCTCAGTTTCCGGTTCGCTTTCGAGTGGATCCCGGAGAATTGATCGATGGTCGATTGGATTTTCGACTCGTTCCCAACGCGGGGGAGCTGGGTCGTTTTTGGGGAATCTGGGACGTTTTTTATCACTACCATGCTCTGGAATCGAAGTAACGTTTTCTTTTTCGGTCGTTTGGTAAAAATGAAACTGCCGTTCAAAAGGATTGTATCTCGGAAAATGCGGGAACTCCCCTGTTCGTTCCCCCGAAGAATTTTCTAATTTCTGAAAAGTAGGAACTCACACGAACGGAAAATATTGAAATTTCAACGGTCACCAATCAGAATGTTTTGTTCGTAATTCCCGCGGACTCACTCCGATTTTAAAACTTTCACTCTGTTTTCAAAAAGTAGGAACTCCTTCTTTTTGAAAAAGAAAGGTTCGAATCGAGAAAATGCGGGAACTCCAGAAGATGAGAAGGCGTTATTGATTTTGAAAATGTAGGAACTCACACGCCGAAATTAGCGGCGCGCGAAATTCGGCGTCTTTTGTCAATTAAGGGAAGTTGGAAGTAAATTCCGCAGGGCTGATTGTCTTAAAGTAAGAGGTAAGTCCAGCGACTTTGAAGACTTTTTCGATCGCAGGTTTCATGTTTGCGATGAAAAAAGACCCGTTGAGGTCTTGCACATAGTTTAGCTGTTTGATCAACATTCCGATTCCGGAAGAATCGATATAATTCAACTTTTCTAGATTTACGACTACGTTTTTATTTTCTTTGTTTACGTTCGTTTCGAAGAACGTCTTGAGATCGATGGAAGTGTATATGTCCAGACTGCCCGAAAGACTTACGATGTTTGTTTCTCCTGACTTTCTGTGATTGATTTCCATACCGATCCTTTCCTTCCCTTTTCCCAGAATTTGACGATAAGTTCAATCTATTTTTGATAAAATTATGGGGAAAATCCGAGAAGCACCGAAACTATTAAAGGACAGCGTCCGGAAATCGACATGAAAGCCACATTATTTTATTTCCTAATTTTGATTTGCGCCTTTACAAGTGTCTTTGGACAAGAGTTCGAGCCGGACGGTAAAGTGAAAATTCTTCCCTACGAACCGGGTCAAGTAAAGGACTTGGAACTCTTAGGAAAGGATATCGCCGAGTTTCACAAAAGAATCGAAAGCCGTCTTGCATTCTTAAATCGCAGAAAACAGATCCAAGATAATCTCTATAGTCAATTTATTCCGGCCTACGAGGATCAAATTCCCCAAACCAGAAATCGATATATGCTCGATCTTCGTTTTGTTTTGAAGGTTTCGGGCGCGGGCGCGCAGAATTCTCCGATTAAATTGGAATCGATCATTTTTTGGAGTAGGAAATCATTAATTTCCAAGATGCGCCCTCAATATGAGGAAATTAGTATTCTTAAAAACGATAAGATCAACGCCGAAGGTTCGGATTCGATCGAATTGGTAGTGAAGAAAAAAACGGACGCAGGAACCAAAGAAGCGGTGTATAATGTCGCTACGATTCGGGAACCCGCGCAAAGAGTAAAACTCGTTCGTATCTATAGAACGAACCTCATCGAAATCATTCGTAGAATCGATAAGTATGTGGAAGGAAATATCAAAACCAGCGCGGAAGACGTGGAAACCACCCTTCGAGAAGTCGAGAACGGTGGGCCGTATCAGGAGAATCTTCCAAAGGATTGAACCTCTTTCATGAGTGATCCGGGATTTCAAAATCATTTCCCGGATCATTATAAAAATCTGGGACTCTCTCCCCTTGCTTCCGTAGAAAAGGTCAAAACCCGTTATCGGGAATTGGCCAAAATTTTTCATCCGGATAACCGAGAAACCGGTTCCTCCGATCTCTTTCAAAAATTCGCACATTCCTATCAAATTCTCACGCACCCGACTCGAAGAAAAGAATACGATCTTCAGTATCTCTCAAGACATCCGGAAATTCTTTTTCGTTTTCGATCTGCAAACGAAGGGAAGAATGGAATCGGAGAAGTTTCCTTTCGACCCAGAGAAATTCCCGCGTCGAGGATTTTATACGCGGGTCAAGCGGTTGAACTCGCGAAAAAAGGACTTCTTCGTGCGGGGATGCGGAACCGGGAAAGAAAAAAATATTCCGGGATCTTTTACGATATTAGAATTCTCTTAACTTCCGAAGAGTTGAACGTTCCGATCTTTGCCAAGATTCCTCTGGTGGTTCGAGTTCTTTGTCCGGATTGCAGAGGGTCTAACGTGTTCTGCGATTCCTGCGGTGGGAAAGGAACGTATAAGAGTTTTCGAAATTTGAATCTGGAGGCCGAGGCCGGAAAACTTCTTCCAGGAAAAGTTTATGAACTGGATCTCACCGGTCTCAAGCCGGACGGTTTTGTTCATTTTAAGAAGAATCGTCTGAAAGTAAAAATTGAACTCCTGGAAGGGAGTAAAAAATAGGTCTTATGCAAAAGCTGATCCGATTCTATCCGATCTACAAAGAAAGAATTTGGGGGGGAAGGAAGCTCGGAAATTATCCGGGAAGATCGATCCCCGAAGGAAACATCGGAGAATCCTGGGAAATTTCGGACTACGGAAACGAAGTTTCCGTGATCAGCAACGGCCCTTTAAAGGGAAAGACGTTTCGAGAAGTATATCAGCAAAACACGGACGCGATCTTAGGGAAAACCTTTCGCGGAAAACCGTTTCCTCTTCTTATCAAACTCATAGACGCGAAGGAAAAACTTTCGGTGCAAGTGCATCCGGATGACGCCTACGCGGAAAAATACGATCCGAACAACGCGGGTAAAAAAGAGGCGTGGACCGTTTTACAAGCGGAGCCCGGTTCCAAACTCGTATGCGGTTTTTCGAATACAACAAGTAGAGAAGAATTTCAATCCCTCGTGGAAGCGAATCGCGCTGAGGAAATTCTCAGAGAAATTACCGTGAAAGAAGGAGATTCCTTTCTTCTGAATCCGGGAAGGATCCACGCGATCGGAGCCGGAATTCTTTTGATGGAAGTGCAACAATCCTCGGATTCTACGTACAGGGTCTACGACTATGGAAGACCGAGAGAACTTCATCTTAAAAAAGCGTTGGACGTTCTGGACTACAGTGGTCCTTCGGGAAACGATATTCTGAAACCGGAAGCCAAATCCTGGGAAGACGGAAAGCGATTTCGTCTAACGGCAAACGATAAATTCTTAATGGAAACCTTGGAAGTTACCGGAGAAGGAAAAACGTTTCAAATTCCTAGCTTATACAAAGAATCCGTTTTTCAAATCCTAATCGTTCTCAAAGGAAGAATTCGAATCGAAGAAGAAGAATTCTCCGAAGGAGATACTGCATTTTTGACGGCTTCCGGGTTGCAAGAGGGAATTTCCGCGGTCAATCTCGGAACATTCGCGAAACTTTCGATTTCAGGCCCCGGCTCCGATTGGGGAATCTACAAAGATTAGAATTCTTGAATGGACCCTGAAGAACCAATCATTTGGATCAGCGAGGAAGAACTTTCCAAACAGAGAAAGATAGCGAAGGATCTTCGTAAAACTCCTTGGTGGAAAAAGAAAAAGGCCGACGGAATCTGTCACTACTGCGGAAAGAAATTTCCTCCGGAGGAGTTGACGATGGACCATTTGATTCCTCTTGCAAAAGGTGGAAAGTCGATCAAGGCCAATCTGGTTCCCGCATGCAAAGAATGTAATTTCGCTAAAAAAAATAAACTTCCTTTTGAATTCGATTCCGGGAACTAAAGGATTTAAACGTGCAAGATCTTTCTCAAGACGACGAATTTCAGGAACACGAAGAATCCGGTCAAGAAACGGTTCAACTTTTGGATGAAGAGGGAAATTCTCATTCTTTCATCATAGCCGAAGCGCTTGAGATCGACGAGAATCAATATCTTCTTTTGACTCCGGTTTTGGAAGAGGACTTCGCTTTGGTCAATCTGGACGTGAGTTTTTTAAGAGGAGAGGACGACGCGGGTTACTTTGCGGTTCGTCTCGAATCCGACGAATTCGGAGAAGACTGTTTGATCGAAGTCAAGGACAAACGGGAACTCGAAGATATTCTCGCCGAGTTGAACGTCGATATCGTTTGATCCTGTTTTCACTTGAGAAATTTGATTTTATAGGAAGAGTTGTAGGTCATCATTCTTCTTGCGATATGGTTTTAGGATTGATTCAAAAAACTAAAATTGCGGGAACTCCTCTTTTTTAGAAAATCGACGATCAAGCCGCGCTTTCCACTTTTGTTTTTCTGATCAAAATAAAGTAGGAACTCCTTCTTTTTTAAAAAAACGACGATCGAGCCGCGCTTTCCACTTTTGTTTTTCTGATCAAAATAAAGTGGGAACTCCTTCTTTTTTAAAAAAACGACAATCAAGCCGCGCTTTCTTCCTTTTGTTTTTCTGATCAAAATAAAGTGGGAACTCCTCCTTTTTTAAAAAAACGACGATCAAGCCGCGCTCTCTCCTTTTGTTTTCCTGATCAAAATAAAGTGGGAACTCCTTCTTTCCCGAAAAGAGAGAAGAATCCCGTTCTTTTTAGCAAACGGAAGGATCATTCTGAGAAAGTAACGTTTAAGACAAAAATTTGTCGGAACAAAAAACCCGAAGTGGTAATTCGAAACCTCGAAGAAAAACCCAAAGAGAAGCGCTCGTTTAACATTCCTACTTCCGAAAAAAATTTTAAAAATCCGTATCCCCGCGAGAAAGAGATCCTTCCTCTTTTTCGGGCGAGAGAGAAGAATGAGGAACTTTTCTCAGAGAAAAACCTTTGCTCCCAAGATACAAAAGAAAAGCACCAATCATTCCTCCCAGGAGAATCAAAAACAAAAATATATTATAAATAGTTAATGTAGTAAAACAAACAAAACTCAAAACGAGGGAGAAGATCGGAAGAACCGGATAAAAAGGAGCACGGTATGTTTTCGGTGTCTTTGGGTTTTGAATTCTCAAGACAAAAAAGGAAATCATACTGATACAATACATTCCGCAGGCTCCGAAGGCCGAGAGAGTGATCAATTCTCCCGTGTTTCCAAATTGAAGAGAAACGAGACCGATCAGACCTCCGCAGAGAATTGCATAACTCGGAGCTTTCGTTTTTGAATTCAGGCGCGAGAGAATTTTTGGAAGAAACCCTTCTTTAGAAAGTGCGTAGATTTGTCTCGAATAACCGAGAATGATTCCGAGAAGAGACGCGATGAGACCGAAAAGTCCGATTCCAGTGAAAAGTAAGGTCTTCCAAGAGGAAGATCCATAAAGATTTCCTAATGTAAAAGAAAGAGGATAATCCAATTTTGAAACTTCGTTCGTAGAGATGACCCCGGCTGTTCCGAAAAGAACACCGAAGGCCAGAAGGACAAGGGTTCCGATTCCCGAAAGATAACCCCGAGGAATGTCGCGCTCCGGATTCTTCACTTCCTCCGCCGCCATCGCAACGCCCTCGACCGCAAGAAAAAACCAGATCGCGTAAGGAAGGGCCGGAAAGAGATTCCAAAAAGAAAAAGAAGAATTTGCTGTGATTTTTGCTAAATCGAAATGAGGAAAGAGAAGAATCAAATAGAAAAGAAGCCCGAAGACCGCGGTGAGTGTCACGAAGAGTTCGAACCTCGCGGTCTGCTTGATTCCTAAGAGATTGATTCCGAGGAGAAGGAGAAAAAAACCGTTGGACGCCCATCCTTCACGGATGAGGGGAAATAAAAAATGAAAGTAACCTCCGAGAGCCGAAGCGATCGCAGGAGGAGCGAGGACAAATTCCACGAGAGTAAAAAATCCGGCGATCAAACCGCCGATTGAACCGAGTGCAACGTGTGCATAAGCAGAAGGTCCTCCTGCATGAGGAATCGAAGTCGCGAGCTCCGTAAAACAAAGTGAGAAAGTAGAATAGAAAATCGCGACCAAACCGACGGCAACGGCGAATTCCCAGAAGTTTGCGTGCGCCCAACCCAAATTCCAACCAAAGTAATCGCCAGAGATGACGAGACCGACCGAGATTCCCCAGAGATGAAGAGGACCGAGAACTTTTTGCAAAGAGGAAGACATGAAAGAAGAATCCATTCTTTCTTTGGAAAAAGAAAAGAAGTTTTTAAAAATCGAGATTCGATTTTTATAAAGAATTCCTTTTTGAAGAGATGAGTTCTATTTCACGATTTCTTTCCAGAGAGGCATTTCATTTTTCTCTGGAAGAGGAAGGTAAATTCGTTTCGAAAGAAGAAAGGGGGAGCAAAGTAAATCAGTTCGTATTCCGGAAGAATGTGGGAACTCCCAACGCTCGGAGAAGAGTAATCTTTTAGAACTCAGTTAAATGTGGGAACTCCCCAAAACTCGGAGAAGAGAAATTCCTTTTGAACGCAACGAGAAGGACTTGGAGTTCTTTGTAGGCTTGTTTCAAAAAGAGATCCTTTGTCGGAAGAATTGAAAAAGAAATGAGATTGAACCGAAGAACTTGAAAAAAGTATGAGTTCCTACTTTTTAAAAAAAAAGGAACTTTAGAAAATTCTCAACCGATAAAAGGCATCATTCTTTCCATAAGAATCCGACGGTTGTCCCCGCTCTGAAGAGCAATGACTCCTCGGATGATCGCTTGTCTTCTGTCCGATTGTTCTTTCGACCAAGCCTTGATACGATTTGCGAGAGGAAAGAAGATGAGGTTGGCAAAAGCGATACCATAGAAGGTCGCGATAAATGCGGTTGCGATTCCTTCTCCGAGGGCGCGAGTTCCCGCGCCTAAATTCTCAAGAACCCCGACGAGTCCCATGACGGTTCCGATGATTCCTACCGTAGGAGAAAAGCCGCCTGCGGTTTCTAAGATCTTCGCTGAATTTGCTTCCTTGTCTTCCATAGCGATTGCGGATTCAAAAAGAATTTCTTCCACAGCGCGAGGATCGGTTCCGTCCACGATGAGTTGAACTCCTCTCTGGAGAAAAGGATCTTGGATAGATTTGAGATTGTCTTCGAGAGAAAGAAGTCCGTTCTTACGAGCTCTTTCTGCGAAATCCAGGAAGAGTTCTCCGAGAGGAAGTTTGCGTTTCGGAAAGACGGACGCTTGGAGATTGAGGACGAGGTCCTTCATCTGCTCGAGAGAAAAACTAGCGAAAGTAGCGCCTGCGGTTCCGCCGATGATCAAGAGGAGCGCGGAGATTTTGAGAAAAGAGAGGAAGTGCGCCCCTTCCAGAAGAATCGCTATCAAGACGGATAAGAATGCGACAGAGAGACCAACGAGAGTAGGATTCATTTCCGCAAGAGTTCCCGCAAAGCGACGTTTTTACAAGAAGATTCTGTCTCATAGGAAAATGAATTCGGGCGCATGCTCGGGCGAAATTTTTTGGAAAGAGGGAGTTCCTACTTTTGAATCGCCCGATCACCAGGCTCTCAGCTCCAATCCATTCCTAAGGAAAGGACTTTAAAAAGGGAAAAAGAGGCCGTAAAAACGACGGAATGGATTCCGCTTCGATCCTTTGCGCGGGGCTTTTATGGAAAAACGGAGATTCTTCCGTGCGTGCAAGATCCTACTTTCTGACCTTTTCAAAAAAAAGTAGGAACTCACACTTTGAAAAGAGAAGGCCTTTCTTTCCCTGAAGAATTCTAAAACAGGGGAGTTCCCGCAAAGTTTGGGATGTGCAACGATCGAAGAGGGAAAATTTTCAGAAAATGTAGGAACTCTCACTTTAATAAGAGAAGGCCTTTCTTTCCCTGAAGAATTCTAAAACAGGGGAGTTCCCGCAAAGTTTGGGATGTGCAACGATCGAAGAGGGAAATTCTTCAGAAAATGTGGGAACTCTCACAAAAAGAGAATCGCTCGGGGGTAAAAAAAAAAGGGGACGGTACAACTTTCGTCCCCCGTCCGTTTCAAAATGAAAATTCGCAGTGGAGGAACTTCAACCAGGGAGGTTGTTGTCCATCCATTCCCAAATATCGGCTTTGGGAGTTCCCACATTAGGCCTTTGGACAAAAAATGACCTTGCATTTTAAAAAACTAAAAAATTGATGCACTGCAAAACCCTTTGACTTTTAGCTGGGAGAATTTTTCCTGGCTTATCATGCTGACCGTCGTAACTGTACTGTTTTTGGCCATTTATGGGATCGACATAGTCGCTCTCTTTTTCTTCGGGATTCATACCTATATCATGGTATATCTCTACAAAAAGAACCATGCATACTGCGAATCGGAACCGGACAGAATCCTCGACGTCAACGATCCGAATCTTCCGGTCGTAACGGTTCAGCTTCCGATCTTCAACGAATTCTACGTTGTGGATCGATTATTGGAAACTACCGTCGCACTCAAATATCCAAAGGATAAACTCGAGATTCAACTCCTCGATGACTCTACGGACGAGACGGTCGAAAAATCCAGAAAACTTATCGCACATTATAAATCTCTCGGCTTCGACATTCATCACCTCCATAGAACCGGAGCGGAACGCACCGGTTATAAGGCGGGCGCGCTCGAAGCGGGAATGAAAGTCGCTCGTGGTCAATACATTGCCATCTTCGACGCGGACTTCATGCCGGACCCAGACTTCTTAATCAAAACCGTTCCCTATTTCGAAGATCCGCAAATCGGGATGGTTCAGGTTCGTTGGGGACATGTCAACGCGGACTACAACGTTCTTACCAAAGCTCAATCTTTTGGAATCGACGGTCACTTCATGATCGAGCAAGTCGCTCGGAACGGTTCTCACCTTTGGATGAACTTCAATGGAACTGCGGGAATCTGGAAAAAAGATTGTATCATCGATTCTGGCGGCTGGGAGCACGACACTCTCACGGAAGATTTTGATCTTTCCTACCGCGCCGAAATGAAAGGTTGGAAATTCCGTTATTTTAAAGATATCGAATGTAAGGCCGAAATCCCAGCGATGATCTCCGCTTACAAATCCCAACAGTTCCGTTGGTGCAAAGGATCGATTCAGACTGCGGTTAAACTTCTTCCAAGAATTCTCCGTGCGGATCTTCCTTGGAGAATCAAGTCCGAGGCTATCGTTCACTTAATCAATTATTCCGTTCACCCTCTGATGATCATCAATATTCTTTTTAGCGCTCCTTTGCTTTTGATGGACTATTGGTCAGGATTCAGCTTCTACGATCTACCGATCGAGATTTTGATGGGAACCGCGGCGATTCTTTCCGTTGGATCGATCGGCCCGATGATCTTCTACGCCTATTCTCAAAAAACTCTTCATAAAGATTGGAAGCGAAGAATGGTGTATCTCCCGATTCTGATCATGATCGGAACCGGAATTGCAATTGTAAACACCAGAGCTTGGCTCGAAGCCATTCTCGGGATTCAATCTTCTTTCAAACGCACTCCGAAACTCAAAATTGAGAAGAGCACCGACGTTCTGAAAGACAGGCTGAAATACACAGTTCCTCTTGATTTTCACGTCGTTTTGGAATTCATGATGGGCTTTTACTGTTTAGGAACCGTAGTCCTTTCCTTTATGCTCGGAAAACCGCAAATCGTGGGATTCCTGGTCATTTATGCGATTGGATTCTTCTATGTAGGATATCTCTCCTTGAAAGAAGCGCTCTGGAACTTCGGCGCTTCCAAAGAGAAATCCGCCGAAGAACTTCCGGCTCAAGCTTAATCCGGTCTAACTAGCAGGATAGAATCTCTATCCTGCGGTTTTCTGTCGGAGCTTCTGCTTGACTTCGCACTTTTTTCTGAAAAATTGACAAAATACCGCTACTATTATAGGAACCCCGATGAGTGAGAAAGTTTACTGCGCCAATTGCCTACACTGCGTTACTGTAAGACAGTATGAATCCGAGGCAGACAAATACATTCTCCGCGTAAAATGTACAAAGAAAAAATGGTCCAAAAGATCCGGAGAAGAAAAACTCTATAAATACTTTACAGTTGCTCGTCGTATGCAAGTGAACTGCGAGTTTTATGAGCCGATGGGTGAAATTCTTCCTTATATCAAAAATCTTAAGAAAGAACTTCCGATCAAAGACGAAATCTACATGGTGAAAACTCTCACCTAAAGAGTTTTGAAGCCATCCGCTTTTACTCTTAAACCAGGATTGGTCCACGGAAATTTTTCCCGTAAGACCGTCCTGGAAGAACCCTTTACGCTTTTTCCCGAACCGGGAGCCCTCTATCTCAAAGAATTCCCCACTCGTGTACGCGCAGGCGAACCTCTTTTAAAACAATCCGTAGGAACCTTACTTTCTCCGGTGGACGGAATCGCGAGTTTGATCCAAGGGGAACATTCCGCAAAGATCAAGATCGTACAAGACGGAAGTTTTCAGCTTTCCAACGAAACCCGGATCGATCCTTCCCTCACGTTGGAACAGGCTCTCGAAAGAATGGACGAGCTTGGTTTGGTTTCACTGGATTTTGCCGACATCACTCTCTCTTCTCTTTTTAAAACGTTTAGTTCTTCTCTGATCGTCCTTTCTCCTTATACAAAAACGCAGTCGGTGGACTTCCGAAAAATTCTTTTGGAAGAATTCAAAGAATTGCATATTCAGTTTTTAGAATATCTTGGCGGTTGGTTTCCAGGCGCGATTGTCAAGGACTTTGTCGTTAACCCGGTTCCGTTTCGAAAATACGAATATCCGATGGGATTTCCTCAGTATTTTTTAAAAAAGGCCCTTTCTCAAAAAACATTCCAAAAAGAGAATACTCTCTATCTCGGTCCGGAAACCTTATATCACTTATACCGGGCCCTTTTTAAAAAGATTCCGTTTATTGAAAGACATATCAGCATCTACTACGTCGGCAAAAACGGCGGACTCAAAAAAGAAGAATCTCCGATCAAGTTCAGAGACGGACAGAGTCTTAGTTTTCTTCTTTTGGAAAAAAAGAAAGAATACCCGAACTTTACGTTCAATTCTTTCTTTGACGGAGGAGAATTCCATTCTTCTTCCGAGGAATATTACTTAGATATTTATAAACATCATTCGATTCTTTTTGTGGCCGGAAAGATCAGGGAACAAAAAGAACTTCCCTGTACGGAATGCGGAGAATGCACATACAATTGCCCTCTCGAATGTAACCCGATCGCTCTCGTTACGGGGCAGGGAAAGTTTTCGTCTAACGCGTGTATCGAATGTGGTATCTGCACATTCTTATGCCCATCCGGGATTTCTCTTCGGGATAAAATTCAAAAGGTAAAAACGGATTTGAAGGAGACGACTCATGTCTGAATATCTCCTCGTAACAAAATCCGGATTCTTTCGTAAATCGGATCCTTTTTTCCCAGACCTTCTGATTTCGATTCTTTCTCTTTCAGGGATCGTATTTTTTGGAACGATACCATTATGGATTTGTTATGGACTTCTTCTTGCAGCTTGTTTCGTTTATCAATTCGCCGTTATTAAGCGACTTGTATATCCTTTGAAATGGGTCGTTCATACCGGAATTTACGTTATTCTTCTCCCCATTCATCCGGGAACGGCCCTTTGGGCGATCCTTGCCGGTTTTTTAGGAATCGTTTTGTATTCTCCTTTGGAAAATCGTCTGCGAATTCAAGTTCCTCTTTCCCTAGTTCAGCTTTTGATCTTTCTTCTTTTTTATCTTCTTCTTCCTGCAGTGGATCTTTTTGCGGGTCTTTCTTCCCAACCTTTGTTTTCCTTTCGCGATTCTAATATTTCGGATCTTTACAGTGTTCTTTCCTATTCTCAGGATGGAAATTCTCCTTGGAGATTTTCTTCTCTCGAAACGATGGGTGTGTATTCGATTCTTTTTCTCATTCCGGTCTTTTTAAAACGTCCGTTTGCGTTTCAGATTCCGGTCCTTTTCGGGGTCGGATTGATTCTTGGAACAGGAGGTCTGGCTCAAGAATTTTCACCGGTCCTTCTTTCCATTTGGATCTCCTTTGCGGTTCTTTTCGCCTCCCCCGGAAGAAATTTATATACCGCGTGGATTTATTCTTTGATCGGTGTTTTGGCGACGGGAGTCCTGTTTTATGTCATCCAAGTCTTGATCGCGTTTTACTTGCCGCTTTTCACGTATTCCGTTTTCTATTTTTTCATTGAAGCCAGTTTGATCCGTATATTTCTGGGAAGCAGAGTCGATAATTTCGGGCAATTAGAGTAACTGAGTTTGTGGTTAGAATGATGATCTCGTATCGTAGCAAACATAAGAATATGAATAAAAAACACAAAGAGTCAGGGGAGATTCTATGAATCAATTGTTGACTCTTCTTCATCCAGAGACCGTCATTTTCAATTTAGAATCCGGCAGCAAAGAAGAGGTCATCTCAAAGCTTTTGCAAAAAGCCGTGGACACTCATCAGATCGATCCCGAAAGCAAAGGAGAAATTTTAGAATCCCTTTTGGCTCGAGAAAAGTCGATGTCGACCGGAATTGGAAGCGGCGTCGCGATTCCTCATTGTTCCGTCAATCTTGTCGATGAACTCAAATGTGTGATGGGACTGAATCAAGAAGGTATGGATTTTGATTCCATCGATCATCAACCGGTTCACATCTTTATTCTATTGATCGTTCCAAAGACGAAATTTCAAGAACACATTAAAACTCTCGCACAAATCGCAAAAGCGTTAAACGTGAAAGAAGACAGAGAGAAGTTGATTCGTTCTAGATCTTTTGAGGAAATTCAAAAAGCTTTTTCTCGGAATGTTTAATCGTGCAGGGAGAAATCTCTAGGTTCTTTTTATTTCTTGTCGCTCTGATTTTTTTTTCAGTTCTTTTTGGACATCTTCGTTCCCTCAATAAAGAATATCTCTACGCTGATTCTTCTTTTTCTAAAGAAGAATCGTTCCTGGAACAGAAAACTTTTCCTTCCCAGATCCTTTCTTTTGTGAAAGGAATTCTTACCTTACAATCCGGAAAGACGTCTTCGGGAGAATCCGTTTGGAAACATATTTCTTCCCGAGTGCTTCCGACCTTGCACCTCGCGCTGTTTTCCGTGGGATGGGGAAGTTTTTTTGCGATCGCGCTGGCTCTTTGGGGAAATCGAAGCGAAGAGAATCCGTTCAAAAAAATCTTTTATCTCCTAAGCAATCTTGTCTTATCCACCCCGGTCTTTGTCGTCGGCGTGGTTTTACTTTTGATTTTTTTTGTTCGATTGGAGTGGTTTCCTCCCGGCGGTTACGAACCTTGGAACACGACCTATGTGATTCTTCCCGGGTTAGCCCTCGGTTCGAGAGTTTGGGCAAGAATCTATCAATTCGCTTCAAGTCTGACTGAATCCGAATTGAAATCCCCTTACTCAAAGGTTTTGCGCGCTCGTGGATATTCTAAAAATAGAATATTATGGAATCATGTATTATTGAAAATTGTCCCGCTTTTGGCGGTTTTGATTCTGCTCGATTTCAGTTCCCTGCTTTCCGGTGCCATGATCGTGGAGGAGATATATTTCTTTCCGGGGATCGGGAAATCGATGTATTACGCGATTCAGACGATGGATTCCGAACTTTTGAGCGCTCTCCTTTTCTACAGCGGGCTCACGTTTTATATTTTCAGCAGGGTTTCGCTTCGATTTCAGGAATACCTTACCGGAAAGGAGAGCGTCTCTTGATTTCCAAAGGTGATTTTCTCAGACTTTTTTTCGGCGCAGTTGTCATCGTCGGGATGGTTTGGAAAAACCCGCCGACGGAAGTTTTTTTGGAGGAAAGTTTTTGTTCCGTTACATGGAATCATCCTTTCGGATGTGATCGTTTGGGAAGAGACGTTCTCAGCCTTTTTTCCTATGGAACGTTTTCGGCGCTTTTATTTTCTCTTCCTTCCCGCATTTTTACTCTTGTGTTCAGTTCTTTGATTTGTTTGTTTCAGTATTCGATTCCGTTTACAGGGAAATGGTTTTTTACTCCGATCTCTTCCGTCTTCGTTTCGGTACCTTCTCTTCTCATCGCGTTGCTCACAGTTCACGCTCTAGGGAACGGCCCTTTGGTTTTGGTCATCGCGATTCTTCTGGGGGATTGGGCTTTTTCGTACGAAACTCTTCAGAGCAAAATTCGGGAGACGGACGGAAGTCCATACGTTCTGGCCGCCTCTTTTTTCGGAGCTTCCAAAGCGAATGTGTTTCGGAATCATATTTTTCCATCGGCTCTTCCTGTGTTGAAAGTTCTGTTTACGACAGGATTGCCCGGAGTTGTTATGACACTGGCGCTTTTCAGCTATCTTGGCGTAAGCGCGGGAAACGATTGGTTTGGTCCGGGATTGGGAGAACAAATTTCCTTTGCTAGGGATTACGCATATTCGGCGCCCCTTGCCCTGGTGATTCCCATTTTTGGAATCGTAGGTTTGGTCACCACCTTGAACGTGAAAAGAAGATGAGTAGAGTATTTGCATTTATTCTAATATTATCGATTTTGAGTGTATCAATTTCAGCTCAAGGAATCGACGACTACTATCGATTTCCGGAAACCGGAATGAGAGAAAGGATCACTTTTGAAACCGAAAGAAAACTCTGCGTTTTTCCTCTCAAAAATCAGAATTCCGATGCGAATCTCGATTACCTCAGCAAAGGTTATGGTAGCGTTCTGTATTCCGGTCTCAAAGGTTTGTTTCAAATTTTCGATCCTGACGTAATACCCAAAAGTATTCAGCACGGTTTTGGAAAACCAACCGGAAAAGAAAGACTCAGAAGGGGAGAATGGGACGCCGAGGTTTTGGAAAAAATTAGGAACGCAAAAGATATCTCTCCTGACAAAGATCCTAGATTCTTAACATTAAAAATCGATTATGTTTCAAACGAAGCTCCGCCCGAAGATAGCACCCTTTTTATTTCGGGAAACAAACAAGGTTGTTTTTATCATCTCGCTGGTTCGTATGAAAAGAAAAACGAGTTTCAGATGGAACTCAAGCTCGTTTTAAGATCCTCGAAGGACGCTTCCAAAAAGGAATTCAGGGCTAAGACCAGCGTTAGACGTTCTTATCAAGAGTTGGACGGCCTGATTAATGAAATCAAAAAGGAACTTCTTGGAAAGAATACGATTTCGTTTTCCTTTAAATCGGGGGAAATGGACGGGGTTCTTGTTTTTCTTGACGGGCAGTTTCTCGGTAAAACCCCTCTTCAAAGAAATGATATCCTTCCGGGAAATCATGTAATTAAATACTACATGGACGGTTTCAAGAGCCAGGAGAAAAGGATCCTGCTTCAAGACGAGGGCAGTTTTGAAATGTCACTTTCCCGTTCTCCTAAGGAAGGTCTAATTTCCGTCGCTTCGAATCCGGAAGGCGCGAACGTTTATCTTGGTTCCGAGTTTTTGGGTAAAACTCCTTTGGTTCGTGTCCCGGTCAAAACGGGATACAATCGACTTCGTTTGTCTATGGAAGGGCATGTGGATATTTTGAAGGGTGTGGAGATTAAAAAAGAGGAAGAGGTAAAGTTCGATCTTGCTATGGTTCCGGGGGATAGCGTTCTATATTATAAGAATAAGCAGAATGTTTTTTTGGATCATTCTTACAATGACTTTTCGATCTATTCTTTATACGGAACTCTTTTGTTTTATGCAGGGTATTATTATTTTAATCTCAAAGCCAATACGTTGTATGACCGCGCCGGAAGTCAGGTGAGTCTGACTCGTTTGTTTTTGGCGGCGAACGTGGTTCCTCAAGATCAGTTTATAGGGATGTATTTATATGAAGAGAGGATCATTCGCGAGACAAATTCCGATGCAGGAAAGTATCAGAAAATTGCAGGTAATTTTGGGAGACACCAAGGTGTGACCGGGGGAGTGATGGTTTACGGTATGGCGCTTATGTTGATTCTGTCTGCTACGTTCTTTTTTCTCGGATTAGACGAAGAGACTTTGGATGTCGGAGTTGTGCCTACAAGAGTTAACAATCCTTTTGCGATTCCCGGTCAGACGATGGAACTGGATTCTTATGCGAAGTTTAAATTGAAGTTTTAGAAGTTTAAGCTTTTCTAATTCTCATTTTATAGCTTCTTTTTTGTTTTTGAATTTCCGATTTAGAACTTGTCTCAAAACCAAAATTGTAGGAATTCCATTCGGAATTGAACGAAAATAAGTTTGTTAGAAAGTTTGTAGTCGCTTAGGGAAGTAATCTGTGGGAACTCCCGCATCTTAATTACGATCCTACCAAAATCTTATAGACGGTTTCTTGGAACATTCCCGGTAAGTTTTCAGTTTTTTTGTAATTTTTTCTTTGGATTTCCGTTTTTTTGAAAACCTTCCGGAAACGTATCTAGGATGGGAACTTTACTTCTAAACTCTGATCAAGAATTGAAATCCATTCTCCAAGAAAGGACTTGCGACGTGATTACTCTTTTGATTCCGAAAAAGACCTTACTTCGCTTGAGTGAGCCGGAAAAGAAAAGGCTTCCCAAAAGGATTCCCGACCTTCTGCGAAAGTATGGAAAGTATCTGACGTCTTCGAGAAGATTGGGTTATAAGGCAGGTAAAACTCTTTATCAGCCGACTGAAGGAAAGAAGAATATGATTCGGATGAATGCGAGGGTGAGTACCGGGAGTTGGGCTTTTCTGGGCGCACTCGCTCAGGCTCATGGTGTGTCCCGCTGTTTTCTTTTTAATTATCTTCTTTGGTTGGATGAAATCGAAATGGATTCTCATCTCGTGGAAACCATGAACGAAGGAGCTCCCACGTTTCACAGAAACTACAGATATATCCTTCACCTCGATTTGCTGAATAACAAGATAATTCGCAAATTAGAATGCGAACCGGCAAATTTCTTAAGCATTTTAGATTACCGAGATTGGTTCGGATCGTAGAAAAAATTCCTAAATCATCTCCAAGACAATCGGAAACAAACGAAAACTTCCAAGGACCAAAATTGAATCCGCATCACCCGGATTTGATCGAATCGTCGCGCGCATTTGATCCAAAGAAATACTTTCAGTCTTTTTACAGTTAGGCGGAAGATAAAAACCTTCCTCAAATAGAAATCTAAAACCTGCTATAGAACGCCCCTTTTCCGCACTTCTCAAAAGTTCCAAAATTTCGGCTCCGTCCTTGTCTTTTAAAAGGCCGGCAATCACTTGAAATTTTTTTTCGGGAAAAAGAGAATGCAAACTTCGAAACGTTTCCAAAAACGCGTCCGGATTATGTGCGGGATCAAAAACTAAGAATGGAGAATTTCTCAAAATTTTGAGCCTTCCCGAAGGTGGGGAAACGAGAGCTTCCACATCGGCAAAATTTAAAACATTCGTTTTTGATTTAGAATTTTTAATCTCTTTCAAACCCAAAATTCTTTCACAAACTCGAAGAGAAAAAAAACGATTTCGGGTTAGATAGTCGGCGTTCGAAGGTTCTTCTTTTAGAATTTCATAGACAATCTTACGTTCATTGCAGAATTCTTCGATTCTTCGGTTGAGTTTCGATTCCTTCTGTTCCATTGAAAAAAGGGCCATTGTATTTTTAGAACAGATTCCCAATTTCTCATCTAAAATTTCTACTTTAGAATTTCCTAATATTTCTTTATGGTCGAGACCGATCGACCCTAAAACGACGACGTCCGGATCAGCCAGCTTAGTCGCGTCCAACCTGCCTCCGAGACCAGCTTCGTAGATCTGAGTCTCGACCGATTCGTTTTCAAAAAAAAGAATCGCCGCAAATGTGAACAATTCAAAAAAAGAAAAGGTTTTGAGGTCGTGCTCGGCGCCTCGGCCTTCCATTTCGCTTAACAATTCATCCAATTCTTTTTTAAGAATCTGTCGAAAGGGTTCCGACTTGGATCCGATGCGGATCCTTTCCAGAGGAGAAATCAGATGTGGGGAAGTATAAAGCCCAGTTTTGAAACCGGAGAGCCGGAAGTATTCCCCTAAAAAGTGTGTGATCGAACCTTTTGCATTCGTTCCGACCACTGAGATTCTCCACAAGGTTTCTTTTTTTCTTCGATCCAATCCGTATTTTTTTAGAATATTCTCAAACGGTTCCAAAGAATAACCGGAGAATACGTTGAAGTTTCTGGTTTTTTCCAGGTTGGAAAGTTGTGAAATGAATTCGAAAAAATCGGAACTCATCGATTTGCTAATGCGAGGGACAAACGTTCTCTCGTTTTTTGGATGTCCACAAGATCGGGGGTGACCCCAGTGAAAAGCTCAAATTGTTTCATTGCCTGATACAAAAGCATCTCGGAACCGGGAATAATTTTCGCCCCTTTTTTCCGAGCCGCTTTGACCAAGGGAGTTTCCAATGGATTATAAACGATATCGAAAACCGTCATCGAAGAATCGAAAAATTCTTCTCCAAGAAAGGGACCCGGTGACTGACCTTTCATTCCGAGGGGTGTCGTATGAACGATCAGTGAGAATTGATCCCGGAAAGAAATAATTTCCTCCGGACCCACAAACAGCGCTTTGGTGGTAGAATTTTCCATGATCAAAGAACAGATCTCTTTTCCGGTTTTTTCATTTCTAGAACATAGAATCAGCTCTGAAATTTTTCCGGAAGCGGCGAGACTGTACGCGATTCCCCGCGCGCTTCCTCCGCTTCCGAGAATTAAAGTTTTTCCGCGGCTCATCGATTCCGGGGACCACTCTAAAATGGAAAGATAAGCGCCTTCTCCATCCGTATTATACGCGTTAATCGAATCCTTCTTCAAAACCAGAGTGTTCGAAGCCTTCATAATTTTCGACGGCATATCCGCTTCGTCCGCGAGAGCAAACGCTCTTTCCTTATGAGGAATCGTAATCGAAAGCCCGCAGACCCCGGATTTTTGAAGATCCAAAACGATCTTACGATCGAATTCTTGAGTTTCGAAAACCTGGTAAGAAGCATTCATTTCTTTGTCTTTATAAATTGAATTGTGAATGAGCGGAGAAAGGGAATGGGAAAGGGGAAAACCGGCTATACCAAAAGTTGTAGTAGGTTGATTTGTTTTGTTGTTCAAACTTGGAATTCTCTTTTTTTACGAGCTTCTTTCTAAAATCCAAATCCTTCAACCTTTTCCATTCTTCATCTGGAAACTTATAAAATAGAACATTGGTTGCGGGCGTTGGGACTTTTTTGCTCCTGAAGAAGCAAGTTTTGGAGCGAGTCGTAAAATGAGTCGACTAAAAGACAATTCCCGAAAATGCTGTATTGGAATGAGCCTATTGAATTTACCTGATTCTTTTTTACACGGACTGGGTGCACAACTCTTTTTGGCGCCTCTTGCTTCTTTTTCAGGCTCACCGTGGTGGACGACAATTCTTGACGTTCTCTTCGTTGTGGGAATTTCCGGCGGACTTTCTTGGTATTATTACTACTACAAGCGCAAGGATCTCCTCGGAGGTTTTTGGGGGGCGCTGATCGTCGCACTTCTTGGTTCTTTGATCATTCTTTCTCTCCTTCAAGATTTTATTCGTTCGGTAGTTCTCTGGTTGATCTCGCCTAAATTCGGCATCTATCAAATCTCTAATGTAAATTTACTCGCGGTTCTCTTGGGCGGATTGCTCGCGCTCTACATCATGAATCGTATCAATCACAACAAAGAAAGAAGGGACTAGTATTTAGAAGTGCCTTCGCAGGGTTTTAGCGTCGACCGATCGGGAAGGCGTTCTCTGTATTTTTATCCAACAGCCTCGATTCCTTTCCTACGTTGTGAGGTATTGCCGGAGACTTCTTTTTTCGAAGATAGAACTCTTTGAGATTCCTCTTTGGAAAATTCTTTCCATCCCTGAGAAAAACGGTTGGTTTTCGGGCAAATCATCGTTAAGACAAACGATTCGGAAACTGAAATCTTTCACCTGGCTAAAAATGACTTTCGTTTATTTTTGGAAGTTTTGAAAACTTCTTTACGTCCTGAAATCAATCGGAATGAAAAAAATTACGAAGAGAACCACTTTGTCGAAACGAAAAAAAACAGGCGTTTCGAATGCGAGGGCCGAGGATTGTAGTTTAGGATTTTCTAAAATTCAAAGATAAGAAAAATCAAACCTTTTTCTTATCTTTCAGATTCAACTCGTACAACTTAATGTACTTTAAAAAATTGTAATAGAATCCAAAGACCGCCAGAACAAAACCCTGTTTTCCGTCTAAAAAACCGAACCGGATCGTATACATCCAAAAAGCTTTGTAAAATCCCTCCAGAAACGCGTGAAAAAGACCACTGGTTTTGCCGGCTCTGAATTTCTCCTGGGCGCCTAAGTCGGAATAGGCGTTGATATAACGAATATGATCGCTGATATTCTTATAAGAATAGTGATAAACCGGAGCATTCAGTTTTTCGCATGTTCCTGTTAGGTGGACGGTCTCGTGGACGAGTCCTCCGCCGAACGTTCCTTTCACTTTTTGAAAGAGCCGAATTCTACGATTGGGATACCAACCTCCGTGGCGAATCCATTTTCCTAAATACCAGGTCAGCCTCGGAGTAGAATAGCCGTCCGCCTTTGGTAAACCATTCTTAAATAAGTTTAGAATTTCCTCTTTTAGATCGGGAGAAACTTCTTCGTCTGCGTCAAGTGTGAGCACCCAGTCGTTCGTCACGAGAGAAAGGGCGAAATTTTTCTGACTCACATAGTCGTCGAACTTTCGTATCTGGACTCTCGCATCGTATTTTTTCGCGATCTCGACGGTTCTGTCTTTGGATCCGGAATCCACGACGACGATCTCCGAAACGAAATCCAGAGGTTTGAGACAACGCTCTAAATTGTCTTCTTCGTTGAGAGTGATGATACAAACCGAAAGGGGAAGTCGCATTTAATTCTTATGGTTTAATTTTCGGATGCTCTGAAAGTCGGGGGTCAACGGAATTTCCAATCTTGCGATCGTAACGTCTTCACGAATGATGATTCTAAAATAAGAAGGATCGATTCCTTCTCCTTTAAGCATGATAAGAATGAGCGCCAGTCCGATTCCCGCGCCTTCCGTGTTGTCGGCGTTGTCCAAATAAAACTGAGCGATGTCGTTGTAGCGCATCCCCTTCTCCAATTTTTCTCGGAGAGACTTTTCTTCCTGTTGTGTAACGGGTGCGTTGTTGATGACTTCAATCCGAATTCCATCAAAAGAATAATGAAACGTGATCAGACAATAGTAACCTTCCTTTCTTGCCTTCTGCCCGTAGAGTTCGGACATCGCTTCGCTGAAAATACTCTTATACTCTCGAACGCCTTTTTCATAATCGGCCGCGTCGTTGAGATCGAGACCTTTTTCTTCGAAAAAAATCCTTTTTTGGTTTGCTTTGCAGGCGTTGATTGCCAACTCTTTTATTATAGTATAAACCGTAGGAACCAGAGTAGGATGAGTTACCTTATCCAGAATCAGACCGACTGCCTCTTGGATATGCTCTTCGACAGAATGAGTCATCCTGTGGGTTTTCAGAGAAAGGATTTTTCCATTCTCAATTGTTAGCCGGATATTGTCGGATATATCTCGGATTTCCTGCCCCATCATCCATGAACATTCCTGAATCTGTTTCGTTTGTCAAGAGAGTGATTGTTAGAAAGGGAAAAAAGCAGCATCTTTTAGAAACAAAGATACGACGCTCTCTTTTTAAGCTGACTGCGTTTTCTTTGATGCTATTGTCTATCTCTCAATCGCTCTTTTCGGAGTCTTTGACTTTGAGCGGTGTGCGTTATTTACTTCCCGGAAAAAAAGAATACTCGGATATTTCCGAGATTCGAATCGAAAACGGAAAAGTTATCTCGATCAAAAAGTTAAGTTCTTATTCCGGAAAGGTGTCGTACGCACTTCCCGGATTTTGTGATTCGAACGTAACTCTTTCCACGGATTCTCTCGGAGGACAAAAAGATAGAGCGGGAGTTTTTCTTTCTCTTCAATCTTTTTTGGCTCACGGTTTTACTGGAGTTTTTTCCGTGGGAGATCCTTCTTGGGTCGAGGTTCTTACCAAGGACGCACAACGGTCCGGAAAGTATGTTCCTTGGGTTCGAAAGTCCGATTCTCCTTGGATCGCCGAAAGTGCGGAAACGAAGAATTTAGGAAACCTACCAGGTTATACAGTGATACGTTCTTCTGGAGATGCGGTCGCGAGAATGAAAAAAAGACCGAATTCTCCCGTGCATCTTTTCTATCGTTATCAAGAAGGCGAATCTTTTGCCTTCGACGGTCCGTTCTTGTATCAACTCAAGAAGGTCGCGGACGCGGAAGGAATCAAACTAGCGTTATCCGCCTTTGGAGACGAGTTTAGCATTTTGGAAGGAATCAACGCGGGAATTCCTACGCTCTTTCATCCGGTTCCCGATGGAATAGCGGGAAGAATTTCTCCCGGTGTGTTTCGAAATCTGAACTGGGGACCTATGTTTTCCGTTTACTACTATCAAAAACTTGCGGGAACCCCCGAGTGGGAAACGGATCTCAACTCTTTGAAGGAATGGAGTCCGTTCTTCGCGAAAAATCTTTCACCCGAACCCGAATTTGCCGGGAAACTTTCCAATCTAAAAGACGAAGAAAGGGAGAATGCGGAGAGAGAATACAAATCCTATCTTGCTTTTTTAGTCAGACAAAAAAATCTGAGTCAAGGGCTACTTCTTGCTTCAGGCACCGGAAATCTTCATGTTCATCCGGGGATCGGCGGTTGGAAAGAGATCGAAATTCTTTCCTCCGTTTTGGGAAACGAAGAGGCCATTCGAATCGCGACCGAATCCACTTGTTCCTTTCTGGAAGCGCCACATGAAGGAAAAATCCGCGAAGGAAAGCCCGCCTATATCAACGTATTTACGGAAGACCCGATGATCAGTTTAAAGAATTTGAAATCTCTTCGTAAAACGATCGCCGGTGAAATTTCCTATCCGCCTGAAAAAAAGGAATCCACTTCCAGTCAAAAAAAGAGAGGGAAAAAATGAAAGAATCTGAAAAAGAACTCTTTGAGAAAATGTTAGACGCTTCCTTTAAAAAGAAAAGAGCGATGGAAGCAGGCACGAAAGTCACAGCCGTTGTGAACTCCGCCAAAAAAGATTTTATATTCGTTACCGCAAAGGATTCCAAAACACAAGGGATCATTTCTTCCGAAGAATTTCTCGAAACCGGTTTGCCGACTCCGGGAGACGAAATCGAAGCGTATTTCTTGCGTGAAGACCACGGAGACATTCACTTCACGACTTGTTTGAGCGGAGAATCCCTCAACAAAGATCTATTAGAAATCGCTAAAAGAGCTGAGATCCCGGTCTTAGGTCAATTTATTTCCGAAGGAGAATCCGGAGCCGAAGTCAAGATCGGAGAGTTTACCGCATTCTGCCCTTTCTCTCAAATCGATCCAGAATTTAAGAAGTCGGGTTTGGTTGGGAAACGACTTAAGTTTTTGATTCAGGATATCGGGACCAGAGGTAAACTCATCGTCTCTCAGAAAAAAATTTCCGATCGTGCGAAGGAAGCAAAACTCGGAGTTCTCAAACAAGAATTGAAAGAAGGGATGTTCGTCACCTGCAAGGTGAAAACGATCCAGAACTTCGGACTCATCGTCGAGATGGACGGACTCAGCGCCCTCATTCCCATCTCCGAAGCTACTTATAAAAAGAATCCGGAACTCGAAAAAGAATTTCAAGTCGGTCAGACCTTGCGCGCACGAGTTCTCCGGATCGACTGGGAAACTCAAAAGATCGCTCTTACCGTAAAAGACTTTTTAAAAGATCCTTGGGCGCAGACGGTTCCTTTCAAAGAAGGGGACATCGTAAAAGGAACCGTGGATTCTTTGAAGGCATTCGGACTTTTTGTAAAGTTAGACGATCATTTCAACGGTCTCGTTCCCGGAAGAGAAACCGGAATTCCGAGCCGTGTTCCTTTGACTCAGAGTTTTAAACCCGGAGACGTAGTTGACGTTTTTGTAATGGAAGTAAACCCGGAGAGAAAACAGATTTCTCTTTCGATTCAGAAGGCGAAGGAGATTCAGGATAGAATGGATTACAGCGGATATCTGAGTACGGACACAAGCGGATCCACGAGTTCCTTCGGGGCGATTCTTCAGAATTCTTTGAATAAGAATAAGAAAAAATGATTCTATGTCTCTGCATATAGGTCTCTACAGACCGGAAATCCCTCCCAACACCGGAAACATCGCGAGGCTTTGTGTGGCGTTGGGAGCGGATCTTCACATCATCGGACAAGCTTCCTTCGATCTTTCCGAAAAGGCCGCGCGTCGCGCGGGCTTGGATTATTGGGATAAGGTAAAAATCTCACTCCATTCTTCTTTAGAAGAATATAAAGCGATTCTTCCCTCCGATTCGAATTTGTATCTGGTTTCCGTTCACGGACAACGTTCTTATACGTCAGTGAAATATAAGTCCGGGGACGCTTTTCTCTTCGGAAATGAAACTTCGGGAGTTCCAGAAGAAATGAAAAAATCTTGGAATGAGGAAAAGATCTTAAAAATTCCGATGGAAGATTCATCCCGATGTTTGAATCTAAGCAATTCAGTCGCAGTGATTTCTTATGAAGCGATGCGCCAAATCAAGTCCTGGTAAAAACGGATTTACACTTTCAGAATTCTGCATCTAAATGGATAAAGTATGAGCTTTCACCTCACAAGAGAAGAAATCGAAAAACAAATTCAGTCGATGCTTTCTCAGGGGTTGACCGGAACCGTAAACGATTTTTATGCTTGGATTCGGATGGAAACTCTCCGCAAATTTAAGGACGAACCGGATACGGAAAATTCCGTTGTCGCCACGATCTTAGAATCTTTGGTGAATTCCGGTTTCGCAAAGCACAATAAGTTCAATCAGAAAGAATTTCACATTCACCCGGATCATACTCAAGAAAAAAAACTACCGTCTAAGGATAGTTATGTTCTTCTCGGAAAGATCGCGTTTCAACCGATGCAATACGTTCGGAGCCGTTTCGAATTTTTTCTAAAAAGTCAAGGCACTCAGGAAGATATCGTTATGGATCTTTGTATCGGAGCCCTCGAAGCCGTCGAAAATGCGGTTAAATACGGAGACGGAACCGAGGTGGAAGTGGAATATTCCATCGATCGTTCCCAGACATTATTCATCAAAATCGTAAACAATCTCAAAGAGTTGAACTTGGAACAGGATATTGAAAGAGGAAAGTTTTCTTCCACTGCCACGCTCATGCGCGGCATGATGGTGATGCAAAAACTTTTTGACGAACTAGATCTGGAAATCTTGGAAGGAAGAAAACAAGCTCAGTTCAACGCCAAGAAAAAACTTTCTTAACAAAGATGTCCGCAGTTTTTAAAATTCATTCCGCCTATCAGCCCGCCGGAGATCAGATCAAGGCGATCGAAACGATCGGAACCGCTTTTCAAAAAGGGGAACAAAAGATCACTCTGGTCGGCGTGACCGGGTCCGGAAAAACGTTTACGATGGCGCAGGTGATTCAGACGCTCGGGTTGCCTACCTTAGTCCTCTCGCATAACAAAACTTTGGCGGCTCAGTTGTTCCGTGAATTCAAGGAATTCTTTCCCGAAAACGCGGTGGAGTATTTTGTTTCTTATTACGATTACTACCAACCGGAAGCCTATGTTCCTTCTTCAGACACGTTTATCGAAAAAGACAGCTCCATCAACGAAGAAATCGATAAACTCAGATTGAGAGCGACTTCTTCGTTATTGGAAAGAGACGACGTCGTGATCGTGAGTTCGGTTTCCTGTATCTACGGTTTGGGTTCTCCTGAAGAATATACAAACTCCGTGGTTTCTCTCAAGGTCGGAGATACGATTGAAAGAGACGCGGTCATTCGAAAACTTCTTCACATTCAATACAATCGAAACGATATCGACTTCTCCAGAGGGAATTTCCGAGTTCGCGGAGATTCTATCGAAATTTATCCCGCCTATCATACGGACGGAATCAGAATCGAATTTTTCGGAGACGAGATCGATTCCATCAGCAGAATCAATCCGGTCACGGCGCAGACGATTATTAAATTAGAAAAAGCTTATATTTATCCTGCGAAACACTTCATCACATCCGGTCCGAAAGTGAAGGAAGCGGTAGAAAACATCAAAGCGGAAGTGGACGCGCAGGCCGAATTCTTCCGTAAAAATGGAAAACTTTTGGAAGCGGAAAGAATCGTCTCCCGCACCAATTACGATATGGAAATGTTGCAGGAGATGGGTTATTGTAACGGGATCGAAAACTATTCCAGACATCTCACCGGCAGAAAGGCAGGGGAAAGACCCGCTTGTTTGATCGATTATTTTCGCGGAGATTTTCTTCTGATCGTAGACGAGTCCCACGTTACGATTCCACAGATCGGAGGAATGTTCGCCGGTGACAAAGCGAGAAAACAAACGTTAGTCGACTTTGGCTTTCGTCTTCCGAGCGCTCTCGACAACAGACCTCTCAACTTCGACGAGTTCGAAAAGTTGACTCCGAAGACTCTTTATGTTTCCGCAACTCCGGCGGAATACGAACTGGCAAAAAGTTCGAAAGCGGTCGAACAGATCATTCGTCCTACCGGGCTTTTGGATCCGATCGTCGAAGTTCGAACCACAAAAAATCAAATCGAAGATCTTCATGTGGAAATTCGGAAACGGATCGAATCAGGAGAACGAATTCTCGTGACGACTCTCACAAAAAAGATGTCCGAAGATTTGACCGATTATTACGAAGAGATCGGTTTGAAGGTGGCGTATCTCCATTCCGAAGTGGAAACTCTGGATCGTGTCGCGATCATTCGGGATTTAAGAAAAGGAATCTACGACGTTCTCATCGGAATCAATCTTTTGAGAGAAGGATTGGACATTCCCGAAGTTTCTTTGGTCGCGATTTTGGACGCGGACAAGGAAGGTTTTTTAAGAAATTATAAATCTCTCATACAGACGATCGGACGTGCGGCGAGAAACGTTAACGGAAAGGCAATTCTTTACGCGGATCGTATCACCGATTCGATGGCGAAAGCGATCGACGAAACAAAAAGACGTAGAAAAATCCAGGAAGATCATAATACCAAATTCGGAATTACTCCTCTTACGATCAAAAAAGACGTAGGTGATATCATTGAAAGGGAAGAAAAAGAACAAACTTCCGAAGATCTGATTCTCGAAGACATCGAGAAAAAATTTAATCCGAAGAAGTTCCCGGACCGAGCCGTGTTCAAAGAAAAACTTCACGAGGAAATGATGAAAGCCGCGAAGGATTTAGACTTTGAAAGAGCGGCGATTTTAAGAGATAAAATGCTTTCCATTCATATAGAAGATCCCTCGATCGAAAAATAAAATGTAGGAACTTGTTTTGATTACAATATTGATCTGTCTCGTCACCTTCGGCATCAGCGTCTGGTGTTTTTCCTCCGAAGTTCAACTTCGAAAATTCATTCTTACGCCTTATCGGCTCGAAAGGGATAAGAATTATTATACTCTCTTGACCTCGGGTTTTATCCACGCCGACTGGATGCACTTGATTTTTAATATGGTTTCGTTCTATTCTTTTGGAAAGAATTTGGAACAGACGGTCGGTCCTGTAAAATTTACGCTCTTTTATCTCGGAACAATTTTAATCACGAGCGTCATTTCTTGGAGAAAAAATTTAGACAATCCTCTTTACGCTACGTTAGGTGCTTCCGGTGGAGTTTGTGGCGTTTTGTTTGCGACGGTTCTTTTTTATCCGGGGCTTTCTCTTTATATGATGTTTATTCCGATCCCGATTCCGGGGGCTGTGTACGCGGTTTTGTATTTGGTTTATACTTACTTTTCCTCAAAAAGTTCTCAGTCCGACGGAATCAATCACGACGCGCATCTTTGGGGTGCGTTATGCGGAATTGCGTTCGCGCTAATTCTGGATCCTCAGATCATCGGAAGAGTGATGAGAAATTTATTAGGAAGCGGGGATTAACCCGCTTTTTCTATTTTTGTTTTGATAAACTTTTTGTAATTTTCTGATCCAAAGCTGACGTCCATTCGAATGATTTCCGGTGCGAGATACGGAAAATAAGATTATGATCAAAGCGAGAGCGGATCAATATTCTAAAATAGAAGATTACATCATGAAACAACATCCGTATC